>CAVRUS010000010.1:0-151709 GCA_963724415.1 uncultured Actinomycetota bacterium | reverse complement strand
TGACATGAACAGGCGGAGCGTCACCAGACCCGAGAGCAGCAACCAGAACACGGGCGACATCCCCAAGGCCGATGGCCCACCCTCGGTGGGCAGGAACCACCCCCACTCGCCGGACTTCAGCACGCCGAAGATGAACAGGCCCATCGCCCCGGCCCAGAGGACAGCGCCGAGGAGATCGAGATGAGGGCGCGTCTCCACCGGAGCGTCCGTCACGCGACGGGAGAACAGGAAGATGCCGATCCCGATGAGCACTTCGCCCGCGAACACCCACCGCCAGGAGGCGTACGTGGTCGCGAGACCGCCGATCAGAGGACCGACGGCGATCGCGATCGCGCCGGCGGCCCCGACCAAGCCGTACGCCCGCGGCCGGCCCCCAGGCGGGAAGTTCCCCGCCACGAGCGCCACGATCGCCGGCATGATGAGCGCCGCCCCGATCCCCTCGAGGATCGACCATCCGAAGAGCAACACCGTGAGGTTCGGCGCGAGGGCGGTCGTCAGTGATCCCGAGCAATAGATCGCGAGCCCGAGGATGAAGGCTCGCTTGCGACCGATGATCGAGCCGATCTTCCCACCTGTAACCATCAGCATCGCCATGACGAGGGTGTAGAGGACGATCGCGCTCTGGATCCCCGTGATCGACGTGCCGAGGTCCTCCGCCACCGTGGCGATCGAGACGTTCATGACTGAGCTGTCGAGCGCCATCAAGAACTGACCGGCACAGAGCGTCAGCAGGACGACCCCGGCCCCGGTCGCGGCCGCCGACGCCGTGTCGGACGCGCGCGTGTCGCTCATGATCAACTCGTTCCGGATGATGAAGCTGCCCGACCCCGAGTCCTCCGGGTCTGGCGAGGGGATGGTCCTCGGCTGACGCCGCGGTCAGCCGACATCGCTTTGGACCGGGCGGCGACCCTTGGCCCACTTCCACCACAGGTCGAGCCCGATCGACAGCGCGATGATCACGAGCAGGGCCGTGACGGCGGCCGGCTCCTCGACCAGGGTCGTGGTCGCGAACACGATCAGCGCGATCGTCGTGGCGAGGAGCCCGACGATCAGGACGAAGGGGTTGGCACCCGTATCGCGCCGGACCCGGAGATGGCCGAGCGTGACCATCGAGAAGATCAGCAGGGCGATCGCGCTGCCGATCGACGCGATCGCGTCCAGGTTGAATCCGATGGCCAGCACCAGGGTGGCCCCGACCATCACCAGCGTGCCGACCGGGGCGCGGCCGACCGAGCGGCCCATCACCGGCGGGAACTGTCCCGTGGTCGCCAGCTCCGTCGAGAGGCCGCCGGCCGGGTAGATCCCGGCGTTCGTCGCGCCGGCCGTTGCGAAGAGCCCGGTCACGCTCATCAGCCAGAAGCCGAAGCGTCCCAGGGTGGGCTCGGCGGCCACCGCGATCGCGGTCCCACCCGAGGCGATCACCTCGTCCACCGTGAGCGTCCCGAACACACCGAGTGCCACCGCGACGTACGTCACACTCGCGATCGCGAGCGCCAGGTACATCGCTCGCGGCAGCTGCCTGTTCGGGTCCGGCAGGTCCTTCGCGGTGAAGGTGATCACGCCGAAGCCCAGGAACGCGAAGAACGTCAGCGCGACGCTGGAGACGATGTCGCGAACGGGCGGGTACGTCGACGGATCCAGCAGCGACGGATCCATGTTCACGATCGTCACGACGGCGAACGTGAGCAAGATCCCGACCACGATCCACACGATCACCGTCTGCACCTTCGCCACCGCCTGGGAGCCGACGACGTTCAACCACAGCATCACCAGGAGGACGACCGCGGCGAAGACCTTGACCCACACCTCGCCCGCGTCGTCGCCCAGGAGCAGCGATGCCGCGTAGCTGCCGAACGAGACAGCCACCAGCCCGGTGATCACGATGTTGGCCGCGTAGACGAGCCAGCAGGTGGCCCCGGTGACGTGGCCGTCGCCGAACCCGCGCGCCACGTACTCGAGGAGACCGCCGCCCGACGGGTACTTGGCCCCGAGCTTCGCGAACGAGTACCCCTGCAGCCCCGCGATCGCACCGGCGATCACGAAGGACACCCAGACGGCCGCTCCGGCGACCGCGCCGGCGGTGCCGAGCAGCGCGAAGATCCCGGCCCCCACCATCGCGCCGACGCCGATGAACGCGGCCTGGCGAACGGTCATGGATCTGGTCGGCGTACTCATCGTTCCTCCTCGGCGGGGCGGCTCTCGGCCGATCGGTCGGACACCTCGTCGGTCGAGGTCGAGTCAGGCCGATCCTTGGGGCGCAGGATGGCAGGTGTCAGGTCTCGGGGCTCGGGCGATTCCCATCCCCTCCACTGGGCGATGCCGCGGATCGCGAGCACCAGGAGCACCGCCAGGATCTGGGCGACGAACCGACGGACGTCGAGGCCCGCCACGAGACCGACGTACAGCGAGGCCCCGAGGAACGCCGCGGAGGCGTACGGCGGCCCTCGCCTGAGCATCCGCGGCGGGGTCTCACCGACGAGGACGTCCCGAAGCACGCTGCCGCCCACCCCCGTGATCGTGCCCAGCAGGATCGCCGACGGGATCGGGAGGTCGGCCGTCAACCCGCCCTGCGCCCCGATGACGCTGAACAGGCCGAGCGCGACCGCATCGATCAGGAGCAGGCCGAGATGGATCCGGTTCGCTGCTTGCGCGAAGAACGCGCCGATCAGCGCCGCCCCCGCGACGGCGACCAGGTACCAGGCGTCCCGCAGGGCGAGCGGGACGCGGGCGAGCAGGACGTCGCGGATCAGTCCCCCACCGAGCCCGCTCACGAGCGCGAGGGCGAGGATCCCGATCACGTCCAGCCCTCGACGCTGGGCGAACAGCGCGCCGGCGAGGGCGCCGGCGATCACTGCCGGGAGCTCGATCCACAAAGGCGGATCGAGCACGGCCGCGATCATCGCGTCACGCGTTGCAGGAGCCCAGGTGCGGAACTCCTCGTCATCGCTCCACCGGGCTCAATCGACCGCCGCCCCGCCCGCGAGCACGATCACACTGAGCACCCCGAGCGCCAGCAGCAGCGGCCACACCCATCGTAGGTAGCGGCCGTACGGGACCCGCGCGATCGCCAGCCCTCCCATCACGACCGCCGACGTGGGGATGAAGAGGTTCATCAGACCGTTCGCGCTCTGGTAGGCGGTCACCACCAGGGCCTCGGACACGCCCACGAACACGGCCAGCGGCGCCATGATCGGCATCGCCACGGTCGCCAGCCCCGACGACGAGGGGATCAGGAAGGACAGCGGCAGGAACAGCAGGAACATCACGATCGCGAAGGCGGCGACCCCGACGTCGCCGAGCGCCACCTCCGCCCAGTGCAGCACGGTGTCGGTGATCTGCCCGTTGTTCATGATCACCGTGATCCCTCGCGCGATCCCGATGATCAAGGCGACCCCGAGGAGCTCGCCGGCGCCGGCGACGAAGGTCGAGGTCAGGTCGCCCTCCTTCATCCGGCCGATCAACCCGATCACGATCGAGAACAGCAGGAACGACGCCGTCATCTCCGGGAACCACCACCACAGCGTCGGGAACGGGACCCCGAGGTCTTCCCAGGGGATCACGCCGTACATCATCACGAGGAACGCGAGTCCGAAGACCGCGAGGATCACCTTGTGCTGGCCGGTGAGCGCCGCGACCTCGCCGCCTTGCTCCTCGGCCCGGAACCGCTTCTCGTTGTCCGCCTTCATGTCGTACACGAGGGATCGGGTCGGATCCGCCTTCACGCGAGCGGCGTACCGCATCACGAAGAAGATGCCGATCGCCAGCCCCACGATCAGGATCACGAGCCGTCCCACGATCCCGTCGCTGAGCGGGATCCCCGCGAACCCCGACGCGATCCCGGTCGCGAACGGGTTGATCGTCGACCCGAGCGTCCCGATCCCACATCCGAGGAGCACGATCGCGGCGCCGGTGATCGCGTCGTACCCGGCGGCGATCATCACGGTGATCACCAGCGCGTAGAACGCGAGGCTCTCTTCCGCCATCCCGTAGGTCGTGCCCCCGAGCGCGAACACCCCCATGAGGAGCGGGATCATCCATCGCTCCTTCCCGCGGAGCCGTTGGACGAGCCGGCCGATCCCCGCCTGGATCGCCCCGGTCCGCATCGTCACCCCGAGGAACCCGCCGATCACGATGATGAACAACGCGACGTCGATCGCACCGAACAGCGTGCCGGAGTTGTAGTAGTTGATGTTCCCCTTCTTGTTCTCGATCCCGTAGAGGCCGTTGATCGGAGCGGTGAGCGAGTCCACGATGATGTCCGCCGGTTGCGACTCCACCTCGCGGTAGGTGCCGGGGATCGGCTCGCCGTCCTCGTTCAACTCGTACGTGCCGGCCGGGACGAACCACGTTGCCAGCGCCGCCAGAACGATCAGGAAGAACAGGATCGTGTACGCGGATGGGAGCTGGAACCGCCGCTTCTTCGTCGGCTCCGGGGCGGGCTCCGTGGTTGTCTGGTCGCTCACGGGTACCTCCTTAGGCAGGCGCGGGGTCGATCGTCCCGTCGCCCGCGCTCGTTGGCTCGACGGACGGCTGCTCCGACGCGGGGATCGTCGGCACCTTGAACCCGATGAACCCGAACGCGACGTCCAGGATCGGGCTGAGGATGTTGAAGAAGCAGAACGGCAGGTACGTCACCGTGGCAACGCCGAGGACCCCGGAGATGTACGCCCCACACGTGTTCCACGGGATCAGGGCCGACGTCACGGTCCCGGAATCCTCGACCGCGCGGGAGAGCACCTGCGGCGCGAGCTCGCGTCGAGCGAACTCCTCGCGGTACATCCGAGCCGGCAGGACGACGGCCACGTACTGGTCGCCCGCGATCATGTTGAGACCGAGCCCGCTCGCGTTCACCGCGAGGATCAGCTTGCCACGTGTGTTCGCTCGGGCAACGACCGGCGCCATGATCCGGCGGAGGAAGCCGGCGTGCTCCATCACGGCGCCGAAGGACAGCGCGCCGAGGATCAGCCAGATCGTCGTCAAGAACCCGGCCATCCCGCCACGCGAGAACAGCGTGTCGATCGCCTCGTTCCCGGTGTTGCTGACGAACCCCGTGGCCATCGCCGCGTAGATCGCCTTGACGCCGGTGGCGACCGGACCCAGCCCCTCCTCCCCCACGAAGGCCTTCACGGAGTCCCACTGCGTGAAGCAGGCGAGGATGCCGGCGAACAGGGCGGACGCGAGGATCGAGAGGAAGGGTGGGAACCTGCGGACCGAGAAGAACACGAGCAGGAGCAGCGGCAGGAGGGCGACCACGGAGATGTTGAACGCGCTCTCGAGCGCGTCCTGCGCCGCCTGGGTGCTCGACGCTCCCGCAGGGTCTGCCGTGAACCCGAGGATCAGGAAGATGATCAGGCTGATCCCCAGGGCGGGAGCGGACGTCCACCACATGTTGCGGATGTGCTGGTTGACGGTCACGCCCCCGACGAGGCTCGGCACGAGGATCGTCGTCTCCGACAGGGGCGTCATCTTGTCGCCGAAGTAGGCGCCGCTGATGATCGCCCCGGCCGCCACCGCCTCGTTGAGGCCGAGCACCTGTGACATCCCCATGAAGGCGACCCCGAGCGTGCCCGCCGTCGTCCACGAGCTCCCGGTCACCATCCCCACGAGCGCGCAGATCACCGCGGACGCGAAGTAGAAGATCGTCGGGGTCAGGATGCCCACTCCGAAGTGGACGACGGTCGGGATCGTCCCGGCCATGTTCCACGTGCCGATCAGGGCGCCGACCGCCAGCAGGATGAAGATCGCGCCCATCGCCGTGCTGACGCCGCCCACGGCGGCCTCGGCGACGGAGGCCACGCTGTAGCCGTTCTTGAACGCGATCAGGCTGGCGAAGGCCGCGCTGAGGAACAGCGCGACCTGCAGCGGGCCGTTCGTCGCGTCGACGCCGAACAGGGCGATCGTGAGCGCGATCAGGACGATCAGGACGCCGACCGGGAGGAGGGCGTCGAGCAGGGTCGGCGGCCTCGGCCGCCGACCCTCCTGGAGCGGAGGCGTCTCAGCCATCGCGACCCCTCACGACTCGATGACTCGAACCAGGCGAACCGAGGAGCCGAACGCGCCCACCTCGTCGCCTCGGCGATGCTCGCGCCCGCGCGCGAACGCGATGAGGCCGACGAGCACGAGGGCGAGCACGATCACGACGATCCACCGGATACCGCTCATGCGAACCTCCCCTAGAGCGGGTCGCGCAGCAGCGGGCACGTCATGCAGTGTCCGCCTCCGCGACCCTTGCCGAGCTCGAAGCCTTCGATCGTGATCACCTCGACGCCGGCCTCGCGCATCTTCGAGATCGTGTACGTGTTCCGTTCGTACGCCACGACGACGCCGGGCTCGAGCGCGACGACGTTGTTGCCGTCGTCCCACTGCTCGCGCTCCTGCTGGTACACGTCGCCACCGGTCTCCACGACCTGGAGGTCCTTCACGCCGAGGGCGTCGGCGACGGCCGGGATGAAGCCCTCCTCCTCGGTCACGTGGAGGGCGCCCTCCTTCGAGCCGGGGCGGAGGCTGATCGCCCGCACCTGGTCCATCACCTTCGGGTACGCCGTCGCCTTGTCCCGATCGAGGAGCGTGAAGACCGTGTCCAGGTGCATGTGGGCGCGGTCCTTCGTCATCACGGCCGCGATCACGCGCTCGGCGGCCCCCTTCGCGAACAACGCCCTCGCGATCTGTTCGATCATCCGCGCCTGCGTCCGCTCGCTCAGACCGATCAACACGGTGCCGTTCCCGATCGGCTGGACATCGCCTCCCTCGAGGGACGCGCGGCCGAAATCCGCGATCTGGAACCGGCCGTCGTCGCCGCGCGGCGGGTACCAGTACTCGAAGTCGTCGCCTTGGAACATCGGGTGAGCCCGGTAGATCGTGGCGACGTTGTACGCCTCCAGGCGCCGGGCCGGCCAGTACATCGGGTTGATCGAGACGCCGCCGTAGATCCAGCACGACGAGTCCCGGGTGAACAGGGTGTTCGGGAGCGGCGGCAGGATGAACGCGCTCGTGTCGCCGCCCAGCGCGGCCGCCGGCAGCGAGGACCCCTTGAGCTTCCCGAGGTCCACGCCCGACTCCTCGACCGTGAGGCCACCGATCAGGTGCTTCGCGAGCGCGTCGGGCGCCATGTTCCCGAGCGTGGCGCGGATCTCGTCCACGAGGGACACGCCCACCGTGTACTCGGTGACCGCGACCTCGATCAGCCGCTTCTGCGCCTCGTCGCTCGCGGCCAACGCCTCCGCGAGGAGGTTCTGGAAGAGGTAGACCTCGACCCCCCGCTCGCGCATCTTCTCGACGAAGCGATCGTGCTCGAACTGCGCCCGCTCGACCCACAGCACGTCGTCGAACAGCAGCTCGTCGTGGTTCGTCGGGGTCAACCGCTGGAGACTGAGATCCGGGCGATGGACCATCACCTTCCGCAGCTTGCCCACCTCGGAGTGGGCACCGAACTCTGTCATCGTTCCTCCGTTCGCCTGTCTCGGGCCTCCATCACGACGCCACCACCTGGGTCCCGGCCGACCCCTCCACGATCCCCTCGATATCCGCGAGTCCGCCGATCGCCGCTCGCTTGCCCGTCCGGTCCACGAACCGGATCGCGGCTCCGACCTTGGGTCCCATGGATCCCGCGGCGAACTCACCGGCCCGGAGCTCGTCGACCGTGACGCGCTCCAGCTTGCGTTGCTCCGGCGTGCCCCAATCCGCGTAGACGCCGTCCACGTCCGTCGCCATCACGAACACGTCGGCCTCGACCTCGCGAGCGAGGAGCTCGCTGGCGAGGTCCTTGTCGATCACGGCCTCGACCCCGACCAGGGTCCGCTCGCCGTTCCCGAGAGAACATCGTCGGGACGCCGCCGCCACCCGCGCAGATCACGACCGCCTCCTTCTCCAGCAACCACCGGATCGGGTCGATCTCGAAGATCCGCTTCGGCTCCGGCGAGGGGACCACGCGGCGCCACTTGTCGCCGTCCGGCTTGACGACCCAGCCCTTCTGCGCTGCCAGCTGGTCCGCCTCGGCCTTCTCGTAGACAGGCCCGACGAACTTCGTCGGATCATCGAACGCCGGATCGTCGGGGTCGACCTCGACCATCGTGAGGATCGTCGCGAACGGCACCTCCGCCGGCAGCACGTTGCCGAGCTCCTGCTCGAGCATGTAGCCGATCATCCCCTCGGTCTGCGCACCCAGGACGTCGAGCGGATAGGCCTCGACCTCCTCGTACGAAGCCGCCTGGAGCGCGAGCAGTCCCACCTGCGGCCCGTTGCCGTGGGAGAGCACGAGCTGATGCTCCTTCGCGACGGCGGCCAGCGGCGGGGCCGCCGTGCGGACGTTCGCTCGCTGGACGTCGGCCGTCATCGGCTCGCCGCGCTTGAGCAGCGCGTTCCCGCCGAGCGCGACGACCACCCTCACGCGCGGGCTCCGTCAGTCACCGAGCGTGGCCACCATCACGGCCTTGATCGTGTGCATCCGGTTCTCGGCCTGGTCGAAGACGATCGAGTGCTCGGACTCGAAGACCTCGTCCGTGACCTCCATCCCGTCGAGGCCGTACTTCTCGAAGATCTCCTGGCCGACCTTGGTCTCCTTGTTGTGGAACGCCGGGAGGCAGTGCAGGAACTTGACCTCGGGGTTCCCGGTCTTCTTCAGGATCTCGCCGTTGATCTGGTACGGCTTCAGGAGCTTGATCCGTTCCTCCCACACGCTCTTGGTCCTCCCCCATCGAGACCCAGACGTCGGTGTAGAGGTAGTCGACGCCCTTCACGCCCTCGTCGACGTCGGCGGTGAGCGTGAGCCGTGCGCCGGTCTCCTCCGCGATCCCGCGGGCCGTCTTGACGAGCTCCTCGTCCGGCCACAGGTGCTCGGGGGCGCACAGGCGGACGTCCATCCCGAACTTGCACCCGGCGATCATCAGCGAGTTGCCCATGTTGTTCCGCGCGTCACCCAGGTAGGTGTACGCGATCTCGCCGAGGTGCTTGTCGCTGTGCTCGGTCATCGTGAGCACGTCGGCCAGGATCTGCGTCGGGTGGAACTCGTTCGTCAGGCCGTTCCACACGGGGACACCGGCGTACTCGGCCAGGATCTCGACCGTCTCCTGCGCGAAGCCCCGGTATTCGATCCCGTCGAACGTGCGGCCGAGCACCCGGGCCGTGTCCTTCATCGATTCCTTGTGCCCGATCTGGGAGCCGGTCGGCTCCAGGTACGTGACGTGGGCGCCCTGATCGTGCGCGGCGACCTCGAACGCCGTCCGGGTGCGCGTCGAGGTCTTCTCGAAGATCAGCGCGATGTTCTTGCCGGTGAGCCGCTGCTGCTCGTACCCGCCGTACTTCGCGGCCTTGAGCTCCGCCGACAGCTTCAGCAAGAACCTGAGCTCGGCCGGCGTGAAGTCGAGCTCCTTCACGTAGTTCCGGTTCCGGAGGTTGAACCCCATCCTCGATCCCCCTTCTTCGTCAGGCGGCGGCCGGGACCGCAGGGGTGGTCTCGGCGGTGGCCGCGACCACGGTCGGCACGTCCGGCCGGCTCCGTCGGCGGATGAACACCTTGATCAGTTCCTCGACGACCAGGAGGCTGAGCGCGATGCCGAGGCAGATCCCCCACTGCTCGAGGTTGAGCGACGTGGTCTTGAACACGTGCTGCAGGATGCCGAGGGCCGTGATAGCGACGATCGCGAGCAGCGAGATCCCGTAGCGGCGCAGCTGCGTCGATCCCGGGATCGCGTCGCGATCGAAGATCGTGTTCACCTGGTCGCGGGCCAGCAGCCCGGCCACGAGGTGGAACAGCGAGAGGGTCGTGAGCAGCATCGTGGAGGCGACGAGCGCCTCGCCGTAGTTCGACTCGGCGATCTGGTAGGCGGCGAGCGTGCCCACCGTCATCACGGCACCCTGGACGCAGAGCCGGACCCAATTCGACGCCGACAGGACCGGCGCTCCCACGGGCCGCGGAGCCCGGGCCATCAGCCCGGGGGTCGGCTCGTCGAAGCCGAGTGCGACGGCGATCGGGATGTCGATGACCATGTTCAGCCACAGGATCTGGAGCGGGTTGAGTGGGATGCCGCCGGCGATGTCGAGGATGCCGGCGCCGATGAAGATCGCGATGTAGGCAACGAGGGTCGACATCTGGAACCGGAGGTACTTCAGCAGGTTGTCGTAGAGCGCTCGCCCGTACTCCACGGCGCCCACGATCGTCGCGAAGTTGTCGTCCGTGAGGATCATCACCGCGGCCTCCTTCGAGACCTCGGTGCCGGTGATGCCCATCGCGACGCCGATGTTCGCCGCCTTCAGCGCGGGGGCGTCGTTCACGCCGTCCCCGGTCATCGCGACGATGTTGTCCATCTGCTGCAGCATCCGGACGAGTCGCACCTTGTCCTCCGGGGCGACGCGGGCGATCACCCCGATCTCGGGCAGCTGCGCGAGCAGCTCGTCGTCGCTCATCGCGGCGAACTCCGCACCGGTGATCGCCCGGCCCTCGATCCCGAGCTCCCCGCCGATCGCGCCCGCGGTGGTCGCGTGGTCGCCGGTGATCATCCGGACGCGGATCCCCGCGCTCTTGCACTCAGCGATCGCGTCTCTCGCCTCCGGGCGCGGCGGGTCGACGATCCCCACCATCGCCAGCAGGGTCAGGTCCTGGACGAGGCCGAGGAGGTCGCCGTCCCGGTCGAACGTGGCCGGGTCGAAGTCCCGCTCGGCGACCACCATCACCCGTTCGCCGCCCCCCGCCATCCGGTCGTTCGCCTCGAGGGCGAGGTGTCGGTTCTCGTCCGTGACCGGCACTGTCGTCCCGTCCGGATCCCGGTAGGACCCGCCGCGGGAGATCAGGACGTCGGGCGCACCCTTGACGTAGCAGCGGACGACGGGCTCGCCGCGCGCGCCCGTCATCTCGTGGAACGTGGCCATGAACTTGTACTCGGAGTCGAACGGGACCTCCGCGATCCGCGGGTAGCTGGCCCGTGTCTCGTCGACGTCCAGCCCTCCCTTCGCACCGAGGACGATCAGAGCGCCCTCGGTCGGATCGCCGATCAGGCTGTCGCCGTCGAGCACGGCGTCGGCGCACAGGACCATCGGGAGCAGGTAGGGATCGAGGTCGAAGTGTGAGCCACCGACGTGCTTGATCTCGCCCTCGGTGCGATAGCCCTCGCCCGTCACCGTGAACCGGTTCTGGCCGGGGATCGCCAGCTCGCGGGCCGTCATCTTGTTCAGCGTGAGGGTCCCGGTCTTGTCGGAGCAGATCGCGGACGTCGAACCGAGGGTCTCCACGGCGGGCAGCCGCTTGACGATCGCGTTCCGTCGGGCGATCTCGCGCGTTCCGAGGGAGAGCAGCGCGGTGACGACCGCGGGCAGACCCGTCGGGATCGCCGCGATCGCGAGCGTCACCCCCGTGACGAGGAGCGTGTCGAAGTCCTCGCCGTTGGCCAGCCCGATCCCCACCACGATCACCAGCGCGACCCCGGCGATCGACGCGATCACCTTCGAGAGACCGTCGAGCTGCTTCTGCAGCGGCGTCTTCTCGGTCTCGGTGTTGGCCAGCATGTCGGCGATATGGCCGATCTCCGTGCCCATGCCGGTCTGCGTGACGATCATCTCGCCCCGCCCGCGGGTGACGGACGTGTTCATGTAGGCCAGGCATGTCCGGTCGCCGAGCGGGACGTCCTCGCCGGGAACGGGGTCGACCGACTTTCCGACGGGCAGGCTCTCGCCCGTGAGCGCGGCCTCCTCGATCTCCAGGGTCGCGGCGACGACGATCCGGCCGTCGGCCGGGACGCGGTTCCCCGCCTCGACCAGGACCACGTCGCCCGGCACGAGCTCCTGGGCGTCGATCTCGATCGCCTGGCCGTCCCGTCGAACGCGGGCGATCGTCTTCATCATCTGGGCCAACGCCTCGACGCTCGCCTCCGCTTTCGACTCTTGGCGCAGGCCGATGATCGCGTTGAACACCGTGAGGCCGGCGAGCAGGATCGTCGTCCCGGCGTCGTCCGTGAAGATCGCGTTGAGGATCGCCGCCACGAGCAGGATGATCTGCATGAAGTCCTGGTACTGCCGCACGAAGGCGCGGAACCCCGACTCCTTCTTGGCCGCCGCGAGCTTGTTCGGGCCGTGGGAGCCCAGCCGCTCGGCGGCCTCCGTTGCCGACAATCCCCGCTCCGGATCGACCCCGAGTTGACGCGCGACCTCCGCGACCTCCATGGAATGAGGGTCGGTCCCTGCTGTCGCGCCTCCGGTCGGCATCGCGGAGCCCCCGGATGCCATCAACCGATCCCTCGTCTCCCACGCTCATTCGCCCTTACCCCCTGGAATCGCCTGTGGATGCGGCTGGACGTTCCCCATCGGACACCCCGAAGGTCTCATCCGATCTCCCTGTGGGCCGAGACGCGCAGAGTATGCCCGAGCAACCGCCCGACCGTCGAGTCGGCCAACAGCGCCGCAGGCGAGCCGATCTCCAGCCCTCGCCGTCAGTCAAGGATGCCCTTCACCGTCGGCTCCGCTCGGTCGGCCACCATCTTGAACACGCCCCTCGACCGGAGGCGGCCGATCGCATTGACGGCGATCATGGTGAACGGCACCGCCAGGATGAGCCCGACGATGCCGGCGAGGAATCCGCCGAGCGCCGTGACGACGAGCACGACGATCGGGTGGATGTCGAGGGTGCGGCCCATCACCCTGGGCTCTACGAAGTTCTCCAGCAGCAGGTTCGCGGCCACCACGATGATGAGCATGAGGGCCGCCAACCCGAGCCCGCCCTCGCCGAGCGCGACGATCACGGCGAGACCGCCACCCAGGAAGGCGCCGATGTACGGGATGTAGCCGCCGATGAAGTTGACCACCACGATGGTGAACACGAGCGGCAGGCCGAGCAAGAGGCTCGCGAGGCCGATGGTGGCCGCCACGATCGCGGACATGATGGAGCGGCCTCCCCCGTAGTCGCGGAGGATCTGGCACGCGTCGCCGACGAAACCGTCGACCTCGTCTCGGATCGGTGGGTCGACCTTCGCGACGACGGTTCGCCGCAACGCGGTGCCATCCTTGAGCAGGTAGTACATGATGAGCGTGCCGAGGATGATGCCGCTGGCTAGACCGACGAGCGAGTTGACTCCTTCGACCACTTTCGTGAGGAAGCCCTCCGCGATCGCCGGGGCGGCTTCCTCGGCCGCTGCACGCGCCTCCTCCAAGGTGGCCACATCGACGCCCAGCGTGCCGCCCGTTTCGCTGATGGCGGCGTCGACCGAAGCACTGATCTCATCCTTCTGATCGAGCACGCCACGCACGGTCCCGACCAGGACGACGATCATCAGGGCGAGTAGCCCCAGGACGATCAGCCCGGCGGCGAGGGTGGGCTTGAACCCTCGACGCACGAGCCTCCCGACAAGCGGTTTGAAGATCACGGCGAGAACGGCCGCGAACAGGAGCGGGAGCAGGATCTCACTCACCGCAGACAGTGCGGCGACCACGATGATCGCGGCGGCCACGAACCCGACGAAGGTCCAGGACCAGATCCCGATCTTGGGGAACGCGGCGGGCGTCGGGGCTGCGCTGGGCCCCGGACCGGGGTCGGTGAACTCAACGGGTCGTGGGTTGCTGTCGGACTCGTCGCTCAGATCCGTGAGTTCGGACACGTGTCATCGCCTCCCGATGATTCTCACACGCGATCATCCGCCGTGGTCGAGATCGGTCGTGAGAAAGCCAGTCGTTTCACCCATTCCGCGTGATGGCGAGATCCAAGGAGTCGGGTCTCATACGACCGTGGGCGGAACAGCTCGAGGACGAGGATCGACCTCGCCGAGCCCGTGGCGTGGCTTGGTGGTGGCCGTATGCAGCGCGGCCTGGCTGGTCGCGTCGGCGTGCTCGGGGTCCTCCGACAGCGTCGATGCCGCGCAGAGGCGAGTGGCCCAAGCCGAGGAGACGTTGGCTGAGGCGAACGCCGCGCTCGAGCAAGCCGGCACGGCCTTCTGTGCCGAGGCCAAGGACTACATCGGCGCGATCGATCGATACGGCAAGATCTTCGACGAGCAGGTCGCCACCGTGGGCGACCTGAAGACGTTGGGAGCCGACCTCGAGGAGCCGAGGGAGAGCACGGTCACCGCTGCTCAGGCAGTCCTCGATGCGCACGACGCTGTGAACGAGGCGAACCTCGCTCTCGCCGAGGCGCGCGCGGCGCTCAAGGAGGCCAAGGCATCGGCAGCGGGCAACCCGGGGAACACCGGAGCGGCGGGCAGCCCTTCCCCTTCGTCCTCGCCGACGGTGCCCACCGCGTCGGTCGAACGGGTGCAGACCGCAGAAGCGGACCTCGAGGCCGCGTCGCAAGGCATCACGGATCAGACACCGATCTCACAGGCAACCGAGGTGTTCACTTCGGCCGCGTTCGCGCTCGAGGTCACATGGCTGAACCTCTTCGCCGATGCGGGGTGCCTGACCGACGAGCAGTCGACTGACGCGCATGCCGCGGTTCGTCAGTACACCACTGCGCTGCAGACGGACCTCGAGGCAGCCGGATACTTCCAGGGCGCCGTGGACGGCGTCTACGGTCCGGAGACCGTGCAGGCCGTGGAGGATCTGCAGGCGGATGCAGATCTGCCCGTGACCGGCCTGGTCGATCGAGCGACACGCGCTGCGCTGGGTGACGCCCTCGAGCAGACGGGCCAGTCGGCTGCCGCGAACGAGCTCGTCGAGGCCACCTCCGTGCAGACCGTGCTGAAGCTCGCCGGCTACTGGCCGGGAGCGATCGACGGCGAGTGGACGCCTGAGCTCGAGAGGGCGCTCAAGGAGTTCCAGACGGACCTCGGCCTGGAGCCAACGGGGACGGTCGATGCTGCGACGCTGGCCGCCCTCGAAGAGACACTGGTCACGATACGGACGCCAACGGCCACGCCAACGACGAGCCCCGCTCCAACGAGTTCTGAGTCTCCAAGCTGAGAAGCTCACCTCGGTTCAGGGTCACCGTGACTCCTCTTCATCCCCGTCCCGACGGAGGGAACCAAGCCGACGAGGTGTGCGCTGACCTGCCATAACCGGGCCGCCTGGTCTTCGTCATACGACGCCTTGCTGGAGGTCTTCTGTTTCCTCTTGGCGAAGTACCGACCGCTGACGGTCTCCACCTCGGGCGAGGAAGCCAGGTAGATCGATGTCGCTGCGCCTCGGTGAGGTGTGCTCATGAACGGTCTCCAGAGCGGGAGGATGACCTTGGAGATCCACGAAGGATCCTCGGCGCCGAACGCGGTGCGCGTCACTCCGGGGTGCAGCACGTTGGCCGTCACACCCGTGCCCTCCAAGCGGCGGGCCAGCTCGTACGTGAACATGACATTGGCCAGCTTCGACTGGCTGTAGGCGGTCTGTCCCGAGTACGTGCCCTCGCCCTGCAGGTTCTCGAAGTCGATCTCTCCCATCGACTGGGCCCCGGAGGACACCGTGACGACCCGCGCCGGGGCGCTGGACTTCAGGCGATCCAGCAGCAGGTTGGTGAGCAGGAAGCCGGCCAGGTGGTTCACGGCGAAGGTGTGCTCCAGACCGTCCGCGGTGATGTGGCGGGTGGCCCAGAACCCACCGACATTGTTGATGAGCACGTCCAGTCGCGGATATGCGTCGAGCACGTCAGTGGCAAGTCGGCGCACCTCGGTCTGTGACGAGAGGTCGGCCCCGAACGCGTCCACATCCGGACTGCCCGTCGCTTCACTGATCTCGACCGCCGTCGCCGCGACCCGCGTGAGGTCCCGGCCGGTGATCGCCACCCGGGCGCCCAGAGCGGCGAGTCCGATCGCGGTCGCCTTGCCGATGCCGCTGGTGCCGCCCGTGATCAGGACGGTCTTGCCCGTCATCGATATGGCCTCGTCAGCCACGGCATCCTCCCCTCGTCACGTCCATCGCGAACATCAGATGATCAGCGAGATCCCCATCGCCAGGAGCCAGAGGGACCACGCGATGTAGAGGATCGGGATGGCTGCGCCCGCGAGAGCCCACCCATCCTCTTCGCGGCGACCCAAGAACTCGGCGGACCCGACGATCAGCCCCGCGCCGAGCACGACCCCGATCCAGCCCAGCCAGGTCGGCATCAGATCCGTTCCGACGATGGCGACACCGGTCAGCACGGTCCACAGCCCCGTGAACAGGTACCCGAGGTGCTCGCCGATCCCGACTCCCAAGTACTGGTGCATCGAGCGGAACACGACGACGGTCGCGTCTCGTTCGCCGCTTCCAACCGCAGGATCCGCGTTCGTCCGAGCCAGCGACGGAACGAGGTAGACCCATCGCAGGAGCCCGAGCATCTGTACGAGCCCCGCGAGTACCCCGACGGTGACGGCGAGCGGAACGATCCCCGTGAAGCCGAGCGTCTGCCCGAGCATCACGACGGCGGGGATCAGGAGGAGACCGGACAGCATGAACATCCACCACAGCAGGATCAGCGACGACCCGCCGGCGTGGAACCGATCGAGGATCTCGGACGCAGGTCTCCTGAGGATGTCGGGGTAGTCGAACCGCTTCCCGAGGAGCGCGAAGGTCGCGTTGAACCACAACGGCGCGACGACGAGCGAGATCCCGGCAGCAACCTCGACGGTCACCGAGCGGTGGTGGCTGCCGTCCCCCGCACCTCGGGAGCCGCTCGCAACAGGACCGCGAGGAGGAGCCACGTCAGCAGTCCGAACACGATCGCTCCGCTCGCGCCGAAGATCGGGAACCGTTCATCGATGTTCCTCGAGATCACGTAGGAGCTCACGAACCAGCCGAGCGCCCAGGCGGGCGGGTTCGCGACGGCCCACCAGAACGCACCCGGGATCCGATGTCGAGCGAGCACCAGCGCCTGCATCACGCCAACGGCCAAGCCGTTCACCGCACCCATCAGGAGGAGGTCTGCTCGGTCGATCCCGTAGTCGACCAGGGCCGCTCCGGCCCCCAGGCCCACGACCATCCCCACGATCGTCGCCGGGATCCAGAGCCACGAGACCCAGTGACGCAGGACGAACCACTCCGCGGCTCCGATGACCGCGCCCACGATGAGACCTCCAGCGAGCG
Source organism: uncultured Actinomycetota bacterium (assembly GCA_963724415.1). Lineage (GTDB taxonomy): Bacteria > Actinomycetota > UBA4738 > UBA4738 > HRBIN12 > JAJNBA01. Next base: position 134,744 of record CAVRUS010000010.1, on the reverse strand, counting down.
CGGCTCCCACGGAATCGACTCCGTCCACGACGAGGTCCGCGAGGTAGCCCCCGATGGGAAGGCTGACCAGGATCGCCACCGGCCAGAGCCACAACCGCCGCGCGGTACTCACACGTTCACTCCGTCCATCCGCTCGTTGCGGTGAACGAGGATCCGTGCGGACCACAGGTCTGTCTTCCGTGAGAGCCATCGCGCCTCCTAGGAGCCGGTCGGAACGAGATCGGGAGCAGGAGGAAGGACGGCGACAGCGGCCGTCGCGCCCCACGCACGGTTCAGGTGCTCCTGGATGTAGAGCCCGTTGACGAATGAGAGCAGGAACATCAGCACGATCGTTAATGCCGGCTCCAGCGTCTGCGTCACGCCTCGTCCCGACTCGAGCTCTTGGACGTGCTTCGCGGTGTTGTACATGGCGATGAAGGGCGGCACGATGATCAACCAGCCGAAGATCATGGCCATCAGCGACCGCGTCGGGCTGATCGTGTCGTCCTTCAGCGCTCGCTTGAGCTCGCCGTTGATCTGGTAGTACCAGTACAAGAAGTACACACCCAAGGTGAGCAACGTGAGCCCGAGCACTCCGAGCGGGTTGCGCTTCTTGTACTGCTGCCCATCGACGGTGACCATCTCGGCCATGACGTGACCCTCCCCCTCGCGGGCTCGTTCACCCGGATATCCATCGACTCTGATCCGCCCTCCGTGACCGTGCCGTGACGGCCCGTGCGTCGGGGAGGAGAAGGACTAGGGTTGCGCTTTGGGGGGATGCCGTCCTGGACAGTCGAACTGGATCCGGACCGGGGGTCGGGAGGACGCCACGCCTGGGCGAGGGAGGTCCTCGGATCTCGCTCCTGGGTGGGTTCCAGCTGGAGACGGATGGCCCCGCGATCATCCTTCCCGAAGGATCCCAGCGCCTCCTGGCCTTCCTCGCATTGAAGGGACGGTTGATCCAGCGACAGACGGTGGCAGGGACACTGTGGCCGGTCGCGACCGAGGACCGCGCCTCCTCCAGTCTGCGATCCGCCCTCGCCCGACTGCAGGGCGGAGCTCGAGCCTCGGTCGAAGCCACCGCACGGGACCTCGGGCTGTCCGAGCAGGTCACCGTGGATCTCTGGGATGCACGGGCGCTCGCCCACCAGCTGCTCGCACCGACCGAAGCTGCGCCGTCGCCGGAACCGGGGCCCGAAACGATCCCGGCGCTGTCATCGGAGCTTCTGCCGGACTGGTACGACGACTGGGCGCTCGTCGAGGCCGAGGACTGGCGACAGCTCCGGCTTCACGCCCTCGAAGCGCTCGCCGACCGTCTCTCGTCCCAGGGGAAGTACGGCGAGGCTGCCGCCGCCGCTCTCGCGGCGGTGCGGGCCGAGCCGCTGAGGGAAAGCCCCCGGGCAGCCCTGATCCGGGTGCACATCGCGGAGGGGAACCCCACCGAGGCCCTCCGGGAGTTCACGAGGTACGGGGAGTTGCTGATGCTCGAGCTCGGCGTCGAGCCGACCGAGCGGCTTCGAGCATTGGTCAGCGAGCTCTGGCCCGTCACGCAACCGTGACGGGCCCACTGCCATCGTGGGGGCATGCAAGAGGCCACAGGGGTTGCGCTCCTCACCATCCGGGCGTGGTGCGAGGACGGGTCCGACCACCCGCTCCGGGCGGAGGTCAAGATCGCGGATGATGTTGCCTCTGGCTTCAAGTCCACCCTGACCTCGGTCAACGCAGACGCAGCCGTCGAAGCGGTCCGCGAGTTCCTCGACAGCGTGCGCTGCTCCTCCTCGCGCACCCAGATCGTCCTTCCGTAGCGCCGCGGGATCCGAGCTCGAAAGCATGATGGGCTAGTGTCCAACCGTGGCGAGACGATGAGTGGCACCGCCATCGTGCTCCTGGCCGTGGCACTGTTCCTGGGAGCGAGCGGTATCGCCGCCCTGGTCGCGGCCGGCAGGCCGTTGAAGAGTCGAGGCGATAGGACGGGTCTCCGCATCGCGGGGGTGGTCCTGCTGATCCTCGGAGCAGTGGTCGGGCTCCTCGCATGGACGATCGCTCGATAAGCACCGAGACATCGCGACGGCTCGCCTCGGCTTCGATGAACCACGTGGCTGACGCTGGCGAACGGGTCACAAGGGTCCGTTAGTGTCCCTTCCCGTTCCACGGACATCTGGTTGACCTTGCCGACCTTCGGTATGGGAAGGCGGGCCGAGACGTACAGGTCATAGGCCCGAACCAGCCAAACGCTGTCGGGCTCCGGGGCTCGCGGCTGACAAGCGGGCGCCCAGCGCCCATCATCTCCGGCGGGAGTTCCCAGGAGACAGATGAACGCGACTGAGACATCGACAACCGGCGGAGAGTCATCCAGGTGGCGACTTCGCCTGGAGCGGCTGCGGCTGCGTTTCCGTGATGCCGCCCTCGAGTCGGCGTATCGGGCCGACCGTTTCAACCATGATCTCGGCAACATCCGCTTCGCCTTCCTAGCGGGGATCGCCCTCTGGGTCACGTGGGGCGTGCTCCTGCGCCCTCGCATGCTGGCCCTGTCGGACCAGCAACTCGACCTCCTCATGCGGTTCGGAGTGTTCATCCCCATGCTGGTCGTCGGATTCGGGCTCACGTTCACCCGGTTCTTCGGGCGTGTCTGGGAATGGGCGTCGGTCGTCATCGCGGGGGCGACGCTCGTGTTCTGGGTCTTCTATGTCTCGCGGATCTCGACGCTGCCCCTCGAGTACGGATACGTCGGCGTCATCTTGATCACCGCGTTCACCTACACGCTGTTGCAGCTCCGGTTCGTCCTAGTCGTGCTGGTCACGGTGATCGGGATCGCTACGTACCTTCCATACGCTTTCACGGCACCGTCGAACGACCCGGTACGACTCGTGCTCACCGTGCTCTACCTGCTCTCGTTCGGCATGCTGGGCGGGCTGGCTGCCTATCGGATGGAGCGGTTCACGCGGCAGCTGTTCCTCCGGGAACGTCAGCTCGACCAGGAACGCACGAGATCCGACGGGCTCCTGCTCAACATGTTGCCCGGGGCTATCGTCGAGCAGCTCAAGAGGGCAGCCTCCGGCGTTCGGATCGCGCAGAGTTTCGATCACGTGAGCGTGTTCTTCGCGGACGCGGTCGGATCCACGGAACAGGCTGCGCGGTCGTCCCCGGAAGCGTTCGCCGATGCCCTGGATGCGCTCTTCCGCCGTTTCGACGAGATCGCCGATCGGCACGGCCTCGAGAAGGTCAAGACGATCGGAGACGCGTACCTGGCGGTCGCCGGGGCGCCGACCCCTATGGCCGATCATGCCGACGCAGCGGTTGGGATGGCGGTCGACATCCTCAGCGACGCTGGGACGCTCAGCTGGCCGTCGGGCGACCCGATCGTGGTGCGGGGCGGTATCGCCACAGGGCCGGCCGTCGCCGGAGTGATCGGGGACCGCAGGTTCGCGTACGACCTGTGGGGCGACACCGTGAACCTTGCGAGCAGGCTCGAGGTGAGCGCGGAACCCGGCCGCTTCGTGGTATCCGAGGCGACCGCCTCGCAGCTGGCCGATCGGTACGACTTCGGACCCGCCGAGACGCTCGAGGTGAAGGGCAAGGGACCGACGACCGTCCGCGTCCTCGTGGGCCGTCACGCGAACGTCCCTAGCATGGCGCCGCTCGCCCCCGAAGCCGAATGATCGCCAGACGCTTCCGTCGCAGCCTCATTCGCGCGGCAGCCCTGATGGTGGTCGGCACGCTGGTGGCTGGGTGTACCGACTCCGACGCCGGCCCCGCGAGGCGTCCGTCCAGTGGAGGCGCCGAAGCGATCGTCGTCGGTGTCTCCGGCGACTTCGCCGAGAACCAGATCGTCGCGGAGATGTACGCGCAGGTCCTCGAGCATGCCGGCTATCCCGTTGAGCGGCGGCTGGACCTGCGGTCTCGAGAGGTCTCGCAGAATGCCCTCGAGGCAGGGGCTATCGACGTGAAACCGGAGTACCTATCGTCGTTGCTGCTGTTCCTCGACCCGAACTCGGAAGCGTCCGCAGATGCCCGAGATGTTGCCCGGAGGACCGCCGAGCTGCTCCGGTCCGAGGGGCTCACGTTGCTCACACCGTCGGCGGCCCAAGACACCAACCAGTTCGTGGCGAACGCGGAGACGGCCGAGCGGTTCGACCTGACCACGATGAGCTCCCTCGCCCCCGTCGCCGACCAGCTGATCTTCGGCGGGTCGCCGGAATGCCCTCAACGGCCCTTCTGCCTCCCCGGATTGCACGAGGTCTACGGGATCCTCTTCGACGACTTCACACCATTGGACGCGGGAGGACCGCTGACCGTCGAGTCCCTCCGGCGCGACGAGGTGCAGATCGGCTTGCTGTTCTCGACAGACCCGAGGATCGAACAGAACGGGTTCGTCCCTCTCGTGGACGACAGGCGCCTCCAGAACGCGGAGAACATCACCCCCGTGATCCGTTCCGAGAAGCTGAACGACGAGGTTCGGAACGCGCTCGATGCCGTGAGCGCACGGCTCTCCACCGAGGAGATGACCGACCTCGTGGGGCAAGTCGTGATCGACGGGCGAAGTGTGGCCGCCGTTGCCACGGGATTCCTGAACGCCAACGGCCTCCTCTAGCACACCGAACGTTGTCAGTTGCCTGTTCAGAACGGGTACTCGTCCTTGCGCCAGCTGCGCGGCTCCTCCGGCTGCGGCTTCGGCGCCCGCTCGAGCAGCATCTCGAAGTAGGGGCCGACGAACGGATCGGGCGCCGTCACCGTGTAGGTGTGGTACACGGTCGCGTTCTCACGCGCGAACGCGATGTAGCTCGGGTTCTCGCGCAGGCCGTCCTTGAGCTCCGCGGCAACCTGCTCCGACCATTCCTGGAGCCAGCCGGGCGGCTTGTCGATCATCTCCTTCACCTCGGGGATCTGCTGTGCCTGCCCTTCGGTCAACGCAAGCCCGAAGTCGAACGGGAAGTCGGTCCCGTGCGTCGAGACGTAGGGGAACTGCCAGCCCATCCGCTTCTTGTAGGCGGTGAGGCGCTCGATCGGTGCCCGCGAGAAGCAGAGGAACGTGACGTCGCGCTTGTTCATGTGGATCAGCTGGCCGTCGAACCCATCCGCGAGGCTCGTGCAGCCGGGGCATGCCCCGGCCTCGAAATCAGGCCCGAACATGATGTTGTAGGCGAGGAGCTGCGACCGGCCATCGAACAGGTCAGCGAGGGTCTTCTTCCCATCCTCGGTGTCGAACTCGTACTCCTTCGTGACCGGGACCCATGGGAGCTCGAGCCGCTTCTTCTTGATCTCCTCGTTTCGCTCGGCGTGCTCGGCCTCGAGCTTCGCGAGCGCGTCGCGTGCCGCCTGCCACTCGTCGCGCGTTCCGATCGTGTGCCCAGCCACCTCGTCTCCTCCTGTGAGCTTGGCCGCTCCACCGATGCAACGTCTATCGCAGGCTACTCACTCGTGGTGTTCTCAGCGCGTCGCGCCCGACTTCGTGAAGCTGTAGCTTGAGGCGATCGCAGCCGCATCTCCCCGCCGGGCGGATCCGGCCAGCCTGAAGGAGGTCTTGTGGGCAGCTATCCGGCCATCTCGGACCATGGACTGATCGGCGATCTGCAGACCGCCGCACTCGTGGCGACCGATGGAACGATCGATTGGTTCTGTACACCGCGCTTCGACTCACCGAGTGTCTTCGCGTCCATCCTCGACCACCGGCGGGGAGGTCGGTTCAGGATCGCTCCCTCGAACGAGGAGTACGTGACCAAACAGCTGTACTTCCCTGACACGGCGATCTTGATCACCAGGTTCATGTCCCCAGACGGTGTCGGGGAGGTCGTCGACTTCATGCCGATCGCGACGCCGGAGCGAGCCACCGATCGCCACCGGATAGTGCGGCTCGTGCGCGTCGTTCGAGGCGAGATGGAGTTCGTCCTCGAGTGCGAGCCCCGGTTCGACTACGGCAGGTCGGACCACGACGTCGAGGCGACGGAGAACGGAGTGATCTTCCGCTCGAATGATCTCTCGCTCGCCCTTCGTGGCACGGTTCCACTCGAGCCGAATGGAGCCGACGTGCGCGCCATGTGGCGCGCGCAAGCCGGCGAGGTCGGCGGGGTCGTCCTGGAGACGGCGGTGGACAGCGAGCTCGCGAGGCTCGACCCGCACGATGTCTTGGACATGTTCAACGCCACCGTTCGCTTCTGGCGTGAGTGGCTCGGACGATCGACGTACCAGGGCCGCTGGCAGGAGGCGGTGCGCCGCTCGGCGATGACGCTCAAGCTGATGACGTACGCACCGACGGGAGCTCTCGTCGCGGCGCCTACGACGAGCCTCCCGGAGCAGCTGGGAGGTGAGCGGAACTGGGACTACCGCTTCACGTGGATCCGAGACGGCTCCTTCTCGATCTACGCGCTCCTCGGGCTCGGCTATACCGACGAGGCGGCCGCGTTCGGCCGGTGGCTCGCCGATCGCGCGAGCGAACGAGCACGAGACGGCTCCGGACCGCTCAAGATCATGTACCGCATCGACGGGTCCCCGGATCTCGACGAGGAGGTGCTCGATCACCTCGAGGGATATCGAGGGTCCGGTCCGGTCCGGATCGGGAACGGCGCTTCGGATCAGCTGCAGCTCGACATCTACGGCGAGGCGATGGACTCCGTACATCGCGGACCGGCGCGGGATCACCGTCACCCATGAAGGCTGGACGCACTTGAGTCGGATCCTCGACTGGTTGTGTGACAACTGGGATCGACCCGACGAGGGCATCTGGGAGACACGGGGCGGCCAGCAGCATTTCGTCTACGGCCGCGTGATGTCTTGGGTCGCCATGGACCGGGGCCTGCGTCTCTCGGAGCGCCGCGGCAAGCCTGCCGACGTCGAGCGATGGAGGAACGCTCGCGACCAGATCTACACGCAGATCATGGAGAAGGGGTGGAGCAAGGAGCGCGCCGCATTCGTCCAGCACTACGGATCCGAAGTCCTGGATGCCTCGAACCTCCTGATGCCGCTCGTCGGGTTCGTCGCCCCGCGTGATCCGATGTGGTTGTCGACCCTCGATGCGATGGACGACGAGCTCGTCTCGGACAGTCTGGTCTACCGATATGACCCCAGTGCGTCCCCCGACGGGTTGCGCGGGTCCGAGGGCACGTTCTCGATCTGCACGTTCTGGTACGTCGACGCGCTCGCGCGCTCGGGCCGCCTCGAGCAAGCTCGACTCACGTTCGAGAAGATGCTCACCTACGCGAACCATGTCGGGCTGTTCTCCGAAGAGATCGGTCCGACCGGCGAGCAGCTCGGGAACTTCCCGCAGGCGTTCACGCACCTGTCATTGATCAATGCGGCGATGAATCTGGACTTCCAGCTCGACCACGGACCCGGGTGGGTGGATCTGACTCCGGGTGCGCTCCCCGGCACGGCGAGATGACTGCAAGGTGGCGAGTTCGAATCACGAACGAGCGAAACAGACCGTGCTCCCTGCCGAGGATTCACGGTGGGCGCTGACGGACTCGAACCCCCCGACCTTCGCTTTGTAAAGGCGGCCGAAACAGGCAGGTCAGCGGCCCGGCCAGCGAGAACGTTGTGACGCTGAATACCTGTGAGTACCTCGGAGTGCTTCTGCCTCGTGGTGCAGGAGTGATGCAGCACCGGCCGCCTCGGCGCCCGCGATTCCACTGATAGCGTTCTCCGGCCATGCTCCTGACGATCACCTCCACTGCGCGTCCTGCGACCGACCTCGGATATCTGCTGCACAAGAACCCCGCAGCGATCCGAACCGTGGAACTGAGCTGGGGTCATGCGTCGGTCTTCTACCCCGAGGCAACCGACGATCGGTGCACCGCCGCCCTGATGCTGGACATCGATCCGATCGGGCTCGTGCGGCGCGGTCGCGGCCGATCGTCGTTCGCCCTCGCGGACTATGTGAACGATCGGCCCTACTCGGCGTCGTCCTTCATGAGCGTTGCGATCGCCAAACTCTTCGGGACGGCGCTGACCGGCAGAAGCGATGAACGACCGGATCTCGCCGCCTCGGCACTCCCCCTCGAGGCCCGACTGCCGGTCGTTCCGTGCCGCGGTGGCGAGCCGCTCGTGCGGCGACTGTTCGAGCCGCTCGGCTACGACGTGACGGCCGCGGCGATCCCGCTGGACGAGCGCTTCGCAGCCTGGGGCGACAGCCGGTACGTCGACCTGCAGCTTCGAGGTGAGGTCACCGTCCGGGATCTCCTCCGACACCTCTACGTCCTCCTGCCCGTGATGGACGACGACAAGCACTACTGGGTCGAACGCGGGGAGATCGAGAAGCTCCTCTCCAAGGGCGAAGACTGGCTGGGGCAGCATCCGGAGCGTGACCTGATCGCGCAGCGGTACCTCCGTCACCGGTCGCTGCTCACCCGGGAGGCCCTGGCGCGCCTCACTGAAGAGGAGGAGGAAGAAGATCCCGACGCCGCTGTGGCGTCCCACGATGCGGAAGAGGAGGCGCTGGAGAGGCCGATGAGTCTGGCCGACCAGCGGGTCGGGACGATCGTCGCGGCGCTCCGAGCCGCGGGAGCTCGCTCCGTGCTCGACCTCGGATGCGGCGGCGGCAAACTCTTGCAGGCCCTCATGAAGGACGGCGCGTTCGACCGGATCCTCGGCGTCGACGTCTCCGTTCGCGCCCTCGAGGCCGCGGCGCGCCGCCTCCATCTCGCGACGATGTCGCCGCGCCAGCGCGAGCGGCTGACACTGCTCCAGTCCGCCCTCACCTATCGGGATCGTCGTCTGATCGGGTTCGACGCCGCCGTCCTCATGGAGGTTGTCGAGCATCTCGACCTCAACCGACTCGACGCATTCGAGCGCGCGGTGTTCTCCGAGGCGAAACCGACGCATGTTCTGGTCACCACTCCGAACCGCGAATACAACGTCCGCTTCCAAGGGATGGAGGAAGGTGCGCTCCGCCACCGCGATCATCGCTTCGAGTGGACCCGCGGAGAGTTCGAGGCGTGGGCGGAGGGTGTCGCTGGGCGGAACGCCTACGAGGCCAGGTTCCTCCCCGTCGGGCCGCTCGATCCAGAGGTCGGGCCACCGACGCAGATGGCGGTGTTCTCCCGATGACGACGATCACGGTCCCGGAGCTCTCACTCGTCGTCTTGGTCGGTATCAGCGGATCTGGCAAGTCCACGTTCGCCGCGAAGCACTTCCTCCCGACGGAGGTTCTGTCCTCCGACGCATGCAGGGCGATGGTCGGCGACGACCCGAACGACCAGACGGTCACCGAGGCGGCCTTCGAGGTCCTCCACGGGATCGCGTCCGCTCGCCTGCGGCTCGGTCGCCTCACCGTGGTCGATGCGACCAACGTGCAACCCGACTCCAGGGCGCCGCTCGTCCGGCTCGCTCGCGAGCAGCACGTCCTCCCCGTGGCGATCGTCCTCGACGTCCCCGAGGCGCTGGCGCACGAACGGAACGCGACGAGGCCAGATCGCGACTTCGGTCCGCACGTGGTCAGGCGCCAGCGGAACCTCCTGCGCCGTTCCCTCGGGCGGCTCCAGCGGGAGGGCTTCCGCCGCGTCACGGTCCTGAAAGGACCGGAGCAGATCGACGCAGCCGAGATCACCCGCGAGAAGGCATGGTCGGACCGCTCTGAGGATCGCGGTCCGTTCGACATCGTCGGGGACATCCACGGGTGCCACCTGGAGCTCGTCGAGCTGCTCGGCGAGCTTGGCTACGAAGCCGACGAAGCGGCCGGCTTCCGCCACCCGGGCGGCCGCAGGGCCGTCTTCCTCGGCGACCTGGTGGACCGAGGCCCGGCCACGCCGGCCGTCCTCCGCACCGTGATGGCGATGGTCCAAGCGGGCACCGCGCTCTGCGTTCCCGGGAACCACGAGCGGAAGCTCGTCCGCGCCCTGAAGGGAGCGAACGTCCAGGTGACGCACGGCCTCGCCGACTCGCTCGAGCAGCTCGAGGCCGAGCCCGAGCCGTTCCGACGGGAGGCGGCCGAGTTCCTCGAAGGACTGGTGAGCCACCTCGTGCTCGACGACCGGAAGCTCGTGGTCGCGCATGCCGGCATGCGCGCGGAGATGCAGGGCCGCGCCTCCGGCGCCGTTCGATCGTTCGCGCTCTACGGAGAGACCACCGGTGAGACCGACGAGTTCGGGCTCCCGGTCCGTTACCCGTGGGCGGAGGACTATCGCGGATCCGCGATGGTCGTGTACGGCCACACTCCGGTACCCGAGCCGGAGTGGGTCAACAACACGATCTGCGTCGACACGGGGTGCGTGTTCGGAGGATCGTTGACGGCGCTCCGCTATCCGGAGCGCGAGCTCGTCTCCGTCCCGGCGAAGCACACGTACTACGAACCCCTGAAGCCGTTCATCGCCGCCGGCGACCAGGCGCCGTCACTCGAGGCACGTCCTCGGACCGATGTCCTCGACATCGATGACGTGGCCGGCAAGCGCGGTGTCGATACGCGGCTCGCCGGGCGGCTCACGATCCCCGAGGAGCACGCGGCGGCCGCGCTCGAGGTGATGAGCCGTTTCGCCGTCGACCCGAGGTGGCTGATCTACCTCCCGCCGACGATGGCGCCGACCGCGACGTCCTCGCTGCCGTCGCTGCTCGAGCATCCGGCCGAGGCGTTCGACGAGTACCGGCGGGAGGGCGTGCCGTCGGTCGTCTGCGAGGAGAAGCACATGGGGTCGCGCGCGGTCGCGATCGTGTGCCGGGCCGACGACGTGGCGGCGCGGCGGTTCCGCATCGAGGGACTCGGCTGCGTCGTGACCAGGACCGGTCGAGCCTTCTTCTCCGATCCACCTGCGCAAGACGGATTCCTGACGGCCTTACGCGACGTCGTCGAGAGCGCCGGCCTCTGGGACGAGCTGCAGACCGACTGGATCGCGCTCGACGCGGAGCTCCTGCCCTGGTCGCTCAAGGCCGAAGGGCTGCTCCGCTCGCAGTACGCGGCGGTCGGCGCAGCCGCGACTTCCGCTCTGTCGGCGACAACGGCCGCGGTCGAGGCGGCGGGTGCCCGTGGTCTCGACGTCGCCTCGCTCGTGGATCGCGCTCGCGAACGGCTGTCGGCGGCAACGGCGTTCGTCGACGCCTACCGTCCGTACTGCTGGCCGGTGGATTCGATCGCTGACGTGCGTGTCGCGCCGTTCCAGCTCCTGGCGAGCGAGGGAACCACGCACGTCGACCGCCCACACGTCTGGCAGATGGAGGTCGCTCATCGGCTGGGCGAGGCGGGACCGGAACTCGTGCGGCCCACGGGGCATGTTGTCGTGGACGTGACGGATCAGCGGAGCCAGGACGAGGGCATCGCCTGGTGGGAGGCGCTGGTCGAAGGCGGCGGGGAGGGGATGGTCGTGAAGCCGGCGGAGCCGATCGTTCGTGGGCGGCGCGGGATCGTGCAGCCCGGGATCAAGGTCCGCGGGCCCGAGTACCTGAGGATCATCTACGGGCCCGAGTACCGGGAGGACCGGAACCTCGAGCGACTGCGAAAGCGCGCGCTCGGGCGGAAACGGTCGCTCGCGTCTCGGGAGTTCGCGCTCGGTGTCGAGGCGCTGGAGCGATTCACGCGCGACGAGCCTCTCTACCGCGTGCATGAGTGCGTCTTCGGCGTGCTCGCGCTCGAGAGCGAACCCGTCGATCCCCGTCTCTAGTGGGCGCTGAGGGACTCGAACCCCCGACCTTCGCCTTGTGGGCGCTGAGGGACTCGAACCCCCGACCTTCGCCTTGTAAGGGCGACGCTCTTCCAGCTGAGCTAAGCGCCCGCTCCACCACTATCGGCATGCCCGCACGCGCGGCACACCACATCTCCCAGGGTGACGGACAGACGGGTCGACCCGCAAGCCACGCACCGATCCAGGCTGTCCTGCCAATCGGGACGATCGTGCTGGCAGTCCGGACAGATCAGGACCTGCGTCCCCCCTGCCACCGCGCGCGCCCACGGCACCGCGCGCTTGTCGGGATCGAAGGTGGGGCGGTGGCAGAGGAAGCAGCCCGGCCGGTCCGGCGGCCTCACGGAAGGGAGGATATCCCCTCCGCGAGGCCGTGGGGCCGCGCCTACGGCGAGCTCCCCTCCCCCGGGAGGAACGTCAGGGTGTCCACGGCCCGATCGACGACGACCTTGTTGTCCGCGTAGACACCGGCCACTCCTCGAGTCACCGTGGTGTGCACGATCAGCGTCGTCTCGGCGTCGAGCTCGATCAGGTACTCGTAGTGCAGCCCGTTCTCTCCGAGGACGTCGTTGAGCGTCTCGAGCTCGAGTCGCACGGCGCGGTGGCCCTGGACCAGAAGCTCCTCCTCGACGAGGACGTCGGCTGCCCCCGGATCGATCTCCTGCGCGAGGACGTCGTCGAACGAACCCCGGATCGCCACCTCGAGCGGGTAGCCCCAGCCTTCGGGCACGACGTTGCCCTGCGGACCGAACGGATCGATGGAGAACCACTGGCACGCGTTCGCCGGGTCCTGCGCACCGTCGAACACGTCGGTGGTGTACCAGTCGCCGGGGTAGGCGATCGAGTACCCGCGCGTCGCGTTGGTGCATCGCTCCCAGCCGGCGGGGATCCCGCTCACGGTCGCGGTCCCCTTCGGCAGCGGGGCCGTCACCCGGGACGCCTCCCACACGATGACCCCCGCCAGGGCGAACACGGCGGCGGCCAGGAGTCCCGCCGCGACGCGTCGCCGAACCTGCGCGGCGGGCGGGCGGAAGACGATGACGCTCGGCTCGGTCTCGGGTCGGTTCTTCGTTGCACGCATCTCGATCTCCTTCCACAGGTCGGGTGGAGCGCTGGTTTCGATCCGTCGGAGCTGCTCGCGGATATCAGGCATCGTCGTCTCCCAGGAGGTCACGAAGTCGGTTGCGGCCGCGGTGCAGGTGCACGGCGACCGTGGACGCGGACGTGCCCAGCACCTCCGCGATCTCGCGGATCGGTCGGTCCGCGTAGTAGTGGAGGACCACCGCTGCTCGCTGCTGCGGGGGGAGCTGCCGGAGCGCGGCGGTCACCTCGGCCGCGGGTTCGGGCAGCTCGTACATCGGCTCGGTCAGCGGCGGCGCCTGCCTCGCCCGCTGCTGGAGCTCGCCGGCCGCGATCCGGAACGCCGCCCTCCAGATCCATGCGAGGGGATCTCTGATGTCGTCGCCTCGCCTGAGGGCCTGCGCGAACGCTTCGGACTCCGCGTCGCTCGCGATCTCCCGATCGCCGCTGAAGGCGACGAGTGCCCACCAGAGGCGCTTGCCGTGTTCGCGGTAGAGCCCCTCCAGGTCCCGTCGCGCACTCACCATGACGTCCATGCCCTTCCAGGGCGAGAAGGCTCCGGTGACATTTACATGTCGGCGGATCCCGTGCAGCCCAGACGGCGCCGATGGCTCCGGCTATCCTCCGCCCGATGCCGGAGCCTGCCGGGACCGCCGACCTCGTGATCACCGGCGCCGACGTCGCCACGATGGACGCGGCGCGCCGGTGGGCGGGTGCGGTCGCCGTCCGCGGCGATCGCATCGTCGCGGTGGGCACGGAACCGGACGTGAAGGAGCGGTTCCCGAACGCGAAGGAGCTCCTCCACCTCCCGGGCCGGATGGTGCTCCCGGCCTTCCAGGACTCCCATCTCCACGCGCCGTTCGCCGGCCGGTACCGGCTGCACGTCTCGCTGCACGACCTGCCCGGCGTGGACGCTTACCGAGACGCGGTCGCCACCTACGCGCAGGCCAACCCCCAGCAGCCCTGGATCTTCGGCGGTGGCTGGCTGATGTCTCACTTCCCGGGCGGCACGCCGACGAAAGAGCTGCTCGACGACATCGTTCCCGACCGGCCGGTGTTCCTGCTGAACCGAGACGTCCACGGAGCGTGGGTGAACTCGAAGGCCTTGGAGGCCGGCCACATCACGCGCGAGACTCCCGACCCATGGGACGGGCGGATCGAGCGCGATCCCGCGACAGGCGAGCCGACCGGCACCCTGCACGAGGGTGCCGCCTACTCGTTCGCGGATGCCCACCTCCCCCCGCCGCCACAGGAGGAGTGGGAGCGGGCGATCCTGCTCGCGCAGGAGCATCTCCACGCTCTCGGGATCACCGGGTGGCAGGACGCCTGGGTCACGCCGGGCACGGAGGAGGCCTACCGCTCTCTCGCCGAGCGCGGTGAGCTCACCGCCCGGGTGGTCGGGGCGCTCTGGTGGGACCGGCACCGCGGCATCGAGCAGGTGGGTGAGCTCGTCGCGCGGCGGGAGCGCGGCTCCGTCGGCGGGTTCCATCCGACGACCGTCAAGATCATGTGCGACGGCGTGCTCGAGAACTACACGGGCGCGATGCTCCGCCCCTACTGCGACGCGGCCGGCCACGAGACCGAGGAGACCGGGATCAGCTACCTGGATCGCGACCAGCTGGTCGAAGCGGTGGTCGCCCTCGACGCGAGCGGCTTCCAGGTGCACATGCACGCGATCGGCGACCGCGCGGTCCGCAACGCGCTCGACGCGTGCGAGACAGCCCGAGCGGTCAACGGCGCGCGGGACTCCCGGCACCACGTCGCCCACCTTCAGGTGATCCACCCCGAGGACGTCCCCCGGTTCCGGGAGCTGGGCGTGATCGCGAACTGCCAGCCGTACTGGGCGCAGCACGATCCGCAGATGGACGAGCTCACGATCCCCTTCCTGGGGCCGGAACGGGCGCCCCTGCAGTACCCGTTCGCGTCGCTCCACGCGGCCGGGGCCACGCTCGCGTTCGGCTCGGATTGGTCCGTCTCGACCGCGAACCCGCTCGAGGAGATGGAGGTGGCGATCCGTCGCGCCGATCCGTCCACCAGGGAGATCCGCCCGTTCCTCCCCGATCAGCGCCTTCCCCTCCCGCTGGCCCTCGCCGCCTTCACGAAGGGTTCGTCCTACGTCAACCACGACGACGACGCGGGCTCGATCGAGGTCGGGAACCGCGCCGACCTGGTCGTGCTCGACCGGAACCTCTTCGACGCCCCCGAGGCCCAGGTCGCGGATGCGCACGTGGAGCTGACGATCGCCTCGGGCCGCGTCGTCTCCGCGCTCGGCTGAGCACCGTTGGTTGCGCGAATGCGGCCGCTTCGTCAGACTCCCACGGTCGGCCTGACCCGAGGGGGGTGCCGCAGAGCGTGACCAGCGAAGAGGGTTCCGTCGAGCTTGTCGACGTCACGAAGCGGTTCGCCGACGTCGTCGCCGTCGACGCCCTCTCGCTGCAGGTCCAGCCCGCGGAGTTCCTGTCCCTCCTGGGCCCGTCGGGTTGCGGGAAGACCACCACCCTGCGGATGCTGGCCGGATTCGAGGAGCCGACGGCGGGCCAGATCTTCATCTCGGGCCAGGCCGTCCAGGGCACGCCGCCGCACAAGCGCAACGTGAACACCGTGTTCCAGCACTTCGCCCTCTTCCCGCACATGAGCGTCGCCGAGAACGTCGCCTACGGCCTCCGTCAGAAGAAGGAGGACAAGTCCCAGATCGGGCAGAAGGTGGGCGAGGCCCTCGAGATGGTGAAGATGTCGCCGCTCGCGAACCGCAAGCCGCGTCAGCTCTCGGGCGGCCAGCAGCAGCGGGTCGCCCTCGCGCGGGCCCTGGTCAACCGCCCGAGCCTCCTCCTGCTGGACGAGCCGCTCGGCGCGCTCGACCGCAAGCTCCGTGAGGAGATGCAGATCGAGCTGAAGCTGCTGCAGTCCCAGGTCGGCATCACCTTCATCTTCGTGACCCACGACCAGGGAGAGGCGCTCTCCATGTCCGACCGCATCGCGGTGATGCTGGACGGCCACGTCGAGCAGCTGGCCGACCCCGACACGATCTACGACTACCCGGCCTCGGCCTTCGTGGCCGGGTTCATCGGGCAGCAGAACTTCTTCGACGGCACGGCCCGAGAGAGCGGCTCTGTCGTAGAAGGGGATGGATGGACGATCCGCTCGTCGAACCAGTCTCCGGACGCGGTCGACGGCCGGCCCGCCCTGGCCGCGATCCGGCCGGAGGCGGTGCAGCTCCGGGAGGAGCAGCCGGGGGATCCGATGAACTCGGTCCTCGGGACGCTGGCCGGCATCTCGCACCTCGGCGACGTGATCCAGTTCGTGGTCCTCACCCGAGGGCACAAGGAGATCCTCTGCCGGCTCCCCCGGCCGAGGGCTCCGAAGCTGGAGGTTGGGGGCGACGTTTGGTGCACGTGGGATCCCGATCACGTCCACGTGTTCGACGCGGGGCAGGCGGACGTGGTCCTCGCGGACCCGGCCGCGACCGGTACCGAGGGATAGGGGGAACCGATGACAGATGAGTTCGAAGGCGTGAAGATCCTCGCTTCGCGAGCGACCGTGGAGCGGATCACGAGACGGCACTTCCTGGCCGGCTCGGCCGTCGCGGTGTTCTCGAGCAGCGTGCTGCTCGCGGCCTGCGGAGAAGACAATCCGGAGCCGGGCGGCGGCGGGAGTCCCGCGGGGGGCGGCGAGATCGAGGACCAGCTCAACTTCTTCCACTGGGCCGAGTACGACGACCCCGAGGTGTTCAAGGACTTCGAGCAGGAGTTCGGAGCCGCCACGAAGATCGACATCTACGCGTCCAACGAGGAGGCGATCGCCAAGCTCGAGGCGTCTGCGGGAACGAGCGGCTACGACATCGTGGTGCCGACCGGCGTGTACATCCCGCAGATGCTCGCCCTGGACCTGCTCGAGGAGATCAACCTCGACGCGATCCCGAACTTCACGAACGTCGAGGAGATCTACCGAGACCAGCCGTGGGACCCGGGGAACAAACATTCGGTCTGCAAGGACTGGGGCTCGACTGGGTGGATCTACGACAAGACCCTGGTGTCGAGCGAGATCAACACGTGGAACGACTTCCTCGCGGTCGCCGAGGGTGAGGCGAGCGGCAAGACGTCGGTGCTGGACACGCCGGGCAACCTGACCGGGATCTGGTTCTGGGCCAACGGCATCGATTGGACGACGACCGACCCGGCCGACCTGGATGCGTGCGAGGACTACATCGTCAACACCCTCGCCCCGCACGTCAAGGCATACGACTCCTACCCGGGGATCGCGCTCACCGAGGGCAAGTACGCGCTCTCGCACGCGTGGAACGGCGACGCTCGACAGGGCCTGCTCTTGACCGACGACCCAGATCGGTACCAGTGGGGGCTGGGCGCCCCGGTCACCGAGCTGTGGATGGACAACTGGTGCATCGTGAAGGGCGCGCAGAACGTGAACGCCGCCCACGCGTGGATCAACTACATCTGCGACCCCGCGGTCTCGCTGAAGGACCTCGCGTACCACGGCTACAACACCGGTATCAGCGGGGTCCAGGAGCAAGCGGAGCAAGCGTTCGCGGACGGCGAGGAGGCCTTCGGCTTCCTTGACCTCGTGTTCTTCGACGACGAGCAGGTCGCCACGATGGATGCCGGTGCCGTGAACGAGGCGCAGGGTCGCCTCGTGGAGATCTGGAACAAGGCCAAGGCCGCCTCGGGAGCCTGATCCGCCCGTGGCGGAGGCGGCGACCGGGGAAGTCGGCGCGGGCGCGGGGCGCCCGCGCCGACGCGCGCCCCGGTTCCTCTTGGCGATCCCCGCGTGGCTCCTGTTCCTGTTCTTCTTCCTGATCCCGGTCCTCTACGTCTTCCGCTACTCGTTCGGATACAAACCGGACATCTTCCAGACGATCGCGATCGACCGTTTCACGTTCGACCGTTACACGGAGTCCTTCTCCGCCACGTTCCGCGACGTGTTCAGCGGCACGCTCCAGATCTCGATCACTGGGACGATCCTGTGCCTGCTGATCGCGTTCCCGTTCGCGTACTGGCTCGCGGTGAAGGTGCCGGCCAGATGGCGCGGGCTCCTCCTTGGGCTCACGATCGTGCCGTTCTGGACGAACTTCCTCGTCCGGACGCTCGGGTGGCTGATCCTCCTCCAGCCGAACGGAGCACTGTCCGGGATCCTCCAGGACCTCCACCTGATCGGCGCACCGCTCGACGTGCTGGACACGAGGGAGGCCGTCCAGCTCGGCGTCGTCTACAACTATCTGCCCCTGATGATCTTCCCGCTGTTCGTGGCGTTGGACAGGCTCGACCCGGCGCTCCGGGAAGCCTCGAAGGACCTCGGCGCCAACCGGTTCCGGACGTTCCGTCAGGTCACCTTACCCCTCGCGATGCCCGGCGTGATCGCCGGCCTGCTGTTGGTGTTCATCCCGCTGACGGGGGACTACATCACCGCGGCGGTCCTGGGCGGCGCGGAGGGCAACATGGTCGGGGCGCTGGTCGCGAGCCAGTTCACCGTCGCGCAGAACTGGGCACTCGGGTCGGCGATGGCGGTGATCTTGATCATGATGATCCTCGCCTCGGTCGGGATCTTCGGGCTGATCGGGTTGGGGATCCGGGCGTTGGTACGCCGGTCGCGCCGGGTCGAGATCGCGATGGAGCCGGCATGAGCACCGCGACGACCGTCCTCCGCCAGAAGCGAGATTGGGTGAACGGTCTGCTCTCCGTCTGGGGCGTCCTCGTCTTCGTCTTCCTATTCCTGCCGATCGTGATGATCGTGATCTACTCGTTCAACGACGGCCGCGCGCTGGTGGTCTGGCGGGAGTTCGGGTTGGGCCCGTATACGGACGCGCTCGCGAATCGAACGATCCGCAACTCCGTGTTCACGTCGATCCGCGCAGCCGGGGGCGCCGCCGTGATCGCGACGATCGTGGGATCGCTCGCAGGGATCGCGCTCGCCCGCCGCCCGGGCAAGTGGACGATCGGGTTCCTCGCGCTCGTTTTCCTCGTCCTCGTGACGCCGGAGATCGTCGACGCGATCTCGCTGCTGATCTGGTACGTGCGGATCGGCGGTCCCTTCGGTCCCGACAACCAGATCTTCAACTACGGGCTCGTTCGGCTGTTCATCGGCCACGCGCTGTTCGCCTCGGCGGTCGTCACGCTGATCGTCCGCGCGCGCCTCGCCGGACTCGACGAGTCGCTCGAGGAGGCCTCCGCCGACCTCTACGCGTCGCCGACCCAGACGTTCCGGAAGATCACGCTCCCCTTGATGATGCCTGCCGTCCTGGCGGGCGCGCTGCTCGCGTTCAGCCTCAGCCTGGACAACACGATCATCTCGTCGTTCGTCTCCACGGCGAACGCGTCGCCGTGGCCCGTCTACGTGTTCAGCTCGCTCCGGAGCATCCTCCGGCCCGAGATCGCGGCGATGTCCACGCTCGTGCTCCTGCTGACGCTGTTCGCGCTCGGCGCTCGTGGCGATCGTGCTCCGCGGAGCGGCGCATCCGACGAGGAGGCGTTCGCGATGATCGTGGGTGCCGAGGCGGCGCCGGGCGCGCCCTGAGGCCCGTCAGCGCCTCAGGCGATCCCGGCCTCGACCTCGTCGTCCGCCGGCACCCGCACGCCTCGACGGTGACGACCGGAGCGCCCGGTCCCCTGCCGCGCGTGCCACACGGCCACGGTCATCGCTCCGAGTCCGAGGACCGGCGCCAGCGTCCACACGGCGGCGTTCACGATGGGGACCAACCCGACGCCCGCGAGGACGGCCCAGCCGGCGACGAGGGCGGTCACGCGGCCGTGCGGGGCACGAACCAAGCCACGGCCGGCGCACCACGCCGCCCAGGTGAGCCCGACCAGCCACCACAGGCCGAAGGACAGGAATAGGGCGAGGCCGAGCGGTAGTCCGAGCACCGAGACCATGAGCGCCACGGCGGTGATGGGGACCGTCAGGGCGAGGAGGATCCCCCACCCCAGCGATGCGAGCGGCGCCGCCGAGAGCGCCTCGGCCACCGCGTCGGCCCCTCGGGGCGCGAGCCACACCAGGAGGAGGCCGGTGAGTAGCACCGAGATCGAGATCGCGACGGGGCCGAGGAGCTTGCCGAGCACGGCCAAGGGGGCTTCCAGCGAGAACCGGATCCCATCCCGCGTCTCCCCGCGCACCTCGGCGCCCGGACGGATCCGGATCGACTCGCTGGCGAGGACGTCCCCACCGACGCGGGCGCTCTCGCCGAGGCGGACGATGCCGCCGGCGGCGATCACGGAGCCGTTCACCTGACCGGTGACGACGACCGGTCCCTCGAGGATCACCACGTCACCCGTCACCAGGCCCTCGACGTCCACGCTTCCGGAGAAGACGACGACCTCGCCGACCCGCTCCCCCTGCGGCACGGACACCGTGCCCGCGAGGACGATCTGGTCCTCCGCCGGGACCGGCGGGGCGGCGTCGGGAGGGACGTCCTGCGCCAGCGCGCTCGCGGGCGAAAGGCTAAGGCCGCCGATGCCCATCGCGACGAGACAGGGCCGGAAGAAGAGACGCCGCACACGCATGCGGCGGCATCCTACCGGCGCCCTCCCGCGTGTCGGGGACACCCGGTAGGTTGTGGACGTGGCCCTCGAGGTCTTCTCTCCCGCCGTCCGCGATTGGTTCCAAACGTCGTTCGAGGCACCCACGCGCGCCCAGCGCGACGGCTGGAAGGCGATCGCCGGCGGCGACCACGCCCTGATCCTCGCGCCCACCGGTTCGGGCAAGACGCTCGCCGCGTTCCTGTGGGCGATCGACCGGCTGTCCGCCGAGCCACCGCCCGAGGACCCCCTGGCGCGGACGCGCGTGCTCTACGTGTCGCCCCTGCGGGCGCTCGCCGTCGACATCGAGAAGAACCTCCGTGCCCCGCTGGCCGGGATCCAACACGCGGCCGAGCGGCTCGGGACCCCGCTGGCGCACGCGCCGGTCGTCGCGATCCGCAGCGGCGACACGCCGGCGCGCGACCGCCAGCGCCTGATCCGCCGCCCTCCGGACGTCCTGATCACCACGCCGGAGTCGCTCTACCTGATGCTCACGTCGTCGGCGCGGGAGACGCTCCGCAGCGTGCGGACCGTGATCGTCGACGAGATCCACGCGATGGCGGCGTCCAAGCGCGGCTCGCACCTCGCCCTGTCACTCGAGCGGCTGGAGGAGCTCTGCGACGAGCCCCCGCAGCGGATCGGCCTGTCCGCGACCCAGCGGCCCCTCGAGGAGATCGCCCGGTTCCTCGGGGGCTCGCTCGACGGCGTCGAGCGGCCGGTGACGATCGTGGACGCCGGCCATCGCAAGCCGATGGAGCTGCAGGTCGTGGTGCCCGTCGAGGACATGGGCGGTGGCATCGCCCTCGACGCACGGGCGCCTGTCGAGGAGGAGGTCCCGAGGACGCCGCAGCCAACACGCTCGATCTGGCCGTCGATCCACCCAGCACTGCTGGAGCTGATCCGAGCGCACCGGTCCACGATCGTCTTCACGAACGCACGGCGCCTCGCCGAGCGGCTCGCCGCGAGCCTCAACGAGCTCGCCGAGGAGGATCTCGTGCGCGCGCACCACGGCTCGCTCGCGCGCGAGCAGCGCCTCGAGGTGGAGGACGCGCTGAAGGAGGGGCGGCTCCGCGGGATCGTGGCAACGTCCTCCCTCGAGCTCGGCATCGACATGGGCGCGGTGGACCTCGTGATCCAAGTGGAGTCCCCGGGGTCCGTCGCCAGCGGGCTCCAGCGGATCGGCCGGGCGGGCCACCAGGTGGGCGAGCCGTCACGTGGCCGGATCTTCCCGAAGTTCCGAGGTGACCTGCTCGAGGCCGCCGTGGTGGCGGAACGGATGCTCGCCGGCGAGATCGAGCACACGCGATACCTGCGCAACCCGCTCGACGTGCTGGCACAGCAGCTCGTCGCGATGTGCGCCGTCGAAGAACGCGGCGTGGACGAGCTCCTGGACACGGTGCGGCAGGCGGCGCCGTTCGCGGAGCTTTCGAAGGATGTGTATCTCGCGGTCCTGGACATGCTGGCGGGGCGCTACCCGAGCGACGGGTTCGCGGAGCTGCGACCCCGGGTCGTGTGGGACCGTGCCGCCGGCACCGTCCGGGCACGCGACGGCGCCGGGCGGATCGCGATCACCTCCGGCGGCACGATCCCCGACCGTGGCCTGTTCGCCGTTTTCCTCGCCGACGGGCCACGGGTCGGGGAGCTCGACGAGGAGATGGTCTACGAGAGCCGGCGCGGCGACGTGATCGTGCTCGGCGCCTCGTCATGGCGCATCGAGGACATCACGCGGGACCGGGTGGTCGTCTCGCCCGCGCCCGGCGAGCAGGGCCGGATGCCGTTCTGGCACGGCGACAAGCCAGGGCGGCCCGATCGAGCTCGGCCGGGCGGTCGGCGCCTTCACGCGCACGTTGCGGAGCTCGCGCCGCGACGCCGCCCTCGATCGGCTCCGTCGCGACGTCGGACTCGACGAGCTGGCGGCGGGGAACCTCGTGTCGTATCTCGAAGAGCAGATGGAGGCGACGGGCGCCGTCCCGGACGACCGAACCGTCGTGGTGGAGCGGTTCCGCGACGAGATCGGCGACTGGCGGATGTGCATCCTCTCGCCGTTCGGGTCGCGCGTGCACGCGCCCTGGGCGATGGCGATCGAGGCGCGCATGCTCGAGCGGTTCGGTCCCGGTGCGCAGGTCCTCTGGAGCGACGACGGCATCGTCGTCCGGCTCCCGGAGGCCGTCGACCGGATCCCCGTGGAAGACCTTCTGTTCGACCCCGACGCGATCGAAGCCGCCGTCGTGCAGGCGGTGCCCCAGACGGCGATGTTCGCGAGCGTGTTCCGGGAGGCGGCGGCGCGGGCGCTCCTGCTCCCCCGGCGCCGCCCGGGGCAGCGCACCCCCCTGTGGCAGCAGCGGCAGCGGTCGGCGGACCTGCTCGCCGAGGCGGCGAAGTTCCCGGACTTCCCGATCCTGCTGGAGGCGACGCGCGAGTGCCTGCGCGACGTGTTCGACGTCCCGGCGCTCCGCGAGGTGATGGCCGACCTCCGGTCCCGGCGCACGCGTCTCGTCCCCGTCGACACCGAGCACGCGTCGCCGTTCGCCCAGTCCCTCCTCTTCCGGTGGGTCGGTGTCTACATGTACGAGGGCGATGCGCCGCTCGCGGAGCGGCGCGCGGCCGCGCTGACACTCGACCGCGACCTGCTCCGCGAGCTCCTCGGCTCCGAGGAGCTGCGCGAGCTGCTCGATCCCCGTGCCCTCGACGAGGTCGAGGCCGAGCTGCAGCGCCTCGGCGAGGACCGCGGCGCGCGCTCGGCCGACCACCTGCACGACCTCCTCCGGACGCTCGGCGATCTCACGGCGGAGGAGATCGGCGCACGCGTCGAGGCGGGCGATGCCTCGGCATTCATCGACCAGCTCGTGGCCGACGGACGAGCCATCCGGATCCGGATCGCGGGTGACGAGCGGTTCGCCGCGGTCGAGGACGCCGCGCGCCTCCGGGACGCGCTCGGGATCTCGCTCCCGATCGGGCTCCCCGGCGCGTTCACCGGCGAGACCGACCGGCCACTCGACGGCCTGGTCCGCCGGTACGCGCGGACCCACGGGCCGTTCGTCGTGGCGGAGGTCGCCGCCCGGCTCGGCGCCTCCGCCGAGCGCGTGCTCGAAGCGCTGAGCTCGCTCGAAGCAGCCGACGCGGTCGTCCGCGGCGAGTTCCGACCCGGTGGTTCGGGCCGCGAATGGTGCGATCCCGACGTCCTCCGGCGGCTCCGCCGCCGGTCGCTCGCGCTGCTCCGGCGCGAGGTCGAACCCGTGGACGCCGCGGCGCTCGCCCGGTTCCTTCCCGCATGGCAGGGAGCCGACCGGCCGCGAGGCGACGTGGACGCGCTCGCCGATGCGATCGCTCGGCTCCAGGGCACCTCGGTGCCGGCGTCGATCCTCGAGACCGACGTCCTCCCCGGCCGGGTCCGCGGCTACCGACCCGCCGACCTCGACGCCCTCGTCGCGGGCGGGGACGTCGTCTGGGTCGGCGCCGGTCCCCTCGGGACCGACGACGGCCGCGTCACGCTGGTGTTCCGCTCGGACGCGCCGGCCCTGCTCCCGGCGGCGCCTCCCGAGCCGCCGGCGACCGAGGTGCACGACGCCCTCCGAGCGCATCTCGCGGAGCGCGGCGCGTCCTTCTGGACGGAGCTCGTCACCGCCGCCGGCACGGCGGACGAGCGCCTGCTGCTCGCCGCCCTGTGGGACCTGGTCTGGGCCGGCGAGGTCACGAACGACACGCTCGCGCCCCTCCGTGCCTTCGTCCGCGGCGCCTCCGCGAAGATCCGCACCACGCGGCCCGGTCATCGCCCGCGGCCGGGCGCGCTGCGGCGGGCCGGCCCCCCGGCCGGCGCCGGCCGATGGTCGCTCGTCGCCGGGCTGCGTGAGCCGGCGCCGGCCACCACGGAGCGCGCCCATGCACTGGCGCGCCAGCTCCTCGATCGCCACGGGGTCGTCACCCGCGAAGCCGTCCTCGCCGAAGGGGTGCCGGGTGGCTTCGTCGGCATCTACCCGGTCTTCAAGGCGATGGAGGAGGCCGGCCATGTGCGGCGCGGCTACTTCGTGGCGGGTCTCGGGGCCGCCCAGTTCGCGCACCCCGGCGCCGTCGACCGGTTGCGCGCGTTCCGCCCCACCGCCCCGACCGACGATCCCTCCGAGGAAACCACCGGGCCGTTGGTGCTCGCAGCGGCCGATCCGGCCCAGCCGTACGGAGCCGCGCTCCCCTGGCCCGCGAGCGAGGGGCGGCCGGCGCGCCAGGCGGGGGCCTACGTCGTGCTCGCGGACGGCGCGCCGGCCGCCTACCTGGAACGCGGCGGCCGGAGCATGCTCACCTTCGGCGCCGACCCCGCGGTGTGGGTCGACGCGCTCGCCTCGCTCGTGAAGGACGGGCGTCTGAAACGGATCCAGCTGGGCCGGATCGACGGGACCGACGCGTCCGCGCACCCCGCCGCGGCCGATCTCCGCGCCGCAGGCTTCGCCGACGGCTATCGGGGTCTGACGCTCCGCGGATGACGGCCCCCGCGTATCCCGACGAGGCGTTCGCCGCCCGCGGGGAACGCTGGGCGGTCGCCACACCGCATCCCCTCGCGGCCGAGGCCGCGGAGGCGGCGTTCGGGGCCGGAGGGAACGCCGTCGACGCCGCGCTCCACTCGGCCGTGACGATGGCGGTCGTCTCGCCACAGCGCTGCGGCGTTGGCGGCGACCTGTTCGCCCTCGTGCAGAACCCCGACGGGAAGCTCGTCGCGATCGACTCGTCCGGCCGCGCGCCGGCCTCGGCGGACGCGGACGCCCTCCGAGCCACCCACGGCACCCGGATGCCCGAGACCGGACCCGACACGATCACGGTGCCCGGCGCGATCAGAGGGTGGGACGCGCTCCACCGGCAGGGCGCGGTCCTGCCGTGGCGCCGGGCCTTCGACGCCGCCGCCGGCGTCGCCGACGGGTTCCCCGTCTCTCGGGATCTCGCCTGGAGCCTCGCGCGGGGCGGAGGCACCCTGCACGAGGACGCGGGGATCGCCGACGTCTTCTTCGGGCACGGCCTCCTGACCGAAGGCGACACGCTCGCGCAACCGGCGCTGGCGCGCACCCTCCGCGTGCTCGCGGACGAGGGGCCCGACGCCTTCTACGCAGGTGAGCTCGGGACCCGGTTCGTCGAAGGACTCCGTGCTTTCGGGGCCACGCTGTCGAACGAGGACCTCGCGAGTCACGCGGCGGATCTGCTCCCCCCGCTCCGCGGGCGCTACCGCGACCTCGATGTGTCGGTGACGCCGCCGTGCTCCCAGGGATTCGTCCTGCTCGAGGCGCTCGCGGCCGTCGAGCGTCTCGGGATCGATCCCGACCCGACGGGCCCCGATGCGGCCACGCTCGCCCGGGTCCTGATGGCGGCCTCGGCCGATCGTGACCGGCACCTCGCCGACCCCGCGTCGATGCGGGTCCACGTCTCCTCGCTGCTGGACGAAGGGCACATCGCCGCGCTCTGCGACATCGCCCGCGGCCGGCTGGAGGACCACGCTGCCCGGGTCTCCGGACGATCTCGCCCGCGACACGATCGCGCTCGTCGCCGCCGACGCCGACGGGTGGGGCGTCTCGCTGATCGAGAGCCTGTTCAGCGCGTGGGGCGCGGGGTTCCTCGAGCCGGTCACCGGGATCATCGCCCACGATCGCGGAGCCTGTTTCACGCTCGAGCCCGGACATCCGAACGAGCTCGCGCCGGGGAAGCGGCCCGCGCACACGCTGATGCCGGTCGCCGTCCACCGTGAGGGCCGCCTCGCGGGCCTGGCCGGCACGCGGGGAGGCCACGGCCAGCCCCAGATCGACCTGATGACCCTGGTCCGTGCCTTCGATCTCGGCCTGGACCCCTCCGAGGCGGTGGCCGCCCCCCGGTGGCTCGTCGGCGGCATGTCGCCGCTGCGCGACAGCCCGTGGATCGAGGCAGAGGGATCGGTCCCCGAGGGCGTCCGGACCGACCTCGCGACGGCGGGCCTCCAGGTGCGGGTCCTCGACGACGTGGATCGCGCGGTCGGCCACGCGATGCTGCTCCGGATCGACGGAGGGACGCTCCACGCGGGGAGCGACCCTCGGGCCGATGGCGGCACGCGGGCCTCGTGACGCGCCATTCGGCCCATTGGCAGACCGGGGACCATCTCGCAGACTAGCCCCCGATGTCGCCACGACTGCTTCCCGCGGGAGGAGGGCTCCGGCGCGCGCTCGATGTGCTGGGCGCCGCCGACACGATCGTCTGGGAAGCGACGGTCGAGCCGGGCCGCTTCACCTCCGTCTCCGACACGGTCGAGGGATTGCTCGGGTACCCGGCGCGCGAGTGGATCGACGAGCCGGCCGCCTGGCTGGAGCACGTCAACCCGGACGACCGGGATCGCGTGGTCGAGGCGTGGACCAAGGCCGCCGAGGGGGAACGCCTCGACGTCGAGTATCGGTTCGCCGCGAAGGACGGCGACGAGCTGTGGCTCTGGCACATCGGTCAGCTGGTGCCCGCGTCCGTCCTTCCCCGGCATCGCCTCCGCGGGCTGATCGTCGACGTCACGGAACGGCGCCGGCTCGAGGTGGAGCGCGTGGAGGCCCTCCGCGATGTGAGCGAAGGACGCACCCGCGAGGCCGCCTCGCGCTGGGTGGAGGCCGAGGAACGGTTCCGCGCACTCGAACAGCAGATCCCGGCGATCACCTACCTCGATGCCATCGACGGCCCGCAGAAGACGTTGTCGATCAGCGAGCAGACCACCACGATCCTCGGCTACACGCCGGACGAGTGGTACGCGGACGGCGACCTGTGGAAGAAGATCATCCATCCCGAGGACACGGACCGGCTCGAGGCCACCGAGCGGTCGGGCGGGTTCGCGGGCGGCATCGAGTACCGCGTGATCACGAAGGACGGCCGCACGGTCTGGCTCCACGACCGCTCCCGACTGATCACCGACGGCGACGGCGTCCCTCGGTACTGGCTCGGCGTGCTCGTCGACGTCACCGATCGGCGGCGGGTGCACGAGCTCCGCCACGAGCTCGCCGACGAGCGCGCCCAGAACGTCCGGCTCTCGGCGGCCGACGAGGCGAAGACGATCGCGATGCAGGCCGTCTCGCATGACATCCGAACGCCGCTCGCCGCGATCTTGGGCCTGGCGATCACGCTGGAGAACAAGGCCGACGACATGTCCGCCGAGGACGTCCGGGATCTGTCGGCCCGGATCGTGCAGAACTCCCGGCGCCTCGATCGGATCGTGACGGACCTGCTGGACCTGGATCGGCTCCAGCGGAAGGGGTTGATGGCGCGGCTGCAGCCCGTGGACCTCGGAGCGCTCGTCCGTCAGCTCGTCACGAAGACCGAGGCGGTGACCGAGCGGCGCCTGCAGCTCGATACCGGTCCGGTGCACGTCCAGGCCGACCCGACGATGGTCGAGCGGATCGTCGAGAACCTCCTCGCCAACGCCGTGAAGCACACGCCCGGTGACGCACGGATCTGGATCCGGGTCGAGCGCACCGAGGAGGGCGCCCTGATCTCCGTCGAGGACGACGGCCCGGGGATCGCGCCCGAGGACCGAGAACGGGTCTTCGAACCGTTCGTGCAGGGTCCGAGCCTGCGACCGGGTGGCGCGGGCGTGGGGCTCGCGCTGGTGACGAAGTTCGCCCAGCTCCACGACGGCCGGGCGTGGGTGCAGGAGCGGGCGGGCGGCGGCGCCTCCTTCCGGGTCCTGCTCGCGTTCGAACCCAAGCCGGAGGACCTGCTCGTGATCCCCGAGGATCCTCAGGCGACCGGCACGGACTCCTCGCCCGAGGAGAGCCAGGCGTAGGCCTCCTCCTCCTGCGCGAAGTGCAGGCGGAGGATCGCGTAGAGGCCGTAGAGGACCCGGCGCAGGTCGACGAGATCGTCGGCGGTGGGGCCGGCCTCGGGCAGGTCGTCGAGGAGCTGCCGGAACACCCGGGCCAGGTGCGAGATCTCGATGTGCGCCCTGGCCATCGAGCTCATGGGGTCCTCGCCGCCGAGCAGACGAGCGACCACGGGGTACACGGCGGCTTCCTCCTCCTCCTCGTGCTGCGGCAGTCGCTCCACGACGAAGAGGCGCACCGCCTCGAGCTCTCGCAGGGCGTCCTCCGGTGCGAGCTCCCCGAGGCGATCCGCCACCGACCGCACCCGCGCGAGCTCCGGCGCGAACTCGCGGTGCTCGGCGCGGAAGCGCTCGGCCACGTCGGTGGTCTCACGCCCGGCGGCCGGCCGTCCTCCGCCTCCGAGCGCCCGCAGCGCGTTCAGGATCGCGGCCACGTCGATCAGCTCCTGGATCAGCGCACCGATCGCCGGAGTGAACAGGCCGAAGACGCCTCCGATCATGAACGCGAACGCGAGTCCCATCCCGAGGATCACGGACTGGATCGCGATCGCGCGCGAGCGGCGAGCGATCGCGATCGCGTCCACCAGCCCGTCCAGCCGATCCGCGACGAGCACGACGTCGGCCGCCTCCGACGATGCCGTCGCCCCACGGGCGCCCATCGCGACGCCGACGTCGGCGGCCGCGAGCGCCGGCGCGTCGTTCAGCCCGTCTCCGACCATCACGACGATGCCGGCCTCGCGCTCCGCCTCGAGCGCCTCGACCTTCTCGGCGGGGTCACGCTCGGACAGGATCCGATCGACGCCGAGCGCGGCCCCGACGGATTCGGCCACGTCGGGATGGTCGCCGGTCACCATGATCACCCGCTCGATCCCGGCTCGGCGGAGCGACCGGATCACCCGCGGGGCGTCGGGGCGGATCGGGTCGTCGATCACGACGGCGCCCGCCACCGCACCGTCGATCGCGACGAAGATGCACGAGGAGCCGTCGAGCATCGAGCGGCGGCGCACCTCACGAGCGCGGGCCGGCATCGGCGCGCCCTCCGACACATAGCTCGATTTCCCGAGCGCCACGCGGTGGCCGTCGACCGTGCCCACGATCCCCGATCCGTGGCGCTCCTCCACGTCGGTGGGGAAGGAGAGCTCGAGGCCTCGGGCTCGCGCGGCACGCACGAGCGCGGTCGCGAGCACGTGCGGCGAGACCTGGTCGAGGGAGGCGGCCAGGCGAAGCACGTCGTCGGGGCCGCTCGAGACAGAGGTCGCGAACACCTCGATGTCGGCCACCTCGGGGATCCCCGAGGTGAGCGTGCCGGTCTTGTCCAGCACGAGGACCTTCGCGCGCGCGAGCGTCTCCAGGACGCCGCCGCCCTTCACGATGATGCCCCGATGCGCAGCGCGGGAGGTCCCCGACACGATCGCGATCGGCACCGCGAGCAGGAGCGGACACGGCGTGGCCACGACGAGGACCGACAGCGCCCGGACCGCGTCGCCGGTCACCCAGGCGATGCCGGCGATCACCAGCGTGATGGGGACGAACACCGCGGCGTACCGGTCGGCGAGCCGGACGATCGGAGCCCGCTGCCGCTCGGATTCCTGCACGAGCCGCACGATCCCGGCGTACGTGCTCTCGTCGGCGGTGGTCGTCGCCAACAGATCGAATGCGCCGCCGGCGTTCACCGCGCCCGACCGGATGGGGTCACCGGCCGCGCGTTCGACCGGGCGCGACTCGCCCGTGAGGGCCGATTCGTCCAGGACGGCGTGCGTCGAGGCGATGCCGTCGACCGGGATCACGGCTCCAGGCTTGACGAGCAACCGGTCGCCCCGGCGCACGGCGTCCACCGGTCGCTCGACGAGCTCGCCGTCCTCGTAGCGAGAGACGACGCGCGGGGCCCGATCGAGCAGCGCCGACAGCTCCCGGTGCGCCCGTCGGTCCGCGTAGGACTCGAGCGCCTCTCCCGAGGCGAGCATCAGCGCGATCACCGCGCCCGCGAGGTACTCCTCCAGGGCCAGCGAACCGCCCATCGCGAGGAGGGCGATCACATCGACCCCCGGCTGGCGCCGGAGCAGGCCGATCACCACGTCGCGGAGCAACGACGCCAGGGCGAGGACGGTGGTGATGATCCACACGACGTCCGCGGCGTCGGGTTGATCGAGGAACCACAGGACGCCACCGCTCGCCAGGCCGAGGATCGAGGTGGCGAGCCACACCCGCGACAGATCCCGCGGGCCGCTCTCCATCACACCTGCCGGAGGGTGGCCCGCACGTGGAACGTGCGCGCGACACCCTCCATCGCCATGTCCAGCTCGTAGGAGAGCAGGTCGTCCTCACGGCGGTACCGCCGGGCGACCTCGGTCACGGGCGACCCCGTCGCCGTCCGAACGATCGCCGTCGACGCCGTCGTCATCGTCGTGCCGTCCACCGTGCCCTCAGAGACCTCGGCCACCCCGATCGGATGCGCCAGGGCGAGGTCCACACCGTGGTCGCCCACCGGCCGCAACGTACCCCGTTCGAAATGCAGAGGCCCTCCATCGGGCGTCCAGCTCGATTCGGTCAGGAGGAGGAACGGGTCGCCGACGTGTTCGAACGAGAGCTCCTCGGTGAAGCGGAACGGATCGATGCCCGGATAGACGCCCTCCCCGTCACCGCGCCACGTACCGAGGAGGAACGCGAGCGGTTCGAGCGCAACGGGAAGCTCGGCGGCCACGGGGCCGAACGTACCACGGTGTTCCGCCGCGACCGGCGCGGGAACTCAGCGCTGGTCGAGGCGGTCCGCGACGATCTTCTGGAGGTCGAGGAACGAACGCCAGCGGCCGTCGACGTCGACCGGGCCCTGGCCCGCGGCGACCGTCTCGGGGTCGGGCTCGATCCGTTCGATGCGTTTGGTCACGCCCGCGAGGTCGTACTCCAGCTGCGCGAGGCGATCGTTGAGCGCGGCGAGCCGATCGTTCACGCCCATCCCGGTGACGGGTGCGGGGGCGACCGATACGGTCAGACCCTCCTCGGTCACGGCGACCGTCTCTGCAGCCTCCGGCCGGTCCGCATCCGACGACGTCTCCGATGCCGCCTGCCGAGCGGCGGGGCCGTGCGCCTCCGGCTCGTCGCCTCGGAGCTCGGCCTGGAGGTCGAGGAGGTTGGTCAGGACCTCTTCCTGGTAATCGCTCATCCCGCTCCGCCTTTCGGTCTCCGCCATGGCGGCCCAACCCCGTCCTCTACGGGTGATGGTATTCCACCCATCGGCCGCCGGCCAACCCGCCTTTCGGCTACGGTTCTTCGGCCGTGCGAACCCTTGCCCGTTTGTCCGTGACCTCGGTGAAAGCCCTACGCCTTTCGCACCCCGGCGAGGCGGAGCTGACCACGGGTGGGATCCCCGGAGACCGGCGCTTCTACCTGATCGACGAGGCCGGCGCGCTGTTCGACGCCTCCGACCTGGGCGCTCTCCTGCGGATCGTGCCCGAGTACGACCCGGCGACCGAGCGGCTCCGGTGCACGTTCCCCGACGGCTCGAAGGTCGAGGGAGCCGTCGACACCCTCGACGGTGCCGTCACGACCGACTTCTTCGGACGGCCCGTGGAGGGGCGGCTCGTCGGCGACGGGTTCTCCGAGGCGTTCTCCGGCGCCCTCGGCCGGCCCGTCCGTCTCGTCCGGATCGTCCGGGACGGCGACGGCCAGGACGCCCATCCGCTCACGATCGTGTCGTCCGCGAGCGTGCGCGACATCGGCTCGCGTGGAGAGCGGCCCGATCTCGACGCCCGTCGCTTCCGGATCAACCTCGAGGTCGACGGGTGCGACCCCTACGAGGAGGACGCATGGGACGGCGGTCTGGTGCGCATCGGCGAGGCCACGATCCGCGTCCACGGGCAGATCCCTCGGTGCATCGTGACGACGCTCGCCCCGGACACGGGTGAGAAGGACTTCAAGACACTGAACCTGATCGCCCGTCACCGGCCGCGGATCGAGGGCCGAAAGGGCCTCCCGTTCGGGATGTACGCGGAAGTCGTCGAAGCGGGACGCGTGCGGGTGGGCGACCCGGTGGAGCCGCTCTAGCTGGCGTCCGAGCGGGGCGTCGACCGCCGCCGGTCCGTCGCCAGCCACGAGATCGCGAGCCACGTGACGAGCGGCGCCAGGCCCAGCACGCTGAAGATGATCGTGAACTTCAGGAGATCGAGGATGACGTCCA
This sequence comes from uncultured Actinomycetota bacterium, assembly GCA_963724415.1. GTDB lineage: Bacteria > Actinomycetota > UBA4738 > UBA4738 > HRBIN12 > JAJNBA01. Next base: position 102,593 of record CAVRUS010000010.1, on the reverse strand, counting down.
CACCACTGCCTCCGCTCGACGGTCGGCGACATCGTACCCGAGGACGGGCGGCGCGCGGCCTCCATCATCCGGCCACCTCATACGGCCTCATACGGATGAAGCTGGAGTAGCCTCGAACCGTGAAGCCGTGGGTTCGGTGGGCCATCCTCGCTGCCTCCGTGGTGGTGCTCGTGGTCCTGTTCGTCGTTCTCCGGCCCTCGGACGACGATTCCGACGGCGTCGTGCCCACCCCTTCCTCGCCGACCACGTCCGTATCCCCGTCGACGTCGCCGACGGTGTCCCCGACGGCGAGCCCGAGCGCCGCACCCGAACGAACGATCATCGAGGTCACGTACCGGGACGGAGCGGTCGTGGGACCGACCTCGTTCACCGTGACCCAGGGGGACCGCGTCCGGATCATCGTGCACGCCGACGTGTCGGACGAGGTGCACTTCCACGGCTACGACCTGTCGGCCGACGTGACTCCGGAGACTCCCGCCAGGATCGACTTCGTCGCAGACGCGGCGGGCGTGTACGAGGTGGAGCTCGAAGGCCTCGGTGAGCCGCTCTTCGAGCTGGAGATCGTTCCCTGATCTGGCGGAGAGCGACCCTCACCGCATTGGTCGGGGGGTTCCTCGATCACCGCCCCGCCGGCCCTCGCACACGGCACGCTGGCCGGAAGGCGTGATCTTCCGGTCCCGCTCTGGCTCTTCGTGTTCGGTGCCGCCGCCGCGTTGATCATCTCGTTCGTCGCGCTGTCGGCGTTGTGGACCGAGCCCCGGTTCGAGGATCGTCCGGTCCGCCAAGCGCGACCGTCGTGGTTCCAGTCGATCCTGACGAACCGCGCGCTGGAGTGGGCGATCCGGATCGCGATGCTGCTGTTCTTCGTCGTCGTGACGATGGCCTCCGCCCGGCGGGCGGACGCCACCGAGACGATCGGTCCGATCGTCGTCTACGACTGGTTCTGGGTCGGGCTCGCGATCGCGCACGCGTTCCTCGGCAACCTGTGGGCCACGCTGTCCCCCTTCGATACGATCGGCCGGCTGGTCGGGTTCGAGAGCGACCAGGGCTCGGCGGGACGACCGTATCCCCCCTCCTGGGGACGATGGCCGGCGGCGATCCTGCTCTTCGGGTTCGTGTGGGTGGAGCTCGCGGACCCGTTCGGGACGATCCTGGGCCACCTCGGACTGCTGATCATGGTGTACACGCTGGTCCAGATCGCCGGCATGCACCGCTACGGACGGCAGACCTGGCTCGAGAACGGCGAAGCGTTCGGCGTGTATCTCGGGCTCATCGCCGCGATGGCGCCGCTCACGCGAGACGAGAACGGCCGGGTCGTGCTCCGGCCGGTCCTCGCGGGCCTGGCGAAGGTTGCACCTCGACCCGGCCTGATCGCGGTGATCATGGTGGCGCTCGGGTCCACGACGTTCGACGGGTTCTCCAGGTCGACCCTCTGGACGGACGCGACCCTCGAGCTGGCGGGGCTGGCGCGGCTCGCTGCCTTCACCGCCGGGCTCCTCGCCGTGATCGGCCTCGTGACGGGCGCCTACTTCCTGGCGATGCGCGCCGCGGCCCGCGTGGTCGACGGCGATTGGCACGCCCTCGCGGTGCGGTTCGCTCCCTCGCTGGTGCCGATCGTGCTCGCCTACGTGATCGCGCACTACTTCTCGTTCCTGGTCCTGGAGGGGCAGCTGGGCCTCGTCCGCCTGTCGGACCCCTTCGGCCTCGATTGGAACCTCTTCGGAACGAGCGACTGGGTGATCAACCTCGCGCTGCTGTCGCCGACGGCGATCTGGTACGTCCAGGTCGCGGCGATCGTGATCGGGCACGTCGGCGGCGTGGTGCTCGCCCACGACCGGGCGATCGCGATGTTCGATCGCGAGGATGCCCTGAGGACGCAATACGCGCTCCTCGCCGTGATGGTGCTGTTCACCGCCATCGGCCTCCTGATCCTCTCCGGCTGATGGCGCCGCTCGCGCACCCGTTGCTCGCACATCAGGGCGGCTGGGACGAGATGCTGCTCACGGCCGTGCTCGTCTTCGGCTCGCTCGGCATGTCGCGGTGGCGTCGCCGTTCGCGGAGCCCTTCCGACGAGAGCTCGCCGACGTCCGAGGCATCCGACGCACCTGTCTGCGCCTACTGCGGCGGCCCCCTCACACCCACCGACGTGCGGTGTCCCTCGTGTGGGTTCCGGACGCCCGCGACCGAGGGGTGAAACTCCGCGGCTCCCGGCCGCGCTAGCATCCGCGCGTGCCTGCCTTCGGACTGACCGGGGTCCATGTCCGCGGGTTCCGGTCGCTGAAGGACACGAGCTTCCGACCCGGCGCGATCTCCGCGATCGTCGGCGAGCAGAGCGCCGGCAAGTCGAACCTCCTGACCGCGATCTGGGCGCTGCTCGACCCCGAGGCAGCGCCGCTCGACGCGGGGGACGTCCCCGAAGACGACCCGGCAGCGACGGCGTCGATCCGGATCGTGGGCGAGCTGGCCGACGGCTCCACGATCTCCGTCTCCGACGCGCCTTCGGATCCCTCATCGGACGGAACGGCACGGCCCCCGACGCTCTTCTTCCCCGCCGACCTCCGGGATGGGCAGATCATCGCTCCGACCGGCCCGGGGGCGGCGCACCATCCGGTCGAAGCGATCGTCCGCGCAGCCGTCGATCGCGCGGCGTCGGACGGCTGGCCCACGACCGGTGCCACGGCTCCCGCGCACGGACTGATCGCCGGCCTGGAGTCCTGGCAGCGAGCGGGCATCACCGGTGTCATCGTCCTGATGGAGGAACCCGAGCTGTTCCTCCCGCCGCAGGCCCAGCGCTACCTGTACCGGCTGCTCCGGCTCATCGCGTCCCGCGGCAATCAGGTCCTCTACACCACGCACTCCCCCGCGTTCCTCAACGTCGTGCGTTTGGACGAGCTCGTGTTCACCGAACGCAGGCCGAAGGTCGGGACGCTCCTCCTGCAACCGGAGCCGCTCCCGGCGGACGAAGAGTTCCGCGCCTTCTCCGAGTTCGACTCTTCCCGGAGCGAGCTCTTCCTGGCGCGCGCCGCCGTGCTGGTGGAGGGGCTCACCGAGAAGCTCACGCTGCCCTTCGTGTTCGAAGCGCTGGGACACGACCCCGACCGGGAGCGGATCTCGATCATCGAGTGCGGCGGCAAGGGGAACATCCCGCTGTTCGGCAGGATCAGCCGCGCCGTGGGACTGCCCTTCGTCGCCGTCCACGACCGGGACGCACCCGCGGACGCCGAACCGAGCGAGGCCGAGTCGCAGTTGAACCGCTTGATCGCGGAGGTCGCCGGGGAGGATCGGGTGGAGCTGGCCCCCGACTTCGAGGGGGTCGCCGGCATCCACGGCGACCGCCAGAAGCCGGCGCGCGCCTGGCGCCGGTTCGCCGACCTCGAGGCCGCTGCCGTCCCGGAACCGCTCGTGGAGATCGTGGAGCGGGCGATCGCCCTCGCCGGCCGCGGCGCGCCCTGACGGGCGGCTCGCTGCCGGTCGTTCCGGTCAGTCGCCGCCGGCCAGCTTCGCCGCCCGGTCGGCGCGCTTGCGCTCGGTCTTCGCTTCCTCGGTCAGTCGTTTGGCCTCCGACTCGGCCTCGCGCGCGGCGTTCACCGCGGCCGTCGCCTTGTCCTTCAGCCCCTCCGCCCGGCGGCGGGCGCTTTCCGCGGCGCGCTCGGCGGCGGTGGCCCGCTGCGAAGCCGCACGCGCCTCGCGGGAGCGCTCCCGGCGGACATCGGCCGGATCCTCCTCCGCGGTCTCGGCGTCCTCGCCACCGCCTCCCTGCAGGACCTCGAAGCCCTCGATCGCGCCGAACCCTGCCGTCGGCGTGGCCTCGCGTTCGAGGACCCCAGCTTGCAGGAGCGCGCCGAGCTCGTCGTCGATCGACGCGGCATCCAGCGTCGACGCGATCGCATCGCGATGTGCCGAGCCCCGCGCCCCGATCGCCGCGACGCCCGCATCGGTGAGCGAGCCGACCAGGGCGCGACGGTCGTCGGTCGCGGTGCGGAGGTCCTCGCCGCCACCGCCCGACAGCGCTTTCCGCTGAGCACGGCGCAGCGCCTGGCCTGCGGAGCGCAGCGCCTCCACGTCCTCGGGTCGATCGCGCGCCACCGCGTTGACGGCCCACGCGACGATGCTGGGCTTCCGGAGCTTCTTCACCGCGGCGGCCCGATCCGTCTCGCCGGCCTCCTTCAGCTCACCGGCGAGGCGATCGCGCGCCGCCGTGAACTCCTCGGGCGGGAGCGAATAGAGCCCGCGTACCTCCTCGGAGTCGGTCGGAGCGCTCAGAACCCCTCCCCGTACTCCTCGTCGGTGACGGGATCGCCCCACTCGGGAGCCCCACCGCCGTTCACGGCCACGTGGACCATGGGAGCGTCGGGCGCGCCGCCGTGGAAGTGCCACTCGTCGCCGACGTGGATCACGTCCCCGGGCTCCAGGACGTGGCCCGTCCCCGCTCGAGAGCGAACACGCCCGCGCCCGGTGACGGCGAAGAGGAACTGACCGCCGGGATGGCGATGCCAGCGGGTACGCGCACCGGGCGAGAAGTGGACGAGCGCGACGCTCGTGCCGTCGTCGGCCGTGAGCGCGGATCGGAGCCACACCTCGCCGGTGAACCTCGCGTCATCGCCTCGCTCGAACGTCCCCTCGGAGCCTGGCGCGACATCCATCGCCGGAGCGTACGTCATCGATCGTCAGCGAAGCTCGGCGAGGCGCTCCGCGACGACGGGAGCGTGCGCGAGCCGCGCCTCCACGCCCTCGTGTACAAGCGCGTTGGCGGTAGCGGCCAGAGCGGTCCGGACTTGCTCAGGATCGACCGAGCCGACGTGGGCTTCCCCGTATCGAGCGAGGGTTTCGCTGGCAAGGTCGTCGAAGGACCGCGCCTGCGCTGGGGGCAGGCCTTCGCGCAGGCACGCGAGCGCCAGCGCATGATCGCGCACCGCGCCCACGTAGTGCTCGGCCTGCCAGACACGCCCTCGTTCGATGCACGCTCGCGCGTGGAGCGCGTAGATCACGCCCCACCCGAAGATCGCCTCCGCGACCGGCGGCGTGGGGATGAAGAGCCCCTCCGTCGCCGCCGGCGTGGGAGCCTCGGATCCGTCCTCCGCCATCTCGCCGAACACGAGCCGGAACCGTGGCCCCGCGGGGCGGAACTGCGCGGCCGGGGTCATCGAGAGGTCGAACTGCAGCGCTTCCGGCAACAGGAACACGCGGTAGGTCGTGGATCCGCGCTGGAGGTCGGCGAGCTGCACCGCGTCGAGCTCGCCGATGAGCGTGCGCGTCCAGTCGTCGAGCACGTCGGCGACCGCCACATCGCCGGCGATGCCGAAGGTCATGTCCAGGTCGGAGAAGCGGTCGCCACCGCCGTCCTCGGCGAGCGAGCCCACGACGGCTCCGGCAACGACACGCTCATCCGCCTCCCCGAGCCTGAGCATCCGCTCGCAGAGAGCATCCCGCTGCTCGACGGTGAACACCGACGTCAACCCCCGCTCGTCGTGAGATCGCATCTTCGCAGGGAGGATCTCGACCGCGCTGATCGAGTTCGGAGAGTGCGCGTCTGCCGCTCAGCGCGCGTCGGCGACGGAGTGATCCACTTCGTAGGTGAGGTGGGTCGCTCGCGGACTGCTCGCGTCCAGCGACACGCTCATCTCCAACAGAACCTTCGACATGGCCACCGAACGTTTCTCGCTAGGCCGCGGGCACCACGCCGAACTCCTCGCGCAGCCAATCGAGCACCGACGGGATGTCGGTCCGCTGCGTCATATCCAGCGAGTGGCAGATCGCGTCGCCCCAGCTCGTCACCGAAACGAGGATCAGCGAGTCCTCCCAGAAGTGGGGACCACCCGAATCACCGAAGCACGTCCCACCCTGACCGGTCGCCCGGTGGTTGCCCTGGAGATGCAGGTTGTTCTGTGTGAGCCCGCCGTACGGCGACGTCGAGTACCAACGGTCCTCGTTGTCCACCAGGATCGGCGGAGGCGAGCCGTTCAGGACGCCGTACCCCACGTTGACGAACACGTCATCCTGGATCTCGTGCGCCGCCTTCAGCTCGCTCAGGAGGCCTTCGTGCGGGAGCACCGGATAGGTGCCGAGGGAGATGGGGGTCGACAGCACCACCACCGACGCGTCGTTGTCGAGGGTGTTCGGGTTGTACAGCGGATTCGTGTGGGGCGTTCCGAGCACGCCCACAGGGTTCTCGCGGAAGTCGTCGGGCACCTGGAACGAGAAGTACGCGTGCACGACCGACGTGCCGTCGGTGCAATGACTGGCCGTCAGCACGATCGTCGGCGTGAGCAACGTCCCCGAGCAACGGTGCATGTACTCGCCGTCGGCGTCGCGGAAGGCGAGGAGGCCGACGAACGGGTAGCGGTTGCCGGTGTCAGGCGTGCCATCCGTGATCGCGATCGCCGAGCTGGGCAAGATCACGAGCATGCCGATGATGGCAGCGAGCGCGACGAGCAGCTTCTTCATGCCGATCCTCCTTGGGGGACGTCCAGGGTGGTCCGATACCCATCGAGTGCATCCTTTATCCACGATCAACCCCAAACGAAGCAACCTTCGCCGACGAGCTCGACGATCTCGTCAGGTGTCTCGAGGCTGGCACGGGATAGAGACATGCATGGAGGTCGGCCGATCGTCGGATCTGCGAGACGCAGGCCATTGCCCTGTGGCGATGTTGGTGGGGCGGGCAGGACTTGAACCTGCGACCGACGGATTATGAGTCCGCTGCTCTGACCAACTGAGCTACCGCCCCGGATCCGTCGAGCCTAGCGGCTGGCTCAGCATCCCGTGAAGGTGTCGGTACCAGGGCCCCCGACGCATACATCGGCGCCGGGACCACCATCGAGCGCGTCGGGACCCGGCCCTGCCCTGAGTACGTCGTCGCCGAGCCAGCCTTTCAGGGTGTCCGCTGCCCCGAACCCGCGGAGGATGTCTGGACCCTCGCCGCCGGCGAGGAGATCCGGTCCGTCTCCTCCTCTGAGCTCGTCGCGGCCGAGGAACCCCAAGAGCTCCACCGGGTCCATGACGCCGGACGGTCCGAGGAACACGTCGTTGAAGTCCGACCCCAGCACCCGCTCGAGCTCGAACGCCTCGATCCACTTCCGGGGCCCGAACGTAGGCTGCCCGAGGGTGACGTTGATCCCTTCGATCGCCTCCCGGAATGCGAGGACGTCCGTCCCGTCCCCGCCGACGATCGTCGGATAGTTCCCTCGCTCCGTGATGCGGAATCGGTCGTCGCCATCCCTTCCGAACAGGAGGTCGATGCCCGTGTGCGAACCGACCCACGATCCGCCGACCGTGCCCACCGACAGATCCAACGTGAGCGGCTGATCCACATCGGGGTAGAACTCGAGCGAGTCGAAGCCTCCGGGACCAGCGTGCACGATCCGCTCGCCGGGAGCACCGGTCCAGGTATCCAGGAAGATCAAGATCCCGTCGGGAGCCCCTCTCGTCCTCGTCTCGCCGCTGGCATCTCCCTGATAGGCGACCGTGTCGTGATCATCGGTCAGGATCGCGACCTCGACGCTCACCAGGTCGTCCTGGCCGAGGCCACTCCAGATGAAGGCGCCGTCCGTCTCCCAGATCATGTTGATGCCGCCCGGGACCCAGGAATAATCGACGGTGTCGCGGCCTTGTCCGCCGTCGATGTCCGACTCACCCATGCCGCCGATCAAGCGGTCCTCACCCGGGCCGCCCTGCAGTTCGGCGAGCTCGAAGGAGCCTCCCGGGCTGAGGTCGGGGAGCGACAGGAGATCGTCTCCCTCGCCCCCGAGCAGCTGGATCGATGTGGGGAGGTCGATGGTCACGTCGTCGTCTGCGACCTGCTCGTTCGCGTTCAGGTTCGCCGAGGCCGTGTGGACCGCGATCGCGTCGGCACCGGCACTGCCGACGATCCGGAGCGTGTCGAAGTCGTCATCGGCGCCGTCGATCTGCACCTCGATCTCCGATGATCCGTCGTCCTCGTCGGTGACGCCAGGCGCGAGCGGGCCGCCCGACAGATCGACGACGACCGTTTCGGCCTGTGAGGCAGACGGCAGCATGACCTCGATCAGATCGGTCGTTGTGACGCTCGCCGTCTGACAGGGCACGCCGTCAACAGCCACTGCCGCACCACTCCGGGAGATCGTCGCGAGGAGTCCATCCCCGACCGTCACGGTCGCGACCCCCGTGTCGTCGTCGAAAGTGCATTGACTCGCCGGAGCAGCCCGGGCGACAGCGGAGATCGTCAGTGTGAGCAAGATCGAGGCGACGAGGCTGGGCGCGAACCGGCGCAACTGACCGCGGGGGACTGTCTCCAGCTGGGACTCCTCAGAAGATGTGTCGACGAGGCAACCACGGCCGCCGACCTGCGTCAAGGACGATCGGCACGCTCCGCCTCCAGCTGTGCGGCGAACGCGAGGCCGACCAGCACGGCCAACCCGGTCGCATACGCCCACACCAGCAGGGCGACGATGCCGACGAGCGGACCGAACGCGTCGCCGAGCAGCGAGGCGTGCTCGTAGACCAAACCGAGTAGGAACGTCGCCGCGACCCACGCCGTGACCGACACGGTCGTCCCCGAGAGGAGCCACGAGAACTGGGGCTGGTGCCGGTTCGGCACCACGCGGAAGATGATCGTCATCGCGACGGCAACGAGACCGACCCCGACGGGCCAGCGTAGGAACGACCACAAGCCCCAGCCGGCCTCGCCGGCCGATCCTTCGCCGATCGACCCGCCCGCCACGATCACGCCGAGCCCGACGATCAGCATCACCTCGACCGTCGCGGCGAGCACGAAGGCGAGCACGAGCCGTTGCCGCGGGCTCCGATCCTCGTCGACGCCGTAGATCCGGTTCGCAGCCCGTTCGAGATGGGTCATGCCGACGGTGCCTGAGACCAACATGCCCGCGAGCCCGACCAGCAGCGCGGTCGGGCCCGCGGAGGACTTCGCCCGGCCGAGCGCCTCCGTCAGGATGCTCCCCGCAGGGCCAGGCGCGAACGAGGCTGCCGCGTCTTCGAGCACGCGCGCGAATCCGGTGAGGTGGAAGACGGCGACGAGGCCGATCACGGCGATCACGGCCGGGATCAAGGTCAAGAGTGACGAATGGCCGAGGGCCCGGGCGTACGTCGTGCCGTCGGCCGAGCGGAGCCGGATGGCCGCGTCGCGGAGCAATCGGACCATCCCCGATCGGCGCAGCTGGTCGCGAGCGTCACCGGCACCTTGATGGTGAGTTTCCGGGACCGTGACAACCGTACTCATCGGCATTCCGACACGGTCAAGACCATTCCCGCTCTCCGGCTTCCCCAACCGAGACCGGCTGGGTTCGGCGCCGGTCCTGTGCGCCATGCTGTGGGTCATGCGGCTCCTCGCCCTCGTGACGCAGCTCCTGGAGTGGCTCCGGCCGTTCTTCGAGACGTACGGCTACGTGATCGTGTCGGTCGCGATGTTCTTCGAGTCCGCCGCCTTCACGGGCATCCTCGTCCCCGGTGACATCATCCTCGCGATCGGCGGTGTCTACGCCGGTCAGGGCGAGCTCTCCCTCGCGGGTGTCATCGCGTGCGGCGCCGTCTTCGGCGTGCTCGGGACGTCGGCCGGCTACCTGATCGGTCGCCGGTACGGCGACGGGTTGCTGCGGCGCGCCCCGATCCTCCGACGGTTCGAGGACCGGGTCACGCAAGCGCAGGCGTCGATCGCCGCGAACGCCGGCAAGACGATCGTGCTCGGGCGCTTCGTGACGGGAGCGGCGGTCTTCGTCCCGTTCGTCGCCGGGTCCTCCGGTGTCCGACCCCTGAAGTTCTTCGCCTACGCGGTTCCCACGATGGTGCTGTGGGCGACGGGGCTCGCCCTTCTCGGCTACATCGTCGGCAACAACGTCGAGACGATCGATCGGATCATCACCCGGATCGGTCTCGGCGGCCTCGCGCTGGCGGCCCTGCTCATCGGGTTCTGGATCTGGCGCCACCGTCGCGCGCCCGACGACGCGGAGACGTCCTAGTTCCGGCGGTCCTGGCCGTCCTCGACGATCAGGAGCTCGTCGAACAGGGAGCGGTAGTAGACCATCGCCTTGCGCAGCGCCTCGGTGTCCCCGTCACCGTCCTGGCGGGCTTCCTTGACCGCGATCGAGTGCGCGGACCGGTAGTTCTCGACCACGTCCGGGTGCTCCACCGACACATCGGCGGCGCGCCGATCGAAGTCCTCCATCGGGTACCCGCGCGTCGCCATCACCTGCTGGATGAGGTCGTCCGCCTCGGTCACCGCGTCCGACGGCGCGTCGACGAACTGCGCCTGCACCTTCGTCCACTCGGATGCGAACCGATCGTGATCGGACCGCGAGAGAGGTCGGACGTCGAGCGCGCTCACGCGCTCGCGACGTTCGCGGAGATCCGACTCCGCGAGACCGCGGTCCCCTGCGCGAGCCATCGTCCGATCGTATTCGGAGCCGAAGTCCTTCTGCAGCGCACGGGTCCTCGCCCCTCGAACGAGCAGCCAGACGACCACCGCCACCACCGCCACGGCGGCGATCATCACCACCCATACCCACGTCTCCATGCCGACCTCCTCTGTCCGTTCCGGTGTCTCCAGGTGCTCGTACCCGTCTGGATTTCCCTCGAACCCCCGCGCGAGCAGATGCGTAGACCAGTTCGGTTGACGTCTTTCGGAACCCGTCGATAAGTTGCCGGAAGCTCGACCGCCGGGACGCGGACGACCTCCCGACCCCCGGCACATACCCCCCTGTCCCCCACCACGGGGACCATATGAGAGGAGGTTGCATGAGGCGATCCCTCATCGCAGCGCTCGTAGTCGCGCTCGCGGCGATGTTCGTGCCCGCCGCCGGCGCGAGCTCCGCGAGTACGCAAGCCCCGGAGAGAGGCAACGGGTCGGACATCGTCCGTACGCCGAATGACCTCAAGGCGCCGATCCGGCTCCGAGGTGCCAAGGTCGCACACCCCAATGCGAAAACGCCGCCGCAGGTGGGCGACGTTCGCACGTGGCTCGGTCTCGACGATGTCGCCGGCGGCTTCTACACGAAGAACTTCAGTCAAGCGCGGCAAGGGGAAGCACATCGAGGTCTGGACCGCAACGGGCACCCGGACGCTCAACGGCATCACCACGACGGACCTGAACTTCCAGGACGGTGACTGCCGGAACGGCGAGCGGACGACCGTCACGGACGCGCAGGTCCGCTTCCTGATCAACCAGTTCGACCGCAACATCTATCCGATCGAGTCGGACGTCTTCAGCGTCCCGCCGCAACGGAACGGTGGGAACGCGCCCGGAGCCGCCCAGCTGGGGCTTCCGCCGCAGTACTACATCGGCGACGGAGACGACATCGTCGTGCTGATCGACAACGTGCGCGACGACAACCTCTACGACCTGAACAACACGCAGGGGTTCTCGTACATCGCGGGGTTCTTCTCGTCGGGACTGAACGGGTTCTTCAACCGCAACGTCATGACGATCGACGCGTTCGACTGGTTGCACCGCACCGGTCAGAACCCGCCGAACGAGCCGGTCCCTGGTGACAACTGCGCGAGCGCTCCGGCGCGGCCGAGCCTCTACGAGGGGGTCTTCGCCCACGAGTACCAGCACCTGCTGCTCTCGTACGTCGACCCGCCGGAGGCCACCTGGATCAACGAGGGGACGTCGGACGTGGCGATCGCGCTGACGGGGTACGGCGACCCTGCCGCCCCGATCACCGACCTCCACTTCGACTCCCACATCCAGTGCTTCCAGGGTTACAACAGCGTCCAGACCGACGCGAACCCCAATCCGAGACCGGGTGGTCCTGAGAACTCACTCAACGTGTGGGGTGATCAGGACTTCGATCACGAACAGGAGATCCTCTGTGACTACGGTGCGGCCTACAGCTTCCTGCTGTGGCTGATGGACACCTACGGTGACGAGGTCATCTCGACGATCCACAACGACTCGGACAATCAGGGGTTCGACGCCATCCAGGCGGTCCTGGACGACGTCGCCCCGGGGACGACCGTCTCCGAGGCGATCGACGTCTGGCAGGCGACGATGGCGCTGGATGCGTCCCTGGACGACGGGGCGACGCTGAACGGGGCCGACCAGGACCTCTACTCGGTCGACCGGCTCCACGCCTCGATCAACTGGGAGACCGGCGCGCCGGACAACGACGCGTACGACACGCCCGGAGCGCCGCCCAACGGCGGGGACTTCGTCCGACTGATGGACGGCAGTGGCGCGTTCCTGAGCGCCGGTGACGTCACGGACATCGAGTTCCAGGGGGCAGACGCGCTCCCCGCGCTTCCGATCACCTGGACGGTCGACGATGCGCCACCGAGCGGGGCCGATGGACCCGCGCTCCACTCGCCGGTCGCAGACAACCTGAACGACGTGATCGTGCAGGAGGTCACCATCCCGGCAGGCTCGCCGGAGCTCACCTTCGACGCCGCCTGGGACCTGGAGTTGACGTTCGACTTCGGATACGCCCAGATCACCGACGACGGCGGTGACACCTACACGAGCCTCGAGTGCACGGACACGGTGGACGACACCGATCCGGCCCTCGGCAACGTGGGGCCGGGATTCGGTCAGGGATTCAACGGGGAGAACGACCCTCCGGTCTTCGCCCCGCAGACCTGCGACCTGTCCGCCTTCGCCGGTGAGGACCGTGGGGCTCGCGTTCCGCGTCTTCAACGACGGAGGGCTGCACTTCGACGGGTTCTGGGTGGACAACGTCGCGATCGACGGCGTCCAGGTCCCCGACGGTGACGGCGCCAGCCTCGATGCCTGGCAGTCCGCCACCGAGTTCAACCCGGTCGAGGTCGAGGGCTACACCGTGCAGCTCGTGGCCTACGACTCGGCGGGTGGCGGCGACGCGCACCTGTTCAGCATCCCCGTGGACGGCACGTTCCACGGTTCGCTGAGCGGGACCGCCGTGGCCGACGCCATCGGGACCACGCGCCGACGTGGTGGCGGCGATCGTCACCTACCACGACGGCACCCAGCTGGTCACGCAGTACGCGCCGTACACTCTCGACGTGAACGGCGTGACGCAGCCAGGAGGGTAGTCAACCCTTCTCGAAGCACACGCCAGGGGGCGGCCCGGACGGGCCGCCCCCTCGCATGTCCGGGCTCCGCGCATGGGAGGATGGAGGTCAGGACTTCACGTTCCGCAGCACGTCCGGAGGGTGCGCACGCGATGACCGACTCCCGCACCGAGACCGACTCGATCGGGCCCATCGAGGTCCCGAACGACCGGTATTGGGGCGCGCAGACCGAGCGCTCACTGCATCACTTCTCGATCGGCGACGCGGCCGCGGAGCGGATGCCGATGGAGGTCATCCACGCGCTCGCCCTGCTCAAGAAGGCGGCCGCGCTCGAGAACGCCGAACGTGGCCTGCTCGATCGATCGCTGGCGGACCTGATCGTCGCGGCCGCCGACGAGGTCCTCGCCGGCGATCTCGACGATCACTTCCCCCTCTACGTCTGGCAGACCGGCTCCGGCACGCAGACGAACATGAACGTGAACGAGGTCATCTCGAACCGGGCGATCGAGCTGGCCGGGGGCGAGCTCGGCTCCAAGGTGCCGGTGCATCCCAACGACCACGTCAACATGTCGCAGTCCTCGAACGACACGTTCCCGACCGCGATGCACATCGCGACGGCGATGCAGCTGACCGATCGGGTGCTCCCCTCGGTCCGATCGCTCCGAGACGCCCTCGATGCGAAGGCAACCGCGTGGGCAGACATCGTGAAGATCGGCCGTACCCACCTGCAGGACGCGGTCCCCCTCACCCTCGGACAGGAGTTCTCCGGCTACGTCGCGCAGCTCGACGACGACGTCGAACGGATCGAGCAGACGCTTCCCCACCTCTTCGAGCTCGCGGTCGGCGCCACCGCGGTCGGCACCGGCCTGAACGCTCCGGAGGGTTTCGGCGACGCATGCGCGACCAGGATCGCCGAGCTCACCGGTCAGCCGTTCGTCCGCGCTCCCAACCTGTTCGCGGCCCTCGCGGCGAACGACGCGATCGTGCACGCGAGCGGAGCCCTCGCCACGCTCGCGGCGTCGCTGATGAAGATCGCGAACGACGTGCGCCTGCTCGGCTCGGGACCGCGGGCGGGGATCGGCGAGCTGATCCTGCCGGAGAACGAGCCGGGTTCGTCGATCATGCCGGGCAAGGTGAACCCGACCCAATGCGAGGCCGTCACGATGGTCGCCACGCAGGTCTTCGGCAACGACACGGCGATCAAGATCGCGGGTTCGCACGGTTCGTTCGAGCTGAACGTGTTCAAGCCCGTGATGATCCGCAACGTGCTGCAGTCCGCACGCCTCCTCGCCGACGTCAGTCGGACGTTCCGCGAGTTCTGCATCGACGGGCTGGAACCCAACCGCGAGCGGATCGAGGAGCTCGTGCACCGTTCCCTGATGCTCGTCACCGCGCTGACGCCGAAGATCGGCTACGACAAGGCAGCGGAGATCGCGAAGAAAGCCCATCACGAGGGCAGCACGCTGAAGGACGCCGCCCTGGCGCTCGGGTACCTCTCTGAGGCCGAATACGACGAGATCGTGGTGCCGGAGCGGATGGTGTGAGCACGGATGAGCGTGAACGGGCCCGAAACGGGCAGGATTGCGAAAGCCAGGTCTTCCTCCGGCGGCGTACCCTTGTGAGGGACACCATGAGGGCCGCATGACGGTGATCGACGACGGGCTCCCGAGCCCGCATCTCCAGCGCAAGATCCACGAGGTGCAACTGTTCCTCGCCCAGAACCTTTCGCGCGACGTCGATCTGAACACCATCGCCGCGCAGGCCTCGCTCAGCCCGTATTACTTCACGAGGCAGTTCACCTCGATGGTGGGCATGCCCCCGTATCGCTACCTGATCTCGCTGCGGATCGCGCGGGCGGCGCAACTGCTCCGTGAGTCCGACCTCACGATCACCCAGATCCTGCACCGGGTCGGTTTCCACAGCCCGAGCCACTTCACCACGACGTTCCGCCGTCACATGGGGATGAGCCCCACCGACTATCGGCGGCGCGCCGACTACGAGCAGAACGCGAACCGTTTCAGCCGCTCGCTCGACCCGCTGGTCCATCAGCCCGAGCACCGGCTCAGCCGCTAGACGCGCACGCGCTCGCTCCGGATCCGCCCCCCGATATGCTCCTGCCGGAGGCGCATGTGACCCAGCACGTCCGAGCGCTCGACGGCATGCGCGCGATCGCTGTCCTGCTCGTGATCGCGTTCCACGTCCGCCTTCCCGGGTTCCGCGCGGGGTTCGTCGGCGTCGACATCTTCTTCGTCCTCTCCGGGTTCCTGATCACGTCGTTGTTGCTCGAGGAGATCCGGCGCACCGGTCGGGTGTCGCTCTCCGCCTTCTGGGCTCGGCGCGCTCGGCGCCTGCTGCCCGCTCTGGTCCTCGTGCTGCTGACCGTGGGCGTCGTGACGGCGTTGACCGCGACGTACACGGAGCGCGCGTCGATGCGAGGAGATCTCCTCGCCACGACGGGCTACGTCGCGAACTGGCACTTCGTCGAGACGTCGACCTACTTCGCCGACATCGGCGTCGACTCGCCGCTCGAACACACCTGGTCGCTCGCGATCGAGGAGCAGTTCTACCTGCTGTGGCCGTTGCTGGTCTTCGGAGTGGCGACGGTAGGCCTGCGACCGCGGACCGCCGTGGGCATCCTCGCCGTCCTCGGGGTCGGGGTGTCCATCGGGCTGCTCGCGATCCTGTGGGCTCCCGGGCACGTCGAACGCGCCTACATGGGGACCGACGCCAGGCTCTTCGAGCCCCTGCTGGGCGCGGCGGGAGCTGCGCTCGTCGCTTCGCCCGGTGGCCGCGCCCGCCTCGAGCGACATGGGACGTGGGTGCTGGCGGCGGGCGCGGCCAGCCTCCTGATCGGGCTCCTGACGATCGTGCCGGGCGCTCGAGGCTATTTCTTCGGCGGCGCGCTCCTCGTCTCCGTCGGCACGCTCGCGATCGTCGCGCCCCTGTGGGTCGGCGCCGGCGGTGTCGTCGCGGGGTGGACGCTGTCGTGGAGGCCCCTCGTGTGGATCGGCGTCGTTTCCTACGGCGCGTACCTGTGGCACTGGCCGGTCACGCTCTGGCTGGGGGTCCGCGAGCCAGGAGTCGAAGACCTCGTGCTCCGGCAGGCCGCGGCCGTGGCGCTCACGTTCGGCCTCGCGGCGCTCTCCTTCGCGCTCGTCGAGAGGCCGATCCGGAGCGGATCCTTTCCCGCGTTCCGGCGTCGGCGAGCCGGCGCTCCCGCGGGCCGTGTCGACGGGCTCCGGCGACGGACCGCGGTGACGCTCGTGGCCGTTCCGGTCACCCTCGTCGTCGTGGCCGGCGTCTCGCTCGGACTGACGCGGGTCCCGCCGATCGAGGAGGGCGTCCCCGTCGTGATGATGGTCGGGGACTCCGTCCCGGCCCGGCTCGGCACGGCGTTCGAACGGGCCTTCACGCCGGAAGGATGGCGGTTCGTCACCGCGGCGCTCGGCGGATGCCCTCCGACCGGTGAGACGCCCGTCCGGCCGGACGGCGCCGCGTGGCCGGGTGTGGTGCCGGGCTGCCGTGCCGAGGTCGCGAAACGCCAGGACGCCCTGATCGGGACCGCCGACCCCGAGCTGATCGTGTGGTGGGATCGCTTCTCGGTCTCAGGGTTCCGCGACGAGGACGGCACCCTCGTCCAGGCGGGCAGCGCCCGCTTCTGGTCGCTCCGGGCAGACGCGCTGGACGCGACCGTCCGTCGGCTCGGGTCACGCGGAGCGATCGTGGTGTTCGTCGGTGCGGAGCCTCCGGCCGAGAGCGTCTACGAGCGCTGTCGCGAGATCGGCTGCGATTGGCCGCAGTTCCAGATCGCGCACTACCGGGAGGTCACCGTGCCGTGGAATCGCATGCTCCGTGAGTACGCAGAACAACATCCGGAGCTGAGCGCGTTCATCAGCATCACGGATGTCGTCTGCAGGGAAGACGTGGCCCCGTGCGACGACCGGATCGAGGGGGTCACGGCGCGTCGCGACGGGGTCCACTACGAAGGGGCCGGCGAGGAAGCGGTGATCGATGCGCTCCTCGCGATGCTCGATCCCTTCATGGAGCGGTTCGAGTCGCCTTCTGCGGCTTGATCCGCTCGGTCGTTCCTGATCGCCCCTTAGAACAGCCACATGAGGACGGCGATCAATCCGATCACAGCCAGGATGGTCCAGATCATGTTTGGTCACCTCCTCCTGTCATGTCTCCAGACCCCTCCGTACCCGACCACCCGTCGCTTCACACATCGGTCCGCAACGGGGGGCCGTGCCGGCCCGCGATCCGTCACCGATGATGGCGGCGTGGCAGAGGGCGACACGGTGTTCGCGACCGCGGCGCGGATGCACGAGGCGTTCGCGGGACGCGTGCTGACGCGGACCGATCTCCGCGTACCGCGCTACGCGACCACCGATCTCTCGGGACACGTCGTCTCGGAGGTCGCTCCGCGCGGCAAGCACCTCTTCGTGCGCACCGATCGCGGCGTGTCGGTGCACTCGCATCTCGGCATGGACGGGTCGTGGCGCCTGTACGACCCCGGCGAGCGGTGGAGAGGACGCGCGTTCGAAGTCCGCGGCGTCCTCGCCACGGACGACCGGATCGCGGTCGGCCATCGACTCCGTCGGCTCGAGGTGATCCGCACGTCGGCGGAGCCGCAGCTCCTCTCCCACCTCGGCCCCGACGTGCTCGGTGAGGACTGGGATGCGGCCGAGGCGACCCGCAGGCTCACGGCATCGCCGGAGCGGGAGGTGGGCGAGGCGCTCATCGATCAGACCGTGATGGCCGGACCGGGCAACGTCTACCGCTCCGAGGTGTGTTTCCTCGCGGGGTGGACCCACGGACCGCGGTCGGCGCGCTCGCCGACCCCGGATCGCCTCGTCGAGCTGATGAGGTCCCTGATGGATCGCAACCGCTCCGGTCGCCGCCGCGTGACCACGGAGGACCCGCGACCCGGGCACGACCTGTGGGTCTACGGGCGCGGCGGGAGACCGTGCCGGCGCTGCGGAACCCCGATCCGCTCGTTCCTGGCGCCCGGGACGGGGCGCCCCGGCGACCCCCGGCGCATCACGTTCGCCTGCCCACGCTGCCAGCCGCTACTGGGGACCTGAGCTACGGAGCGTCGATCAGGCTTCGACCCGATCCAGGAACGATCGTGACAGCGGTCCGTGTGATCGTGACGTCGACCGATGCCGCGTTGTTGTGATCGTTCGTTTCCTGGAGGCGCCCGCCCGGACGATCAGCGGTGTTCGGGTCGGCCACCGACACGAGCCGGTAGGTGCCGTCGGCGATGGTCGTGATGTCGACGAACTGATCGGGCAGGAATGCGGAATAGGTATCGCCCATCCCCACCTTGACGCCCTGGCGGGCGCTCTGCCCACAGCTGTGCTGCAGCCCCATCCCGAAGTGCGCGATCGTGGAGTCGATGGTGTCGGTGTCGATCATGCAGAAGCTGAACTTGCCGGTCATCGCGACGACGGGACCGGTCGTGCCGTCAGTGTTGATCGAACGCAGCTCGTATCGGGCGAAGTCTCCCATGTGCCAGTGGTTGTGCGCAGGGTGGAAGTCGAACGTGCCGATGGGCGCCGATGAGACCAGCTGGAGATTTCCGGTCCCCTTCCCCGCGTGGGTGTAGATCTCCTGGATCGCGTTGGTCGTTCCTGTGACGGCGTTGTTCTCGGCCCGGAGCTCCAGTGGACCGTTCCCGATATTGCCGATGGTGTTGGCGAAGTACAGCTTCCGGCTCGCGTTCTTGCTGGCGACGAGCCGCACACCAAACGGAACCTTCGTGAACATGTCGGGGATGTGTGGCGAGCCGGCGGGCAAGGATGTCGCCGGCATCATCATGGCGACGGAAGGCACGGCAACGACGACGAGGAGGATCAGGAGTTTTCTCATGGGCGCGAACCCTACACCCTCGAGTCCCCCGTGCGCTATTCCTGGCCAAGATGGGTCAGTTGGCCCACGTAGGCCGCGAGGTGCTCGCCGGTGAGGGTGGAGCGGGCGGCGACGAGGTCGGCGGGTGTTCCCTCGAAGACGATCCGGCCCCCCTCGTGGCCGGCGCCGGGGCCGAGGTCGATGATCCAGTCGGCGTGCGCCATGACCGCCTGATGGTGATTGATGACGATGACCGACTTGCCGGAGTCGACGAGCCGGTCGAGCAGGCCGAGCAGCTGCTCGACGTCGGCGAGGTGCAGGCCGGTGGTCGGTTCGTCGAGGACGTAGACGTCGCCCTTCTCGGCCATGTGGGTGGCCAGTTTGAGCCGCTGCCGCTCGCCGCCGGACAGCGTCGTGAGCGGCTGGCCGAGGCGGAGGTAGCCGAGCCCGACGTCGGCGAGCCGCTCGAGGATCGCGTGCGCCGCAGGCGTCCGCGCGTCCCCGGCGCCGAAGAAGGTGACCGCGTCTTCGACCGGCAGGTCGAGGACCTCGGCGATGTTGCGACCGCCGAACCGGTAGTCCAGCACCGCCGCCTGGAAGCGCTTCCCCCCGCACTCCTCGCAGGTGGTGGCGACGGTGGCCATCACCCCGAGGTCGGTGTAGATGACACCGGCGCCGTTGCAGGTCGGGCAGGCGCCCTCGGAGTTGGCGCTGAACAGCGCCGGCTTCACGCCGTTGGCCTTCGCGAACGCCTTGCGGATCGGCTCCAGCAAGCCGGTGTACGTGGCCGGGTTGCTGCGTCGCGAGCCCTTGATCGCCGCCTGGTCGACCGTCACCACCCCGTCCCGGCCCGACACCGAGCCGTGGATCAGCGAGCTCTTGCCCGAGCCCGCCACGCCCGTCACCACGACCAGCACGCCGAGCGGGATGTCGACGTCGACGTCCTGCAGGTTGTGGGCGCTGGCGCCGCGCACCTCCAGCACGCCCGACGGTGTCCGCACCGACGGCTTCACGGAGGCCCGGTCGTCCAGGTGCCGCCCGGTCAGCGTGCCGCTGGACCGCAGCCCCTCGACGGTGCCCTCGAACACCACCTCCCCACCGCCGGTTCCGGCGCCGGGGCCGAGGTCGACGACGTGATCCGCGATCGCGACCGCCTCCGGCTTGTGCTCGACGACCAGCACGGTGTTGCCCTTGTCGCGCAGCTGCAGCAACAGGTCGTTCATCCGCTGGATGTCGTGGGGGTGCATCCCGATGGTCGGCTCGTCGAACACGTAGGTCACGTCGGTGAGCGACGACCCGAGGTGACGGATCATCTTGGTGCGCTGTGACTCGCCGCCCGAGAGCGTGCCGGATGGGCGGTCGAGGCTGAGGTAGCCGAGCCCGATCTCCACGAACGAGTCGAGGGTCTCCCCCAGCGCCGTCAGCAGCGGCGCCACCGAGGGCTCGTCGAGACCGCGCAGCCACTCGGCGAGGTCGCTGATCTGCATCGAGCAGGCATCGGCGATGTTGATCCCCTCGATCTTCGACGACCGGGCCGCTTCGTTGAGCCGGGTGCCGCCGCAGTCGGGGCAGGTGGTGAACGTCACCGCCCGCTCCACGAACGCGCGGACGTGCGGCTGCATCGCCTCCTTGTCCTTGGAGAGGAACGACTTCTGGACCTTCGGGATCAGACCCTCGTACGTCATGTTGATCCCGGCGACCTTCACCTTGGTGGGTTCCTTGTGGAGGAAGTCGTGCAGCTCCTTCTTCGTGTACTTCCGGATCGGCTTGTCCGGGTCGAGGAAGCCCGACTCGGTGAAGATCCGCACGGCCCAGCCGTCCGCCTTGTAGCCGGGGATGGTGATCGCACCCTCGGCGAGCGACATGCTCTCGTCGTACAGCTGGGCCGGGTCGATGTCGCTGATCGAGCCCATCCCTTCGCAGCGTGGGCACATGCCGCCCTGGTAGACGACGTTGCGCACCACGATCCGCTCCCCCTTGCCCTTGTCGACCGTCATCGCCCCGCTCGCTTGCCGCGTCGGGACGTTGAACGAGAAGGCGGTCGCCGGCCCGATGTGCGGCTCCCCCAGCCGGCTGAACAGGATCCGGAGCATCGCGTGGGCGTCCGTGGCGGTGCCGACCGTCGAGCGGGCGTTGGCACCCATCCGCTCCTGGTCGACGATGATCGCCGTCGTCAGCCCGTCGAGGACGTCGACCTCGGGCCTGGCCAGGTTCGGCATGAAGCCCTGCAGGAACGCGCTGTAGGTCTCGTTGATCAGCCGCTGTGACTCCGCGGCGATCGTGTCGAACACCAGCGAGCTCTTGCCCGAGCCGGAGACGCCGGTGAACACCGTCAACCGGCGCTTCGGGATCTCGATGCTGACGTCCTTGAGGTTGTTCTCGCGCGCGCCCTGCACGCGGATCAGGTCGTGGCTGTCGGCGACGGGCTGGGCAGGTGACTTGGGGCTCACCGCACCGCCTTCTTCACGAGCGCGGCGATCTTCTTCTCGTCGGCCGCGGTCAGCTCCGTCAGCCCGAAGGAGGTCGGCCACATGGCGCCTGCGTCGATGTTCGCCGCTTCCTCGAAGCCGAACGTCGCGTACCTCGTCTTGAACTTGGCCGCGCTCTTGAAGAAGCAGACGACCTTGCCGTCCTTGGCGTACGCGGGCATCCCGTACCAGGTCTTCGGCCAGAGGTCGGGCGCGGACTCGGAGATGATCGCATGGAGCCGTTGGGCCATCGCGCGATCGTTGCCCTTCATCGCGGCGATCGCCGCGAGGAGGTCGCGTTCCCCTTCCGCCCTGTCCTTGCTCGCACGCGCTTCCGCCTTCAGCTCTTGGGCCCGAGCCTTCATCGCAGCCCGCTCGTCGTCCGTGAATCCCTTCCTCGCGGTGGTCTTCTTGGCGGATCCCTGTGTCTTCTTCGCAGCCTTCTTCTCAGCCATCGTGAAGCACCTCCTTCGTCAGTATGGATCCCGGTCGCTCGACCTCCGGTGCGATACCCCTACGGCTCAGCGCAACTCCTGGATGCGGATCAGGTTGCCCGCGGGATCGCGGAAGGCGCAGTCGCGGATCCCGTACGGTTGATCGGTCGGCTCCTGGACGACCTCGGCATCGCCGGCCTGCAGCCGCTCGAACGTCCCGTCGAGGTCCTTGGTAGCCAGGTTGATGCTGGCGAAGGTCCCCTTGGCCATCATCTCGGCGATCGTGCGGCGCTCGTCGTCGGTCGTGCCGGGGGTGGCGGACGGCGGATACAGGACGATCGAGGTGCCGGGCTGGTCCGGAGGGCCGACCGTGATCCAGTGCATCCCGCCGTACTCGACGTCGTTGCGGACCTCGAAGCCGAGGGTGTCCCGGTAGAAGGCCAGCGATGCGTCCGGGTCGTCGTGCGGGAGCATCGTCTGGTGGATGGTGATGTCCATGGCCGTCACACTAGCTGCGCCTCGGTGACCGATGCTTCTCGATTCCTGACCGGTCTGGTCACCTGTTTCGCCACGCACGGCGGGATCCCCGCCATCTCACCCGTCTCGTTGCCGCCGATAGTCGCTGGGCGGCATACCGACCAGCTCGGTGAAGCGGGTGCTGAAGGTGCCCAGCGAGGAGCAGCCGACCTCGAAGCAGACCTCGGTGACGCTGAGCTCGCCACGACGCAGCAGCGCCATCGCGCGCTCGATGCGCCGCGTCATCAGGTAGCTGTACGGCGACTCGCCGTAGGCGAGCCGGAACTGGCGGCTGAGGTGCCCGGCCGACATGTGGGCGCCGCGCGCGAGCGCCTCGACGTCCAGCGGCTGCGCGTACTCCCGGTCCATCCGGTCGCGGACCCGCCGCAGCCGCGCGAGATCGCGCAGGTGCTGCGCCTCAGCGGGTCTGCCGCTCACCTGGGAAATCGTGCCACGCCGCACTGGAGGCGCCAAGCCCGCTGGAACGACAAGCGCTCTCTAGGTATCGACCATGTTCGGGAAGGCAGCCGCGGCCTCCGACTCGCCATACTCGTGGCAGATGGCGCACCCGACAGGCTCGATCGTGGGCGAAGAGCCTCCCGATCCCACTCCTATCCGTACTCTGCGGATCGCGCTGGCTCTCGCGGTGCTGGCCGTCGTGCTGGCGACCGTCGGAGTGGTAAGCGTCGTCCTGGCCTCGTCGTCTCCGCCTGGGTCGGATTCACCCGTCGAGCAGCCCGGTCCGCAAGTGGAAGGCGGCGGAGGGAAGATGGAGGCGCTCCCCGCGCCGACGGCATCCTCGGAGCCCACAGGATCCGGCGTGCGCCCCCAGCCTACGCTCGCGCTCGGCACGTTCCGCCCCGCGTCGACACCGCCCAAGACAGATTGCCCGCCAGGGATGGCTTGCAGGGGATTCTCCGTCTCCTGTCCGGATGTGCGGGAGGACGCAGCTGGTCTGATCGCGGTCGGCCACGCCTACGACCGGCCCCACGGTGTCGTCGCATTCTTCTCAGGATCGGACGGCACGGCTTGGTGGAGCGACGAGGATCCGGCCACTGAGGCGTTCCTCGAGGGGCTTCGACGAGGTGGACTGACCGTTGTACAGGTTCGATGGCAAACGCCGTGGCTCGACGCCTCAGCGGGCGAGCACGTCGGTCCGGCTCTTCTCGCGTGCCGGCCGGCCACGGTGATCGACAGGCTGCACACGGAGATTCCGAGCCCGTCCCTGGGACCCGGGCCGTGCGGATTCTGCGTGACCGGGAACAGCGCAGGAGCCTCGCAGGTCTCGTACGCGCTCACCCGGTACGGACTCGAACGTGTGCTCGACATGGTCGTGCCGACCTCCGGTCCTCCCCACGCGACGATCGCGGATGGGTGCCGGGCGACGAACGACTCTATGGGCTACGGGGGCCGCGCTTCCCTCCTCGATGCGTCGATGGGCTTCTTCTCGAACGGTCCGTGCCGAACCGGCGACGCTCGATGGGCCGAACGATGGGCCCGGGAAGGCGTGGAATCGGGCGATCTCTTCTATCCGAACACTTCTGTGCGCTTCATCTTCGGAGCGCTCGACGCAGGCGCGGCGCCCCGACACGGTGTGCGCTACTACCTCGAGCTGCGTGAAAGCGGATCGCCGCACGTCACCGCCTGGGTGGTGCCCTGCATGGCTCATGGAGTGCAGAGCTGGCCCGCCGGCCTCGACACGCTCCGGGTGGCTCTCACCGAACCCCTTGTACCCGAGCCGGTCGCCACCGCGCCCGTCACCGACTGCACCGTGCCCACACCGGACAAGACGTTCACCATCCCCTCCGTGAGCCCGTCCGACCAGCCCTGACATATTCCGGGTCGACACGCTTCGCCACAGCCCCGATCCGGATGTGCGTTTCCGCGGCTCCGGGAGTGGGACTCGAACCCACAACCTACGGATCAACAGTCTGTTCCGCGTCGGCGCGGCGCCGATCGTCGGGGAGCATGGCCATCAGGCGTGAGGGTAGCGAGTGAGCCGGGGAGCGGGGCCCAGACCCCAGTGCCAGTCGTCGGGGTTAGCCTGCGAGCCCGACCCCTTGGCGGCTAGCCTTATCTCGTCGGTCGCTCTCTCTACGTCACCTGCGGGACTGGACGGCCGAGCGGACGAGACTCAGGATGGCGGCTCATGAGCACCATTGATCGCGAAGAGTTGGAACGAGACTGGGTGCCGCCAGCCGGACACAATGGGGCAAGGCCGCCGATTTCGGTCGTCGCTGATGTCGTCAGCTTGATCGCCGCGGCGGGGTTCCGCGCGTCGTGAGGCGGCTGGGACTCGCGCTCGGCGCGGTACTCGTCCTGGCGGGGCTCAGCGTCCCTGCTGGGTCGGTACCGACCGCCCGGATCGTGGGCTTCCAGGTGCGTGTTTACAACTACGCCGATCAGCGGTTCACGGACTGCCGGGGGTCGGCGCTGAAGAAGAAGGTCCGGTTGCAGCCGCTCGTCATCGGCTCGGCGATGCCCTCCGAGCACTTCACCGTGACGCTCCAGATCGACAAGCGGTACAGGCGGTCGGGCAACTTCCACTGGAGGCTGGAGGAGCAATACGCCTGGGCCTACCAGCACATCCCCGCCGATGCTGCGTCGCTCCGCTTCCCGGCGGCGTACTCGGAGTTCGGGGTCACATCCAGCGTGCTCGATCCCGGCTTCTACCGGCTCCGCGCGGGGGTGTGGGGCGACGCGAGCGGGGCCGCGTTCATCCGAATGTGTCGGTTCAGGATCATGCGATAGTGCCAGCGAAGCTCCTCCTATCGACGACCGGCGATCAGGCCGGGTAGGAGGTAGGCCGAACCGCCCAGAGGAGGAACCATCCGAACCATGGGCCGCTCGCGATGGATAGGGCCTCTGACCTGCTCGTTCGCTCGGCTCCGGGGGTGGGACTCGAACCCACAACCTACGGATTAACAGTCCCTGGGAAGCCGTCCAGGGCAGTCCATGTACGTCCACTGAGTCGGAAGATGGCGCTCACGGGTCCACTGTCATCCACGGTCGTCCACCGGCATCCCTGGGCTCGGCTGTCACATCGGCTGTCAGATTGACGGCTCAGTCGCCTGTCCTGCGAAACCTCGGGCCCGGGATCCGATGTGCTCACTCACTCCGAGATCCCGTCGCCTTACGGATGGATCCCCCAGGTGGCTTCGTTCCCCTCCGGGATCGCGACCGGAGCAACGTGGCTCCCGTCGGGCCACATCGTGTAAAGCCGTTGCGTCGGATCGTCGAACGCGAACCGCGTGAACACGATCCGCGTCCCATCGGGTGACCAAGACGGCCAGTAGGAGCTGGCGTTCGACTCGGACGTGAGCTGCCGGAGGCCGCTCCCGTCCGGTCGGATCGAATAGATCTGCGCAGGCGCGTCGCTCTCACCGAACGCGGAGTCGATTCGGAACACGATCGTCGTGCCGTCCGGTGACCACGATGGCGTGCCGGTGAGCCCCTTCCGCCACGGGGTCAGTCGCTGAAGTCTGCTCCCATCGACGTTCACCACGAACAGGGCGGACAGGTTGCCACCGGAGGCGCCCGCTTCGACGAGTCGTCGGTCCCGCACGAATGTGATCCGGGTCCCGTCGGGAGCGTATTCCGGCTCCTTGTCCTGATGGCCGGGATAGGGATTCGCCGTCACGGGTCGCATCGCCCCGGTGACGGGATCGAGGATGAAGATCCCAGGCGGAGATCCGTTCTGGCCGATCGCTGATACGGCGAGGTGTGTGCCGTCCGGCGACCAATCGGGCGCGAACTCGGCACCGTCGCCGGTCGTGATCTGCGAGACGTCGGTCCCATCCGCCTTCACGGTGTAGATGTGACCCGAGTCCAGCGACCAATCGATGTGGTCGATCACGGCCCCGTCGTCGAAAGCGATCAGCGTTCCATCGGGCGACCAGTCCGGGTTCTCGACGCGGACGTCCGTAACCTGACGAAGGTCGCTGCCGTCCGGGGCGACGGTGTAGAGGCGATCCTCGGGACCGGCAGCTCCCGGGGACACGAACGCGATCCGGCCGTTGCGCGGCGGCCGCCCCGGTATGTCAGATCCGAGGTCACCGAATGCATTCAAGAGGCTCCCGATCCCGGCCGTCGCGATGGCGAGGGCGACGGTCGCAGTACCGAAGCGCCGGTTCCGGCTCCGCCGGTCGCGCCGGCGCGCGACGTCGCTGATGGTGAAGGTGGCCGGGCGGATCTCCTGCATCTCGCGCTCGAGGGGAGAGCCCAGATCAGGCATCCGTCATCCTCCCGGAGCTCTTCAGCGCGGCACGCGCCTGGAAATGCAGCGCGCGGACGGTTGCCCCGCGGATGCCGAGCATGCTGCCGGCTTCCTCCGCCGTGTAACCGAGGACTTCGATGAGGACGATCGCCGCCCGCTGTCTCGGGGCAAGCGATTCCAGCGCCTGGAGGGCAATCTGGCGATCGTCGATCGCTTCGTAGGCATCCTCCGCCCGTGCGATCCCGACCCCCCGTCGAGCGGCGAGGAGCGCCCGCCGGTAGCGGCTCCGGAAGAGGTTCATCGCCGTGCGGTGGAGATATCCGATCGGGTTCTCCAGCGCCCCGACGGTGTCCCACCGCTCCCAGACACGGACGAAGGCCTCCTGGGAGAGATCCTCGGCCTCCTGCCGGTTCTTCGTGATCACGAACATGACCCGGAACAGGCGATCCCGCTCGAGGTGGAAGAACTCCTCGAATGAAGCCCGGTCGTCGACCATCGGCTGGAATGCATCGTTCCACCTCGCCTGGTGCTCAGCCACCCCTTCCATCTCGGAGGAGCAACAAGCCGGCCTCGCCGCACGTGTAGCTCCGCTCGCGGATCCTCAGACTCCGTCTAGAAGCGGTGTCACGCCGCCGAGAACTCGAAGGACTCCACGATGGGGGTGGCAGCGCTGATCAAGTCATCGGCGGACAGACCTCCCTTGCTGTTGTCGATGTCGACCACGATGACGCCTTCCTTCCACGGCAACAGGAACCAGCGCATAGAGATCCGCGGAAGTATGGCAACGTGGTACCCACCGAAGCCCTGGGCGTTCGCTTCATGCATGACGAGCGGCACGGCTGGCAGTGGTTCGCTGAAGAAGCAGGTCTGCTGCCACGCCGGGTCGAGCTTGATGTCGAGCTGCACGCCGTCGAGCCCAGCGACCGTCACTTGCGTCGGTTGGCTCACCACGAGCCCGGGCGCTGCCCGGAGCCATGCGACGAGTTCGCCCACCGATCGTCCGACTCCCGGCTCCGGCGCTTCCTCGCAGTCCTGCGAGGCGATCGAGGGATCGCGAAGGAAGTTGATCCCGTCGGAGGCGTAGAGTCCTTCGGTTTTCGGTGTGTCGTCCGCGACGATGTGCAGGCCTCCGCCGCCGTAGGACCAGGTCCAGCCCAGCTCGCGAACACTGAAGGCTATCGTGGGTTCGTTGGGGGACACGCGATACTCCCAGCGGTAGTCCCCGGGCTCGAGCGGTCCCTGGCACGGCAACTCCGGACAGTCGTTGAGGATACGCACACCCGTCGACGCCGAGCCCGCATCACTCGATGGTGCCTTGGATCCCGTCTCTGAACATGACGCCATCAGCATTATCGCTAGCAGAACCGCGCCCCCGATCACGACTCGACTTTGGCGTGATCTGGAACTCCCGAGTTGCATGACCCTCATGGCACTCCTCCTCGTCCGTATCGAAGGAGTAACTCTCTAGGGATTGCGAACGTGTAGGAGGGCTGACAGATCGTCCCCCGTGCCGATGACCAGCCTCGCTGCACTCACCACCGCGGTTGGCTGTCATGCGGCGGCACGCTGCTGCGGCGTTCGGAGGAGGAACGACCTCTGACCTGCGGTTGTTCGGCTCCGGGGGTGGGACTCGAACCCACAACCTACGGATTAACAGTCCGCCGCTCTGCCAATTGAGCTACCCCGGAAGGGTCGGTCACCGATGCTACCGGACCCGCAACCGCGTTCGCGTCTACGATGCGGCCTCCATGACCACCGATCCCGTCCGTGATCGCTGGGCCGCCGGCGAGACCGCTTTCGCCGCCTGGCTCACGCTCGAGAGCCCTGCCTCGGCGGCCGCCGTCGCCTCCGCCGGCTTCGACGCCGTCGTCGTCGACCTCCAGCACGGACACGCCACGCTCGAGGGTCTCCCCCACCTGCTCACGGCGATCACCCGGACGCCCGCCCTCCCGTTCGTCCGCGCCGCGTGGAACCATCCCGCCGACCTGATGCGCGCCCTCGACCTCGGAGTACGCGGCGTGATCTGCCCGATGATCGGCTCTCGGGCCGAAGCCGAGGCGTTCGTGGCCGCGTGCCGATACCCGCCGGTGGGAACCCGGAGCTACGGGCCGATCCAGGCCGCCTTCGGCCGAGGCCTCGAGCAGACGAAGGCCGCCGAGGACGTCGATCCTCCTCTTCGCGATGATCGAGACGGCGGACGGCCTCGCGCAACCTCGACGAGATCGCGTCCACGCCCGGGCTCGACGGACTGTTCGTCGGGCCGGCCGACCTCAGCCTCGGGATGGGACTCGACACGTTCGCCGACTTCACCGACCCCGCCTTGCTCGCCGCGCTCGATTCCATCGTCGCCGCAGCCGGCCAGCACGACCTCACCCCTGGGATCCACGCTCCGTCGCCACCGAACGCCGTCGCGATGGCCGGCCGTGGGTTCCGGTTCGTCTCCAGCGCCGTCGACGAAGACCTCGTGCGCGGCGCCGCCGAGGTTGCCCTCCGAGAGACCCGCAGCCCAGGCGGCACCCAGTAGGGTGTCGGCATGAAGCTTCGAAGCCTGTTCCTGCTCGTCGCCGGCGTGATGATCGGCCTCAAGGTCGCCGCCAAGCTCCGCGAGGACGACCCCGAGGTGCTCCACGGCCCACAGCGCACCAGGACCGACCAACCGGCGCTCCGGCTCGTGTCCACCCAGGTCCAGCGGTTCACCGACGCCGCCACCGACAAGAGCCTCGAGGCGATCCGACGCCTCCGCGGTGAGATCCGCGACCGTCTCGGCGAGGACGACGCCGCCGCCTGGAACTGATCCGCAGCATCCGGCGGAGTCCTGTAGGTCGCATCAACCCCCCGGTGGGCTGACTCCAGCGGCGGCGTCCTCGTTGCCGATGCCTTCACCGAGCGACGAGGGTCTTCTTCTGAGGATGGGTGGCGGCGCTCGGGCCCGAGACGGGTCCTGAGGACTGGCCAGAGAAGGGGAAGGTGCATGAGGTGATGGGGCTCATCGCACACGTGCAGCAGCGGCTGAGCTCCGAGGACGGCGCGACCGCGATCGAGTACGCGTTGATGGTCGCGCTGATCGCGATGGTGATCATCGTGGCGGTCACGTTCCTCGGGCAAGCGACGAACCAGACGTTCCAGGACGTCGGCACCGCCGTGTCGGCGACCTGAGTCGGACGTCGGGGACGTTGGAAAGGGACCTCTGCCTCGCAGGGGTCAGCTTCGTGTGACCAACCGCCGCTCGAGCGCCCGGTGGAACTCCCGGGCGTCCTTCTTCTCGACCTCGAACACGAACGGCGGCTCCCCCGCTTCGATGACCTCGAACCGCCGCCCGGGACCGAACCCCAGGCGTGGTCGAGCACCGTTCTCGACGCGGACATCGCTCAGCTGTCGGCTCGCCCACGCCCCGACCGAGAGGAACGCCGACCGCGGTGCGAACAGCAGCCGCCGGTCCGATACCGCGATGACCGAGGACCCGATCGAGGTCCCGCTCGCGGGGACGTAGGCAGCGCAGAGGATCCGCTCACCGGGCTCGAGCGGGAGGAGCGATCCGACCTTGTCGACGAGTGACGCCATGACCCACGGGGCGTGCGGAGCACGCTCTCCTTCCCGGAGTCATCGGTTCGAGGGTGGACCGGCTTGAAACGCCTGGCCGCTACTCGAGGTAGTCGCGCAGGCGCTGCGAGCGCGACGGGTGCCGCAGCTTCGAGAGGGTCTTCGACTCGATCTGCCGGATCCGCTCGCGCGTGACGCCGAACTCCCGGCCCACCTCTTCCAGCGTGCGCGGATGGCCGTCCGCCAGCCCGAACCGGAGCTCGATCACCTTCTTCTCCCGCTCCGAGAGCGTGTGCAGCACAGACCCGAGCTGCTCCTGCAGGAGGATGAACGACGCCGCGTCCACGGGGACCACCGCGTCGGAGTCCTCGATGAAGTCGCCGAGGTGGGAGTCCTCTTCCTCGCCGATCGGCGTCTCCAGCGACACCGGCTCCTGCGACACCTTCTGGATCTCGCGGACCTTGTCCGCGCCGATCCCCATGACCTTGCCGATCTCCTCCGGCGTCGGCTCGCGGCCGAGGTCCTGCAGCAGCTGCCGCTGCACCCGCACGAGCTTGTTGATCGTCTCCACCATGTGCACGGGGATGCGGATCGTCCGCGCCTGGTCGGCGATCGCGCGGGTGATCGCCTGCCGGATCCACCACGTCGCGTAGGTCGAGAACTTGAAGCCCTTCGAGTGGTCGAACTTCTCCACGGCCCGGATCAGGCCGAGGTTGCCCTCCTGGATCAGGTCGAGGAAGAGCATCCCCCGGCCCACGTACCGCTTGGCGATCGAGACCACGAGCCGCAGGTTCGCCTCGATCAGCTTCCGCTTGGCCAGCTGCCCGTCTCGCTCCACCCGGTGGAGATAGGAGACGAGGTCGTGGTCGGTCTTGGGCCGGTAGGACTTCTTCTGGGCGAGCGGGTCTCGGCCGATGCCCTCCACCTTCCCGAACGCCCGGACCTGGTGGTCCCAGATCTCCCAGACGCGCGTCGTGGCGAGCCGGAAGCGCTTCGGGTCGGGCTTGCCCTCGTCCACGATCTGGGCCTGGAGCTCGGTGCAGAGCTCCCCCGCCTCGATCCGGCGGGCCAGGTCGACCTCCTGCGGCGCGTTCAGCAGGGGGACCTTCCCGATCTCCTTCAGGTACATCCGCACCGGATCGTTCGTGGGCGCCTTGAGCGCGTCCACCTCGATCCGGATCTGCGTCACGGCGTCCGTGTCGTCGCCGGGAAGCTCGATGATCTCGATGCCCTCGGTGTTGAGGTGATCCGTGAGTTGCGCGAGGACGTCTTCGACCTGATCGGGCGTGATCTCGGGGAGTGCCTCGAAGACGTCGCCGGAAGTGACGAAGCCACGTTCGCGGCCGAGCACGACGAGCTGCTCCTTGACCTCGTCGAGGCTCTGGGTGTCAGTCGTTGGTTCGCGGGCCGCGCTCAACGGGGGTCTTCCAGCTGCGTCGGGAGCACGGAGGACAGTGTACGGAACCGGCGGCTGCCCCGACCCTGTGCGACGGGCTGCTAGCCGGCGTCGAGCAACCCCTGCCGGATCCGCCGCAGATCGCCGTCGACCGCCACGAGCTCGTGGAACAGCTCGTCGTAGCCGGCCTCCGTCTGCGGGTTCAGCTTCTGCAGGCGGATGCGCAGCTCGTCGCTCTTGGCCTTCAACACG
The DNA here is from genome assembly GCA_963724415.1 of uncultured Actinomycetota bacterium. Lineage (GTDB taxonomy): Bacteria > Actinomycetota > UBA4738 > UBA4738 > HRBIN12 > JAJNBA01. The sequence continues at coordinate 70,946 of CAVRUS010000010.1, read as the reverse complement.
AACTCCTGCAGCCGCGCGAACACGTGCGATGCGTATTCGAGAGTCGGCTCGCCTTCGATCGGCTCGACCGCGAGTGAGCTGGCCGCCGCCGCGACCTTCGGGTCCTCGGAGCCGGCCAGCGCTCCCACGTCACCGGAGTGCTCGCGCAATCCCTCGAGCGCCGCGCGACCACCGGGCGTCCGCACATGCTCGTCGGACAGCTGTGGCGCGAACTCCTCGAAGATCGCGCGATCGCGCACGAGCAGTCGGAGCATCTCCCGCTCGACGCGATCGCGCGCCGACAACCGCTTCAGCGTCTTCGCGACCTGCTCGGGATGCCCGCCGAGCCGGCGATCCAGCGCCGTGCGCACCGAGTCCTCCGAGACGCCCGTCAGGTCGGCGAGGAGGTGCCCGTACTCGCTCCGGCGGACCGGATCCGTCAGCTCCTGGAGGATCGGAAGCGCGCTGGCCACCGCCGCCGACTGCCCCTCCACGTTGGACAGGTCGTGGCGCTCGACGGTCCGCCGGACCATGTACTCCACCAGCGGCCGCGCGCTCTTGGCCGCCTCCCGCACCTCGTCGGGCCCGTGCTTGGCCACGAACTCGGCCGGGTCCAGCCCCTCCGGCATGATCATCACGACGGCCTGGACGGGGTACTGCTCCTGGAAGCCGAACGCGCGCTCCGCCGCCCGGGCCCCGGCCTCGTCGGAGTCGAACGCCAGCACGGCCTGCTGCGCGAACCGCGACAGCAGCTTGAAGTGCCCCTCCCCCAACGCCGTCCCGCACGTGGCCACCGCGTTGTCGATGCCCGCCTGCGCGAGCCCGATCACGTCGGTGTAGCCCTCGACGACGAAGACCTGCCCCGACCGCGCCACGGCCTGCCGGGCCTTGTGGAGGTTGTAGAGGATCTCGCCCTTCTTGTAGATCGGCGTCTCCGCGGTGTTCAGGTACTTGGCCTGCTCGGCCGCGCGCGCGTCGCTCGGGAGCACCCGCGCCCCGAACCCGAGGTAGCGACCCTGGAGGTCCTGCACCGGGAACGTCAGCCGCGCGCGGAACCGGTCGCGGACCACGCCGTCCTCGCCCTTCGTGGCGAGTCCCGCCTCGAGCAACGCGTCGGGACCGAGATCCTGCGCGAGCCGCCGGAGCAGGAAGTCGGGGTAGCCGGGCGCGTAGCCGATCCCGAACGCCTCGATCGACTCGGGCGTCAGGCCACGCTCCTTCACGTAGGCGCGCGCATCCTCCGCTTCGCGCCCGTCGAGCAGCATCTGTGTGAAGAGCTTCGCGGCCTCCTCGTTCGCGTGGAACAGCGAGTTGCGCCGCGCCGCCGCCCGCCGCTCGGCCGCCGAATCGCCCTCGTACCGCAGCGTCACGCCGGCTTGCTGCGCGAGGCGTTCGATCGCCTCGACGTAGGACAGGCTCTCGAGCTGGCGGAGGAACTTGATCGCGTCGCCGCCCTCGCCGCAGCCGAAGCAGTAGAAGACGCCCTTCGCCGGCGAGACGCTGAACGACGCGGTCTTCTCCTGATGGAACGGGCACAGACCCGACAGCGAATCGTGACCGGTCTTCTTGAGCGTGAGGTACTGCGAGACGAGCGCGACGATGTCCGTGCGTTCCTTGACGGCGTCGATGTCCTCTTGCCTGATCCGCGCCATGGATGCCCCTACCCCTGGTCGTGCAACCACCCGTGGGGAAGGAACAGTTGCTCGTACGTCCGGATCGCGTACCGGTCCGTCATGCCGGAGATGTAGTCGGCCACGCGGACCGGCAGGTCGCCCGGCGCCCGATGGTACTCCTCGGGGAGGTCGTCCGGGTGGTCGAGGAAGTGCTGGAACAGCTCCCGGATCAGCCGGGTGGCGCGGGCGTGCTCTCCTTCGGTGTCCTCACGGAGGTAGACCTGCTCGAACATGAAGTCGCGGAGGCCGTCCAGGGCGGCGAAGATCGGCTTCGAGAGCTGCACCTCCGGCTGGTCCTCGCTCGCGGCCACGAGGTCGGTCACGAGCGTGTTGATCCGCGCCGAGTGCGTTGCACCGAGGACCTCCATCGCCCGGGCCGGGAGCTCCGCCTCGGTGAGGACGCCTGCCCGGAGCGCGTCGTCGACGTCGTGGTTCAGGTAGGCGATGCGGTCCGCGAACCGCACGAGCTGAGCCTCGAGGGTGGAGGGTGGCGGCATGGACCACGGGTGATTCACGATGCCGTCGCGCACCTCCCACGTGAGGTTCAACCCCTCCCCGTCGTTCTCGAGGTGATCCACGACCCGGAGCGATTGCTCCGAGTGGCGGAACGGTCGGCCGAGGAACGGCGTGAGCGCCTGCTCGCCGAGGTGGCCGAACGGCGTGTGCCCGAGGTCGTGCCCGAGGGAGATCGCCTCGGCGAGGTCCTCGTTCAGCCGGAGCGCGCGGGCCGCCGTTCGAGCGATCTGCGAGACGTCGAGCGTGTGCGTGAGCCGGACCCGGTAGTGGTCGCCCTGCGGCGAGAGGAACACCTGGGTCTTGTGTTTCAGCCGCCGGAAGGCCTTCGCGTGGACGATCCGGTCGCGGTCCCGCTGGTAGACGGTGCGGAGGTCGTCCTGCGGCTCGTCGCGCTCCCGCCCCTTCGTCGCCGAGGCGAGCTGCGCGCGCTCCGAGAGGACCTGCCCTTCGATCTCTTCGGTTCGCTCACGGGGGGTCGTCATCGTGGCCATGGTAGCCGTGCGGAGAGACAGGCCCGTGCGCTAGCGTGAGAGGGAGATCCTCGACCGCCGAGAGGGGAACGGACATGGCGAAGAAGAGCAAACGGACGGCGCACTTCGGCGTCCAGATCGTCGAGAGCTCCAAGGACATCACGCTCGTCTTCGACGATCAGGCCCTGCCGCCGATCGTCTTCGACGCGAAGACCGGGCAGTCCGGCAAGAAGGCACACTCCAAGCTGAAGAAGATCCTCGACGCGGTCGAGGCGAAGGGGGAAGTGAAGGCCGCGACGAAGACGGCGGCGAAGGCCGTCACGGCGGCGGTGAAAACGGTCTCCAAGGAGGCGGTGAAGGCGGTCTCCGAAAGGACCGGGAACGGAAGCGACAAGTAGGAAGCGCTACCCGCCGAACACCCGGTAATAGAGGTACGCGAACGTCTCGCGCAGGTAGCCCTCGAACCGGGTCTCCTGCGACGTCGCGGCGGACTGCCACGTGGCCGAGGCGTGCCCGTCGATCCCGAGGTCCTTGGCCATCCGCTCCACCCGGGCGTTGTGCCACGGATCCGACACGAGGAACGCCGAGTCCATCCCGGCGTCGTGCATCACCGGCACCGCGGCCTCGAGCGATTCGAACGTCGTGTGCCCCTCGGGCACCGGGATGATGGCGTCCGCAGGCACGCCGTGATCGATCAGATATGCCTGCCCCGCCTCGGCCTCGGTGAACCGGTCCCCGGGCTGCCCCGCCCCGAGGACCAGCACCCGGTCGGCCCTCCCCTGCTCGTAGAGGAGCGCGGCGTGGTCCAGGCGCCCCGCGAACACCGGGGAGGGCTCCCCGTCGTACTGCGCGGCGCCGAGGACCACGATCGCGTCGGCCCTGTCGATCTGCGAGGCGTCGTCATGGTGGGCGGAGCGCCACACGACGATCCCACAGCCGGCGACGAAGCCCGCCGTCAGGAGGACGACGAACGCGAAGGCTGCCAGGACCGGATGTCGGCGGATCCACCGCACCCGGCCAGCCTAACGGCGGTCTCCGATATGACCTGCGCCGCCACCACCTCAGCCGTCCTACCCGCAGCGGTTGGGGTAGCACTCGGCCGTCCAGTTCTTCCTCGCCACCGCCTTGTAGTCGGCGTCCGAGCGGTACGGGAGGTAGCGGAGCTCGGTGCCCATCGTGTTGTTCCGGGCGTGGACGATGTAGTCGCTCCCGGCCGTGCCCTCCTGGTGGATCAGGGCCACGTGCCCCCAGTCCGCGTGCCGCTCCGCGAGCGCATCCATGAAGGCGGTGGCCGCGTACGTCTTGGCGATCAGGCGGAACGGGTAGCTCGGCGCCGGGTCGAAGTACGCCCACGTGCTGTACGGGCCGTGGATGTTCTTCGCGTGCTCCCAGAAATGGAACCCGCCGCCACCGGCGGACGCGTCCAAGGCCCAGGTCTTGAACGTGAACCCCGAGCAGTCCGCGCCCTCGCCGCCACCGTCGGTCGGCGCGTTCGGCGTGTCGTCGTAGCCGTTCAACCGGTAGCAGCCACCGCCGAACTCGTAGCCCTCGCCGACCGCACGCATCGCGTAGTCGTCGGCCTGGGAGCGCTTCCAGGTCTCGCGATCCCACCCGCCGCCGTGACAGTTGTCGCTCGCCCAGCTCGCCATCGCGGGCGGCCCAGGGAAGAACGCGCTCAGCATGAGACCGAGGCACGCCCCGACCTTCCACATCGCTCTCCTCATCGGTCCCTCACCTCGAATCGCTCGATCCGGATGCCCCGCGCATCCGCGTACACCGCCAGCACCTCGTCCGGCGCGCGGAACCGCACGGCGGACGCCGCCGCGTCCATCTCGTGGGTCGGCGGTGCGATCAGCTCCGCCGACACGAGCGAGCCGCCGGCGGCGAACCGGAGCAGCGCCACCGCTTCGCCCTCCTCGGACCAGAGGCCGCGGGCCGCGATGGCCCCGCCGTCCGGCAGCGCGCGGACGAAGTAGTCGACGCCCGCTTGGGCGCCGGCCGGGAGCTGGAGCACCGCGCCGGCCCTCGAACCGTCGGGTCTCGCCCAGACGAAGGCGACCCGACCGCCCGGCAGGTCCTGCGAGAGCGCCACCGAGCCGTCCCGACCAGGAACTCCCGCCGCGAGCCCCCGTGACTGCGCTTCCGCAGGAAGGGCCACACCGGGTCTCGAGCGCACCGGCGCCCACTGCGCCGGCCCCACCCACACGTGCGGGCCTCCCGGCGTGATGACGATCCGCTCCGCGACGCCCGTCTCCACCTTGTACCGCCCGATCACGCTTCCGTCGGGACCGAGCTCGAAGGCCGTGGCGCCCAGACCGAGCGTCGTGACCGACAGCTCGCCCGCCGCTCCCACGGCGAGGTCGACCGGCCGTTCCACCGGCAACGGCACCGAGCGGCGAACGTCGCCGCGCGGCGAGAGCACGAGGACGCGCCGGTGCACCCAGTCCGCGACGCGTATCGACCCGTCCGGCGCGACGTCGTAGCTCGATGGGCCGAGGGGTTGCTCGTCTCCGACACCGCCGACACGGCCGACCTGCCCGGCCCCATCGCCGTACGGCAGTTGGGCTACGACGCCGTCGCTCCCTCGCACAACCTCGAGATCGAAGGCGCCCGGCCACGCGACCGTCCGCAATCCCGCCGTCGTCACGACTCGGAACGCGGACCCGGCGCCGCCCTCCGGGAACTGAACGTCTCCTCCACCCTCGATCGCGAACTCCATCCAGTAGGAGAACCCGTCCTCTGGGACGGCCGAGCCGGGGATCACGAACCGGAACCCGGTGCCGTCGGGGACCCCCTCGACGTCCGCCCAGCCGGCGGTTCCGCCCGACAGGACGTGAACGACCGCCGAGAGGGCTTCGCACGACTCGCTCTCGATGCCAGGACACGCCAGCCCTGCCGAGAGTTCGAGGTCAGCGCCCGGGTCCGCGAGCACGCGCGCAACGTGCAGGATCACCGGCGGAGGGGTCGGCGGACCCTCTGACGAAGCTCCGGTAAGGGACGCCGCCCCGGCGGCAGCGCCGATCGCCAAGCCGGCCACCAATCCGGACACCAGCAGGCGCCGGCGGCTGGTCTCTGTGCTCATGAGCCACCTCCTCCTGACCACGGGGGAGGTGAGGGCGGCGACCGTACCTCTTCCAGGGGAAATAGGCCGTGACGCAGCTCACGGGCGACCGAAATATTGGACGAAAGAGGGGTTCCCCCCAGCCGGAAGGCTGGTGTACCCTGCTCCGACTGATGCGCCCCGGTGCATCGTGGGCCCCTCGAAGTGGTTCGGCCAGTGGATCCAGGCGATCGCCCTAGGCCACTGGACCGTCCCTCGGTCGGAGGGACCTCGATGCTCCGCGGCACGTCTGCAACTTCGGTTCGGGTCTGTCGGCGACGGAGGCAAAGGTTCGTCGACGGGCCCCGGAAGGGGGATGGGTAATGAGGATGGACTCACGCGCTTCGCGCCCTGCGTGGAAGCGCATCTCGAGTGGAGGGGTCGTACTGGCGCTCGTCGCGCTGTTCGGTCTCCCCACGGCGGCCTTCGCGGCGCCGGTCACGGCGACCGTAGCGGGTGACCCCGCGACCGTGACGGTCAACGCGGACGGCCAGGCCAACCAGCTGAGCATCAGCGACACCGCCGCCTACGTCCAGATCTCGGACTCCAAGGAAGGCGTCGCACCGGGCGGAGGCTGCGCGCTGAACCCGGCGAACGCGAATCAGCTGCGGTGCCCGAAGGGCGCGGTCAACGGCGTCTCTGATCATCATCGTGAACCTGGGTGCCGGGAACGACGTGCTTCTGTCGATCGGCGTCGATGAGCCGATGACGATCAACGGCGGCGACGGCGACGACAACCTCATGGGTGGCAACCTGAACGACACCCTGAACGGTGGCGTCGGGGACGACCTCCTCGACGGCAAGGGTGGCGCCGACGCCCTCAACGGCGACGCCAACGCGCCGCTCAACCCGGAGGGCGACACCGCCTCGTACATCAGCACGATCGACCGGAACGTCTCGCTCGACGGTGCGGCCAACGACGGCGCGGCCCTCGAGGGTGACAACGTCGACACCGAGAACGTCACCACGGCCGGCGGCGACGACACCCTGACGGGTGACGCGAACGCCAACGTGCTGACCTCTGGCGCCGGCGACGACACCTTGAACGGCGCGGGCGGCGACGACACGCTGGTCGGCGGTTCCGGAGGCGATGCCCTGAACGGCGGAGCCAACACCGACAGCGTTTCGTACAACCCCGAGAGCCGTGACGTGAGCGTCACCGCAGGTGCCGGCGCCACGACGACGGCGTGATCGACATCGACAACGGCACCGTCGGCAACCAGTCCGAGGGCGACAACGTCGCCGCGGACGTCGAGAGCATCGCCGGCGGCGGTGGCGACGACATCCTCGTCGGCGGTACCGGCGCTGGGTCGGTCGTCGGGAACGGCGGCAACGACGTCCTGAACGGTGGAGCCGACACGGTCTCCGACACGATCAGCGGCGGATCCGGCCTCGACACGGTCTCGTACGCGGGACGCACCAACTCGGTGACCGTCACGTTGGACGGGACGGCGAACGACGGCGAGGGCGGCGAGAACGACAACGTGCTGGCCAACGTCGAGAACGCGACCGGTGGGAGCGGCGCAGACACCCTCACCGGCAACGACTCGGTCAACAGTCCTCAACGGTGGCGGTGGCGGCGACAGCCTGAACGGTGGCGCCAACAACGACGTCCTCATCGGTGGTCTCGGTGGCGACACCTTCGCCGGCGGTACCGGCACGGGCGACCTCGCTGACTACTCGGCGGAAGTCGCGAACCTGACGATCACGATCGACGGGGCGGCGAACGACGCCGGACAGGGCGACAACGTCCTGGCCTCGACCGAGAACGTCACCGGCGGCTCGGGCGGCGACACCATCACCGGGTCGGACGCAGCAACCGCTCTGAACGGCGGAGACCGGCGACGACACGCTGAACGGCGGACTCGGCAACGACACGCTGAACGGCCAGGACGACAACGACACGCTGAAGGGTGCCGGCGGGTCCGACACGCTGAACGGCGGGCTCGGTGCCGACGACATCAACGGCGGAACCGGGAACGGCGACACCACGACGTACGCGGGCCGCGACACGCGCCGTGAACGTCAACCTCGGCGTCGCGAACGGCGACGGCGAGGCGGGCGAGAACGACAACGTCCATCCGAACGTCGAGCGGGTCACCGGCACCAATTTCAACGACACGATCATCGGTGAGGCGGGCGCAGGTCCGAGCCAGCCCAACATCTTCAACGGGGGCAACGGCAACGACACGCTGCGCGGCGGTGACGGCAACGACACCGTGAACGGCGGTGACGGCGACGACACCGTCGTCGGCAACGGCGGCCAGGACAGCCTGGTCGGCGGGTCCGGGGCCGACGCGGTGCACGGCGACGTGGGTGAGGCGACTGTAGCCAAGGACAACCTCAACTGCGGTACCGGCGTCGACACGCACACCGCAGACCCGATCGACGTGGTCGGGGCGAGCTGCGAGTAAGGCACCACAGCATCACAGCAACGCCGGAGAGGGGCGGGCGCGGAGGGCGCCCGCCTCTCTCTTCCTTTCTGGCCTCTTTCCGGATCCGTCCGGTCGAAGCCCGACCGCGCTCGCTAGCCCTTCCGGGCCTCCAGGAGCTTCCTCCCGGCCTGCCACGCGAGCGACGGCGACCGGAACGCGAACCGATCCTCGTCGTCCACGCCCTCGTTCGACCATCGGAGCACCGTGAACACGAGCTGCGACGGCTCGATCGTCTCGTGTATCGGCTCCGGCACGTGGCTCCCGCGCTCGTCGACGACGTCCACGTCCTTGATCGCGCCGCGAGGCAGCCTGCCGACCTCGTCCACCTCCTCGTCTTCGCCCTGCTCCCTGATGAACACGAGGTCGTTCGGGAGCACGGCGGCCATCACCTGCATCGGTCGGAGCGGGGTCAAGGGTTGGGGCTCCGCGGGCGGCCCCGTCTCGACGGGTCGCTGCGGTGCCGCCCAACCGGGGTCTGAGGGGAGCAGCGGTCTCGGCGGCTCCTCCTGGGGTCGGTCCTCCCGGGATCCGTCTCGGCGAGGACGGGATCGGGGACGATCCCACACGAGAACGTCCGCTCCGCGTCGTTCGCCTCGAGCCATCGTGCTCCGCTCGAGCTTCGTGCCCTCATCGCGCTCGCTCTCGCTCCGCGCGGCGCCGCCAGCAGCGTGCGAGCTCCTGGCGATCCCGGGACTCAGCGAACTCCGGATCCGCGGGTCCTCGACCTCCGCGATCGAACGCCTCGAGCTCGCCTTGGATGCACCCTCGCCGCGCTGTCAGGACCCCAGCCGAAGCGCGCCGAGCCAGTCTGAACGAGCGGCATCAGCCCCGGCGAGCCTCCAGGAGCTTCCGGCCGGCTCCCCACGCGAGCCACGGTGACCGGAACGCGAACCGGTCCTCGTCGTCCACGCCCTCGTTCTTCCAACGAAGTACGAGGAACACGAGCTGCGACGGCTCGATCGTCTCCCGGACCGGCTCCGGCACGTGTACGTCTCGCATATCCACGACGTCGATGCTCGTGATGGCCGTCCTCGGGAGGCGTCCGGCCTCCTCCACCTCGCCGATCCCGTCCTCGAGGAGGAACGCGAGGTCGTCCGGCAACACGGCCGCGGTCACCTCCGCGGGCCGCATCAGCGGCGGCACTTCGGCGAGCGCCGGCGCCACCGGCATCGGGGGCGTGGGCTCCTCCCCCGCCGTGGCCGGTCGCGCCGCCGACGGTGGTGGAGGGACCGGGGCCTGCTTCGCGACGGGCCGCGGCAGCCGCACCCCCTCCGTCTCCGGCACCATCGCGATCCCGCACGGGAACGACCGTTCGGCGTGGTGCAGCTCCTGCCAGCGGACGCGGCTGAGTCGCTCTCGGTCCCGGCCATGCTGCTCGACGCGACGCGCGTTGAGTTTCGCCCTCTCGTCCCAGTACTGGATCTCGCGGGCGATCTCCAGGGCCAGGACGAGTCCGAAGATGCCCACGGCGCTACTTCGAGGCGGACTCCGCCGCGCCCACCGCCGCCTGACCGGCCGCCAGACGCGCCGTCTCCACCCGGAAGGGCGAGCAGCTCACGTAGTCGAGACCGATCTCGTGGCAGAACACGACGCTCGCCGGGTCACCACCGTGCTCGCCGCAGATCCCCAGGTGGAGCTCCTGGTTCGCCGCACGGCCCTCGTCGGCGGCGATACGCATCAGCCGGCCGACCCCCTCCACGTCGATCGTCACGAACGGGTTCGCCGGCACGAGCTTGCGCTCCTCGTACATCCCCACGAACTTGCCGATGTCGTCGCGCGAGAAGCCGAACGCCGTCTGCGTCAGGTCGTTCGTCCCGAAGGAGAAGAACTCCGCCGTCTCCGCGATCTCGCCGGCGGTCACCGCCGCGCGCGGGAGCTCGACCATCGTCCCCCACTCGAGATGCGAGAGCTCCACGTCGCCGAGCGACTCCGCCGCCACCGGCTCGAGCTCGTCGCGCATCTGGCGCAGCTCGGGCGCCGTCGCCACCAGCGGGATCATCACCTCGACCTTCGGATCGCCACCCTCGGATCGAACCTGCGCCGCCGCCTCGAAGATCGCGCGGACCTGCATCGCGTACAGGCCCGGCTTCACGATCCCCAGCCGCACACCGCGGAGCCCGAGCATCGGATTCGTCTCGTGCAGCTCGTTCACCTTCTGCAGCAACGCTTTCCGATCTCCGACGTCCTCACCGCGGGACTCGGCGAGGGCCACCTCCACCGACAGGTCCACCTGGTTCGGGAGGAACTCGTGGAGCGGAGGGTCGAGCAACCGCACCGTGACCGGCAGCCCGTCCATCGCGCGGAAGATCCCGACGAAGTCCTCGCGCTGGAGCGGCGCCAGCGCACCGTACGCCTTCGCCTCCTCCTCCTCGGTCTCCGCGAAGATCATCGTGCGCACGGCCTCCACGCGTTCCTCGCCGAGGAACATGTGCTCGGTCCGGCAGAGGCCGATCCCCTCCGCACCGCGCTCGCGCGCGTTCCGCGCCTGGTCGGGGGTATCGGCGTTCGCGCGCACCCGCAGCCGGCGCACCTGGTCGGCGTGGGCCATCAACGCCTCGAACGCCTGCCAGATCTGCTCTTCGCGAGCGGTCGCGTCACCCGCGCGTGCCTTCTCGAGCACCGACTCCTCGAGGGGCAGCTCACCTACGAAGACGTTCCCCGTGAAGCCGTCGATCGTGATGACCTCGCCTTCCTTCACGGCGGTGCCGTTCGCCGAGAACGACCGGTCGGCGGGTGAGAGCTTGATCGCATCAGCGCCGCACACCGCCGGGATGCCCTCGCCGCGGGCGACGACCGCCGCGTGTGAGTTCGTTCCCCCGGCGCTGGTGAGGATCCCCTGCGCCGCGATCATGCCGTGGTAGTCGTCGGGCGTCGTCTCGCGCCGCACGAGGATCACGCGCTCGCCCTGCTTGCCGAGCCTCTCGGCCTCGTCAGCGGTGAACACGACCTTCCCGATCGCCGCCCCCGGTGAAGCGTTCAGCCCCTTCGCGATCGGCGTCGCGCCGTCGGCCTTCACGCGCCGCTTGAACAGCTCTTCCAGCCGGTTCGCGTCCACGCGCAGGAGCGAGGTATCGGCGTCGATCAGCCGCTCCCCCAGCATGTCGTAGGCCATCACCCACTCCGCGAACGCCGTCCGCTTGCCCACCCGCACCTGGAGGATCCACAGCTTCGTCTTCTCGATCGTGAACTCGATGTCGCACATGTCGCGGTAGTGCTTCTCGAGCGTGTCCATGTGCTCGCGGAGTCCTCGGTACGACGTGGGGTCGAGCTCCTCGAGCTGCACGAGCGGCAGGGTGTTCCGGATCCCCGCCACCACGTCCTCACCCTGTGCGTTCGGGAGGTAGTCGCCGTACGGGACCTTCTCCCCGTTCGAGGGGTCGCGCGTGAACGCCACGCCGGTGCCCGAGTCGTCCCCACGGTTGCCGAACACCATCGCCTGCACGTTCACCGCGGTCCCGAGGTCGTCGGAGATCTTGTTCTGGCGTCGGTAGTCGATGGCCCGCTTGCCGTTCCACGACTGGAACACGGCCGCGATCGCGAGGCGGAGCTGCTCCTTCGGATCCTGGGGGAAGTCCTCCCCCACGTGCTCGCGGTAGATCCGGCGGAACTCCTCGATCAGCGCGGTGAGGTCGTCGGCGTCGAGGTCGGTGTCCTGCGTGCCCGACCCCTTCCGCTCCTTCGCATGGTCCAGGGCCTCCTCGAAGGCCTCCCCGGGCACGTCCATCACGATCTTGCCGAACATCTGGATGAACCGGCGGTAGGCGTCGCGCGCGAAGCGGACGTCGCCCTCGGACTGCTTCGCGAGGCCCTCGACGGAGCGGTCGTTCAGCCCGAGGTTCAGGACCGTGTCCATCATCCCCGGCATCGAGAACTTGGCGCCGCTCCGTACGCTCACGAGCAGCGGGTCGTCGGGGTCGCCGAGCTCCCGGCCCATCGCCCCTTGGAGCGTGGCCAGGTGCACCCCCGCCTCCTCGAGCATCTCGGGCGGCGCGCCGCCCTGGGCGAGGAACGCCAGGCAGGCCTCGGTGGTGATCGTGAACCCGGGCGGCACCGGCAGCCCCATCGTGGTCATCTCGGCGAGGTTGGCGCCCTTCCCGCCGAGGAGGTCCTTCATGTCCTTGTTGCCCTCGGAGAAGTCGTACACGTACTTGGTCATGAGCCGAGTCTACGGCCGAGGCCTACTCGAGTCTCCGGAACGGCCCCCGGGCGGTGTACGCTCGCCTCCTCACGCGCGACGGAGGCGAGACGATGGCACACGCGAAGGACAAGGGCGCGAAGAACGTCAAGAAGAAGGCGGCGAAGGGCATCAAGGAGAAGCGCGCCGAGAAGAAGCTGAAGCACGACGGCCGCCGTCAGTCCGGCGCCGTCGAAACGATCGGCGAACGGAACTAGACCTTCTCGATCCTGATCGAGTTCAGGATGTACTCGATCAAGGCACGCGCCCGTTCTCTCCCGCAGGGCGCCGGAGCGCTTACGCTGCTCGGTGATACACATCACTGTGTATCCGGTGCTACGGTGGAAGCATGGGTCGGATGGTTCGCACCAACGTCGTGATCGATGAGGACCTCGTCCGGAAGGTGATGCAGCTCTACGACCTGACGAGCAAACGAGAGGCGATCGACTTCGCGCTGCGATACGCGTCCCGCTCCGAGGAGCGCCGGACCAAGGCGCTCGCACTCGAGGGGAAGGGCTGGCCCGGCGATCTCGAGGAGATCCGAGGCGTGCGGCAGCGTGGGAAGTGATCCTCCCGGACACCTCAGCCTGGGTCGAGTACTTTCGCGCATCGGGCAGTCCTGTCCACGGAGCTATGGTGCGGGCGCTCTCCGAGGACCTCGACGTCGTGACGACGGGGATCGTGGTGATGGAGCTGCTGGCGGGGGAGACGTCGGACGCTGATATCGCAACCACCAGATCGCTCCTCCTGGAGTACCCGATGATCCCGGCCCACGCGGCCCACGACTTCGAGCACGCCGCGGAGATCTACCGTTCGTGCCGTGCCGCGGGAGACACCGTGCGGCAACTCACCGACTGCCTGATCGCCGTCGCCGCGATCAAGGCGGGCGCCGCCGTCCTCCACGCGGATCGGGACTTCGACGCCATCGCACGACACAGCGAGCTGCAGATCGAGCCGACGGCCTGAGCTACAGCGACTGGAGGATCGACGACACCGCGCCCATCAGCGGCTCGGAGGACCCGAAGCCCGCGTGGACGGTCGTGCCCTCGGCGTCCAGCACCAGCCCGGGGAGGGAGCCGCGGGACACCCACAACTTCAGGGCATCGCTGAACTCCTGCGCGTCCTCCGGCGTGTCCCAGACCGTGCTCATGATCACCGCCACGTCGTCGCCGTCTTGCCACGCTCGGTAGGTGCCGCCGCCCCAGCCGGCCGCGGCCGACTCCGCCACGCCATCCGAGAGCCGGAGATGAAGGAGCGCCCGCAGCCACAGCTCCCCCACCACCATCGCGTCGATGTCACGCCAGCCGGGACCGAACGTGGGAGCCGAAGTCCGCCACGTCGACGGACACGCCCGTCCTCGTCCGGGAACTTCGACGGGTGGAAGACCTGCTCGGTCGTGGTCGGGAACGTGTCGAGTGCGTCGTCGATCGCGGAGGGCCCGTTCGCGTCGGACAGCTCATCCGCGAACCGCTGCCCGGCCGTGTACGGGAAGGCCTGGAGCTCGACGAAGAACGGCGGGACCTCGCCGGCGTCGCCCCCCGGGATCGAGCCGAGGTCCGGGTTGGGGTACTGGATGATCACCTGCGTCGCGAAGTGGTTCGCGCTGCCCTCCACGATGCCGAGGGCTGCCTCGAACGGCTCGTCCTCACACCGCATCGCCAGGTCGTCCAGACGGTCGAGGTCGAAGTGCTGGTCGTCGATCGCGTGCGTGAGCTCGTGCGCCAGCACGAACTGCTCGATCCGGTCGAGATCGGCATCGCCGGTGTACACGAGCTCTTCGTTCTGCGAGTTGTAGAAGCCGAGGACCTGCCCCTGCTGATAGGCGTCCAGCGCCTCGAGGTAGGTGACGTCGCCGGGAAGGACGCCGATCGTCTGCCAGGCATCGCTCCTGCGCTCGTAGTAGCGCTCCGGGTAGTACGTGTCGAAGTAGTCGCTGAGCCGCTGGTCCATCTCGGCGTCCGTGATCGGCTCGACGTTCACCGGCCGCTCGAACTCCAGCCCGCGGACCGACTCCACCTGATCGGCCACCTCCGCGATCGCCGGCGGCGTGGGCACCTCCGTCACCGGGTCGGCCTCGACGTCGACCGGGATGCAGAGGCGTCGCATCACGTCGATCGCGGAGGTCGTGCCCGTCTTGACCTCGACAGGATCGCCGGGCGGCACTTCGGTCTGCGTCGCCGACGGGGACGGTGGCAGCTCCTCCTGCGTGCAGGCCATGAGGAGCGTCACAGCGATCAAGACCAGGCGCTTCATCGTCGCCTCCCCACGACCAGCGCGCCCACCGAGGCCGCGACGGCGAAGCCGGAGAGCACCGCGGACACGATCAAGAGCCCCGTGGATTCCAGGAAGCCTGCCGCGGAGATCCCGAGGGTGACGACCGCGGCGACCCAGAGCGCGACCGCGGCCGCGTAGGCGATCACAGACGCTCCGACAGGTACGCGACGAGGCCGTCGATCGGCAGGCGGTCCTGCCCCATCGAGTCCCGCTCGCGCACGGTGACCTGGGCGTCATCGATCGACTCGAAGTCCACCGTCACGCAGAACGGCGTGCCGACCTCGTCCTGCCGCCGGTAGCGCCGCCCGATCGACCCGGCATCATCGAAGTCGCACGTCCACTCACCCTTCACGAGGTCGAAGACGCGCCGGGCCTCGGGCGTGAGCTTCTCGTTGCGAGAGAGCGGGAGCACGGCCACCTTCGTGGGCGCGAGGCGTCGGTCGAGGGCGAGGTACGTGCGCTTCTCCGTGCCCCCCTTCGCGGTCGGCGCCTCCTCCTCGCGGTAGGCGTCCAAGAGGAACGCCAGCACCGCACGGTCCACCCCAGCGGCCGGCTCGATCACGTAGGGGTGGAAGCGCTCGTTCTTCTCCTGGTCGAAGTAGGTCAGATCCTCGCCGGAGGCCGCCTGGTGCGCCTTCAGGTCGAAGTCGGTCCGGTTCGCGATGCCTTCCAGCTCACCCCAGTCGGTGAATGGGAACCGGTACTCGATGTCGACCGTACGCTTCGAGTAGTGGGAGAGCTCGTCGGCGTCGTGCTCGCGGATCCGGAGATGGTCCTCGCGGAGTCCGAGGTCGGTCCACCAGCGCATCCGCTCACCGATCCAGAACTCGTGCCAGTCCTCGTCGGTCCCCGGCTCGACGAAGAACTCCATCTCCATCTGCTCGAACTCCCGCTGGCGGAAGATGAAGTTCCCCGGCGTGATCTCGTTGCGGAACGACCGGCCGATCTGGGCGATCCCGAACGGGACCTTCTTGCGGCTCACCTGTTGGATCGTGGCGAAGTCGACGAACATCGCCTGCGCGGTCTCGGGACGCAGGAAGACGGTGTTCTCCGCGTCTTCGATCGGACCCATGTTCGTCTTGAACATCAGGTGGAAGTTCCTCGGCTGGGTGAAGGCCGTCTGCCCGCAGTTGGGGCATTTCGGAGCGTGCTCCATGTCGAGGGTGGTGTCGTCCTCCTCGTGTCCGGACTGCGGCGCATGGAAGCCGGGCAGATGATCGGCACGGAACCGCTGATGACAGTTCAGGCACTCGACGAGCGGATCGGTGAAGACCTCGAGGTGACCGGAGGCTTCCCAGACCTTCGGCGACATGATCACGGCGGCCTCGAGGCCGACCACGTCGTCACGGAGCTGGACGGTGGAGCGCCACCACTGCTCGCGGACGTTGCGTTTGATCTCGGTGCCGAGGGGCCCGTAGTCCCATGACGAGCGGAGCCCGCCGTAGATCTCGGAGGACTGGAACGCGATACCCCGCCGTTTGGCGAGGGAGGTGACGGCCTCCATGAGGTCGGCCATGAGGTGGGCTCCTTTCCCGGTCGCTGGCTGCGGCCGCCGGCGTGAGCTCCATGCTACCCATCAATCGAACGTGCACCGGCTCCGATACCTCGGACAGGCACGTGGTCCCTGGTGACGCGGCGGACGTCGACCGATACCCCTGGGCATCGATGGCGATCGCGACCGACCTCGTCGCCTCGTTAGGTCGACTGGAAGGAGCTCTCGCTCAGCGTCGCTCTGGGGGCGGGCCGCCGGGCGATTCCCCAGGAGGACCCTCGTGCGGCTGGAGCCGCTCGCCGCCCGGCTTCTTCCGAGCGGCCGTCCTCGCCAGCGCTGCTCGGACCGCTCCCTGGTCCACGGAGCTCGTGTCGTGCGGCTGCCGGTCACTCTCGGTCAGGCGGATGAACATCTCCAGGGCGGCCTCGTGCGCCTTCGCGTCGCTGACCTCCGGATCTGCGGGGATCTTGCTGGCAGCCGGGGGCGACGGTGCCGCCGCCATCGCGGCGACGCGATGCTCGGGCGCCGGCTCATGCTCAGGCGCAGCCGGCGGAGCGGGATCGGGAACGGCGGTCGCGCGCGGTGTGGTCGTTTCCGGAACGACGACCGGCTCGTCCTTTCCCTTCGATCGCGTTCGCTTCGACGCCCGTTTGGGCTTCGCGGCCGCCGGCTTCGTCATGGGCGCGGTCGTGGGCGGCGGTTTCTGATCACGTGAAGCGCGAGCGAGCGGTCCAGCGGGCGACGCGGTCCACGCGTCGCCGAGCGGCTTCGCCACGACGTCTGACTCCGGGACCCGGATGACAGGGGGCGCAGGCGCAGGCGCCGGCGGTGGGATCGGGGGGGTGGTGTCAGAACGCGGAGCGGTCGCCGCCTTCGACAGCGCTCGCTGGATGTCGCCCTCGAGCCGCCGTCGCGCCTCCTCAGACTCCTCGAGCTTGTACTGCATCCGCTCGACGCGCTCGGACGCGAGCCGATACACCTCGTGGACCGCGTGGAGCCGCTCGTTGTCGATCAGGGAGAACCCCGCGGGGATCGACGACGCAGCGAAGGGAACCCCGACGTTGATCGGCTCGATCGGGTCGCGGAGCGACAGTCCGGTCATCACGAGCAGCAGCAGCAGCATCGCGCCCGCCAGGAGCTGGTAGTACATCCACTCGGTCCGCACCGCCGCCAGAGTGGCCTCGTCGGTCTGATCGATCTCGACGACCGCCCTGGCCTCCACCGGCACATAGGTGCGCAGGAGACTGCGCTCCGGATCGTTCTGTCCGCCGGTGTCCGACACGTTCGAACGGGTGAGCACACCGTCGCGCGACGCTTCGCGGAGGAGCGGATCGTTCAACCCTGCATTGGAGCCGAGCGCGTCGGCGCCGTCGGTCGAGTACAGCAGCTGTCCGTCGGTCGACCAGATCCGGACGCGGGACAAGCGATCGTCGACGAGGACCGTGCGCTGGATGGCGTCGTCGAGCGAGGCCGCCTGCGGTCCCGTGATCGGCGCGACCAGGGCCTCGCCCGCGATCCGGGGAACGAGCGCCCCCTCCACGTAGAGGACCGCACGGGCCTGCGCGTCCGCCCGCTCGTCATCGAGGGCCCGCGCGCCGTTGGTGATGGCGAACACCAGCCCGCCCGCAGCAACCAGTGCCAGGACAGCCCAGACGTACTTGCTCGCAGAATCTCTCGTGAACCGATCGATCAGGCCCATCCGGCCCCTCCTCGCCGGCGCGACGGACGCCGCCGGAAGCACCACCGGTGCTCTCCGGGGCACGATACCTCGGAAGTCGTCCGCCGCGAAACGGCCGAATGACCAGCTCAGGCTAGGTCTTCCGACGGAGGTGTGGTCCGGAAGGCCTACAGAGCCCTCAGGGCTCGTCGGTGACGCCGCCGAAGCGACGCGAGCGCTTCTGGAAGTCGCGGATCGCCTCGTAGAGCAGCTCCCGGTCGAAGTCCGGCCAGAAGACCGGCGTGAACCAGAGCTCGGAGTAGGCGACCTCCCACAGGAGGAAGTTCGAGATCCGCTGCTCACCGCTGGTCCGGATCAGCAGGTCGGGGGGCGGCATGTCGGCCGAATAGAGCCGCTCGGCGATCATGTCTTCGGTGATGCGGTCGGGCCGCAGGGTGCCGGCGCGCACCTCCCGCGCCAGGTCCTTCACGGCATCGACGATCTCGGCCCGGCCACCGTAGTTGAAGGCGATCGACAGCGTCGTCCCGGTGTTCGCCGCAGTCAGCTCCTCGGCGATCCGGATCTCCTTGAGCACGGAGCGCGGGACGCGCCAGTTCCGCCGGCCGATGAACCGGATACGGACGTTCATGCGGTGCAGCTCGTCCCGGCGACGCCGGAGCAAGCTGCGATTGAAGTTCATCAGGTAGCGCACCTCGCCCGGCGGACGCCGCCAGTTCTCGGTCGAGAACGCGAAGACCGTGAGCCACCGGACGCCGACCGCGACGGCACCCTGCACCGTGTCCCAGAGGGCCTCCTCGCCGGCTCCGTGGCCCTCGGTCCTGGGCAGGCCGCGTTGCTCGGCCCACCGGCCGTTGCCGTCCATCACGATCGCCACGTGCGAGGGGATGCGGTCGAGGTCGAGGTCCTGGAGGAAGCTGCTCATGTCGCCGTCCGAACGAGCATCGGGACCGACTTCATCCGGCGTTCGAGGTGGTACTCCGCGAACCCGAACAGGAGCCCCCTCGCCTCCTTGCGCGTGCGCGGCTCGGGAGCGACGGTGCCTCCTGCGTCGGCGAGGTCCACGAGCGCGAGCCCGCCGAGGAACGCGAGGGCAGCGGCGGTGACGTGGCCGGCTCCCGGCTCGGCGTCGGTGGCGCACACGGCGCCCCCCAGCCCGGCGGAGAACAGTTGGACGTCGGTGCTGCCGCAGACGGCGCACGCGGTGAGGCTCGGATGGAACCCGGACACGGACAGGAGCTTGAGCAGGAACGACTCGGCGACGGCCGCCGGATCGGCCGGCCGTGTCTCCAACGACCGCAGGCCCGACAGGAGCAGGAGCACGACCCGTACGTTGCGCTCGTGCTCTTCGGCGACGCGGTCGACCGCCTCGAGCATCGTCTCGCCCGCAGCGAAGAGGGCCAGGTCGTCGCGGATCGCTCGATGCGGCGCGATGATCTCGGCCTGGGTGATCGTGTCGAGCGATCCGCGCCCGCGGTAGAGCATCAGGTTCACGTGGGTGAACGGCTCGAGCCGCGCGCCGAAGCGGCTGGTGGTCTTCCGGATCCCCTTCGCCACGCCCCGGACCTTGCCGGAGCCCTGGGTCATGATGGTGACGATCTTGTCGGCCTCGCCGAGCTTCGCCGACCGGAGGACGACGCCCTGCTCCTTGTAGGGGGGCATCCGTCGATGGTAGCTCCGCCTGACGCCCCTCTACCCCAAGACCCGTGTGGCGTTTCCGTTGCGACGCCGCGAAGGGGGCTGGTCAACGCTCAAGCGGCGATCGGCCGACCGGCTCAGAAACGTGGCACGGGCCGGACCCGAAGGGTCCGGCCCGTGCGGATCGCCGTCCGGTCGATGGGCTAGCCCATCGACTCCATGTTCCTGGTGACGACCTCCATCGTCTGGTTCAACTCTGCCGTGGGGCTGAACTCGACGATCTCGGTGCCCGGGAAGATCTCCGGCGTGTGGCCCGGGCCCCACGTAGTAGGCCTCGCCGTCGGTGATCTCGATGTCGCCCTCGGCCGTGTGGTACACGAGCTTGCCCTTCAGGACGACGCCCCAGTGCGGGGCCTGACAGCGGTCGTCCGGCAGCCCCACGAACAGCGGCGTCATGTCCGAGTGCTCCGTGTAGCGCTCGAATCCGATCGTGTAGCCCTCAGTCTCGCCATAGTGCCCCTCGAACCCGGGCCCCTCGACGGCCTCGCCGGCCGTCGACTTCGACACCTTGCCCATCCCCGGTCCCCTTTCCCGTGGTGTGGTCGCCGCTCCGTCTCCCGGAGCGATGTATCCGTTTCAGCTTTCCTCCGGGCAGCGCCCGGTCGGGAATGCTCTCGACCTCACCCCTTTTCCCGCTCCTCCGCCAGCTGGGCCAGGTTCCGGACACCGCGCCTCGCGACGCCGCCCGACGCCTTGAGGACAAGTCCCCGCAGCCCGGGAACCTTGTACAGGCCGAGCATCCCCACGAGCTCGCTGATCCGGGTCACGATGCGGATCGTGTAGAAGATACGCAGTCCCGTTTCCGTCGGCTGAGAGCTCATACCGCTGGACGTTGGTCCAATCGACGGTTACGCCCTTCTTCGTCGTGAGCTGGGACTCGGTGACGAACTCGAGGGCCTTCCCCGGCGCCGCCTCGGTGACGACCGAGCGATCCGCGAACGTCCCCATCGGATCGGCTCCCGTCGTCAGGAACTCTGTCCCCACCATCGCCGGGCCGGGTGCGGCCTCGATCGGACAGCAGTCGCGTGCTCTTCTTCTGCCGCTCCCCCGCCCAGATCTCGTGGCTCCGGAGATCCGACGAGAACCCCGTACACAGACGCCGGCGACGCCGACGACGTCCCTTCGCCCCGTACGACCAGCTCCTGCTCGAGCGCGTTGGCCCGGCCGTTCCTGACACCCGGCTCCACCATCTCCCTCTCCTTCCGTAGATCGACGGCGCTCATCGTGCGCCGGCGGACGTCAGGAAGGATCGGGAAGATTCCCTATCTCTTGGCTGGATCCTCAGGAGCGGGAGCACGCATGTGACGGCTCGCCCATGCGCCGGCTTCGCCCCGGTTCTTCACCCCGAGCTTGGCCAAGCACACTGCTCATGTGGTGGCCGACGGTCTTCGTGCTCAGATGCAGGCGAGCGGCGATCTCGGCGTTGCTCAGGCCCTCGGCCACGAGGTGGAGCACCTCATGCTCGCGGCGGGTCAGGAGTCCCGCATCCTTGGGACCGGTCCGTCCGCGCACACCGTGGCGACGGAGCAGCTCCGCGGCCGCGTCTGCGTCGCGAGGCGCTCCCACGCGCTCGAACTCGGCGAGGGCCGTTCGCGCCTCCGCGACGGCGACCTCGGGCTGGTCCTCCTCGAGGGCGAGGGCGAGCTCGAAACGGGCGCGCGCCGCCTCGACCGACATCCCCGCCTGGGCGAACCGCGCGAGCGCGGATTCGAGGGCTATGACGGCGTCGGGGCTTCCTCGCACGGACGCGACACGCCCCCTCGCGAGCTCCGCCATCGCGGTCACGCGATCGATCCCCGACGCATCGGCGATCCGGCCCAGGCGATCCGCGGACACCGTCGCGCCCTCGACGTCACCCTGGGACAGCTGCACCTCGACCAGCATCGCGAGGAACGGCGCCGCGAGCACGTTGTCGTCCCCGATCCGATTCAGGCGTCGGTGGATCGTCGCGGCGGCGAGCGCGTATTCGCCTCGGACCAGGTGCAGATGCGCGATCCCGTGCGCGGCCTCCGGCAGCTCCTCGAACCCCGCCAGGAGCTGCTCCGCCTCCTCGAGCCTTCCCTGAGTGAGACGCAGCTCCGCGAGCTTGGCGGCCGGGTGGACGCAACGGGAACGATGCCCTGCGACCTCGAGCGCCCCGAGTCCCTCGGTGAGCATCCCTTCGGCCTCGTCCCACTGACCCGACGCGAGGAACATCTCCGAGCAACACGCGTAGCAGAATCCCAGGACGGCCACGTCGTCGTGGTTCTGGATCCACGACTCCATCACCTGGCCCCACTGCTCGATCCGCTGCCAGTCCGCGGAGAGCTCGAATGCGCCGATCGCGACGCACGTGATGTCGCCGACGACGTCGAGGCTCCGGACGTCACCTCCCGTAGCGGCAGCCATCGCCTCGTCGAGCCGGTCCGTTCCCGAGGCGACGTCGCCGGCGGCGAGCTCCGCGTACCCGCGCCGGGCGAGCGCTGCCGCCTCGAGATCGCGATCTCCCGTCGCTTCAGCGATCCCGCACGCCTCCTCGGCGCATCGGCCCATCTCCGCGGGGTCGGCCGCACGCTCGGCTCGGGTGAGCGCGAGCCAGCCGTGCTCGGAGGCCGGAGGTGCGTCTCGGAGCAGACCCTCCGCGCGCGCGTACCAGCCGTTGCTCGCCGCGGCGTTCCCACGGACGGCCTGGTACTCGCGGGCGAGCCACAACGCCGCGCGGGCGGCCCGGGGGACGTCTCCTCGTTCGCGGAATCCCGCGTACGCGCGCTCCACGTGGACGATCGCCTCGTCCGGGTTCCGCAGCCACCACAGGGCTCGGCCGAGGCCCTCCTCGGCGTCGGGTGACGGCTCTTCCTCGAGCGCCGCCTGGAACCCAGCGCGCGCCGGCTCCCAGTCGCCGGCGACGAGTGCCGCGACGGCTTCTTCGAACGCGGTCGTCTGCTCGATCGACATCGAGCGCATCATCCCACCGGCGCCTTCCCCAGAGAAGGGCGCGGTCGAGTCGGTCAGGCGCCCATCGGGTGCCAGACGGTCTTGTACTCGACGAAGGCCGTCACCTCGTAGGGGCTCTGGGCCTCCTCGTCGAAGGGGTCAGCGTCGGGGGCGCGATGGACGCGCTTCACGTTCTCCGCGGAGAGCTCCTCGACCGTAGCGCGAAGGTCCTCCGGGACACCCGTGGCGTCCAGCGCGTTCACGTCCATGTGGCCGGCGAGCCACGGCACGAGCTCGGCCGTGAATCCGGTGAGGACGTTGACGACGCCGCCCGGCACGTCCGAGGTCGCGAGGACCTCGCCGAGCGAGACCGCCGGGAGCGGCGACCGCTCGCTCGCGAGCACCACCGCGGTGTTGCCGCTCACGATCGCCGGAGCCACGCGCGAGATGAGCCCGAGGAGCGACTGGTCCTGCGGCGCGACGATCCCGACGACGCCCGTGGGCTCCGGGATCGTGAAGTTGAAGTACGGGCCGGCCACCGGATTGGACGCACCCTGGATCTGATGGATCTTGTCCGCCCACCCCGCGTACCAGACCCAGCGGTCGATCGCGGTGCTCACACCCTTCGCGGGGTCCTCAGCGCCGGCGTCCTTCAGCTCGGACTCGAACTGGACGCGGCGGCCCTCCATCAGCTCGGCCACCCGGTAGAGGATCTGGGCGCGGTTGAACGCCGTCTTCGCCGCCCACCCGGGCTGGGCAGCGCGCCCCGCTCGCACGGCGTCGCGGAGGTCCTTGCGCGACGCGCGCGCCGCCCACGCGAGGAGCTCGCCGTCGGCGTTCAGCACCTCGTAGGAGCGCCCCGACTCGCTCCGAGGGAACTCGCCGCCGATGTACAGCTTGGCTGTCCTTCGGACGGGCAGCCGCTCGTCGCTCACGACGCCCCGTTCCGTGGCGTGAGCTCGACGTACGGCGCGAGACCGTGCAGGCCGCCCTCACGCCCGAAGCCCGACTCCTTGTATCCCCCGAACGGCGAGGACGGGTCGAAGCGGTTGAACGTGTTCGCCCAGACGACGCCGGCCTCGAGCCGTTCCGCCATCCACAGGATCCGCGAGCCTTTCTCGGTCCACACGCCCGCGGACAGGCCGTACGGCGTGTTGTTCGCCTTCTCGACGGCTTCCTCCGGCGTGCGGAACGTGAGGATCGACAGGACCGGGCCGAAGATCTCCTCGCGAGCGATCCGGTGCGACTGGCTCACGCCGGTGAAGAGCGTCGGTCGGAACCAGAACCCGCGCTCCGGGAGATCGCACGCCGGCTGGTACATCTCGGCGCCCTCCTCGACACCGGAGGCCACGAGCTCCTCGATCCGGGTGAGCTGCGCGCGCGAGTTGATCGCGCCGATGTCGGTGTTCTTGTCGAGAGGGTCGCCCACGCGCAGCGTCTGGAGCCTCGCCTTGAGCTTCTCGAGGAGTGGTTCGAAGATCGGCTCCTGCACGAGGAGGCGCGAACCCGCGCAGCACACGTGACCCTGGTTGAAGAAGATCCCGTTGACGACGCCTTCCACTGCCTGGTCGAGCGGCGCGTCCTCGAACACGATGTTGGCGGCCTTGCCTCCGAGCTCGAGGGTGAGGCGCTTGTCCGTCCCCGCGACCGTGCGCCGGATCGCCTTGCCGACCTCCGTGGAACCGGTGAACGCGACCTTGTCGACGTCCGAGGCGACGAGGGCGGCGCCGGTCTCCCCCGCCCCCGTGAGCACGTTGACGGTGCCCGGCGGCAGCTCCGCCGCCTGGATCACCTCGGCGAGGAGCAGCGCGGTGAGCGGCGTCGTCTCGGCCGGCTTCAGGACGGTCGTGTTGCCGGTGGCGAGGGCGGGCGCGAGCTTCCACGCCGCCATCAGCATCGGGAAGTTCCAGGGGATCACCTGACCGGCCACGCCGATCGGCCTCGCGTCGCGGCCGGGGAACGCGTAGTCGAGCTTGTCCGCCCAGCCCGCGTAGTAGAAGAAGTGCGCGGCGGCGAGCGGCAGGTCGATGTCCCGTGACTCCTTGATCGGCTTGCCGCCGTTCATCGACTCGAGGACCGCGAACTCGCGGGCCCGTTCCTGCAGCGCACGAGCGATCCGGTAGAGGTACTTGGCCCGTTCGCGCCCGGGGAGGTCGCGCCACCGGGACTCGAACGCGTCGCGCGCCGCGGTCACGGCGAGCTCGACGTCCTCCTGGCCGGCCTCGGGCACCTCGGCGAGGACCTCTTCCGTGGACGGGTCGATCGTCGGCATGTAGCGGCCGCTCTTCGGCTCGACGAACTCCCCGCCGATGAACAGGCCGTACCGGTCCTGCAGTTGGACGATGTCCTTGGACTCGGGCGCGTCGGCGTACTCCCACGCGGGCACGGCGGGTGCTCCGTCCTGCCTCTGCTCGATCTGCTCGGCCATCAACCGATGGTAGAGCAGTTCCGCGGTGCGGGGAGGAGCGGCCTCCTTGCCCGCCCGCCGCGGGAGGACGAGACTCCGGACATGTCCCGCCGGGGCCGCTCGAAGCTCGTGACCATCCTGTTCACCGACATCGTCGGCTCGAGCGACATCGCCGTCGCCGTGGGCGACCGCCGGTGGAAGGTGCTGCTCGAAGCGCACAACCGGATCGTCCGACAAGCGCTTCGACGCCACGGCGGGAAGGAGCTCGATACGGCTGGGGACGGGTTCTTCGCCGTCTTCGACCGCCAAGCCGAGGCCATCCGGTGTGCGGTCGACATCGTCGAAGGGGTGCGGGAGATCGGCCTGGAGGTGCGAGCCGGTCTGCACGTGGGCGAAGCGGAGCTGATCGGCGGAAAGGTCGGGGGCGTCGCGGTCCACACGGGGGCGAGGGTCGGTGCGATCGGAGGGCCGGGAGAGATCGTCGTCTCCTCCGTCCTGAGAGACCTCGTCCCCGGAGCAGGGATCGACTTCCAGGATCTCGGCGACCGTCGGCTGAAGGGCGTGCCCGAGGAGGTCCGGCTGTGGGCGGTCCGATCCGTGAACGGCGTTGATCTGGCCCGGCCTCTCGATCCATCGGAGGCGGCCGAGCGATGGGAGCGAGTCCCCGTCCCGTCAAGCACGAAGACGGCCCGGGTCGTGGGAGCGGTCGTGGGCCTCTCGGTCGTCGTCGGCTTGATCGGATTCCTCGTGTTGGCGCCGGAGGAACCAGCGTCGGAAGCTCCCGTTCCGCCGATCCAGCCGTACACCCTGATCCGGATCGACCCGGCTTCGATGGAGATCGAGGATCGGTACGAGTTGAGCGCGTACCCGAAAGGCGTCGTCTTCGTGGCGGGCCTCGTGTGGATCCTCGAGGAGGACATCCTGGAGGTCCTCGACCCAGCATCGCCGGAGATCCGCCAGCGAAAAGGCTTCGGGTTCGAACCCTGCTACATCGCGGCCTCGAGTGCGGATGTGGTCGTCGGCGACTGCGAGGACCACCAGCTCTACCGGGTCGATACCGACCTCCAGGTCAAGCGATGGATCCCGGTCCCCTCGTTCGGCGACGACTTCTCGGTCATCGAGACGGTGAGTGGACTTTGGGTCCTTGCCTGGAACGACCCTGAGGGCCCGAAAGCAAGCGTCGAGGACCGCATGTTCCTCCTCGACCCGAGCTCCGGGGACGGTGCTCAGAAAGGAGATCCTGACCGGTTCCACGGGGGACGCCTGGCAGGTGGCAGAGGCCGGCGGGTACCTCTGGACGTTCAACCAGATGACTGGCTCGGTGCTGCGGATCGCCCCGAGCACGCTCGAGGTCAGCGAGATCGAGGTCGTGTCCCAGCCGGAGTCGATCGTCTCGAACGGCGACTGGGTGTGGCTGGCCGACCTCGGGAAGTCCGAGATACTCCAGATCGATCCGGCCAACGGGGATGTCGTCGATCGTCCCGAGACGGTCGGGTACCTCACGGCGACCGATGACTCGGTGTGGGCCGTCACCGTGCAGGAGGTGAGACGGGTCAACGAGGATGGTGAGATCACCCGTCGGGTCGAGCTTCCCTTCTCCGAGGACGTGGTGGGATACAGCCCCGGGGTCTACGGAGGCGGCGCCGTGTGGATCGCTGTTCGGCCGGAACTCTGAGGTCCAACGGTTCCTGGCGCAGACGATTCTCGCCGGGAGGTCAGGTAGGCGCCCGCGATGACCAGCGCCACCCCGCCGATCGCGACGGGCCCGACGACATCGTTGCGGAAGAGCACGCCCAACACGAGCGCCACGACCGGGATCAGATAGCCGACGATCGAGGCGCGCGTGGCCCCCACGCGGCCGACGAGCCGACCCATCAGCACGAACGCGATGCCGGTCCCGAGCACGCCGACGGCGGCCACCGCCAGGAGCGATGACCAGTCGAACCGCGACCCCGGGATCGAGCTCAGTCCGATCGGGGCGGTGAGCACGGCGCCGATCGCGAGGATCCTCGCCATCACCGGGAGCGACCCGTACTTCTGCTGGAGCGGGGCCGCGATGTTGAACGCGATCCCGTAGCACACCGTCGCGATCAGGATCAGGGCGACGCCCAACGCCTCGCTGGAGCCGTGGCCGGCGGCCGAGAGCGCGATCGCGGCCACGCCGACGAACCCGAGCGGGATCCCGATCAGCTGCCGGCGTCCTGGGGCCTTCCGGAACAGGATCGTGGCGACGACGGCGGTGAAGATCGGCGCGGCGCCGTTGAGCATGCCGGCGATCGCCGAGTTGACCGAGCCCTGGGCGAGCGGGAAGAGCGTGAACGGGATCGCGACCCACGTGATGGCCAGCAGCAGCAGCGACCCGAGGTCCGCTCGGTCGATCCGCGCCGCGCGGACGCCGGGGAGCACCCACAAGCACCGCGGCGCCGAACAGGATCCGGAGCCACGTGACGAGCCCGGGGCGGAACGTCTCGAGCCCGATCGCCATGAAGAGGAAGGAGGAGCCCCAGATCGTCCCGACCACCGCGAACAGCGCCCAATCGACGGCCGCGAACGAGCCGCGATGCGTTCCGTGCGCGGTGGACAGGATCCGGTTACCCATCGTCTGAACAACGACCAACGTCAGTCGATCGTGAAATAGTCCGGCCCCGCGTACCTGCCGGTGCGCTCCTTCTCGATCTGCATCAGCACGTCGTTCAGGAGGGAGGACGCGCCGATCCGGAAACGATCCGGCGTCATCCAGTCCGCGCCGAGCGTCTCGTGCACGAGCACGAGGTACTGGATCGCCTGCTTCGACGTCCGCACGCCGCCGGCGACCTTGATGCCGATCGCGCGACCCGTCTCCCGGTGGAAGTCTCGAGCCGCCTCGAGCATGCAGAGCGCCACGGGAAGGGTCGCGTTCGTCCCGATCTTGCCCGTGGAGGTCTTGATGAAGTCCGCCCCCGCAGCCATCGCGAGCATGCTGGCCTGCCGGACGCGGTCGTAGGAGCCGAGCTCACCGGTCTCGAGGATCACCTTCAGGTGCGCCGGTCCGGCGGCCTCCCGAGCGGCGACGAGCTCCTCGAAGGTCTCCGCGTACCGGCCCCCGAGGAACAGCGAGCGGTTCAACACGATGTCGATCTCGTGGGCGCCCGTCTCCGCCACGTCCCGGATCTCCTGCAGACGAGCGTCCAACGGGCCCAGGCCGCTCGGGAAACCGCCTGCCACGCTCGCGACCTTCACCCCGGTGCCCTCGAGCTGCTCCAGCGCGACCGGCACGAGCTGCGGGTACAGGCAGACCGCCGCGACCGGCGGGATCGAGTGGTCGAGCGGGTTCGGACGGACCGCCTTCGCGCAGATCGCGACGATCTTGCCGACCGTGTCGCTCCCCTCGAGCGTGGTGAGGTCCATCGATCGGATCGCGAGGTCGAGCGCCCAGAGCTTCGCGTCGCGCTTGATCGAGCGCTTCGCCAGCGAGGCCGCACGCTCCTCCAGCCCGACCGCGTCAACGGCGGTCGTCCTGACGGACATCCGCACGGCGTCGCCCGCGGCGATCGGCAATGGCCGGCTCGGCTCGATGTGCGCTGCTTGGGCCATGCATCGATGGTAGCCGACGCGGTGCACTTGAGGTTCTCGCTCGATCTCCGACCGATAGGCTCCGCGCATGCGGATCGTCCCTTCGTTCGTGCTCGCCCTCGTCGTGCTCCTCCCGGCCTGCGGAGGCGACGACGCTCCGCCGGAGCCGTGCACGGATCCAGCGCCGGCGACCTCGGTGGAGCTGGCGGACTTCGCGTTCCGCCCGGACTGCCTGTCGGCCGACTCGGGGGCGACGATCACGCTCGACAACAGCGGCGACGCGCCCCACACGTTCACGGTGGGGGGCACGGACGTCGACGTGAACGTCGACGCCGGATCCTCGGGAGAGGCGGACCTCACGAACGTGGATCCGGGGACCTACGCGGTGACGTGCACGTTCCATCCGCAGATGGAGGCGACCCTCACGGTCGGGTCGACGGTCAGAAGCCGAGGCGCTCGAGCGCCTTCGGATCGCGCTGCCACTCCTTCACGACCTTGACCCGCACGTCGAGGAACACCTTGGTCCCGAGGACGAGCTCCATCTCCTCACGGGCCCGCGTACCGATCGTGCGCAGCGTCTGGCCACCCTTGCCGATCACGATCCCCTTCTGCGAGTCCCGCTCGACGATCAGGGAGGCGTGCACCTTCACGAGCTCCTCTCCCATGTCGAGCTCCTCGATCGTCACGGTGATCGAGTGGGGCAGCTCCTGTCGCGTGACGTGGAGCGCCTTCTCGCGGATCATCTCCGCGAGGCGCGTCTCGAGGGGCTGGTCGGAGATCGTCTCCTCCGGATAGAGCGCCGGGCCCTCGGGCAGCATCCCCAGGACCATGTCCCGGAGCATGCCGATCCCCTTGTCGGCCCTCGCGGACACCGGGACGATCTCGTCGTAGTCGCCGATCTCCGCGGCCGCGGCGAGCTGCGGCACGACGCCGTGCTTGCCCGTCACGTCGATCTTGTTGACGACGGCGATCTTCGGACAGGCGTGGGGACGGACCCGTCGTTCGTAGACGAACGCGTCGCCGCGCCCGATCCCGGAGGCCGCGTCGACGACGTGCAGGATCACGTCGACGCCTTCGACCGCGTCACCGACCATGTCGTTCAGCCTGGCGCCCAGCTCCGTCTTCGGCTTGTGGAAGCCGGGCGTGTCGGTGAAGACGGCCTGGGCGTCCTCGGTGGTCAACACCGCATGCAGGCCGCGACGCGTCGTCTGCGGCTTGTCGGAGACGATCGAGACCTTCCGCCCGACGAGCGCGTTCACGAGCGTCGACTTGCCGACGTTGGGCCGGCCGACGACCGCGATCATTCCGGCGTGGAACGCGGTCATCGTTCGTCGAGGTCGCCGGGACCGAACGCGTGAGGGAGCAGTTCGGCCAGGGCCCAGTACCGGCGCTCGGCGCCCGATGCCGACTCGGCGATCACCGCCATCCCTTCCCCGAACTCCCACAGCACCTGGCGGCACCCTCCGCACGGCGGGGTCGGGGTCGTCTCGGCGTCCGTCACGACGGCAACCGCCCGAAGCGACGTCTCCCCCGCCACCACGGCCATCGCCACGGCATTGCGTTCGGCGCAGACCGAGAGCGGATAGCTCGCGTTCTCCACGTTCACGGCCGTGAACACCCGATCGCCGGCCAACAGAGCCGCACCCACGTGGAAGCCGCTGTACGGCGCGTAGGCGGCGGCCCGGATCTCTCGGGCCGCAGCGACCAGCTCGTCGATGCGTTCCGGCTCGATCGATGTCACGTCGCGATCTCCGATCCCTGGCCGTTCTCATCGGGAGCTCGCGTGATCAGCACGCTCGCGATCCGCCGTCCCTGCACCTTGTCCGCCTTGAGGTTCAGACCGCGGAACGCGACCTCCTCGCCCGCGTCGGGCATCCGGCCGAACAGGTCGAGCATCAGGCCTGCCACCGTGTCCCACTCCTCGTCCGGGAGCTCCGTGCTGAGCAGCTCGTTCACGTCGTCGATCGAGGCCCTCCCGGAGATCCGGTAGATCCCGTCGCCGATCTCGAGCACCTCCGGTTCCTCCCGGTCGTACTCGTCGGCGATCTCGCCGACCAACTCCTCCAGGAGGTCCTCGAGCGCGACGATGCCGGTGACGGAGCCGTGCTCGTCGTAGACGAGGGCCTGATGGAACTTCTCGCGCTGCATCTCCTTGAGCAACTCGGACGCCTTCTTCGACTCCGGGACGAAATGCGCCTTCCGCACGATCTCCAAGAGCGGCATCTCGCCCTTGCCCTGGTGGAACGCCTTCAGCACGTCCTTCGCGAACACGACGCCCTTCACGTCGTCGAGCGAGTCGTGGTAGACGGGGATCCTCGAGTACCCGTGCGACAGGACGAGCGCCTGGACGTCGCGGAGCGTCTTGTCGTCCTCGACGGCGACGATGTCGGGGCGCGGCACCATCACCTCGCGCGCGATCGTGTCGCCGAACTCGAAGATCGAATGGATCAGCTCCTTCTCGCCCTCCTCGATCGAGCCCTCCTCCGAGCCGACCTCGGCCATCGACCGGATCTCTTCCTCGGAGACGAATGGCCCCTGCTTCAGCCCCTTGCCGGGCAGGAGCACGTTCGCGAGGCCGATCAGGAAGCGCGTGGGGATCTCGAGGAGGCGCCCGAGGAACCACACGAGCGGCGAGAGCGCCAGCGCCACCCGGTCCGTGTGCAGGACCGCGAACGTCTTGGCCATCGCCTCGACGACGACGAAGTACAGCAACGTGAAGCCGAACGAGGCGAGCGTCACCCAGCCGCTCCCGAACTCTCGTTCCGCGAGGATCGCCACGAGGATCGCGGAGCCGTTCTGGACGAACATCACCGAGAGGTAGACGGCGTTCAGGTACCGCGCCGGATCGGACTCGATCTTCACGAGCGTCTCCGCGTTCCGACGGTCGTCCTCCTCGAGGGCCAGCGCGCGAACTCGCGACGTCCGGGTGAGCGACGCCTCGGCGGCGGCGAGCACCGTTCCGAAGGCCACGAGCACGATCGCGAGACCCCACCACCAGTTCACGGCGCGCGCACCCCGCTGTAGCGCTCCTGCCGCTCCCACATCCGGGTGCGGGCGCCGTCCTCCTCGTGGTCGTAGCCGAGGAGATGGAGGATCCCGTGGACCAGCAGTAGGCGGAGCTCGGCCGCTGGATCGGCCGGGTTGTTCCGCGCCGCTTCCGCGGGAGCGATCACCACGTCGCCCAGGAGCCGGACGCTTCCTCGTTCCTCGGCCTCGTCCACGTCGTCCAGCGGGAACGACAGGACGTCGGTCGGACCCGGTTCGTCCATGAACCGTTCGTGCAGCTCGGTGATCTCGTCGGCGCCGACGAACGACACCGACAGCTCCGCCCGCTCGATCCCCTCGCCGCGCAGCGTGTCGTGGGCCAGCGAGCGGAGTCCCTCCTCGTCGAGCGGGGCGTCCTGTCGGTTGGAGATGAGGATGCGCGGCCAGCCCTCGTCCAGATGGGGGTCGTCGTCCATCACTCGTCCATCCCGAGGCTCTGCTGACCGTAGCGGTCGTACGCCTCGACGATCTCCTGGACGATCTTGTGTCGCACCACGTCGCGCCCGCCGAGCCGGCAGAACGAGATGCCGCGGATCCCCGAGAGGATCTCCTCGATCACGAGGAGCCCCGAGCGCTGTCCGGTGGCCAGGTCGACCTGCGTGTCGTCGCCGTTCACGACGGCCTTGGACCCGAACCCGATCCGCGTCAGGAACATCTTCATCTGCTCGGGCGTCGTGTTCTGCGCCTCGTCGAGGATGATGAACGCGTCGTTCAACGTTCGGCCGCGCATGTAGGCGAGCGGCGCGACCTCGACGGTGCCTCGATCCATCAGCCGCGAGAGGCTCTCGGCTCCGGTCATCTCGAACAGCGCGTCGTAGAGCGGGCGCATGTACGGGTCGATCTTCTCGTAGAGGGTTCCGGGGAGGAACCCCAGCCGCTCCCCCGCCTCGACGGCGGGGCGCGTGAGGATCAGCCGCGAGACCTGATGGTCCTGGAGCGCTCGGACCGCCGTCGCGACGGCGAGGTAGGTCTTGCCGGTCCCGGCGGGGCCGATCGCGAACGTCACGGTCGCCCGTCGCATCGCGTCGACGAACCGCTTCTGCCCGACCGTCTTGGGGGCGACGGACGTGCCTCGCGCGGTGAGGAGCGTGTCGCCGAGCACCTCGCTCGGCCGCATCGCGGCGGTCCCGTCGCTCCCCGTTTCGTCGTCGCCGCCCTTGATCAGCTCGATCGTCTGGCCGACGGACGAATCGGAGAGCTGGTGCCCCTTCTCGAGCAGCGCCAGCAGCTCCTCGAACAGTCGCGCGAGCTGTTCGGCCTCGTGCTCCGGGCCCGTGATCGTGATCTCGTTGCCGCGGACGAGGATGTCGGAGGAGAACCCGGCTTCGATCAACTTCAGGAACGCGTCCTGCTGACCCAGGAGCGCCACCATCGGCTGGTGGCCGGGGATGAGGATCTTGACTTGGGTGGTGGCGGCTGCCACGTGTCGCGCTCTCGGGGGTGACCCCGTTCCTCCTGTTGTCGAGAGCGGGACCCGTTCGGGTCCCGCGGCTCGCATCCTATCGCTTTCCTTGGCCGCCTTCTCTGGCAGCGCTTACCCCGGCGGCCAGCTCATCCCCCGCCCACCGAGCAGGTGGAAATGGAGGTGGAACACGCTCTGGCCGGCGTCGGGACCGACGTTCGTCACGAGGCGCCAGCCGGACTCGGCGATGCCCTCCGCCTGCGCGAGCTGGGTCGCGGCCTGTGCGACGTCGGCCAGCAGGTCGCCGTGGCGGTCCTCGATGTCGGCGATCGAGCGGATGTGCTCCTTCGGGATCAACAGGATGTGCGTGGGTGCCTGCGGGTTCGTGTCGCGGAACGCCACCAGCCGATCGGACTCCCGGACGATGTCGGCGGGGATCTCCCGCGCCGCGATCCGGCAGAACAGGCAGGAGCTGTCCGTTTGCATCTCGTCTGGGCTCATGTCACGGACGATACTCATTCACGGGCGGAACTCCGGCCTGCGAAGGTGCCGTGCCAGGCCACCGTTGCCACCAGCGCCCTCATCACTCAACTCGGCCAGTCGCTCCAGCAGCGAGCGCTCCTCCTTCGACAGGCGTGTCGGGGTCACGATGTGCAGCGTCACGAAGAGATCGCCGCGGCCTCGGCGCTGCAGGTGCGGCACCCCCTTGCCCTTGAGGCGGAGGACGGTGCCGGACTCGGTCCCGGCCTCGATCCGCAGTCGCTCCTGGCCGTCGAGCGTCTCGATCTCCAGGTCGCCGCCGAGGGTCGCCTGGGTGATCGAGACGTCGAGGACACCGTGCAGATCCTGCCCTTGGCGCACGAACGCCTCGGACGGCTCCACCTCGATGCCGACGATCAGGTCGCCGGTCGGGCCGCCCGCGACGCCGGCGTTCCCCTGACCGCCGACGCGGAGATCCATCCCCTCGAGGACGCCGGCCGGGACGTCGAACGTCACGGTGGCGCGCGTGCGCAGGCGACCGTCGCCACCGCACTCATCACACCGGTCCGGGATCTCCTGGCCCGTGCCGCCGCACGCCACGCACGGCGTCGCCGTCATGACCGTCCCGAAGATGCTCCGTCGCACGCCCTGGACTTCACCGGCGCCACGGCACGTCCGGCACGTGACGGGCGACGTTCCCGGCCGCGCGCCGGTCCCACCGCACGTGGCGCACGCCGCCAGTCGCTCGATCTCCAGCTCCTGCTGCGTTCCGAACACCGACTCGGGGAACGTCAGTCGCACGCGGATCCGGAGGTCCTCTCCGCGTTGGACCCTCGACCGCGGCCCCCGCGATCGCACACCGAAGCCACCACCGAAGAACATGTCGAACAGGTCCTGGATGTCGCCGAACGGCGCTCCCTGCGGCCCGGCCGCCCCGAACTCGTCGTAGCGGCGGCGCTTCGCCGGATCCGAGAGGATCTCGTAGGCCCCGGTGATCTCCTTGAATCGCTCCTGATCCGCCGGATCGGCGTTCACGTCGGGGTGCAGCGTCCTCGCCAGCTTGCGGTACGCCGCCTTGATCTCGGTCGGTGAGGCGTCGCGCGCGACGCCGAGGATCTCGTACAGGTCCCGGACGGCCGCCATCTACGCCTCGTGCTCGGTGGCGATCTCCGAGAGCCGCTTCGCCACGGCTCGGACCGACGCCATCGCCGAGAGGTAGTCCATCCGCGTGGGGCCGACGACGCCGATCGTCCCCACGGTGGCTTCGCCCGCCTTGAACGGCGCCGTGACGATCGAGGCCTCCCAGTCGCCGGTCGTGGGGTGCTCGGCGCCGATCGTCACCCACACGTCCTCGTGATCGGCCGCCACGTCCTGGAGGACCTGCAGCATCTCCTGCTCCCGTTCGAGCGTCTCGAACAACCGGCGGAGGGTCTGGTGCCGCCACGTCTGCGCCTCGTCCGTCAGGTTCGACACGCCGCCGATCACGACGTGGGCGGCCCCATCACCCTGCGTGGCGGTCCGGAGCATCTCCGCGATGTGCAGGAGCAGGTCGTGATCGGCCGCGGGGGACTCGGCCGCGAGCTTCAACAGGCGCGCCTGCGCCTCGGCGTAGGTCGACCCTCGCAGCGACTGCACCCGCTCCTCCACCGATCGCAGCAGCTCGACGTCGACGGCGTCCGGGCGATCGATCACGCGCTTGTCGACGCGCCCGTGCTGGCCGACCGCGAGGATCATCACCGTCGGGCCCATGTCGATCAGCTCGAGACGCACGATCGGCTCCTCGGCGGCGCCGGGGGGGACCGCCAGGCCCGCGTACTGCGTCAGCCGGCTCAACAGCTGCACGGATCCCTTCAGGACCTCCTCGAGGTCCATGATCGCCTCCGCGAAGTAGCCGGCGATCGCGCGCCGGTGCGCGTCGCGAAGTCGAGCGCCGTGCGGCTGGGTGTCGACGTAGTGCCGGTAGCCGGTGTCGGTGGGGATCCGTCCTGCGCTCGTGTGCGGGTGCGTGAGGAACCCGAGCTCCTCGAGCGCAGCCATCTCGTTGCGGATCGTGGCGCTCGAGACGCCGAGGCCGGAGCTGTCGGCGATCGTCTCGGACCCGACGGGCTCCCCGGAGCGCACGTACTCCTCGACCACCGCGTTCAGGACGGCCGCCTTCCGCAGACCGAGCTCGCGCCGCTGCTCCACCATGGCGCCCATGCTACTGGCACTCTCGGCCCTCGAGTGCTAGCCGGGAGCTGTCAGCACCAATCGACGGCCCCGAGGGCGTCCAGGAGCTGCTCGGTGGCGGCCTGCGTGTCGCCGCCGCCCTCCGCCACCTCCTGGTAGGACCTGACGGCTGTCGACCAGGTCGTCCACGAGCGCGGCCTGCTCGTCCTCCCCCGCCGCTCGGAGGGCATCGGCGTCGGCCGTGAGCGCGTCCGCGGCGTCGCCCAGGGCCGAGACCCGCAGGACCTGCACGGCGCCGAGGTCCCGGCAGACCTGGTTGGCCGGGTCGGCGATCGGTGAGGCGGACGTCGGTGTCGGCGTCGGCGTCCGCGTCGCGTCCTCGGACCCGAGCGAACGGATCAAGAAGAACGCGACCACGTCCGATCACCACGATGCCGCCGATCAGGAACGGGAGCGGCGCTCCCACCCTCGAGACGCCTCGGCGGTTCCGACCGTGCGGCGTCCCGCAGTTCGGGCACGTCCAGGCGCGGGCGCCGGGGCGCGTGTGGTAGCGCTCGCCGCAGACGGTGCATCGGACGAAGTTCCAGGTGCCGGCACAGACGAGGCAGCGGTAGCCCTCGGCGTCCGGATCGATCTCCTGGCGCGTCTGGCACTGGGGACAGGTGACCTGGGCCATCGGCGGCTCATGCTACCCGTCGCTGTCGCGCCGCTCGGGACATGAACGATCGGGCGGCGGCAGCTGCGAGCAGCACCACAGCGATCGCCAGGAGGGTTGCGCCCAGGCCGATCTGGCGATGGAAGCCGGGCGGCACCGGGTCGCACAACCGCTCCAGGACGCCGTGCAGGCGAGCCTGCTCGACCGGCGCGGAGCCGGCGAGGTTCTCCAGCTCGTACGGATCCTGCGCGAGGTCGTAGAGCTCCTCCTCGCCACTGTCGTAGGACGCGTACAGGTACCGCGACGTCCGGACCGCGCAGTACGTGGGGATGGGGTTGGTCCCGCGCAGATGCTCGATCAGCAGCGGCGTGGCGCCAGCCGTCGGGCCGGCCTTCGAGGAGCGGGAGCAGACTGCGCCCGTCCGCGTCCGGGAGCGGCAGGCCGGCCGCCGCCGCGATCGTCGGGGCGAGATCGATGTTCGACACGAGGTGCGGGTCCGCCCGGCCGGCCGCGGACGCGATCCGATCGGCGCGGATAACGAGCGGAACGCGGATCGCCTCCTCGTACGGGACCTCTTTCTTCACCCAGCGGTGCTCCCCCCAGAGCAGGCCGTTGTCCGAGGTGAAGATCACCAGCGCGTCGTCGAGTCGCCCCGTGTCCTCGAGCGCGTCGAGCAGTCGAGCCACCGCCCGATCGACTGCCTGGAGCGTCCGGTACTGGTCGATCCGGAGAGCATCCTGGTGGGACGTGCGGTCGGGCCCGAGGGGGATCATCTCCTGCACGTGCGCCGGCTTGTCCGCGACGTCCGGCTCGTTGAAGGACGGAGGCCGCCAAGGAGGGAGGTCCGCGAAGAGCCCTTCGTCTTGGGCCGCGGGGATCGCCGGGTCGTGCGGCGCCGGAGGGGCGTAGACCGCGAAGACCGGACCGTCGTTCCCGCGGATGAAGGCCTCCGTCTCCGCCGCGAGGACGTCGGTCGAGTAGTCCTCGGCGTCGATCCCGTAGCGGTGCACGGTGCCGTCGATCGTGAGCCCGTACTCGAGGTACTCCGAGTGCACGAACGCCACCCAGCGGTTCCATCCCGGTGGGACGTAGCCCGCGAGCGCGTCGGATTGGTAGGAGTCGAGGTACTTCCCGAAGAAGCCGGTGCGGTACCCACCGGACCGGAGCACCGTGGCGATCGTCGTCGTGTCGTGGAAGGACTTGAATCCACCGTACGGGAGGGCTTGCCGGTACACGCCCGTGGTGTGCGGGTACTGGCCGGTGAGGATCGACGCACGGCTCGGGCAGCAGAGCGAGCTCGTCGTGAACGACTCCGAGAACGTGACGCCACGCTCGACGAGTGAGCGCTGGACCTCCGGCATCGACCAGAGCGTGTCCCATCGCTGGTCGTCCGTGACGATCAGGAGGATCGAGGGTCGTTCCTCCTCTTGGGCCACCGCGGGTGAGACGAGGCAGAGCGTCGCGACGAGCGCCGCGAGCGGGCCGAGGAGAAGGCCAAAGAGCGGGGAAGAGGGTGCGAAGCGCATCGCGGGCGGAGCGTACCCCGTCGCCGGAGCGCGCCCGAGAACGCATCTCGGCCGATGACAACCGATCCGGGACCGGGAGGCGTCCTACGATCGGTGACGATCGACGACCCGAGCCAGGTTCCAACGAAGGGAAGCGGAACTGGACGACGCCGAGATCCGCGGGTTCCTGGAGCGCGAGTACCCGCGCGTGGTGAACGCCGTGGCCCTCGCGTCCGGGAGCTACCCAGCCGCGGAGGACGCGGTGCAGGAGGCATTGGTGCGAGCGTGGATGCGATCCGAACGAGGCGAGCAGCTGGAGTCGCTCCCGGCGTGGGTGGCCGCGGTGGCGCTCAACCAGACGCGGAGCGGGTGGCGGCGCGCGATGGCGGAGCGGCGAGCCCGGCATCGGATGCCCCAGCGGTCACGCGGCTCCAGGCACCTCCGAGCGAGGATCACCTCGAGGTCGCGAGGGCGCTGTCGACGCTCCCCCGCCGGCAGCGAGAAGTGGCCGTCCTCCGGTACCTGCTGGAGATGAGCACCGCCGAGGTCGCGTCGGCCCTCGGGATCGGTGAAGGCACGGTGAAGAGCTCGCTCGCGCGGGCGCGGGCGCATCTGGTCGACGCCCTGGCGATGCACGACGACGA
Source organism: uncultured Actinomycetota bacterium (assembly GCA_963724415.1). Taxonomy (GTDB): domain Bacteria; phylum Actinomycetota; class UBA4738; order UBA4738; family HRBIN12; genus JAJNBA01. The sequence goes on along the minus strand of CAVRUS010000010.1, from coordinate 32,688 downwards.
GGTGACGAACGATGTCGAAGGTCGATGACGAGCTGACGCGCCGGCTCCACCAGGCCGAGCGCCCGGTGGACGGCGACCGACGTCTTCGAGGGGTTGCACCGACGTCGCTCGCACCGCGAACGCCTCGCGTCGCGATCCAGGCCGGGTCTGGTCGCGTTCGCGGTGCTGGCAGCCACCGCCGCTGGGTTCGCGATCCTCCGCGAAGCCTTCGACACCAGACGAGCGCGGCGTTGGCTTGAGTACCACGCTCCTGCGGCATAGCCGGGAATCGGCGAGATCGTGTTCGTGAAGGAGGGCGACGACGATCGGCTGCACATCTTCGCCGCCCAACCCGACGGCTCCGGCAAGAACGACATGATCACGGCAGGATCGCCGCACGGCGACTCGGATCCCCGCCGTGCTCCCCCGACGGTCAGACGGTCGCCTTCAGCGCGCGTCCTCGACGAGGGAGCATGCAGACAAGAATCGGCAGATCGTCCGGATCGACGGAGCCGAGGCAACGCACCTCCAGCTAGCTCACCGCACGAGGCAGCGGGTTCACGAACGATCGGAGTCCGACCTCGCTCCTCGTGGCGTGACCGGCGATGGCTCACTGAGGACGCCGCGCTCGTACATCGACCATCCGCTGGCCCGATACCTGGTTGCACGATCGACTTCCGGGGCTCACCTCCCGTCGAGTCCGAGGTGGTCACCCGACAACGAGCGGATCCTCTTCTCGGCCACGGCGGAGTCGATCACCGATCTGTACACCGTGACGGATCGACGGCTCCGAACTGACGAACATTACGAACTCGTCAGACACCGAATACGTCGCCCACGTGGTCGCCTGACGGCTCGATCGATCGCATTCTGATCCGGCTCCGAGCCGAAGGCGACGAAATCCGGACGATTGCCCGCTCGAGTGCGTGGATCCACGCGACGCTGTCGATCGCTGAGGGGCAACCGATCCACGGGGCTTCTCGCCGTGTGGTCGCCAGACGGGAACTGGCTGGCGTTCACCGTCGAGACGGGGTCCGGGTCAGACGTCTACGTGGCGCGCATCGACGGCTCGGACGAGCGGACGCTCGTCGAGGGAGTCGGCGAGATCTCATGGCATCCCGGTTGCCGACAGCGGGAACGACAATCACACCCGAGCCGGAACCGAGCGCGTCGCCGAGCCTGAAGCCGGACGGACAGGACATCGGGCTCGGCGTCCGGATGTGCGATCTCGAGGTCCTGGACGGCATCGACTGGGACGGCACCGGCGTCGACGGTGCTGCGTGGACGGGTGCTCCGGTGGACGAGGACGGCGGCTGTTCGTCCGCGGCCGATGTGCAGCACATCGTTGCGGTCGATCGGGATGGCGACGGTGTCGCCGAGCAGGGATCCACCTCCACGCTCCGGACGTGTCTTCTCTGCCGGCCGTTCGACACCGTCGACCTGAACGACGACGGCGTCCTCGAGCTCGTCGTGCTCGAGGAGGCGAGCAGCACGCCGACCTATTCGATCTACGAGGTGAACCGCCCCGGATCCGAGCGCGCGGAGGGCGTCTACCCGATCATCGTCATCGCGCCGGGAGCCCCCGCGATGAACCTCGACGCGGGCGAGGCGGTCCGTTTCACGGTGGGTGGCGACGAGGGCTTCTCGGGCAGCATCGAATGTGAGGACGCTGGCGCCGGCCCTCCGATCCTCCGCTACACGTGGGTGCGCGGCGAGGTCGACGCTGACACGGAGCTGAGGGTGGACATCACGAGGCTCTGGTTCGGAGAAGACGGTGTGTTCCACATCGAGAGCGTCGACCGACTTCAGCGTCCCGAGGAACCCTGAGCCCACCGAGCTCAGGTCGACGGAGCCGGCCTGCGGCGTCGACTTCCACCCCGACGCCTAGCCGGTGAGGCCGAGCACCAGCTCGTTCAGCAGCAGCATGCCCGCGCTCGGTCGGGACGAGGTGGCCGTCGTCGCGGACGAGGAGGCCGCTCTCCACGAACGGCTCCTCGCGGCCGTCGTCGACCCAGCTCGCGGGGATGCCCTGGAGGATCCGAAGTCGGAGGAACACCTCCTCGAGGTAGGCGTCGGCCGGCTCCAGGTCCTCGGAGCCACCGACCGGCAGCTCGCCGCGCTCGACCATCGCCAGGTACTCCTCCGGCGGTCGGACGTTCCACGACCGTCGGCCGTCGCGGTAGCCGTGCGCGCCCGCGCCGAGCCCGAGGTAGGGCCGCCGCTCCCAGTAGCCGAGGTTGTGCCGGCACTCGTAGCCGGGCCGCGCCCAGTTCGAGACCTCGTAGTGGCCGTAGCCGGCCTCGCCGAGCAGGCGACACGCCGCCTCGAACATGTCGGCCTGCAGGTCGGGGTCCGGCGCCGGCACGTCGCCGCGTGCCACCTGGCGGCCGAGCGCGGTCGCCGGCTCGATCGTGAGCGCGTACGCACTGACGTGCGCCGGCGACAGGGCGACCGCCTCCTCGAGCGTCCGCTCCCACGACTCGATCGTCTCCCCGTTCGCCCCGTAGATCAGGTCGAGGTTCACGTTGTCGTAGCCCGCCGCGCGCGCCGCCCGGAACGCCTTCGTCACGGACTCGGGCTGGTGCACGCGCTCCAGCGCTGCCAGCACCGACCGATCGAACGACTGCGCGCCCATCGACAGACGGCCGTACCCGGCTTCGAGCAACCCGGCCAGCTTCTGCTCGTCGACCGTGTCGGGGTTCGCCTCGATCGTGACCTCCGCGTCCGGCGCCACGGCGAACACCGACCGCACACGCGCGAGCAACGCCTTGAGGTCCGCGACCTCGAGGGTGGTCGGCGTGCCACCGCCGAGGAACACGCTGACGATCTCCTCGCCCTCCCATGCGGGCGCGGCGAGCTCCGCCTCCCGCAGCAACGCCGCTACGTATCGCGATGCGAGGTGATCCAGCCCGGCGTAGGCGTTGAAGTCGCAGTAGCCGCACCGGGTCAGGCAGAAGGGCACGTGGACGTAGATGCCGGCGGCGTCCAAGAGCGGCCTCACTTCTTCTTCGCTCCCGCGTCCGCACGCAGGGCGGCGATGAACGCCTCCTGCGGCACGTCCACACGGCCGACCTTCCGGAGCCGCGCCTTCCCCTTCTTCTGTTCCTCCAGCAGCTTCCGTTTGCGCGTGATGTCGCCGCCGTAGCACTTCGCCAGGACGTCCTTCCGCTTGGCCTTCACGGTCTCGCGGGCGATGATCTTCGAGCCGATCGCCGCCTGGATCGCGACGTCGAACATCTGGCGCGGGATCAGCTCGCGGAGTCGCTCGGTCATCTGCTTGCCGTACGCGTACGCCTTCGAGCGATGGACGATCGTGCTGAACGCGTCCACGGGCTCGCCGTGCAGCAGGACGTCGACGCGGACCACGTCGGCCTCCTGGTAGCCCCACGGCTCGTAGTCGAGCGACGCGTACCCGCGCGTGTTCGACTTCAGATGGTCGAAGAAGTCGAACACGATCTCCGCCAGCGGAAGCATGTAGTGCACCTCGGCCCGCTCCGGCGTGAGGAACGTCGTCTCCACGAGCTCGCCGCGGCGCGACTGGCAGAGGTCGAGCACCGCGCCCAGGTACTCCTTCGGCGTGATCACCGTGGCGAACACGACGGGCTCCTCGACGCGGTCGTACGTCCCCGGCACCGGCATCTCGGCCGGGTTGTGGACGGCGGTGACCTCCTCGCCCTTGATCACGTGGAACTCGACGTTCGGCGCCGTCGCGATCAGCTCGAGGTCGAACTCGCGCTCGAGCCGCTCCTTCACGATGTCCATGTGCAGCAGACCGAGGAACCCGGCCCGGAACCCGAAGCCGAGCGCCAGCGACGTCTCGGGCTCGTAGCTGAGCGCGGAGTCGGAGAGCTTCAGCCGGTCGAGCGCCTCGCGGAGCTCCGAGTAGTCGCCGCCCTCGTTCGGGAACAGTCCCGACCACACCATCGGCTTCGGCTCCCGGTAGCCGGGGAGCGGCTCCGTGGCGGCGTGCTTGCCCGCGATCGTGATCGTGTCGCCCACCTTGGCCTGGTGGACGTCTTTCAGCCCCGTGACGAGGTAGCCGACCTCTCCGGGGCCGAGCACATCGATCGGGACCGGTTCGGGCGCCATCACCCCGGCCTCCTCGGCGTCGGACTCGGCCGCCGTCGCCATCAGACGGATCCGGGAGCCGCTCGGCAGCTCGCCTTCCTTCACGCGGACGTACGTGATCACGCCGCGATACGCGTCGAACATCGAGTCGAACACGAGGGCCCGCAGCGGCGCGTCCGTGTCGCCGGTAGGCGGCGGCACCTGGTCGATCACGGCCTTCAGCAGGTCTTCGACGCCCTCGCCGGTCTTCGCCGAGATCCGCAGGATGTCGTCCGGGTCGCGATCGAGGAGGTCGGCGAGCTCCTTCGCGCGCTGGTCCGGCTCGGCGGCGGGGAGGTCGATCTTGTTGAGGGCGGGCACGATCACGAGCCCGGCGTCGCGCGCCAGGTGGAAGTTCGCGAGCGTCTGGGCCTCGAGCCCCTGCGCCGCATCGACGAGCAGGATCGCTCCCTCGCAGGCCTCGAGGGACCGCGAGACCTCGTAGGTGAAGTCGACGTGGCCGGGCGTGTCGATCAGGTTCAGCTCGTAGCCGCCGTGTGTGAGCCGCACCGCTTGCGCCTTGATCGTGATGCCCCGCTCCCGCTCCAGGTCCATCCGGTCGAGGTACTGCGCGCGCATGTCCCGGTCCGCGACGGCATGGGTGAGCTCCAGCAGGCGGTCGGCCAGCGTCGACTTCCCGTGGTCGATGTGCGCCACGATGCAGAAGTTCCGGATGTGGGAGGTGTCCAAGGCCCCCATGCTACGGGCGCCTGGGTACCGGCCGGACGGATGAGACCGGCCGGACGAACGCGACCGGCCCGCGGATACCCGCTGGTAGACTGCCCCGCTCATGGCCAACATCAAGTCGCAGATCAAACGGAACAAGCAGAACGAGAAGCGCGGCGAGCGCAACAAGGCCGTCCGCACGGCGCTGAAGACGTCCACGAAGAAGATCCACACCGCCGTGGATGCCGGCGACGCCGAGGAGGCGCAGGCCCGTCAGCGCGAGGCCGCACAGGCGCTCGACAAGGCCGTCGCGAAGGGCATCGTCCACAAGCGCACGGCAGCCCGGCGCAAGAGCCGCCTCGCGAAGGCCGCCAGCTCCGTCGGCGCCGAGTAGCTCCTCCCCCGCACCCCCGTCCCTACACTGCCGGTCGATGGCTGGGCATCCCCTCGACCGTTCGATGGAGCCGTACTACGAGCGCCGTTCGGCCGAGTACGACGATTGGTACCTCGGCGCCGGCCTGTTCGCGGTGCGCGACCGACCGGGATGGGACGAGGAGCTCCGCGAGCTCGAAGCCGTGATCTCCTCGCTCACTCCGTGTCCGACCCTCGACGTCGCGTGCGGGACGGGGTTCGTCACGCGACACCTCCCCGGCCGCGTCGTCGCCGTCGATGCGAGCGCCGCGATGCTGGCCGAGTCGCGGACGCGGCACGCCCATCCGCTCGTGCGTGCCGATGCATTCGCGCTCCCCTTCCGGAACGACAGCTTCGACCGCGTGTTCACGGGTCACTTCTACGGCCACCTGTATCCGGACCAGCGGGCGCGGTTCCTGGCGGAGGCGCGGCGGCTCGCACCGGAGCTCGTGGTCCTGGATGCTGCCCTCCACGACGGCGTCGAGCCCGAGCAGGTCCAGGAGCGGATCCTGAACGACGGCTCGTCGCATCGCGTCTTCAAGCGCTACTTCACGCGCAGGCCAGCTCGCGGAGGAGCTCGGTGATGGCAGGGTGGTCTTCGACGGCCGGTGGTTCGTGGTGGTGTCGTCGCGCCGCTAGCCGGCGATCGCGGTGACGAGCGTGGGCATCACGATGTCGCCCGTGGCGCCCGACTTCAGCGCACGATCGGCTTCGGTCACGCGGCCGTGCAATGCCACCAGCTGCTCCATCGAGAAGTTCCTCGCCTGCTGCTGGTAGCGGCGCGCCTGCCAGTCGAAGCGGAGCCCTGCCTCCTTCGCGACCTGCGCCGGCGGCATCCGGTCCGGGAGCGCTCGCACCTTGAGGAGGTCGCGCAGACGAGCGGCGATCCCGCCGAGGACCATGATCGCCTCGTCGCCGCCCTCCTCTATGGACCGGAGCGAGCGGATCGCGCCGGGCAGATCCTTGCCGAACGCCCGATCGCAGAGGTCCCACGTCTTCTGCTCCCCCAACCCGCGGAACTGCCCGGCGATCTCGCGGGGGCCGACTCGCTGCCCGGCGAACACGTCCTGGAGCTGGCCGAGGGCCGCCACCAGCTGGCCCGGCTCCGGCCCGAGCGTTTCGACGAGCGCGCGGGCACCGGGGATCGCGAGGTCGAGCCCGAGCTCCTTGGCGCGGCCCACCAGCCACGGCTCGAGCTCCTTGCGGGCGATGTCGACCTTCCGGACCTCGCCCACCGGCTCCACGAGCTTCTGGAGGGCGGCCGGCACCTTGCCGCGATCGGAGACGACGCAGGACAGCACGAGGGTGGCGTGCGGGTCGGGCGCGGCGAGGTAGCGGCCGATCTCGTCGAGGGTCTCCTTCCGGAGGGCCTTGGCATCGTTGACCAGCAACGCCCGAGGCTCGCCGAACAGCGACGGCGTGGCCAGGCTCTGGAGCTCTCCGCCCTCCCACTCGGCGGCGTCGACCTCCGTGGCCTTCGTGTCGCCGAGGAGAGCCAGCGCCGCCTCCCGCAAGAGGTAGTCGTCCTCTCCCCAGAGGAGCGTCACGGGAGGGGCCGACTTCGCCGTCATCGTTCGGACTCTACCGTCGGCGTCTGACCCTCGAAGGTGACGGTGATCATCCCGTCGAGGTCCGTGCGCCAGATCCGCGCGCCGGAGGCAGCGATCGCGTCGACGATCTCAGCGTTGGGATGCCCGTAGTCGTTGTCCACGCCCACGCTCACCACGGCGACCTCGGCGCGGACGGCGTCGAAGAGCTCCGGAACGGACGTGCCGCCGCCGTGGTGCGGCACCTTCAGAACGTCCACGTCGGGGAGCGTGCCCTCCTCGAGCAGCCACTCCTGCACGGGGATCTCGGCGTCGCCCGTCAGGAGGACGGTGTCCTCGTGGAGCGACAGCAGGATCACGAGCGAGTCGTTGTTCGCGTCGGACTCGGTCCCGGTCCAACACCGGTCGGGCGACAACACCTCCAAACGGAGATCGCCGACGCGGAACACGTCGCCCGTCCGCGGATGCACCTCGGGAACGTCCTCGTCACGGATCGCGCGGTCCAACGCCATCTGGGCCGGCGAATCGTCCGAGCAACCAGGTTGGAGGAGCACACCGACCGGGACGCGCGACAGGACCGTCGGGAGCCCGGCCACGTGATCGGCGTGCGGATGGGTGGCGACGACCATGTCGAGCCGCTTCACGCCGAGGGCCGCCAGCTGGGTGGCGACCATCCGCTCGTCAGGCCCGCCATCCACCAGGATCGAGGCGCCGGCCGGGCTCGTGACGAGGATCGCGTCGCCCTGTCCGATATCGAGGACCTGGATCGTCAGCCCGGCCGGTGGCCCGCTTCCGAGGGCCGACACCCAGACGAACGCGGGCAGGCACGCGAGGCTCAGCACCGTCGCGACCCGGGGCGGGCGCCATCCGGTCCGGATCCAGACGGTGATCGCGACGACGGCCGCTGTGCCTCCGATCAGGACCGCCGCTCCCCCCTCGGCCGTGAGGTAGCCGACCGGCGCCTTGCCGAGGTGGTCGGCGACGAACTCGAGGACGCGCATGGGCACGAGCGCGACGGTGGCGAGTGCCGAGCCAAGCGGCGGCCAGACGAGCCCGGCGCCGGCTGCCACCGCGCCGAAGAGCAGCGACGGCGACACGAGCGGGAAGGCCGCCAGGTTCGCCGGGAGCGTCACGAGCGGGACCTCGCTGAAGTAGAACAGGAGCACGGGCGTCACCCCGAGCTGGGCGGAGAGCGTCGCGCCCGCGGCCGTCGCGACCGCTCTCGGGAGGAACCGGCCGAACCGATCGGCGAGCGCCGAGGCGAGCGCCACCATGCCGGCCGTAGCCGTGACCGAGAGCTGGAAGCCCACCGACCACGCGAGCCACGGGTCGAGCACGAGCAGGACGAAGACGGCGCCCGCGAGGATCGACGCCGTCGTGCGCGGCCGGCCCATCAGGACTCCCACGAGCGCGAGGCACGCCATCACCCCCGCCCGAAGGACGGACGGCTCGGCTCCGGTGAGGATCGTGAAGAACGCCACGGCGCCGAAGCCGACAGCGAACTTCGGCCATCGCGGGAGGCGCAGGAGCGCGGTCGCGGCCAACACCGGCGCGAGGACCATCGCCACGTTCCCCCCTGAGACGACGAGGAGATGGCTGAGGCCGGACGCCCGGAAGTCGCGCTCGAGGGCGGGGTCGAGCTCGGAGTCGTCGCCCAGAAGCAGACCGAGCAGCAGCCCGGCCTCCTTCGGCGGGAACGCGCGCTCGATCGAACGACCGACGATCCCGCGCACCGACTGGGTCGTCCGAACGAACGCGCTCGCCGACGGTCCCAGCCGCGTGAACGCGTCGAGGCCGAGCTGCGCCGGGATCCCCTTGTGGCGGAGGATGCTCGCGAACCCGGGATCGTCGGGGACACGGAGCACGCCGTCGAGCCGGACCCGATCGCCGCGTCGTGCGCGCGGGATCCGCTCGTCGCCGCTGACCCAGACGAGGGACCGCAGCGAGGCGGCACCCTCCGCCCACTCGACCCGGTGAACCTGGGCGACCGCCGACCATCCGTACGTGGCGGCGGAGGGATCGGTTTGGAGCACGCCCTCGATCGTCACGCGCTGCGGAGCGAGACGCGCGAGGAGCGACGTGTCGAGGCCGCGATCGTGCAGGCCGCTCCATCCGACCCCCAGCACGAGGACGCCGGCGATGGCGAGGGCTCCGGTCGCGACCGGGGTGCCGGCGCCCACACGGCCGGCCGCGACGGCGCGCACCACACCGGGCTCCGCCGGCACCAAGCGAGCTCGGGCGAGCGCTCCGGGACGAACGTCCACCCGACCACTCAAGAGCCACGCTCCCGCGAGACCCGAGAGGCCGACCCCGAGGAGCAACCCTGGATCGACATGGATCGGCAGCTCGGGCCAGAGGAGGAGCCCGGCAGCGAACGCCGTGGCGGTGACCGGCAACATCCAGGAGCCCACGACGGCTCCTCAGACCGTGACCTCGTCGCGGATCTCCTCGAGCGTGGCGGGCCCGATCCCGCTCACGTCCATCAGGTCGTCGACGGTGGCGAACGGACCGTTCTGGTCCCGGTACTCGACGATCGTCGCCGCGAGCACCTCGCCGATGCCGGACAGCCCTTCCAGCTCGGTCGCCGAGGCCGTGTTGATGTTCATCAGGCCACCAGCCGAGCTGCCGGTCCCGCCCCCGGGCGCGACCGCGCCCGGCGGCCCGGCCTTCGGCACGAGGATCTGCGTGCCGTCGACCAGTGGCGCCGCCAGGTTCAACAGGCTGAGGTCGGCCTTCGGCATCTGGCCGCCGGCCCGCTCGATCGCGTCGATCACACGGTCGCCCTCAGCGAACTCGTAGACGCCGGGTTGGTGAACGGCGCCGGCAACGTCGACGATGAGCGTCACCGCCGGACTCGGAGAAGACGAGACCTGCTGGGCGGCGCCGGGCCCGGCTTGGGCGATCGTCACCGGCTTGGGCAGCGAGCGCGCGTACCAGAGCCCGGCGCCGCCCAACACCGCCACCAGGACAACGATCAGCCCGGTGATCTCACCCCGAGACAGCGTGTCCAGACGTTCCCGGAACGACATGCGGCGACGCTACGCGCGGCACATAGGGCGCGCAGTGAGGTGCGTCACGCCGGGCGGAAGTCCTCAACCCGAAGACCATCGATGATGCTGGCGACGAACTCGCGATCTCCGTAGATGCTGGCGAACACGTCTCCATCCGCGAGACAGTTCGCGCCGTAGTCCGAGCTCACCTCCGTCCTCGAAGTCGCGCACATCGGCTGAGCCAGGAAGATCGTCGACGTCGAGTTGCGAGACCATGTACGGATCTGGGCTCGCGTCGCCGAACGCGAGCTGCCGGACCGCCCGCCTCGCCGAAACCCTCGGCGAGCTCGCATCTCCCGTCGCGTCGACGACCGGGAAACCTCGGATCCGTTTCCACGGACGTCGAGGGACGGCGACCACTCGCGTCTGCGAGGCTTTGTTCCTCAAGCGGCGACCAGGACCGTCCAGGACGGTAGCTCGATCCGGCCAGCCATGCACTGGGCCTCTGTTCGGGCACCTCGCGCGCGCTCCAGACCTCGATCCTCGCCGTCAGATGAGATGACACGGTGCCACGGGCTCCCGGCCCTCGACGATATCGAGCGATCGAGGCGCTCGGGATGGTGGAGGAACACGATGCGGCCCTGGTACCTCCCGTCGGAAGGTGTACGACGACATCCGGCTGGATGCCGAGCTGCTTCGAGTCCGAGCGCGATCGGATACACGAGCGTCGCTTCCGACCCGTCGGGGAAGGTCACCGGCATCCGGAGGAGATCGCCGTCGCGTTCGGTGGCGGGGAAGAACGGCTCCGGGTCGAGCACCTCGCCTCTCGCATCGGTTCGAACGTCGGGAGGTGGGTTGTAGACGAACATCCGGCGGTCGAGCAGTCTCGAGGCTGACCGTAGCAGATGCGCCTGGACATCGAGACGACCACATCGCCCGCTGCGACCGGCTCGGTGGACCCACAGCAGCCACCAGCGAATCGCGGAGGTCCAGCGGGATCCTGCTGCCATGCGTCCTCCTCGGCCGAGAACACCACCGTCCTGCCGCAGAACTCGCCGAACACGATCCGAGACGTCGCAGACGCTCGACCGGGACGCACTCCGAGAACGCGAGCGGAACCCGCTCCAGGGACGCCAGACGGTCGTCGATCGGGTCGTATGCCGCGCTCGCCTGGTCGTAGTCCCACGCGATCAGCTCATCGTCGAGCCACGACGGCGTCATCGCCTGCGGTGACAGATCCGAGGGCGGCAGCTCGCGCCAAGAGTCCGACGTCCGGGTCGTAGGCGATCCCGATCGCTGGTCGGCGTCTCGGCGTGGTTGTTGCCGTCCAGCGCGGCACCGAAGACGATCATCTCGTCGCCGGTCCAGACCGCCGACCCGTCGGTGATGTCGAGTGGGCGCGTCGGCGATCGTCCGCCACGCATTCGTGGCCGGGTTGTAGGCCGCGCCGTCGAGGCGACGGGCGCCTCTGTCCGTGCTTCCCCACACGATCAACTCCTCGCCGGTCCACACGGAGAACGCGGCTCGCGCATCGATCGGCGCCGCCGGCAGCATGCGCCATGTGCCGGCGACAGGGTCGTACGCCGCGCCATCGCCGAAGAACGGAGGATCGCGGAACCCACCGTCCCAGCCGCCCCAGATCAAGAGCTCCTGGCCCGTCCATGCGAACGCGCTGCCCGACCGACCCTCGAGCGGAGAGGGGGGCAAGGGCTGCCAACGATGAGCCGCCGCGTCGAACGCGAATCCGTCCGCACCGGGATCTTCATCCCCGCCGACGTATTCGTAACCGCCCCAGACGAGCAGCTGGGAGCCGGTCCACGCGGTCGCGGCGCCGCTGCGAACCTCGGGCGGAGCCGGCAGCTCGCTCCATCCGGTCGGCGAGCTCGGAGGCGAGATCGACGGCGGGCTCGGGTCGTGGCCTGGGAGCGAGTTCCGGATGCGAGAGGTTCCAGGCGAACACCGCGGCGCCCGCGAACACCGCGAACGCGACGAGCGCGGCCGCCGCACGCTTCCCCCGATCCGGTTGCCACGACGCGGAGCGCGATGTGGCATCCGGTGTGATCGCGCGCCTTCGCGCCTCGCTCCACAGCTCCGGCGACTCGATCCGGTCGGCGAGCGAGAAGCGTTCCTTCAGATCAGACATCCTCGTCCTCCAGCAGGTCCCGCAGGCGCTTCCTCGCCCGATGCACGTGCACACCCACGGCCGAAACGGATGAGCCCAGGGCCTTCGCGATCTCCCGGTGCGACCAGCCCGCGTAGTCGGCGAGCACGACCGATGCCCGCTGCTTCAGCGGGAGCCGCGCCAGCGCGCGCCACAGGTCCACGAACGGATCGGGCAGCCCCGCCACCTGATCGTCTTCGAACCGCTCCACTCGTCCTCGCTCCTTCAGCTCCCCCGCCGCGAGACGGAAGACCACCCGCCAGACCCAGGCGGCCGGATCGCGCACCGCCGCACCTCGCCGAAGCGCCTGCGCGAACGCCTCCGCAACGGCATCGTCCGCCACCTCTCGGCTCCCGCAGGTGAGGAACACGGCGCGCCACATGCGGGCGCCCTGCTCCCGATAGACGACCTCGATCCTGCGCCCGGCGTCATCGTCCTCGGGTCCCGAGCGATCGCGATCGACGTCCGCCTCCACTGCCTCATCCTGCACGTCGAGTGGACAGGACCCCAGACCCGAGGGTTCCTTAACAGCGATCGATCAGCGGGTGACGAGGTTCACGAGCTTCGGGGCTCGCACGATCTCCTTCACGACCTCGCGGTCGCCCACCGCCCGCATGACGTTCTCCGATGCCCGGGCGAGCTCCAGGCAGCGCGCTTCGTCGGCGTCCGCCGGCACCTCGATCGTGTCGCGGACCTTGCCGTCCACCTGCACAACGAGCGTGACCGTGTCCTCGGCGGCCAGCGCCGCGTCGAACGAGGGCCAGCGACTGACGTGCACCGAGTCGGCGTGGCCCAGCACCTCGCGCCAGAGCTCCTCAGCGGCGAACGGCGCGAACGGCGCCAGCATCTGCGCGAGCGCTTCCGCGGCGCCGCGCGCCGCCCCGCCGGCGTCGAGCGCCGTCCGCATCTCGTTCGTGAGGACCATCAGCTTCGAGATCGCCACGTTGAACCGGAACCGCTCCAGGTCGTCGGTCACCCCCGCGATCGTGCGGTGCGTGAGCCGCACCAGAGCCGTCGGCTCCTCCCCGTCGCGTTCGACCGCCTCGCCCACGGCCGCGAACACCCGCCCCAACCAGTGGTGCACACCCGGGCGGTGATCGGCGTCGCCGGCGATCAGCTTCCAGTCGATGTCGTCCTCGAACGGGTTCGCGAACAGCATCGTGAGGCGCATCGAGTCGGCGCCCCATCGCTCGACGAGCGGCATCGGCTCGATGATGTTGCCCTTCGACTTCGACATCGAGCCGCCGCCGTAGATCACCTGTCCCTGGTTCATCATCCGCGCGAACGGCTCGACGAACGGCACCATCCCGTCGTCGTACAGCGCCTTCGTGAAGAAGCGCGCGTACATCAGGTGCAGGATCGCGTGCTCCACGCCGCCGGTGTACTGGCTCACCGGCCACCGTTCGACGTCCTCCGGCCGGAACGGACCGTCCTCGAAGCCCGGTGAGCAGTAGCGGAAGAAGTACCAGCTCGAGTCGACGAACGTGTCCATCGTGTCGGTGTCGCGTCGCGCGTCACGGCCGCACGTGGGGCAGGTGGTCTTGACGAACCGGTCGTGGCGCGCGAGCGGCGACTCCCCGCCGGGCCGGAAGTCGACGTCGTCGGGGAGCAGCACCGGCAGATCGCTGAGCGGCACGGGGACCTCACCGTGCTCGTCGCAGTGGATGATCGGGATCGGCGCGCCCCAATAGCGCTGTCGGGAGATCAGCCAATCACGCAAGCGGTACGTCACCGCGGGACCGCCCAGACCCTGTTCCTCGAGCCAGGCGGCGACCTTGCCGATCGACGCCGGCGAGGGTTCCCCGTCGAATGGGCCGGAGTGGACCATCACGCCCTCGTGGTCGTGCGCCTCCGTCATCGACGCGGCATCGCGCTCCTCACCGGTCGGCTGGATCACCACCCGGACGTCCAGGTCGTGCTCGCGCGCGAACTCGAAGTCGCGCTGATCGTGCGCCGGCACGCCCATCACGGCGCCGGTGCCGTACTCCATCAGCACGTACGGCGCGACGAACGCCGGCACGAGCTCCCCGTTCACGGGGTTCACCACGTGGACGCCGAGCGGCGCGCCCTCGCGGCTCTCGGCCTGCTCGCGGTTCGTGAGTGGCGTCGCCTGGAGGCGGTCCACGAGCTCGCGAGCCGCTTCCGAGGTGCCTCCCGCCTCCGACAGCTTCTCGACCAGAGGATGCTCGGGGGCGAACACGAAGAACGTGACCCCCCAGAGCGTGTCGGGACGTGTCGTGAAGACCTCGACCTCGTCGCCGGTCTCCTCGACGGTGAAGCGGACCGTGGCTCCCTCCGAGCGCCCGATCCAGTTCCGCTGCATCGTGATCACGCGGTCGGGCCATTCCTCCAGCGTGTCCACGTCGTCGAGCAACCGCTGCGCGTAGTCGGTGATCTTGAAGAACCACTGGGTCAGATCCTTGCGGACCACGGCCGCGCCGCAGCGATCGCAGAGCCCGTTGATCACCTGCTCGTTCGCAAGGACCGTCTGGTCATTGGGGCACCAGTTCGCGGGAGCGTTCTTGCGGTACGCCAGACCCATCTCGAAGAGCTTCAGGAACAGCCACTGGGTCCAGCGGTAGTACTCGGGGTCGCTGCTGTGCAAGCGGCGCGTCCAGTCGAACGAGAACCCCATCCGCTTGAACGACGCGGCCTGCTGCTCGATGTTCTCGTAGGTCCATCGCTTCGGGTGGATCCCACGCTTGATCGCCGCGTTCTCCGCCGGGAGTCCGAACGAGTCCCAGCCGATCGGGTGCAGGACGTTGTAGCCCTGCAGCCACCGGAACCGGGCGATCACGTCGCCGCCGCTGAACGCCTCCGCGTGACCGAGGTGGAGGTCCCCCGAGGGGTACGGGAACATGTCGAGGGCGTAGAAGCGGGGCCGTGGGTCGTCGGGATCGTCGGAGGCTCGGTAGAGGCCTTCGTCCTCCCAGACCTGCTGCCACTTCGGCTCGATCTCGGCGGCGTCGTAGCGTCGCATCGGCCAATGGTAACGGGCCCCACCTCCGTACACTGGACACACGGACACGGGCATCGGGTCGGAGCGACGACAGAGGCCGGCGAACGCGCTCGATCGCCGGGTCCTCAGGATGTGGTGGACGGTCTGGGGTGCGATCGTCCTGGTCGTCTCGTTCGCCGCGTCTCCCACGATCGCGGAGGTCCGCTTCGGAGGCGCGATCTTCGTGGCGGGCTTCGTCATCGCCGTCATCTGCGCGGCGACCGTCCCCTACCTGCGGTACCGACGGTGGCGCTACGAGATCCGGGAGCGCGACCTGTTCCTCTCCCACGGCTCGTGGTTCTACGTCCTCACGCTGATCCCGTTCGACAGGATCCAGTACGTGGAGACGCATCAGGGGCCGCTCGACCTCGCGTTCGGGCTCATGCAGCTCGTCGTGTACACGGCCGCCGGGAAGGCGGCCCGGATCCCGGGCCTCGATCCCGACCAGGCGGAGGCCCTCCGCGAGAAGCTGTCGAACGTTGCCGGCACCGAGAGTGTCTGACCCCGTCCCGCCGCGGCCCGACCGGGAGCTCGAGATCCCCGTCCACGCGCCGGCCTTCGCCGCATGGCGTCGACTCCACCCGGCCGCGATCGCGGTCTGGACATCGAGTGTCATCGGCGGTCTGGCGCTCCCGATCCTGTTCTTCGTGTTGATCGGGGACCGGTCGGGTTCGATCGGCTTCGTGATGCTCGCCGCCGGGATCGCGCTGGTCGCCGCCGTCGTCCGGTGGAGCCGGTTCTGGTACCGGCTCGACGAACGCGCGCTCCATCTCCGCGGGGGCCTCCTGCAACGATGGGAGCGGACGATCCAGCTCCCACGGATCCAGAGCGTCGACGTGGTCCAGAAGCTGACCCATCGAGCGTTCGGAGTGGTGGAGCTCCGGATCGAGGTCGTCGGCGGACAGAGCACCGAGGCACCGCTCGTCGCGCTCACGCCGGATGAGGCGGCACGGTTGCGGGCGCTGCTCATGTCCGATCTCGCAGACGAGGGAGAGTCATCGGAACCACCACTCGTCCGGATGGGCCCCCGCGACCTGCTCGTCGCCGGCCTGACCGGTGGCCGCGTCGCCGTGGTCGCCGCGATCGCCGGCTGGGCGTTCCAGCTCCTGCCGGAGGACACCCTCGTCGTGAACCTGGACCGGCTGGCCGGGGCCGACCGCTCGGATCTGGAGACCGCCCTGCTGGTCGTCGGGGTGCTGCTGGTCGCGTCGATCCTCATCTCGCTCGCCACCACGATCGTCGTCTATTGGGGCTTCACGGCCCGCCGGAGCGGGGACCGGCTCGTCATCACACGGGGCTTGCTCCAGACGCGACGATCCGTGATCCCCGTGGGACGGATCCAGGCGATCCGTCTCGAGGAGAACCTGATCCGGCGCGCGTTCGGCCTCGGGAGCCTGAGGGTGCTCACCGCCGGCTACGGGAGGGACTCCAACGACCAGCAGCAGGCGAGCGTGCTCGTCCCGGTGGCCGCCCGCGAGCGATGCCTCGAGGTCGCGGAGGCCGTCCTGGATCCGAGCGGCCTGCGGGTCACCGGCCTCCGTCCCGCACCGACACCGGCACTCGTCCGTCGACTCACCCTCGCCTCGATCCTCGGGGTCGCCGCCATCGCCCTCGGGTTCGCTCTCCCCGACGGAGCGCAGCCGGCGACCTTCCCCGTCCTCCCGCTCGCGATCTGGTTCGGGTACCTGTCGTGGCGAGGTCTCGGCCATGCCGTCCTTCCGCGCCACGTCGTCGCACGGTCGGGCGCGCTCCAACGCCGAACGACGGTGGCTGCGCGAGCGAACGTGCAGCATCTGATCCTCCACGCGTCACCGACGCAGCGGCCCTTCGGCCTCGCCAGCCTGACGCTCGCGATCCCGAAGGCCACCACCTCAGTCATCGACGTGGACGCTGAGGTTGCCGAGGAACGCTTCGACGAATTGGCGGAGCACCCGTCTCGGAGCGGCTAGGCGGGGATCGAGGGGTCCGCGAACAGCGTCGGTCGTGCGAGCAGCGCGGGGATCTCGTCGGCGGGCACCGGCCGCGCGAAGAGGAACCCCTGACCGCGCGTGCACCCCGCCGCCTTGAGGAAGGCGAGCTCGCCTTCCGTCTCGATCCCCTCCGCGAGTGGCACCATCCCCAGCCCGTGGGCCAGCTGGATCATCGCCTCGACCATGCGACGGGAGTCGTCGTCGCTATCGACGTCGTGGATGAACGAACGATCGATCTTCAGGATGTCGACGGGGAGGTGCTTCAGTCGGGCGAGCGACGAGTAGCCGGTCCCGAAATCGTCGATCGCGAGGGTGAGACCCCAGGCGTGGAGATCCGCGAGGACCCGCTGCGTGCGGTCGGGGTCGGCCATCGCCGTCGACTCCGTGATCTCCACGACCACGTCGTGCGGATTGACCTCGGCCGCCGCCAGCTTCTCCGTGAGCTTCTCCGCCAGACGTCCCGACCAGAGCTGCCGGGGAGAGAGGTTGAATCCGAGCCGAACGTCGATGCCCTGGGCTTCCCAGGACCTTGCGCTGGCGCGCCAGCTCGTCGATCACCCAATCGCCGATCGCCTCGATCAAGCCGAGCTCCTCGGCGATCGGGATGAACTCGCCCGGTGGGACGATGCCGCCGTTCGGCTCGCGCCACCGGATCAGGGCCTCGAGTCCGGTGACGGTCCCGCCGTCCAGCTCCACGATGGGTTGCCAATAGAGGACCCAGTGCTTCTGCTCGACCGCACGGCGGAGGCGCGTCGTGAGCGACAGTCGCTCGATCGCCTCGTCCGAACCGCTCGCGTAGACGATGTAGCCGCCGGGCGCGGCCTTCTTCGACTGGTACATCGCGGTGTCGGCGTTCTTCAGCAGGGCGGTGGCATCCGTCGCATCCTGCGGGAACAGGCTCACGCCGATCGACGCGGACGTGAAGAACTCCACACCGCCGAGATCGAACGGCGCCTGAAGGGCCTCGTGGACGCGCGTCGCCACGGACTCGGCCACGAGGAGCCCGGCTTCGATACCGATCTCCGGACCCATCCCACGCTCGAGGTCCGCCAGCAGCAGCAGGAACTCGTCCCCGCCCTGCCGCGCGACCAGATCCGTCTCGCGCGTACATCCGCGTAGCCGCTCGGCGAGCTGCTTGAGGAGCTCGTCACCGGCGTGGTGGCCGAGCGAATCGTTCACGAGCTTGAAGTTGTCGAGGTCGAGGTAGATCACGCCGACGCCGAGGTCGTGCCGGCGCGCACGCGCGATCGCCGACTCGAGCATCTCCTCGAAGAGCGCCCGGTTCGGAAGGCCGGTGAGCTTGTCGTGGTACGCGAGGAAGGCCACCTGCTCCTCGGCACGCTTGCGCTCGGTGATGTCGAAGATCACGCCCTGGATCAGCCAGGGATCGCCCTGCTCGTCGTCGATCGGGTACGCCTGCTCCAGGACCCAGCGGACGCTCCCGTCTTCGTGGATCATCCGGTACTCGTGGTTGAGCGGCTCGTGCGCGTTGTACGCGTGCCGGTACTCGTCCCACGCCCGTTCGATGTCCTCCGGGTGCACGTGGTGCCGCCACGCGTAGGGATCGTTGAGCCATTCGTCCGGCTCGATGCCCAGGAGCTCCACGACCTGCGGGCTCACGTAGATCGAGTCCGAATCCTCGTCGACCGGATCCAGGTACACGACCGCCGGGATGTGCTCCACGAGCGCCCGGTACTTCGCCTCCGCCTCGAACCGCGCGGCTCGCCCCGCCTCCACCTCCGTCCGGTCCCGGAGGGTGACGACCAGGAGCGGCGAGGCAGCCTCGATGCGGCCGATGTGCACCTCGACCGGGAGCTCGTCCCCGTCGCGGCGCGTGCAGGTCGTATCGAACGAGGACCCGGCGGGGTGCTCGGCGAGGTCGGTGGCGAGCAACCCCTCCACCGTGCGTCCGAGCAGCTCGCCACGGGCGAAGCCCGTCAGACGCTCGCACGCCGCGTTCGCGTAGATGATCTCGCCGCCGCTCTCGGCCACGACGAGGGACTCCGGGGTCGCTTCCAGGAGGGAGTGAGGCGTCAGCACGTCCGAGAGGCGCCCGAGGGCAGCCTCGAAGAGGGTGGCGGGCTCTCTGAGCGTGGCCATGCTTCCCCATCGGCGGTTCGGGGTGCCGACCTGAGATTCCCGGCTAGCGCTCGTCCAGACCCCACGGGGAGCCGTGCTCGCCGAGGAGATCGAGGAACGGCCGGGCCGGGAACGCCTCCGGACCGAGGACCCCGCTCCCCGACCACGCACCGCTCGCCAACAGCTCCAGCGCGATCACGGGGTTGATCGCCGTCTGCCAGACGACCGCCTGCGCGCCGTCGCGACCCCAGGTCTCCGCGTTGTCCACGACGTGGTGGAGGTAGACCTCGCGAGGCGACCCGTCTTTGCTCGTCCCCGTCACCCACGTGCCGGCACACGTCTTCCCCGTCATGCGATCGCCGAGGGTCATCGGGTCGGGCAACGCGGCCGCGACGACATCGCGAGGCGAGACCTCGGCTCCGTTCACTCGGAGCGGCTCCGTCCGGTCGAGGCCGAGCTTGCGGAGCGTCTTCAGGACCTCGATGAACTCGTCCCCCAGCCCGTACTTGAACGTCACGCGCCGGCAGTCGACCCATCGGGGCACGAGGAGCACCTCCTCGTGTTCGACGTTGACGCATCCGACGGGGCCGATCCCCTCCGGGAACGTGAAGACCTCCGGCTCGCTGAACGGCTCGGTCGTGTACCAGCCGCGATCCTTCTCCCAGACCACCGGTGGGTTGAGAGTGGGCCGCCAGCTTGCCGTCGGCTTGAGCCTTCGTTAACAGGTCGCCGAACATGTCGGCGTCGGAGTCGCTGCGCTCGGCGCCGGCCAATATCCGGTGCTCGTGCCGGTACCCCTCGAGGATGGTCTCGACAATCAGGTCTCTCGGGTTGCGGGCCATCGACCGCTCGAGGCTGCGCAACGCCTCTGCGACCACGTTCTCGACCTGGTAGTCGGTGTCGAGCATGGCGCGGACCTTCTTCTGTGCCGCGCGCGTCGACAGCAGGCCGACCTCGAACAACACGTCCTCTTTGGCGGGGAAATAGAAGTAGAACAGTGCGCGGGAGACGCCCGCGGCCCGGCAGATGTCGGCGACAGTGGTCTGCGCGTAGCCGTTGGTGCGCCACAGTGCCATGGCCGCCTGCACCAAGCCGCGTTTGGTCTCGTGTGACCGCGCACGCTGAAACGAGGCACGACGTTGACCACTGTCAGCACCATTGACCACGCAGGCTTAGGCACAACCGCACCTTAACAGCAAAATTGGGGCTTGAAAATAGTTGACGTTTGTCTGACATCTAAAGGGTGACGGGTTCCCTGGACGGCAGACGAATACTGGTGACCGGCGGAGCGACGGGTATCGGTGCGGCGGCCGTCGAAGTGCTCAGCGGTGCTGGCGCGCGGGTGGTGGCGACGTATCACTCGACGCCTCCGCCCGATGTAGATGGTGTGTCGTGGGTGCAGTGCGACGTGCGTGAGGCTGCCGCCGTCGACGACATGGTGGCCGCGGCCGCCGAGCAGATGGGTGGCCTCGATGTGCTGCTGCACGCCGCAGGCATGTGGCAGCCGGGCATCCCGGGCCAGATCACGGGCGATGAGATCGACTTCTTGATGGACACCAACATCAAAGCCACCATCTTCACCAACCAGGCGGCGTATGCGGTGATGCGCCGCAACGGCGGCGGTCGCATCATCAACTTCGGGTCCGGCGAGGCGGTGATGGGCAGTCCGATTTCGGCTGTCTACGCCGCGACCAAGGGTGCGGTGTCCGCCTGGACGCGGTCGATCGCCAAGGCGTGGGCGGCTGAAAAGGTATCGGCGATCGCGCTGGCGCCCGCCGTGCAGACACCTGGCGCCGACCGGCTGCGCGAGTTCCTCGGACCTTCGGCTGCGAAGTTCATCGACGAGGAGATCAAGAAGACCATTCCGCTCGGTGGTGCACTGGGTGACGCGGTGGAGGACCTGGGTCCGGCGTTGGTCTTCTTCTGCAGTGCGGGTTCACATTTCATGACTGGACAACTCGTGGCCGTCGACGGCGGCCTCGTCATGCTCGGCGCATAGGGAGGGCCACCGTGCCTGCTCATCTGCATCACGTGGTGATGCTCAGTCATTCGGCGCAGACGTTCGTCGCGTTCCTTAAAGATGTCGTCGGGATGGAGGTTCAGTTCCAGATGCGCGTGCCAGGCGAGATCCTGGAGAAGACGCTTGGCTGGCCGCCGTCCGACGGAGCCGATGTCACCATGCTCGGCACCGGCGACGCGGGCCTGGTCGAAGTGCTCGACGTTCCGTCACACCTGCGCGACATCGCGCCCGAGGGCCTTGCCGCGCTGTCGTTTCTCACCGACGACTTCGGCGGCGTGCGCGAGAAGGCCACGTCGTTCGCCGACGATGTCACCGCACTGGACACGGGCATGCCGGGCGTCGACCTGTTCTTCTGCACCATGGGCGGCGTCCCCATGGAGTTCATGGGCGCCTATGCCCCAGAAGCGAACTCCGGCACCATCGAGGCCACGAACTCCTGAGTGCGGCGGCGTGATTCGCTGCGAGCCTTCGAATCCTGTCCTAGCGGAACCACCCGAACAGCGAGATCGGTGACGCCTGCGTCGCGGTAGCTTCGCAGCCGCGCGAGGACAGTCGATTCGTCACCTGCGGCCATGGTGTCTCCGACGTCTTCGGCGTCGCCGTGCTCGAGCAGTCGGACGTAGTTGGGGGAGAAGTCGGCGTGACCGAGCACTTCGCTTGCGTACTCACGGGCCGCGTCGGTGTCCTCGTTCGAACATAGCGCGACAGGCACGCCTGCCACGACGCGGGTTTCGGTGCGTCCGGCGGCGTTCGCCGCATTTGTGATGCGCGGGACCACGTAGTCGCCGATGGCCCGTTCGTCGGCCATCCACAGGATGGTTCCGCCGGTGCGTTCGCCGGCGATCCGCAGCATCGTGGGTCCGAGTGCGGCCACGAGCACCCGCATGCCGAAGTCCTCGGTGACGTCCACCGGGCTGTGCACCCGAAAGTTGCCGTTTTCCACCGCAATCGGGCCGGGACCGGCGAATGCCGCATCCAGCACGTCGAGATAGTCGCGCACCATCACTGCGGGTTTGTCGTAGGGCAGGCCGAGTTGATCGGAGATGATCCAATGGTGTGACGGCCCGATACCGAGCGTGAAGCGTCCGGAGCAGGCCACCTGGGTGGTCAGTGCTTGCTGCGCCATGATGAGCGGATGCCGGGTCTGGATGGGCACCACCGCTGTTCCGATCTCGATGCGTTCGGTGACCTGACCGAGCAGAGCTACGGCCGTCATCGCATCGAGATAGCCTGGAACCTGGGGAATCCAGAACGACGCGAAACCGTCACTCTCGGCGGCCTTTCCGTCGTCGAGAAGGCCGGCCAGCCTGTCGGCACGCGAGCGTTCCTTGTCGGAGCCGATCATCAAGCCGATCCGCATGAAAGCCTCCTACGGCACATAGCGATCCCAATCGTGCGGTACGACGAGGTGGAAGGGAGCGGCCAGTAGCGGTTCGACGCCGCCCTGGCCCCATCGCGAAGTCAGCACCGGCCTCAACCGTTCCGCCGTGCGACAGTGGATCGTCGTCGAGGAAGCAGTACGTGATGTTTTGGCCCACCGGTGCGCTCGCCAGTCTCGCGTCGACGTCGAGCGTCGTCGCCGACCAGACACCCGCCACACCGTCGACGGCGAGCAACGGATCTGCAGGCGCATCGCCGCGTTCGAGCAGCAGGTACACGCCCTTCACCGGCCACCACGGCAGCACGTCGGCGCCCACCTTGACTCGCGGCGCTGCCGACTTGCCGTTCACCTCGTAGACGCCGCGCTCGACCGGCGGCAGCAGCGGAAGTTTCCGCTTGCCACCGATGAGCGCCTTCGCCAGGGCGAGAAAGCCGTCCATGCCGGCGGGCTCGGTGAAGAAATAGGTCATGACATGGTCGATCGCGTCATAAGGGTCGGTCCCTGCGGCGCGGGCGGCGCGGCACGCGGGTGTCGACACCAACCGGAGCGAGGCGCGCACCGCCGACAGCCGGTGCTGTTCGGGGCGGTGATCGAGGGTGTGCCAGCGGAGGTACTCGGCGTCAGTGCCCGTCGGGGTGCCGGGTCGCCATCGACACGAACAAGGTGGTGATGTCGCCACGGCCGGTGGCGAGGACGTCGTCGATCTCGTCGGACGGAGTGCCGGGCAGCTGCATCGGATGTCCTCAGTGGGTCGTGGAATCGGGTTCGGGCAACGCGATGTCGGGATGACGAGCCGCGATCATGCGCCGAAACCCGTCGCGCCATCCCACCTTGGTGCGAGCCGAGTATCTCGTGCATGTACGTGACGTCGGGCCATAACGGAGTGTGGGCGTCGGCGGTGTACGTGAATATCGGTTCGACGCCGACGAGCTCACCCATGTAGGCGCAGTAGTCCTCGGCGCTGACGGTCTCGCTACCGGCCCAGTTGACCACGACGGGCGGCGTCGCCGCGACCTCCATTGCGCGGATGCCGAGCTCGACGTAGTCGTCCTCGTAGATCGGGTTGTAGTTGTTGGGTTTGTCGGGGTAGAGCCGAATCGGCTTGTGCGCCAGCATCATGTCCAGCCGGTCGGCAGGTGCCCCGCCTTCGGGCCCATAGGTCGAGCAGATGCGGATGATCGTGAGCGGTATGTCGTATTGCTTCGCGATCCACGTGCACACCGCCTCGGCGGCGACCTTGGAGAAGCTGTAGTTGGGGCGAAGTGGAACGCCGGGCGGATCGGACTCCCGTAGTGGCCGTTGTCCCTGATATCCGTAGATCGAACCGGTCGAGCAGAAGACGAACCCCTTTGCGGCGCGGCAGTGGTACAGCAGTTCGCCGGACTTCTGTGCGTTCGTGTCGACGCACTGCTCCCAGTCGCCGGAACCGGTATCGACGGCCGCGTGGAACACGTACGTGAAATCGTCGGGCAACGCCGAGAAGTCACCGACGCTCATGTCGAGTGCGACAGGGGTGATCCCGGCGGCCGTGAGCTTGTCGCGATCAGCCGGGTTCCGCAGGCGGGCCGCGCCCCAGACCTCGTTGCGCTGCGCCAGCGCCCGCGCGATCGGGAACGCGATCTTGCCGGTCGCGCCGGTGATGAGGATCTTCTCGCGAGTCGAGCATCACTGATAGTTCTAGCGCAAAGCGCGTCGAATGTTAAGTACTTGATATGTTGGACGCGTGCAGCTCACCTTTGACGCCGACGTCGAGGCGTTCCGTGCAGAGTTCGTCCGATTCCTGGAAGAGAACCTGCCTGCTGAGGCCGAGGCCGGCGGAGCGGTCCCGCTCGACGTCGCACGTACCGGAGTGGGCGCGTCGCTGGCAACGCCTGCAGTTCGACAACGGATGGCTGCTGCCGGGCAATCCGCCCGAGTTCGGCGGTCGCAACGCCGGCATCCTCGAACAGTTCGTCCACCGCGAGGAACTGGCGCGCCGCCGGATCTATCACGCATTCAACCCGCAGGGTGTCGGCATCATCGCTGCGTCGCTGCTGTCGTTCGGCACTGAGGAGCAGAAGCGGAGGTGGGCGGTGCCAATTCTGCGCGCCGAGATGACCGCCTCCCTGGGCATGAGCGAACCGGGAGCAGGTTCGGACCTGGCGGGTCTCACGACACGCGCGACGTCCGACGACGACGTCTTCGTGGTGAACGGCCAGAAGGTGTGGACGTCCGGCGCCCACGATGCCGACGTCATCCTCACCTTTGTGCGCACCGATCCGAATGCACCCAAGCACAAGGGAATCAGCGCACTGCTGATCCCCACCGACAGTCCCGGGGTGACATGCCGGCCGTTCCCCTCGGTGCACGACCGCGAGGGCCTGGACTTCAACGAGGTGTTCTTCACCGACGTGCGGGTGCCGGCCGAGAACCTGGTCGGTCCGTTGCACGAAGGTTGGCGCGTGGCCAACGGATCACTTGGTCACGAGCGCACGATGATGTGGATGGCGTTCGCCAACCGGTTGGAGCAACTGCTCGAGGATTTCCGGCCCATCGGGGCGGTGAACAGCGACCGCTATGCGACCATCGCGATGGATTACTGGGCGCTGCGCCTGCTCGGCTCGGCGGCGCTCGGCCAGGCCGCACGCGGCGAGCGCGATATCCCCGCGGTTTCGGTGCTGAAGGTGCTCGGGTCGGAGGCCGAACAGAACGCCGCCAGGCACGCGCTCGACGCGGCAGGCTCCGAGGGACTGTCCGATCCGGCGCTGACCGCTCCGCACAACCCCTATGCACCAGACCTTTTCACCGCGAGCTGGTTCGCGCGCTATGTCAGCACCTACGCGGGCACGATCGCCGGCGGCACGTCGGAGATACAGCGCAACATCATCGCGCAGCGGGTGCTGGGACTGCCCGCTCGCTGACATGAAACGCGGTTCCGATAAGGAAGGATGTCGACTGTGACTGTGGTTCTGGTGCACGGCAATCCGGAGACCGACGCGATTTGGGGCCCGCTTGTCGACGCTCTCGGGCGCAAGGATGTGGTGCGGCTGTCGCCGCCGGGATTCGGCGCGCCTCTGCCCGACACCTTTGAAGCCACATTTCTTGCCTACCGGGATTGGCTCGTTGAGGAGTTGGAGGGCATCGACCAACCCGTCGACCTCGTCGGACACGACTGGGGCGGATGCCATGTGGTCAACGCGGTGATGCATCGACCCGATCTCATGCGTAGCTGGGTCAGCGACACCGTCGGCTTGTTCGACACCGACTACGTATGGCACGACATGGGCCAGCTGTTCCAGACTCCAGAGGTCGGCGAGCAGGCGGTTGAGATGATGCTGGCCGGTTCGGTCGAGGACCGGTCGCAACGGATGGCCGACTTCGGCCTGCCCGCAGACGTCGCCAGATCGATTGGTGCAGCGCAGGATTCGCAGATGGGTGAGGCGATTCTGCGGCTGTACCGATCGGCGTGCCAACCGGCGCTGGCCGACGCCGGACGCGCACTGGAAAACGCCGCGGCCCGGCCAGGACTGTCGATACTGGCCACCGACGACCCCTTCGTCGGCTCGGACGAGATCAGGCGTCGGGCGGCCGACCGAGCCGGCGCCGTGACCGAGGTACTCGACGGGTTGGGACATTGGTGGATGCTGCAGGACCCGACCCTCAGCGCCGCTGCCCTCACTCGGTTCTGGGTGTCGCTGGATTGACAGCTCGCCTCACACCCGCGCTGGTTTCGGCGCGGCGAGTTCTGCGAGCGCGGACATGAACAACTCGTCCATCCGCGGACTCAAGTCGGACAGGGTCGGCGCGCTGGCGAAGCTCGCAGAGCCGAAGACGCGTTCGAGCACGTCGGCTTCCGTGGAAGCGCCGATCGACAGGCACAGGCAGGCAACGCCTTCGGAGCGGAGCTCTTCGAGGGCCTTGTGGCGTCGGCTTCCGCGTAACGACCCTCGTACCCGTCGTCGTAGGGGAAGCCGTCAGAAAGCACCAGCAGCAGTCGATTCGGCGTGCCGGCCTCGTTCTTGAGAACCTCGCCCGCACCACGGATTCCGGCACCGAGGCGGGTGTAACTCGCCGGTTCGAGCTGGTTGAGCCGCGCTCGCCCGACTGCGCCGAAATTCTGGTCGAACGTCTTGATGGCCGGCAGATGCACAGCGTGGCGGCCCTGCGATCGAAACGCATAGACGGCGACGCGGTCGCCCAGCTCCTCGAGTGTGACGGCCAGAGTGGCGGCCGCCCTTCGCTGGTGGTCGTGCACGGCGAGGCCGTCGGAATCGGCATCGACGGCGGACCCCGAGGCGTCGATCAGGACCAGCACGCCGAGGTTGCGGGCAAGTTTGCGGCGCTCCAGATAGACGTGCTCGGGGGCGGAGAAGCCGGATTGCAGATCGACGAAAAGATCGATGAGCGCCTCGATGTCGAGGTCGTCCCCGTCGGCACGGCCGCGCAGGACCTTCGGGCCGAGCCCGACGCGAGCCAGGCGGCGACGCAGCACGTCGTCGTGCGCGACACCCGCATCAGTGACGTCGGCGGCGACGGTCAGTGGAAAGTCGATGACCCGGCACCAGTCGGGCCTGTACCGGTCGTTGAAGACGTCCCATTCCGGATATAGCGCACCGCCCACGCCAAGCGCAGCACCGGGCTTGCCGTCATCGGTGAATTGGATCTGGGTGGGCAGGGGACGGGCATTCGGGCCGATCTCCTGCACCCGCCGGATGGAGCGAACCGTCATCTCGGCGCCGGCGGCACCCTCTCCGGAAGATCGCTTGCCGCCGAACATCTTGCGGAAGTAGTCCGACATGGACTGGTTGTTGAAGAGCGGACTCTGGAAAAGCTTGAGAATCTTGCTCTCTTCGGATTTCCCGCCGTCATCGTCTTCGTCTTCTTCGTCGTCCTCGGACTCGGGCATGTCGATGGGGTCGAACTGCAATTTGAGGTCTTTGTTGGTGGCCTGCCCGCCCGGTCCGGCGAGCGCCCCCAACAACCGGGAGGGTTTGATGACGCCGAACCACTCGGGTGGGTCGCTGACCGCCGCTCGGCCCCTGGCCACCTCGAGCGACTCATCGGCGGTCGCGGTGCCGGGCTGTCCATCGGGGAGAACCGTGGCGTCGAGCGGAATTTGTCGGGCGAGTTCGGCCAGAACTCGATGACCTTCGAGTGCCAGGTAGCGGCGCGCCGTCGTGGCCCGTGCCCGCAATCCCTTTACGATCCGCGCATCAAGGCTGCCCGCGCCGAGAAGTGCGGCCTGAACCAGCATCTCGCGGCGCTGCTCCGCAATGGAGCTGCCGGCCGATACGAAGATGAACTGGCCGTTCGTGTGCGCAGGCTGGCCGGCCGGCGCCGCAGTGACTCCGACGGACCTGCCGGCGATGTAGGTGGCGAGGAACCGGAACCGGTCAGGGTTGTTGGGATCGGAAGCGTCGGTCACGTCTGGGGCAGGACCGCATTGACGAGTTCATCGAGTGCGCGGATGACATCGTGATCGTCGGAGAGCACCTCGACGACGGCCGCGTGGACTGCGCTGCGCAGGTTCAGCCCTTCGGCGGCGAGGCCGCCGGCGAGGATCAACATGCGCGTGGAGGACACTTCGCGCAACGGCGAGCCATCCAGGTTTCGGATGGCATAGGCGAGCTTGACCAACGAACGTGCGGTCTCGGTGTCGATCCCGGCTTCGTAGGCCACCACCTCGGTCTCGACCTCGGGAGAGGGGTAGCCGAGCTCGATGGCGATGAAGCGCTGACGGGTCGACTCCTTGAGGTTCTTCAGCACGCTCTGGTAGCCGGGGTTGTAGGAGATCACCAGCTGAAATCCGGGCGCCGCCGCAAGCGTCGTGCCGAGCCGGTCGATGGGCAGCTCACGGCGGTGATCGGCGAGCGGATGGATGACCACGGTGGTGTCCTGGCGCGCCTCCACCACCTCGTCCAGATAGAAGATGGCGCCCTCGCGCACCGCGCGGGTCAACGGCCCGTCCACCCAGACCGTCTCACCGCCCTTCAGCAGGAACCGGCCGACCAGATCCGCCGACGTCATGTCCTCGTGGCCGGCGACGGTGATCAGCTCCCGGCCCAGCTGTGGGCCATCGCCTCCACGAATCGTGTTTTCCCGCATCCCGTAGGGCCCTTCAACAGCACCGGCAGACCCCGACGGGCCGCCGCGCGGAAGACCTCCACCTCGTCGCCGACCGCCCGGTAGAACGGCGCGTTCGAAACGGGGGTGACCACCGCAGAAGTACTGTTCAACATTTACTCTCCTCGCTCGATCGGAACGTTCTTGGGAAGCTCCACGCCCTCGGGGAGGACAAGCTCACCGTCGTGGTTGATGTAGCCGGAATTCGTCAGGGGCATCGGTAGCGAAGGATCGGGGCACGGCCGATCGGTGTCTTCACCGCAGATGCCCATCAGGAAGTACGAGCGCTTCAGGATGTCCTCCGGCCAAGGATCTTGGTGCATGGCAAAGAACTGTGCCGGAATGTTGTAGAACACGAAGAAGAATGCGCTGCACGCGGCGAAGATCGCCAGGAAGCGGGTGATCTGCTGCCGGACGAAACCGCCTCGGACCTGGTCGAGTCCGCGCTCGACGAAGGTCCGGCCGCGGTCGTCGGTGAAGTAGCGCATGCAGCAGAGCCCGGCCTGGACGCCGCCCCACATCAGCCCCTCATAGAGCGGCCACTGGTAGTAGGTGCCGGCATTGACCGACAGCGCCTGGATGGCGCCCGGGTAGGTGAACAGCCCCATCGGCATGAGGAACAGGCCCTCGATGACGAAATCGAAAATGAAGGTCCAGGCGATCACCACGCCGATCAGGCCGAGGGTGTTGATATTGGGAAACCGCTTCTTGGCCAAGCGCATAACCCAGCAACCCAGCATGGTGCACAGCAGGACGAAGAAGTAACCCGGGGCGTTCATCAGGACGGGCTCGGCCATCATCGCGCCCGGTTCCCCGAACGACACCCAACCCGGAACGTCCTGGACCCACGAGCCCATGTTCCACATCCAGGTGTTGTAGGTGCTCCACGTGCTGAAGTAGTTCAGCAACGGATCCTGAAACCACAGCAGGCCGCAGGACACGAAGAGCATGCCGTCGAGGGTGATTCGCCGCTCCCGGCGCCACGGCCGAATAAGGAACCACCAGATGGCAATTGGCAACCCGACCACGATCACGGCTGTCCAGGTGAACAGGATCGCTTTCATGAACGTCGGTGGATCGGTCGGTCCGGCCGGAACCCGCTCGAAGTTGGGCCCGGTGACCCATTTGCCCCATACGAACAGCTGGAAGGCGAGAATCACACCGCCGACGGCGGCCCAGATTTTCACAGCCGGGATCTTGGATTGAGGCTGCGTACCGAGGGACGCCTCGCTCAGTGACTCGGTCACAACGGGCTTGTTCCTGCTCGATAGGTCGCTCACGACACCGTCTCCTCCGCACTCAAAGAACGCATGTACCTCAGAGCTCCCTTCGAAAGTAGCCGGTGCGACGAAAATATACCAGCGAGTATCTGAATGACCAATAGGTAAAAAACTGTGGCAAGATTGCGTCATGGTTGAGCCTTGGACGCGGGAGCGACGCCTTGAGCGCACGCGCTCGCTGTTGCTGGATGCCGCCGAGCAGGTGTTCGCCGAAAAAGGTTTCATCCCAGCGACTCTCGATGACATCGCCAAAGCGGCCGGATACTCCAAAGGCGCGATCTACAAGTACTTCGCCACCAAGGAAGAACTGTTCCTGGCCGCGAGCGACCGATACTGGCGTCGCTATTTCGACAAATTCGCCGAGGTGATGTCGTCGTCGGACCACATCGGGGCACGGGAACTCGAAGACATCGGCGACCGCTGGCGCCAGCTGAGCCGTGACCGTGGAGCCGAGCATGCGGCACTGGGCCTCGAATTCAACCTCTACCTGCTTCGCAACCCGGAGGCCCGGGAACGCGTGGCCGCCAAGCGATCACAGGTTGTCGACCAGCTCGCCAACTACATCGTCGAGGGCATCGAGAGTCTCGGCGCGACCCTGTTGATCCCTGCAACGACGTTCGCCCACATCATCATCGCCACGACTGACGCCGTCGAGCTGGGCAGCCACCTCGACGATATCGACCTCTACCAGCCGATCGTCGAGATGTACGTGTCGGCCGTCAAGATGCCCTGACCTCTCACTCGCCCCGGTCGAAGGGCACGCTCTTGGGCAGTTCGGCGCCCTCCGGAAGAACGAGTTCACCGTCGGTGTTGATGAAGCCGGACTCCCTTGACGGCAACGGCAACACCGGATCGGGGCATGGCACATCCGTGCCCTCGCCGCAAAGGCCGTTGACGAAGTAGGAACGCTTCATGGTGTCCTCGGGCCACGGGTCGGGGTGGAGGGCGAAGAACTGGATCGGAATGTTGAAGAACAGGAAGAAGCATGCGCTGATCGCGGCGAAAATCGCGAGGAAGCGGGTCAGTTGTTGTGCGACGAATCCGCCTCGAACATGGTCCAATCCGCGCTCGACGATGGTGCGGCCACGATCATCGGTGAAGAAACGCAGGCAGCACATCGCCGTCTGGACGCCGGCCCACATCATGCCCTCGTAGACGGGCCACTGGTAGTAGGTGCCGGCGTTGAACGACAGCGACTGGATCGCACCGGGATACGAGTACAGCCCGGTCGGCAGCAGGATCAGGCCCTCCATGACGAAGTCGAGGACGAAGGCCGCCGCGTAGGTGAAGAGGATCAGTCGCAGGTTGCTGATGTTCGGCCAGCGCGCCTTGATCTTGCGCATGAGCCAGCAGCCGAGGATGGTCAGCATGAGAACGCCGGCGGCGTAACCCGGTGAATTCGTCAACAGGGGTTCCGGCACCATCCGGCCAGGTTCATCGGGCGACACCCAGCCGGGGACGTACGGCGTCCACGCGCCCCAGTTCGGCAGCCAGCTGTTGTAGGTGCACCACGTGTTGATGTAGTTCAGAAAGCGGGTCCTGGAAGAACATCAGTCCCATGGAGACCAGCAGTATGCCGTCGAGCGTGATCCTGTCGCTCGCGCACCCATGGCCTGATGATGAACCACCACAGTGCGATCGGGAAACCGACACAGACGACGACCATGTTCAAGATGAGCGGGATCTTCATGTACAGCGGCGGATCGGAGGGTCCGCCGGGCACCCGTTCGAAGTAGGGCCCGGTGATCCACCGGGTCCACACATACAACTGCAGAATCAAGATGGCGCCGCCGATGACGGCCCAGATCCGGACTGCATTGCTCGGCGCTTGGGTCGAGGCTGCCGAGGTCGGCGACCTTTGTTGCCGACTCGGTGACCGCGGGTTTCTTGTCCGACAGATCGCTCACGACGCCTCCTTGGTCTGCGTTCGTCGGAAAAGATACCAGCCAGTATCTGGGTAGCCAAGAAGTTTCTCAGATTCTGTGGCAGACTTTTTTCATGGCTGAGCGGTGGACGCGCGAACGGCGCCTGGAGCACACCCGCTCGCTGCTCCTCGATGCCGCCGAAGACGTCTTCGCCGAAAAAGGTTTCACTGCAGCGACTCTCGATGACATCGCGCATGCGGCGGGGTATACGAAGGGCGCCATCTACAAGCATTTCGCCACGAAAGAGGATCTCTTCCTCGCGGTCAGCGACCGGTACTGGCGTCGCTATTTCGACAATTTCGCCGAGGTGATGTCGGCAGCCCGCGAGGTCGGCGCGCACGAGCTCGACGAGATCGCCGAACGCTGGCGCCAGTTGAGCCACGACCGCGGCGCCGAACACGCCGCGCTGGGACACGAATTCACCCTCTATCTGGTGCGGAACCCCGATGCGCGAGAACGAGTGGCGGCCAAGCGATCAGAGGTCGTCGAGGCGCTGGCGAAATTCATCGTCGAAGGTATCGACCGACTCGGCGGAACTCTGACGATTCCGCCGTCGACGTTCGCTCAGATCCTGATCTCAACGAGCGACTCCGTCGTGCTGGCCAGTCAACTCGAGGACGAGAACCTCTTCAGGCCGGTCGTGGAGATGTACATCTCGGCGATCAAACTGCCGTGAGCTTTCCCGCCCGCCGCGTCAGATAGTCGATCTGCAGATGGATCGAGTAGAGGACGAGCGGCGGCAGCACGATGAACGGAATGTTCTCGGCGATGAACTTGAAGCCCAGGCCGAACGCCCCCTGGCCGATGTTCTCGAAGCCGGCGGCCACCTCCGCCAGGAAGTACACCGCGGTGCTGCTCATCAACACCGTGCACCCGGCGAATGCGACCCAGAGGCATCGGATCCGCGATTCGGTGGACAGGTCGACCTTGATCAACCTGGTCCACGGAAATGAGGACCACACCTGTGATGACACCGACCACTTCCAGGGCGAAGTCCAGGGATTTCCGCTGGCGTAGCGGGTGTCGGCGAGTGCGTACTGCCACCACAGCCATTTCCAGCCGGGATCCGACG
>CAVRUS010000009.1:0-58102 GCA_963724415.1 uncultured Actinomycetota bacterium | reverse complement strand
GCCGCTTCTAGCGCCAGCTGATCGCCACGACTTCTACAGGCTCGGAGATCCCCTTGAGCGACACCACCTGCGGCGTCGACGCGGCGAACCCGCGGCCGGCCGCCTGGGCGGTCGTTCGGCTGGCGAGGATCTCGGAGCCGACTGCCAGCGCGCCGATCCTCGCGGCCGCATGGACGCCCTTCCCACTCCAATCCCGGCCGTCCGGATTCGCATGGGCGCCGTGGAAGCCGATCCGGACCTCGGGGAAGAACCCGTTCTGGCGACGGTTCTCCTCCAGCGCGCGCTGGACCGCGATCGCGCACTCGGCCGCGTCCCGAGCCGTATCGAACGTGACGAAGAATCCGTCACCGGTCGTCCGCACCACCTCGCCACCATGCGCAAGGACGAGCGATGCGAGCTTCTGGTTGTGCCAGTGGACCAGGCGCCCCCAGGCCTCGTCTCCGACCGCTTCG
The DNA here is from genome assembly GCA_963724415.1 of uncultured Actinomycetota bacterium. Taxonomy (GTDB): domain Bacteria; phylum Actinomycetota; class UBA4738; order UBA4738; family HRBIN12; genus JAJNBA01. The sequence continues at coordinate 57,650 of CAVRUS010000009.1, read as the reverse complement.
GCCAGGTTCGTGGACTGGACGATGTCGGTGAACATGAACACCTTGTCCACCGCCTCGGGCACTTGGTCGTCGGTGGGGGCGTCTCCCATCGCTTCCGCGGCTCTCGCGGCATCGAGGTTCGCGCCCAGGCGATCGAACGTCGATCTGGCCGCGCGTAGCTCGACCATCGCCCGCTTCTCGTTGCCCTCCAGCCGATGGGCGAACGCGAGGCTCGCTCTGGCCTTCGCACTCTCGTAGGGCGCCCCGATCTCCTTCCACTTCGTCGTCCCGTCCTCGAGGCTGCGGATCGCGTCGGGGAGATCCTTCTCCGCGAGCAGGACCGTGCCGCGAGCCGTGGCGGCGCTCGCCTTGATCGCCTTGGATCCGAAGGAGAGGGCGATCCCGTCGAGCTCCTCGGCTGCCTGGCGCGCTCGCTCGAGGTCGCCGACGACGATCGAGATCTCCACCTGGGCGGCGAGGAGAGGGGCGCGTTGAAGCTCGGAACTGGGCGGTCGCTCCCAGTTGCTGTGCGCCGGGTGATCCAGGGCTTCGCGGATCTCCGCGTCGGCCGCGAGGGGGTCTCCCTGCGCGAGCCTGAGGAGTGCGATCCCCGGCTGCGGATCCCATCCGGCCTGGCTCGCTCGGAGGAAGGCATCCTCGGCACCCTCCAGGTTCCCCATCCGGAGGCGGACCGACCCCAACTCGCTGAGCGGCCATCCCGTGACCGTTCCGGCGAACGGGCGGACCTCCTCGCACGCGCGGCGAGCCTCGCGTTCGGCATCGTGCCACGCGCCCCGGAGCCGCAGGATCTCGGCGCGGTGCACGCGACACACCCCCTGGAAGGGGCCGAGCGGGCGGTCCGCGGTCCACTGCTCCATCGCCTGGGTCCATTGATCGGCCCGGTCGTACTCGGCGAGAGCCTGGAGGGCACAGATCGTGCTGCAGAACAGGACCACCGTGGCCATCCCGTCCAGCTCGCCCGTCATCGCGGCGACTGTCGACTCGTCCAGGAGGGCCAGCCCCTCCTCGATCTGCCCCAGCTGGATCAGGGCGCGTCCTTCCGCGTTGATGGCGAGCGCGCGCATCGTCGGATCGCCGGCGCGGCTCGCGATCTCGACCGCCCGTCGGGCCTCCTGGAGCGCCGTGTCCGCGTCGCCGGCGTAGATCAGGGCCGCCCATGCCATCTCGACGGAGAGGGCCGCGTGCACCGGCGAGTCGGGAAGGTCCGTCAGCAGCTCCCTGCCTCGCATCACCCAACCCCGGAGCGGGGCCTCGAGGCCTTCGTCGAAGAGGAGGTGCGCGATCCGCGCGGCGGCGGCGGCGGCGCCCTCTCGGTCGCCTTCCGCCAGCCGGGCCGCGTGCACGCGCTTCCACGCGTTGCCCGAGACTCTCGGTTCGCCGACGAGGTAGGCGATCTCCGCGCGCATCGCGACGCCGTCGGTGTCCAGCTGCCGCGACCCGTCGGCTTCCGTGAGCAGGTCGTATGCCTCCTGCCATGCCTGGCGAGCGACGGCCTCTCGGGCTCGTGCGACGGGTCCCCGATCCCCAAGCTCGGCCACGGGCGCTCTCCCAGGAAGGAGCGTGAATCATAGCGCGGGGTTGCATGGCGGTGAACCGGGTCTGGTCCCCGCGTCCGAGTCAGGTGGCGTAGTCGCGCGGGTCAACCGAGATCGAGCCATCGGCGATCCCGGACTTGAGCTCGACGAGTTCGATCTTCAGGTCCGGAGGGACCCGGTTGTCCAGGTCGTGGAACGGCGCGAGATCGATCGATCCCGTTGCCGACGCTCCCTTCATGGGTCCCACCGCCCTCGAACGTGCCGTCGAGGACGAGCCCGGACCACGTTCTCGACCGCGACGTCGTTCCGCTTCCGCACTCTGGTGAGCCAGAGGCGCCTAGTTGCGGTAGATGAAGCAGAAGCAGTACTCGTCGACATCACCCGATTCGAGGAAGCGCAGATTGTCGACCATGAGGTTGTGACCGCCCGCGAAGGATCGAAACGCGCCGTTCGCCTCCGGGATGGTCAGTTCGAAGGTCCCCTGCAAGAACGAACCGCCACACGCGTCGGGAACAGAGATGAGATTCGGATTCGGCTGGAACTCCATCGCGATCGCGCCACCGGGGAGGTCATATGCACACAGCATGCCGGTGAACTGCACGTAGAAGTCGCCGATCGCCTCGAGCACGTTCGTGTGACCCGGAGTTCCGATCACGGGGTAGATCTTCGTCGTCGAGTACGAACCATCACTCAGGTCCACGGTGGACAGACCGAGATCGGGCCCGTCGACCACGGGCGAATACAGACCCTTCAGCAGGAGCACAAGAGGAGCAGCCTTCGGAGCTTTCTCCGCGGCCATCGCTAGCTCCGGGCCGGCAAGAGTGACGATCGCCCCACCGAGCGCCCCGCCGATCACGGCTCTTCGAGTGATCACGCCTTGGTTGGTGGGCTGGGAGTCTTCATCGACTTCCGCGCGTCCGATCCGGGATCGGTCTGCGAGAAGACGGTCCATGGTCCCCTCCTGTTCCGCCCGCGGCCGGGCATGTTTGGGCGGGACGGGACCAAAGGGCCGGACGCCGGAAGGCCCGAGGCGCCTACAAGGGGGTGTACTCCTTTGAACACAGGTAAGCAAATCCACCGACAGTGCTGTACGGCAGCTAGAGCATCCGGGCCTCGCGGGGCCGATACTTCGGACATGCGAGGTTGGGCGGAGGGGACGATCCGAACCGGTCGCCGCAAGCTTCAGCGACCAGCTGGCGTCGCGCTCGCCATCCTGTTGTTCCTGTTGCTCGCGGTCTCGCCATCACGCGCGCTCTGCCAGCTTCGTTTGCTCACCTTCTCCAACGTGCCGGATCAGACAACTCTGGAAGTCCGACCCTACGTCGCGGTCTCGATCGTTGGTGAGTTCTGGACCAACGAATGCTTCGACACGCTAGGAGGAGGCGCTTGCTCTGGCCCTGGGAACGAGCGCCCGATAAAGAACATCGACGTCACGCTCGTGCGCGAGGGCACGACCGATTCAATCGTGGTCGCCGAGGGCATCTCCGCAGATGGCGAGGATCAGAGCTGGTTCCTCACCTTCCGGGTGCCCGACCTTCAACCGGGCAAGTACCTCATCCACGCCGTCGAGCACGGCAGCACAGAGGGGGGCGGCCACCAGCTGTTCCTACGAGTCTCCGATGATGCTCCTGAGTGGCCCACAGAACCGATCTCGCGACGCTGATCGCGATGAACACATCGCGCACCCGGGTGCGGTCTCGCCTCTCAGCTCCCTGCGGTCTTGATGCCATGCATCTCGGGGCATGTTGTCACTGTGATTTTGTGATTCGTGATCCAGTCGTCCTTCGTGAACCGCCGCTTGTCCTCTCGCACCGACGGGAACAGCGACACGGCACCCGTGCAGAGGATTGACCAGTCGTCACCTTCCTCGAAGTTGGGTGGATGGCGATCGACGAGGACGCGGTCCGTCATTGTGCCGTCGTCCTCGATGACCGAGGGATCGGTCCGAACGAGCCATTGTTCGCCATGACTCAGCATCTGGGCGGGACCGGCGAGGATGGTGCATGCGATCGCGGGCGGCCCGTGTTGCCAGAAGGTGTCGCATTCGATCAGCCAGAAGCACGGGGGGTGAGACACCCCACGATCGTAGGTTCACCCGCGCGCCGGCGTCGGGGGTTCTCTAGGTACATTCACGGAACTTCGGGCACCGCAGCGTGATTTCATTAGCGGGCGATGAGGCGCGCCGATGATAAGGATTGACATGTATTCGGCGATCTGCAAGCCGTGCGGCTGGCCAGACGTTCGCGACTGGACCTTGATGGACTCCGCGCAACTGTTAGTTAGAGGCCTCTTGCCGAGCAGAAACCCTCGAACCATGCCAGGGACTCTGGGGACTTTGAGCCGGTCTCGTTGTCGCACCTGTAGAAGCGCCGATACATCGGCAACGCAGCACCAAGACGCTCAATGAGACGATTCGCGCGTTGCTCGGCCTCTCCCCACCGCCCAGCGTCTCGAGCGCCCATCCCATAGGCGTTGTAGGCCTCGTCGTGCAACTCGATGATCTGGAGGACCTCGTGATCGTCCGAGTACCCCTCGGTGAACCGCCTGGCGATCATCCCATGGTGGTTCTCGCCCACCCGAGGCTTGGAGCGATCAACCAGATGCTTGAACGAGTCGTGTGTCAGCGCGATGAGTCGCATCTGCAGACGTTCGTCAACTGACGTGCTGTAACGCTCGACGTTGGCCAGCACCTCGGCGACGTGGTGTACGACAGCGCCTTCCGGATGTCCTTGCCTCGGGACTCCCCAGGCTGCCCCACGTCGCCACTCATCATCGGTGACGATCCTGCGCTCGGTGTCGTTCTCGATATCGAACGGCAGATCATCCGATCCAACGCCGTCGTCGCCGATGTGGGTGTAACCCATCTGCGCTCTCCCGTGCACACGTCGTAGAGGACCGGCCTCGCGACGCTAGTAGCCGCTCGTAAGCCGCTCGTAAAAGGCGCTTGCGATCTCCTGAGCTTGCTCCTCAGACACGGATCCTGGGGGTCCATGCAGGTCCATCGCGTAGACGGTCGAACCTACCGTGAACCCCACCCAGAAGCTTTCGGCGGGCATTTCGTTCTCGGTCCCGGCGGCCTCGATGTCCTCGGCCGTTGCGACCCGATGTACGCCGCGCGCATCCGGGATGCCATCCACGTCGAAGCTGCTTATCACTGCGGCACAGCTGTCGGGGCATGGCTTCATCGCATCCGCTTCGAGCCAGTCGAGTGCGCTCTTCGCCCCGTCTTCAGAGTCAAGCTCGATGTACCAACTGAAGAGATGTGGCGCGGTGGGCGAATGCGTATCTCCATAGAAGCGTACGTCCAGACCGGCGCCCTTGAAGCCAGCCTCCTGAAAGACCGTGGTCATCTCTTCGTCGTCGGGATCGATCACGGCTGGGCGGAGGGCGGCGATGAACTCGTCGAAGTCCTCTGTTGTCTCACCCGTCTCATCGGGATCAGGCGTGGTTCCCGGCGCATCCGCGGCCGTGGGGAATCGCTGCGCGACCGGGACGGGGGCATCATCACCACCGCACGCGACGAACACGACCACCGTCAAAGGCACGAGAAGTCGGAGGGCGAGGCGCATCCGATGGACCCTATGAGATGCAGCAGCCACGTACAAGAGGCGTTCTCGGAGAAGGATGCCCGTTATCGATCGGGTGATGCTTCGTCGTTTCGGGCTCCCGCCTCCTCGCGAGAAGCAGCTTCATAGGCATCGAGCGCCCTCTTGTATTGGCGCCGTTTCGCCTCCGGGATGATCTGCAGGAACACGACCACTACGACACCGGTCCAGAGTGCGTAGCCGAGCGCGTAGAGCAGGTCGCCGACCAGTCCAAGTGGCTCCGTGGGCGTCGACGTCGTGATCAGGTACCCACCCACATACGCCACCAGCCCGACCACGAGACCTAACCCGAGTACCCAGTAGACGGGTCGCTCTCCGGTAGTGGTCCGTCGCACGTCTGACAGGTTCTCGCCCACCCAAGCCAGCATCGCGCGACGTTCCAGCTTCCCGAGATCACCGAGCGGGTCTTGGCCCTGATCCCGGTCTTCGTCACCGAACGCGTGTGGAGCGTCCTTCGCTCCCGGTCCTCCAGTCATGGTCGGGTCCCTCCCGATGGCCGAACTCAGGTCTGACTCGCACCGATCGACCGAAACCACGGTAGCGCCCATCGCGCCGCCATGATGAGGGAGGCGCCGGAGCGGGCACGAACCGCCCCCAGGTGTCGCCCGTAGACCTGACGGTAGCGACGGACCGCACGGTACGTGGAACGAAGAGGAGGGAACGGGCATGGCAGAGCCGAGCTTGTACGAGCGATTGGGCGGCGTGTTCGCGATCGCGGCGGTGATCGATCACTTCAGCGACGCGGTCGTCAAGAATCCGATCGTCGGCCAAGGATCAGAGAACCCTGAGCTTCGCGAGTGGCACACCAACCAGCTGTCCAGGCTGCCGGGGCTGAAGTTCATGCGCACGCTGTGGGTGTGCAACGTCGCCGGTGGACCCTTCACGTTCGCTGCCACGAAGCCGGGAAGCACTGCCCTCGGGCTGGAGGAGGCCCATCGCGAGCTCCAGATCTCCCCCGAGGAGTTCGATGAGGTTGCCGCTGAGTTGGGACGCACGCTCGATCACTTCGGGGTCCCTTCCCGAGAGAAGGACGAGGTCCTGTCGGCGTTCGCGGCGCACAAGGGCGAAGTGACCGAGGGATCGATGGCTTCGGCCTGAGCACCCTCAGCTGGAGTAGGGCCGGTCCACCGGACCGGCCCTATGTGTCTCTCCTGTAGTGGTCGCGGGGCGAGCCGTCGAAAGCGCCCCGAGTTCCGGCAGCATCGTTTGAAAGCGCCGGCCTGACCCGCATGGGCATGGGTCGTCCTTGCCGAGGCGCTCGACCAGTTCCTTCGTTCCGTGGACGACTCGATCGCCGCGCTTCACGTGCATCTCCGAGGGGAACCCGCGGCGGCGCTTACTGGTGCGCTCGAAAGGAGGCGTCGTCTTCGTAGTCGTCGGTGATCATCGCGAGCCTCCTTGTAGGCGCCAAGTGTACCCACCACGGTCGTTGGGTAGACGGGGTGGGACGGAAGGAGTCCGGCCATATGGCTTCCTACACGGTCAACCGGCGCGCGGTCACCAAGGCACGGGAGCTCATCGATGCGCGCCAGTACGTCCTCGACAGTGAATGGGGCGAGGTGCAACCGAAGGCCGACGACGAGAACGCCTTCCTCGAGGCACACTCGTGGGCGGAGTACGGCGAGTGGTTCCTCGGTCTCACGGACGACGCCACCGACGAGACGAAGGGCCGCTACGCCTTCATGTTCGGAGACTTCCGCCGTATCCACCGGAGCGGCCTGATCGCGTGCCAGTACCGGGCGGCCGAGTGGCGACACAAGAAGGTCGAGCTCGCAGCACACCGGCTCCTGCAGCACTTGGACAGCGTGCAGGCGTGAGCCGGTCGTGACGGCTGCCGTCCCGCTGAAGAGCTACGTGGGCTCGGCGCGATCGCGACGACGCCAGATCTGCCACCAGCGCTTCGGCCCGCGACTCCGCCGCAGCCCTCGCGCTCGTTTCAGATCGTCGGCGACATCACGACCTCGGCCAGGGGCGGCGTAATAGCCCTGCCCGCTTGTTGGAACGCCACCATGGTGCTCGGATCCGCCGAGGCCGCCGAAACCATCCACGTGAACGATCGTATCCCCTAGCTCTCGGATACGTTCAGCAGATCAGAAGACACATCGACTGAGGGAGGACGCCGTGAACAGTCTCGACACTCTGCTCGAGGCGAACGCGCGGTTCGCCGAGGACTTCGACAAGAGTGATGCCAAAGCGCCGCCGATCATGCCGGTCGCGGTGGTGACGTGCATCGATGCGCGGCTCCATCCCGAGCGTTTCCTGGGATCGGACATCGGCGACATCCACGTGATCCGGAACGCGGGAGGCCGTGCCACCGATGACGTGCTCCGTTCCCTCATCATCTCGTCCCAGCTGCTGGGCACGCGAGAGCTGATGGTGATCCATCACACCGACTGCGGGATGCTCACGTTCACCAACGAGGATGTCTGGGGCAAGATCGAGGCGGAGACCGGTTCGAGCGCTCGCCACATCGACTTCCTGCCGTTCTCGGATCTCGAGGGCGGTGTCAGGGAGGACTCGCGGACGATCCGCGAGAGTCCGTTCCTCCCGGGGGACGCCGAGGTCACCGGCTGGGTCTACGACGTCCGAACGGGACGGCTGCGCCAGGTCGAGGACGCGTAGCTCTTACGTGAACTCGTCTTCCTCGGTCCCGGAGGAGCCGTCGAACGATCGACGAAGATGCCGATGAAGTACAAGACCGGGACCGCTCCGTAGATGAACATGCTGGCCGCCGGTGCGCTGCCTGCGATCAGGATCGCGACCACGTAGAGCGCCGCCGGCACTGCCACGATCAGTACGCCCGCTGTCTTGGTGCGATGACTGATGGCTTCGTAGAGGAGATGCGGTCGGTTCGTTGCGTAGAGCCACACGATCAGACGGGTCACGGCGATGAGCAACACCTGGATCCCGTACAGGCTGAGTGCCGTCGCCTCCCGGTCGTATCGAGAGATGAGCGCTGCTCCGAAGGGCAGGAGCGAGAGTGGAAGGAGGTACAGGATGTTCAGCCACACGAGGGTGCGATCCGTCCTCCGGATATGGGCGAACAGGTCGCGGTGGCCCGCCCAGGCGATCGCGGTCACCAGGAAGCTGATCATGAACGCTGTGAACGAAGGCCGGACCTCACTCAACGCCTCGCGGAGGCTCTGACCTCCCGTGAGTTCCGGCACGTGGATCTCCAACACCAACAGCGTGATGATGATCGCGAAGACCCCGTCGCTCAGGGCCATGACGCGGGCCGGATCGTGCTGACGATCGTAGCGCCGTCGCTCCCGTGTCTGATCCACGATTCCTCTCCTTCCTTGATCGCGCTCGGTCAGTATCGACCCTGGACGTCAGGGGGAAGGGACTCCCGGTCCCGGTTAAATCGCGGATAAGGATCGCCGCTCACCCGAGGGGAAGCGAACCGCGCCGGGAAAGAGCCCGTAGTACCCGAACGCTCGAAGGAGGATCCTGTGAGACAGCGCAGCATCAGCATCCCGTGGAACAGTCGCCGGCTCATGATCGCTGCGATCGCGGCTCTGATCGCCCTGAGCGTGCTCGCCGCGCCCGCGTTCGCCCAAGTGGCCTACACGTTCACCAAGGTCGCGGACAGTACCCGGGACGACTTCAACCCCAACAGCTTCACCTGTGCGTCGATCAACGACCGGGGGGACATCGCCTTCAAGGCCGGGCGAACCTCCTCCGACGGGCTCAACTCGTTCGATGGCATCTATCGGGTGAACGCCGACGGGACCATCACGACCATCGTCGAGGACCCGAGGAGGAAGAAGTTCGGCTTCATCGGGAACTTCCCGTCGATGAACGATCTGGGCGAGGTCTCGTTCGCAGCGAATCTCAGGCCCGGCTCCGACCAGGCGATCCTGCGGGGCGACGGCCGGAAGCTGACCACGATCGCCACCACGGCGAAGGAGTTCAACTTCTTCGGCTTCGACACGTCGGTGAACGACAGCGGGGAAGTGGCGTTCAAGGCCGAGCTCGATCCCGAGTTCGACTTCGTCGAAGGCCTCTTCTCGGGGTCGGGGAAGAGGATCACGACGCACTACCTCAACTCGACCGACGTTTCCCTCGACGGAGCGCCGGCGCGATTCGGCGGCAATGATTCCCGCCCCTCGATCAACGACGCCGGTGACATCGCCTTCGACGAGTCCATCCAGCCCAACTTCGACCCGGGCATCTTCGTGGGACAGGAGGGCGTTTTCAGCACCATCGCCGCTCCCGCGTCCGACGGCTCTCGCTCGTTCCAGGAGCCGACGCTCAACGACGGCGGGACCGCGGCGTTCGAGACGTCCTTCCTCGACGAGAACGGTCAGTTCGTGACGGCGATCGTGACCGGGAACGGGGGACCGCTCACGACCGTGGCGGACACCAACGGCCCGTTCGGGGCCTTCGGCTTCCGGCCGCCGACGATCAACAACGGCGGGGAGGTCGCCTTCCTCGCGACCTTGGACGACTTCCAGACCACGGGGATCTTCACGGGACCTGATGCCATCGAGGACGAGGTGATCTCGACGGGCGACGAGCTGGACGGGGCGATCGTGAGCAACCTCAGTTTCTGTGAGGAGGGCATCAGCGGTGCCGGCGAGCTGACGTTCATCGCGACGCTTGATGAGTTGGACGGCTCCGGTTTCCGCACGGCCGTCTTCCGTGCCACGCCCGGCTAGCGAACGACGCCCGCCCCGGACACTAGGAGTTGACCCGGCTGTACACGAGGTCGAAGTCGGTCCCGTAGTTCGTGCCGTCTTCGGCGATCTCCCAACGCCCGTTGATCGTGTTCCCGTCGTCGCTGAAGGTCCCCGTGAAGCGCTGAGAGAACGGCTCGCCATCCCGCCAGAGCCTCCACTCGCGGTTGCCGATGCTCATCTCGTAGACGCGGCAGACGCCACGCTCGTCGGAGTACAGCTGGAAGTACGTCCCGTTGGCTCCGTCGCATCCGATGATGGAGATGTTGTCGGGCGCCTCCGGAAGCTCGACGGTCCCGCGCTCGATCAGATGCGCCCTCGAGTCGTGCCACTCGAACGTGACACGCCCGCCGCCCGGCCAGATCGTTCCGTCGGGCCATGTCGCCTCGAGGGTCCACTCGCCGACCAGAGGCTCGAGCTCACGCAGTGCTTGCTCCGCGGTTGGCTGGTCCATCATCCGTTCCTCCGATCGTGGCGCGGTCGCATTCGCGGTGCACGACCGAGCCTAGTCATCTCCGACCCGCCGCCCGTCGCGATGCGTTGAAAGCCCTGACCCGTATCCTTCGTGGGTGATGGCCGAGGAACGTGTGTCGGCGATCCTCAAGACCGAGGACGTGGCGAGGACGATCGACTGGTATCGCCAGGTGGGGTTCGAGATCCGCGAGGTCTCCCCTGAGTTCGGCGAACCCGCGTTCTGCGAAGTGTCCCGAAACGGCGTGATCCTGCAGTTCCTCGGCGGCGAGACTCCGTGGGACGGCCCGCCCGCCTTCACCGGGACCCTGTACTTCCATCCCGAGAGCGTCCAAGCCCTCTACGAGGAGATCAAGGATCGCGTCACGCCCGCTTGGGGACCCGAGGTGCGCGAGTGGGGCGCCCGAGAGCTGGGGCTGCAGGATCCCAACGGGTACTTCCTCACGTTCACGGAGCCCGTGGACTGAGCCCGCTACATTCGGGTCGTGCACGACGACGGGCTGTTCGACGAGAGGATCGCGTCTACCTACGACGACGATTCGCCTGAGATGTTCGACCCCGAGGTCCTCGAGCCGACCGTCGTGTTCCTCGCGGAGCTCGCGGGGAGCGGGCGGGCGCTCGAGTTCGGGATCGGGACCGGCAGGGTCGCGCTCCCGCTCGCGCAGCGGGGAGTGCCGGTCCACGGGATCGAGCTGTCGAGGGCGATGGCCGCGAAGCTCCGCGAGAAGCCGGGCGGCGAGTCGATCGACGTCACGATCGGCGACTTCTCGACGACCCGCGTGGACGGCTCGTTCTCCCTCGCCTACCTCGTCTACAACACGATCGGGAACCTGACGACGCAGGACGCGCAGGTGGCGTGCTTCCGTAACGCGGCGGCGCACCTCGAGCCGGGCGGTTGCTTCGTGATCGAGGACCTCATCCCATCACTCCAGCGGCTGCCGCCAGGAGACACCTTCCGGGTCTTCGGCGCGGCCGAGGGGTACTGGGGGATCGACGAGTTCGACGTCGCGACGCAGGGGCTCGTCTCCCATCACGTACACATCGAGGACGGGCGGGTTGAGGTCTCCTCGTTCCCGTTCCGCTACGCCTGGCCAGCCGAGTTCGACCTGATGGCGCAGATCGCCGGGATGACGCTGCGCGAGCGGTGGGGCGGATGGAAGCGGGAGCCGTTCACCGGCGAGAGCGAGAAGCACATCTCGGTCTGGGAGAAGCCGGCGACCTAGGAGGCGGGTGCGTGCTGTCGGTCGAGGTCGTCGCGCTGGTCGTCGGGCTCACCTGGGGGCTGGCGGGGATCTTCTGGGCGGTGATCCTCTGGTGGGGGCGGACCGGCGTCACGGAGGCGCGCCGGCGAGAGCTCGATCAGGAGCGCTCCGAGGGCGTGTCGCCCGGGATCCGCGCGTGGCGGCTGACGGCGACGGGGATCTGCGCGGTGATCCCGACGCTGTTCGTGGTCGACGGAGTCGCGGACGACCTCGACATCCTGTACGCGCCCGGCCTGTCGTTCCTGGCCGGGCCGGACCTGGCGCTGCAGATCGTGGGGATCGCGATGTCCGTCGCGGGCCTCGCGATCCTGATCGGCGTCGGACGCAAGAACGCCGTCAACGTCTACCGGCGAGCGCTCCCCGAACGGGAGATGATGACCACAGGCGTGCACCGGTACGTGCGACACCCGTTCTACCTCCACTTCTTCCTGCTGCCGATCGGGCTGTTCCTCGTGACGCTGAACTACCTGTCGGTCCTCGTGCTGGCCGCCTACACGATGCTCTGGATGCCGAGGCCGGTCACGTGGTGGATGAAGGAAGAGGACGAGGATCTGCGGCGTCGGTTCGGCGCCGAGGCCGACGCGTACATCGAGCGCACCGGCCGGGTGTTCCCACGGCTCCGCCGGTCGTGATGTCGGGTGGGCCCTAGGATGCGGGCGATGGACAAGCCGAGCGGCGTCGAGGAGTACCTCGCATCTCTCCCAGACGACGAACGAGCGGCGCTCGAGCGGCTGCGGAAGACGATCCGATCCGCGGCGCCGATGGCCACCGAGAAGATCAGCTACGGGATGCCGGCGTTCCACCATCGCGGGAACCTCGTCTACTACGCGGCGTTCAAGGATCACTGCAGCCTCTTCCCGGGGAGCAAGAAGGTCCTCGCGGACCACGCGGACGAGCTCGCGGCCTACGAGACGACCAAGGGGACGATCCACTTCACGGTCGACGAGCCGCTTCCCGCCGCGCTCGTCAAGAAGATCGTGAAGGAGCGCGTCGCGGAGAACGAGGCGAAGCGCTCCCGTTGAGGAGGGATCCGGGCGTCACCGACCGGCCGTAGGCTGCGAGGTCATGTCCGACCAGACGATCTCGCGGCGGCGGATCCGGAACTCCCGTCTCACGGGCGCGCGGTTCGCCGCGCCGGACGAGGCCGTGCGGTGGCACCTCGCGATGCAGGCTCAGGAGTACGGCCCGGCGATGTGGTCGATCGGGCAACGGTCGAAGGGCCTGCGCGAAGCCGACGTCGACCTGGCGGTCACCGATGGCACGATCGTGCGGACCCACGTGCTCCGGCCGACGTGGCACTTCGTCGCCGCGGACGACATCCGCTGGCTGCTCGCGTTGAGCGGCCCGCGCGTGCTGCAGGGCATCGCGGGCCGGCTCCGGCGGCTCGGGCTCGACGCACGCACCCTCGCGCGCAGCGAGAAGATCGTCGCCTCGGCCCTCGAGGGTGGGAACCGGCTGACCCGCGACGAGCTCGGGGCCGAGTTCGATCGGCGGAAGCTCGATCGCGGTGGCCAGCGCATGCCCTACCTGCTGATGCATTGCGAGCTCGTGGGCCTGATCGGCAGTGGCGGGCGGAAGGGGAAGCAGCAGACCTACGCGCTGCTCGACGAACGGATCCCGGCGGGCGGCCGCCGGCTCGACCGGGACGAGGCGGTCGTGGAGCTCGTCCGCCGCTACCTCGCCAGCCACGGCCCGGCGACGGTGAAGGACCTCAGCTGGTGGTCGGGGCTCACGATGACCGACCTCCGCGCGGCGTTGGGATCGCTCGCCGACGAGGTGGCGAGCGACGAGATCGACGGCCTCACGTTCTGGTCGTCGGTCTCCGAGCGGAGCCGGCGGACGCCCGCGGCGCGCGGGGCGTGCATCTCCTCCAGACCTACGACGAGCTCGTGGTCGGGCTACACGGAGTCGCGGTTCCACGGCGACATCGTCCGGCGACCTCGCCCGACAGGCGTGGAGCGACCGGACGTACCCGACCGGCCTGTTCCTCCTGCACGGGCGGATCGGCGGGCACTGGCGCCGGACGATCGAGCCGAAGCGCGTCCGCGCGTCGTTCCACACGTACGGCGCGGTCAGCGGCGACGACGCGCGGACGCTGGAGTCGGCCGCCGCACGTCTCGGGCGCTTCCTCGGGCTCCCGGTGACGGTCGAGATCTCGCGGTTCCGGCCCCCGTAGCGCCCGGTATCGTTCGAGGATGCGCACGGACCTCACGATCGACGACCTCGACGGCTTCCTCGACGAGCCGGTCGTCGCCGTGCTCGCCACGGTGCGGCAGGACGGGAGCGTGCTGCTCTCGCCCGTCTGGCACGAGTGGCGCGACGGCGGCTTCCAGGTCTGGACGGGCGCCAACGATTCGAAGACGCGGCATCTGCGCCGGGAACCTCGCGCCTCGATCGTCGTCGCCGAGTCCGGCCATCCGCTGCGGGGGATCGAGGTTCGCGGCACCGCGCGGATCGTCACCGAGGACGCCTTCGAGACGGCCGTCCGGATCGCGACCAGGTACATGGGGCCGGGGAAGGGCGAGGCCTACGTCCGGAAGGTCGGGGGGAACGACGTCACGATCCGGCTCGAGCCGGGCGATCTCCGCATCTGGGACTTCGCCGACGAAGACGAGGGGATGGGCCCCTAGAGGTACCGCGCGGCCGCCATCCCGCTGACGGCGACGATGAGCAGCGGGACGATCACCTGCCCGACCGCCTTCCCACGCTTCTGGAGCGCCTGGAGCTGCGCACCCTGCTCGGGCGTGGGCGGGCCGCCGCTCGCCGCCACCTCCCGGCCGATCGCGAGCGTCGCCATGATGGTCGGCCTGACGACGCTCAGGCCGAGCGAGAACGCGGTGATCGCGCACAGCGCACCGATCGTGAGAGAGATCCCGGGCGCGGATGTGATCCGGTCCCACTCGAGTCCCCCCGTGACGCGCCAGTACAACAGCGCGCCCGCCAGGATCGTCGAGTCCGGCCGCCCGGAGCACCCAGTCCACGAGGTGCTTCTTGCCGGCCAGGTGGGCCATGAACGGCCCTGCCGCCGGGCCGACCTCGCGCGCCGTCGATTGGAGGAACAGGATCGTCGTGAGCGCGGCGCCCACCCAGAACACGCCGGCGAGGATGTGCACGATCCGCAGCACGACCATGTAGGTGTCCATCCGATCGATCCCTCCCGTCCCGTCGTCAGCCGCGGACGCTAGCCGCTGGCGCGGCGTCGGGCAAGGAGCGACCTCGATGCGGACGCCCGCCGCGTGTGGCAGTCTTCGAAGGTCGCCACGCGAGGGAGGGGAGCATGCCGAGGTTGTTCTCGATCCGTCCGACCTGGTCGCTGAAGGGTCGCCGTTCCCAGGGGCTCCGGGGGTTCACGGGCAAGCCGTTCCACCCGCCCCTCACGGACTTCCCGATCGTCTGCTACACGCTCGCCGCCGTGTTCGACCTGATCTCGTGCTTCTCCGACTCCGCGGACCCGAAGGCGCACGACTTCTTCGTCGCCGCGACGTTCGTGATGGTGTCGGGCTTCATCGTGAGCCTCGGCGCCGCGCTCACCGGCTTCATGGACTGGTGGAAGGGGATCCCTCGCGATCGGAAGAGCGGACCGATCGGGAAGGCCAAGCACACGCAGGTCTGGCGCACGATCAACTGGCACGCGACCGTGATGCTGACGGTCACCGCGATCACGCTGATCGACATCGTGCTGCGCGTGTCCGACTTCGACCAGGGGCAGACGCAGACCTCGTGGCTCGTCCTGTCGCTGATCGCGGCGGCCGGGGTCCTGTTCGGAGCCGCGTACGGCGGCACGCTCGTGTTCGAGTACGGCTTCAACGTCGAGAACGTCGAGGAGGTCTGGAAGGAGTCCGAGGAGGACCACGTGCGCGGCGAGCGGGGCCGCCCGACGGAGTCGTAGGCGCACCGTGGCCGCCGACCGACCGCTCGGATACGTGACACAGACGTCCGCCGTCTCGGCCGCTCCGCCAGAGGTCGTCTACGCGACGATCTCCGACCTCCGGAACCACCTCGACTGGTCCGGCGACCGTGCCTCGGACGAGAAGTTCAAGCTGCTGTCCCTCGACGCCCCCGACGGGCCGGCGGCCGTCGGCACGACGTTCGCGTCGTCGGGTTCCGCCGAGAACGGGACCTTCGACGACCGATCGGAGGTGACGGTCGCGACACCGCCGACCGCGTTCGTGATCGAGACCGACGCACACCTCGATCGGAAGCGTGGGAAGCCGTGGGACGCCCACTTCATCCACCGCTACGACGTGGCGCCCGACGGCGAGGGGTCGCGCATCACGTACACGGAGACGATCGAGCGCGTGAACTACGTCCCGTACTGGCTGCAGCCGGGCGTCCGATCGATCTTCAAGGTGTACGTGAACCGCGCGGACCGGAAGCAACTGGCGAACCTGGCACGGCTGGCGGAGGAGCGCTCCGGGTCCGGTCCGTAGCTCAGAACTCGAGCGTGCAGTTCTCGCAGACGAAGAGCTTCGCGCGGTGGTTGTGGCTGTGCCCGCCGCATCGATAGCACCGCCGGCACGTCCCCCCGGAGCTGCAGTCGATCGGATCCGTCGTCTCTCCCGGCTGGTCCCAGGTGGTGGCCGGCTCCGACGGACGGGGGAGCTGGATCGACAGGAGCGTCATCGGGCCGTCCCCGCTCACGAAGCCGTGCGGATGCGCCGTCGCCCGCCCGATCACGAGGCTCCCCTCGAGCGGTACCGGGTTGTCCGCCAGCAGCGCCTTCCCGGCTCCCTCGAGCACGACGACCCATTCCTCGGAATCCGGATGGGTGTGCGCGTAGGCCGGCTGGTTCGCCGTGAACCCCTGGAGCGAGAGGTAGAACTCGTCGCCCTGGGTGATCGGGACACGTCGGAACCCGGAGGGACAGAGGGCGAGGACCTCTTCGGGATGCATCGAGAAGACGCCGAGGTTGTCCAGGACCTCCGCGAGGTCGCCGACCGTGTGGGGCATGGGTAGCATCCTCCCGCATCGGAGGCCGCCTGGCCAAGCGGAGGCGAGGCGACGGCCGAAAGGAGATCGCGTGACGGAGCGATTGATCATCGTCGACCACGTCCTGTTCGTGGTGGAGGACTATCCGGCGAGCCGGCGCCTGTACACGGCGGCCTTGGCCCCGCTCGGGCTCGAGGAGCTGTACGAGGAGCCGAACTGCGTCTCGTACGGCCGGCAGGACCTCGATGACTTCTCGATCTGCGAGGGCTCCCCGGTCACGACCGCAGCGCACGTCGCGTTCGACGCGGCGGATCGGGAACAGGTGGATGCGTTCTTCGACGCCGCGCTCGCCGCGGGCGCGACCGTCCGCGGCGAGCCCGGCGTCTGGATCCGATACTCACCCCGCTACTACGGGGCGTTCGTGAACGACCTCCACGGGAACAACGTCGAAGCAGTGTTCCACAGCCCGGAGCCGATCACGGACGCGCCGGAGCGAAGCGGCGTCCCCTAAGCTCGTCTTCGCTGCGTGCGAGATCCGTCACGGTTCGAGTCAGTACGCGGTGCTAGCCTCGTCCCGCATGGACGCTGCCGTCTGGACCGCGATCGGCCTCCTGGCCGCCACTTCGCTGGGCAGCCTCTTCTACCTCGGCTCTCGGATCGACGCGCTCGGCGCACGTATGGACTCGAAGTTCGATGCTGTTGCCGGCCGGTTCGACGCGGTTGCAGCCCGCTTCGACGCGCTCGAAGCTCGCATGGAAGCCCGGTTCGCGCGTGTGGATGAGCGATTCGACGCACTCGAGGGCCGGAGGCCGCTCCGGCCGCCAGCCGGCTGATCCGCTAAGACAACTCGGCCTTCGACTCCGCGAACGCTTTCACCGCGAACGCCAGGTCCTCCCGCGAGTGCGCCGCCGAGACCTGTGCGCGGATCCGCGCCTTCCCCTTCGGGACCACCGGGTAGGAGAACCCGATCACGTAGACGCCTCTGTCGAGCATCGCCTCGGCCATCCGCCCGGCGAGTGCCGCGTCCCCGAGCATCACCGGCACGATCGGGTGCTCGCCTGGGAGCACGTCGAGCCCGGCGGTCTCCATCTCCGCCCGGAAGAACCGGGTGTTCTCCTCCAGGCGGTCGCGGAGCTCCGTCGACGCCGTGAGCAGCTCGATCGCTTTCAGCGAGCCCCCCACCACCGCGGGCGCGATCGTGTTCGAGAACAGGTAGGGCCGGGAGCGCTGGCGGAGCAACTCCACGACCTCCCGGGGACCGCTCAGATACCCGCCGCTGGCGCCACCCAGCGCCTTGCCCATCGTCCCGGTCACGATGTCCACGCGGTCCATCACCCCGTGGTGCTCGGGCGTGCCGCGCCCGCCCGGTCCCATGAACCCCACCGCGTGGGAGTCGTCGACCATCACGATCGCGTCGTGGCGCTCGGCGAGGTCGCAGATCGCCGGGAGGTCGGCCAGGTAGCCGTCCATCGAGAACACGCCGTCGGTCGCGATCAGGCGGCGCCGCGCTCCCGGACGCCTCCTTCAGCTGCGTCTCGAGGTCGTCCATGTCGTTGTTGCGGTAGCGGAACCGCTGCGCCTTCGAGAGGCGGACGCCGTCGATGATGCTCGCGTGGTTCAGCTCGTCGGAGATCACCGCGTCCTGCTCGCCGAGGAGCACCTCGAACAGACCGCCGTTCGCGTCGAAGCACGACGAGTACAGGATCGTGTCCTCCAGGCCGAGGAACGTGCTCAGCGCGGCCTCGAGCTCCTTGTGGATCTCCTGCGTCCCGCAGATGAAGCGCACCGACGCGAGCCCGAAGCCCCACTCCTCCATCGCGGCGTGCGCGGCCGCGATCACCTCGGGGTGGTCGGCGAGCCCGAGGTAGTTGTTCGCGCAGAGGTTGAGGACCTCGCCCTCGCGCCCGCGCACGCCGACCCGCGCCCCCTGCGCGGACGCCAGGACCCGCTCGGGCTTCTCGAGGCCTGCGCCGCGGATCTCCTCGAGCTCGGCCGCCAGCGCCGGGCGGACGGTCTCGCTCGTCACGGACCCTCGCCCCAGTACAGGAGCACCTTGCCGGTCTCGCCGGTCCGGATCGCCGCGAACGCGTCCTCGAAGCGCTCCGCCGGGAAGCGGTGCGTGATCACCGGCGCGATATCGAGGCCGCTCTGCAGCATCACGGTCATCATGTACCAGGTCTCGTACATCTCCCGGCCGTACACCCCGCGGATCGTGAGCTGATCGAAGATGACCGTGTTCCAGTCGATCGCGAACGGTTCCTCGGGCAGACCGAGCAGCGCGATGCTCGCGCCGTGCGACAGGTTCTCGACCATGTCGCGGAGCGCCGCCGGGTTTCCGCTCATCTCGAGCCCGACGTCGAACCCCTCCTTCATGCCCAGGCTCGCCTGCGTCTCGGCGAGCGAGCCCTCGCGGACGTCGAGCGCCACCGTGACGCCCATCTTGCGCGCGAGCTCCAGGCGGTACGGGTTCACGTCGGTGATCACGACGTAGCGCGCGCCCGCGTGTCGCGCGACCGCCGCCGCCATCAACCCGATCGGGCCGGCGCCCGTGATCAGCACGTCCTCACCGAGGACGGGGAACTGCAACGCGCTGTGCACCGCGTTGCCGAACGGGTCGAAGATCGCCGCGACGTCCCGGTCGATCGAGGCGTCGTGATGCCAGACGTTGGTCACGGGCAGCGCGATGAGCTCGGCGAACGCGCCGGGCCGGTTCACGCCGATCCCGGTGGCGTCGGCGCAGAGATGACGGCGGCCGGCCATGCAGTTGCGACACCGCCCGCACACGACGTGTCCCTCGCCGCTCACGAGGTCGCCCGGGCCGTAGTCCTTGACGTTGGATCCGACCTCGATGATCTCGCCCACGAACTCGTGGCCGATCACGAGGGGGACCGGGACCGCCTGCTGCGCCCACTCGTTCCATTCCTCGATGTGGAGGTCGGTCCCGCAGATCCCCGTGCGATCCACGCGGATCAGGACGTCGTTGATCCCGATCTCGGGCTCCGGGACCTCCGCCATGACGAGGCCGGGTCCGGCCTCCTGTTTCACGAGGGCACGCATCCGACCGCTATCTCAGCACGGATGCGGTGGGGTCGGCACATCCTGTTCGCTCACCCTCGTCGCCGGCTACTGCCAGCTCGCGACGATGATCGCGGCGACGAGGATCCCCACCGCGTGGTAGCCGGCGGTGATCGCGCCCCAGACCATCGGCTTCGGCTTCTCCGATTCGAACTGCGCCGTCACGAACGTGATCGAGACCGCGAAGCCGATCGCGACGACCAGGCCGAGCACGATCCCCCGCTGGAGCGTGTCGGTGCCCGTGGCCGCGGCGAGCATCGCCAATGCGACCGAGGAGAGCGCGCTCCCGACGAGCGGCGTCAGGTAGATCGCAGGGCTCGGCCGGGAGCCGGCCTCGGGAGTCGTCATGCCGCCGGCCGCCATCCACGCTTTGCCGAACAGTGGCGGCGCGTACCAGAGCGCGCCGATCGCGAAGTACGCGAGCGCCGCCACGAGGACCGCCAGCCAGTTGAGGTCGCCCAACACGTCGAACGTCACGGTTCCTCCTCTCGGACCTGTTCCCGCGCTGAGGGTACCGCCCGCCGGTTGCCCCTCCGGTCAAGTGGGTAGGGGTAACGACAACCCGAAGCGACCAGTGAGGAGCACATCCATGCAGATTCGCACGAGTGAGGCAACGTGGGACGGCACCCTTCAGGACGGCAAGGGCCGGTTCTGGACCGAGAGCGGTGAGGTGTCCGGGGTCTTCTCCTTCCCCATCCGTTTCGAGGACCAGCCGGGGACGAACCCGGAGGAACTGATCGGCGCCGCCCTCGCGAGCTGCTTCTCGATGGCGCTCGCCGGCGACCTGGGGCGCGCCGGCCACGCGCCGGAGTCGGTCCGCACCGTCGCGATGGTGCATCTGGACAAGGGTGAGCGCGGGTTCGCGATCACCGGCGTCGACCTCGACTCGGAAGCCACCGTCACCACGATCGAGTCCGATGACCTCGACTCGATCGCTCAGACGACGAAGTCGAACTGCCCGGTCGGCAGGGTTCTCTCCGTGCCGATCACGCTCCGCACGCGGTTGAGCCGGTAGCGCCCGGTCATCGTCCGCCGCGGATGGTCGTGCACGCCGTCGGACGTCCCGAACCGCGCGACCACGCACCGTAAGCTCCGGGCGGTGAGCAGCTCCGACCATCGGGTGATCGTCGGCCAGACCGGGCAGAACGTCCTCGGGCTGGGCATCGGAGCCGTCGCCCTGTTCGCGGCGCAGGTGCTGATGACCCGGACCCTCGGGGATCAGGCGTTCGGCGTCGTCACGCTGACCACGCAAGCCGCGTTCATCGCAGCGGCCGCGACCCGGTTCGGGATGGACGTCGCCAACGTGCGTCTCGTGGCCATCCTCCAAGGACGGGGAGAGGTCGCGCGAGCGCGCGGGCTGGTCCGACGCTCGGTCGCGATCGCCGTGGCCGTCTCGTTGCCGCTCGCCGCGGTGGCCTTCCTGTCGGCCGGGTGGCTCGCGGAGCGCTTCACGGCGATCCCCGCGATCGCCGAACCGGCGTTCCGCGCGGCCGCGGCGACGGTGCCCTTCGCCTCGCTCGCGTTCGTCTACATGGGAGCGACCCGCGGGCTGAAGATCATGCGGTACACGCTCTATTCGCAGTGGATCGCGCAGCCGATCGGGTGGATCGTTCTGACGATCCTCTTCTGGGTGGGCGCGAAGACTGCGGGCGCCACGACGCTCGCGTTCGGTGCGTCGTGGGGCCTCGCCCTCGCGATCGCGCTGGTGGGGTGGGAGCGCGAGCAGCGGCGGTTCCCGTCCGGCGAGCTGGTGGGCGCCGGCATCCCGGAGGAGCACACGGGCGCGCTCATCCGATTCGGCGCCCTCCGCGCGCCGGCGACGCTCTTCTCCCAGCTGATCTTCTGGACGGACCTGTTCGTGCTCTCGCTGCTGTGGAGCGATCAGGGTGCCTCCGGCGCCTCGCAGGTGGGCGTGTACGGCGCGGTGCTGAGAACCGGGCAGGCGTTGTTCCTGTTCCTCACGTCGGTCTCGCTCACATTCAGCCCGTTCGTCGCCGACCTGCACCATCGAGGAGAACGCGAGCAACTGGACCGCCTGTACAAGAACGTGACCCGCTGGACGCTCGCGGCGACGATCCCCGTGCTCCTGGTGCTCGGGATCCTGCCGGAGGAGACGCTCCGGATCTTCGGGAACGAGTTCCGCGCCGGCGCGGATGCGCTCCGGATCCTGATCATCGGGATGATCGTGCCGGTGATGGTGGGGACCGTGGGGTTCATCCTGATCATGGCCGGGCGGACCGGATGGGACCTCGTGATCTACCTCGCCGCCTTCGCGATCGACATCGGCGTGGCGGTGTCGCTCGCGGGACCGACCGGTCTCGGGATCCGGGGCGCCGCGATCGCCCAGGCGCTCACCCTGTCGTTCTCGGCGACGGCGCGGCTGGTGCTCGTGCGTCGGTTCCTCGGGATCTGGCCGTTCGATCGCGCATGGTTGCGGCTCCTGATCCCGACGGCGCTCGGGGCGGTCTCGATGGCGTTGGCACACGCGGCGATGCCGAACGATCGGTGGTTCCTCGACCTGCTCGTGTCCGCTGCGGCCGGCGGTCTCGTCTACGCGGGTTCGCTTCTGGCGTTCGGATTGTCACCGAGCGAGCGCGCCGCCGCGGCTCGGCTCGTCCTTCGCCGGTCGCCGCCCGCGGCTCCGTGATACAGAGGCTTATCCGGCGGGGTCCGCCGCCTTGCGCTCGGCTCGCCGGCGGGCCAGCTCGTCCTCGATGTCCGGCAGGACGATCAACCGGTCCTGCATCTGGGCGAGGGACCGCTTGTAGTCATCGGAGAGCGCCCGGAGCTCCGACGTCCGCCGGCGCGCGAGCTCCGTCTCCGCGAGGATCTCGTCGCGTCGCGCGGTCAGCTCGTCCATCGACGTTCGGAGCTCGGCGACGCGCCAGGAGAGCAGCCCTGCTCGAGCGACATCGCCCGCGGCCTTGGCCGTGATCTCCTGGTAGCGCGCGTCGAGCTCCGCGGCCATCCGCCGCTCCAGCCGGCGGCCGCGCGCATACGCGACGGCGGCCGCCCAGGCGAGCCCGGCAGATGCCGCGAGTCCACAGAGGATCACCAGGCCGGGACGGATCCCCGGGGTGAGCATCGTGCGGCCCAGGAATCGGATCGAGCCCCCGAACGCGCGCGCGCTCTCGATGATCGTCTCGACCACGACGGCGGTCCACGCCGTCGCGAGCACGATCGCGATGTACCCGGCCATAGGCGACGATCACGTCCTCTCCGGGGGGAAGTGCAGAAGGTGCTGGGGGAGCCTGCACCCGCCTCGCCGCCAGGTCAATAGCGCATCTGGATGAGGCCGTACGGGCGACAAGGGGAGCTCACCATGCGCTGCCCGCCAGACGTTCCGCGGCCTCCAGGGCTCGGGCGACCGCGTCCGCCGGGGTGGCCGCTCGCTGGAGCGGATCCCCGGGGAGCCCTTCCAGGTCGAGCGACCACGTGCCGAGCCCGACCACGGGCTTCCCCATCTTGAGCGCGAGCGCGATCTCCGAGAGCGTGCCGAACTCTCCGCCAACGGCGATCACGGCGTCCGCGGCGCGGGCCACGATCGCGTTGCGCGCCTCGCCGAGACCGGTGGCGATCCGGACCGTCAGGCTCGGTGAGCCGTGGGTCCTGTCGTCGCCGGGCAGGATCCCGACCGAGATGCCGCCGGCCGCGACGCAGCCCCGGGCGGCCGCGTCCATCACCCCGCCGAGCCCGCCGCACACGAGCACCGCGCCGGCCTCGGCGAGGCGCCGTCCGATCTCCTCGGCCGCCGCCACTTCGTCGTCGGATGCCTGGCCCGCACCGATCACCGAGATGTACGGGCCCTCGCTCACGGTCGGGAGTATCGCAGCCTCGGCCCGCGGCTCAGCCCCACGTGACGCCGAGCACCGCCGCCAGGAGCGAGGCGGCGGCCGGCTTGTCGAGCGGCTCGTTGCCGTTGCCGCACTTCGGGCTCTGGACGCAGGAGGGGCAACCGAGGGAGCAGGGGCACTGCCGGATCGTCTCGAGCGTCGCGTGCAGGAGCCGCTCGATGTGCCGGAACCCGCGCTCGCTGATCCCCGCACCGCCGGGGTAGGCGTCGTGGACGAAGATCGTCGTCATCCCCGTGTCCGGATGGAGCGGTGTCGACACACCGCCGAGGTCCCACCGGTCGCACGTCGCGATCAGGGGCATCAGCCCGATCGCGGCGTGCTCCGCCGCGTGGATCGCGCCGGCGAGCTGGCGGGGCGTGATCGCGGCCCTCGCGATCACCTGCTCCGAGAGCGTGAACCACAACGAGCGCGTCTCCAGCCGCTGCGGCGGCAGCGCGAGCGTCTCCTCGTCGACGACCTCGTTCGTCGAGACCAGCTTGCGGACGAAGCCGACGACCTGATCGGTCACGAGCACGTCGCCGAACGAGACCTCGACGTCGCCGAGCATCGCCTGCTCGAGCCCGCCGACGATCTCGATGTCGGTGATCGTGCGCGCCTGCGTGTAGTAGTCGGGGTCGGCAGCCTTGACGGCGGCGAGCCCCCGATCCAGGTGCAGCTCCGTGACCAGGAACTGCTCGCCCATGTGCAGGTAGACGGCGCCGGGATGGAGCGTGGCGAAGGCGCGGTGCTCGTCGGCGGTCCCGATCACCTCGCCGGTGTCGGCGTTCACGATCGTGTAGACGGAGCCGGCGCCGGCCCGGACGTCCACCTGCCGGTGCGGCGACTCCCGTCCGGCGTCGTGCCAGGCATCGCGGCGGCGCGCGAGCTCCCCCCGTTCGCCCATCCGCTCGAGCGCCGCCGTGGCGCCCGGGCCGAAGAACGCCTGATCGTCGTCGGCGATCGGGAGCTCGCGCGCGGCGCAGCGCAGGTGCGGCTCCAGGACGTACGGGTTCTCGGGGTCGATCACGGCCGCCTCGGCGGGCTTGTCGAAGAGGTCCTCGGGGTGATGGACGAGGTACTGGTCGAGTGGATCGTCCTGCGCGACCAGCATCGCGAGCGAGCCCTCCGCTCGCCGTCCGGCGCGCCCCGCCTGCTGCCACATCGAGGCCCGCGTCCCCGGGTAGCCGGTCAGCACCACGGCGTCGAGCGCCCCGATGTCGATCCCGAGCTCGAGCGCGCTCGTCGACGCCACGGCGAGCAGGTCGCCCTCGGCGAGGCGCCGTTCGATCGCGCGTCGGTCCTCGGCGAGGTAGCCCGCGCGATAGGACACGATCCGGGAGCGGCGGGCCGCGTCGACGACCTCCCGGCGCGTGAACTCGGCGAGCAGCTCCGCGGCCCGCCGCGACCGAGTGAACCCGATCGTGCGGACGTCGTCGGCGACCAGCCTCCCCATCAGCCACGACGCTTCCGCGAGCGCGCTCCGCCGCCGCCCGGTCTCCTCGTCGACGATCGGCGGGTTCCAGAGAGCGAAGAGCTTGTCCCCGGAGGGACCGCTCCCGCCCTCGACCACCTCGACGTCGAGGCCGGTCAGCCGTGACGCGAGCTCACCCGGGTTGCCGACCGTCGCGCTGGCGAGGCACCAGCGCGGCGTGCCGCCGTAGTGCTCGACCAGGCGCCGGAGCCGCCGCAGGACCATCGCGACGTGGGAGCCGAACACCCCGCGGCAGACGTGGGCCTCGTCGACCACGATCAGGGAGAGCCGGAGGAAGAAGTCGGCCCACCGCGCGTGATCCGGCAGGATCGAGAGGTGCAGCATGTCCGGGTTCGTGAGGACGAGGTTCGCGTTCTTCCGGATCAGCGGGCGCTCCGGCTTCGGTGTGTCGCCGTCGTAGGCGGAGGCCCGGATCTGCGTGAGCTTCAGGGCTCGGACCGCTCGCAGCTGGTCGCGAGCGAGCGCCTTCGTCGGGAACAGGTAGAGGGCTGTCGCCTTGGGCACGGTGACGGCCGCTTCGGCGAACGCGACGTCGTAGACGAGCGTCTTGCCGCTCGCGGTTCCCGTCGACAGGATCACGTCCCGTCCACCCCGGAGCGCCTCCAGGCCGCGGGATTGGTGGGGGTACAGCCCCTCGATCCCGAGGAGACCGAGCCGCGAGGTGAGGATCTCCGGGAGATCCGACGGGAACGGGTCCAGCGTCGGCTCGCGCGCCGGGAGCTCACGGGTGCCGACCAGGCAGTCGGCGGTCTCCGGATCCAGCGCCGCGAGGTCCTCGAGGAATCCGCGAGCGTCCACGGAACGACGCTACCGGGACGGTGCAGCCGGAGGGTTGTCGTCGTCGTCGTGCGGCGGCGACGGGTGATCCTTCTCGGCCTCCCCGAGGGCGTCCTGCAGTCGCTCCTCGCCGAGCTCCGCGTACGACGTCCTGAACGCGTCGCGGACCAGGCGCGGCATCCGTCGTCGATCCCGGAGGATGTAGCCCGAGGCCGAGGACGAGGTAGAGGATCCCCACGCCGATCCGCTCGGCCGCGTGCATCGATTCCGGCACGAGCGCCCCCACGATGAACTGCGCCCAGAAGAGCCCGAACAGGTAGCCGGCCTCGCGCAGGGACAGGGAGAGGTTCGACAGGATCGCGACCGCGAAGAAGGACTGCGCGGCCGTGAGGAAGAGCTCCTCGCGCTGGATCGCGCTGATCGGCAGGCCGTGCCAGGACGCGCTCGAGATGGCGAAGACGATCGGGGAGCGTTCCCACCAGGAGTGTCCACTGGTTCACCTTCGACGAGACGAGCGTTCC
This sequence comes from uncultured Actinomycetota bacterium, assembly GCA_963724415.1. Taxonomy (GTDB): domain Bacteria; phylum Actinomycetota; class UBA4738; order UBA4738; family HRBIN12; genus JAJNBA01. Next base: position 31,471 of record CAVRUS010000009.1, on the reverse strand, counting down.
GAGGCCGGCGTTCGAGTTCAGACGCCACGCGAACAGGCCCGCAACGAGGAGCTCGGGCGTCTCCGACGCCAGCGGGGCGAGCCATTGCACCAGGAGGAACTCGTTGATGTGCAGCTGCTCCCCTGCGTGGACGAGCGCTTCCGCGAACCTGTGCGCGAAGAGCCAGATCACGGTTCCCGAGGCCAGGAAGAGTCCGATCACCCACGCCCGCCGAGCGGCGGTGCGGAAGGTGCCGAGGTATCGGGCCGGTCCCACGAGGTGCGGTTCCTCGGCGGGGGCACGCGACACCCGCCACGTGTACCCGGCGAACAGGCCGACGAGGACGACCGTGTCGATCAGGGTGATCGATGACTTCAGCGGCAGCGTGAGTGAGTACAGGGTGGCCACCCACAGGAATCCGAGCTCGATCGAATGGTCGCGGGAGAGCCTGATGCCTTCCCAGCGTGGGAGCGGCCCCGCGGTGGTCTTGCGAAGCCGATACCACGCGATGAACACCACCATCGACCAGCCGAGACCGATCAGCAGTCGATTCGCGCCGGTCATGTTCGCGAGCGCCAGGTCGCACGGGGATTCCGATCCGCCCCCGGGGAGCGGCGGACATGTCGGGTCGAGCTGGTAGGAGTTCCCGCCCTGCGCCGTGAAGACGAAGTCCACGGCGTATTCGGGAAGGACCGCGATCAGCGCGAGGATCGCGATCGCGAGACCCGCGGAGATGTCGAGCTGCGCCGTCTCGGCCGCCCACGAGATCGCGAACGCCGCCCCCACGATCGCGAGGCCGTAGAGCAGCGCGAGCACGGCCGGTGTCGCGTCGAGGCCCGCGAAGCGGGCCAGGAACGCGGGGACCGTGAGCAGCGCAGCGGCCGCCAGCGCGAGGCGCTGGCGGCCGGGGTGTACGTCGATCAGGTCGTCCGTCACGGTCACCAGGGGCGGGTCATGAGGGGTCGGAAGGGGTTCCGACCGAGCGTATCATCGGCCCTCCGAGAGCCCCCTACCCTGCGCCGGTCGGGCTGCGTGGCACGTTGGCGGGGCGCAGCGCCCCGTCCGCCATCGCGTCGGCGAAGATCGCCCGCGCCGTCCCCATCGACAGCACCACGACGGAGCGACCCCCGATCGTGCCCGTGCCCCCGGGCAGGACCACGTTCCGCACGCCCGCGAAGCGGATCCCGCTCGCCGTGAACGCGAGGTCCACGAGCTCGTCCACCGGGAGGTCGGTGTCCATGTTCCGAACCCCTGCGGCGATCCACGCGACGAGCCGGCCCGGGTTCTTCCGGAACTCCTTCTGGAACTGGACGAGCGCGGAGAGCAGGACGCGGCCCCCGTTCTCCTGGCGGCCGAAGTCCCCACCGGGCACGCTCTTCCTGTCTCGGGCGAACGCGAGGACCTCGGGGCCATCGAGCCGCTGGAGGCCGGGATGGAAGTTCGAGCCCGAGAAGCGATCCTGCATCCGGAACGGGACCTTGACCTGCAGCCCGCCGACGGTCTCGACCATCCGCGCGATGCCCCAGAACGACGTCACCGCCCAGTAGTCGATCCTCGCGCCGAAGTTCTGCTCGATCGTCTGCACCATGCGCGCCGGACCGCCGCTGGGCAGCGCGGCGTTGATCTTGGTCGTGCCGAGGCCGGGGATCGACACGATCGAGTCGCGCGGGATGCCGACGACGACGGCTTGCTGCTTCCGCGGGTGCAGGAAGATCACGTGGATCGAATCCGCTCGCGACGCGAGGGGGTTCTGCCCAGGACGAGCGTCCGAGCCGATCGCGAGGATGGTGATCGTCCGGCGACCGGTCGGATCCGGGACGTAGCCGCCGTGCGCCCGCCCGATCACGACGGCGGGAGTGCGCGCGGAGGCCGCCGGAAGCTCGGCGATCGACCCGAACGTCGAGCCCGCCACCCAGGCGACGAGCATGACGACGGCGATCAGCGCTCGACGTCTCACTTCGGCTCCCGAGGCGTGTCGTTCCGGACCACCTGGAACGACACGATCTTCCAGGTGCTGCCGGCTCGTTCGAAGAAGTACTGACCCGTCGACCTGAGGAGCACGGTCTCCGAGCCCGAGGCGAGCGCCGAGAACCGCACCGTGCTCACGAGCAAGACGGGCGCGCCCTCCCGATCCAGCAGGATCCGGGTCGCGAGGCGCGCCGACCTCGGTTCGATCCGTTCGAATCGGTCACCCGCGCGTGCACCCGCCGTGAGCAGTCCGACGCGCGCCACCGCCCGATCCCGGGCTCCACGGGCGAATCCTCCGAACGCGTCCGCGTAACGCCCGGCCTCCCGGTTCACGGGATCGAGGAACCCCTCCGCGTACAGCTCCGTGAGCACCTGTTGGGCGGCCGAGGCCGCCGCGACGCTCGCCTGCCGATGTCGCCGGCCGATCCGCTGGGGAGACGTGCGCACGAGCTCCCGCGAGCTGTCCGTGAAGCGGAACGACGGCGTGGTCGGCGACACGACGTCGGTGGTCTTCGTCGCTCCGTCGGCCCGGCTGCTCTTCGGCGGGGCGTCGTCCCGCGTGAGGAGGACGACGACGCCAGCGATCACCAGCAGCAGCACGAGTCCGACGATGAGGGGCACCCGGCGAGGAGACCGAGACGTGGTGTGCTCCGTTGCCGACGTCACGCTATCCGTCGGGTGCGGCGTCGGGGGGGATGTCCTCGGGCAGCACGTACCCGTCTGCCGCGATGTCCTGGAACACGGGATGAGGCGACGGCAGATCCACGATGCTCGCGCTGCCCGCCGTTCCAACGCTTCCGACCGCCACGAGGTTCGTGAGCCTGGCGGGTCGGATGTTCCAGGCGGTGAACCCGAGCGTGAACAGCTCGTTCAGGGGGAGGTCCGTCGACACGTTGCGCATCCCCACGGCCATCCAGTGGAAGAGCGCGGCCGGGTCCCTTCGGAACTCCGCCCGGAACTGCGAGAAGGCCGCCAGCAGGATGCGCCCCTGGTTCATCGACCGGTCGAAGTCGCCGTGCGACAGCGACTTGCGCGTCCGCGAGTACTCGAGCGTCTCCGCGCCGGTCATCGTGGTCCGTCCCTCCGTGAAGTCGGTGCCCTCGTACCCCTCGAAGGAGTACGGGACGTCGATCCGGAGACCGCCGAGCGCGTCGAAGATCTGGGTCATCCCGACGAAGCCGGTGAGCACGTAGTAGTCGAACGTGATTCCCGTCAGGTTCTCGACGGTGGCGACCATCCCTTCCGGTCCGCCCTGGGACAGCGCGACGTTGATCTTGTTCGTCCCTCCGCTCGCGATCGGCACGTAGGAGTCGCGGGGGATCCCCACGAGGGTTGCCCGCCTGGCCCTGGGGTTGATCCCGAGGATGTGGATCGAATCGCAGAGTCCCTCCTCCATCGGCGTGCCGGGTCGGGAGTCGCTCCCGAGGATCAGGATGAAGATGGGCCGGTCGCCGTGCAGAGCGGGACCGAACGCGGCGTGGGCATCGCCGATCTGCATCAGCGGGACGCTCGCGGCGGGTGTCGCCTGGAGCGTCGCCACGCCGAGCCCGGAGACGCCCGCCGCGAGTGTCACGAACGCGGCGATCAGCCGACGACGTCTCACGACGGCGACCCCGACGGGCTTGGCGCCTCGGCTTCCACATCGTCCCGGTCCACGTCGTACGCGAAGATCCGCCACACACCGTCCACCTGGCGGAGGAAGTACGAACCGATGCTGACGACCTGCGTCGATGTGCCGCCGTCCGCAGCCTCGACCGTCGCCTCGAACTCCACGTCGGCGACCGCCGACACCGGCGCGTCCTGGTCGTCGGTGAGGACCGAGATCACGAGCGAGCCGCTCGCCGCATCGATCGAGTCGAAGTCGTCGCCGGCCGTCAGGCCGAGCGTGAGCACCTCTTGGTCCGACTCGGCGCGCGCGGCGGCGCTGCCCTCGAAGAGCTCGAACGCCGCGCCGTAGTCGCCCCAGGAGCCCTGGTCCACGAACGCGGCGAAGTAGAGCTCGTCCATCGTCTCCTTGACGCCGGCGCCCGCTTCCTGCGCCACGTCGTGCAGCTCGGGGGGCGGCGTGCGCGTGATCGGCGTGGCCTGCACCTTGCCGAGCTGGAAGCTGAAGTCGTCCGGGCCGTTCGGGCCGAGGTCGATGATCCCCGGCCCGCCACCGGACAGCAGGATCACGACGATCGCGATCACGGCAACACCCCCGATGGCGATGGCGATGCGACGGCGCGCGATCGTCCGACGGCGCGCGGAGTCGTCAGCGCGGCTCGTTCGGGATCGCCGCCCGGGATCGGCGGCAGGACTCTGATCTGTCAAAGCGAGGCCGAGGCTACACGCCGTTCGGAGGTGTTCCAATCACCCCCGCGACGCCTTCGGACCGATCGGCGCCCCGTCCGGCGTGGGGATAGGATGCCTCCGTTCCACCGATGGCGTGCCGGGAAGACTGGTCGGCGAGCGAGGTTCCCACGTGAACGAACGACCAGAGGGCGCGCCCCACCCGGGGATCCGATCTCCTTGGTCTCGATCTGATCGGCCCGTGCCGCGACGCATCGTCCGGCCGCTCCAGGAGTTCCTTTCTACGGCGGCCGCGAGCGGGAAGATGCTGCTCATCGCAGCGGTGGTGGCCCTCGCCTGGGCCAACTCGCCATGGGGTGACGGGTACGAGCGATTCTGGACCATGCCCGCTGAGGTCCACTTGGGCTCGTGGACGATCGGCGACGACCTCCGACACTGGGTGAACGACGGATTGATGACGCTCTTCTTCCTCGTGGTCGGCCTCGAGATCAAGAGGGAATTCCAGACGGGGGAGCTGAGGGATCGGCGAGCCGCTGCGTTGCCGGTGGTCGCCGCGATCGGCGGGATGATCGTGCCGGCGCTGATCTACCTCGCCCTCAACGTTGGTGGCGCAGGCACGTCCGGGTGGGGTATCCCGATGGCGACGGACATCGCATTCGCTCTGGGCGTGCTGGTCCTCGCGGCACGGCACGCACCGGCGGGTCTGAAGCCGTTCATCCTCACGTTGGCGATCGTTGACGACATCGGTGCGATCATCGTCATCGCGCTCTTCTACGCCGGCGGAGTGTCCATCGGGTTCCTGGCCGCGGCAGCGGCCCTCTGCGGCGTGATGTTCCTGCTCCGGCGTGCCGGGATCCGAGCGACGTCCGCCTTCGTCGCGCTCGGCGCGCTCGTATGGCTGGCGACGTACGAGTCCGGGGTCCATCCGACGATCGCGGGCGTCGTGCTCGGCCTGCTCGCTCCCGCCGACTCCTACCAACGGCCACGGGCGGTGAGTGCCGAGGCCAGGCGCATCGCAGACCAGACGATGGACGATCCGGATCCTCCCGACGCGGACGCCGGCCAGTGGCTCCGATTGGCGTCACTCTCGCGGGAGGCCGTCTCCCCGCTCACACGCACCGAACACGCGTTGCTTCCGTGGACGAGCTTCGTGATCATCCCCCTGTTCGCTCTCGCGAACGCAGGGATCCGGATAGGTGGAGGGCAGGTCGCCGCCGCGATGACGAGCCGTGTGACGCTCGGCGTCCTGCTCGGCCTCGTCGTCGGCAAAGCTGTGGGGATCTCGGGAGCCGCGGCACTGGCGGTGGCAGGCCGGGTCGCGCGACTCCCTGTAGGCGTCCGCCCGGTCCATCTCCTCGGCGCCTCCGCGGTTGCCGGTATCGGATTCACGGTCAGCCTGTTCATGACGGAGCTCGCGTTCGATGACCGCGCCTTGATCGCCGAGGCCAAGGTCGGGATCCTCGCCGCTTCGATCCTCGCGGGCGCACTCGGTTGGATCATCCTGCGTCTGTCGCCGTCGGTGGACGACGAGACGACCGCCGACGTCGAGGACGAAGCGACGGATGTCGTCCCCGGTCACTGAGCTGGCACGTTTCCTATACTGCCCGCCGTCCTGCGGTCCAGCGCAACGTCCCACCGCACCGCTCTGGACGGGAACCGACCGGCATCCCACCCGACACGGAGGTCCATGTGCACGGCATCCTCGCTCAGGAGAGCGGCCCGCTCGACGTCGTCTTCACCTCGACGGAGACCACCTACCTTTGGGTGATCTTCGGCATCTCGCTGATGGCGCTCGTCTTCGCCTACTACCTCGTCCGAGAGGTCCTCGGCGCCTCCGAGGGCACCGAGAAGATGAAGGAGATCGCTCGCGCGATCCAGGAAGGCGCGAGCGCCTATCTGTCGCGTCAGTTCCGAACGGTCGGCATCTTCCTCGCGATCCTCACGGTCATCCTGTTCTTCGTGCTGCCGGCCCCCGAGAACGCGGCGCACTCGGAGCTGTCGATCAAGCTCGGCCGCTCGCTCGCGTTCATCCTGGGCGCGGTGTTCAGCGCCACGACCGGCTATGCCGGGATGTGGCTCGCGGTCCGGGCGAACGTCCGGACGGCGAACGCCGCCCGTGAGTCGGGACTCCGACGTGCGCTGAAGATCGCGTTCCGCGCGGGCGGCGTCGCGGGCATGTTCACGGTCGGGCTCGGTCTGCTCGGTGCGACCGTGATCCTGCTGATCTATCAAGGCGACGCGACCTCGGTCCTGGTCGGGTTCGGCTTCGGTGGCGCGCTCCTCGCGATGTTCATGCGTGTGGGCGGCGGGATCTTCACGAAGGCGGCCGACGTCGGCGCGGATCTGGTCGGGAAGATCGAGCAGGGGATCCCGGAGGACGACCCGCGGAACGCCGCCGTGATCGCCGACAACGTCGGCGACAACGTCGGTGACTGCGCCGGGATGGCCGCCGACCTGTTCGAGTCCTACGAGGTCACGCTCGTCGCCTCCTTGATCCTCGGGGCCGCCGCCTTCGCCGGCTCCGAGTCGGGCGCGATCGTGGGCGTGATGTTCCCGCTGTTCGTCCGCGCCGTCGGCGTGATCACCTCGATCGTCGGGATCTTGGCGGTCACGCCACGGAGCGAGACGGAGCACGGCATGAAGGCGATCAACCGCGGGTTCTTCCTGTCCGCGGCGATCTCCGCCGCCGCCGTCTTCGTGATCTCCGAGGTCTACCTCGACGACTGGAAGCCGGCTGCCGCGGTGGTGATCGGGCTGGTCCTCGCGAGCGTGATCCAGATCCTCACGCAGTACTTCACCGACACGAAGTACAAGCCCGTGCAGGAGATCGCGGAATCCACCGTGACGGGCCCGGCGACCACGATCCTGTCCGGGTTCTCGCTCGGCCTCGAATCCACCGTCTGGTCGGTGCTGATCATCGCGGGCGCGGTGATGGGGTCGTTCTACCTCGGGGACACGCTCCCGGAGCGGCTGTACTTCATCGCCCTCACGGGCATGGGGATGCTCACGACCGTGGGCGTCGTCGTCTCGATGGACACGTACGGGCCGATCTCGGACAACGCTCAAGGCATCGCCGAGATGTCGGGGGAGTTCGAGGGACGCCCGTCGGAGATCCTCGGCGGGCTCGACGCCGTCGGGAACTCGACCAAGGCGATCACGAAGGGGATGGCGATCGCGACGGCGGTCCTGGCAGCCACCGCGCTCTTCGGATCATTCGAGGAGGCCCTCCGGCTGGCCGGCTTCGACTTCCTCGCGATCGACGTGGCGAAACCGGATGTCCTCGTCGGCCTGTTGCTGGGCGGTTCTGTCGCGTTCCTGTTCTCCTCGCTGGCGATCCGCGCGGTCGGCCGAGCCGCGATGCAGGTCGTCGTGGAGGTGCGGAACCAGTTCCGCGACCACCCCGGCATCATGGACTACACCGAGAAGCCGGACTACAGCCGGGTCGTCGACATCTGCACGCGCACGTCACTCCGCGAGCTGACGACGCCGGGGCTCCTCGCGGTGCTCAGCCCGCTGATCGCCGGCTTCTTCCTCGGCGCGGAGGCCCTCGGCGCCTTCCTCGCCGGCTCGATCCTCACGGGCCAGCTGCTCGCCGTGATGCTCTCGAACTCCGGCGGCGCGTGGGACAACGCGAAGAAGTTCATCGAGGAGGGCCACTACGGCGGGAAAGGCAGCGAGGCACACACGGCGGCGGTGATCGGCGATACGGTCGGCGACCCGTTCAAGGACACCGCCGGTCCGGCGTTGAACCCGCTCATCAAGGTGATGAACCTCGTGGCGTTGCTGATCGCACCGATCGTCGTGGCGCGTGCGGACGACGTGGCGGTCCGCGTGGCGGTGGTCGCGGTGTCCGTTGTGGTCCTCGCGACGATGATCTGGATCTCGAAGTCGCGGAAGTCCGAGCTCGGTGAGGAGATCAAGGAGAGGGAGGCCGCGGGAGCGCCCGTCTCCCCCTGACCGTGAGCGTGCTCCGCCGGCTCATCGATCGACTGAACGAGAGTGATGAAACGCGCCTGGCCGACGAGACGCGAGCCTGGGCCAGCACGATCGAGGCAACGGTCCGGATCGCCGACGCGCCGACGCGGCAGCACGTGCGGATCGCCGGCGTGATCCGTCGGATGACGGTCCTCCCGATGGAGGGTAAGGAGGCGCTGCAGGCGCTCATCTCCGACGGGACGGGCGAGGTGACGATCGTCTTCATGGGCCGGCGAGGGATCGGGGGTCTGTCCCTCGGCAAGCGCGTCGTGGTGGAAGGGGTCCTCGGGGAACACCGAGGGGACATCCGGATGGTCAATCCACAGCTGGAGTTCGCCGGCTAGCGGCGTTTCACGGGCTGCTGTTGCCGCCGGACGGGTCCGCGGCGTCCGGACCGATCCCCATGACCGTGTCGCGGAGCGCCCGCTCGGAGTCCACGCTGGACAGCGCCACGATCTCGTCCCCCGCCGCGAGCGCCGTCTCCGGCTGGGGGATCATCACGTGCCCCTCGCGCAGGATCGCCACCAGCGTGGTGTCGGGTGGCAGGCGCAGCTCGTAGAGGGCCTTGCCCACGTTGGGGGACTGGTCGGGGAGCCGCATCTCGACCAACGCGACCTTCCCGCCCTCCAGCCGGAGGAGTCGCACCAGGTCTCCGACCGTGACCGCCTCCTCGACCATCGCGGTCAGGATGTGGGGCGGCGAGACCGACGCGTCCACACCCCACTGCTCGTCGAACAGCCATTCGTTCTTGGGGTGGTTCACGCGAGCGAGCACACGCGGGACACCGAACTCCTGCTTCGCCAGCAGCGACGTCACGAGGTTGTCCTCGTCGTCGCCGGTGGCGGCGACCACGACGTCGGCCGACCGGACGTCGGCTTGCTCGAGGATGCGGGGCTCGCACGCGTCGCCGTACACGATCCGGGTGTCCGGCGCCCACGCGTCGAGCTTCTCGGCGAGCTCGCGACGCTGTTCCACGAGCGTCACGTCGTGACCCCGCTCGGTGAGATCCTGGGAGAGATGCCGTCCGACCGCACCACCGCCCGTGACGACGACCTTCATGCCTGATGGTCCTCGGGCGCGATCAGCTCGTCGACGAGGTCCAGCCCTTCCTTCGAGATCATCAGGATCAGGTAGTCGCCCGCCTGCACGGTGGAGGACGCCGTCGGGATGAAGCCTCCCCCGCCGCGGGAGATCCCCGCGACGCGCACCTTGCCGTCGATCTCGAGGGAGGAGACGGGCTTGCCGGCCAGGTGCGCCGTGATCGGGACGCGGAGCCGGAGGAGATCGCCGCCGCCGAGCGTCTCGCGGATCTCTTCGCGGTCGTGGAACAGCATCAGCTGGATCTGCTTGACGCCCCAACGGGTCGTGGCGACCGTGGGGATGTTCAGTCGCTCGTAGATCTCGGCCCGGCGAGAGTCGTAGATCCGCGCGATGACCTTGGGCACGTGGTAGTACTCGAGCGCGACCCGCGCGGAGACGATGTTCGAGTTGTCCCCGCTGGAGACCGCGACGAACGCGTCCGCGTCCTTGATACCGGCGTCCTCCAGGACGTCGCGATCGAATCCCAGACCCACGACCTTCCGAGCGCGATCGCCGGGAGGGTAGGCGTGGAACGCCTCCGGGTTCTTGTCGATGATCGCGACGTCGTGCTCGTCGGCGATCGCGTTCGACAGCTCGGATCCGACCCGACCACAACCCATGATGATCACGCGCATACGGGGCGGAAGCCTACTCCCGGGCGCTGGGGGCACCAAGAGGACGGGCTCGGAAGACCCCCGGAAAGAGTTCGGGCCCGCAGAGCGGGCCCGAATGATGAGGACGGATCCGGAGGTCCGACAACTGGAGGGAGCTGTCGGCCCCCCGGATTGACTCGGAGGATGGGTTCCTCTGACGTCATCTTCGGGAGTGCTGCGTGAGGGAAGCGTGAAGGATCCCCGGCCAGGCGTGAAGATCCCGTGAAAGGGGCTAGCGTGTCGTGGTCGTGAGTGAGGAGTACGAGTCGGAGGGCACCGCGAGGCTCACCCTCAAGAGCGCCTTCATCGGGGTGCTCACGCCCGCGATCGCCACCCTGGTCGCCTTCCCGCTCGCGCCGGCTAGACCGGAGATCTCCATCGCGCTGTTCCTGCTCGCGGTCGTGATCGCGGCCGTCGCCGGCGGGCTGTGGGCCGGTCTGATCGCCGGGATCCTGGCCTCGACGATCCGACCGCTGGTGGTGGAGGATCCCCAGCTCACGTTCCGTTTCAACGACATCGAGGACGTCGCGACCGGGGTCGTCTTCCTCTCCGTCGCCCTCGTCGTCGGCTTGCTGGTCGGGCAGGCCAGCGAAGACCGCGCCCGCGCCTCGCGCCGTGAGCGGGAGGCGCGGTTCCTCGGGACGCTCTCCAGCACGCTGCACACGAGAGAGGTCCCCGATCGGGTCCTCGACGAGTTCGCGGGGCTGCTCCTCGAGCCGTTCGCGCTGTCACGGGTCGAGGTCGAGGCGACCCTCGACGGGACGGACCTCCGCGCCGTCGCGCGAACGGACGGCGAGACGTCCGGAGGGCCCCGCACGACCGTGCCGCTGTTGGCGGGCGACGTGTCGATCGGCACGCTGGTCGCGGAGCGGCCCGACGGCGGCAGGCCGTTCAATCGCGACGACCAGCTGTTCCTGGAGGCCGCGGCGCGCCAGGCCACCGCCGCGCTCGACCGCGCGCGGCTGGACGCTCGCGCGCGGATCGCGCAGCTCGACGCCGAGACGAACCAGCTGCGCGCCGCCATGTTCTCGTCGGTCACGCACGATCTGCGAACCCCGCTCGCATCGATCAAGGCCGGCGTGACGAGCCTCCTGGACGCCGCCGTGCACCATGACCCCGAGCAGGAGCGAGAGCTGCTCACGACGATCCTCGAGGAGACGGACCGGCTGAATCGTCTTGTCGGCAACCTCCTCGATCTCGCGCGGATCCGCGCGGGTGCGCTCACACCGACCCGGCAGCCCGCGGCGATGGATGAGATCGTCGAGGTCGTCCTGGCCCGGATGCGCCCGCGCCTCGCCGCCCACACCGTCACCGCGGATCTCCCGGCGGACCTCCCGGACGTATCCGTCGATCCCGTCCAGCTCGACCAGGTGCTCACGAACCTGCTCGAGAACGCGGGACGGCACACGCCGGAGGGTGGCGAGATCCGGGTGAGCGTCCAGTGGGTTCGTGACGCGGTGCAGGTCCGGGTCGCGGACCAGGGCCCGGGGATCCCGGCGGACGAGCGTGAGCGGGTCTTCGAGGCGTTCTATCGTGGTTCCTCGAGCCCGGAGACGCCGGGGAGCGGTCTCGGGCTCGCGATCTCGAAGGCGGTCGTGGTCGCGCATGGCGGCCGGATCTGGATCGAGGATGCCGACGGCGGTGGCTGCGTGGTCGCGTTCGAGATCCCGGGCGAGGAGGGTGTTCCGTGAACCGGGTGCTGGTGGTGGACGACGAACCGCAGATCCGTCGCGCGCTGCGAACCAGCCTGGAGGCGCACGGCTACGAGGTCCAGACCGTCGGTACCGGTGAGGAGGCCGTGATCGGCGCCGCCGAGAGCGCCCCCGAGCTCATGCTGCTCGATCTGGGTCTCCCCGACCTCGACGGGACCGAGGTCATCCGGCGTGTCCGGGGGTTCACCGAGCTGCCGATCATCGTCCTGTCGGTCCGCGACGCGCAGCAGGACAAGGTCGCGGCGCTCGACGCCGGAGCCGACGACTACGTCACGAAGCCGTTCGCGATGGAGGAGTTGTTGGCGCGGGCGCGAGCGGCGATGCGGCGGGCGCAACCGGGGGAGCCGCCCGCGCCGACGATGAAGTTCGGCACGCTCGAGATCGACCTCGGCCGGCGCCTCGTGATCCTGGACGGTGAGCTGCTGCGGCTCACGCCGACGGAGTACCAGCTGCTCGAGGCGTTCGCGACGCATCCCGGCAAGCTCCTCACGCACCAGTGGCTCCTCCGGAAGGTGTGGGGGCAGGGCTACGGGACCGAGACGACGTACCTCCGGACCTACGTGCGTGCGCTCCGGAAGAAGCTCGGGGACGATGCGCAGGCGCCCCAACTGATCGTGACGGAGCCGGGTGTGGGCTATCGCTGGATCGCGGAAAGCTCGGACGACGAGTCGTAGCATCCGACGATGGCCACGAGGACCGACGGCGCGGGGGTCGGCAGCGCGCTGAAGCGACTCCTCGTGGGGCGGGCGCTGTCGACCTCGTCCCAAGAGCACCAACTCCTGCCGAAGTTCCTCGCGCTGCCCGTCTTCGCGTCCGATCAGCTCTCCTCCGTCGCCTACGCCACCGAGGAGATGATGCTCGTGCTCGCCCTCGCGGGCGCCTCCGCGCTCGGCCTGCTTTCGCCCCTCGGCCTGGGGGTCGCGGCGTTGCTCGTCATCGTGATCGTGTCCTACCGGCAGACCGTCGCCGCCTATCCGCGCGGAGGCGGCTCGTACATCGTCGCCAAGGAGAACCTCGGCACCGTCCCCGGCTTGACCGCGGCCGGCGCCATCCTGAGCTCCTACATCCTCACCGTGTCGGTGAGCGTCACCGCCGGCGCGATCGCGGTGACGTCCGCGGCGCCGGGTCTCGCCGACTACAAGGTGGGTCTCGCGACGTTCTTCGTGTTCTTGATCACCGTCGCGAACCTGCGTGGCGCGAAGGAAGCGGGCAAGCTGTTCGCCATCCCGACATACGGGTTCGTCCTGATGGTCGGGATCACGCTCGGCTGGGGGCTCTTCAAGTGCACCACGGGCGGATGCCCTCAGGCTGCGAGCGCGACGTTGCCACTCGAGGCGGAGGCGAGCCTGTCCTTGTTCCTCGTGCTCCGCGCGTTCTCCTCCGGGGCCACGGCGTTGACGGGTGTCGAGGCGATCGCCGACGGCGTCCAGGCGTTCCGCCGGCCGCAGGCCAGGAACGCCGCCTCGACGCTCCTGCTGATGGGCGCGATGAGCATCCCCATGTTCCTCGGCATCACGGTCTTCGCCGGCCTGCTCAACGTTCGTGTGACCCACGACCTCCCGTCCGCGAAGTCCGTGCTCGCGCAGATCGGGGACACGATCTACGCCGGGGGTCCGATGTTCATCGTCCTCCAGGTCTTCACGGCGGCGATCCTCATCCTGGCGGCGAATACGGCGTACCAGGACTTCCCCCGGTTGTCGTCGATCCTCGCCCGCGACCGATTCATGCCGTCGCAGTTCCGCAACCGCGGCGACCGGCTCGTTTTCTCGAACGGGATCATCGTGCTGTCCCTGCTCGCCGTCGCGCTCGTCTGGGCGTTCGACGCGAACCTCTCTGCGCTGATCCAGCTCTACGTGGTGGGCGTCTTCATCGCGTTGACACTCTCGCAAGCAGGGATGGTGCGCCGCCAGTTCACCCGACGCGATCCGGGATGGAAGCGGCGCGCGATCACGAACGGGATCGGAGCCAGCACCACCGGCCTGGTCCTCGCGATCGTGGCGATCACCCGGTTCGCGCTCGGCGCATGGATGGTGCTCGCCGGCGTTCCCTTCATCATCGCGTTCTTCATCGGCGTCAACCGTCACTACCGGCGGATCGGACTCCTCCTCAGGGCGGGGAACCTCACGGGGGACGTCGCGGCGACCAACTCCTTCGTGCTCCTCGTCGGCGACTTCGGCCCGGCGACGATCGACGCCGTCTCCTATCTGTTCACGATCCGCTGCCAGCAGCTGACGGCGCTCTGGGTCGGTCCCGACGAGGGGCTCGATGCCGCCCGGGAGACGTGGCGACGCGTCGCCCCGCGTTACGGGGAGCTCTCGATGCTCGAGGGGGGACAGGAGCACCCCGTGCGCGCCGTGCGTCGCTTCCTCAAGCAACGGCCGGCGGCGACGGACTTCATCACGGTGGTGATCCCGGAGGTGGTGACCTCGGACTCCCTGCTGCAGCTCGTCCGGCACCGGTCGGCGTTCCTGCTGAAGACCTCGCTGCTGTTCCAGCCGGGCATCGTGGTGACCAACGTGCCGCTCGTCCCGGACGAGCCGCACTCCGTGGCGGGCGCACGGCCGATCGAGCGGCCGCGGAGCGAGGTGATCGTCCCCGTCTCCAGCGTGCACGACGCCACCGTGCGTGCCGTCGTCTACGCGAAGTCGCTCCAGCCCTCCTCGATCGAGGCGATCCACATGGCCACCGACCCCGAGGAGATCCCATCGGTGGTCGACGCCTGGCACGACCAGCGGATGGACGTCCCGCTCGTGCTGGTGGAGGCGGCGTTCCGCGATCTCGGACCGCCGTTCCTCGCCGAGGTACGGAGCCGGACCATGCGAGGCGACACCGTGGTGACGGTGGTCCTCCCGGAGCTCGTGCCGGAGCACTGGTGGCAGAGCGTGCTCCATAACCAGTCGGCCTTGTTCTTCAAACGGATGCTGCTCTTCGAGCCGGACGTGGTCGTCACGAGCGTCCCGTTCCACCTGTCCGCGCCCGAGACCCTCGGGAGCGCCGCCGGGGGCGAGGTGCCGACCGGCCCCGCGGTACGCTAGGCCGCGTGAACATCCGACCGGCCACCAAGGACGACGCGGAGTTCCTCCGCACGATGCTCTACGAGGCCGCCCGGTGGAACCCCGACTGGCCGCGGGAGTCGATCGAGGAGTTCCTGGTCGAGCCCACGCTCCGGCGCTACCACGACGATTGGGGGCGCGACGGTGACGGTGGCGTCGTCGCCGAGATCGACGGCCAGCCCGTGGGTGCCGCCTGGTACCGCGTGTTCACGGAGGAAGAGCCGGGGTTCGGGTTCGTCAACGAGAAGACGCCGGAGCTCAGCATCGCGGTGGCGCCGTTGCACCGCCGCAAGGGGATCGGCCAGGCGGTCCTGCGCTCCTGCATGGTGCAGGCACGCGAGGAGGGCTTCCAGGCGCTCTCCCTGTCCGTCGCCGTGCACAACCGATCGCGGATGATGTACCAGCGCGCCGGGTTCGAGAAGGTCGGCGAGTCCGGCGACTCCTCCGACACGTGGACGATGCTCGCGAACCTGTAATGGCGCCCGCGCCGTTCGTCGCGATCGTCGACGCCGTCGACCGCGACCTCCCCGATCTCCGAGAGGTCGAGGCGCTCGCGCGCGTCGTGCGTGCCTCGTCCATCGCCGAGCTCGACGACCACCTCGACGAGGTCGAGGTGGTCTTCGCGTGGAACTTCGACCGGCCCACGTTGCTCGACGTCGTGCCGCGAGCCCCGCGACTCCGGTGGATCCAATCGATCTCGGCAGGCGTCGAGGAGTTCGCGCGGCCGGTGCTCGCCGAGCACGGGGTCGTCCTCACGAGCGCCGCCGGCGTCTACGACCCTGGTCTCGCCGAATCGGTGCTCGGGTTCCTCCTCGCCCACTCGGCACGGATCATCGACGATGCGAGGTTGGCGCCGGGCAGCTGGCCCACCGAGGGGACGAGGCTGCTCCGTGGGACCACGGCGTTGATCGTCGGCGCCGGCTCGATCGGGACCGAGACCGGTCGGTTGCTCCGAGCGGCGGGCGCACGCGTCCGTGGCGTCGCGCGCACGCCGCGGGCGCCGGACGACGTCTTCGAGCGGATCGCCGGTCCCGGTGACTTCCACTCAGAGCTCTCGGAGGCCGACCACGTCGTGAACGTGCTCCCGCGAACGGCCAGCACCGAGCGGATGTTCGACGCGGCCGCGTTCGCTGCGATGAGGCCGACGGCGTTCTTCGTGAACATCGGACGCGGTGCGACCGTCGATGAACCGGCGCTGATCGACGCGCTGCAGAGCGGGCGGATCGCCGGTGCGGCGCTCGACGTCTTCGAGGTGGAGCCGCTCCCGGCGGAGAGCCCGCTGTGGCGGATGCCCAACGTGCTGGTGTCGCCGCACCGCGCCGGCGATCACGATGGCTGGGCGGAGGACGTCGTCGCGCTCTTCGTCGACAACCTGAAGCGATTCGTCGCCGGCGAGCCGCTCCGGAACGTGGTCGACGTCGAGCTCGGCTACGCCCCCGGCGGGCGCTCCTAGGCGGGCGGCGCCAGCAGGCGCTCCGCTTCGCCGATCCAGCCGGTCGCGCCCATCATGCGGAAGAGCTCCAGTGCGCGCGACAGAGCCGGCTCGGCCTCGGGTCGCCGCCCCTCCGCGATCAGACGGTCGGCGTGTTGCATCCGCGCGTACGCCTCGTCCGGCGCCGCGCCCATCTCCCGGAGGAGGTCCGCCGCGCCGGTGAAGTCGTCCGATGCCCAGAGCCGCGCCGCCCGCACCCAGTCCGACGGGAGGCTCTCGCCTCCCAGGGCCAGGAGGTCGTCGCCACGGCCCCGCGCCGTGAGCACGACCGATGCCTGCAGGATCCACCACGCCCAGTCCAGCGACGGCTCGGCGCCCAGCTCGAGGATCTCCGAGATGACCGCCTCGGCCTCCTCCCCCCGCCCCGCCACGAGCAGAACCCTCGCCTTCTCGGCCAGGCACGGCAGGAGCGCCTGCGGGTCACCTGCCTCACGCCCGGCCTCGACGGCCCGGACCGCGTCCTCGAGCGCTCCCGCCAGGTCGCCTCGGCCGAGCCGGATCCTCGATCGGCTCTGCCGGTGCTGCGTCTCGAGGTAGTGGGGCGCGCCCGTCTCGATCCGGGCGATCTCGGCGTCGTGCATCGCGAGCGACTCGTCCCATCGACCCGCGAGGCAGTAGTCGAAGGCGACCTCTGCGAGGTTCCAGGTGATCGCACCCTCGATCCCGAACCGACGCGCGGCCTCGAGGTTGCGCTCGTGGACCGTGAGCGCACGGCGGATGTCGCCCACGAGGTAGGAGCAGACGCCCAGGTTGACCTGCCCCCGCAAGAGGTGCCACGGGCTGTGGGCGCGTTCCGCGATCCCGATGCTCTCCTCGAGGTCGACGAACCCGCCCATGTCGCCGCTATTGATGCGGGCCGTCCCGACCGAGCTGAGCGCGAACGCGTGGAGTTCCTCGAGGTCGAGGTCGCGGGCGATCGCCAGGGCGTCTCGGCCGACGCTGATCGCGTCGTCGTGGCGGCCGGCGACCATGAAGAACCGGGCCAGGTGGGACTTCACGGCGGCGAGCTCGGGGGTCGGTGGGAGGCCCTCCGCGAGGATCATCGCCCGTTCGATGTGGCCCTGCGCTTCCTCTCCCATCCCTCGCCGCCAGGTGAGGTCACCGATCAGGAGCTCGGCTTCCGCCGCCGCGTCCCGCCGGTCCGTGGCCAGGAACCCATCCCGTGCCTCGGCCAGGATCTCCGAGCCCGACTCTCGCGTGAGGGAGATCGTCCGGCCATACCGGAGCAGCAGATCCGGGCGGTCCGGGTCGTCCCGCGGCCAGAGTTCCACCGCGGCTCCGTACGCACGCTCGGCCGCGGCATACGCCCCCAGGCCGCGCGCCCGATCGCCGGCAGCTCGCAGGGCCAGCCTGGCCGGGTGCTCCAGCGCGGCGGCGTCGAGCCCTGCGGCTCGGGTCAGCTCGAGCGCGGATCGATAGTGATGGGCCAGTAGCTCCGCGCGATCCTCGACTCGATCGCCTCCGAGCGATCCGATCCAGTCGGCAGCCTGTCGGTGTTTGTCACCGCGCGCGCCGCGCGGGATCTGCCCGTAGGCCACGTCGCGCACGAGGAGATGCAGGAACGCGTATTCGGTTTCCCCGCCGATCGATGAGCGGCGCGACCGGCGGACGAACCGTCCGCGCTCCAGCTCGTGCAACCGCTGCTCGACGTCGGCGCGATCCCGCTCGCCGATCGCGGCGACGGCACCGAGCCAGAACGTCTTGCCGACCACGGCGGCGTCCTGGAGCAGGGACTTGTCGTCCTGTGGGAGCCCGTCGAGCCGTGCCGCGATGATCCCTTGCACCGAGCCGGGCAGCTCCGCGGCCTCGAGGTCGGCCACCGGGCGGTCTGCCGCCATCCGGGCGAACTCCTCCGCGTACAAGGGGTTCCCACCCGCTCGGGCGAGGAGCGCCGACTGGAGCTCCGCGGGAAGGACGGCCCGGTCGAGGAGCCCGGCGAGCAAGATGGCGGTCTCGTCGTCGGACAACGGCGCAAGCGCGACCGTCGCCGCGTTGAGCTTCCCGCCACCCCAATCCGGCCGGCGAACGAGGAGCTCGGGTCTCGCCGTACACAGGACGAGGAGCGGAACGTCGCGCGTCCAGTCGATCAGGTCGTCGAGGAAGTCGAGGAGGCCATCGTCGGCCCAGTGCAGATCCTCGAACACCAGGACGGTCGGGCGACGCTCTGCCAGGGCCTCCAGGAAGCGTCGCCACGCCGAGGGGGCGTCTTCCATCCCCTCCGCTCCGGATCCGCGCTCCTGCGTCAGCCCGATCAGGGGACGCAGGAGGCGGGCGATCCAACCTTGCTCGTCCTCCTCTGTGATCAGCTCCGTGACGCTCCGGTCGAGCTTCGCCGCCGCCTCTCCGTCGGGATCCGTTTCGAGGATGCCCGCCTCGGCCTTGACCATCTCGCCGAGTGCCCAATAGCTCACGCCGTCGCCGTAGGGCAGGCACCGGCCCTGCCGCCAGGTGATCAGGTCGGGCATGCCCTCGATGTGGACGAAGAGCTCATGGACCAGACGGCTCTTGCCGATGCCCGGCTCGCCGACGAGTGTGACCAGCTGGGGCTCGTTCTGATGCCGCGCGCGATCGAGCGCGTCGCGCAGGAGCGCGAGCTCACGATCCCGACCAACCAGGGCGGTATCCACGCGTCGGGTGATGTCGATGCCGTAGTGCGAACGCGCCTCGAGCGCCTCCCAGGCCGTGATCGGATCGGTCTTCCCCTTCGCTTCGACCGGCCCGGCTGCCCGGTACTCCACCGCGCGCTCGGTCGCGCGATAGGTGGCCTCACCGACGAGGATCCCGTCGACCGGAGCGGACGTTTGGAGCCGAGCTGCCGTGTTCACCACGTCGCCCGCCGCCATCCCCTCGCCCTGGAGCGGCCGGACGCCGAGCGAGACGAGGGCCTCCCCGGTGTTCACGCCGACCCGGACGTGGAGGTCCAGGTCGGGATCCTGCTCGTTCATCTCCGCCATCGCGTCTCGGATCGCCAGCGCCGCCCGGACGGCGCGCTCCGGGTCGTCTTCATGTGTCGTCGGAGCCCCGAAGACCGCCATCACCGCATCGCCGATGAATTTCTCGACGGTCCCGCCGCGGCGCTCGAGCTCCTCCCGGAGACGCGCGAAATAGGGGGTGAGCGTCGCACGTACGTCTTCCGGATCGAGCCGTTCGCTCCTGCTCGTGAAGCCCACGAGGTCGGCGAAGAGCACGGTGATGACCTTCCGCTCCTCGCGCGCAGCCCCGGGGGCCTCGACGAGCGCTGCGCCGCAGTGGGCGCAGAACCGTGCGTCATCGGGATTCTGTCGTCCGCAGCTGGAGCAGGCGCGCACGGCGGGAGCCTACCCCGCCTCTCCGCCTCCGGAGGCGGCGTCGAGCTCGGCGTAGGCGGTGCGCACCCGCCGGTAGCGACGGGCCACGTACCAGACCAGCCCGATCACCAGCAGCACCACGATCGCCCACGCGACGGGTTGCAGGAACTCCTCCACCTTCGCCCAGTTCTCGCCGAGCAGGTACCCGAGCCAGGCGAGGGCGAACGTCCACGGCAGGCACCCGAGCACCGTGTAGATCGTGAAGCGCCAGAACGGCATCCGTGCGACGCCGGCGGGCAGCGAGATGAACGTGCGGATCACCGGGAGCAACCGCGAGACGAACACCGTGAGCTCGCCGCGTCGCTCGAACCATTCGTGCGCCCGATCCACCTCGTGGGGCAGGACAAGGAGGTACCGGCCGAACCGGTCCACGAGCGGCCGGCCTCCCGCCGCACCGGCCCCGTAGGCCAGCCACGATCCGACCAGGTTGCCGAGCGTCCCCACCAGGGCGACCAGGACGAGATCGAGCTCGTGCCCGGGGGCCGCGAACCCCGGGCTCGCGAGGGCGCCGCCGAACAGCATCGTGACCTCGGAGGGGATCGGGATGCACGCGGACTCGAGCACCATCAGGACGAAGATGGCGGCGTAGCCATAGTCGCCGATCAGCGTGGTGATGGTTTCCTGCAGCGTCTCGAGCAGCGGAGAACACCCTCCGGGCCGGGAATATCCGCAGCGTACCAGCGTGTTACGAGGCTCTCGGTAGAGGGATCGCCGCTCTCGGACGGCGTTCCGGGCCCGTCCCCGGCTCCCAGGACCTTCAACGGGCCGGTGGTACGGTCCGAAAGGCTCAGCTCGACTCACCCCCTCCCCTGAAGGAAGTCACGTTCGATATGCCAGGAACCCTCGTCATCGTCGAATCGCCCGCGAAGGCGAAGACCATCGAGAAGTACCTGGGCGGCGACTACGCCGTCCGGGCCTCGTTCGGGCACGTCCGTGACCTCCCGAAGAGCCAGCTCGGGGTCGACGTGGACGACGGGTTCCAGCCCGTCTACGAGGTGCCCGAGGACTCGAAGCGGCACGTCGCCGAACTGAAGCGGGCGCTCAAGGGAGCGGACGAGCTCGTGCTCGCCACCGACTACGACCGCGAGGGCGAGGCGATCGCGTATCACGTGGCCACCTTGCTGGGCGTCTCGCCGGACGATGCCAAGCGCATCACGTTCACGGAGATCACGCGGGACGCGATCCTCGAGTCGGTGCGGCACCCTCGCGCGATCGACCTGAAGCTGGTCGACGCACAGGAGGCCCGACGGATCCTGGATCGCCTCGTCGGGTACCGGATCAGCCCGATCCTGTGGCGGAAGGTGCGGCCGGGCCTGTCGGCGGGCCGGGTGCAGTCGGTCGCGGTCCGCCTGATCGTCGAGCGGGAGCGCGAGATCCGGGCGTTCGTCCCGGTCGAGTACTGGAGCGTCGACGTCCGTCTGACGCCCGAGGGGGAAGAGCAGCCGTTCGTCGCGCGGCTCACGGAGATCCCGGAGGGCAAGCTCGCCACCGCGCCCGAGAAGAAGGGGATCCTGCTCGGCGCCGAGACCGACGCGATGCCGCACGTGGAACGGCTCCGCCGGGCCTCGTACCGGGTCCTCGACGTCCAGCGGAAGGAGCGCAAGCGGTCCCCCGCTCCACCGTTCACCACCTCGACGCTGCAGCAGGAGGCCGCACGGAAGCTGGGCTTCTCGGCGCGGAAGACGATGACGCTCGCGCAGCGCCTGTACGAGGGGATCTCGCTGCCCGGTGAGGGGTCCGTCGGACTGATCACGTATATGCGGACAGACTCGGTCACGATCGCCGACTCGGCGCTCCGCGAGATCGCCGAGCTCGTGAGGCAGGAGTACGGGCCGTCCTACGCGCTCGCCGAGCACCGCCGATACAAGACGCGGTCGCGCAACGCACAGGAGGCGCACGAAGCCGTGCGGCCGACCTCGGTCTTCCGCACGCCGGAACGCGTGGCCGCGTCGCTCGATCGGGACCAGCTCCGTCTCTACGACCTGATCTGGAAACGCACCGTGGCGACGCAGATGGCTGAAGCACGGTTCGACCAGGTCGGCGTCGACATCCAGGCGATCGAGGGCGACGCGCGCTACGGCCTGCGCGCGACCGGCCAGACGCTCGTGTTCGACGGGTTCATCCGCGTCTACACGGAGGGTCGCGACGAGGGACCCGACGAGGACGCGGAGTCCCGGCTCCCCGAGCTGTCGGCCGAGCAGGTCCTGCGGATGCTCGAGCTCCTGCCCGAGCAGCACTTCACGCAGCCACCGCCGCGCTACTCGGAGGCCTCGCTCGTGAAGACCCTCGAGGAGCTGGGCATCGGCCGGCCCTCGACCTATGCCTCGATCATCCAGACGATCCAGGCGCGCGGCTACGTGCGGCTCGACCAGAAGCGGTTCATGCCCGAGGACGTCGCGGAGGTGGTGACGGACAAGCTGATCCAGCACTTCCCCGACATCGTCGACGTCAACTTCACGGCGCGTATGGAGGAGGAGCTGGACGAGATCGCCGAGGGGAACGCGACCCGCGTGGCCGTCCTCCAGGACTTCTACGTCCCGTTCGCGGAGGAGCTCGCGCTCGCCGAGGAGAAGTTCGAGCGCTACCTGGAGGAGACCGAGGAGCTCTGCCCGAAGTGCCCGACCGAGGGCCGGGAGCCCGGACGCCTGCAGGTGCGCCTGGGCCGGTTCGGCAAGTTCATCGGCTGCGAGAACTTCCCGGACTGCGACTACATCAGGAACCTCGACGGAAGCGAGCGACCCGAACCGGAGCTCCTGGAGGAGACGTGCCCGGACTGCGGCCGGCAGCTCGTGAAGAAGGTGGGTCGCTTCGGGCCGTTCATCGGCTGCAGCGGCTACCCGGACTGTCGCTACATCAAGAAGGAGCCGCCGAAGAGCACCGGCGTCACCTGCCCCCAGTGCGGCCAAGGTGAGCTCGTGGAGAAGCGCACCCGGTTCGGCCTGATGTACGGGTGCGATCGCTACCCGGAGTGCGACTGCGCGATGAACAACCCACCGGAGAAGGACATCCCCTGTCCCGACTGTGGCGGGTTGCTCCTGCGTCGCCCCAAGAGCCTTCGCTGCTGGCACTGCGGGGCGGAGGTGGATCTGGACATGAAGGTCACGAAGCCCGGTGACCGCGAGGCCGAGGCGGCGGTGCGCGCGGCGAAGTCCGAGGCGCGCAAGGCTCGAGCGGCCGCGCGCGCCGCGAAGAAGCCCACGCGGAAGGCCGCCGCCAAGAAGAAGACCGCGGCCAAGAAGAAGACCGCGGCCAAGAAGAAGACGCCAGCGAAGAAGAAGGCGGCGGCCACGAAGCCAACAGCGACGAACGATGAGGCCGCCGTGGAGGGAACGGCTCCCGCGCCGGAGCCGGTCGCTGCCCGCGAGGACGCGTAAACGTGGCGAGCGTCGCCGAGGAGGTCGCAGCTCTCCGCGGAACCAGATCGGCAACGCTCAAGGATCTCCTGACGCAGCCGTCCTTCGCGCGGCTGCTCGCGGCGATGTCCGTTTCGTCGCTCGGGGACTGGGTCGGGTTCCTCGCGGTCGCGACGCTCGTCGCCGACCTCGCAGGAGGTGCGGGCAGCGCCGCCTTCTCCGTGGCGGGTCTGATGATCGCCCGCACGCTCCCCGCCGTGCTGTTCGGTCCGATCGCGGGGACGCTCGTCGACCGGCTCGACCGCAAACGGATCATGATCGTGGCCGACATCGGCCGCGGGCTGATGTACGCGGCGATGGTCTTCGTCGGCCACCTGTGGGCGGTCTACGCCCTGTCGTTCACGATCGAATGCCTCTCCCTGGTGTGGGGCCCGGCGCGCGACGCCTCGATGCCCAACCTCGTCCCGCGGCGGCAGCTCGCCAACGCGAACTCGATCGCCCTGGTCTCTACGTACGGCACCCTCCCACTCGGCGGGATCGTCTTCACCGTGCTCGTCGGCTTGAACACCCTCCTCAGCCACGCGATCCCGTTCCTCTCGGCGCACGACCAGGCGGTGCCGTTGTTCCTGGACGCCGCCACGTTCGCGTTCTCCGCCGCGATGATCAGCCGGGTCCCGATCCCTCCCTCGCCGGCGATGATCACGGGACGGCTGGACTTCTCGCGGATCTGGAGGGACGTCCGCGACGGGGTCAGCTTCCTGCGCGAGAACTCGATGGCGTCGGCGATGACGGCCGGGATCGTCGTCGCCTTCTCCGCCGTCGGGGCGGTCCTCGCCCTTGCCCCGATCTACGTGGTGCAGACGCTCGGCGCCGGTGACGCCGGCTGGGGGTTCATCGTCACGTCCTTCGGGGTCGGGATCGGCCTCGGGATGGTGAGTGCCAACCAGGCCGCGCGAGCGGTCGACCGCGTGTCGATCTTCCCCTGGTCGCTCGTGGCCGCCGCGGGGACGCTGTTCGTCCTCGCGTCGATGCCGAACCTCGAGCTCGCGGCGCTGATCACGGTGTGGCTCGGCGCGTTCTGCGGCCTCGGGTGGGTGACGGGCTACACGTTGCTTCAGGAGAACGTCACCGATGAGTTCCGCGGCCGCACGTTCGCCGCGCTCACGGTGCTCTCCCGGATGGGGTTGTTCCTGTCGCTCGCCATCTTCCCTACGCTGGCGGGTGTCTATGGATCGATCGGCGCGGGACCCGGGCTCGGCATCCGCTTCGGCCTCGCGACAGCGGGCATCGCGGTGGCCCTCGCGGGGCTCAACACCTGGCGGCTCCTCAAGCGGTACCGCCTGTCCCGTCCCCAACCCCTCACGCTCGTGCCGAAGCTGAAGCGGCCTCCCGCCACCGGGTTCTTCATCGCGTTCGAGGGCGTGGAGGGCTCCGGCAAGGGGACCCAGATCCGACTGGCCGAGGAGCATCTCCGCGCGGAGGGGCACGACGTCCTGGTCACTCGGGAGCCCGGCGGGACCGAGGTCGGCGAGCGACTCCGGGAGCTGCTCCTTGACCCGAACACCGGGAAGCTCGAGGCGCGCACCGAAGCGCTCCTGTTCGCCGCCTCCCGCGCGCAGACCGTCCACTCCGTGATCCGGCCCGCCCTCGCGGACGGCAAGGTCGTGATCTGCGATCGCTACGTCGATTCGTCGCTCGCGTACCAGGGGTGGGGGCGGGGTCTGGGCGAGCAGGACATCCTGACGCTGAACGTCTGGGGGACGCAGGGCTTGTTCCCGGACCTCGTGATCCTGCTCCACCTCGAACCCGAGCGCGGACTCCTCCGATCGACGGAGGCGCCGGATCGGATGGAGATGGAAGGGCAGGACTTCCACACGAAGGTCGCGGACGCCTACCTCCGGATCGCCGAGGAGCACCCCGAGCGGGTCGTCGTGATCGAGGCGGATAGGAAGCAGGACGAGGTCTTCGAGGACGTCCGGTTGGCGCTCGAGAAGGCTCTCGGCGAGCGGGAGGACGGGGCGAGCGCGAAACCGGATGCCGTCGCCGCCGTCGCCGTCGAGGAAGAGACCGATCTGCCGGAAGCCTCACCCTGGGACTGACGGCCGTCGGAGCGCGGCGATACCGTGCGGTCGTGAGCATCCCCGTCCTCGATCGTGTGCCCGGCCAGGCGGGGGCCATGGCCTTCCTCCGTGGGGCAGCCGAACGGCCACATCATGCGTACGTGTTCGCGGGTCCCGAGGGCAGCGGGAAATCGCTCGCCGCCCGGGCGTTCGCCGCGGCCCTCCTGTGTCATCTCGGCGGGTGCGGCGAGTGCCGCGACTGCCGGCTCGCCGCCGAGGACCACCACCCGAACGAGTTCCTGGTGGAGCCCGAGGGCCGGGACATCCACGTCGACACGGTCCGGACGGAGGTCTGGCAACCCGCCTACCGCACGGCGCCGGAGCCGGGGCGGAAGGTCTTCCTCGTCCGCGAGGCCGATCGCCTGTCGCCGCCGGCCGCCGACACGCTGTTGAAGGTGCTCGAGGAACCGCCGGCCGACGCCGTCATCGTGCTGCTCTCGGCGCGAGCGCACGAGCTCCCCGAGACCGTGCTGTCGCGGTGCCACGTGGTCACCTTCACCGCGCTCCCCGAGGTGTTCGTGGTGGACGAGCTGGTCCGCTCCGGCGCCGACGAGGTTCGCGCGCGGCTGGCCGCCCGCCTCGCCGGCGGGAACCTCGGCCGCGCCCGGCGGCTCGCCGGGTCGGATGAGGGTCTGCGCTTCCGCGACGCCGCGCGCACGGCGATCGAGCTCGCGGCGGCGGGCCCCGCCGGAGCGCTCGAGGCGGCCGATGTCGTCCTGCGAGCGGCCGCGGACTACCGGAAGGGCATGAAGGACGAGCTCGCCGCGGACCTCGCGCCCTTCCTCGACGAACGCGGGCGTCCCGAGGAGGCGTACCGAGGGTCGATCCGGCGCATCGAGGTCCGGTTCCAGCGGCGCGAGCGCCGCGCGGAGCGCGACTACGTCGACTGGGTGTTGCTCGGGGTTTCCGCGCTGCTGCGCGACGCGGTGGCCGCCGAGGTCGGTGGGGGGCTCGAGGTCCTGCTCAACCCCGACCTCGCGGGCGAGCAAGGGGGCGCGCGCCTCCCCGTCGTCCGAGCGACCCGCGGCATGGCGGCCGTGGAGGAGGCGCGCGCCGCGCTCGCGGAGGACATCAACCTGAACACCCGCCTCGTGCTGGAGCGGGCGTTCCTCCGGCTCGGAGAGGCCGCCGCGTAGCGCATCTGCGGGGGACCGGCCGGGTGATGCGAAGAGTGGTGCTGGCATCACTGGCGCATCGTGCACGTGGTGGGACGCTTGAGCTGGAGGGATAGGACAGCCGGAGGAACTGGACAGATGGACGTGAAGGTCCTCATCGTGGACGACCAGGAGCCGTTCCGCATGGCCGCCCGGATGGTCGTCGAAGCGACCGACGGCTTCGAGGTCGTGGGTGAGGCCGAGACGGGGGAGGACTCCGTTTCGATGGCGTCCGAGCTCGCTCCGGACCTCGTCCTGATGGACGTGAACCTTCCCGGCATCAACGGGCTGGACGCGACCCGGCAGATCCTCGCCGCCGATCCGGGGCGCTCGGTCGTCCTGCTCCTGTCGACGTACGAAGAGGAGGAGTACGCGCCGCGCGCCGCGGAGTGTGGAGCCGCCGCGTACATCCCGAAGTCCGCGTTCGGTCCGGATCGGCTGGAGCAGGCCTGGGCCGCGGCGCGCGGCGCCGCCTGATCCTCAGACCGGCACGGTCCCGCTGATCGCGGTCCCGGCACCGGCGGCGCTCTCGACAGCCAGCATGCCGCCGAGCGCGTCGAGCCGGTCCGCGATCCCCTGCAGCCCGGTCCCGTGGGTCGCCGACGCCGGATCGAAGCCGACGCCGTCGTCGGTGACGCTGAACGTCAGGACACCATCGGATCTGATCAGCGTGATGCGGACCTGCGAGGCTTCCGCGTACTTCGTGACGTTCTGAAGGGCCTCGAGGCACGAGAAGTACACGGCCGCTTCGACGTCTTGGGGGCACCGACCCACGTCACCCGCCTCGACCGACACCGGGACGGGGGACTTCCGTGCCTGCGCTTCCAGCGCGGCGGGCAGGCCCTTGTCCGCGAGGAGCGGCGGATAGATCCCACGCGCGAGGTCACGGAGATCGTCGAGCGCGCCGGTAGCGTCGGCCTGGATCTGCCCCGCCATCTCGCGTGCCTTCACCGGGTCCCGCTCCGCCAGTTGCTCGAGCAATCGCAGCTTCACGGTGAGCGCCACCAGCTGCTGTTGCGCGCCGTCGTGGATGTTGCGCTCCAGGCGCCTCCGCTCTTCGTCCTGCGCGCTGACCAGCCGCTGCCGCGACGCCCGGAGCTCCTCGATCAGTCGCACGTTCCGCAGCACCAGGCCCGCCTGGGACGCGAGGTCGCGCACCAGCCGCTCCTTCGACGGATTGATCGGGTCGTTCGCCGGCATCGAGACCGACAGGGCGCCGAGGAGCTCGCCCTGGTCGCGAACCTCGATGGATGAGTCGGCCGACAGCTGCGGGATCTCGTCCCCGCGGAGCGAGACGGCCGTTGGTTGCTCCCCCTCGGGCGGCGCGATCCCCGAGGGCCGGAGCTGGTTCCCCACGTGCAGCCACACGACGGCCTGGCGGGCGCCGACGGCATCGGCGAGGATCTTCGCCATCCGGGGGAGGACGTCCTCGGAGGCGTAGGAACCCCCGACGCGCTCGGAGAACTCCGTGAGCACCTCGTACGGGGTCGCCCGTCCTCCGTAGACGACGCGATCGGCGATACGGCGCGCCAGCCGCACGACAGGCCAGAACAGGAGGCCGATCGCGATCGACCCGAGGATCGCGAGCGGGTTCGCCTCGATGAACGCCCCGCCGACGAGGACGGCGAACGCGAAGAAGAGCCCGACCAGGACGAGAGCCACGACGGCGTAGAGCACGGTCTTCTTCACCACGATGTCGAGCTCGTACAGCCGGTAGCGCAGGATCGCGATCGCGCAGGCACCCGGCAGGCCGATCGCGAGGACGGTGAAGAACACGAAGAAGACGAGATCGTTGAGCGCGGTCGTCTCGTCCTCCTGGAGCCCCCACCCGGTCACGATCGCCACGACGAGCAGCACGGTCCCGAGCGCTACCGCCGCGACGAACCAGCGCATCTGCTGGCGCTCCTCCCCGACGGAGCGCCGATATCGCAGGATCAGCGCGACGACGGTGGAGAAGCCGAGGACGAGGAGCGCGAAGCCGCCGATCGTCAGCAGCGGATCCAGGATTCCCTCGAGCGCGGGGATCCCCGTCGGGTTCATGGGTAGCGGCCCGGGGAAGTCGGCATCGATCGGACCTGGGCTCACGATCAGGCCGATGAGCAGGAACCCCTCGAGTATCGCGATCGCCCACGCGACCGGTCTCCACCGAGGGGTCGGCAGCCGGCCGTCGGGGAAGAGCAGGAGGATCCAGGGGATCGGAAACGCGACGAACGCGAACA
Source organism: uncultured Actinomycetota bacterium (assembly GCA_963724415.1). GTDB lineage: Bacteria > Actinomycetota > UBA4738 > UBA4738 > HRBIN12 > JAJNBA01. The sequence goes on along the minus strand of CAVRUS010000009.1, from coordinate 3,074 downwards.
CCCAGTTCGTGAGCCACCCCGAGAGATCGATGAAGAAGCCTTCGATGTCACGGGGGATCGCGTACCGGAGGTACTCGTCGGTGAACCCTCCGAGGAGGAAGCCGGCGCCGATCGACATCAGGAGCCAGCCGATCGCGTTGTGCTCGGCGCGACTCGCGATCAACGCCCCGATCGTCATGTAGCCGAGGATCATCACGATCGCCACGCTCAGGAAGAACGGGTCTTCCGAGAACGAATCGTTCAGCGCGGCCAGCCGGAACGTGCCCACGATCAGGAGCACCGTCAGGCCCCACAGCGCCCACGGCCATCGGCGCGTCATCTCGCACCTCCGTCGATCGGCAGGCGTCCGACCACGCGCGTGCCCTCGCCCGGGGCGCTGTGGACCTCGATCGATCCCCCGATCGCGTCCAGTCGGTCGGCCATCCCCTGGAGGCCGGTCCCGTATGTGGTGACCGACCGATCGAAGCCGCGCCCGTCGTCCTCGACCTCGAAGCCAAGCTCGCCGTCGGTGCTCGTCAGTCGGATCTCGACCCGGGAGGCGTCGGCGTACTTCGCCACGTTGTTGAGGGCCTCGAGGCAACAGAAGTACACCGCCGACTCCACATCCTGACGGTAGCGGCCGACGCCGTCCGGGTGGACCTCGACGACGAGCGAGGAGCGACGGGCTTGCGCCTCGAGCGCGGCTGCCAGCCCCTGGTCGGCGAGCAAGGGCGGGTAGATCCCACGCGCGAGGTCGCGCAGGTCCTCGAGCGTATCGGTCGTCCTGGTCTGCAGATCGGACAGGAGCTCCTGCGCCTTCGCGGGATCCCGGTCCACCAGCTGTTGTGCGAGACGCAGCTGCACGGACAGCGCCACGAGCTGCTGCTGCGCGCCGTCGTGGATATCGCGCTCCAGCTTGCGCGCCCGTTCGTCTTGCGCGGTGACGATCCTCCGACGGGATTCCCGGACGTCCTCGATCAGCGCGACGTTCCGAAGGACGAGCCCGGCCTGCGCCGCCATGTCCCGTGCGAGCCGCTCCTTCGTCGGGTTCATCGGGTCGTTGGGCGGCAACGACATCGTGAGCGCGCCGAGGAGCTCGCCTTGGTGGCGGACCTCGAATGCCTCGCCCTCGAGGCCCTCGGGCAGCTGATCTCCCTCGAACGGATGCGCGGCGACGGCCGGGGCCTCCGCAGGCCACGACACCTCGGGGCGAAGCTCATCACCGACATGCAGCCAGACGCGGCTCGTGTGTGCGCCGGTGGCCTCACCGAGCAGCTGCGCCATCCTGGGCAGCACGTCGTCCATCGAGTACGAGCCACCGACGCGATCGGCGAACTCGGACAACACCTCGTACGGGGTAGATCGCTTCCCGTACACGAGCCGGTCCGCGAGACGCTGCGCGCGTGGTCGGACCAAGAGGAACGCGCCGGCCAGCAGAACGCCGATCAGGATCGCCGGGAGGAGCTCGGCGTCCACGCCGACGAACTGGACCGGCACGGCGAGGAACACCGCCGCGACCGCGATGAATGCCGCGACGACGATCGCGTATTGCACGGTCTTCTTGACGACGACGTCGAGGTCCCAGAGGCCGTACCGGAAGATCGCGATCAGGTAGGCCGCAGGGATCCCGACGACGAGCGTGAAGGCCGTGAGCGCGAAGAAGAGCTCGAAGATGGGCGCGTCCTCGTCCGGGCCGAAGAACTCGAACCCGATCCCGACGATCCACTGGAGGGCGAAGAACGTGCCAGCGAGGGACGCGACGTAGGCGATCCACCGCATCCGTTGACGATCCTCCCCGTGGGATCTCTTGAATCGCTGCCGCACGGCGAAGACCGTCGAGATCGCGGCCAGCAGCGCGATCACCGCTCCGATCGTGATCAGGGCCGGTCCGGCCTCGGCGAACGCATCCACGCCGAGCGGGTTCCCGTAGAGGATGCCGAGTTCGAGCCAGTTGTTGAACGGTCCCGGACGGAAGAGGAAACCGAGGATCGCGATCGCGGTTCCACCCACGAGCCCGATCGCTGCCCAGCGCCAGCGACGGGTCGGCGGATGCCCGTCGGGATACAGGAGGAAGAGCAGCGGGATCAACGCGATCGGGTAGAGGGCGTACTCGCCGAGGATCGCCCACAGACCAACCAACGGGATCGAGCCGGGATCGGCCTTGATGCCATATGCGACGAGCGACTGGCTGAGGGTGATCAGGGCGAACGGGGCGCCGGTGATCAGGAACAACCACCCGGCCCAGTGGTTCGGCTGTCGCCACAGGATCAGGACACCCACGCTGAGCCACAGCATCACGAAGAGGAGCAGGATCGCGAACCCGGGGTTGAACCCCTCGCTCGTCCCTCGAAACGTCGCTCCCCGCTCGCGCTCGCGCTCGAGCTCGGCGAGCGCGTCTGCCATCGACGGCGAAGACCGATCGCCGATCACCACGATCTGGCCCGGCTCGATGCGGTTGCTGGCGGCGATCCCGATCGGGATCGAGACCAGGATCGCCATGAGGCTCAGCACCCAGACGGAGACGGCGATCGCCCGGATCGTCCCGCGTCTCATGCCGTTCCCGCCGTCGCCAGCGCGCGCGCCGGGAGCGTGCCGGTCACCGTTGTGCCCGTGTCCGGCGCGCTGACGATCGTGAGCGTGCCACCAAGAGCGGCCATCCGATCTCGCATGATCTGCAACCCCTCGCCACTCGAGGCGTGCGCCACGTGGAAACCCGTCCCGCGGTCTCGGACGGAGAACGACACCTCGCCCGGCCCGTGAGAAAGCGTCATGTCCACGCGATGACCGGGTGCGTGCCGCTCCGCGTTCTGGAGGGCCTGGACGCAGCAGAAGTAGATCGCTGTCTCCATCGGCGCCTCGTAGCGCGTCTCCCGTGTGCCGCCCAGGATCGAAAGGCGGGTGTCGGGACCTGCTCGGCGCGCGAGCGCGACGAGCGCGGCCGCGAGACCCTGGTCGGACAGCAGCGGCGGGAAGATCCCGCGTGCGACCTCGCGGAGGTCGTCCAGCGCGATGGTCGTGCGCTCGCTCAGGCGCGCCAGGGACCCTCGCACGCCGTCGGGATCCGCGACGACGCGCGTCGCGTCGTCCCGGATCTC
>CAVRUS010000008.1:0-289044 GCA_963724415.1 uncultured Actinomycetota bacterium | reverse complement strand
GAGGCCGCGAGCTCCTCGACCGCCCGCTCTCCCATCGCTTTCGTGAACGTGTAGACGTCCGGCCAGCCGAGCGAGCGCGCGCGCTGTCGCCCGTACTCCACGAGCCGCTTCGTCATCCAGTCCTTGCGCCGTTGCTCGGCGTCGTCCGCGACGGTGGTCGGCCCCGCCCGGGAGTGCTCCTTCCCGGCGTCCTCGAGGAACCGCTCGAGGAGCTCCGGCTTCCTCGAAGCAGCCTCGACGTCACGGCGAGCCGACATCGCGAGGTCTGCCTCGAGCCGCCAGTCGACGCGGTGATCGAGGGTGCGCTCGGGGATCACCCCTTTCTGGACACCGGCCACGTAGGCCGTCGAGACATGGACCAGGGCCGGTCGCGAACCTCCTGCGAGCACGGCCCCGTAGAGGTTCATCGCGCCGAGCAGGTTCGTTTGGAAGCCCTCGTCGATCGGCGGATCGAAGGAGACCGTCGCGGCGGAGTGGATCACGACGTCGATGTCCCCCGGCACGTCCGGCTGGCCGCGCGAGAAGTCGCCGTCGATCACCTCGATCCGCTCGTCGAGGAGGCGCAGGAGCGCGTCGTCCGAACCCAGGGACTCGCGCAGCCGGTCGAACGAGGGCTTGCGCGTCAGGTAATGGACCCGTTCCACCGACGAGGCCCCGGTCTGGGAGCGCACGAGGAGCACGACCGTGGTCTCGGGGAAGTCGGCGAGGAGCCGCTCGAGCACGACCTGACCGAGGAAACCGGTGACGCCGGTGAGGAACACCCGCTTCCCCGCCAGCCGATCCACGATGGATCTCCCGGCCATCACCGTGCTCGATCCCCTGAGGGGCGGTTCTCTACCATCCGGCAGATTATCCGCCTCTACCGTTCGGTAGACAACCCGCCTGCTCAAGGACGCGTTCCCGCAGGTCGAAGGCAACGTGTCGGACCCATTGCAGGAGAGAGCTCCCGTGTCCCTTCGCTCGAAGATGCTGGCGATGTCGACGATCCCCGTGATCGTCCTCGTGTTCGCCGTGACCTACGCCGTCTCGGCGCAGCGGACCGCGTCCCGCACGAACGCCGAGGTGGACAACGCCACCGTCGTCAGGCAACAGCTCTCCGAGATCCAGGACGACCTCGCGGTCGCCGAATCGAGCGTCCGCGGGTTCCTCCTCACGGCCGAACCCGACATGCTCGCCTCCTACGGGGAAGCGGTCAGATCACTTCGGCGCGACCTCGCGGAGCTGGATACCAGCCTGGTCGACGAGACCCATCGGGAACCCCTCGATCGCCTCGAGGAGTTGGTCACCGAGCGGTTGGCGACGTTCCGAGCGACCCTCCAGATCGGGGTGGACCGGACGCCGGAGCTCCAGTCTCGGTTGGAGACGCAGCTCCTTCGCGGCGCCGGGCTCACCACCTCGCTCCGTGAGCTGCTCGGATCGATGCGGACGACGAACGACGGATACGCGCGAGAGCGCACCGCTGCTCGTGAGGCCGCCTTCGATCGGTCCTACCGGGTCCAGGTCATCGCGATGCCTCTCGCCATCCTCGCGGCGATGATCCTGATGGCCAGCTTCACCGGCGGGATGGTGCGGCGGGTGACCAAGATGCGTCACAACGCCGTCCACCTCGAACAGGGGCAGCCGCTCGAACGGCCTGATACATCCCAGGACGAGCTGGGCTCACTGTCGCGTGCGCTCGTGCGGACAGGGAAACACCTGTCCGAGCTCCAGGAGGAACTCCGCCGGCATGCGACCGTGGATGACCTGACCGGTCTCGCGAACCGGCGTGGCTTCTTCGCGTTGGGTGAACACGAGCTCCTGGTGGCCGCGAGGACCCGATCCTCCGTCGCCCTGTTGTTCCTCGACGTCGACGGCCTGAAGCACGTGAACGACGAGCTCGGTCACGTCGTCGGCGACCTCCTCCTCAAGGAAGCCGCCGACGTCATCCGCGAGACGATCCGCGCATCCGATATCGCTGGCCGTCTCGGCGGCGACGAGTTCTGCGTCCTCCTGATGGGCGATCCCGAGCTCGATCCCGAGCGTGTGGTGGATCGGATGCGGGACACGTTGGCCGTTCACAACGCCCGTTCGGGGCGGACGTTCCAGGTCGCGTTGTCGATGGGGGTCTCGTCGCTGCCGCCGGGCCGGTCGGTCACGCTGGAGGAGCTGATCGACGCTGCCGACGAGCGCATGTACGAGGACAAGCGCCGGAAGCGCAACGCTGAACCGGCCCGAACCGCCTGATCTGCCCTGAAACCTATTGGGATCCGCGTTCAAGGATCAGGTACGCCACACCGATACCCATTCCTAGGTAGGGCGAGTCCTAGCGTGCTCTCTCGTGGGGGCGCCGCGCCGTCCCGTCAGCTGCGCTGCAGTCATCCCGCTCAAGTCTCGTGCGCCGCAGGCCGATACCCGAAACGAGGTAGCAGCCGCTCTGGTGTGGTGGAAGTCATCCGCGCCGAAAGGGGATGAGACACGATGAGGAAGACGTTGATCGCGTTCGCGGTCGTTGCTGTCGTGGCGGTCGTAGCCGGTCCCGCCATCGGCCGGGGTCCAAGCAGCAGTCGCTATGGTGGGACGCTCGTCGCCACCCCGGACGCGCTCCACGCCGGCGATTCCTTCGACGTCCATGGCTACGGTTACAACACGAACTACGGGAACGTGATCGTTGGATTCACCGGCGGTGGATGGGGTTCGCCACTCGATGCGAACGGCAACTTCAGTATCGAGGGGATCCCCGCGCTGTCGGGCGACACGCTTCCGCCTGGAACATACGAGGTGTCGGTCTCTCAGCTCGTCAAAGGACGGTGGCGCGAGACCGGCGAGACCTATGTCACTGTCTTGCCGTAGGTCTCCCTCCGAGCAAGAAGAAGGGGGCCGGCTTCGCCGGCCCCCTTCCGTGTTGAGCTTCCGATCCCCTTCCTAAGGATCGATGTTGATCGTGCACACGATGGTGACGACAGCCGATCCATCCACCTCGATGCCGGTCCGGGTCAGCGTGTCATCCCAGCCCGTCGTGTTGGCGGTCGAGGTCGTCCCCGTCGACGAGGTGCACACGAGCGGCGAATCAAGCGCCGTCTCGCCCGACCCGCCATCACGGAAGCGAACCTGGATGTCCGCGGTGGGCGTGTTGAAGAACTCCCTGAACTCTCCGACGTACGGGTCGTCTGAGCAGGAAGCGTTGTTGTCAACGGTCACCGTCACACCGGATGGGTCATCGATCACGAACCCAGTCGGAGCGGCAGTCTCAGTCACGGTGTACTGCCCGAACACGAGGTTGTCGACGCAGTTCCGTTCCGTCCGCGCCCGTCGTGAGCGTAGTCGAGAACGAGTTCGGCCCCGTAACCGAGAACGTAGCCCCTGCGAGGGCGGCGTCGCTCTTGGTGGATGTCTTGAGGACCTTGATAGCGCCGAGCTGCTGCTCGTTGATGTAGAGGCACGTCGTCGTACCGCCGCCGGCGACGTTGATCGTCGCCACCTTGCCCAGCGTCGACGTGCTGCTCCCACCAGTGTTCGTGCACGTCAAGCTGTCGAACGCGAACCCCATCGGGTCCGCGCCCTCTGTGACCGTGTACTGCCCGATGGGAACGTTCGATGCATGACTCGGTGTTACCGGCGCTGTTCTGCGTAGCGTCGGTGCTACCGAGCGTCTTGCCGGCGTTGCCCGTGTCGTTCAGATTGAGAGCGTCGCCGGCGTTGTGTCGGCCGTGCACGGTGAGCTGCGTCCCGGCCAGGGTCGACGTGAAGCCGAAGTTCTGGTTCAGCCCACGCGGATCGGTCTGCTTGATGATCTTCACCGAGCCGCAGTTCTGCAGCTGGAAGGGAACCGGGCCGACGAGATCCTTCATCTGCGCCTGTGCCGAGTTGCCGGAGCTCCGGCTCACCGCGTACGAGTTGCCGAAGCTCTCGCACTGACCCGGCGTGAACACGCCAGCCGCCGTCAGGTCGATGCCGGCCTCTCCGAACTCGCTCAACTGGAGTGTCTCGTCCGGGTCTGCGACCGTGTCCAGAGCCGAGGCCGTGGTGTTCACCCTGCCCTCAGCGATCTCCGTTCGCGGTGAGGTTCGTGGCCGGCCCCCAGCACGGAGGCGTGTTAGTGCTGACCTCGCACGACCCCGAAGAGACCCAGCGCCTGAGCGTCAGGACCGGCTCATCATCAGAGCCACCCTCGAAGTCGTACACGATCAGCATGTCGCCCACGGTCCGCTGCACGAGCGGGCTCGTGGCGCTGCACGGCGTCGACCCCTTGTTGAACTCGAACCCGATGTGGGCCGATGCCTACGGTCGTGTTCTGCGGTATCCGGGCCCAGGCGAGCATCAGGAAGACGTGGTCGACACCGCCAACGGGAACGGTCTTGGTCGCGAGGTAGACCCGCTTCAAGTCGTCCTTGTTCGGCGGCTTCGCCGAGTCCCCACCGTCGCACAGTTGTCGTCCTGCTTGGTCCCCCCGGCGAAGGAGGAGTCCTGCGTCGTCGCCTGCCGGTCTTCCTTGCCCGTCAGCGTCCAGCCGCTCGCTGAGCCGCTGGCCGTCCGGAGCGGCGCAGTCCCACTCCACACCGTGGTGGCTGTGAACGTATTCCAGTCGATCCGCATCGCGGCGGCGTTGTCGACGAGGTTCCCGTCGTCGTCCTCGAAGCCCGCCGCGATGCCGACCGGGCCGGCCGACGCGGGAAGAGCGATCATCGACCGCGAGGAGAGCCGCCAGTGACGCGAGCGCCAAGCCACGGGTCCTCCGAGACTTTCCGAAGCATTCGTACCATTCGAGATTGCCTCCTCGGTTGGAGTTGCCTGACTTGATGCCGCTGCTGTCCGAGTGCCGTTCGGCGCACCTCCGGCGGACGAGCTCGGATCTCTCAGGCCGGGGAATCCTCCTTTCGGATCGTGGGCGGGCGGCAACCGCCCCGTCGTGCATCGGATCGAGTGAGTTGGAGGAACGACGTCGAACGTCGAGCGCGCAGGTATCGACACGCAGGTCGTTCCATGGTCGTCTCCACCCCACTTCGCGGGAAATAGAAAAAGGACCCGTCAGATCACCGATCGTGATCGAAGGGTCCCTCCACCCCCATCTGGGGGATTCCCTGGGCCCCCAAACGGGCGACGGCCAAAGCCGTAGCCGGGGGACAGTAGCACCATGCCTCCCTGCAGTGCATTAGGTCTTTTGGCCTACACGGGAGAGCAACTCCAAAGGGTCACAGAACGCCCATCTGAGCTTCTTTGCACCGTTCTCCACATGACGAGCCGGTCAACCCCGGGTAACGCGCTCAGCCGAGCGTGCTACCCCTGATGTCGGAGCCCGAACTGAGGGGTCATCTCGTGGAGAACAGGTGTTCCGCGATCTGGATCCCGTTCAGAGCGGCGCCTTTGCGCAGGTTGTCACCGCACGCGAACAGCAGCAGCGCGTCGTCGTGGCCCGGCGCCTGCCGGATGCGACCCACCAGGACCTCGTCGCGGCCGGCAGCCTCAAGCGGCGACGGATACACGCCGTGCGCGGGATCGTCTCGGAGCTCGACCCCCGGTGCCTCGGCCAGGAGTGATCGCGCTTCCTCCGGCGCGATCGGGCGCGAGAACCGGGCGAGCAGGGACACCGAATGGCCGACCGGCACCGGGACGCGGACGCACGTCGCCGCGACGTCGAGATCCGGGATCCCGAGGATCTTCCTCGACTCGTTGACCGTCTTGACCTCCTCGCCGGTGGAGCCGTCCTCGGCGAACGCGTCGACCTTGGGGAGGACGTTGAACGCCATCGTCTTGCCGAAGACGTCGCCGACCGGGAGCGCATCGATATCAGGACGACCGAGCTCCTCCACCTGGTCGTGCAGCTTCTGGACCTGTTCGGCGAGTTCCCGCGTCCCGTCGCGGCCCGCCCCCGACACGGCCTGATACGAGGACAGGACCAACGAACGGAGGCCGGCGGCACGGTGCAACGGCGCGAGCGCCATCATCGCGACGATCGTCGTGCAGTTGGGGACCGCGATGATCTTCGGCGATCCCTCCAGCGCCTCGGGATTCACCTCGGGGACCACGAGCGGCACGTCGGGCTCCATCCGGAACGCGGACGACTTGTCGATGCAGACCGTCCCGGCCGCGGCGGCATCGCGGACGAACGTGCGCGCGACGGACGCGCCGGCGGCGGAGAGCGAGAGGTCCACGCCGCGGAGCGCGTCGAGCGACAGCTCCCGGATCGCTACCTCGTTGCCGCCGAAGGCGATCGCACGGCCCGCGGATCTGGCCGACGCGAGCGGCACCAGCTCGTCCACCGGGAACGAGCGCTCCTCCAGGATGCGGAGCATCTCGGTGCCCACAGCACCTGTCGCGCCCACGACCGCGACCTTCAAGCCCTCGCCACCCATCGCGCTCAGCCTACCGTCGGCCCATCCAGGCCGAAGCGCGCGTGGACGACCCGCAGCGCTCGCTCCGCGTCCGCCTTCCGCACGACGCACGAGATGCGGATCGGTGACGTCGAGATCATCTCGATGTTGATGCCCTCTGCCGCGAGCGCGTCGAACATGTCGGCGGCGACGCCGGGCTGGCTCTTCATGCCGGCGCCGACGAGCGAGACCTTCGCGACCCCGTCGTCCACGGACCAGTTCCGTGCGTCGACCTGCTTCGCGATCCCGCCGATCGTCGCCTCGAGCCCCGAGACGTCGGCGATCGGCGCCGTGAACGACAGGTCGGTGGCGCCCTCGTGCGAGACGTTCTGCACGATCATGTCGACGCTCACGCCCGCGCTCGCGACCGCCTTGAACAGCGCGGCGGCGACGCCCGGCGTGTCGGGGATGCCGTCGAACGTCACCTTGGCCTCATCGGTCTCGAGGGCGACCCCCGAGATCAGGACGTCTTCCATGTCGTCGTCAACCTCCTGCACCCAGGTGCCGGGCGCCTCGTCGTCGAAGGAGGACCGGACGTGCAGCCGGAGGCCGCTCCGCCTCGCGAGCTCCACGGAGCGCGACTGGAGCACCTTCGCTCCCGCCGCCGCGAGCTCGAGCATGTCGTCGTAGCCGATCCGCTCGATCAGCCGGGCGTCGGGCACGACGCGGGGATCGGCCGTCATCACGCCACCGACGTCGGTGTAGATCTCGCAGACCTCCGCGCCGACGGCGGACGCCATCGCCACGGCGGTCAGGTCCGACCCTCCACGCCCCAGGGTGGTGATCTCGTACGCCGAGGAGAGGCCCTGGAAGCCCGCGATGATCACGACGTTGCCGGCCTCGAGGGCCTCGAGGATCCGCTTCGGGCGGATCTCGATGATCTTGGCTTGGCCGTGCGCCGTGTCGGTGATGATGCCGGCCTGCGAGCCGGTGTAGCTGGCGGCGCGACAGCCACGCGCGTTGATCGCGATCCCGAGCAAGGCCATCGTGATCCGCTCGCCGGCGGTCAGGAGCATGTCCATCTCGCGGAGGTCCGGCTCGGGCGCGATGTCCTTGGCCATCCGGGCGAGGTCGTCGGTGGTCTGCCCCATCGCCGAGACCACCACGATCACGTCGTTGCCGGCATCGCGCGCGCGGACCACCCGGTCGGCGACGACGCGGAGCCGCTCCACGCCGTCGACCGAGGTACCACCGTATTTCTGCACGACGATGGGCATGTCGAGGCGAGCGTAACAGTGCGCTCTGCGGCGGCTCGTCAGGCAGGTGAGGGCGTGTCGACCGCGTCCTCGAGGCCGAGCGCCTGGCGGAGGAACCGGACCTGGAGCAGCAACAGGTTCTCCGCGACGGACTCCTCGGTGGTCATATGAGTGATGCCCGAGAGCGGCACGACCGAGTGGTGCCGTCCCGCTTCCGTGAGGGCGCGGGACAGACGCAGCGTGTTCGCGACGAACACGTTGTCGTCCGCGAGGCCATGGATCAACAGCAGCGGTCTGGTGAGGTTGGGGGCGTCCTCGATCAACGAGTTCGACCGATAGACCTCGGGCTCCTCCTGGGGCAGCCCCAGGTATCGCTCCGTGTAGGCGGTGTCGTACAAGGCCTGGTCCGTGACCGGGGCGCCGGCGACGGCGGCGTGGAAGACGTCGGGACGCCGGAGCACCGCCATCGCGGCCAGGTACCCGCCGAAGGACCAACCTCGGATGCCCACCTTCCCGAGGTCGAGGAAGCCGAAGTGTTCGGCCGCCGCGTGGAGAGCGTCGACCTGGTCTTCGAGCACCGGGCCGGCGAAGTCCCGGTACACGGCGTGCTCCCAGGCGACGCCACGACCCGGCGTCCCTCGCCCGTCGGCGACCAGGACCGCGAAGCCCTGGTCCGCGAGCCACTGCGGCTCGAGCGTGGCGCGGTAGGCGTTGAGGACGCGGGCGAAATGCGGGCCACCGTACGGATCGACGATCACCGGGAGGGGAGCCGACGGCTCGGACCCGCCGGGCGTGCACAGCGCCACGCGGATGCTCCGGTCTCCGACGACGCCGAACGTCGGATGCGTCTCGATCACCGGCGATTCGACGAACGAGCGGATCTCCGCGACCTCGTCGTCGCCGCGGAGGACCCGGGCGCGACGCATCCGGCGGTCGGCGAGATCCGAGACGATCACGGTGACGTCGGCGGAGCGGGCGGCGCCGTGGACACCCGGCTCAGAGGTCAAACGCTCCGGCTCCGCGCCGCCTGCGCCGCGCCAGACGTGGAGCTCGGTGGGGTCGTCCTGCGCCACGAACAGGATGTCGTCGCCGACGTCGAGGATCGTCGCGACCTGGAGCCCGGGCGGCGTGACCGGCTCGCCGTCCACGGTGATACGGCGCGTGTCCTCGGTCTCCTCGACGAACACGAGGCGACCATCGGCCATCCGGTCCGGCACACCGGTCACGATCGTCTGCCAGTGCTCGGCGGTGTGATCGACGAGCGTCTGCGTCTTCCCCGAGGATGGGTCGGCCTCGAGCACGGCCCAGCGCTTCTGATCGCGAGACAGGACGAGCAGCGTCAGAGGGCACCGGTCGCTCCACGTGACGTGGACGAGGTACGGGAGCGCATCGCGGTCCCAGTCGACGTCCACCCGCGAGCCATCGAGTCCGAGCACCGAGAGGCTGACGTCCGCGTTGTCGGTGCCAGCCTGCGGGTACCGGACGGCACGAGGCGGCGCGTCCGGGTCCACGGGCGAGGCGATGTGCCACACGAGCACCGGGCGCTCGTCGACACGCGCCGCCGCGATCCGCTCGCCGTCCGGCGACCACCAGTAGCCGCGATGGCGCTCCAGCTCCTCCGACGCCGCGAACTCGGCCACGCCCCAATGAACATCGGGGTCGTCGTCGTAGGCGAGGACGCTGCCGGCGCCGCCGACCAGGTCCTGGACGCGGAGGGTCCCGTTCGCCGCGTACGCCACCCGGCGGCCGGTCGGGTCGGGCCGCGCGTCGAAGGCACCCTCGATGCAGCCGATGAGTGGTCGCGCACCACCGGATACGAGGTCTGCAACATGCACCTCCCCGCCGAGGACGTAGGTCGCGAACGTGAGCCCCGGGTCGACGTCGTAGGTCGTGATGCCGGTCATCTGCTCGCGCATCCGCTCGCGCCGATCGAGCTCGTCCTGTGTGAGCAACCGCCCACCGTCCCCCGCCGCGGACGGATCGACGACCAGCCGCTCCTGCCCGGTCGCGACATCGAGCACCCAGAGGCAGCCCTCGGGATCGTCCCCGGCCTTCGAGCGGATGAACGCCACGCGCGAGCCGTCCTCGGCCACGCGGAAGCTTCGAGCGGCGCCGAGGGTGAACCCTCGCGTTCGTGCTCTCTGCCTCGGGAACGAGTCTTCCGCCAAGCGCGTCTACCCCCTGTCACAACTCCGGGAACCGAGGCATGGTACGAGCGGAACCCGGGAGGAGACGGCCGGCGGAGCAACTTTGGAGGATCAGCGCAGCGACAGCGAGCTCCTCACCGCCTCGGCGATCGAGCCTGGGGTCTTCACGGAGCTGTACCGACGCCATGCGGAGGACCTGCTGCGGTACTTCGCCCGGCGCACGCTCGATCCAGAGACCGCCGCGGAGCTCACGGCCGAGACGTTCGCGCAGGCCTTCGCATCGAGGACGACCTATCGAGACACGGGAGCGAACGGCGTGGCATGGATCTACGGGGTCGCGAGGCACCAGCTCGGCCGGTTCTTCCGGTCCGGGCGGGTCGATCGCGCGGCGCGCCGGCGTCTCGGCATGCCGGAGCGTGAGCTCCCGCCTGCCGACTACGAGCGGATCGAGGACCTCGTCGACTTCGCGCCGATCCGCGGAGCGATCGCCGAGGCGATGGCGTCTCTCCGCGAGGACCACCGCGACGCGTTGCAGTACCGGGTGATCGAGCAGCTGTCCTACTCGGAGGTCGCGCGGCGCCTGTCCTGCACCGAGGACAACGCGCGCCAGCGCGTGAGCCGCGGCCTCCGGCGGCTCGGGGTCGTGCTCCAGGAGCGTGGGCTGCATCCGGCGACGGAGCCGGTGGCGGAAGCGACGGAGCCGATGACGGAGAGAGAGACATGAACACCGATATCGACTTCCTCAAGAACCTCGAGAGCGACCTGGAGGACGTGGCGTCCCGCGAGCGGATCCGTCTTCAGCGCGTCACGCTCCAGGGCTCGATCCGCCGGAACACGGGCCGCACGTGGATGAAGGTCGCGGGTGTCGCCGCCGCGTTCCTCGTGGTCGCCGGTTCGATCGGCTTCCTGGCGGGCGGAAGCGCTTCGGACAAGTTCCAGGAGGTCGGCGACGCCGTGGCGAGTGACGGCGGCAGCGGCGGCGAAGACGCACCCGTTGCGGGACCCCCTGCCCCGTCAACTGTCCGGGACGATGACGACTCCGGCGGAGTGGGTTTCGAGGAAGCGGGCGATGTGCCCGACGACCAGAGCGGTCAGCAGCAACAGGACCTCTCCAAGATCGTCCGTGACGGGCGGATCGGCATCGTGGTGCCGGACGACGGGTTCGGTGGCGCCGTCGATCAGCTCACCCTGATCGCCGAGCGATCCGGCGGCTTCGTCCTCTCCTCGACCACGAGCAACGACCGCTCGGGAACGTTCGTCCTCCGGATCCCGGAGCGACGCTTCGACCGAGCGAGAACGGCGATCCGCGACCTCGGCATCCGCGTCCGGTTCGAGGAGGTCCGCGGCGACGACGTGACCGCGGAGTTCATCGACTACCAGTCGCGGCTCCGGATCCTGCAGACCCGCAAGGCGCTGCTCTCCGACCTGCTTCTCGACGCCGACACGACGGAGGAGATCCTCCAGCTGTCCGGACAGATCGAGGACGTGCAGCTCCGGATCGAGCAGCTGCAGGGGCAGCTCCGGTTCCTGAACGATCAGGTGGCCGAGTCGACGCTCCGCGTCTCGATCCAGGAGCAGAGCGCCCCCGCGGCCGCCGTCCAACCCACCGTCGACAACCCGAACCTGGGTTCGTCGTTCGACCTGGCCGTGCAGGGGTTCCTGCGGATCGTCGGGGCAGTGATCGTGGGCCTCGGCTACCTCATCCCGATCACGGCGATCGCGGCGATCGCGTGGATGACCGTCTGGTTCGTCCGACGCCGTCGCGCGACCGCATGAGCCGCTAGATCTCGCGGCGTCCCTCGAGGGCCTGCGAGAGCGTCACCTCGTCCGCGTATTCGAGGTCGCCGCCGACCGGCAGGCCGCTCGCGAGCCGGGTCACGCGGATCCCGGCCGGCTTCAGGAGCGCCCCGACGTACATCGCGGTGGCGTTCCCCTCGAGGTTCGGGTTCGTCGCGAGGATCACCTCGGTCACGTGATCGCGCTCGACGCGGTCGAGCAGCTCCTGGACCCGGAGGTCGTCCGGACCGATGCCGTCCAACGGGCTGATCGCTCCCCCGAGGATGTGGTAGCGCCCCTTGTGCAGCGACGCCTTCTCGATCGTGGCGGCGTCCTTCGGCTCCTCCACGACGCAGAGCAGCGTCCGGTCGCGAGACTCGTCGCGGCAGACCCGGCAGAGATCGCCTTCAGCGACGTTGCCGCACTCGCGGCAGAACGCGATCCGATCCTTCGCCTGCACGATCGCGGCGGCGAGGCGCTTCGCGTCCTCCGGCGTGGCCTTCACGAGCCAGAACGCGAGGCGCTGCGCCGACTTCGGTCCGACGCCGGGCAGGCGCGCCAGCTCGTCGATCAACTCCTGGATCGGGCCCTCGTACACGGCGTCAGTCCCCGTCGGCTTCCGGGTCGTCGGCCGGGGTGGCGCCCAGCATGTCCTTGAGTCGCTTCAAGGCCTCCTCATCGCTGGGCTCCGCCACCTCTTCGACGACGTCGGCGGCCGCCGGCTCCGTCCCGCCGACATGGGCCTCCCGCGTAACGCACTCGATCCGGGGACGGATCCCGAAGAGATCGCCGAGTGCGGCCTGCAGATGATCCACGCGCGCGGTCACCTGCCGAAGGTTGTTGCGGAACGAGGGCGGGAACGCGAGCTCGAGGGTCTCCCCGTCGAAGGAGGCCGGCGTGGCGCTCTCGAGGAGCGCGCGGAGGACCGGCTGCCCGACCTGGCTCAGGTGGTCGAGCAGCGACGGCCAGGACCGGCGCAGCATCGCGACGTCGACGTTGCCCGCGCTCGCCGCGTGCGGCGCATCCGCGTGCCCGGCGCCGGAGCTGGCGCCGGGGTCGCCTCGGCGGGGACCTCGACGCCGGAGGCCGTCCGGTGCCGGGCGTCTCGGAGGGGACCTCGGCGCCGCGAGCGGTCCCGGACGCGGCCGGAGCTGTCGCCGCCGGCTCGACGCTCGGCCGGCGCTGGGTCCCCGAGCGAGGCGGTACCGGCGGCGGGCGCCAGCGCCGCGTCGGCGGACGGCACGGTCGTGCCCGGCTCGAGGTTGGCGAGGCGCTCGAGCCGTTCGAGCCTCGAGAGCGTGCCGGCGGGCGAGGGATCCGTCTCCGGGATCGTCGCGCGGACCAAGGCGAGCTCCAGCGACAACCGCGGCGACGTGGTCCATCGCATGTCGCTCTGCGCCGCGAGCAACAGGTCGATCACCCTCGCGAGCTCCGAGGCCGTGAACTTCTCGGCCTGGATACGCAGTCCCTCGTACCCGTCGGCCGGGATGTCGAGGAGGTCCTCCTGCCCGGGCGCGGTCTTCACGAGCAACAGGTCGCGGAAGTGCGCGAGCGTCTCGTTCGTGACGTTGCGGAGATCCTGCCCGTCCTGGACGAGCCGGTTCACGACCTCGAACGCGGTCCTCGCGTCGCCCACGGCCACCGCGTCCGCGAGCTCCACCTGCACCTCGCTGCGCGGCGCGCCGAGCAGCGCCTGGATCGCGGCATCGTCGACCTTCTGGCCACCGAGCACCCCGGCCTGGTCCAGCAGCGAGAGCGCGTCCCGCGCGGAGCCCTCGGCGTGCCGGGCGATCGCGTGCGCGGCGGAATCGTCCAACATCACACCCTCCGACGCCGCGACCTTCTGGAGCAGCTCCGAGAGCCCTTCCATCGTGTGCCGGCGGAAGTCGAACCGCTGACAGCGCCCGACGATCGTGGCGGGCATCTTGTGCGGCTCGGTGGTGGCGAGGACGAAGCGAACGCCCGCGGGCGGCTCCTCGAAGACCTTCAGCAGCGCATCGAAGGCCTCTCGTGACAGGCGCTGGGCCTCGTCGATGATGTAGACCTTCTCGCGTCCCTGCACGGGCGCCGTGGGCGCCTTCTCACGCAGCTCGCGCGCGTCCTCCACCCCGCCGTGCGAAGCGGCGTCGATCTCCACCACGTCGAGATGCGTGCCCTCCCGGATCGCGATGCACTGATCGCACCCCCCGCAGGGCTCGGCGGTGGGGCCGGTGGCGCAGTTCACCATCTTGGCGAGGATCCGCGCGGTGGAGGTCTTGCCGGTCCCGCGGGGACCGCAGAAGAGGAACGCGTGGTGCAGGCGACCGTCGCGGATCGCGCCGGTCAACGCACGCACGACGTGATCCTGACCGAGGACCTCCGCCGGCGTCTGAGGCCGGTACCGCCGGTACAGCGCCTGGTGCTGTCTGTCCTCCGCCATCTTTCCCGCTCCTTGGCCCGCTCCTCGGCCATCACACGCCAAAATCACACGAAGGTGTGACCGTGCACCCACCGTCGACACCGCGAGACTCGGCCGCTACCCGACGACGGAGCTCCAGCCGGGCTCACCCACGGCACCCGCCGGTTCACGCATAGGGCTGCTTCCTTCCGGACCTGACCCGGTTCGCGTTCCGGCGTCGCGTGGGACCCGACCTTCGACACTCCGTGCCGGGGCGCTCCGGACCCCCCGGGCCTCGGGCGGGGATTCAGCCCCGCTGAAGCGGATCGCGGGTACAGGGCACCGCTAGCTCCCCGCCTAGCACGGTCACACGCGGCGAGTATACGAGCGCCCTCCGACGTGCAGGGGCCGACCTACCCAGGGCCGTCGACGTTGATGACCGGTTCGCCCTCCCCCGCACGGACCACCACGATCGTCGCGTCCTCCTCCGACGGATTGCCCTCGCGATGGATCACTCCCTTCCCCACGTAGACGAAGTCGCCGGGGCCGGCGTCGAAGGACTCCGCACCGTCAGGCCCGAACTCCATGCGCAGGGATCCGGTGAGGACGTAGATCGAGCTCTCGTAGGTGCCGTGATGGTGCCACCCGGAGACCATCCCGGCGTCCGTCCGCACGAAGCCGGCCCACATCCCGTCGGTCTGGACGGCCTGCTCGCGGACCATGCCCGGCGTGGGCTGTCCCTCGACCCGTTCATCGGGAGCGACCCGGACGATCGAGCGCATGGCGCACCTCCTCTTCCTTCGGCCTTCCTTCGGTCTGATCCCCGCATCATGCCGCCGAGACGGGAACCGTGCCCCGCGATCGGCCGTCCAACCCCCGTTCAGCTGGAGGAGCAGGGCACTTCGGGCCCGCTCCCTTCCCCAGGAGGATCCTGACGATGACCACCCGCTCCCGGATGTCCCTGCTCCTCGCGATCGCCACCGTGCTCGTCGCCGGGATCCTCGGCGCGCAGACCGTGGCTGCCACCGGCCCGACGGCGGATAACGGATCCACGGTCGAACCGGGCGGCGGCTCGGACGGCGTCGCCGACATCTGCGTGGCGCCGGCCGCGCCGGACGGCGCCGAGAGCACATCGCCGCCGAATGCGTGCAACGACACGATCGACGATCCGATCGTGACCGATCCCGGCGACTGCGGCGAGAAGGTCATCGGCACCGGCCCGGACGCGGCGGTCAGCTACACCCCCTGCCCGGGTGACGAGCCCCCCGTGGTGACCGATCCGGACGACGGCGCGCAGCTCGTCGAGCCGACCCCCGGCATGGCCGACACGCGGCCGCATGCCTTCGACCATGTGGTGGTGAACGACGACGGTTCGAGCGTCACCGTCTTCTTCTGGAGCGGCGTCGAGCCCTGCTACGTCCTCGATCACGTGGACGTCGATGAGGGGCCCGACACCGTCACGATCACCCTCTTCGAGGGGCACGACACGATCGCCGACAACGTGGCCTGCATCGACATCGCGCTCCTCAAGAAGGTCGTCGTGCAGCTCGATGGACCGGTCGGAGACCGGACCATCGTCGACGGTGCCGCCTAGCCTTCGCGAGCGATCCAGACCTCCCAGTCCGACACGGGCTGGAACCCGAGGTCGGCGTACATCCCCCGTGCCATGTCCGAGGGCTGGAGCCAGGCCAGATCCGTCCGATCCGGGAACGCCCGGGCCGCGCGGAGCGTGAGGGCCGCGCCGATCCCCCGCCGGCGCGCCTCCTCGACGACGCCGACGCCGAAGATCCCGACCGTGTCGTGCAGGAGGTACCCGGACGCTTCGCCGACGGGCTCGCCCTCGGTGCCACGCCGTGTAGATCCTGACCCGGTCGTCCTCGAGCATCCGGGTGCCGACGAAGCGCTCCGCGATGTCCCGGGGCGTGCCGAACGTGGCGACCTCGACGGATCGGACCGCGTCGAGGTCGTCGTGGTGCAGCGCTTCCCGGATCTCCACATGATCGGGCAGGCGCTCCGGCGGAAGGGCGGCGATCGGCGCCGCCATCGTCGTCCACCATTCCACGCGTCGCAGCCCGGCTTCGCGGATCGCGTCCTCCACGGCGGGGTGCCGACCGACCTCCACCTCGATCCCGAAGAACGGATGTCCCCGGCCGCGGAACACCGCGCGCGCGGCCTCCAGTGCCGTCGGAGCATCGTCCGGATCTCGGATCACGCGGGTCCCGTTCAGCTCCGACGCCGGAAGGTTCGAGAGCGCGACGAGGAGCCCACCCACCTCGAAGACCTCGCCTCCCTCGACCACCTCGGCGCGGACGCGCTCACCCTCGAGACCCGCGGCAGCGATCCGATCGGCGAGGTCCATCCGCGCATGCTCCCACGCGGCTAGCCTGCTCGGATGCTGCCGATCGGAGCGGTCGTGGTGGACTTCGACGGCACCGTGTGCCTGCACGACGTCGGGGTCGACCTGCTGGCTCGGTTCGGAACCGACGCATCTCGCGACGGCGAGCTCGCCGCGATCGACCGAGCGTTCGAGGCCGGAGCGATCGGGTTGCGCGACGTCCTCGAGGCCGAGGCCGCGACGCTCCGCGCGGACGACGAAGAGCTGATCGGGTTCGCGCTGGCGCACTGTCCGATCGACCCCACGTTCGCTGCGTTCGCGGCCTGGGCCGCGGACGAGGGGCTCCCGCTCACGGTCGTCTCGGACGGCTTCGGACTCCACGTCGAGCCGCTCCTCGCATCGGCCGGTCTCGACCATCTCCCGGTGATCACCAATGCGTGGGATCGAGGTTCGCTCGCGTTCGTCGCGGCCCATCCGACGTGCGTCGGGTGCGGGACCTGCAAGAAGCAGGCGGTCGAGCGAGCGCGCGAGGCGCACGGAGCCGTCGCGTTCATCGGCGACGGCGTCAGCGATCGGTTCGGCGCCCGATACGCGGATGTCACGTTCGCCAAGGACGACCTCGCCGAGCACTGCGGCCGTGAGGCGATCCCGTTCCTCCCGTACGCGGACTTCGACGACGTCCGACGAGCGCTCGACGAGCTCGGCGGAGCTCTCGGGCCCGTGGGCGGTGAGCCGTGTCCAGGGTGGCGCGAGCCGTCGTGACCTCGCTCCCGGACGGGCTCGTTGCTCGCCCCCTCCGCGAGTCCGACATCGACGCCGTGGTCTCGATGGTGAACGCATGCGAGCTCCACGACACCGACGAGGTGATGCTCGAGCGAGCCGACCTGGTCGCGGACGCGGGCGCCGAGGGGTTCGATCTGGAGAAGCGACTGGGTCGGGCGTCTTCGACGGCGACCGGATCGTCGGCGTCGGCATGCTCGACGAGCGCCGACGGGCCTCTGCGAGACGTGCATCCCGACGTCCGCGGCCGCGGCATCGGCACCTGGCTGCGTCGCTGGAGCGAGGACCGCGCTCGGGAGCTGGGTGGGCCGACGGTCTCGCAGACGATCGATGACCGCCGTGCCGACGTCGATCGCACATGCTCACGAGCGGCCGGCTATGTCGCCCAGTGGGACCTCGTGGATCCTTCGGATGGAGCACGACGCGCGACCGGCTCTCGAACCTCCGCCCGACGGGATCGAGCTCCGCGCCTTCCGCCCAAGCGACGAGGACGAGACGCTAGCGATGTTCGAGCGAGCGTTCTCCGAATGGGAAGGCCGAGCGCCCTCGCCACCCGTCGACATGGCGCGCGATGGTGACACGGCGCGAGGGGTTCGAGCCCGAGGATCTTGTCCTGGCGTCGCGGACGGGCGGATCGTCGGCGGCGCCTTCATGATCGACGCCGGCGAGATCTGGGTGGACAAGCTGGCCGTCGCCCGCGGGTTCCGCCACCGAGGGATCGCGCGCGCCCTCCTGCAGACGGCGTTCACCCGTTCGTTCGATCGCGGGTACGGCTGGACAAGCCTCTCCACGGATTCACGCACCGGCGCTCTCTCGCTCTACGAACTGATAGGCATGACCGTCTGGCGGTCCTTCACGTGGTTCGGCTCGGATCTGTAGACGGCGCGGTGGCCGAGGGATTCGAACCCTCGAGGGAGTCAACCCCCCTACACGCTTTCCAGGCGTGTCCCTTCGGCCGCTCGGGCAGACCACCGCGACGAGTCTACCGAGGCGCCATCCGTGGCCGATCAGGCGGTCTGCGAACCGATGAACGCGGCGTACTTCTCCTGACCCTCCGGCGTGAGGTGGTAGCCGTCGGCCGCGAACCACGACGGGTGGTCGCGGCTGTGGAGGTACCAGTTGATCAGCCGCGTGTTGGCACGCCGCTCGGCGCACGCCGCGAGTTGTCCGTTCTGGAAGGAGCGATACCACCGAGGGATCTTGAGCGTGACGAGATAGACCGTCCGGTTCGGACCCGCGATCTCGGAGATCCGGTTGCAGTCGGCCGCCTGGATCAGGATCCCGTTGGTGCCGAGGTGGATGACCACCTTGCGGCGGAGCCTCCCCGTCCGCCTTCAGCCGCTCGACGAGCGGGACCGCGTCGCGGAACTGCCGGGAGACGGTGGCGTTCACGCGGAATCCCCGGGCGACGAGCTCGCCCTTCGCCCCGAGCATCACCGAGTCGCCGATCGCGAGACGACCGGGCGGGATCGCAGCGCGCGGCCGACCCGCAGGGACCAGCAGCACGGCCGCCGTCGCGACGATCAGGATGATCCGAGCTAGCGAGCGCAAGCGGCAGCCTGCCCCGGCATCGCCGACAACCTACCGAGGCGTCAGAACGAGCGGCGGACGCGCGGCTACCCTTCGACCTGATCGCGCGATGGATCGTCTCGGGGATCGCCTGCCTGCTGCTCGCCGACTGCGCGGGATCGACGGCGTCTCCTGGTGGGACGGAACCGACGTCACCGACTGTGAATCGGGCGTGCAGGAGGTCGACGTCGGTGGGTACCGCCTCGAGATCGAGTGCGAGGGCGAGGGATCGCCCACCGTGGTCTTCGAGGCCGGGGCCGGGGGCGACCGCTCCGCGTTCAGGGACCAACTGGTCGATCTGGCTGAGGTGACCCGCGTGTGCTCCTACGATCGCGCCGGCATCGGCGTCAGCGACGAACGGCCGGCGGCGGAGTCGGTCACGCTGGGGGACCTCGCAGCTGAGCTCGCGCTCGTACTCGAAGGTGCGGGTATCGAGGAACCGATCGTGCTCGCGAGCCACTCGCTCGGTGGCGGTGTGGCCCAGTTCTACGCCGATCGATACCCCGAACACGTCGCCGGCCTCGTGTTCGTCGACTCGATCGCGATCCCGGGTTTCCTCGACTTCTTCGGTCCCGAGGTCGAAGACGGCGCGCGTGTGACGATCGACATGCGACGAACGACCGAGGACTGGGAGCGGCTCGGCTCGTTCGGGTCCACCCCGTTGTTCGTGCTGACGCAGAACTTCCGAGACGACGACGTCCTCGCGTCTCCACGGTTCCGTCGCTACTTCCGTGGCGTCCACGACGAGTTGGCCGGTCGCTCGTCGGACACCGTTCACGTGATCGCCGTGGACTCAGGACACATGATCCAAGACACGTCCCCGGACCTGGTCACGGCGGCCATCACCGAGGTGGTCGAGGCGGTCAGGTCCGGGGAAGGGCTCGCACCCTGCGATGGTCGCTTCGAAGATCTCGGCGGGGCCTGCGCCTGATCGACGAAGCTCTTGTGCGGCGGAGGCGGCGTGATTCGAACACGCGAGGGGCGGATTAGGCCCCTAACCGCTTTCGAGGCGGTCCCGTTCGTCCACTCCGGCACGCCTCCGTCCACGAGTCTAGCGAACGCGCCTCGGCGCGCCCTCGTGACGGGGGCCGCGAGATCGTGCGAGGATCCACGCACCGTGGATGCCAAGGACCTGGAGCGCGTGCCGCTGTTCGCGGGCCTGTCCCACAAGGACCGGGAGCGCGTGGCGGGCTGGGCGGACACGGTCGACCTGCCCGCCGGGAAACATCTCCTCGACGAGGGCAGGCTCCCCCACGAATTCTTCGTGATCCTCGGCGGCGAGGTCGAGGTGCTCCACGACGACCAGCATCTCGCCACCCTGGGGCCGGGAGACTTCTTCGGTGAGATCGCGATCATCGAGCACGGCCGCCGGACCGCCTCGGTGGTGACCACGGCTCCCACCGCCCTCGCCGTGATGAGCCCCGCCGCGTTCGATGCGATGCGCCGCGAGCTTCCCCAGGTCGCCGAGCGGATCGACGGCGCGATCCGCGAGCGGATGGCGCGCTAGCGCCGCTCGCGGAAGAACGAGCGGAGCAGGTCGCCGCACTCGTCGGCGAGCACCCCACCGGAGAGCGCCACCGCGTGGTTCAGGCGTGGGTCCTGCACGAGGTTCCCGAGCGAGCCCGCGAACCCCGCCTTCGGATCGGCGGCGCCGAACACGACCCGGTCGAGCCTGGCCAGCACGGCGGCACCGGCGCACATCGCGCAGGGCTCCAGCGTCACGGTGAGCGTGCACCCGTCGAGCCGCCACGATCCGAGCGCCGCGCCGGCGGCGCGGATCGCCAAGATCTCCGCGTGCGCGGTCGGATCCGCCTCGCCCTCGCGCCGGTTGCCGGCCGCGGCGAGGACGTCGTCCCCTTTCGTCACGACGGCCCCGATCGGGACGTCGCCGTGCTCCAGGCACGTGCGCGCCTCGGCCAGCGCGAGCCGCATCACGCGCTCGTCGTCGGGCTCCGAGGTCAGTCCCACCCGAGGGCCTCGAGCCGCTCGTCCGAGATCCCGAAGTGGTGGGCGATCTCGTGGACCACCGTCTCGGCGATCTGGGCGCGGAGCTCCTCGTCGTCATCGCCCGCCTCGGCCTCGATCGTGGAACGGAACAGCGTGATCCGATCGGGCAAGGCGCCCGCGTAGAACTCCCGCTCGGTCTTGGCGATGCCTTCGTAGAGCCCGAGGAGGTCGGGGTCGTCCTCGGGCGGCTGGTCCTCCACCACGACGGCCACGTTGTCCATCGCCTCCTGCACCCATCCCGGGAGCTCGTCGAGCGCGTCCGCCACGAGCGACTCGAACCGGCGGCGGGAGCGGTGCGACATCGCCTGTAGCCTACGTCGCATGCCCGGCGGGCTCAGCACGGACCTCTACGAGCTCAACATGGCGGCCAGCTACCTCCGCCGCGGCATGGACGGCCCCGCGACGTTCAGCCTCTACGTGCGGGACATGCCGAAGCAGCGAGGCTTCCTGGTGTCGGCGGGCCTCGAGGACTGCCTCCGGTTCCTCGAGTCGTTCGTCTTCGAGGAGGAGGAGCTCGGGTACCTGCGCGAGATCGGCTTCGACGATCGGGCGATCGAGGATTTCCGCGCCGTGCGCTTCGAGGGGGACGTCTGGGCCGTGCCGGAGGGACGGATCGTCCATGCGAACGAGCCGATCGTGGAGGTCACCGCGCCGATCGCGCAGGCACAGCTCGTCGAGGCGGTGCTGCTGAACCAGATCACTCTCCATTCGACGCTGACGTCCAAGGCGGCCCGGTACATGCTCGCGGCCGAGGGCAGGATGCTCGTGGACTTCGCGTTCCGGCGGGCGCACGGGGTGGAGGCTGCCCGCGCCGCGGCACGCGGGAGCGCGATCGTGGGTTTCGAGGCGACGTCCAACGTCGAGGCGGCGCGCGAGTTCGGCCTCCGCGTGACGGGGACGATGGCGCACTCCTTCATCAGCGCGTTCGACGACGAGCGCGACGCGTTCCGGGCGTTCGCGGAGGATCACCCGAACCGGACGACGTTCCTCGTCGACACCTACGACACGATCGGAGGGGTGCAGAACGCGATCGAGGTGATCCGCGACATGAACCTGACCGGGGAGGTCGGCGTGCGTCTGGACTCCGGCGACCTGGACCGGCTCTCGCGCGAGTCCCGACGCCTCCTCGACCGCGCCGGTCTCGACCGCGCGAAGATCTTCGCGAGCGGCGGGCTCGACGAGCACGAGGTGGCGGAGCTCGTGCGGGCCGGCGCTCCCGTGGACGCGTTCGGGATCGGCACGCAGCTCGGCGTCTCCGCCGACGCGCCCTACGTCGACGCCGTCTACAAGCTGGTCGAGTTCGACGGGAGGCCGGTCCTGAAGCTCTCGCCGGCGAAGGCCACGGCGCCCGGGCGCAAGCAGGTGTGGCGCGGGCCGTCGGAGGATGTGATCGGGCTCCGCGACGAGGCGGCGCCCGGCCCGAACCACGAGCCGCTGCTGGAGCCGGTGATGCGGGCCGGGCGCCGCCTCGCCCCC
Organism: uncultured Actinomycetota bacterium; assembly: GCA_963724415.1. GTDB lineage: Bacteria > Actinomycetota > UBA4738 > UBA4738 > HRBIN12 > JAJNBA01. The sequence continues at coordinate 267,034 of CAVRUS010000008.1, read as the reverse complement.
GCACCGACCATGGACGAGATGCACGCGCGTTTCGCCGGCGACCTCGCGGCGCTGCCGGTGAAGGCGTCCCGGCTCACCCACCCCGAGCACGTGGTGGCACATCGGACGGAGGCGCTCGCGGCGCTCACCGCCCAGACCGTGGAGGCCGCGCGCCGCCGCCGGTCGAGCGACTGACTCAGGCGGTCGGCAACCAGGAAGGACGCGACGCCTCGAAGGCGGCGATCTCCTCCGTGTGACGGAGCGTCAGGTCGATGTCGTCGTAGCCCTCGAGCAAGCACCAGCGGCGGAAATCGTCGAACGCGAACGATTCCTGCACGGAGGGGGCCGTGACCGTGAGCGTTTCGAGGTCGATCGCGATCCGGGTCGTCGGGTCGTCCAGGACGGCGTCCATCAACGCTCGCACGGACTCCTGCTCCAGCTCGACCGGAAGCAGCGCGATCTTGCAGCAGTTGTTCCGGAAGATGTCGGCGAAGCTCGGCGCGATCACCGCGCGGAACCCGTAGTCCTCGAGCGCCCAGGGCGCGTGCTCCCGACTCGATCCGCCCCCGAAATTGGGACCGGCGAGGAGGATCTGCGCCCCCGCGTACCGTTCGTCGTTCAGGACGAACGACGGATCCTTCCGCCACTCGTGGAACAGGAACGGCCCGAACCCGGTGCGCTCGATGCGCTTGAGGAACTGCGCCGGGACGATCTGGTCGGTGTCCACGTCGGAACGATCGAGTGGGACGGCGGTGCCCTCGATGCGACGCACCGGCTCCACTAGAGATCCTCCGGGGTGCTGAAGTGCCCGGCGATCGCCGTGGCGGCCGCCACCGCGGGCGAGACGAGGTGCGTGCGACCGCCCTTGCCCTGCCGGCCCTCGAAGTTCCGGTTCGAGGTGGAGGCGCTCCGCTCGCCCGGCTGCAGGATGTCGGGGTTCATCCCGAGGCACATCGAGCAGCCTGCTCCCCGCCAGTCGAAGCCGGCGTCCACGAAGATCCTGTCGAGCCCCTCGCGCTCGGCCTGCAGCTTCACCGCCACCGAGCCGGGCACGACCAGCGCTCGGAGTCCTTCGGCCACGGTGCGCCCGTCCACGACCCCGGCGGCGAGCCGGAGGTCCTCGATCCGCGAGTTCGTGCAGGAGCCGATGAAGATCGTGTCGGGCCGGATGTCGCGGATCCTCGTCCCCGGCTCGAGCGCCATGTAGGTGAGGGCGCGTCGGGCGGCTTCGCGCTTGGCCTCGTCGTCGAACGAGTCGGGGTCGGGGACGGCGTCGTCGATCGTGACGGACTGTGCCGGGTTCGTCCCCCACGACACGTGCGGCCGCAGGGCGGCGGCGTCGATCGTGATCTCCGCGTCGAACGTCGCGCCGTCGTCGGTCGGAAGGGAACGCCAATCGTCGAGCGCACGCTCCCAGTCGGAACCGGACGGGGCGTGCGGCCTCCCCTCGAGGTACGCGAATGTCGTGTCGTCGGGGGCCACCATGCCGGCCCGGGCGCCGGCTTCGATGGACATGTTGCAGATCGTCATCCGGCCCTCCATCGAGAGCGCGCGGATCGCGGCACCGCGGTACTCGAGGACGTGGCCGACGCCACCCCCGGTCCCGATCCGATTGATGATGCCGAGGATCACGTCCTTGGCGCCACAGCCTCCGGGCAGCTCGCCGTCGACGGTGATCGCCATCGTCTTGGCCGGCGCCTGCTGGATCGTCTGCGTGGCGAGCACGTGCTCGACCTCGCTGGTGCCGATCCCGAAGGCGAGGGCGCCGAACGCGCCGTGCGTCGACGTGTGCGAATCGCCGCAGACGATCGTGAGACCGGGCTGGGTGTAGCCCATCTCCGGGCCGATCACGTGCACGATCCCCTGGCCCGCCGACCCCCACGGATAGAGGGTGATGTCGAACTCCTTGGCGTTCGTCGCGAGGGCATCCATCTGGCGCGCGCTCGTCTCGTCCGTGACCGGGCCGTCGGTCGTCGGCACGTTGTGGTCCATCGTCGCGACGGTGAGGTCGGGGCGGCGGACGCGGCGGCCGGCGAGCCGGAGGGCCTCGAAGGCCTGTGGGCTGGTCACCTCATGGACGAGATGGAGGTCGACGTAGAGGAGATCCGGTTCGCCGTCGGCCCTGTGGACGACGTGGCGGTCCCAGACCTTCTGGGCCAACGTCTTCGGCTCGGCGGGCACGCGGACTCCTGATCCTCGCTATCTCAGGGCTGTTCCACATAGTGGAACTCAGTTCCGTATAGTGGAACACGATGATAGCAGGGCCTCAGGACGACCTCGAGCAGCAGCGGGTCCGGTTCCAGCTCGACGTGGGCGACGGCGAGCTCGTGCGCGCCGGGCTCCCCAGCCGTGGCGAGGACCTCCGCGTGCACCCACCGACCAGCGGCGTCGGGGTGCTCGACCGTTGCGCCGCCATCCTCCGAGCGGTCGAGGACGGAGCACGGTCGTTCACGGACATCGTGGCGGCGACCGGACTCTCGCGATCCACGGCACACAGGCTGATCCAGGGACTGGAGGACCACGGGTTCCTGGCGACGATCGGAGGCTTCGGCTACGCGCTCGGCCCCCGCCTGCTGGCGCTCGCCACGAGCGCCGTGCGGGACCTGCCGCTCCGCGAGCTCGCGCACCCGGCGCTCGAACGCCTCGCGCGCTCGACCGGCGAGAGCGCGCAGCTCTACGTCCGGGACGGCGATCGCCGGGTCTGCATCGACGCCGCCGAGTCCGAGAGCGAGCTCCGCACGATCGTCGAGATCGGCGCGTCGCTCCCGCTCACGAAGGGCTCGGCCGGGACGGTCTTCCTCGCGTGGGCCGCCGAACCCGATCGGGCGCGGCTCGTCCACACCGCCGAGGATCCGGAGCGGCTCGAGCGGAAGCTCCTCACCACGCGGCGCCGAGGATGGGCGGACAGCGTGGCGGAGCGCGCGCCCGGCGTCGCCTCCGTCAGCGCGCCCGTCTCCGGTCCCGACGGCGCGCTGCTCGCGGTCGTCTCCGTCTCCGGACCGGCCTCACGCCTCGGGCAGCTCCGCGCGAAGCGCTACGCGCCGGCGGTCGTGGAGGCTGCCGGCGAGATCGAGCGCGCCCTCGGCTACCAGGCGTAGGCCTCGGGGGCGGCGCCGCCCGGGCCCGGGAAGATCTCGTCGAGCCTGCGGAGGACGTCCTCGTCCAGCTTGACCTCGAGCGCGCGGAATGAGCTCTCCAGCTGCTCCTCGGTCCTCGGTCCGATGATGGGCGCCGTCACCCCCGGCTGATGCAGGAGCCATGCGAGCGCGACATCCGCCGGCCGAGCGCCCAGATCGGCGCAGACCTTCTCGTAGCGCTCCAGGCGATCGCGGTCCTTGTCGATCTCGTCCTGCAGATATTCGGAGGAGCGGCGACCCTCCTCGACCTTCCTGAGCGCCCCCGCGAGCAAGCCGCCCGCGAGCGGGCTCCAGGCGATCAGGCCCATGCCGTACTCCTGCACCGCGGGGATCACCTCGAGCTCGAGCGTGCGCTCGGTCAGGTTGTAGAGGGACTGCTCGGTCGCAAGCCCGACCGTGTGCCACTTGCTCGCGATCTCGTTCGCCCTCGCGATGTGCCAGCCGGCGAAGTTCGAGGATCCCACATAGAGGATCTTGCCCTCGCTCTTCAGCTGGTCCATCGCCTCCCAGATCTCGTTCCACCACGCGTTCCTGTCGATGTGGTGCATCTGGTACAGATCGATGTAGTCGGTCTGCAGGCGCTTGAGCGAACCCTCGCACGCCCGGCGGATCGCGAGCTTCGACAGGCGTGATTCGTTCGGCCATTCCGCCATCTGCCCGTAGACCTTGGTCGCCAATACGACCTTCTCCCGGCGGCCACCGCCCTTGGCGAACCAATCGCCGATGATCCGCTCGGTCGAACCGACGCCGAGGTGGCGCCCGTACACGTTCGCGGTGTCGAAGAAGTTGATGCCCTCCGCGATCGCCGCGTCCATGATCCGGTGCGACTCGTCCTCGGGCGTGTGCGGCCCGAAGTTCATCGTGCCCAGGCAGAGACGGGAGACGACCAGCCCGAGCCGACCCACGTGCGTGTACTCCACGAGTCGAGTCTACGCAGCCGCGGCGGAAGGCCGCTCGACGAGCGAGCCGTCGCGCTCGGGGTCCCGCGCGCCCTGGACGAACATGAACGCGAGCGTGATCGTCCCGCCGATGGCGCCCGCCCAGATCAAGGTCGCGTCGTGTCCGATCTTCTCGGCCGTGGGACCGGTGATCGCGAACGAGAGCGGCACCCCCATCGTCGAGATCATCCAGTCGAGAGCGAACACCCGCCCGAGGAGGCGGTCCGGGACCAGACGCTGGACCAGGGTCACCCAGACGACCACGAGGTAGGTGATCGACGCCTCCGTGACGAACGCCACGGCCATCGCCTGCCACACCGAGGTGACGAATCCGAAGCCGGCCGTCCCGAACATCCCCAGCGCCCACGCGAGGTACATCGCCGTCAGAGGCTTCCGCGGGAGGGTCCCCCGCTGCCCGAACACGGCCGCCGCGATCACCGCACCGACCCCGCCGGCCCCGAAGACGAGGCCGAGCGAGGACCCCTCCCCGCCCAAGTCGTTCTTCACCACGAAGGGGACGAGCGTCTCCCAGGGTCCCCACACGGCGAGCAGGCTCACGGTCGCGCCGACCATCGCGATCAGCAGCCATCGCTGGCTCCGCACGTACCGCAGCCCTTCGACGACGTCCCCGAAGAAGGTGCTCTGCTCCTCCGCATCGACCGCTCGGCGCGGACGGCTCCGCATCGCCAGGATCATCGTGGCGGAGAAGGCGAACGTCGCCGCGTCCGCGAGGAACGCGACCCCGACGTCGAACCACGTGATCAGGAGACCGCCGACCAGTGGACCGACGAGCGTCATCGCGAACGGCCGGACGAGCTGCGCCAAGGAGTTGGCCTGCACGAGCAGGTCGGCCGGCACGATCGCGGGCGTGATCGCGCTGAAGGCCGGCTGGAACACTGCCTGCCCGGCGCCGTAGACGACCACGAGCCCGATCACGATGGGGATCGTCAGCTGATCGGTGACGGACAGCAGGCCCAACGTGCCGATCGCGATGAAGCGGATCGCATCTCCCGCGACCATCAGGACCCGGCGATCGACCCGGTCGGACAGGGCGCCGCTCGCCATCACGAGCACGACCTGAGGCAGCGACCACGCGATACCAACCAGAGCCAGCGCTCCGGGCCGGTTCTCGATCGAAAGGACCTGCCAGGCGATCGACACCAGGTAGATCCCGTCGCCGATCATCGACACCGTCATGCCCGTCCACAGGAACGCGAAGTCGCGCACGGCGAGCGGCTTGAGGATCTCGATCCGATCGCGGAAGGCTGCGGGTCGGTCGCTCACGTGTAGCTACCGCCAGTCGACGGTCACGACCTCGATCGGATCGGAGATGCCCTTCACGGTCACGGTGCGGGGGTCCGCGGTCGGGTACTGCCCGCCGACCGCGGTCTCGGCGCTCGCCACGATCTGGTTGCCCTCCGCGAGACCGCCGATCCGGGAGGCCTCGTGGACGCCCTTCCCGGTGAAGTTCCGGCCCACCATCGTGGCGTCCGAGGCGTGGAGCCCGATCCGCACCTGCGGCGCGAAGCCCGCGTTGCTGCGATGCTCCGCGAGCCCTCGCTGGATCGCGACGGCGCAGGCGAGCGCGTCGTCGGGCGACTCGAACGCGACGAAGAACCCGTCGCCGGTGGCCACGACCTCCTCGCCTCGGTTCGCTCCGAACAGCGAGCGGAGGGTCTTGTCGTGCCACGACAGGAGCGACTGCCACGCCTCGTCCCCCATCGCCTCGAGGAGGTTCGTCGACCCGACGATGTCCGTGAACATGAACGTGCGCTGGACCCGTTGCGTGGGCGAACGGCCGCGGAGCTGCCACGGCAGGAGCTCGGCGACCTCTTCCAGGACGATCGCCTGAGTGGGACACGCCAGCGCGGCCTCCCGCAGCTTCTCCTCGTCCACGCTGGCGGCGTCCACCACGCCGGCTTTCCCGAAATCGCCGCGGTGCCAGTCGAACGCGGTGGGCGCGATCGTGATGCAGTTGCCGGCGCCGATGCATCGCGGACGATCGACCCGCGCGCGGAGCACTACAGGATCCCCGACTGGAACGCGAACGCCGTCGCGTCGGCGCGCGAGGAAGCGCCGATGCTCGCGTACATCGACGCGAGTCGGCGCGTGATCTCCGTGGCGGTGACGTCGAGGCGATCGGCGATCTCCTCGTTCGAGAGACCCTGGACGACGAGCTTCAGGAGGTCCACGTCGTCGGAACCGACGCCCTCGACGGTCGTGTCCTTCGCCGTGCGCACGATCGGCGCGTCCGGATCGAGGGCCAGGGCGGCGAGCGCGCTTCCCGCCGGACCGCGGAACCACCGGCGGCGGATGTCTTCATCGACGATGCGGTTCGCGATCACCGCGGCTTGCAGGCGGAGGTACGAGAGCGTCCCCGTTCGCTCCTCGTCGGTGCCGGCCGCGGTGATCGCGGCTGCAAGGGGCATGAGGATGTCGAGGTCCAGGTCCTCGTGCTGCGCTTCCTGCAAGGCCGAGACCGCGGATCGAGCCGCCTCCACGGCGCGGTCCGGCTCCCCCCGGGACAACGCGACCATCGCCAGCGCGGCGTCGGCCCTCGCCCCCCAGGGCGCGTGGCCCGGCAACAACGGGAGGAGCTCTTTCGCTCCCGCTGCCGACCCCTCGGCGAGCGATCGCAGCTCCTCGTCATCGCGCTCGCTGCCGAGGGAGGCCGCTGCGAGGGCGAGGGTCGCCAGCGCCTCACAGCGCGCCGCCGGGAGTCCCTGGTCGGCCGCCATCTGCACGGCACGCTCGAGATGCGACCGCATCCCGTCGGCATCGCCGCGTGCGGCGTCGGACAGCCCTCGCCACAGCTCCTGCTGCCGCCCTCGCGCCGGCGTCGGGCTCTCGGTCACCACGGCGGCGGCGCGGTCGAGCCACGACGTCGCCTCGTCCAGGTCGCCGAGCTCGAGGTTCGACATCGCCGTGCCGCCCGCCGCGAGGAACTCGAGCTGCCGGTCGCCGATCGCGCGGGCGCGCTCGTACGCCTCGGCCCCGCGGGACAACGCGAGATCGGGGATCACCTTCGCTCGCGCGAACACGTGCACGCCGTAGAGCATCTGCACCTCCGCGAAGGCGCGCTGGCTCTCGCTCGTGAACGACGCGAGCTGCGACGCGAGCCTGCGGATCTCCTCGATGTGCCGCGCCGAGTCCGCGCCGATGTGGATGTCGGGCGCCCAGCTGAGGTAGGCCATCGCGATGATCGTCGCCATCGTCCCCTGGCGGTCGCCGAGCTCTTCATAGAGGCCCAGGGCTCGATGCAACCGCTCACCGCAGGACTTCACCAAAGGAGCGATCGGAAGCTTCTCGACGAGGTCCTCGATCGCCTCGCCGGCGGCCACCCGTTCCATCACCGGGATGTGTCCACCCACCATCACCTGCTCGACGAACCAGGCGCGGACACGGCCGAGATCGATCACGCCGAGCTCTCGGGTGGAGGCGGCGAGGATCCGGGCGTCCCCCAGCTCCTCGGCGAGCGCCGCCGCACGCAGGTAGGCCTCCTCCGCCGCGTCGAGGTCCACCTCGGCGGCCGACGGGGTGAAGCCTTCACCCAACCCGGCGTGGAGGAGAGCTTGGCCGAGCGCCACGCACGCCGCCAGCTCGGACGGCCGGTCGCCTCGCTCGGCCGCGAGCGTCCGCACGCGCGCCGCGAGCTCGGCGGCCCGATCCTCCTGTTGGGAGAGGCGGAGCGCCGCCGAGCGACGGAGCGTGACGTCGAGGTCCACGGCGGGGTCGCCGAGGGCCTCGGCGAGCGCCGCGAGCTCCGAGAGCCCCTCGAGACGATCGCCGGGCCGGCGCAACATCGCCAGCGCGTCATCGCGCGCGGTGAGCAGGCCGAGGCGCTCCTGCGGGGTGGCGGCCTGCGGCAGCGCGATCTCCACGACGCGGAGGACCTCGTCCGGCGCGTGCGCGGCGAGCGCCGCCGCGGCGGCCTCGATCGAGAAGCGAACGCAGACCTGCGCGTCGCCGGCCGCCCGCGCGTGATGGGCGAGGAGCGGCAGCGTCTCCGGCGCCGGCTCGCCGGTGAGCAGCAGCTGGACGATCGCCCCGTGGATCTCGCGCCGGCGAGCCGGCGCCAACGTGTCGGCCGCGAACTCGCGGACCTGCTCGTGCGGGAAGGTGTAGTCGGCCGGCGAGTCCTCGGGCTGCTGCACGAGGAGTCCCGCCGCCACCGCGGGTGCCATCAGGTCGCCGAGCGTGACGAGATCGCCGTCAGGTCCGCCCTCGCCGATCCGCAGACGAACCTCCCGCAGGTCCTTCAGGCTGAAGTTCCGACCCATCAGCGCCGCCTCCGCCAGGGCGGTCTTGGACTCGACGGGGAGGTGCGCCGCGCGCCGCTGGATCAACGTGCGGACCGCCGACGGCGCCAGGCGCTCGGCGTTGCGCCCGAGGGTCCACACGCCCCCCGTCTCCTGGAGCATCCCGGCCTCGCGGTAGGCGCGGGCGATCTCCTCGACGATGAACGGCACGCCCTCCGCCTGGCCGTGGATCGTCGAGGCGGTCGCGGGGTCGACCTGTCCGCCCATGATCTGCCGGAGGAACTCCGAGGTCTCCACCACGGAGAACCGCGCGAGCTTGAGGCGCCGGATCACGCGCATCCGCTCCATGTCCGCGATCAACGTGACCGCTTCCGTGAGCGTGGCGAGCTCCTCGGGGCGGATCGAGAACAGCACGAAGATCGGGCTCGTCCCCTCGGTTCGGATCACGTACCGCAGCAGACGGAGGCTGTCCTCGTCCGCCCACTGCATGTCGTCGATCAACAAGGCGAGCGGCTGCTCGGCCGTGAGGGCGCGGACGGCCATCGTGGCCAGGTCGAACGAGCGGAGCAGCCGTTGATCGGCGGAGAGACCGGCGAACGCCGGGTCGTCGCGACCGCCAAGCGCCGAGCCGGCCGCGAGGATCGCGCTTTCCGTAGGAGAGCCGCTCACCGCCTCGATCACCTCCGGCGCGCCGAAGATCGAGCGTGCGAGGAGGAAGGGACCACGGAGCTCTTCGTCGGCCCCCACGGCGATCGTCAGGAACCCTCGGGCGGCGGCCACCTCTCGAGCGGCCAGGAGCAGCCGTGTCTTCCCGATGCCTGGCTCGCCCTCGACGGTCACCGCCGTCAGGCGCCCACTCTCCGCTCCGGCGATCGCGTCCTCGATCGCGGCGAGCTCGGTCGGCCGTCCCACGACCGCACGCCCGGTCCGATGCTCGAACAGACCCAATGGGGCGAAGGCGGCAGCGGCGACGGGGGGTGCGTCGATCACGAGAGTTCCACGAGGGTAGGCACGGCGCATCGATTATCCGGTGCGCAGACGCGAACTGCTATGGTGGAGACCCCGAGAGCGATCGGGGCGATCCCGCACCGAGCGCCTTCGATGCCATGTCTGCATCCTCGTGCCCTCGTCCTGCGGACCGACGCACCGCGACGAGAGAGGCGGACCGAGTTGGAAGGCGTGAGCCGCAAGGATCGAGTCTTCGGACCGCCCGACCGCGGGAAGAAGGCCACCGATCGCCCGCCACGCGGCCGGATGTGCGAGCACCAGGGATGCGAAACGCTCCTGTCCACGTACAACGCCTCCGAGGTCTGCTGGCTGCACGCTCCGCCCGCGTACCGGCACGCGCTCAGCCGCGATTAGCGCGGCGGGCCGATCATCCGTCGCGGCCGACGACGAACCAGATCCCGCTGACGGGGACGTCGCCGATGTTCCAGAGACGGTGCGGCTGCGTCGAGTCGAACGCGATCGAGTCACCGGGACCGAGCGCGTATTCCTCGAAACCGAGCTGCACACCCAGCCGACCCTCCAGCACGACGCCGTACTCCCGTCCCGGGTGGCGCATCATCTTGTCGTCCGAAGCCGACGAACCCCCGACGTCATAGATCACGTGGAGGAAGTCCACGTCCTCGTGCTCGTGCGTCGTGAGGCGCTCCCAGCGAACGCCGGAGTCGAGGTCGATCACGTGCCGATCCTCGAGCCGCACCATCGCGCCCTGATCGGCCGGGGGCCCGGGTCCGTTTCCTCCCTCCGCGTCGGCCGAGGCCACGGCTCCGTTCCCTCCACGGAAGATGTCGTCGACCGAGACCCCGAGCTCGCTGACGATCGCATAGAGGGTGCTGACCGAGGGCTTGGACTGGCCCGACTCGATCTGAGAGATCATGCTCGCCGAGAGCCCGATCCGGCGCGCCAGCTCGCGTTGACTGATCTGCACGCGATCACGCTCCTCACGGAGCCTCGTCCCGATGTCTTCGAGCTCTCCGGCCACCCCGCACCTCGCCGCGTTCGGTTGCTCGCAGCGTAGCGCTTAGCGTCACTGAGAACTACCCGTCGGATCGAACACCCGTCTCCGGTATTGCCTAGCCAGGAGCAGGCGAGGTATGTAGTGTCCCTGAACGGTGACGGCCGGTTCGCGAAGTGAGAGTGAGCGGACGACGGCGCCGGACCGGGGCGGCCGGGAGGGCCCGGGCCGCGACCGGTCGGCGCGGGGGGGCGGATGACGAGGATCCTGCTCAAGGGTGGATGTGTCCTCACCTTGGGCGCCCGGTCGCCGAACCTCCGGCTGGGGGACGTCCTGATCGAGGACGCCGTCGTCGCCGAGGTCGGGGTCGGGCTCCGTGCCCGCGACGCCGAGCAGATCGACGCGACCGACACGATCGTGATGCCGGGCTTCGTCGACACCCACCGACACGCCTGGACCTCTCTCTTCCGGAACGTCGGCGATCGTGCCTCGAACGGTCCTTCCTCGCATCTGGCCCCGGCGCCGACGGCAGACCTCGGGGATCACTTCCGGTCCGAGGACGTCTATGCCGCCACCTTGATCGGCTTGCTGGGTGCGGCGGAGGCGGGGATCACGACGATCGTCGACTGGTCGCACCTCCGAGCCGATGACGGCCTCGCGGCCGCCGCGCTCCAGGCGCACGCCGACGCCGGGCTGCGATCCGTGTTCGTCCACGTCCCCGTCGCACGGGAACGCGGCGTCGCGTCCGCGACGAGGCAGCACGTGGCCCGACTGACCGACGCGGCCGGGGCCTTGACCACGGTCGCCTTCGGAGCGGTCCTGTCCGACGCGACCGATCTCGATGGGCTGGCCGAGGAGTGGGCGCTCGCCCGGGAGCTGGGCTTGCGGATCCACGTCCACGGCGGCTCGGAGCGTGCCGGACGTGGCGTGCTCACCGCGCTCCTCGAGCGGAAGCTGCTGGGTGAGGACGTCACGCTCCTCCATCGCTCAGAGCTCGACGACGCGGACCTCGACGCCATCGAGTCGTCGGGAGCGTCGGTGTCCCTGTCGCCCTCGAGCGAGATGGCGAGTGGGCTCGGATCCCCTCCGATCCAACAGCTGATCGACCACGGCATCCGGCCGGGCTTGGGGATCGATGACGAACGGGTGGCGCCGGGTGACATGTTCGCCCAGATGCGAGCGACGATCTCCTTGCAGCACGCCACCGTCTTCGATCGCAAGCTGGCCGGGAAAGCCGGCCTCCCGCGGCTGATGAGCACGCGCGACGTCATCCGCTTCGCCACGGTCGACGGTGCCCGGGTCGCAGGGGTGGGTCGGGAGACCGGATCCCTCGAGCCGGGGATGCAGGCCGACCTCATCCTTCTCCGGACCGACCGCCCCAACATCTTCCCGATCAACGACCCGATCGGGGCGGTGGTCTGGGGCATGGACACCTCGAACGTCGACCGGGTCTTCGTGGCGGGCAGACCCCTGATGCGCGACGGCGCTCTCGAAGCGAACGTGGAGCAGGCCCGGGACCTGGCGACGACGGCCCAACACCGCGTTTCGACCGCCGCCGGCCTCGCGACCGCTGCGGCGCCGGGGGGTGAGCGGTGAGGACGACGACGAAGGCCCCCTCTGCAGCGCTCACGTCGTTCGTCGTCGGCTCCCGCTACATGCCGGTCTACATCGCATTGCTCCTCCTCGTGATCGTGGCGTCCATCTGGGCCCCGGCAGCCATCAGTGTGGTGAGTCTTCGCGCCATCGCGCCCTACGGAGCCGTGCTCGGGATCACCGCCCTCGGACAGATGTTGGTGATCATGACCGGCGGGATCGACCTCAGCGTCCCCGGGACGATGAGCCTGGCCGCGGTGATCATGGTCGGTGTCGGCGAAGGGTCGAACGAGCAGATCACCGTCGCCATCGCCACCGCGATCGCCGCCGCCGCGGTGGTCGGACTCGTCAACGGCATCCTGATCGGCGGGCTCAAGCTCAACCCGCTCATCGTCACCCTGGCGGTGGGTCTGATCGTGGTCGGCGTGGTCAATCGCTACGGAAGCACGTTCCCGGTCCAGAGCCCGGTGCCGACCGGGTTGTCCGACTGGACGTCGACCCGACTCCTCGGTGTCAGCCCGGTCTTCTGGATCGGTGTCGCGCTCACCCTCGTCCTGGTCGTCGGCCTCCGGTACACGGCGGTCGGTCGCCGGTTCCAGGCGGTGGGCGCCAACCCGGTGGCCTCCCACGTCGTCGGTGTCCGCGTGAACGTGCACCAGATCCTCGTCTACGTGGTCGCCGGGGTCCTCTATGCCATCGCCGGCATCGCGCTGGCGGGGCTCATCCGCACCCCGGGAGTCTCCATCGGTTCGCAGTACCTCCTGGGCCCGATCGCGGCGGTGGTGATCGGGGGAGCCTCCTTGACCGGAGGGTTGGCCAGCCCGCTGTCCACGTTCGCCGCCGCCTTCTTCCTGACGGGTCTGAACCAGATGTTGCGGACGATGGGGCTGCCGACCGCCCTGCAGTTCGTCGTGTTCGGTCTGGTGATCATCGGAGGCATGCTGGTATCGGGTGATCGGATCGTTCGGGGCGTCGAGCAACTGATCCGAGAGCGGAAACCATCGGATCGCTCGCAGACGCCCACGCTCCCCGGCTCCGCCGAGGGACGTGCCTGGAAGGAGGAGGGTATGTGACGGCTCCATCGTTCCGTGAACACCGTGCGTATCGACTGAGTGGCCAGAAGTATCGACCGAGCGGGAGGAGGAACATGCAACGCATCAGGATCATCGGCGTCATCGCCGTATTGGCTTTGGTCGCAGCAGCATGTAGTGGAGGTGGGGACGACGCCCCGAGTGACACGCCCGCCCCGACCGACGGCACAGGAACAGGCGGCTTGGAGGATTTCGGGGAGTCCCTCGATGCCGACCCGGCATTGGTCGAGAAGGCCCTCGGCCCGGTGGATCCGTCGGATGAGGAGAGCTGGAACATCATCCTGGCCTCCATCGCTCGTGCCGAGCAGGACCTCGATCAAGCCACGATCGACAAGGCGATGGAGTGTTGGAACAGCCAGGAGTGTGACACCGGCACCGGTGGCGACGTCATCATGGGCTACGCCGACGGCGGCGGCGACACCGTCAACGTGTGGCGGGCGGTGAGCCACATGGAGGCGATCCTCCAGGCGCTCACGTACGAGGAGATCGGAACCATCGTCTCCACCGAAGCCAACTTCGGCGGACCGACCTTCGATCCCACCATCGCCGAGAACGACATCCGGTTCCTGATCAACCGAGGGGTCGACTTCATCGTCGGCTACCCCGACATCGGGGTCGGGCTCAGAGAGGAAGTCCTCGAGGCCGAGGCGGCGGGCATCCACTACATCCCGTTCTCGGCAGGCTACGTCGGTCTTCCCGGTCAGGAGGGTGCCCTGATCCCCGGAGAGGACTACCTGACGGTGGTCGGCGAGGACCTGTGTGCACTCGGGACGAGCTTCGCCGACGTCCTGAACACGGGTGTCGGTGACGGCGAGGTGGCGCTCCTCGGCGGGACACCGAACAACGCCCTGTCCCTCGGCTGGCAGCAATGCGCGGTCACGGAGTTCGCGGACGGGCTCGATCTGGTCAATCCGCCGAACAACGAGAACACGACGACCGGCGACACCTTCTGGTCGCCTCCGGCGATCCCCGGCGTGTTCCAGGGGCTGCTGACGGCCAACCCAGAGATCAAGGGCTGGGCGTACGAGTACGCCGACGGGATGAACATCGGGCTGCAGACGTATGCGGATCTGGGCATCCCGGTGGAGAACCTCACGGTCGCGTTGCGCACCGACGAGCAGGACCTGTTCTGCGACTGGGCGGATCGCAACGAGCCCACGTATCACATCTTCTACTCGGCAGGTGGCAACTTCCAGTCACGGGTAGGGGTCACCGCGGGGATGCTGTCGGTCGCGGGTGCCGAGATCCCGGCTGAGGTGACGGTGCCACACGTGATGCGGGAGGTGACGGCGGGCGACTGTGATCCCGATCGTGTCGCTCCGGCCGTGTCCGGGACATCGCTGGTGCCGGACGAGGTGCTGCAGCTGATGTTCGCGAGCTGATGACAGAAGGAGGTCCAGGAGGAGGGTCGAGCCCCGGCGACCGGGTCCTCGAGCTGCGCGGAGTCTCACGGCAGTTCGGGGCGGTTCGAGCGCTGACCGACGTCAGCTTCGACTGCCGTGCCGGCGAGGTCCACGCCGTCGTCGGCGAGAACGGCTCCGGGAAGTCGACCCTCCTCGGGATCGCCAGTGGGTTCGTCGACCCCGATCTGGGCTCTGTCCAGATCGGGGGCGAACCCCTCCGCCGGGACTCTCCCGCACAGTCGAGGGAGCTCGGCCTGGCGATGGCCTACCAGGACACCTCGCTGATCCTGGCCGAACCCGTGAAGAACAACCTGTTCCTGGCGGCACCCGAAGCCAAGCGACCGCGGTACCGACGGAGGAAGAAGTGGGCGAGGAAGCTCCTGGCCGAGTTCGACCTCGACCTCGAGCTGTTCCCGGACGCTCCGGCGGGGTTCCTCTCCCTGGCCGACCGCCAGCTCTTCGAAGTCGCCAAGGCGCTCGTCACCGACCCGAAGGTGCTGCTGCTCGACGAGCCCACGACCGCGCTGGGACCGGACGAGGTGGCGGCCTTGCATCGGACCGTCACGGCCTGCAGGGATCGCGGCGTGGGTGTGGTGTACGTGAGTCATCGCCTGCCGGAGGTGCTCGAGGTCGCCGATCGGATCACGGTCCTTCGCGACGGCAGGAACCGGGGCACGTTCGACGCGAAGACCACGACCGAGGCGGAGCTCGTCGAGCTCATCGTCGGCCGCCCCTTCGACGCCGCCTTCCCGCCACCCGCCCCCGAGGTGGACGAGCATCGTGAGGTGCTCGTCGTCGACGGCCTGCAAGGGCAGGCGTTCGGGCCGGTCAGCTTCACGCTCGAGTCCGGCGAGATCGTGGGGATCGCGGGCGCCGAAGGCAACGGTCAGCCGCAGCTCTTCGACTGTCTCGCGGGCCGCCAGCCGCCCAAGGCCGGCCTGGTCGTCTGCGACGGCACGGAGCTGTCGCTGATCTCGACCCACCAGGCGGTGGGGGCCGGGATCATGCTGCTGCCCGGTGATCGCACCCACGAGGCGCTGATGCCGCTGCTCGGCGCCAAGGTGAACATGACCATCCAATCGTTGCGCCGGTTCTCCTTCCTCGGTCTCCTGAGGAAGCGAGCGGAACGCCGCGCCGCGGCCGGCCTCGTCGAACGGTTGGAGATCCGGACGCCGTCCCTCGAGCAACCGGTCGGGTTCCTCTCGGGCGGCAATCAGCAGAAGGTCTCGGTGTCGCGGAGCTTCCTCAAGGAGCCGTCGGTGATCCTCGCGTACGAGCCGACACAGGGCGTCGACGTCGGGTCCCGCTTCGACGTCTACAAGGCCCTGCGCACCCGCACCAACAGCGGGACGGCGATGCTCGTGAAGTCGAGCGACCCCATCGAGCTCGCCGGGCTGTGCGATCGGGTGCTCGTGATGTCCCGGGGCCAGATCATCGAGGAGATCCCGGGCGACGAGCTCGACGAGCTGCGCATCGTCGAGGCGATGGTGCGAGGGCCCGGGCTGTCCAAGGCGGGGCGGTCGCCGCTCGGGGTCGCGATGCCGAAGGCACCCTCGGTGAACGGGGGGCCATGAGCGAGCGGACCGAAGCGGTTCGACGGGCCGTCCGGAAGCTCATCCGCGACGCTCGCGACAAGAACAAGTGGCGCAAGATCGTCCGGTTCCGCCTGTGGATGCCGGTGGCGCTGCAGATCCTGCTGATCGCGATCGTGCTGGGGTACACGAACTCGCGGTTCCCCGGCTTCATCAACGAGACCACCGTCTCCCAGATCCTGATCCTCGCGCTGCCCCTGATCGTGGCGGCGGCGGCGCAGAACCATGCGCTCCTCGTCGGGTACCTCGATCTGTCCGTCGGCGGCATGATCAGCCTCGGGGTGGTCGTCGCCTCCTTCCTGATCGGCGCCGAGGCCTCCGCCTCCCAGATCGTGATCGGCGCCGGGGTCATCCTGCTCTGCGGCGTCGCCCTCGGTCTCGTCAACGCGGGCCTGATCCGAGGACTCAAGGTCCCCTCGATCATCGCCACCCTGGCCACGCTCAGCATCCTGGACGGCATCTCGCTCACGTTGCGACCCACGGCCCAGGGAGTGATCAGCCCCGACCTGGCCTCGGCGCTCACCACGAAGGTCGGACCGATCCCCGTGGCGTTCATCGTCGTCGTCGCCGGGGTGATCCTGGCCGACGTGTGGCTCCATGCGTCCGGGTCGGGACTCGCGCTGCGAGCGGTCGGGTTCGACGAGCGGTCGGCGAAACGTGGTGGGGTCAGGACCAACTGGATCCGCGTCCGCGCCCTCCTCTTCTCGGCGGTGCTGGCCGCGGTGGCCTCGTTCTTCGTCATGGCCAGATCCCCGATCGGCAACCCGCAGGTCGGCTCCGCGTTCGCGCTCAACAGCATCACCGCCGCCGTCTTGGGGGGCGCGTCCCTGGCAGGGGGCAGGACCACGTTCTTCGGGGGGACGGTGGCGGCGATCCTCCTCGCGCTCATCCTCACCGTCTTGCCCTACCTCGGCCTGTCACCGAACGACGGGCCGATGATCATCGGCATCCTGGTCCTGATCGGGATCGTCCTCTTCCAGCTCGGGGACATCAAAGAGCTGGTGAAGCGGAACTACAAGCGGGCCAGGCGTGTGATGGTCGGCAGCCGCCCGCCGAAGGCAGCCAGCCTTCCCGCGTTCTACCCCGCCGGGAACGACTTCGGTGTCGCGCCGTCCGGGAAGACGCTGATCACGGGCGGGACCGTCCTCACTCTGGATCCCACGCTCGGCGACCTCACCCGGGGGGACGTGCTGATCGAGGGAGACAGGATCCTCGCCGTCGGCCCCAACCTGACCAACGGTGAGGTCGAGACGATCGACGCGTCGGGCATGATCGTGATCCCCGGGTTCGTCGATTCGCACCGGCACATCTGGGAGGGGCTCCTCCGGAACATCGGGACCGACGTCCCCCTGGAGGGACGATCCAGCTACATCTCGTTCGTCCTCCACAAGCTGGCGCCCGCCTTCCGGCCGGAGGACGCCTACATCGGCGACCTGATCTCGGCGCTGGGGGCGATCGACGCCGGCGTCACGACCCTGCTCGACTGGTCGCACATCCAGGGCTCCCCCGCACACACCGACGCGGTGATCCAAGCGCTGAAGGACTCGGGCCTGCGCGCCGTCTTCGCCTACGGGTTCCCGTGGTGGGGGAAGTGGGAGGAGCGCCAGCCCAGCTGGTTCGTGCGCGCGGCGACGGACCACTTCTCGTCGAAGGACCAGATGTTGACGCTCGCCCTGGCGGCACCGGGGCCCGAGTTCACCGACTTCGAGGTCTCGCGGGATCACTGGAAGCTCGCCCGCGAAGCGGACGCCAGGATCACGACCCACGTCGGTGTCGGGAGCTACGGACAGGACGCCAAGGTCCAGGAGATGGGCGAGGCGGGGCTGCTCGGCCCCGACACCACCTACATCCACTGCACCACGCTGAACGACACCGAGATCCAGATGATCGTGGACACCGGCGGCACGGTCTCCCTGGCCTCGCCGGTCGAGATGATGATGGGCCACGGGATGCCCCCGATCCAGAAGTTCCTCGACCGCGGGCTCCGCCCGAGCCTGAGCGTCGACGTGGAGACGAACGTCCCCGCCGACATGTTCAACCAGATGCGCTCGGTGCTCGGACTGCAACGGACGCTCGCAGGCGCGGCGGACAAACCGGCCCTTTCCCCCGCCGAGGTCCTCGCCTGCGCCACGATCGAGGGGGCCCGCGCGAACGGGCTCGAGTCGAAGGTCGGGTCGCTCACGCCGGGCAAGAAGGCGGACATCGTCCTGCTGCGCACGGACCGGATGAACGTGACGCCGTTGAACGACCCGGCGACGGCGGTCGTCTCCGGCATGGACACCGGCAACGTCGACACCGTCGTGATCGGCGGCCGGGTGATGAAGCGGCACGGCGAGCTCCTGCACGTCGACTGGCCGGCGGTGCGACGGATGGCCTCGGAATCGAGGGACCACGTGATCGCGAAGTCGGGTTTCAAGATCCCGGGGATCTGATGAGGAGGCGGTCGAGCGACGGACGGGATCAAGCGTCACTGGTGCCTGGATCGAGGTCACCTATCATGCAGCCCGCGACGCCAAGTGAGGCTCTACGACGGCCGGGCCGCCCCGAGCATCCGAGGAGATGAGGAACATGCCGACGACGGACGGATTCCCGGTCGCGACGACCCCCGCGCCCGGCATCGCTGGGGTCGACTGGGAGGTCCGCGTCGACTTCGAGCGCCTCCGCACCTATCGGCTCGCCCGCGCGAAGGAGGCGCTGGACGCCTCCGAGCTCGGCGCCCTGCTCCTGTTCGAGACGAGCAACATCCGCTACGTCACCGGCACCCAGATCGGCTACTGGGCGTTCAACAAGGGCGAGCGCTACGCCTTGCTCACGCGCACCGGGCGGCCGCGGATCTTCGACTTCGGCTCGGCGGCCAAGGCCCACCGGCTGCAGCTGCCCCACCTGTACGACGAGACGAACTCGGTCGGCGGGAACACGGGGCTCCAGGGCGCGATCCATCCGCGCGTGGGCCTCCAGGCGCGCGCCGTGCAGGAGATCCGTTCGATCATGACCGAGGACGGCGTCGGCGACATGCCGCTCGGCGTCGACGTCGCGGAGACGTCGATCTTCCTCGAGCTGATGCAGGCGGGGATCGAGGTTCGCGACGGGCAACAGGTGATGGCCGACGCTCGGGAGATCAAGAGTCCCGACGAGCTCATGCTGCTGACGCAGGCCTGCGCGATGGTGGACGGCGTCTACCAGGACATCTTCGAGGCGCTGAAGCCGGGTGTCCGGGAGAGCGACATCGTGGGGCTCGCGCACGCCCGGCTCTTCGAGATGGGCTCGGAGTTCGTCGAGGCGATCAACTCGATCGCCGGCGAGCGGTGCAGCCCGCACCCGCACGTGTTCTCGGACCGGCTGATCCGCCCGGGCGACCAGGCGTACTTCGACATCATCCACGTCTTCAACGGCTACCGGACCTGCTACTACCGCACGTTCGTCGTCGGCCGGGCGACGCAGGCGCAGCGGGACGCGTTCTCGCGCTCGCGCGAGTGGATGGACGCCGCGATCGATCTCGTGAAGCCCGGCGTCGCGACGGATCAGATCGCTGCCGTCTGGCCGAAGGCCGAGGAGTTCGGGTTCGCGGACGAGATGGACGCGTTCGGGTTGCAGTTCGGCCACGGCGTCGGCGTGAGCCTGCACGAGCGGCCGATCATCACGAGGCTGAACTCGTTCGTGGATCCCCTCGAGATCAAGGAGGGGATGCTCTTCGCCCTCGAGACCTACTGTCCGGCCGCGGACGGTCGGTCGGCGGCGCGGATCGAGGAGGAGGTCATCGTCACCGCCGACGGATGCCGCGTGATCACGTTGTTCCCGTGCGACGAGCTCATGGTCGCGAACGAGTACTGAGAGGACCGTCTATGGAGAAGACGAGAGAGGCCGAGATGAAGGACGTCTCGAAGGACGTCTCGGAGGTCGCGGACCTCGAGACCCGGCTCTCGATCTACCGGATGATGCAGGAGGGCCGCCAGTTCGAGACGCGCGCCCACGACCTGTTCCTCGAAGGCTTGGTGAAGGGGACCTCGCACCTCGGGATCGGGCAGGAGGCGGTCGCCGCCGGCTTCGCCGCCGCGCTCCAGCCGGAGGACATGGTGTTCTGCACGTACCGCGGCCACGTCCACACGCTGTTGCGCGGCGCGCCGATGGCGGCCCTGATGGCCGAGCTCCTCGGGCGCGCCACGGGCATCTGCGGCGGCAAGGGCGGCTCGATGCACCTCACGGACGTCTCCCACGGCGCGATGGGCTCCTACGCGATCGTGGGAGCCCACATGCCGATCGCCGCGGGCGCCGCGTGGGCGGCGCAGGCGCGGGGGACGGGTCAGGTGGCGGTCTGCTTCTTCGGCGACGGGACGACGAACATCGGGACGTTCCACGAGGCGCTCAACCTGGCCGCGGTCTGGAAGCTCCCCGTCGTGTTCGTCTGCGAGAACAACCTCTACATGGAGTACACGCCGATCGGCGACGTCACGGCCGTGGAGCATCCCGCCGCGGACCGGGCGGCCGCCTACGGACTGGATCCGATCCTGATCGACGGGAACGACGCCGACGAGGTGCACGCGACCGCCGTGCAGGCGGTCGCGCGAGCCCGGTCCGGCGACGGACCGTCCCTCGTGGAGGCGGTGACCTACCGGCACGGCGGCCATTCGCGCGCCGACCCGGCGAAGTACCGGCCGGCGGAGGAGGTCGCGGAGTGGATGGGTCGCGACCCGATCCCCTCCTACCGCGAACGGCTGCTCGCGGCCGGCGCCGACGAGGCGACCCTCGATGGGATCGAGGCCGACGTCCGGGACGCGGTCGATCGGGCCACGGAGGACGCGCGCAACGCGCCGTTCCCGGACCCGGACACGCTGGAGACCGAGCTCTGGGCAGACGGAGGCTCCGCGTGGCGGAACTGACCTACCGCGAGGCCGTCGCGCGCGCGATCACGCAGGAGATGGAGCGCGATCAGTCCGTGTACTTCATCGGCGAGGACGTCGCAGCAGCGGGCGGCGTCTTCAAGACGACCGAGGGGTTGTTCGACCGGTTCGGGGCGAAGAGGGTCCGCGACACGCCGATCAGCGAGCAGGCGATCATCGGCGCGGCGATGGGGGCGGCGATGAACGGCCTCCGGCCGATCGCCGAGCTGATGTTCAGCGACTTCTTCGCCGTGTGCTGGGACATCGTGGCCAACCAGATCGCGAAGGCCCGCTACATGACGAACGGGCAGATCGCGCTGCCGATCGTGATCCGCACGGCGAACGGCGGGGGCGTTCGGTTCGGTGCCCAGCACTCGCAGAGCGTCGAGACCTGGATGATGGGGATCCCCGGCCTGAAGGTCGTCGTCCCGTCGACGCCGCTCGACATGATCGGGTTGTTCGCCGCCGCCGTTCGCGACCCCGACCCGGTCGTCGTGGTGGAGCCGAAGGTGCTGTACGCATCGAAGGGCGAGGTCCCCGACGGCGAGATCGTCGACCGGCTGGGTGAGGCGCGCACGGTGCGAGAGGGAGACGACGTCACGATCTGCGCGCTCGGCGCGATGGTCCCCAAGGCGCTCGAGGCCGCCGGACGCCTGGCCGAGGACGGCGTCTCGGCCGACGTGGTCGACGTGCGATCGCTGGTCCCGCTCGACGTCCGCGCGATCGCGGGCTCGGTCGAACGCACGGGCCACCTCGTGACGGTCGAGGAGAACCCACGCCTGTGCGGCTGGGGGGCCGAGATCGCGTCGATCGTCGCCGACGAAGCGTTCTTCGCGCTCGACGGGCCGATCGTTCGGGTCACGACCCCGCATCTCCCGCTCCCGTCCGCCGACGTGTTGGAGGATGCCGCGATCCCGTCGGTCGATCGGATCGTCGAGGGCGTCCGGCGCTCGCTCGGATGAGGGTCGACACGTGACGTCCCGTCATCTCGTGCGGCCCGGGCGAGAGCTCGAGCTCACGGCGCCACCGGGCGCCACCGCGGAGGGACTGCGCCGGTGGTCCGTCGTCGACGAGGACGTGCCCGGCGCGGTGCACACGGGGTTCGCGATCGTGGAGCTGGATCGCGGAGGTCGCATCCCGTGGCACGTCCACAGCTACGAGGACAGCCTCTACGTGCTGGAGGGCGAGGTCGTCGTGGACACGGGCGAAGGCGCGAACCTGCTCCGGCCCGGTGACTACGGCGTGACCCCGGTGGGCGCCCCGCACGCGCTCCGGAACGTCTCCGATGCGCCCGTCCGGTGGGCGGGGATGTGGGCGCCCCAGCCGCGATCGCGGGTCCAGGGCGACACCTATGCCGTCCCGGGGCTGCCGGAGCGCACCCCGACTCCCATCGACGTGCGCGATCCTCGGACGCGGTCGTTCGGCCACATCGATCCGGCGAACATGGAGGTCGACAAGCAGACGCAGGACATGCTCGCGGTCTCGGCGAGCATGCGGACGGCCCTGCTCGTCTACAGCGGCATCACCGTGAAGATGATGGTCGACGCCGACCTCGGCGCGCAGCTCCTCACGATGTTCATGGTGCAGTACGAGCCGCGCGGGCTGGCCGGCCGGCACGACCACCCGTACGAGGAGACGTACCTGATCCTCGAGGGCGAGGTCGACGCCGAGTTCGACGGCGAGCGGTACCACCTCGTGCCCGGCGACGTCGCGTGGGCCGGCGTCGGCTGCGTCCACGCCTTCACGAATCCCGGACCCGGGATCGTGCGCTGGCTCGAGACGCAGGCGCCGCAACCGCCGCATCGCCACTCCTACCGATTCGCCCGGGACTGGGAGTACCTCAGAGGAAACGACGAGCGAGGGAGGAACGGACGGAGATGGCTGAGCATACGGTGGTCGTGGTGGGCGGGACCCACGGGCTCGGACGGGACCTCGCACAGCACTACGCGGATGCCGGCCGCCGCGTCGTCGTGACCGGGCGAGATGCAGAGCGCGCGGCGGCGGCGGCGGCCGAGCTCGGTGCCTCCGTCGAGGGACTCGCGTTCGACCTCGCGGATCCGGCGACGATCGCGGCGGCCCTCGCGGGCGTCGGTTCGGTGGACCGGCTGGTGCTCGCGGCGCTCGAGCGCGACCTGAACACCGTGAAGGACTACGACATCGGGGCCGCGCTCCGGCTCGTGACGCTCAAGCTCGTCGGCTACACCGAGGTGATCCACTCGTTGCTCCCGCGGCTCACCCCCGATGCGTCGATCCTGCTGTACGGCGGGCTCGCGAAGCTCCGCCCGTACCCCGGTTCGACGACGATCACCACGATCAACCACGGGGTCGACGGGCTGGTTCGGAGCCTCGCGACGGAGATCGCGCCGATCCGCGTGAACGCGCTCCACCCGGGGATCGTTGCCGACAGCCCCTTCTGGGCGCCGAAGACCGAGGCCCTCGAGGCGACGAAGGCGAAGACGCCGACGGGACGCCTCGTCACGATGCGCGACGTCACCGACGCGGCCGTGTTCCTCCTCGAGAACCCGTCGATGCACGGGAGCGAGATCCAGATCGACGGAGGCTGGTCCCTCACATGACGCCACGCGTCGCCGTCCTCGGCGCCGGGAACATGGCCGGGGCGATGGTCGGGACGCTCCGCCGGTCAGGCTTCGACGTCACGGTGTGGAACCGCACCCGAGAGCGCGCCGACACCGTCGCGGAGACGCACGGCGCGAAGACGGCGGCGAGCGCCGGAGAGGCCGTCGCCGCCGCCGACGTGGTACTGAGCAGCCTCGCGGACGACGAAGCCGTGCTGGCGACGTATCTCGGCGACCAGGGGGCCGCGATCGCGGCCGGACCCGACCACGTCGTGCTGGAGATGAGCACGGTCGCGCCCGCCACCTCGCTCCGGGTCGGCGAGGCGGTCGCCGCCAGAGGCGCAGCGTTCCTCGACGCCCCGGTATCCGGGAGCGTTCCCACGGTCGAGAAGGGCGAGCTCACGATCATGGTCGGCGGGGACGCGGCGGCGCTCGAGCGAGCCCGGCCGGTCCTCGATGCCCTCGCCGCGAAGGTCTTCCACGTCGGCGCGCTGGGAGCCGGCGCGACCGTCAAGCTCGCGGTGAACGCCCTCGTCCACGCGATCGACGTGGGGCTCTCAGAAGCGTTGGTCCTCGCGGAGAAGGCCGGCGTCGACCGGAAAGCCGCGTACGACGTCTTCGCAGCGGGCGCGGCCGCCGCGCCCTTCGTCCTCTACAAGCGCCCCGCGTTCGAGGATCCGGACAACGCCCCGCTCACGTTCACGCTCGATCTGATGGCGAAGGACCTCGACCTGATCCTGGCTCTCGCGCGCGATGTCGACGCCCCGATGGGACAGGGCGAGCGCAACCGCGAGCTGGTCCAGGAAGCACTCGCACGCGGGTTCGCAGGCCGCGACATGAGCGCGATCGCCGAGTACTTCCGTCGGTCCGGCTAGGTTCCCCAGTCCGCGAACGGTTCGCGCGTGCCGGGCGCGTAGTTCCAATACTCGCGGAGGTCGCTGCATCGTCCGTCTGGCGCGAACCGGAGCAGTAGGCACCCGGGCAGGGAGACTTCCTCTCCCTCGGAGATCATCGTGGTCCACCACTCGACCGCAACCCGGTCGCCATCGACGAACGGCCTGCCCATCACGACTCGAGCGTCGCGCTGCTGGCTCGTCACACCGTCCCAGTAAGCACGGATCCCGTCGTGGCCGACGTGCGGCTCCTCGAACGGATTCGACCGGTAGCTCGCCTCTTCGGTGAACAGGGTAAGGACGAGGTTCGTGTCAGCCCTCTCCCAGGCCTTCCGGTATCCCTCGATCCAGTCGGTGAGTTCCATAGGCCGGAGCGTATCCGCTGGAAGCGGGTGCCCCACATCGAGCCCAGATCGCCGCACGAATCTAGGCGAAGTGCTCCAAGCTCGAACAGGATCGCGGTCGTTCGCGAATCGCCGTGTGCTCCGGTCTGCACCCTATTCCCCGGCGTGCAGACGGTCTGCGTCGGGTGCTGAGGGTGCCTGGCGGCGCCCTCTTCCAACGCCGGTCGATGTGATGTCGCGCCCGTGCCCGAGCATCGTCGGGAGCATCGCCACAGCGGAAGGCAACGTGGCCCCGGGAGCGGAGCCGAATCGCAGCGCGGTCCTAATCCAAGGAGCAGTCGTACGGGCCTGCTTCAGGTGGGTGTGGCTCTCCTCCTTCGAACACCCACGCGAAGACGACCGCGAGGGCGTCGATGTCGCAATCGGATAGGACCGGATCGCCGAGATCCGGCCAGCCGTAGCCCATCAGGTCAGTGCTCTCCTCTAGGTTCGTGGCGTGCCCGAGCCCAAGCGCGTGACCGATCTCGTGGAGGGCAACCCAGGTGAGTTCCTGGGGCGTGTACTCCTCGAAATCGGAACCCGGCGGCGGCACTGAACCAACGATGACGTTGGCGCAGTCCTGCCGGCCACAGAGCGCGATCCCGCCGAACGCGGAGCCCCCGAAGTGAGGGACGTAGTGCACCACGATATCGGCAGCTTGCTGGTTGTTCGTCCCGGTTCCGGTGACGTCTGTCAGCGTGATGGCGCCGTCGAAGCATGTGAGCAGCACGTCCGCCCAGATCGCGATGGCATCGTGGACCGAATCGAGTTGCGACTCGGTGGCGGCCGGGTGGGACTGGACGGCGATCGTCAGGTCGGTGTGATCCCACCAGTAGCCCTGGTAGTACGTGTTGAGGAGCTCGAGGCTGTCGGCGTTTGATTCGGGCAGCGTGCAGGTCACCGGCGAAGCGATGTCAGCAGCGGACGCGGCGGCGGGTGTAGGTGTAAGGACGATGGCCGCAAGGACGACGGCGAGCATCACTCGAAGACGCATCCCAAACCTCCCGATGTCGTGGTCGTTGGAAGCTATCACCCCAAACGACGCCGCGATCCGAGCGTTTCGGCTGCTAGCGCGCCGGGAGGGAGTCGAACCCCCAACCTTCTGATCCGTAGTCAGGTCGGGCTGAACGGTGTGCGGAGCAGCGTTTCCGCAGGTCGGGTCCGAGCGCTGTGCGCCAAGTATCCTGCTCGGCGCCATCGTCGCCATGGCCGGTCACGGCATCTACCGTCGGGGGAAGCAACTGGAGGAGGCCAAAGGGACGGGTACATCCGAGGTCACGCCGACCCTCCGGCCGCCAGCACGACCGGACCAACCGGCGCCGTAACAAGCCGTACCGCTCGAACGTGGGAGGAGAGCGCGCCAATCGCATCTCAGCGGCATGACCATCGAAGACAGCCGAGCGTTTCCGCTGGAGCGTGCCGGGAGGGAGTCGAACCACACCATTCTGAACGGCAGTCAGGCTCGGGCGAACTGTGTGCGGAGCACTGTTCCACTGTTCCTTCATGTCGATCCGAGCGCTGAGCGCCGAGCCGTTGTCACCTCTGCTGCACGAGCCGACCCACCTCAGACGGAGGGGGAAGTCTGATGCCCTCCGCGGATCAGGCTTCGTGCGATGAGGTACTCGCGGTCCAGATGACCCGTCACTTGCGCTTCATGGGGCGTGGAACTCGATGGAGTCCACGATGGGCGCCGCCACCTCCAGTACGCGCTCGAAGCTGTCCTCGTCAGCGATGGTCGCGATCGCCAGGACCCGGGCCGATCCTCCGGGCAGATCGAGCAGGTAGATGCGCGCCCGGTCTCCGCCCTGTACGACGAAGGGGGCATGCTTCAGGAGGAGGGGGCGCTCGGGAGGAATCGGCCGTCTGCCATGGGCATGCGCTCGCGTTCGGCGCCATCACCACGTCGATCTGCAGGGCCGAGGATCCCCCCGATGGTCACCGCCACCGGAGCATCGGCCTCGAGGTCGGGGTCGGACCGGATGCTCCGGGCCAGCGCCTCGGCATCGGCGGGAGCCGGGGCCTCCTCGCAGCCCGGCCCGATCGGCCTGGGGTCCGCCAGGATCAGACAGGAGTCGTCGCTCGTGCGGCGCCGACGACGGTGGCCACGTCCGGAGCCTGATCCCAGAGGTCCGAGTGCGGCGCCGCCGGATAGGTCGCGCGGTAGGTCACCGCGCCATCGAGGAAGCCGTACTCCACGGGCACGGCCTCCCCGTTCTCGGTGGTCCCGGGGCCGGTCCCGCAGGCCCGTCCTGGAAGTCGTACACGAGTCGCAGGCGATCCGTCGTCGTCCCGTTCCAGCGAGAAGAGCTGCTCCACCACGGTCTCGCCGTTCTCCGCGAACATCCTGACCTCGAGCCGCATCCGGCCCGAGGGCCACACCGGGCCATTCACGAGCTCGAACTCCGATCGCTCGTAGGGGGCTCCGGTGCTCGTGGCGTACAGGAGCGGGATCTCCAGGTCGACCCGCTCGGCGGAGAGGGGGTCGTACTTGGCGAGGTCGGCGAAGCCCTCGGCGCCTTCACCATCGATCCGTGCCTGAGAGAAGGCCTCCATGAACGCCGTCGCCTCAGCTTCGCGACGCGGCGGTCCGCCTGCGCGACCGGCTCGACCATCTCCCAGCCGGTCACCACCCAGGTCCCGGAGCGGCCTTGGCGGTCGAGCTGAGCCACGCTTGATGTTCACCGTCTCGTACCGGAGCTCGTCGATCGTCGGCGCGCACCCGGGGTGCTCGGGGTCGGTCGGGTACAAGGGGTTCGACAGGCCCGGCGCGCACCGGATATACACGACCCCACCCGGGTCGAGACCTTCGGGATGGGCGAAGACCTCGTCCCAGAGGAACTCCTCCCAGCCGAGCTCCCCCTCGAGGAACCGGGCGAAGATCTCCGCGTCGTCGGGATGGTGCTGCGCGAGTTGGATTCCGCCAGGTACGGAGCGACCTGCCACGTGTAGCGAGGATCCCCGGCGTCCGCGAGCTCCTGGGCCTGGCGGACCTCCTCCAGGCTCGTCTGCGGCCACAGCGGCTCCAGGTCCGTGAGCGGCTCCTCCGCGACGCGTCCGCCTCCAGACCGCCGCCGAAGTTGTCCGTGAGGGTCCCGGCCTCCGGGTCGAGGACGAAGGTCAGGTCGCGGAGCTGCTCCTCCAGGGGAGCGCCGCTCGGGGCCTCGGGCTCGGACCCGTCGTCGCAGTCGCACCGGGCGGGATGACGAGCTCCCTGTCGTCCCGGATCCTTCGGACCCTTCATCGTCGACGGCTCACCCGAACACACAGGCGTGGTCGTCGTGCACCTCGATCTCCAGGCACGCTCCCCGCCGTTCCGACCGTCATCGTCTGCGTGTTCCGTTGCCTCGATCGAAACGAGAACCAGCCCGAGAAGCCCGCGCTGGTCTCTCAGCTCTCGATGACATGAGCCGTATTCCACCGGTCACTGTGCGTGCAACACCGCGACGGGAAACGCCGTGACGGGACGCGCTGGTCGCGACGCTTGCGGTCACGACGCGCGAGCACGCGCTCGATCATCGGCGCCTCACGGCGCCGACGCCTCGCCGCAGCCTCATCGTTCCTCCTCCTCATCCCCCGCGGGGTCTCCCGGTCTCGAATCCCGACGCACCACTCAGGCCCTTCTTCCGTGCCTTCTCGACGTCCGCCGGATGATCGCTGGTCATGTCCTCCACCCCCCGTCGAAGGTGGCCCTCGTTGTCACCCGCCGCTTTCTCCCGGTTAGGCGATGTACATATCGGTCGAGCCCTCGGGACCCGGGGCCCGGCCGAACAGCAGCGTGGTCCCATCCCAGGACAGGGAGGGGCGGGTCTCGCTGCGTCGTCGTGTTCACGGCCTCCCCCAGGTCCACCGGGGCGGAGAACGGAGCGTCCACGCTGTCCCGGACGGCCACTAGACCTCCTGGTCGCGCCGGCCCGACGCTTCGACGCGAACACGACCTCCAACCCGTCCTTCGAACGTTCGGCTAGATGTCGCTGGCGGCGCTGTTCAGCTCCGCTTCGGGCGCCGCCGGCCCGTAGGTGCCGTCCGTCTGACGCTCGCTGAGGTAGATGTCGGGGCCGCTCGAGAAGTAGAGCAAGCGCCGTGTCCCCCACCTCCACGTAGGAGCGACCCATCTCGTCCAGGGCGCTGTTCGGGCCGCCGTTCGCGCCACACCCCAGGTTCACCGGCTCGCTCCACCCATGCACCGGACTGCGGCGGGTGAAGTAGACGTCCGCCATCCCGCAGCTGCCCGCAGCGCCTCCCTGCTCACGAAGAACAGTCCACCCCCCCGTACCGGGGTAGGGCAGAAGTCGTCGGCCCCGGAGTTCACGGGCTCCCCCAGGTTCACGGGCGCCCCCCACGGGTCGCTTGTGCTGAGCCGGTGGGCAACCCAGATGTGATGCCGCCGAGCCCGCCTGGTCGGTTGATGCCATGTACAGGCTCGTCCCGTCGGGCGACTGGATGGGGCAGCCGTCGAGGAACGTCGTGTTCAGCTCGCTGCTGTTGCCGCCGATGTCGTCGACCTTCTGGGCGGGCGCCCACGGCGAGAACGGCTGTGCGCTCGCCGGCAAGGCCACCCAGACCATGAGGGCGGCGAGGACGCTGATCGTTGCCGCGCCCACCGCCGGCCTCCGGCCGGTGGCTCCCTCCCCGATCGCGCTGGCGTTGGTGAACCTTCGCCTCATCGCTTCCACCTCCCCTGCCCCTGTCGTCGCCCGGGCCAGGCGGCGCCCCCCGTCCGGGGCACTTGTCTTCAGCAACCTCATGGCTCGATCCGGATCGAGTCGAGGATGGCGCGCATGCTCGGCGAGGTCCTCGGGCGGCGAGCCGGGAGACCAGTCCGGCCATCGATCACCAGGCGGGTCCCTTCGACGTCGAGGATCCAGAACTCCTCGCTGTAGCCAGGGCCCGTGTAGCCGTAGAACGCGTCCCCTGGCTCCGGCTACGTCGACGGGGCGTGACCCAGCTCTAGAGGTTGCCGTCGACGCATCCGGTGAAGCGGTCGTCCCCTGCCCTCGACCGGCAGGTCGGGCACGGTGAGTTCCAGGTACTTCCCGCGGTAGCCGTACATGGTCACGTCCTTCGGGGGCGACGTCACCCGGAACGGGGCCAGGTCCGCCAGCGCGACAGCGAGGTCGTCGACGCTCGGTCCGACCGGGGATCGGCCTACGAATGGTCGCGGCATCCTTGCGTCGCACAGGTTCACCACGGTGGTGATGCTCACGCATGACGTGCCCATCCTCGGTGCCCTTGACCGCGCCGATCCACTGCGACCATCCCTCGACGGGCACCTCGTACTCCACCCGGAGGGGCGTGGAGGGGTCGGAGTCGGGGTCGATGAAGTAGGTCCCGGGCTCGAGGGGAGCGAAGTCCTCGAGCTCCATGATGTCCTGGATCGTCGTCGTGGGACTCGGCTCGCTCGCCGGCGGCGTGGGACCCGTCGGGTCAGCAGCCTCCTGACCCGGTCCACATGCCCCCAGTACCAGGAGGACGGCCAATGCGAGCCAACGTGCGTGGCGGTGCATGACCTGCCCTCTCATCTCATTCGTCATCTGCCCTTCCCTTCCATCCGGCCACCGGTAGAGGCTCCGACCGCCCCCCTTTCGAGCGGTTGCTGGACGTCTCATCGCTCCCCACCTCCTTGGGTCCATTCCGGGACCCGGTCGTCGCCCCATGCTGAGGCGTGATGTCGAGGGTGGGAGACCCGCGTTGGAAGGCCGCAGGAGGATCGTTGGAAAGGCGTTGGAGGCCACAGGTGGGGGCTTCCCCCCGGCGGAGAGGGAGCGTACGGTCGCCCCCATGCAACTCCGGATCCTGGGACCGCTCGAGGTGGCCGACGGGGATGGGCCGCGGCCCCTGGGTGGCCCGAAGCAGCGGACGGTCTTGGCCCACCTGGTCATCCGAGCGAACCAGGCCATCGACTCCGACCGGCTGATCGGGGAGGTGTGGGGAGACGAACCTCCACCGGCGGCCCGAAGCACCCTTCGCGGCTACCT
This sequence comes from uncultured Actinomycetota bacterium, assembly GCA_963724415.1. Taxonomy (GTDB): domain Bacteria; phylum Actinomycetota; class UBA4738; order UBA4738; family HRBIN12; genus JAJNBA01. The sequence continues at coordinate 236,378 of CAVRUS010000008.1, read as the reverse complement.
CTCCCACCTGAGGAAGGCTCTGGGCCCCGATCGGCTCGAGCACCGCTCGGGCGGCTACGTCCTCCGGGCGGAGCCCTCAGCGATCGATGCGGTGCGTTTCGAAGCGCTGGTGGATGAAGGCCGGGCGATCCGGACCGCCGACCCGGCTACCGCCGTCCAGATATTCGAGCGGGCCCTCGGGTTATGGCGAGGTCCAGCGCTGGCGGACCTGACCGACCAGGCGTCACTCCAGCCGGAGATCGCCCGCCTGGAGGAGCTCCGCGTCGCGGCCCTGGAGGACCGGATCGACGCCGAGCTCGAGCTGGCGCGCCATCGAGAGCTCGTTCCGGAGCTGGAGACGCTGGTCGCGGAGCATCCGTTCCGGGAGCGCCTGTGGCTCCATCTCATGACCGCCCTGTACGGGTCGGATCGTCAGGCCGATGCGCTGGCGGCGTTCCAGCGGGCCCGGGAGCTGCTCGCCGAGGAGCTGGGGATCGACCCCTCGCCCGAGCTGCGCCGCCTCCACGAGCGCATCCTCCGTCAGGATCCCTCGCTGGACATCGCGGGGGAGCCCCTCCGCGGGTACCGACTGCTCGAGCAGGTCGGAGCGGGGTCTTTCGGATCGGTCCATCGGGCCTTCCAGCCCCAGGTCGGCCGGGAGGTGGCCATCAAGACGATCCATCCCCGGTTCGCGAACGATCCCGGGTTCATCAGGCGGTTCGAAGCCGAGGCCCAGCTGGTGGCTCGGCTCGAGCATCCCCACGTGGTACCCCTCTACGACTTCTGGCGGGAACCGGACGGCGCCTATCTGGTGATGCGGTACCTCCGCGGGGGGAGCCTCCGGGAGCGCCTCGCTCACGGGCCCCTCGGCTCTGAGGAAGCGGCGAGGCTCCTGGACCAGATCAGCCCAGGCGCTGGCGGTCGCCCACCGCCAAGGTGTGGTGCACCGCGACGTCAAGCCGGCCAACATCCTGTTCGACGAGGAGGACAACGCCTACCTGTCCGACTTCGGCATCGCCAAGGACGTGGAGGTTGCCGAGGTTGCGCCGGGGAGAACGCCAGTCCGCTCGCCTACTACCTGTCCCCCGAGGAGATCCGCGGTGAGCCGGCCACGTCCCGGACCGACATCTACAGCCTGGCCTAGTGCTGTACGAGATCCTGGCCGGTCGTCATCCGTTCGCCGACGCGGCGCCGGAGGAGGTGATGGCGAAGCATCTGACCGAGCCGGTGCCCTCGATCAGGGAGTTTCGCCCGGAGCTCCCCAGCGCCGTCGACGAGGTCATCGCGAAGGCCACCGCCAAAGCCCCCGCTGAGCGATACCCGGACGCCCAGGTCATCGCCTCCGCCTTCCGGGCCGCGCTGGTCCCGGCGGCTCCCCGCGTGGCGATGCCATCCACCGAGGTCCGCAACCCGTACAAGGGGCTTCGCCCGTTCCTGGAATCCGACGCTGCCGACTTCTTCGGCCGAGAGGCCCTGGTCGGCGAGTTGGTGGCCCGACTGTCCCAGCAGGACGCGTCCCGTTTCCTGGCGGTGGTGGGCCCCTCGGGAAGCGGCAAGTCGTCCCTGGTCCGCGCGGGCCTGTTGCCGGCGCTGCGAGGCGGAGCGGTTCCTGGTTCGGACCGGTGGTTCCTGCTCGAGATGCGCCCGGGAACCCACCCCCTGGATGAGCTTGCCTCGGCACTGATCCGGATCGCCGTGCACCCCCCCCGCGATCTGGTCGAGCGACTGGAACGGGGTGACCTCGGCCTGGTGTCGGCCGCCGAGGAGATGCTCCCACCCGGCTCAGACCTCCTTCTGGTGATCGATCAGTTCGAGGAGCTGTTCACGTTGGTCGACGACGTGGACGTTCGAGAGAGATTCCTCGGGTTCGTCCTCGCCGCGGCGACCGAGCCCGACGAGCCGGGTTCGGATCGTGTGCACCCTTCGGGCCGACTTCTACGATCGGCCCCTGGCTTACGCCGGGCTCGCCGAGCTGATGAAGTCCCGGACGGTCACCGTGACGCCGCTCGTTCCCGAGGAGCTCCAGCGCGCGGTGGTGGCCCCTGCCGAGGGGGTCGGCCTTCGGATCGATCCGGCGCTGGTGGCCGAGATCGTCGCGGACGTGGCGACCCAGCCGGGGGCCCTTCCGCTCCTCCAGTACGCACTCACGGAGCTGTTCGACCAGCGGGAGGACTCGACGCTGACCCTCGACGGATACCGGCGGATCGGCGGGGTCTCCGGGGCGCTCTCCCGCCGAGCGGAGGCCCTGTACGGACGGCTGACCCGATCCGGACAAGAGGCCACGCGGCAGCTGTTCCTGCGCCTGATCACAGTGGGCAGGGAGGGAGGCGACGACACGCGACGGCGGGTGCTCCGATCGGAGCTGACATCGCTGGAGGTCGACGTGGAGGCGTTGGACGCCGTGATCGACACCTTCGGAGCCCGCCGCCTGCTGTCGCTCGACCGTGACCCGGCCACCCGGGGGCCGACCGTCGAGGTGGCGCACGAGGCCCTGCTAACCGAATGGGGCCGCCTGCGTGGGTGGATCGAGGCGGCCCGCGAGGACGTCCGGACCCATCGGCGTCTTGCCGCGGGAGCCCGCGATTGGACGGTTTCGGGGCGGGACCCCAGTTTCGTGCTACGGGGCACCCACCTCGCTCGTTTCGAAGCCTGGGCGGCCTCCTCTGGGCTCGCCCTCACCGCGGATGAGCATGACTACCTCGATGCCGGCCTGGCCCAGCGGGACGCCGACCGAGCAGAAGGGGAGTCACGCAGGGCCCGCGAGGCCGACCTGGAGCGGCGATCGGCGCGCCGTCTGCGCGGCCTTGTCGCGGTGTTCGCGGTCGCGGCCCTCATCGCCGCGACGCTCACCGTCGTGGCCACGGATCAGCGCGGCAGGGCACAGCGGGAGGCCAGGATCGCCTCGGCGAGGGAGCTGGCCGCGGCCTCGGTGGCGAACCTGGAGGTCGACCCGGAGCTCAGCGTCCTGCTCGCCATCGAGGCCGTCCAGACCACCCGCTCGGCGGACGGGACGGTTCTCTGGGAAGCGGAGGAGGCCCTCCACCGGGCGGTCGTGGCGTCCCGGCTCGAGTTGGAGGTGCCCGGGGTGGGAGGGCTGCTCGCCTGGAGCCCCAGAGGAGTCTTCGTGACCGAGGGCCCCGAGAACTCGGGCCTGATCGACATCAGGGACTCGGAGACGGGCCAGAGTGTCCGCTCGTTCCAGGGTCACGACGGGGACGTGAACGACGTCGCGTTCAGCCCGGATGGTTCCAGGCTCGCCTCCACCGGGGACGACGGAAAGCTGAACGTGTGGGACTCCTCGACGTGGAGGCTCCTCTCGAGCCTGTCGGCGGTCGGCGAAGCATGGGGTCCGTCGTTCAGCGCCGATGGGTCGCTCGTGTCCGCCGTCTGGTCCGAGGACGACGTCGGACAGGTCCAGGTCCTGGACCTGTCCACCGACCGGGTGGTCTCGACGATCCGCGAGCCGGGGGCGATCGACACCGCCCTCAGTCCGGACGGCAGATACGTGGCCGTGGTCAGACCCGGGTCGGGACGATGAAGTGGGCGCCGTGTTCGACGTGACCACCGGCGAGCAAGCGTTCGCTCTGGCGGGGCCAGACTCTGGCTCTCCTGTGCTGGGACCCCGTGGCCGTGGTGACGAGGAGGATACTCGGGGGGTGGCCTGGAGTCCGGACGGCCGACTCATCGCCGGGAGCAGCGAGGGCACCGCTCGCGTGTGGGACGCGGAAACGGGAACCGTCCGGCACACGCTGCTCGGTCACACCGGTTTCGTGTTCGGCGTCGCCTGGAGCCCCGATTCGTCTCGCCTGGTCACGGGCGGTTCCGACGGCACCACGAAGGTGTGGGAGATCGGCCCTGAGGGCGTTCAAGAGCGGTGGTCGCTCTCCGCGCAGGAGTCGAAGAGCGGCATCGTGGGAGTGGCCTTCTCCCCCGACGGGTCCCGGGTGATGGCCGGGGACGCGAACCTCTCCGCGGTGAGGGTCTGGGACCTGGGGCCGACCGGCGACGCCGAGTGGGCCAACCTCCCCGCGCCCGGCTATCCCGGGGCGGAGTTCATGCCGGACGGACGGCGCGTGGTGACGAGCAGCTGGGAGGGCGGCGTGGAGCAGAACGCGGAAGCGCCACGCGCGGTGACGATCTGGGACCTGCAGACCGGGCGCGAGATTCGAACGATCGGGCCTCCGACCGACTACTTCGGGTTCGGATCCTTCGATGTGAGCCCCGATGGTTCGTCGATCGCCCTCGGCGGCAGGAGCGAGCCCGATGGCTTCGGAGGGGCGTCGGCGGCACGGGCGTGGGATGCCTCGACCGGCGAGGAGCTCTGGCGGATCGGGCACGGCGAGGACGTCAACGAGGTCGCCTTCAGCCCGGATGGCGAGTATGTAGCCACCGCGAGCTGGGAGGGAACCGCGAAGATCGTCGATCGCTCCGGCGGGGTGATCCGAGTGCTGGGCGAGGCTGAGGACTTCAACTTCTCCGACGTCGAGTTCAGCTCGGACGGCCGCCTGGTGGCCACGGCCGAGTGGTCCGGCTCCGCGGAACGCGTGCGGGTCTGGGACTGGACGCGAGATGAGGTCCTCCTCACGATCGACGCGGAGGGACCCTACGCGCAGGTGGACTTCGATCCCACCGGTCCGAGGGTCCTGTTGTCTGGTGCGGACGGACTCGGGGAGATCTGGGATGTGGAGGGCGGTGAGCGCGTGGCTCTCCTGGCCGGACCTTCCGGAGGCGTCAAGGATCTCGCCTTCAGCCCCGACGGATCGCGCATCGCCACAGCGAGCGTGGACGGCCTGGTGCGGCTGTTCGACGCGGACACGGGCGCCCACCAACTCAGCTTGCGAGGGTCCGGATGCGCCGTGGAGGGCGTGGCCTTCGGTCCGGACGGCACGAAGCTCGCCTCCTCGAGCTTGTGCGACGGTGTCCGGATCTGGGCCCTCGACATCGACGATCTCCTCGAGATCGCGCGGCGCGAGGCCGGGAGATCAATCACCGACGCGGAGTGCCGCCAGTATCTCCATGTGGATCGGTGCCCGCGCGTTTGACCGCCGTTGCGACCTCGGAGACCTTCCAGCCGTCCTGGACCACCGCCACCAGGACCGCCTGATAGCGCCCAGCCCCTTCACGAGATGAGCAGCGCCAGCATCAGCCGGAGCGTCGGGTCAGCCGGAGCCGCTGTCAAGGATCAGCCGGAGCTCCGTCAAGGATCAGCCGAGCTCCGCCAAGGATCAGGTGACGCCGGAGTGTCCAGCATCACCCGGAACACGACATGCGGAAGCGCGCCGGGAGGGAGTCGAACCCCCAACCTTCTGATCCGTAGTCAGATGCTCTATCCATTGAGCTACCGGCGCCGAGAAGCAACTCTACCAGTGGCCGATTTCGCATCTGACGTGCGCGTTGTGGAGGCTCAGGTGCGTTCGGCCCAGACGAGCTGCGCGACGTCGAGGCCGAGCGCGACGGTCTCGTCCCCGACCTCGACGGCGATCGCGCCGAGCCCCGGGTCGCCGTCGCCGATCGTCACGGGCGCTCCCGGCACGAGCCCGAACGCCTCCAGCTGCCGCAGCACCTGCGGAGCGTCGTGCTCGGCGACCTCGGAGATCCGACGGACCGTAGCGCCGGCGCCGGGGTCGAGGTCGGCGAGCGCCACGAGCTCGCCGTACGGGCAGGGGTCGCCCCGGGATCACGTTCCCGTGCGGACACGTCGTCGGATCCCCGAGGTGGGCGGCGAGCCGATCGGCGACCTCGTCGGTGAGACCGGGCGCGAGTCGCTGCGCCTCTTCGTCGGCGCTCGCCCAGTCGAGTCCCAGCGTGTCGGTGAGCCATCGCTCGAGGAGCCGGTGATGGCGGACCACGGTGGCGGCGAGCGACTCGCCGCGCTCGGTCGTCGTGACGCTCCGGTCCGACGCCATCGCGATCCACCCGTCGCGCTCGAGCTTGCCGAGCGTCGCTGAGACCGTGGGGGCGCTCACGCCCTGCCACTCCGCGATCCTGCCGGGCCGGACGACCTCGCCCTCGTGCGCGATGTAGAAGATCGTCTCGAGGTAGTGCTCCACCGTCTCCCGCCGGAGCCGATGCCCTTCCTCTTCCTTGATCGGCTCGGCGCTCCCGCTCATGGCGAGATGCTACGTCCGACCATCCGAGCCCGCCCGCGAGTCCCCGGGGTTGCGATGGATCCGACCAATCTGGTAGGAATCACTTCGTCGTGACGAATGAGCCACTTCGGGTGACCTAAGGGGAGGGTTCGAGAGAGTGCTTCCGTCGTTCGTGATCGGCCTCCGGGAAGGGCTCGAGGCCGCGCTGATCGTGGGCATCATCGCCGCGTTCCTGACAACCCGCGGACGGGGTCTGCGTTCCGATGTGGCTCGGCGTCGCCCTCGCGATCGCGCTGTGCGCGTCGCTCGCCGTGATCTTCACGGTGGTCGGGTCGCAGCTCTCGTTCAAGACGCGGGAGACCGTTGAAGGGGTGCTCTCCCTGGTCGCGGTGGCGGGCGTGACCTACATGATCGTCTGGATGCGCCGCCACTCGCGCGAGCTCAAGGGCCACCTCGAGACCCGCGCAGCGCTCGCGCTCACCGCCGGCTCGGGCCTCGCGCTCGCGTTCATGGCGTTCTTCGCCGTCCTCCGTGAGGGGCTCGAGACCGCGATCTTCCTGCTGGCGGCGTTCCAGCAGACGGCCGACCCCCTCGTCGCCGGCCTCGGGGCGCTGATCGGCGTCCTGGTTGCCGTCGGGCTGGGCTACGGGATCTACAAGGGCGGCGTCCGGATCGACATGGCCCGCTTCTTCAAGGTCACCGGGGTCGTCCTCGTGTTCGTGGCGGGTGGCCTCCTGGCGAGCGCGGTTCACGAGTTCGCGGAAGCGGGGGTCCTCACCATCGGGCAGAGCCCCGCATTCGACATGTCGTGGCTGGTCTCGCCCGGGAGTGTCCAGGCGTCACTGATCACCGGCATGTTCGGCCTCCAACCCGTGCCGACGGTCGCCGAGGTGTTCGTCTGGTTGGCCTACGTGGTGCCGATGACCGTCTACATCCTGAAGCCCGTCCGAAGCACGGAGACGGCCGGCACGCGAACCGTATCGACGGTCGCCTGAGATCCGAACACCCACCCGAGAGGAGCACGATGCCGAACCGGAAGATCACGCGCCTACTCGCCGTCGCCGCGCTCGTCGCGATCGCCGCCGGCTGCACCAGCACCGGCGGCGAGGGCGACGTCGAGGTGTCACTCCGCGACGACGCCGTCACGCTGGAACCGGCGACAGCCGAGGCCGGCTCCGTGACGTTCGCGGCGACGAACGACGGCTCGGTCACACACGAGATCGAGGTCTTCAGCGGTGACGTCGATCCCTCGACGCTCCCGGTCGAGGACAACGTGGCATCGACCGAAGGCCTGACGCTCATCGACGAGATCGAGGACATCACGCCGGGGTCGAGCGCGGACCTCACGATCGATCTCGAGGCGGGTTCCTACGTCGTGATGTGCAACCTCCCCGGACACTTCGCCGAGGGGATGTACTCCAGCCTCGAGGTTGCCTGAACCGGTTCGGCGGAGACGGGAGGATTCGAACCTCCGAGGGAGTGTTACCCCCCTAACCGCTTAGCAGGCGGCTGCTTTCGGCCACTCAGCCACGTCTCCGCGAGGGATTCTAGAGGACCCGCGTTAGGCTCCCGCCCGGCATGCCGGACGTGGTGATCGTGGGCGGAGGGATCATCGGGGCCGCGTGCGCGTACGAGCTCGCGAGCGGCGGCGCGTCGGTCCTGCTCCTCGAACGGGAGGAGCTCGCAGCGGGCGCGTCGGGTCGCAACAACGGCTTGTGGCTCACGCCGACCGACCCGTCGCTGCTCCCGATGGCCCGGGCCAGTCTTCGACGCTACCTCGAGATCGCCGGCGAGAGTCCGGTCCCCTTCCGACTCGACGAAGACCCGATCGGGCTGCTCGCCGTCGCCCTCGACGAGGAGGAGATGCAGCTCGGGAGGAGCGCACACGATCCCTATCGCGCGGCGGGTGTCGCAGGTGGACGAGCTCGGTCCCGACGACGTCCTCGGCCTCGAGCCGTCGCTCGCGCCCGGAGTCCTGGGCGGCTGGCTCGTGCACCATGGCCATCGGCTCGCGCCGGCGGCCTTGACGGTCGCGCTCGCGCTCATGGCCGTGGAGCGAGGGGCGGCGGTGCGGCATCACCTCCCGGTGCGCGCGCTGGTCGAGGACGCGGGGCGGGTGCGCGGCGTGGTGACGGACGACGGGCGGATCGACGCCGACGAGGTGATCGTCGCGGCGGGGCCATGGTCGCCCTCGCTGCTGGACCCGATCGGGCTCCGGGTGCCGATCTCCGGCGCCCGAGGCTGGCTCGTCCGGCTGGATGTCGACGGAGCGCCGCTCCAACGCCTCGTGGCCTCCGCGGGGTGGGAGGAGGCGACCGGGCGCTGGGTGGACGGCGCCGTGCGCGCGGGTGGGCTCGATGACGCCTCGGCCGAGATCTCGACGCTGCTGCACCCGGCGACCGACGGATCGCTGATCGCGGGCTCCTCCCGGCAACCGGTGCTCACGCCCGAGGCCGAGGAGCCCGGGGTCCCGAGCGCGATCGTGCGCGGCGCGATCCGGCTCGTGCCGAGCCTCGCGGACGCGCGCGTGCGGTCGTCCTGGTGGGGGGTCCGGCCCATGACGCCCGACGAGCGCCCGGTCGTGGGCACGACTCGCGGACGGCCTCTCGGTCGCCACGGGTCACGGTTCGGAAGGGGTGATCCTCGGGGCCGGCACGGCCCAGTTGCTCGCCTCCCAGCTCCTCGGGCACGATCCGCCGTTCGACCCGGCGCCGTTCGACCCACGTCGATTCGGGACGGTGGCTGGGTAGGATTCCTCGTCATGGCCGTCCTCGCCCTCGGGATCTCGTTCCGGCGCGCACCGATCGACCTGCTCGAGCGGCTCGCGTTCACCGACGACGATCTGGTGAAGGCGTACCGGCGGGTGCAGGACGTGGACGGGGTCGATGAGGCCGTGGTCCTGTCCACGTGCAACCGCGTCGAGATCTACGGCGTCGTTCCGAGCTACCACGCGGGGTTCCTGACGCTCAAGCGACTGCTGGCCGAGACCAGGGGGGTGGCCGAGGCGGAGCTTGCCGACGGTCTCTACGCGCACTGGGAACGCGACGCGATCGAGCACCTGTTCTCCGTGGCCGGCGGGCTGGACTCGATGGTGCTGGGCGAGACGCAGATCCAGGCGCAGGTACGGGAGGCGCTGCGCCTCGCCGACGGCGAGGGCGCGGCGGGATCCCGGATGCAGGGGCTGTTCCACGCGGCGTCCCGGGCCGGGCGACGGATCCGCCAGGAGACGACGCTCGGGGCAGCACCCGACGCGTTCGTGGAACGTGCCGCCACGCTCGCCGAAGACGTGCTGGGCAACCTTTCCGGTCGCTCGGTCGTGGTGATCGGCGCCGGGACGATGGCCTCCCTCTCCGTGAAGCACCTCCGGCGGCGTGGCGTGGGACCCATCAGGATCCTGAACCGCTCGCTCGAGCACGCTCGCTCCCTGGCCGCGCGGCACGCTGCCGAGCCGGGCGACCTCGACGCGCTTCCCGCGGCCGTTCGGGCCGCCGACGTCGTCGTCTCTGCGACCGGCGCCACAGGCGTGGTCGTGCAGGCTGACCTCGTGCGCGCGGCACGGCCGGCCGACGCGTCGCCGCTCGTGTTGCTGGACCTGGCCGTGCCGCGCGACGTGGAGCCCGAGGCCGGCGACCTCCCCGGGGTGACCCTCTTCGACGTCGGCGCGCTGCGTGATCGAGGTTCCCCCGAAGAGGACGCAGCGATCGAGCAGGCCCACGAGATCGTGGCCGAGGAGGTCCGCCGCTTCGTGGTGCGTCGCCGCGGCGACGAGCTCTCGCCGCTGATCCGCGCGATCCGTCGCCGCGGTGACGAGGTCCTACAGGGAGAGCTCGAGCGCCACGCGGCCCGCCTCGCCGATCTCTCTCCCGACGAACGCGCGGCCGTCGAGGCGCTGGCGCGCGGGATCGTCGCCAAGCTGCTGCACGACCCGATCGTCGCTCTGAAGGAGCGGTCCGAGCCGGGCTCGGGCCGGACGCATGCCGCGCTCCTCGCCGAGCTCCTCGGCCTCGACCCTTCCCTCCTCGACGGGGAGTGAGCACCCTCCGGATCGCCACCCGGCGTTCGGCCCTCGCCCTCGCCCAAGCGCAGGAGGTGGCCGCGCTGCTCTCCACGAACGGCTTCCGGTCCGAGATCGTGCCGATGTCGACGTCCGGCGACGAGGGGGTGGCCGCCACGGAGTCCCCGTCGGGCATGAAGGGTCTCTGGGTCGACCGGATCCTCGATGCGCTCCGTTCGGGCGAGGTCGACATCGCCGTGCATTCGGCGAAGGACCTCCCCGCCGAGGACGAGGACGACGTCGCGATCGCCGCGGTGCCGAAGCGAGGCGATCCGCTGGACGTGCTGATCGGACGCGAGGCGAAGCTGCCACCCGGCATGGTCGTCGGCACCTCGAGCGTGCGACGCCGCGCCCAGCTGCTCGCCAACTTCCCGGGCATGGGCGTGACCGAGATCCGCGGGAACGTCGACACACGGCTCCGGAAGCTCGCGGACGGTGAGGTCGACGGGCTCGTGCTCGCGGCGGCCGGTCTCGCGCGCCTCGGCGTGGAACCGCCGCACGCTCGGCGCCTCCGTGTGGACGAGATGGTGCCCGCCCCGGGTCAGGGCTGCCTCGCCGTCCAGGTACGGGCGGAGGATCGGACCACCAGGGCCGTCGTCTCCGTCCTCGATCATCTCCCCTCGCGCCGCGCCCTCGAGGCCGAGCGCGTGCTCGTCCAGCTCCTCGGCGGCGGCTGCGACCTCCCGCTTGGCGCGCTGGCGGCGGCGAAGGGGGACCGGATCCGGATGGTGGGTCTCGTGGCCACCGCCGACGGGGCGAAGGTGATCCGGACGGCGTCGGAGAGCAACGAGCCCGGCGTGGCCGCGTCGACCCTCGCCCAGCGTCTGCGGGCCGACGGGGCCGACCGGATCCTCGCGGAGGTGCAGGGGACACCGGAGTGAAGCGGACCCTCGCCGGGCGGACGATCCTCGTCACGCGCCCGGCCGAGCAGGCGGCCCCTTTGGTGCGGGAGCTCGAGCGCCGCGGGGCGCGAGTTCTGGTGGCGCCCACGATCCGGCTGGTCCCCGCGCGTTCCGCGGCCCTGACGTCGGCGCTGCGGGAACTCGCCGCTGGCCGGTTCGACTGGATCACCCTCACGAGCCGGGCGACGGTCGACGTGCTCCGCGATCGCCTCGCAACACCGGGGGACGTCCGTGCGAAGGTCGCGGTGATCGGCGATGGCACCGCGGCGGCGTTCCGGCAGTGGGCACGTCGCTCACCCGACCTTCGGCCGGCGACGTTCACGACAGCCGCGCTCGCCCGTGCCTTCCCCCGCGGTCGGGGGCGCGTGCTCTGTGCTCGCGCCGACATCGCTCCGGAAGGACTGGAGGCGGCGCTCGAGAGGAAGGGGTGGGAGACCGAACGGGTCGATGCCTACCGGACAGTCTTCGCCACGTCGCTCCCGCGAGAGGCGCGCGATGCGTTCCGGCGTGGCGACGTCGACGCCGTGACGTTCACGAGCGCGTCGACCGTGAACGGGTTCGTGAGAGCCCTCGGCGCGAGCCGCGGCGTCCCGAAGGTGGTCGCCATCGGCCCGGTCACCGCCGCCGCGGCTCGCGGCGCCGGCCTGCGACCGGCCACCGTCGCACGACCGCATACGGTCGAGGGCCTCGTCGCCGCGATCGAGCGAGCCCTGCCCTCCTCGGGAAAGCTCTAGACCCAAACCTCGCGGAGCGCCCGCAGCGCGTTGCCGCCGACGACCTTCGCGATCTGCTCGTCGTCGTACCCGTGGCCGACCAGCCATCGGATCACGTTCGGGAACTCCGAGGGGTTCTCCATCCCCTCGACGTACTCGACCGGCTCGAACTCGCCCACCTCGCCCGTGTCGAGGTTGCCCGCGTACAGGACGTGGAGCCCGACGTGGTCGCCGAAGAACGTGTCGGGTCCGAACCCGACGTGGTCGATCCCCATCACGTCGACGCAGTACTCGAAGTGGTCCAGCACCCCTTCGAGCGAGTGCCGCGGGTGGGCCTGCGAGATCGTCGTGTGCGGCGACCCCTCGATGCCGATCATGCCGCCGGTCGCGGCCACCGCCTTCAGGAGATCGTCCTCCTTCAGCTTGCGCTCGGAGAACAGGGCGCGGGCACCGGAATGCGACAGGAACACGGGCCGCTCGCTCGCCTCGCAGGTCTGCATCGCGGTGACGTCACCCGTGTGGGAGAGATCGATCGCCATCCCGAGCCGGTTCATCCGACGGACCGCGTCGAGACCGAACCGCGTGAGCCCACCGTCTCCAGGATCCTTCACCCCTCCACCGAGCTGGTTCGACTCGCTGTACGCGATCCCGCACATCCGGACGCCGAGCCCGAAGAGCACGTCGAGGCGATCGAGCTCGTTCTCGATCATCGCGGCGCCCTCCATGCAGGGCACCATCGCGATGCGGCCGGTTCGGTGCGCCTCCTCGATGTCCTGCACGGTCCCGCCGACGAACACCGTGGACTGATGCGCGACGTCGGCCAGGTGCATCCCGAGGTCGTGGATCACATCGGTCCACTTCCACCCGCCCTTCGACGTGATCGTGGCGGTCCCGTCCAGGAAGTTCTCGAAGACCGCGTCGAGTCCGGATGCCGCCAGCCCCTCGTAGCCGTACCATTCGCGGCCCTCGCGGACGTACTCGTCGTTCTGGTTCATGTCGACGGGCGTGATGCCGCAATGGTCGTGGAGCGAGATGCACACGCACTCGCGGAGCAGGCGCTCTGCTCGCTGGTCCTGCTCGTCGGTGAGCGGATACACGAACGGCTGCACCCGGCCGAGCTGCGGGGAGAGCTCGAACGCCTTGTAGTCGACCCCGGGCTCCAGGTACGAGAACGACACGTAGCCGTCCCATCGCTTCTTCGGCTCCATCCCTGCGTTCCCTTCTTGATCTTTTGGCATCATCTCGACCGCGATACGCTCTGGCCCGTGAGCTTCCCTGATTCGCGACCGAGGCGCATGCGCCGCACGCCGGCGCTCCGTTCCTTGATCCGTGAGACCGATGTGCGACCGGGTGATCTGATCGCTCCGCTGTTCGTGAAGGAAGAGCTCACCGACCCCGCGCCGATCGGCTCGATGCCCGGCCAGTCGCAGCACACGCTCGAATCGCTCCGGAAGGAGGCCGTCGAGATCGCGGAGCGCGGGGTCCGCGCGTTCATCCTCTTCGCGGTTCCCGCCCGGAAGGATCCCGAGGGGTCCGAGGCATGGAACCCCGACGGGATCGGTCAGCAGTCGATCGCGGCGCTCCGAGCCGAGTTCGGCGACGACGCGGTCGTGATCGGGGACCTCTGTCTCGACGAGTACACCGATCACGGGCATTGCGGAGTCCTGAATCAGCTCGGTGAGGTCGAGAACGATGCCACCGTGGAGCTCTATCAGCGGATCGCGATCGCGCAGGCAGAGGCCGGGGCGCACCTCGTCGGACCGAGTGGGATGATGGACGGGCAGGTGGCCGCGATCCGCGCCGCGCTCGACGCGAGCGGCAACCAAGACATCGGGATCCTCGCCTACGCCGCGAAGTTCGCCTCCGCTCTGTACGGCCCGTTCCGGGAAGCTGCGGAAGGCGCGCCGCGGTTCGGAGACCGCACCGGCTACCAGCAGGACCCGGCGAACCTCGACGAAGCACTTCGAGAGATCCGTACCGACATCGACGAGGGCGCGGACATCGTGATGGTGAAGCCGGCCCTGCCCTACCTCGACGTGATCCGACGCGCGAAGGACGAGACCCGTTTCCCGATGGCCGCGTACCACGTGAGCGGCGAGTACGCGATGGTGAAGGCCGCGGCGGCCAACGGCTGGCTCGACGAGCGGCGGGTGGTGCTGGAGCTGCTCACGTCGATCCGACGCGCCGGCGCCGACCTGATCCTGACCTACCACGCGAAAGACGCCGCGGACTGGCTCCGCGGCTGACCGATCCGGATGGCTCGCTACGTCGCGCTGCTCCGCGGCATCAACGTCGGCGGGAAGAACGCGATCCCGATGCCGGCGTTGAAGGCGTGCTTCGAGGACGCCGGCTTCCAGGACGTCGGCACCTACATCCAGAGCGGCAACGTCGTCTTCTCGGGTCCGTCCTCGAGCCAGACCGCGCTGGTCGAGCGGGTCGAGCGGACGATCCGGAAGGCGTTCGCCCACTACGACGCGAGCGTCGTCGTGCGGAGCCGGAGCCAGATGCGCGCGATCGTCGACACGTCGCCGAAGGGGTTCGGCAAGGAGCCGGCGAAGTACCGCTACGACGTGTGCTTCCTGAAGCCGTCGCTCACGGCGAAGCAGGTGGTGGCCGCCGTCCCGACGAAGGAAGGCGTGGACCGCATCTGGGCCGGCACCGGCGTCGTCTACTTCTCGAGGCTCGCGAGCCGGGCGACCTCGAGCCGCTTGAACCGCGTCGCCTCGTTGCCGGTCTACCAGCAGATGACGATCAGGAACTGGAACACGACCACGAAGCTGCGAGAGCTGCTCGACGCGGAGACCGCCTGAGGGTGACCAGCGCTACTCCGGGCCGGTGATAGTCGCCGGGTCGCAGTTGCCACCGGAGAGCACGACGCAGACGCGTTCCCCGGACGAGACGGGATAGCCGCCGGACCGGAGTGCAGCGAAGGCGGCTGCGCCTCCGGGCTCGACGATCAGCCGGACGTCCTCCCACAGGGCCCGTTGCGCATCGCGGATCTGTTCCTCTGTGACCAGGACCATCCGCTCCACGCGATCGCGCACGATCGGGAACGTGAGGTTGCCGACCCGGGCGGCGCCGAGCGAGTCAGCGGCGAGCCCACTCACCGGGACCATGACGGGTTCGCCTGCCGCGAGCGCCGCGGTCATCGAGGCGCAGCTTTCCGGTTCCACGCCGACCACGCGCACGCGATCCCCGCACCAGGCGGCGATCCCGGCGAGGGGGCCTCCGCCACCGACGCCCATCAGCACCGTGTCGACGTCGGGCACCTGCTCCTCGATCTCGATCCCGAGCGTGCCCTGGCCCGCGATCACCTCGGGCTGATCGAAGGGATGCATCACCAGCGCCCCGGTCTCGGCGGCTCGCGCTCCGAGCGCTTCGTAGGCCTCGGCGAAGTAGCCCTCGACGATCGTGACCGTGGCACCGTGGGCACGCACGCGATCGACCTTCGTCTGCGGCGAGCTCGACGGGATGAAGATCTCGGCTGGCACGCCGGTCTCCCGGGCAGCATGGGCCACCGCGAGCCCGAAGTTCCCCCCGGACGCGGCGATCACGCCAACCGAGGGCACGTCACTCGACAGGAGCTTGTTGAACGCGCCGCGTGGCTTGAACGACCCCGTGTGCTGCAGGAGCTCGACCTTCGCCACGACGGACGCACCGAGGATCTGACCCAGCTCGAGGACCGGCGTCCGACGCACGCGCCCCGCGATCCGCTCGGCGGCATCACGGACGTCCTGAGGGCCGACGGTCACGGGCGGCATCCAACCACAGCGGGGACGCGCCCATAGACTGGCCGCCCTGTGAGCCGATCCGACGACCTCTTCGCGCGGGCGAAGCGAGCGATCCCCGGCGGCGTGAACTCGCCGGTCCGGGCGTTCGGCGCGGTGGGCGGCACGCCGCGCTTCGCGGTCGGGGGTGAGGGCGCGTACCTCGAGGATGCAGACGGCGCACGGTACGTGGACCTCTGCCAATCATGGGGCGCATCGCTCTTCGGGCACGTGCGGAAGGAGATCGTCGAGGCGGCCGCCGAGGCGGCCTCCCGTGGCACCTCGTTCGGCGTGCCCACCGAGGCCGAGGTACTGCTCGCCGAACGGATCGTCGAGATGGTGCCGTCGATCGAGCAGGTCCGGCTCGTGTCCTCCGGCACCGAGGCGGCGATGTCGGCGATCCGGCTCGCGCGCGCCGCCACCGGTCGCGACACTCTGATCAAGTTCGAGGGCTGCTACCACGGGCACGCGGACGCGCTGCTCGCGCGCGGCGCCGGGAGCGGGCTCGCGACGCTCGGCATCCCGAGCACCCCTGGCGTGACCGCCGGCGCCGCCCGCGACACGCTGATCGCGCCGTTCAACGACCTCGACGAGATCGAAACGCTCCTGAAGGCGAACGCCGGGACCGTTGCCGCGCTCATCGTCGAGCCGGTCCCCGCGAACATGGGCGTCGTCCCTCCGGAGGACGGGTACCTCGAAGGGCTCCGCCTCCTGTGCGACGAACATGGCGCGCTTCTGATCTTCGACGAGGTGATCACCGGGTTCCGGATCGCCCGCGGCGGAGCGCAGCAGCGCTACAGAGTGACCCCCGATCTCACCGTCCTCGGCAAGGTGATGGGCGGCGGCTTCCCGTGCGCGGGGTTCGGCGGACGACGCGACCTGATGGAGCAGCTCGCGCCGTCCGGGCAGGTGTACCAGGCTGGGACGCTCAGCGGGAATCCGGTCGCGGTGGCGGCCGGCCTGTCGGCCCTCGACCTGATCGATCGCGAAGATCCGTACGCCGAGCTCGAGGCAACCGCGGAGCGCCTCCAGGGCGGGCTCACACAGGCCTTCGACGCGAACGGAGTCGCCGCCACGGTCAACCGGGCGGGATCGCTGCTCAGCGTCTTCTTCTCGGACGGCCCGGTCCGGAACTTCGAGGACGCGAAGGCCGCCGACCACGAGCGCTTCGCGCGGTTCTTCCACCACATGCTCGGTGAAGGTGTGTACCTACCGCCGTCCGGCTACGAGCTGTGGACGCTCTGCACGGCGTTCGGTGACCCGGAGATGGAAACGGTGCTCGGGGCGGCCGGCCGCTTCCGCGGCTGACCGCCCCGACGCTCACACCAGCGTGAGGGTCGTCACCTGCACCGTCTCCGGCTCGTCGCCGTCGGACGCCGGCTCGGTGGCGATGCAGAACGTCCCCACGATGTGCTCGCCCGCGTCGTGCGTCGGCGCGACGCGGCACCACATGCGCCCCTCGATCCCCGGGAGGCTGAACGTGACCGTCTCCCCCGTCAGTGCGGCCGCGTGGGCCTCGAGGATCGGGAGGCTCTCCCCCTCCATCCCGAACGCCTCCAACAGCTCCCGGCCGTCGAGGAACCGCGGGTGGATCCCCAGGTGCTGGGAGGCCACCCACGACACCCCTCGCAGTCGGAGCGAGCCGTCCGTCGTCCACAGCACGGCCGGGAAGTGACCGTCCTCGTCGGCGGGCGCCGGCTCACGGCGAGGCGGGGTCCAATCGACCGTATCCGTGATCCCGATGAGCTCCCACTGTCGCATGTGCCTCTCCTCCTCGGTGCGTCTCCCCCTTCACTACCCGATATCGGGTAGCAGCGTGAGCGGGCGTATCGGCGAAGAGAACCATTTCGGGCTTCCCCGAGCGGACTAGGGCTTCCGGAGGAGGATCAGGAACATCGGAACAGCCCCCGGTGTCACTATGGGGACAGACCTCAATCAGAAAGGAACGACATGCCAACCGAGATCGCCACGTTCGGCGCGGGCTGCTTCTGGGGCGTCGAGCACCTCTTCCGCAAGGTTCCCGGCGTGACGGAGGCGGTGTCCGGCTACAGCGGCGGGATCGTCGAGAACCCGACCTACCAACAGGTGTGCAGCGACATGACCGGCCACGCGGAGGTGGTCGAGGTGACGTTCGACCCAGCGGTGGTCTCGTTCGAGCAGTTGCTCGAGGTCTTCTGGGCGATGCACGATCCGACACAGGTCGACCGGCAGGGTCCGGACCGCGGCTCGCAGTACCGGAGCATCGTTCTCACCCATTCCGACGAGCAGCAGGCGCAGGCAGGGGCCTCACGCGATCGCGCGCAGGCTCGCTTCTCGAAGCCGATCGCGACGGAGATCCGCCCACACGCTGTCTTCTACCCGGCCGAGGCGTATCACCAGCGCTACTACCTGAACAACGGGCACGAGCCGTACTGCCACGCGATCCCCGCAGGGTTGCTCGAGGACCTCGGCCTCGTCCACGTGTAGCGATCAGCCGTCGCGGAAGCCCACGAGCTTGTGGGAGCCGTCGCAGAACGGCTTGTTCTGGGAGTACCCGCACCGGCAGAGGGTCTGCCGGTTGCGGACCTCGTAGGGCTCGCCGTCCGCTCCGACGACCTTGACGCCGCCGCGCACGAACAGCGGCCCGTTCCGGAAGACACCGAGCTCGGGCTCGTAGTCCGGCTCGTGATCGGGCGCGTCCTCCGCATCGGCCCACGCCAGCCGGCCCGAGGGACAGTGCTCGACCATCCCTGCCATGCGCTCCCGGACGACCGGATCGGGGTCGCCGAGCATCTGCCACACGCCGGTGAATCGGTCCTTGCAGTACCCGGCCTTCGAGCAGATCGAGAGGTCGTCGCTGATGATCGCCCCGTCCTTGGCCTGGAAGACGTCGGTCCTGTCGTCGCGGGGACCGTGATCCGCGCGCTCGGTGACGTCGACCCGGGGTTCCTCGAGGTGGCTGTCGTCGCAGAAGGGCTTGTTGCCGCTCTTCCCGCACCGGCACAGCCGATAGGTCTCGCCGGCCTCCACCGGTTCGAACGGCGCATAGTCGACCGGCTCGCCGTACTCGGTCTTGACCTGCCTCGTCCGCGCGATAGGAAGGGGACCCGTCACCTGATACGGGCCGTCCTCCTCGATCCGGATCTCGGGCTCCGGCATGAGCGGCATCCTCCCACGTCGTCGCATCCCGATGCATCCCACGGGTCCCGGAGGCCCGCTAGTACGCGGGTCCTCGATTCGGTCCTCCCTCGCGACTATCCTTCGAACGCGTGTTCGAAGACCTGAATCCCGAGCAGGAGGCAGCCGTCCGCCACGGCGAGGGACCGCTCCTCGTCGTCGCCGGAGCGGGCAGCGGCAAGACGATGACGCTCGCGGCGCGGGTGGCGTCGTTGATCGAGCGGGGCACGAGGCCGGAGCAGATCCTGCTCCTCACATTCAGCCGGCGGGCCGCCCGGGAGATGGTCTCGCGCGCGGAACGGCTCACTCGGAAGGACGACCCGGGTCGCGTGTGGGGCGGCACGTTCCACGCGGTCGGCAACCGGCTGCTCCGCATCTACGGGCGAGCGCTCGGACTGACACCCGAGTTCACGGTCCTGGATCAGGCCGACGGCGCCGACGTCATGAACCTGCTGCGGGATGAGCTGGGCTTCTCCTCACGCGAGCGCCGGTTCCCACGGAAGGACACGCTCGCGGCGATCTATTCGCGGACGGTGAACGCGGGCGAGCGACTCGTCGACGTGCTGCGGGGCCACTATCCCTGGTGCCTCGACGAAGCCGAGGGGATCCGAGACATCTTCCGCGCCTACACCGAACGCAAGCGCCGCCAGCACGTCCTCGACTACGACGACCTCCTGCTGTTCTGGAAGGCGCTCGCGACGTCGCCCGCCACCGCACCGCAGCTCGCAGCGATGTTCGATCACGTCCTCGTCGACGAGTACCAGGACACCAACGCGCTGCAGGCCGACATCCTCGAGGGGATGCGGCCGCCTGACGGTTCGCGGAACCTCACGGTCGTCGGCGACGACGCCCAGGCGATCTACGGGTTCCGCGCCGCCACCGTGAAGAACATCCTGAAGTTCCCCGAACGCTTCCCGGGCACCTCGATCATCAAGCTCGAACGGAACTACCGATCGACGCCGCCCATCCTCATTGCGTCGAACGCGGTGATAGCCCTCAGCCCGCAGCGGCACGAGAAGACGCTCCGATCGACGCGCGAGGGCGAGGCGCTTCCCGTGCTCCGCGCGTGTCTCGACGAAGCGGAGCAGAGCGACGTCGTCTGCCGGGCAGTGCTCGCGCACCGGGAGGAAGGGGTCGCCTTGAAGGAGCAGGCGGTCCTGTTCCGGGCAGCCCATCACTCGGACCACCTCGAGGTCGAGCTCGCGCGACGCAACATCCCGTTCGTGAAGTACGGCGGGCTGAAGTTCATGGAGGCGGCGCACGTGAAGGACGCGCTCGCGTTCCTCCGGATCCTCGAGAACCCCTTCGACGAGGTGAGCTGGTTCCGTGTCCTCCAGCTCCTCGAGGGGATGGGTCCGGCGACCGCACGACGCCTGATGGACGACCTCGAGGTGCGACGGACGGACGACGAGGACCCGACGTCGCCCCTGGCTCGCTTCCTCCACGAGCCGCTCGCCGTGCCGAAGGGGGCGGCGTCCGGCATCAGGGAGCTCCGCACGGCGCTCGGTGACTGCCTCGATGCCGACACGCTTCCTCCCGCCGGCCAGCTGGCGCGGCTGCGGACCTTCCTCGAGCCCGTGATCGCTCGGAAGTACGACGCCGCGGCGGCGCGCACGCGCGACCTCGAGCAGCTCGAGCTCCTCGCGTCGGAGTCAGCATCCCGCGGGGCGTTCCTCGCCGACCTCACGCTCGACCCACCGTCGTCCACCGGCGACCTCGCCGGCCCGCCGCACCTGGACGAGGACTATCTGATCTTGTCGACGATCCATTCCGCGAAGGGCCTCGAGTGGGACGTGGTGCACGTGATCCATGCCGCCGACGGGATGATCCCCTCGGACATGTCCACCGGCGACGACGACGAGATCGAGGAGGAGCGACGGCTCCTCTACGTCGCGCTCACGCGGGCACGGGACGGGCTCCACGTGACGTACCCGCAGCGCTACTACCGCCGGCCGCGAGGGCTCGAGGACTCCCACTCCTACTCCCAACGGTCGCGGTTCCTCCCCGACGACGTCCTCGAGCACTTCGAGGTCATCGGGCCGCAGGTCGTGCGGGTCGCGGATGTGCCCGAGCCCGTGAGCGCGGCCGCCAACGTCGACGCGTTCCTCGCCGGCCTCTGGGCTGATTGAACTCCCCGCGTCTCGGGTACGTAGCCCTACCGTCGCGGAGGGAACCGCCCTCCGTCGAGGGAGGGATGCGAGATGCCCCGACCGAATCGCCGCATCGCTGCGGTGTTCATCCTGGTCGGCCTTGCGGCGCTTGCCTTCGCGCTGCCGGCCGCCGCCGGCGGACGTCCGTTCACCACGTCGCTTACGGGGGCGGCAGAGCGCCCTGGGCCGGGCGATCCGGATGCCACGGGGACTGCCCACGTGACCGTGAATCCTGGCACCGGGGAGGTCTGCTGGTCGGTCGACGTTGACGGGGTCGACCTGCCCATCGTCGCGGCGCACATCCATGTGGGGGCCGCCGACACGTTCGGTGGAATCGTCCACTTCCTGCTGCCAGCGGGAGTCTCCGATGCAGACGGGGAGTTCTCCGGCTGCTCCAGGGCCGATCGGAGCCTCGCGTTCGCGCTGCTCCGCACTCCCCAGGACTACTACGTGAACGTGCACACCGCGTTGTTCCCGGCAGGAGCCGCTCGAGGCCAGCTCAGCTGAGTCTCCGAGGGTTCGGCGGTCCGGAACGGGCCGCCGGACCCTGCCTCTATCCTTGGTGTCGTGGACGCCGCGCTGCTCGACATGTACGACACCGTCGCGAGGACGCGCTGGCACGAGCTCTCCGCCCGGATCGCCGGCGAGCTGGACGTCGACCTCGCGGCCCTGTACCGCGCCTACAACGTCACCAGGGACGATCGGAGCGTCGGTGCCTTCGACGGGCCGGAGGGAGACATGGCCGCGATCGTCGAGGCTGCCGGCTTCGAGTCCACGCCCCAGCTGATCGGGACGTTGGTCGCACTCGAACGGGAGTTCGCGGAGACCGGCATCGAGCTCTGGGACGACTCGATCCCGGTGGTCCGCGAGCTCCGCACGCGTGGCGTGAAGACGGCGCTCGTCAGCAACTGCTCCCACTCGACGCGCGGGATCGTCGATCGACTCGGCCTCGGCGAGGCGTTCGACGAGATCATCCTGTCGTTCGAGGTTGGTCTGCGGAAGCCGGACCCCGCGATCTATCGAGAGGCGCTCAGGCGCCTCGATGTCGAGCCGGACCGCGCCGTGTTCGTCGACGACCAGCAGGAGTACTGCGACGGCGCCGCCGCGATCGGGATCGAGACCTACCTGATCGACCGCTCCGGCGACGCGACACCCGCCGAGAACGGGCATCGCGTGATCCACGATCTGCGGGTGCTGCTATCCGTAGGCCCCTGATCGCTCGTCGGCGGCCATGTCGCCCATCGTCTCCGTGATGTCGGTGACCTGCGATGCCTTCGGGATCGCGACGTCCACGGGCTCGCCGAAGGCCGAGTAGTCGACCGTCATGTCGAGGAGCGCCTCCTCGGTCCCCGGGACGAGGTCGCCGAAGTCCATCGTGATCCGCTGGCGACGGGGCAGGCCGTCCTCATCGATCCAGATCTCGAACGGGATCTTCTCGTCGATCCCGAGCGCGCCGAACTGCTCGACGGCGGCCTCGAGCTGTTCCTTCGTCGCCGCGTCCACGTCCTCGCCCACGACGTCGGCGAACCCCTCGAGCACCTTCGCGAGATCGATCGTCCCCACGTAGCGGGTCGTGGCGACGCCGTCGATGTCCGCTTCACCGGAGGCGCGGACGTCGAACACGCCCGCGAATAGACCCGCGTACGCGGACGGGTCGGTCGTCCCCGCCCCGAACCCGCCGAACTGGGCGGCCGCCTCAGGGTCCATCTTGGCCGGGTCCATGCTGACCCATGGGGTGGGAGCGAGGCGATCGAAGGCGGGCGAGCGCATGTAGATCACACCGTCGTCGACGACCATCTCCATCTCGCCACCCAGGAGTCCGAGGTCCATCGTCATCGCGGCCTGCTGGGTCGTGTTGTCGACGTCCGCATCCGCCTTGATCGAGACCGACTGACCCTCCGCGGTCATCGACATCTCCAGCTCCTGGTGGTAGCTCCCGGCTTCGTAGACAGCTGTGATCGCGTCCAGGACCGCGTCCCGGGGGCTGACGGGCGGCCCTCCGCCCTCGGCACAGGAGGCGAGAACGGTGAGGGACGTGAGGACGAGGAGGAGCTTCTTCATGCCACCATCATCGGCACGAGTGGGGCCTCAGTCCACCCAAGGCCCAGAAGATCCCCCAAGAATGGATCCCCCGAAGGACGGCTCACCGGAGATCGTCGAGGACGTCGGCGATCGGTTTCCGGATCCCCGTGAAGAACGGGGTCTCGACCTTCGTGTACAGGCGGGTCTTCGAGTCGCGGAGCCGACGGATGCAGTCGACGAGCGCATCCAGCTCATCGGTCTCGAACGCGAGGATCCACTCCCAGTCGCCCAGGCCGAACGCGCTCGTCGTGTTCGCGAGGACCTGGGGGAACTCACGCCCCAGCGTCCCGTGCTCCGCGAGGAGCTCACCGCGTTCCTGCGGCGGCAGCAGGTACCACTCGGCGGTGCGGACGAAGGGATAGACGCAGAGGTACGTGCGGGGCGCCTCACCGCGCACGAAGGCAGGTTGGTGATCCGGCGTGAACTCCGCGGGTTTGACGAGCCCCATCATGGAAACGACCGGGTCGAGGAGGTCGCCGGCACGCGTCCTGCGGAGCTCCACCACGAACCGCTGGAGGTCCTCCGGAGTGGTGGCGGTCAGCCACAGGATCAGGTCGGCGTCCGCGCGGAACCCGACGGTGGAATACGAGCCACGGACGTCCACGCGGCCCGCCCACTCCTTGACGAGTGTCTCGATCTCGTCGGCGGCGTTGCCGAGGGCATCGTCCTCGAAGAGCTCGGCGCGGAGCTCCTGGCTCGCGGCGAACACGGAGTACAGGGCGTAGATCGTCTCGGTCATGCCGGCTCCTCCATCCTCCCTGGCCGGGGCGCGCCCGTGTGCGCGAGCACCTGCTCCGCCGTCTCCGCGGCGGCGCGCGCGAGGTCGGAGACGCCGACCCCGTCGAACGCGTTCCCGACGACGAAGATACCCGCCGGCAGGCCGGCACGGATGTCCTCGACACGACGGCGATGGCCGCGCTCGTACTGCGGCATCGCTCCCCACCATGGATGGACGCGCGACGCGGTCGGTGCGGGGAGATCGAGCACCGCGCCGAGATGCGACTCGCAGGCGCCGACGATCTCCGCGTCGGCGGCGTCGAGCACGTCCTCGTCGCCCGCACCCCCCACGTAGCAACGGACCACGGCCCGGTCCTCGAACCGCGCGTCCGGCCACTTCCGGGACACGAAGGTCGCAGCGGTCATCGGAGCGGCGCCCCGTGGGACGACGAAGCCGGTCCCGTCCGGGAGGGCGCTCGCCGTCCCGGACGGATAGACGAGGAACACGACGCCGGTCGAGACGGAGCCGATCGACGCGAGGCCCGGCGACGCCTGTGAGCCGAGCAGGGTCGCCGATGCCCGGGCGCCGCACGCGAGGACCACGGCGTCGACCGATTCCGATCCGCCGCCCGCGAACTCCACCGCGCCCTCCCTTACGCCGGCGACCTCGACGCCGGTCCGGAGACCGTCGCCGAGCGCCTCGGCCAGGACATCGACCAGCTCCCGCATCCCCCGTTCGGGCCGGAGGAACAAGGGCCCCGGCACGGCGCCGCTCGTCGTGCGGATCGCGGCCTGTGCACCACGGATCAAGCTTCCCTGGGACGACTCCCATGCGAGGAGCTCGGGGAACGTGGCATCCGCCGACAACCGGTCGATGTCTCCCGCGTGGAGCCCGGCGAGCAGCGGGGCGATCGCCCGATCGGTGGCTTCGTCGCCGAGCCGGCGGCGGAACAGCTCCCCCAACGTCTCCTCGACACCGTCGCGGCGCGTCCGCTTCACGAGATCCGCGAGCGCCCGCATGCGTCCCCGTCGCGAGAGACCCGGCCAGCGGAGCACATCGCCGACGTCGCCCGGGATCCCGAAGGCCGCGTCGCGCAGGTACGGCAGGAGACCGGCTTCGGTCCAGAGGAACGCGCCGGTCGCCCCCGGCGGGATCAGCGACAGACCGAGATCCCGGCAGAGCGCGACCCCCCAGGGCTTCCGCGCGGCCAGCGAATCGGGACCGGGTTCCAGCTCGAGGTCGCCGACCGCCACCGGAGGCGCGATCACGCCGCCGTGCGTGTCCGCTCGTTCGAACACCATGGGCTCGGCACCCGCTCGCTGGAGCCGGAACGCCGTGGCGAGCCCGGCGATGCCGCCGCCGACGACGGCGACACGGGGGGTCACGGCGCCGCGACCCCGGCCAGGTGATCCCGCATCACGTCCGACAAGACGTCCAGGAACACGGGGTCGGCGTTCGGCATCTCGGTGCGCGCGAACCGGATGCCCGCGGCCTCCGCGATCGATCTCGCCTCGATGTCGAGGTCGAAGAGGATCTCGAGATGGTCGGCCACGAAGCCGGCCGAACACACGACCACGGCCGGGTGGCCCATCGCGGCCGCCTCCAGGATCGACTCCTCGACCGGTGGCCCCCACCACGGATCGGGCGTGCGGCCGGCGCTCTGCCACGCGATGCCGTAGCTCTCGAGGCCGAGCGCATCGGCGACGAGATCCGCCGTCTCCTGGAGCCCGGCCCGATACCTGCACGCGTCGTCGCAGGTACAGGTCTTGCACCGGAGCGATCCGTCGTCCACCACGCGCGTCGGCAAGGAGTGCGCCGTGAACAGGACGTGCGTGGCCGAGCGCTCGGTCGGGGGCACCGTCTGGAGGGCGCTCTCGACACGGGCCGCGAGGAACCGCACGAACGAGGGGTGCGCGCCGTACTCGCGGACGAACGAGAACGCCAGGGCATCGTCTGCCGCGGCGGCGCGCACCCGCTCCACGTAGGTCTCCACCGACATGCCCGACCAGTGCGGCGCCATCACGATCCCGACCGCCCGTTCCACGCCCTGGTCGCGCATCTCGGCGACCGTTTCCTCGATGAACGGTGGCGAGTGCTTCATCCCGAGGAACGCACGGAACGTGGCCGCGTCCTCGTTGAGCCGATCGACGAGGCCCTCCGCCTGCCTCCGCGTCGTGTCGAGGAGGGGGAAGACGTTGCCGATCGCCGCGTACCGGTCCCGCAGCTCGGACAGATGCTCGGGCGCGGGCGCTCGCCCACCCCGGATGTCCGTGTAGTAGCGCTCGATGTCGTCGGGACCGCTGGCCGTCCCGTACGCCATGACCAACACGCCCACCGGAGCCGTCACGGGCCCGGCCTCACCGTCTCCTCGTGCACGAGGTCCACGAGCCGCTCCAGGTGCTCGATCGGCGTGTCCGGGAGGACGCCGTGGCCGAGGTTGAACACGTGCCCGTCGCGGCCGGCGGCTCGCGCCAGCACGTCGCGCGCCTTGCGAGCGACCACGTCCCAGGGCCCGAGCAGCGCGGCGGGATCCAAGTTCCCCTGGATCGCGCGATCGTGGCCGATCGTGGCCCAGGCGTCGTCGAGCGGGACGCGGTGGTCCACGCCGAGGGCGTCGCCCCCCGCGTCCCGGAGCAGGTCGAGCAGGTGGCCGGTGCCCACGCCGAAGTGGATCGCCGGCACGTCCGTGCCGGCGATCCCCTCGAACAGCCTGGTCATGTGGGGGAGCACCACACGGCGGTAGTCGTCGCGATCCAGCACGCCGACCCACGAGTCGAAGAGCTGCACCACACCGTACGCCGGCATCGATCTGCGCGTGGAGGTGCGCACCGACGATGTCGGCGAGCGCCTCGAGGAGCCGGTCGAAAGCGACCGGTTCGCCGTAGAGCATCGCCTTCGTGCGAGCGAAGGTTCGGCTCGGACCGCCCTCGACCAGGTAGCTCGCGAGCGTGAACGGCGCACCCGCGAAGCCGATCAGCGGCACCTCCAGCTCTTTCACGAGCAGCCGGATCGCCTCCACCACGTGCGGCTCGTCCGTCTCGGGCTCCAACGGCCGGAGCCGCGCCACCCCCGCCGCGTCCCGGATGGGGTCATCCACCACCGGCCCGCGCCCCGCCTCGATCCGGATCGGGAGCCCGATCGACTGGAGCGGCACCATGATGTCGGAGAACAGGATCGCGGCGTCGACGGGCATCCGTCTGAGTGGTTGGAGCGTGAGCTCGACGACCTCCTCGGGATGCCGACACGTCTCGAGGATGTCGTCATCACCCCGCCGCTCGCGGTACTCCGGTAACGAGCGACCCGCCTGTCGCATGAACCAGACGGGCGTGCGGTCGACCGGTCGTCGTCCGAGCGCGCGAAGCAGACGGTCGTTGGGAAGGGGCTCGGTCACGCCCCTCAGGATACGGAGGAGGTGGAGCCGAGCGCCTCGGTGAGGGCGTCTTCGAGCAGGGAACGCTCCGGGCGGGGGAACAGGATCCGGAACGCGGCGCCTCCGCCAGGGGCCTCCTCGATCCGCACGTCGCCGTCCATCGCCTCGACGAGACCCTGGACCACGGACAGACCCAGACCCAGTCCGTGCCCGTTCATCGAGTCGAGGCGCTTGAAGCGGTCGAAGACCTTCTCGCGATCCTCGGCGGCGACCCCTCGACCGGAGTCGAGGACGGTGAAGCCGAGGTGTCCGGAGTCACCCGTCACCACGATCCGCACGGGCGGCTGGCCGTACTTGAAGGCGTTGTCGATCAGGTTGTCGAGGATCCGGCGCACGTACTCGCGGTCGCAGACGACGACGGCGGGCTCGGACGCGTCGATCTGCACGTCACGACCCAGCACGCTGTGGTCGGTCGCGGCCTCGCGGACGACCTTCGCGAGATCCACGGGCTCCAGGCGGTTCGCGGCCTCCCCCCGCTCCAGCTCGGCCGCGGCGAGGAGGTCCTCGACCATGGTTCCGAGCCGCAGGGCGGCGCGTTCGACGATGTCTTCGAGCTCGCCGCGATGGTCCTGCAGCTCCGGCTTCCGCGCGGAGGACACCGCGCCGATGATCGACGCGATCGGCGTCCGCAGCTCGTGGCTCACGAGCGCGACGAACTCGCTCTTCATCCGGTTCAGGTGCGTGAGCTCCTCGACCTGTGCGCGCTCGACCTCGTAGAGGCGCGCGTTCGCGATCGCCGCGGCCGCCTGCTCGGCGAACAGCGAGACCGCGCGCAGGTCGAACTCCGTGAAGAGACGATCGCCTGCCGAGTTCACGTTCAGCACGCCGAGCAGCTCGTCGCGATGGATCAACGGGGCGCTGATCGCGCTCGCCACCGGCAACTGGTGGGGCACGAGCCCCGGGAAGTCACCCGGGTTCGCCTTGCCCTGGACGAGGAGCGCCTCGCGTGTGGCCGCGACGTGACCGGCGATCCCCTCGCCGAGGCGGACCTTCCTGCCGTCGGCGTGCTCGTTGCCGTACGCGCAGGCCACGACCAGCTGGTCCCCCTCCAAGAGCATCACCGAGCCGCTGTCGCTCTCGAGGAGCTCGACGGCGCTCCCCAGCATCGTGTCGAGGACGACGGAGAGCTCGAGACCGTCGTTCATCGCCTTGCCGGCGCCGAGCAACAGCTCGACCTCGCGGAGGCGGTTGGACAGGGCCGTCGTGAGGACCCGTTCGTCGATCAGGAGTCGGGAGAGCTTCCGGAGGTGGCGCTCCTTCTCGATCGCGTAGATGCAGAACGCGATGCTCAGCAGGACGACGGCGATCCGCATGACCGGCGTCGACGCGAACACCTGGGTCGCGCTGGTCTGCCACGTCGACACGAAGACGACACCGAGCGAGATCGAGACGAGGAGCACCGCGGTGAGGATCCAGAGCTGCAACCGGCGCCGCTCGACGGCCTCGAGCGAGGGTGTGCGGAAATCACGGAGGCCGGCCACCCGGGCCTCCCGCTCGATCCGCTCGCTCACCTGCTCATCCGTCGTCACGACATCGGTCTCCCTGCTCAAGCATCGGATGGCAGAGGAGGCCGGTTGAGCAGGAGATACGGAGATCGAGGGCTCCTGACCCGGGCGGATGATGGGTGTCACGGGTGCGCATGAGACTGGAGAGACCGACCGAAGGGAGGTCACATGAGCACGATCGATCAGGTCCGGACGTTCGCGCTCACGTTGCCACGCACCACCGAGGGGCTCGTCCGGGACCGCGTCAAGTTCCGCGTCGGCCGCATCGTCTACCTCGCCTTCTCCCCCGATGAGACGGTGATGGGCTTCGGCTTCCCGAAGGAGGAGCGAGAGGCGCTCGTCCGATCGGACCCGGAACGGTTCCTGATGCCGAAGGGCGGGGACCTCCGCTACCACTGGGTGCTCGTCCGCCTCGAGACGATCGACGAGACAGAGATGCGCGAGCTCGTGCTCGACGCGTGGCGCATGTGCGTGCCCAAACGCGTCGCCGCCGCCTACGACGAAGCGGGTCTCATAAGGGCGGGAGGAGTGGGATTCGAACCCACGAGCGAGTTGCCCCGCTAACGGTTTTCAAGACCGTCGCCTTCGTCCGCTCGGCCATCCTCCCGCACGCAGCCTACGGCACGGCTGGAGCGCGGATGGCATACCGCGGTAGGCTCGGCCGATGCCGACGTCCGACGCCCCCAGCCACGGTCTCGACCCGTTCGCGTCACGCTCGCGGACACGCGAGCTCGTCGAGCAGCTCCCGGTGGTCGTCTACGTTGTCCGGGACCAGCTGGTCGGCGGGCAGCAGTACATGAGCCCCAACGTCGAGAAGATCCTGGGGATCCCGCCCTCGGAGTTCATCGAGGATCCGGATCTCTGGTCGCAGTCGATCCATCCGGCAGACCGACGTGCCGTGCTCGACTCGTGGGAGAACGCCTGGCGGATCGGGAGCGCGTACCAAGCCGAGTACCGGATGGTCCGTCCCGATGGGGAGGAGGTTTGGGTCCGAGACTCCTGCGTCCTGGTCCTCAGCCACTCCGGCACTCGCCTGGCCTGGCAGGGGATCATCGAGGATCTCACTACCGAGAAACGCTCACGGGAAGACGTCCGCTTCTCAGAGGCGAAGTACCGAGCCCTCGTCGAACGGATCCCCGCGGTCGTCTACGAGATGGGACCGGACGACGAACGGCAGACGCTGTACGTCAGCCCCCACGTCGAAGAGGTGCTCGGCTACACACGCGCGGAATGGCTCGATCAGCCGGACATCTGGATCGAGCTGCTGCACGCCGACGACCGCGAGGTCGTCCTGGAGCGTCACGACCGCAACAGCGAGAGCGGCGAGGCCTGGGACATCGAGTACCGCCTTATCGCCAGCGACGGCCGGGTCGTCTGGGTCCACGACCGTGCCACGCTGATCCGCGGTCTTGACGGCGCTCCGGCCGCGTGGCACGGCGTGATCATCGACGTCACCGCCGAGCACGACGCCCGCGAGATGCTGCTCCTCCACCAAGAGGACCTCGAGCTCCGCGTCGCGGAGCGGACCAACGAGCTCCGAGAAGCGAACGAGCTGATGTCGCTCGAGATCGGCGAGCGACGTCGTATGGAGCGGGAGCTGCGAACGATGCAGGACCGCTACCGAAGCCTCGTCGAGAACATGCCGGGGATCGGCTACGTCTGGGAGATCCACCCGGGCGCGCACCGACGCGATCTCAGCTACGTCAGCCCGCGGGCCAAGGATATCCTCGGGTACGACCCCGAAGGGTGGCAGCCGTGCGATCGCGTCCATCCGCACGACCAGGCGAGCGTCGCCGAAGCGGTCGATCGCAGTGCGCAGACGGGCGCGCCGTTCCGTATGGAGTACCGGTTCCTGGCGAGCGACGGGAGCGTGGTCTGGGTGCTCGATCACGCCACCCTGATCAATCGGACCGACGTCGGCGACCCCGGCTCGTTCCAGGGGATGATGCTCGATATCACCGCTCGCAAGGAGGCGGAGCGGAAGGCCGACGCCGCCGAGGACCGGTTCCGTACCCTGACCGAGCGAGGCCCGGTCGTCGCCTACACGTTCGACCTCGTCTACGAGCGGCAGGACGACGATCCTCGTCTGAACATCACCTACCTGAGCCCGCAGGCCGCCGACCTCGTCCACTTCCCCGTCGAGCACTGGGTCGAGGATCCGATGGTGTGGTTCGAGATGATCCATCCCGACGATCGCCAGCGCGTCGCCGAGAACGGGCGGCACAACTGGAGGACAGGCGACCCGTGGTCGATCCGCTACCGGATGATCCGCTCCGACGGCGAGGTGATCTGGCTGCTGGACACCGGCGGCATGGTGGAACGTGACGTCGATGGCCGGCCGTGGAAGTTCCAGGGGATCCTGTTCGACGTCACGGTGGACGAGGAGGCGAGAGCACGCGTCGAGACCGCCGAGCACGACCAGCGTGAGGCGCTCGACGGAGCACTCGCGATCCCTTGGGCCGAGACGGTCCACCCGGAGACGGGGGTCGAGCGCTACACCTACATCGGACCGCAGGCCCTCGACATCCTCGGCTACACGCCCGAAGAGCTCATGGTCGAGTCGTCGCACTTCCCTCGGATGGTGCATCCGGACGATCGTGCTCGCGTCACCATCTCTTCCGAGCGCTCCGTGGAAACGGGCGTCTGGGAGGAGACCTATCGCGTCCTTCGGCGCGACGGCGAGATCCGCTGGCTCCATTCGTTCGGTCGGCGGACGTCGGCAGCTGGCGAGGTGCCGGAGCTCTGGCAGGGGGTGGCCGTCGACGTGACGCCGATGCGGGCGTCGAGCGATGCCGCGATGGCCGGTGGCGTGGCGAACGAACGGGATCCGGTCGGCGACTAGCCGACCTCGCGACAGCGGCTCAGGCGCGAGGCGTCAGGACCTGGGCGCGCTCAGGCAGGTAGGGGTGGAGCCTCGCGGGGATCTCCACGCTGCCGTCGGCGCGCTGATGGTTCTCCAGGATCGCGATCAACGTGCGCCCGATCGCCGTGGCGGTGCCGTTGAGCGTGTGGAGGACCTCGACGTCGCCACCGGATCGACGCACGCGAGTCTGCATCCGCCGCGCCTGGTAGTCGGTGGTGTTGGAGCAGGACGTGAGCTCCCGGTACCGCCCCTGTCCCGGCAGCCACCCCTCGATGTCGTATTTCTTCGCCGCCGCGCCGCCGAGATCGCCGGCGGCGATGTTCACGACCCGGTAGGGGATCTCGAGGTTCCCCATGATCTCCTCCTCGATCGCGAGGATCCGCTCGTGTTCGTCCCATGACGACTCGGGTGTGCAGAACGCGAACATCTCCACCTTGTCGAACTGGTGGACGCGGAACATCCCGCCGAGGTCCTTCCCGTAGGAACCGGCTTCCCGTCGGAAGCAGCTCGAATACCCCGCGTACCGGATCGGCAGGTCGGCTTCCTCGACGATCTCGCCCAGGTGGAACGCCGCCAGCGGCACCTCGGACGTCCCGACGAGATAGAGCTCGTCCTCCCGCGTCACGTAGAGGTTCACAGCCTCCGTCGGGAGGAAGCCGGTGCCATACATCGCGTCCTCCCGGACGAGGACCGGAGGGATCATCGGGGAGAAGCCCTTCTCGACGACGACGTCCATCGCGTGGCGCATCAACGCGAACTGCACGAAGACGAGGTCACCCATCAGGTAGACGAACCGGGAGCCCGACGTCCGTGCTCCACGCTCGGTGTCGAGGACTCCGAGCATCTCCCCGAGCTCGGCGTGGTCGCGTGGTTCGAAGTCGAACATCGGAGGCTGCTCGTGGTTGCGTCTGACCTCGACGGCGTCCTCCTCCGTGAAGCCGTCGGGCGCGCTCTCGTGCGGAAGGTTGGGGATCTCCGCAAGCAGAGATCGCAGGTCCTCCTCGGCCGCCGTGAGCTCCGGTTCGCGTTCCTTCAGCTCGGCGGAGACCTTCGCGACCTCGTCGATCAGCTGCTTCTTCTCGTCGCCCTGGGCGGCGCCGATCGCCTTGGATGCTCGGTTCTGCGCCGCTCGCAGGTCCTCGACGCTGGCCGTGAGCGACCGGCGCCGCTCGTCGGCCTCCAGGAGCCGGTCCACCGCATCGCCGAGGTTGCGCCTGGCGAGCGCGGCGCGGTACGGATCGGGGTCCTCCCTGACCCGCTTGATGTCGAGCAAGCTACGGGACCTTCACTTCCGGTTCGTCCCGCTTCTCCTCTGCGTTCTCTGGGGCCTTCGCCTGCGCGCCTCCCTGCGGACGGGCTGCTTCCGTGGAGCCGTCCATGATGCTCTGGCCGTGGAAGACGCCACCCTCCTCCACCACGAGGGTCTTGGACGTGATGTTGCCGTCGATCCTCCCCCCGCGTGCCAGGTGCGCCTTGCCCTTGACCTGGATCGAGCCCTTGAACCGTCCCGCGATGCTGACGTTCTGGGCGCGGATGTCCGCTTCGACCTGACTCTGCGGGGAGAGCGCGACGTCGCCCTCCGCGTTGATCTGGCCCTTCACCTGACCGTCGATCCTGAGGTTCCCCGCCGAGACGACGTTGCCCTCGAGCCTCGCCCCCGCGCCGACGATCGTGACCTCTCCGTTCTCTCCCGCCATGCCTGCCTCCGTTCCCTCGGGGCCGGGCCCGCTGCCGCGGCCCGATCCATCCACGTCGTCTCGCCTCCGGATCATCCGGTCTCGACGGCGGCTTGCCGTCCCCCCAGCGCCCGGCGGATCGCTTCTTCCTCTTCCAGGGACAGGTTGTGCGAGCTCGATCCCTGCGTGACCTGCTTGGCGTAGACCCGCGTCTCCTGACGGCCGTTGATGGACGTCAGCACGACCCCGTTGCCCTTGTCGTCCAGCAACGCGCAGGAGAAGGAGAGCCGGCCGCCGACGTCCTCGAACGCGTCGTAGCGCAGCAGCGCCACGTTCCGGACGGTCCCCTCGATCTCGATCTGCTGCTTCTTCCCGGTGGCGTGGAGCGCGCGGATCGCGCGTTCGAGCCGTTGGATCTGCTCCCCCTGACCTTGGAGGATGCCGCGGAGCGTCTCATCGAGGCGGACACGTCCGCCCACGGCTCCCCCCGACTTGCCCGTGTTGGCGATGGCGTAGAGCACGGCCACGATCGAGAGCCCGATGGCCACGAGCGCGACCAGCGTCAGTGTGGAGCGCGAGAGCACCAGAGCGGCGATGGAAGGAGAGAGCAGCATCTACATGGGTTTCCGCAGGGAAGGCCCGAGTATACGCCGCCCGTTCGCGCGGCCCGACGGAGCGATCAGAGACCGGAGCTGGCCTCGTCGGTTCCGCCATCGGAGGGACCCGGGACCTGAGATCGCGTCGATGCTGGTGGGCGAGGGGGGAGTTGAACCCCCACCCGGGTTACCGGACACGGACCTGAACCGTGCGCGTCTGCCAATTCCGCCACTCGCCCGACGGTCCGGTCATCGTAGCAGTGGGCCTTCGAGCGGCCGTCCGTAGGGCTGCTGACCGAGCGCGTACCGCTCCTTCGACCGAACGAACGTGCGACGGGAGCCCTATCCAGTTCCTGGGTGCTCCGCGTCGATACCTCTTCCAGGATGAGCACGCGAGCGAGGGTCGACTTCGACGGGATGATGCGCCACCTGATGGTGGTGGGCTTCGTCGCCCTGACCGCATGGGTCACGGCCTCCGCGACCGGCGTGGCCCTCGGTGTCCTGCAGATCGCCCCCAGCGCGACCCTCCGATTCCTGCTGGCGGTCCTGGTGCTCGTCTTCGCGCGCAGGACCTACTGGGAGGTGCAGGAATGGCGCTGGAGCCGGCTGCCGCCCGACGAGCGGTTCGGATTCGCCAGCCCGATCTGGGAGCACCCGAGGGCGGCCGAGACGGCGGGACTCGCGCAGGAGCTCGACGCGGTCCAGCCTGAGGGGGAACCGAACCCCCGGCGGCCAAAGACCTCAGCGGTAGGATAGGCACCAAGCGCGTTCCACCCCACGCGCTCACCTGACATCGTGCCGATCCTCCGCGACTTCGAACGACGCCTCGGTGGACTCGTCGAAGGTCTGTTCTCCAAGGCCTTCCGCAGCGGCGTGCAACCCGTCGAGATCGCGAAGTTGATCATGCGCGAGATGGAGTCGGGGCGGAGTGTCGGCGTCTCGGAGGTGTGGGCGCCGAACCGCTTCGAGCTCTCGCTGTCGCCCGAGGACGCCGCTCGCTACGAGCAGGCGGAGGACGCGATCGCCTCCGAGCTCCGTCGGGTGATCCGCGAGACGGCCGCCGAGCACGGCTGGGGGCTCGTGGGACCGCCCGAGGTCGAGTTCGTGGTCGACGAGGGTCTGAAGCGCGGCGATCTCTCCTGTGTGGCCGCGCTCGTCGAAGGCGAGGACGAAGGGGGCGGCGGGCATGCGTCGGTCGTGCTCCGGGAGGACGGCGGGGAGCGGATGGTCGCGCTGTCTTCCGACACCGTCACGATCGGCCGGATGGCGGACTGCGACGTCGTCCTGAAGGACAAGGGAGCCTCTCGCAAACACGCGCAGCTGAAGCAACGCGACGGCGCGTGGACGCTCACCGACCTGGGGTCCACGAACGGGACGCGCTTGAACGGGCAGACGGTCCAGTCGCGTGAGCTCTCCGACGGCGACACGATCACGATCGGCACGACCGTGATCGAGTTCCGGAGGGACTGACGTGTCCGCCGCCGCCGGCGTGCTCGCCGACGCCATCACTCCATTCGCCCTGTCGGCGCTCAAGTACGGACTGTTCGCGCTGCTGTTCCTGTTCATCTGGCGCTCGATGCGATGGGTCGTGCGGGGGTTGTCGGTGGCGGAGGCGGCGGCCGCCGCGGAACGCGGCGGCCGCCGCCCTCGCGACGCCGCGCCCACGCTCCCGCCTGGCCCGTCGACCCTCCTCGTGAAGGGCCAGTCGGACGCGAAAGCCCGCACGGTGCGCCTGGCGGCGAGCATGACGATCGGGCGCGCCCCGGAATGCGAGCTGCGACTGGACGACACGTACACCTCGCAGCAGCACGCGCGCCTGTTCGCCAAGAACAACTCGTGGTTCGTCGAGGACCTCGGCTCGACCAACGGGACGTTCGTCAACGAGCAGAAGCTGGCCGCCCCCGCGATGCTCCAACCGGGAGACACGGTGCGCGTCGGTCAGACCACGATGGAGCTGCGCCGATGAAGGGCCGAAAGTGAAGGTCGAGGTCGGGTTCGCGACGGACATCGGCCGCGTTCGCGAGCGCAACGAGGACTCGATCCTCGTCGATCCCCCGCTCTACGTCGTCGCCGACGGGATGGGCGGGCATCGAGGGGGTCAGGTCGCGTCCCGGGTCGCCCTCGAGACGATCGAGGCGCTCACCTCCGAGGGCCGAGGCACGCTCCCTGACCACGTGCGGGGCGCCAACCGCGCGGTCTGGGATCGCTCCGTCGAGGACGAACGTCTCACCGGGATGGGGACGACGCTCACGGCCGCCCAGGTCGACGGCGCGAGGGCGCTGATCGCCCATGTCGGCGACTCGCGGGCGTATCTGCTCCGCGACGGCGAGCTGCGCCAACTCACGGCGGACCACACCCTCGTGGCGCGGATGGTGCAGTCGGGAGAGATCACCGAGGCCGAGGCCGAGGTGCACCCCCACAAGAACGTCCTCACCCGTGCCCTCGGCACCGACGAGCAGGTGGACGTCGACGAGGACACGATCGAGCTGCTCGACGGCGACCGTCTGCTGCTCTGCAGCGACGGGCTCACCGGGATGGTGACCGAGGACCAGATCCAGGCGATCCTCGAGAACAGCGAGCAACCGCAGCAGGCCGCCGACCGGCTCGTGAAAGCCGCGAACCGAGCCGGCGGGATCGACAACATCTCGGTCGTCGTGCTGGCGGCGGTCGGCGAGGGCGGCGAGACGTCCTCCTCCCCCGCCCGCCGGCGCGTCGCCCCACCCACCCCGGCCACGGTGCGCCGGTGGGGACTCCGCGCCGGCCTCGCGCTGCTGATCGCGATCGTCGTGCTGGTCGGCATCCGGTGGTGGGTGGATCGCCAGTGGTACGTCGGTCCCTCCGGTGGGAGCGTCGCGATCTTCCAAGGCATCCCGCTGACGATCCTCGGCTTCGACCTCGGGCATCCGGTGGAGGTCTACGAGGGTGTTCGGGCGAACCAGGTCCGCGAGCTCGAGGCCACGTATCCCAACTTCGACGACGGCATCCCGGTCGAGGATCGAGCCGACGGGACAGCGCTGATCGCGCAGATGGCTCGGGACGTGCGAACAGCACAGCAGACCGAACGCGAAGCCGAAGCGGACCAGGGCGGAGGAGACAACCCGTGAGCGCCGTCACCGCACGCCCGACGCGGCCGAGGACCGGGCTGGTGCTGCTGCTGATCTCGCTCGTCGTGTCGATCGCCGCGTACGGCATGGTCGGGCTGGGGCTCCGCGGGCGCGTGCCGCGCGACATCGTCGTGTACGGCCTCACGCTCAGCGTCGCGTACCTGCTGGCGTGGGGAGCCGTGCGATGGGCGGCACCGCGGGCGGATCCGGTGTTCCTCCCGATCGCCGGGATGCTGGGTGGGCTCGGGCTGGCGATGATCTACCGGCTCCTGCCCGCCGACGTCGCGGACGAGCAGGCGCTCTGGCTGCTGATCGGTCTGGCCGCGTTCGTCCTGACCCTCGTGCTCGTCCGCGACGACCGCGTCCTCGACGGCTACACGTACACGATCGGCTTGCTCGGCCTGATCCTCCTGCTCCTGCCGATCGTCCCCGGGATCGGGCTGACCGTGAACGGAGCGCGTCTGTGGGCCCACCTCGGGCCGATCACGTTCCAGCCCGCCGAGTTCGGGAAGATCCTGATCGTCATCTTCCTGGCCTCGTTCCTCTCGGCCAAGCGCGAGCTCCTCGAGGCGGGCGTCGGACGGCTCGGCCTCCCGCGCGCGAAGGATCTGGGACCGCTGCTGCTCGCGTGGGGTGCCTCCCTCGCGGTCCTGTTCCTGGAACGCGACCTCGGCGCCTCGATGCTCTTCTTCGGCGTGTTCGTCGTGCTGCTCTGGGTCGCCAGCGGACGGGTCGGGTACCTGCTCGCCGGCGGCCTCCTGTTCGCGGTCGGCGGAGCGATCGGCTACGTCGCGCTCCCGCACGTGCAGAACCGGGTCGCGTACTGGCTGCACGCGCTGGAGCCGGCCACCGTGCACGACATCGGTTACGGGCAGCTCGCGCAGAGCTGGTTCGCGCTCGCGTCGGGTGGACTGGTGGGCACCGGGCTCGGTCGCGGATCGCCGGACCTGATCCCGTTCCCGGCGAGCGACTTCATCCTGTCCGCGTTCGGGGAGGAGCTCGGCATGCTCGGCACGACGGCGGTCCTGCTGCTCTTCGTCGCGCTGATCGGACGAGGCCTCCGCGTGGCGCTCGATCGCGAGGACACGTTCGGCAGGCTCCTCGCGACCGGCCTCACCGTCACGATCGCCCTGCAGACGTTCACGATCGCGGCGGGGGTCACTCGCTTGATCCCGCTCACCGGCGTGCCCCTCCCCCTCGTGTCGTACGGGGGATCGAGCCGCGTGGCGACCTTCGTGATGATCGCGTTGCTGGTCCGGATCTCCGCGGGGCCGTGGCAACCGGCACCGAGGGGTGCGGGCTAGATGGAGCGGAGGATCCGGCGCCTCGGGATCGCGCTCGTGCTCCTGTTCGCGGTCGTCTTCGGCCAGCTCGCGTACGTCCAGGTCTTCGCGGCCGACGACATCAAGGGCAACCCCGCGAACTTCAGCCGTCAGCTGATCGCCGAGTACAACGTGCAGCGGGGGAGGATCCTCACCGCCGACGGGCTCGTCCTGGCGGAGAGCGTGCCGGCGACGACGGATTCGCGCTACCGCTACGAACGTCGCTATCCGCAGGGTGACCTCTACGGGTACATCACCGGCTACTACTCGAGGATCTACGGCCGGTCCGCGCTCGAGGAGTCGATGAACACCTACCTGTCGGGCGAGGCGCCGGAGCTCGCGATCTCCACGTTCACCGATCTCTTCCTCGGCCGGCCGAAGCGAGGCGCGAACGTCTTCGTGACGATCGATCCGAACCTCCAGGAGGCGGCGCGCACCGCGCTCGGAAGCAACCAGGGAGCGGTCGTCGCGATGGATCCGGCCACGGGAGACATCCTGGCCCTCTACTCCACGCCGGGGTTCGACCCGACCGCGCTCTCCACCGGGAGCGACGCCGAGATGCGGCGCGCGTGGACGCAGCTGAACGACGACCCCGAGAAGCCGCTCCTCGCGCTGTCCCACCAGGAACTCTTCCTGCCCGGGTCGAGTTTCAAGATCGTGACGGCGTCGGGGGCGCTCGAGAACGGGTTCGGTCCGGACAGCGTCTGGCCGAACCCGCACCGGCTGACCCTTCCCCTCACGAACGAAGAGCTCCAGAACTTCGGCGACGATCACTGCAACGGCGGCTCGGCGCAGATCACGATGACCGAGGCGTTCGAGGAGTCCTGCAACGTGACGTTCGCCGAGATCGGCCTCGAGCTCGGCGCGGAACGCATGTCGGCGCAGGCCCGTGCGTTCGGCATGTGTAGCACGCACCCGCCGGAGCGCACGACGTGCGACGAACAGCTGATCAGCTTCGAGCTCCCGTTCCAGAACGGCCGGTTCCCCGAGCCCGAGTACTTCGAGCAGAACGAGCCGCTGCTGGCGTTCTCCGCGATCGGCTTGGACAACGACCTGGTGAACCCGTTGCAGATGGCGCTGATCGCGTCCGGGGTGGCCAACGGCGGCGTGGTGCCCCAGCCGAGGCTCGTGACGGAGGTGCGCGACGCGCAGGGGCGGGTGGCCCGGGAATTCGGTGTCGACGACTTCGGGCGCGCGATCAGCGAGACCTCCGCGGCGGCGCTCACCCAGATGATGATCTCCGTCGTCAACGAGGGCAGCGGGTTCCGGGCGCAGATCCCCGGCATCCAGGTCGCGGGCAAGACAGGGACCGCGACGAACGGTGAAGGCCGTCCGCCCAACGCCTGGTTCACGGCGTTCGCTCCTGCGGGCGGCGCGCAGCCTCCGGAGATCGCGGTCT
This sequence comes from uncultured Actinomycetota bacterium, assembly GCA_963724415.1. Classification (GTDB taxonomy): domain Bacteria; phylum Actinomycetota; class UBA4738; order UBA4738; family HRBIN12; genus JAJNBA01. Next base: position 196,873 of record CAVRUS010000008.1, on the reverse strand, counting down.
CGGTTATCGTCCTCGACGGAGGGGACCTGGGCAACGACGCCACCGGCGGACAGGTCGCGGCACCGATCGTTCGAGCGGTGATCGAGGCGTACCTGCGATAGAGCGCGAGGATAAGGACAGATGGATCGGGTCTTCGGGGATCGGTACGAGGTCGAGGCGCCGCTCGGCACCGGCGGCATGGCCGAGGTGTGGCGAGGGCACGACCGAGTCCTGAACCGGACCGTCGCGATCAAGACGCTCCTTCCGCAGTTCGCACGGGACGCGAGCTTCGTGGACCGGTTCCGCCGCGAGGCGCAGGCGGCCGCCCGGCTGAACCACCCCGGGATCGTCTCCGTCTACGACTCCGGCACCGACGGCGACACGCCGTACATCGTGATGCAGTACATCGAAGGCCGCACGCTCGGCGACTTCCTCGGAGCGGGCAAGACGCTGCCTCCCGGCCAGGCGGCCAAGATCGCGCAGGACATCGCGGAAGCGCTCGGCGTCGCGCACGCCCACGGTGTGATCCATCGCGACATCAAGCCGGCGAACGTGATGATCACCCGCGAGGGCAAAGTCCTCGTGATGGACTTCGGCATCGCGCGGTTGATCAGCGGGCCGGAGACGGCTCCGCAGACGTCCGCGGTCCTCGGCACCGCGTCCTATCTCTCCCCCGAGCAGGCGCAGGGGCAATCGGTCGACGCGAGGAGCGACATCTACGCTCTCGGGGTCGTCCTCTACGAGTTGCTGACCGGTCGGCCGCCGTTCACCGGCGACTCGCCGATGGCGATCGCGTACAAGCAGGTGAACGCGACACCGCCGGCGCCGTCCTCCGCCAATCCCGAGGTCCCCCCCGAGCTCGACGCCGTGGTGATGCGGGCACTGTCGAAGAACCCGGCGAACCGGTATCAGACGGGACAGGAGTTCGCCGACGACCTCGAGCGCGCGCGGACGGGCGGTCAGGTGATGGCGACACCGTTGCTCCCGGCCGGCGGCGAAGCGACCCAAGTGATCTCCCGTCCCCAGCCCACGTCTGTCCTCCCCCCGCAGGAGCAGGAGCCCGGCGGGTCCCGGAAGGCGTGGGTCGGCGCGCTCCTGGCGGTCGTGATCATGGCGCTGCTCGCGGCGGGGGCGTACCTCGTCTTCACGCTGCTCACCGACGACGGCGGTGGCGAGATGGTCGCGGTGCCTGATCTCACCGGGCTCACGCGCGCGCAGGCGCAGCAGCAGCTCGACGCGGCCGGTCTCATCCTCGGCGACACGAGACGCCGTGCGTCGGACGATGTCCCGGAGGGCAGGGTGATCGAGCAGACACCGCCTGCCGACCGCCAGGTGGAGGCCGGCAGCGCGGTCGATCTCGTGTTCTCCGGTGGCCCGAAGACGGTCCCGGTCCCGTCGCTCACGGGGATGACCCTGGGAGATGCGGAGGCGGCGCTGCAGGCGGCCGGACTGATCCTCGGCGAAACGACCGAGCAGAACGACCAGGAGGTCCCCGAGGGGCAGATCATCAGTCAGGATCCGGCGCCCGGCGAAGAGGTCCCCGAGGAGTCGCCGGTGAACGTCGTGGTTTCGGCGGGACCGTCCGTGGTGATCGTCGACGACGTCACGTGCCTGACCTATTCGAACGCGAAGAATCGCCTGGAAGGGCTCGGTCTCGAGGTCCAGCTCGGCGATCCGGTCCTGCCCCGGCCCGAGTGTCCCAGCCTGGTCAACGTGGCCCAGCAGGACACGCCCGCCGGCTCGGCCGTCCCACCGGGCACGGTGATCGTGCTCCATCAAGGAACTCCGCCGTCCCCGTCTCCGTCTCCGTCGCCGTCGCCGTGAGCCTCTGGTTCGCGACCGAAGGGTTCACCGGGGACCAGCGCGAGACCCTGTCGCGGTACTTCACGAACCTGGACGGGCCGGTGTTCGCGCTCGTGAACCTGCCGGAGGTGGTGAAGGGGGCGCTGTTCGCGCGCTACTCGCGCACCACGAAGTCGCTGCGCCGGCTGTTCCTCGACGAGTTCGCCGAGGACGTCGGCATGGGCGGGGAGATCACGAGCGTCGGGATCGAGCGCGCCGAGAAGCTCTACGACCGCGTGTTCGTCGAGTACGGCGACGACTCGGTCGCGCAGCTCGGCGGCGTCCACCTCGCGTGCGAACAAGCGTCCCAGCCGCTCGCGAAGGCGCTCGAATGGGGCCGACTCGCCGCCTACCTCGAGCAGTCGACGCGGTACATGCGCTACGACGACCAGCCGGGCGGACGATGGCGCGCGACGGTCCCGCCGGAGATCGAGGACACGGGCCTCGAACATGTCTATCGCGAGTATCTCGACGAGGTGTTCGGTCAGTACGGGGCGATGTTCCAGCCGATGTACGAGTGGTACGAGCGGCGGTTCCCCCAGACCGAGAGTGACTCGGACTTCGTGTATCGCTCCACGATCACGGCGAAGACGTGCGACACGCTGCGCGTGTGCCTGCCGGCCGCGACCCGGTCGAACGTCGGGATCTACGCGACGGCGCAGTCGTACGAGCAGCTGCTGATGCGGCTGTCGGTGCATCCGCTGGCGGAGATGCGCGAATACGGCGAGTTGATGCTCGAGGAGCTCCGGAAGGTGATCCCCGCGTTCCTGAAGCGGGTGGACGTGGAGGATCGGGGGGTCGCGTGGGCGCGGTACTGGCGAGGGACGCGCGAGGGCGTCGAGGAGCTCGCAGCCAAGCTCGCAGGCGACGCGCGTCCGGAGCCACGCGAGGAGGTCACCCTCATCGACTTCGACCCGGAGGGGGAGACCAAAGTGGCGGCCGCGGTCCTCTACGCGAGCCTCGGGCTCCCCGATGACCAGCTCCTCTCGCTGGCCCGAGCGATGTCCCCGGACGAGCGCGAGGAGCTGCTGCGCGCGAGCGTCGGAGATCGGTCGAACCGGCGCCATAAGCCGGGGCGGGCATGGGAACGCACCGGCTACCGGTTCGACGTGCTCTGCGACTACGGCGCGTTCCGTGACCTGCAACGTCATCGCCCACTCACGATCGAGTGGCAGCGGCTGACGAGCGACCACGGGTACGCGACGCCGGACGAGATCGACGAAGCCGGGCTGCGTGAGCGCTGGGACCGAGTGATGGACGCCGGCCGGGAGATGGAGCGCGCGCTCCTGGATGCGGGCTTCGAGGATGCTGCCGGATACGCCGTCCCGATGGCGTTCCGGATCCGGTTCGTGATGCAGATGACCGCCCGGGAGGCGATGCACCTGACGGAGCTGCGTTCGCAGCCGCAGGGTCATCCGACGTATCGACGTGTCGCGCAGGCGATGCATCAGCTGATCTCGGACGTGCACCCTTCGATCGGGGCGTCCTTCGGCTACATGAGCTACGAGGACGTCGATCTCGAACGGCTGGAAGCCGAGCGCCGCACCGAGGCGAAACGGAGGTCCGGGGAGTCCGTCTGAGCCGGTCGCCGAAGGGCCGCCGAAGCGGTCGAGAACGTTGTGCGTTCCGGTACCCTTCCGGCTCTCATGGACCGGGAAACCGCGTTGCTCGTCGCGCTCGGCATGCTGATCGCCAGCTCACTCGCGGTCGGTATCAGCGGGTGGATGCTCCTGATCCGGGACCGCCGCCCGGCGTCCGTTCATCAGCACGCCGACGCGACCGAAGGGTCCTGACGTGCTCGAGCTCCTCGACCTGCGCGAGCGGGGGGAGCGACTCGAAGCCGTCAGGCCCGAGATCGACCCCACCGTGTCGGAGACCGTCCAACGGATCCTCCAGCGCGTGTTCGTGGAAGGCGACGAGGTCCTGGTCGAGCTCGCGCAGCGCTTCGACGACGCTGACCTGTCCGAGATCGGGCTGATGGTGCGCCGCGAGGAGTTCGCGGTCGCCGAGCACGAGACGCCCGCCGACCTGAAGCGGGCGCTCGACGCGCTGATCGATCGGTTGCGCGATCTGCATGCCCGCCAGCTCCCCTCGGAGTGGTGGGAGGAGTCCGACGGCGTCCGCTACGGCGAGATCGTCCGACCGATCCGCGCCGTGGGCTGCTACGTCCCCGGCGGGCGAGCCCTCTATCCCTCGTCGGTCTGCATGACGGTCGTGCCGGCCGTCGTCGCCGGCGTGCCGGAGATCGTGCTGTGCACCCCGCCGCGCGCCGACGGCACGATCCACCCCGCCGTCCTCTACGCCGCGAAGCGGGCGGGCGCGACCTACGTGGCCAAGACCGGTGGGGCACAAGCGATCGCGGCGATGGCGTACGGGACCGAAACGATCCCTCAGGTTGACCGGATCGTCGGCCCGGGCAACGCGTACGTCACCGAGGCGAAGCGGCAGCTCTGCGGGACCGTGGGGATCGACGCCCTGGCCGGACCGAGCGAGCTCGCGATCGTCACCGACGGCGACGTCGACCCCGAGCTCGTGGCCCTCGACCTGATCGCGCAGGCGGAGCACGACCCGCTCGCGCGGACCTACCTGATCACCACCGACGAGGCCGTGATCGCGAAGGTGGGCTCGGCGCTCGAGCAGTGCATCGCGGAAGCGGGCAGGCGGGAGATCGTCGACGTCGCGCTCGCCGCATCCCGCGGCGTCCTCGTCCGCGACCTCGATCAGGCGGCGAGCGTGGTGGACGAGCTCGCTCCCGAGCACCTGCTGATCCTGCTGGCCGACGCCGAGGCGTTCCTGGAGACGGTGTCGGTCGCCGGCGCGATCTTCCTCGGCGAGTGGAGCGCCGTGCCCGTTCGGCGACTACGGCGTCGCGTCGAACCACGTGCTGCCGACGTCGGGGACCGCACGCTTCTCCTCCGGCCTGCGCGCGTCGGACTACGTCACCGTCCGTTCGGTCGTGCGGATGACGAGCACCGCCGCGACGCAGCACGCGCCGGCCGCGGCGGTGATCGCCAACGCGGAGGGACTCGTCGGACACGCGAAGGCGGTGGAAGCCCGGAGGGGTCGCGCGTGAACGCATCGCCACCCCCCCGGCCCGGCCTCCGCGAGGTCGGGCCCTACGATGCACCCCAGCTCGAGGTCGCCGTGCGCCTCAACGCGAACGAGAGCCCGCTCCCCCTGCCGGCCTCGTTCTCGGACGATCTCGCGGCGGCCGTGCGCGACCTGTCACTCAACCGGTACCCCGACCGCGAGATGCGAGAGCTCCGGGAGGCGCTCGCCGCCCGCACGGGACACGTCGTCGACGGGATCTGGCCCGCGAACGGCTCGAACGAGGTGCTCACGCAGCTCCTCCAGGCCTACGGCGGCCCCGGCCGGAGCGCGGCGGTGTTCGAGCCGACCTACGTCTTGCACCGGCGGCTCAGCTGGCTCACGCAGACCGGGCTCAAGGAACGTCGCCTCGATCCTCCGTTCCGGATCGAGGACGCAGATCTCGCGTGGGCGACCGACGCGGCTCCCGACGTCACGTTCGTGTGCTCCCCGAACAACCCGACCGGCACGCTCCACCCGATCGACACGATCGCCGCCCTCGCGGGATCCACGGGCGGGCTGGTGATCGTCGACGAGGCGTACGGGGACTTCGCCGGCGAGAGCGCCGCTGCCGCTGTTGGCCGACCACGCCAACGTCGTGATCGTGCGCACGTTCTCGAAGTCCTTCGCGCTCGCGGGAGCGCGGATCGGCTACGTCCTCGCGTCACCGACGGTCGTGGAGGACCTCCGGCGGGTCCGGCTCCCGTACCACCTGAGCGCCCTCACGCAGGCGGCCGGCGTCACGGCCCTGCGTCATGCGGAGGAGGCCGCGGCCGGCGTCGCCGCGGTCCGGGAGCAGCGGGACCGGCTCCTCGAAGCCCTCGCCGGGATCGAGGGCGCGACGGTCTTCCCCTCGGAGGCGAACTTCGTCCTGTTCCAACCGCCGGGGGACGCGAAGGCGATCTGGCAAGGACTCCTCGACCGTGGGGTCCTCGTCCGCGATCTCACCGAGGTGGTCCCGAACGCCCTTCGCGTGACGGCCGGGACGCCGCACGAGGTCGACCTGTTCCTGAAGTCCTTGGAGGAGGTGCTCGCCTGATGGGCCGGGTCGGCTCCGTCGCGCGGACGACGAAGGAAACGAGCGTCACCGTGGAGCTCGCGCTCGACGGCGCCGGGGCGACCGAGATCGCGACCGGCCTTCCGTTCTTCGACCACATGCTCCAGCAGCTGGGGAAGCACGCGGGGTGGGACCTGTCGGTGACGTGCACGGGAGACCTGGAGGTCGACGGCCACCACACCGTGGAGGACGTCGGGCTCGCGATCGGGCAAGCCCTCGCCGAGGCGCTCGGCGACAAGGCCGGGATCCGCCGGTTCGCCTCGATCGTGGTCCCGTTGGACGAGGCGGCGGTCGAGGTCGCGCTCGACCTGTCGGGGAGGAACTTCGTGCTCCACGACGTCGATGTGCCGGCGGAGACGATCGGCACGTTCGACACGGGCCTCGTCGAAGACTTCGTCCGGGCGTTCGCGCAGGCGGCCGATCTCACGATCCACGTGCGCCTGCGATCCGGCCGGTCGCCCCACCACGTCGTGGAGGCGGAGTTCAAGGCGCTCGCGAAGGCCCTCGGCGACGCGTGCGCGCTGACCGGCGCCGGCGACGTCCCGAGCACGAAGGGGACCCTCTAGGGGACCGTGGCCGAGATCGCCGTGCTCGACTACGGCAGCGGGAACCTCCACTCGGTGTCCCGCGCGCTCGCGCACGCCGGCGGCGAGCCCGCCGTGACGCGCGACCCCGCGCGGGTGGCCGGCGCCGACGCGCTCGTGATCCCCGGAGTCGGGCATTTCGGTCACTGCGTCCGCGCGATCCGGTCGCTCCACCTCGACGGTGCGGTCCTCGACGCGATCGGCAGTGGCACGCCCGTCTTCGGTGTATGCGTGGGGATGCAGGTGTTGCTCGAACGCAGCGAGGAGGACGACGAGCCGGGACTCGGCGTGCTCGCCGGCGGATCCCGGCGACTGCCCGCGACGGTCAAGGTGCCGCACATCGGCTGGAACGAGGTCGCCTGGGCGCGCCCACACCCGTACATAGAGGGCATCGCCGATGGCACGCGGTTCTACTTCGTGCATTCGTTCGCGCCGGACGAGAACGCCGACACGGTCGGCGTGACCGAGCACGGCAGACGCTTCGCCGCCGGCGCGGCCCGCGAGAACGTCTTCGCGACGCAGTTCCACCCCGAGAAGTCCGGCGAGGCGGGACTGGCGATCTACGCGAACTTCGTCAAGGCGGTCTCGCGATGATCGTGATCCCGGCGATCGACCTCCGCGGTGGGCGGGCGGTCCGGCTGCGGCGTGGCGATCCGAGCGCGGAGACCTCCTACGCGGACGATCCGGTCGAGGTGGCCAGGCGCTTCCAGGAACAGGGAGCGCGCAGGCTGCACGTGATCGACCTCGACGCCGCGCTCGGCGAGGGCGACAACCGCGAGGCGATCCGAGAGATCTGCCACGCCGTCGTCGTGCCCGTGCAGGTCGGTGGGGGGATCCGGTCGCTCGAGGCCGCGGGCGCGGTGCTCGACGACGGCGCCGCGCGGGCGATCCTCGGGACGGCGGCTGCCGCCGACGCCTCGTTCGTCGGCCGCGCGGTCGAGGAGTTCGCCGAGCGCGTGGTGGTCGCGGTCGACGTCCGCGGTGGCCACCTGATGATCGACGGCTGGCGCGAGGAAGGACCGGAGCTCGAACCCGCGCTGTCCGGACTGAACGACGCCGGCGCGCCCCGCTACCTCGTGACGGCGATCGCGCGAGACGGGACGCTCGATGGCCCGGATCTCACCCTGTATCGGCACGTGCTGAAGCTCACCGACCGTCCGGTGATCGCGTCGGGCGGCGTCCGCAACGCCGACGACGTCTGGGCGCTCCGCGACGTGGGCTGCGAGGCGGCGGTGACGGGCAAGGCCCTGTACGAGAAGACGCTGAAGCTGTCGCAGGTGACGAGGGGCTGAGGCGATGCTCGCGAAGCGCGTGATCCCCTGCCTCGACGTCGACGCCGGTCGCGTCGTCAAGGGCGTGCGGTTCCAGGAGCTCCGCGACGCGGGCGACCCCGTGCAGCTGGCGGCGCACTACGACCGCGAGGGCGCCGACGAGCTCGTGTTCCTCGACATCACGGCCACGTTGGAGGATCGGGAGGCGACCCTCGATGTCGTGTCGCGCACGGCCGAGGAGGTCTTCATCCCGCTGACGGTCGGCGGGGGCGTCAGGACCGACGACGACGTGCACGCGCTCCTGCGTGCCGGGGCAGACAAGGTGAGCGTGAACAGCGCGGCCGTGCGCGACCCGTCGCTGCTGTCGCGGTGCGCCGACCGCTTCGGGACGCAGTGCATGGTCGTCGCGATCGACGCGAAGCGGCGCGACGGGGGCTGGGACGTGTTCGTCGATGCCGGGCGCACGCCTGCGGACCGTGACGCGGTCGAGTGGGCCGCCGAGGCGACCGCCCGGCACGGCGCGGGCGAGGTCCTGCTGACGTCGATGGACCGAGACGGCACCGGCGAGGGCTACGACCTCGAGCTGCTGCGCGCGATCGCCGGCGCCGTCGCGGTGCCCGTGGTGGCTTCCGGCGGCGCCGGCACGCCGGAGCATTTCGCCGAGGCGCTCACCGACGGGCGTGCCGACGCCGTGCTCGCCGCGTCGCGCTGGCACGACGGCGACCTGACGATCCGGGAGGTCAAAGACCACCTCGCGTCCAGTGGCATCCCAGTGAGGCTGTAGATGGAACGAGTGTCGCTCGACGAGCTCCTCTTCGACGAACGGGGTCTGATCCCGGTGATCGTCCAGGACGCCGAGAACGGCGACGTCTTGATGTTCGCCTGGTCGAATCGCGAGGCGCTCGATCGGACGATCGCCGAGGGGCGGATGGTCTATTGGAGTCGCTCGCGGCAGGAGCTCTGGCGCAAGGGCGACACGTCCGGGCACACCCAGCACTGGGAAGAGCTCCGCGCCGACTGCGACGGCGACGTGCTGCTCGCCCGGGTCCACCAGGAAGGCGCCGCGTGCCACACGGGCGAGCGGTCCTGCTTCCACCGCTCGATCAGCTGACGAACGTCCCCGCCGGAACCTGCTGCGTGATGCAGTGGGGTCCGCCGCCGCCGTGCGAGATCATCGCGCCCGGCACGCCGACGATCTCGCGATCGGGATAGGCCTTCTCGAGGAGCTCGAGCGCCGGCTCGTCGTCGGGCCCGCCGCCGATCGGGACGATCACGCCGCCGTTCGCGAGGTAGTGGTTCATGTACGGGATCACGACCGGCCCGACACCCTCGACGGTCGCCCAGGAGTTCACCGGGCCGTCGACGATGTCGAAGGATCGACCCTTCGCGTCCTTCGCGGCTTCGAGCGTCGAACGATCCTCGGCGAACCGCGGGGCGTTCGGGTCGTCGTCGCCGGCGGCGACCGCGAACATCACCACCCCCGGCCCGACGAGCTGCGCGAGGCCGTCGATGTGCCCGTCGGTGTCGCGATCCTCGACGAGCCCGTGCGGGAGCCAGACCACCGTGTCGACGCCGAGGAACGATCGCAGCCCCTCCTCGATCTCCTCCCGGGACATCGAGGGATTGCGGTTCGGATGCAGAAGGCATTGCTCCGTCGTCAGGAGCGTGCCCTCGCCATCGACGAAGAAGGAGCCTCCTTCGAGGACGAACGGCGCCCGGTACCGGCGGACGCCGAAGTGCGAGGCCAGCAGCTCCGGGAGCCGCGCGTCGTCGTCGTAGGGCAGGTACTTCTCTCCCCACGAGTTGAAGCCGAAGTGGACGAGCGCGACCTCGCCGCGGTCGTTCCGCACGAAGATCGGGCCGTTGTCGCGGAGCCAGGAGTCGTCGATCGGCAGCTCGAGCGGGTCGACATCCGCCCCGCATCGGCTCCGAACCTCCGCAGCCTCACCCGGGTTGCACACCATCACGACTGGTTCGAACGCGGCGATGGCGCGGGCGGTCGCTGCCCACTCGTCCCGTGCCGCATCGAGGTGACCGTCCCACAGCGAACGGTTGGTCGGCCACGACATCCACGTGGCTTGGTGCGCGTCGAACTCAGCCGGCATCGCGAACCCGTCGGCTCGAGGCGTGGTTTCGTCATCCATGGCGCGGAACGCTACCGCGTCGGCACGGATCGGCGCACGATCCGGCGCTCATGCCAGTGCCACGTACACTCCGTGCTCACGCACCGACGAGGTTCGCATGCTGAAGCTGGTCGTCCCCAAGGGCTCCCTCGAGGAACAGACGCTGCGGTTGTTCGAAGCCGCCGACCTCCGCGTACGGCGGGGCTCCGACCGCGACTATCACGGGACGGTCGACGACGACCGGATCGAGCGAGTTTCGATCCTTCGGCCACAGGAGATCCCGCTCTACGTGCAGGACGGGCTGTTCGACCTCGGCATCACGGGACAGGACTGGATCGCCGAGACCGACGCGGACGTCGAGGTCGTGACGACGCTCTCCTACGCGCGCTCCGGAACCGGCCACGGCACGCAGGTGGTACTCGCGGTGCCGAACGAGCACCCCGCGAACAGCGCGAAGGAGATCCCGCCGGGCACGCGGATCTCCACCGAGTTCCTGAAGCTCACCGAGCGGTACTTCGACGACCTGGGGATCGCCGTGAAGGTGGTGTGGTCCTACGGCGCCACCGAGGCGAAGGTGCCCGAGATCGTCGACGCGATCGTCGACGTCACCGAGACGGGCAACACGCTCCGCGCGCACGGGATGAAGATCATCGACACGCTCCTCACGTCCGAACCGGTCCTGATCGCGAACCGCGAGGCGATGCGCGAGGAGCCGAAGCGCGCGGCGATCGACGACATCCACACCTTGCTACTCAGCGCCTTGCGAGCCGAGGGACGGGTTCTGATCAAGCTCAACGTGGCCGAGGAACGACTGTCGCAGGTCCTCGCGGTCGTCCCGTCGATGAAGGCCCCCACCGTCTCCCCGCTCTCCGAGGGAGGCTTCGCGATCGAGACCGTCGTCGACAAACGGGGCGTGAACAGGCTGATCCCGGACCTGAAAGCGGCCGGGGCGACGGACATCCTTGAGCTCCCGATCTCCAAGATCGTGCCTTGACCAGGGGATGACGGTTCGCTGGTAGCGTGCGGCCCGTCCATGCGTCGGCGAATCGTCCTGTCCACCCTGCTGCTCCTGGTCGCGCTCGCAGTTCCCGCCGGTGCCACCCCAGGTGCGCTCGACTCCTCCTTCTCCGGCAACGGGATCCAGACGATCTTCACGGGTGGGGCGACGGCGCAGGCGGTCGCGATCGACGCGCAGGATCGCATCCTGGTCGCCGGGTACACGTTCGGGGCGAACCCCGACGTGGCGGTGGCTCGGCTGCGGCCCGGCGGTGCTCTGGACGGGAGCTTCAGCGGTGACGGCCGGGTCCGGATCGATCTCGGTGCGGCCGACCGCGCGCTCGACATCACGGCGGCGCCGGACGGGAAGATCGTGGTGGTCGGGCAGCGGAACACCGCGAACGGCGCGAGGTGGTTCGTGCTCCGTCTCCGGTCCGGGGGAGTTCGCGACGATTCGTTCGGCGGCGACGGGATCGTGTTCACGGACTTCAGCCGACGCTTCGAGCACGCGACCGCCGTTGCGATCCAGTCGAACGGGAAGATCCTCGTCGGCGGCTCCGTGTCGAACGGCACGACGGAGAACTGGGCCTTCGCTCGGTACCTGTCGGGAGGGGCCCTCGACCACTCCTTCGGCGACGACGGGCGCGTCACGATGTCGCTGTCGGCATCGGGCGAGCAGGTCCAGGACCTGGTGGTCCGATCGACCGCGATCCTGGCGGGCGGGTACGCCGAATCGGCCTACCTCCCCAGGTTCGCAGTCGCGAAGCTGCATCTCGACGGAAGCCGCGTCCGTCCGTTCGGCCGGCGCGGCGTGAAGCTCGTGAACCTGGGCGCCGGCGCCGACTCGGCGTACGGGCTCGCCGTCCAGGCGGACGGGAAGCCCGTCCTCGCCGGCTACGCCAGCCACGACGGTCGCGCGGACTGGGGCGTCGTCCGGCTCCACGCGGGCGGCGGCACCGATGGGAGCTTCGGCGGAGACGGCGTCGTCACGACCGCGTTCACCTCCGCGTACGAGCTCGCGTCGGCGGTGGCGATGCAGCCGGACGGGCGGATCCTCGTCGCCGGGAGGGCTCGTGGCCCCAGCGGCACCGACGACCTGGCGGTCGTGCGCTACCGCACCGACGGCGGGCTGAACCGGTCGTTCTCGGGGAACGGGAGGGCGCTGTTCAACCCGTTCGGCGGGGACGACGCGGCGAGGGACATCGTCGTGCACGACGGGCGGATCATCGTGGTGGGTGACGCGATGCAGCACCTCGTGCCGCGGATGGTGGTCCTCCGTCTCCGCATGAGCTGAGCTCCCAGGGCACCCACGAGCACTCGCGAGTTGACTCCACCGCAGTACCTGTGGAACCATCTGGACGATGTTTGAACGGCCGTTCAATCTCGACCTCCCGCTCGGATCCCGAGTAGCCGGATCCTGAGGCGCCCCGCCGTCAGTTGGCGGGCGCCCTTCGACCTCTCCCCGTGAGAGGTCGTTCTCGTTTCCGAGGCAACGGTTCTCAGGAGCTCGGCAGCTCCATCCGGAAAGGATGAGGGAGATGGGGAACACCGGAACGTCGATCACACGCGAGGCAGAGACGCTGGAATGGCGGTGGGCCCGTGAGGCTCGCTGGGCTGGGGTGACCCGGCCCTACGCGGCCGAAGACGTGATCCGGCTCCGCGGCTCGGCCGTCCCCGAGCACACGTTGGCTCGGCGGGGGGCGGAACGGCTCTGGGAACTGCTGCACACGGAGGACGTCGTCGCCGCGCTCGGGTGCATGACGGGCGGCCAGGCGGTCGAGTGCGTGAAGGCCGGCCTCCGAGCGATCTACCTCTCCGGCTGGCAGGTGGCGGCCGACGCCAACCTCGCGGGCGAGACCTACCCGGACCAGTCCCTCTACCCCGCGAACTCCGTCCCCACGGTCGTGCGGCGGATCAACAACGCTCTGCGACGCGCGGACCAGATCGCCTGGTCCTCGGGAACGCTGGACCGAGACTGGCTCGCGCCGATCGTGGCGGACGCGGAGGCCGGGTTCGGCGGCACGCTGCACGCGTTCGAGCTGATGGGGTCGATGATCGAGGCGGGCGCGGCCGGCGTGCACTTCGAGGATCAGCTCGCGTCCGAGAAGAAGTGCGGCCATCTCGGTGGGAAGGTGCTCGTCCCGACCGAGCAGTTCGAGCGGACCCTCACCGCCGCTCGGCTCGCCGCCGACGTCGCCGACGTGCCCACCGTGCTGATCGCCCGGACCGACGCGCTCTCGGCGACGCTGCTCACCTCCGACGTCGACGAGCGCGACCGCCGCTTCCTCACGGGCGAGCGCACGGCCGAGGGGTTCTTCCGCGTCCGCGACGGCATGGAAGCGGCGGTCGCGCGTGGCCTCGCGTACGCGCGGTTCGCCGACCTGGTGTGGTGCGAGACGGCACGGCCGGATCTCGAAGAGGCCCAAGTGTTCGCCGAGGCGATCCTCGACCGGTACCCGGATCGGATCCTCGCGTACAACTGCAGCCCCTCGTTCAATTGGAAGAAGCATCTCGACGAAGAAGAGATCGCTCGGTTCCGGAAGGAGCTCGCCGCGATGGGCTACCGGTTCCAGTTCGTCACGCTCGCAGGGTTCCACGCCCTGAACGCGTCGATGTTCGAGCTCGCCCACGGCTACGCGGAAGAGGGGATGAGCGCGTACGTGCGGCTCCAGGAGCGGGAGATGGCCCTCGAGGCGGACGGGTACACGGCGACCCGTCATCAGCAGGAGGTGGGGACCGGCTACTTCGACCTGGTGGCCGACGTGATCGCGGGCGGCCGGAGCGCCACCACGGCCCTCGACGGGTCCACCGAGCGCGCGCAGTTCTGATCCTTCTGACGCTTCGAGCGGGCCGCGGTCGGCGGTGCGGCGCCTATCATCGACGGCCGGATCGGGAGGTAGGCGGTCGATGGAGCCAGCGGTCGATGTGATCGTCGTCGGGGGTGGCCTCGCCGGCCTCGCCGCGGCCCGGGAGCTCGGCCGCCGTGGGAGGAGCGTGCTGCTCCTCGAGGCACGGGAGCGGCTCGGCGGCCGAGTGTGGGTCTCCTCGTTCGCCGGCGTCGACGTCGAGATGGGCGGCGCCTTCGTCCATTGGAGCCAGCCGCACCTGTGGGCGGAGGTCACCCGGTACGGCCTGGGCATCGTCGAACTCCCTGAAACCGACCGCGCGCTCCTGCGGAGAGACGACGGGATCGAGGATCTCGACGAGAAGGCGATCCTCGAACTCAACGAAGCGCTCGAGCGGCTCTGTGCGGGGACCGAGGCCTACCTCGCCGAACCGATGTCGATCCCGGAGGGCGCGGCCGCCGTGGAGGCGGATCTCGTCTCCACCGCCGAGCGGATCGCCGCCCTCGACCTCGATCCGCGGAACCGGGACCTCCTGGACGCGCTCTGCGCGGGTCTGAGCTCGGCGCCGAACGACCACGTGGGATTCCTGACGATCGCCCGGTCGTTCGCCCTCGCCGGCTTCGTCGGGCAGATGGTCCTGGATACGAACGGCCGGTGGGCGCTCGAGGGAGGCACCGCCTCCCTGGTCGACGCGATGCACCGCGACCTGCGCGCGGACGTGCGCCTCGGCACTCGTGTCGAGACGATCGCGCAGGATGAGACGGGCGTGACCGTGCGCACGACGGACGGAGAACTCGCCGCCTCCGCGGCGATCGTCGCGCTCCCCGTCAACGCGCTCGGCGCCATCCGCTTCGAGCCGGCGCTCTCGGAGCGGAAACGCGAGGCCGCAGAGGAAGGGCTCGTGAGCCTCGGCGTCAAGGTGTGGGCCAAGATCGCCCCTGGCTCCCCGTCGACGTTCGCGGCGGCGCCGGATCGCTTCCCCTTGTCGTTCGCCGAGACGGTCGCGCCCACGCCGGACGGGGGGACGGTCGTCGTGGGGTTCGGTCCCTCGGCGGCGCTCCTGTCCCCGGATGATCCCGAGCCGGTGGCGCGGGCCATCGAGGAGCTGCTCCCCGGTGCTCGCGTGGAAGAGGTCGGCGGCCACGACTGGGTCCGCGATCCGCTCGCCGGGGAGACATGGGCGTCGTACGGCCCGGGTCGGTCGCTCCGGTGGCTCCCCGAGCTCGAGCGCCTCGAGGGCCGCGTCGCGTTCGCCGGGTCCGACTTCGCCCGGGGCTGGGGCAGCTACATGGACGGGGCGATCGAGACGGGCCTCCGCGCGAGCCGCGAGGTCGAGGCGATCCTCTCGTGAACCCCGCGCGCGACGCCCTCCTGATGGCCGCGGGGAACCGGTGGCTCGCCGAGCATCTCCCGCGGTACCGGTTCGTACGCGCGACGGTGCGCCGGTTCATGCCCGGCGAGCGGATGGAGGACGCGCTCGACGCCGCGGCTCGGCTCGCGGAGGACGGCATCCCCGCGACGTTCACGTACCTCGGCGAGAACGTCCGTTCCAGTGCTGACGCGGATGCAGTGCAGGCGCACTACCTGCGTCTCCTCGACCTGATCGAGGAGCGGGGGCTCGACGTCGAGGTCTCGGTGAAGCCGACGCACCTCGGGCTCGATCTCGACCCGGAGTCCACGCTCGAGCGGCTGCGCCGGCTCGCGGAACGGTCCGCCGCGCTCGACAGGCACCTGTTCCTCGACATGGAGTCGGCGCCGTACGTGGAGCCGACGCTCGCGATCTATCGCCGGCTGCATGAGGAGTTCGAGCTCACCGGCATCTGCATCCAGGCGTACCTCCACCGAACGCCGCAGGACGTCGCGGACCTCCTCGCCGCCGGCGGCTCGATCCGCCTCGTGAAGGGCGCCTACCGGGAGCATCACGACGTCGCGATCCACGATCCGGGCCGGATCCGGAAGACGTTCGAGAAGCTCGCGCTCGAGTTCCTCCGCTGGGCCGGCGGCGGCCGTCTCGCGCTCGCGACGCACGACCTGGAGCTGCTCGGAGAGATCGAGCGGCGGGCGGCCACCGCCGGGTTCGGTCGGGACTCCTACGAGGTCCAGATGCTCTACGGCATCCGGGCCGCGGACCAACGGCGCTTGGCCGGCGAGGGCTTCCGCGTCCGGGTGCTGATCAGCTACGGCACCCACTGGTACCCGTGGTTCATGCGCCGCGTGGCCGAGCATCCCGGGCGGAACCTCTGGCTGGCGATCCGGAACCTGTTCTCCCGGCGCTGACCTCCTCGCCTCGATCAGACGTCGACCGTCTCCCGATGGGAGATGACGTGGTGGACCGGCAGGCCGAAGGAGGTCTGGACCCGATGCACGAGGTCGAGTCGAAGCCATTTCGACAACCGGGGCGGCAGCGTCGACAGCACGATCGCGTCGAACGAGTCCCGCGCGAGCACGTCATCGATCGCTTGCAGCGGCCGTCCGTCCCCGACCTCGCCGGTCGCCTCGATCCCGAGCCCGCGGAACCGCTCGAGCGCGGTATCGAGGCGTTTCCGGGCGATCGCGTTGGCCTCCGCCTCGGTCCACAGGTGATCGACGGGCGGGCTGGCGGGGACGAGGACGTGGAACGTCGACGGTTCCTCCGCGAGCTCCCGCAGGAGGGTCGAGAGGGGACCTCCGCCGAGGGTCTGGTTCGCGACCACCAGGTAGCGGCGCATAGGCGCTCACCTCCGAACGCATCTGGGTTCGCATGACCATGGTACGCCGCGAGTAGCATCGCGACGATGCAACGGCTCCACGGAGCGATCGCGGCGGCAGTCACCCCGCTCACCGACGGCGGCCGCGCCCTCGATCCGGACTCGTTCGCGCCGCTCGTCGCGTTCCTGGCGAACGGCGGCGTCGACGGCGTCCTGGCCTGCGGGACAACGGGCGAGGGCGTCCTGCTCACGGTCGACGAGCGACGACATGTCGCCGAAGCGTTCCTCGCGGTCCGGCCCGAGGGTTTCCAGATCGCGATCCACGCCGGCGCCCAGACCACACGCGACACGGTGGCGCTGGCCGCGCACGCGCGCGAGGTCGGCGCCGATGCCGTCGCGGTGATCGCGCCGCCCTACTTCCCCCTGGGATCGCGCGAGCTCTTCGACCACTTCCGCGTCCGCGGCCGCCGCGTGCGATCCCCTCCCCTTCTACGTCTACGAGTTCGCCGCCCGCAGCGGGTACGCGATCCCGGTCGATGTGGTCGAGCAGCTCCGGCGCGAACAGGACAACGTGGCCGGCATGAAGGTGAGCGACACGCCGTTCGACGCGATCGAGCCGTACCTCGTCGACGGGATGGACGTGTTCGTCGGATCGGAGCCGCTCGTTCGAGCGGCGATGGAACGCGGCGCGATCGGCGCGGTCTCGGGACTCGCCTCCGCGTGGCCGGACGTCGTCGCCGCGCTGGTCCACGAGCACAGCCCCGAGGCGCACCTGCGCGTCACGGAGCTCCGCGAACGGCTCGAGGGCATCCCCTTCCACGCGGCGTTGAAACAGGTCCTCACCGACCGCGGCGTGCTGCTCCACGCCGACGTCCGGCCACCGCTCCGCGGCCTCACGCTCGAAGAGCGGACGACCGTGTCCACCCTCTCCGTCCCGGCTTGACGCTGGCCCGGCGCCATCGGTAGGTTTTGCACCTGCAATTCCGACCTGAGGGATGGGATTCGACCCGATGATCCGGACGCGCACGGCTGGGCAGGTGGCGGCGATGATCCCCGACCGCCTCTGCTGCTGTCGCGAGGGCTCCAACGAGGCCGCCGACGGCCTCGTATGCCTCGCCCGGCCGTAGCTCCCAGACATCTCCGCAGCACCCACCGGCCGCCCGCGAGGCGGCCGTTCCCGTTCCCTCTTCGGAAGGCATCCCGATGGCACGCATCGAACACCGAACCCCCCGCCCTCGTGGACAGGGCCAATGGGCGCTCGGCTACCACGAGCCGCTGAACGGCGCCGAGCAGATCAAGAAGGAGGCCGAGCCGCTCGAGGTGCGTGAGCGGATCGAGCGGGTCTTCGCGCCCGGCGGCTTCCGCTCGATCGGCAAGCAGGACCTCCGCAACCGCATGCGCTGGTGGGGTCTCTACACCCAGCGCAAGCAAGGCGTCCCCGGAGAGCGGACCGGGAGCGCCGAGCCGGAGGAGCTCGAGGACGAGTTCTTCATGATGCGGATCCGGATCGACGGCGGTCGGCTCACCGCGGACCAGCTGCGCGCGATCGCGTGGGCGAGCGAGACGTTCGGGCGCGACGTCGCGGACGTGACGGACCGGCAGAACGTGCAGCTCCACTGGATCCGGATCGAGGACGTCCCCGAGATCTGGCGCCGGCTCGAGGCCACCGGCCTCACCACGGCCGAGGCCTGCGGGGACACGCCTCGCGTGATCCTCGGATGCCCCCTCGCCGGGATCGACGCCGACGAGATCCTGGACGCCTCGCCCGTATCGCCGAGATCCGCCGCCGGTTCGTCGGCACGACCGAGTTCTCGAACCTGCCGCGCAAGTACAAGACCTCGATCAGTGGCTGCGCCGTCCGCTGCACCGACCCGGAGATCAACGACATCTCGCTCGTCGGCGTGGAGCATCCCGAGCTCGGCCCCGGGTTCGACCTGTGGGTCGGTGGCGGGCTCTCGACGAACCCGATGTTCGCGCAGCGCCTCGGCGCCTTCGTCGCGCCCGATCGGGCCGCCGAGGCGTGGGCCGCCGTGACGTCGCTGTTCCGCGAGTACGGGTACCGGCGCTCGCGCAACCAGTCACGGCTCAAGTTCCTGGTGAAGGACTGGGGCGGCGAGGAGTTCCGGCGGGTCCTCGAGAAGGAGTTCCTCGCGGAGGCGCTCCCCGACGGGCCCGCGCCAGCCCCCGCCCCGATGGAGCGGCGCGACCACGTGGGGATCCGGCCGCAACGCGACGGCCGGACCTTCGTCGGCTTCTCCCCCCGCGCGGGGCGTCTGAGCGGCCATCAGCTGCGGCTCGTCGCCGACCTCGCGGATCGGTACGGGAGCGGCGAGATCCGGACCACGACGCGGCAGAAGCTCGTGATCGTGGACGTCGAGCGCGACGTGAGCCCCGCCCTCGCCGCGGAGCTCGACCGCCTCGACCTCCCCACGATGCCCGGGCTGTTCCGGAAGGGCGTGATCGCCTGCACCGGGATCGAGTTCTGCAAGCTCGCGATCGGCGAGACGAAGGGGCGAGCGCGCTGGCTGGCCGAAGAGCTGGACCGGCGCCTCCCCGGGTTCGATGAGGAGATCCGCGTCCACGTGAACGGCTGCCCGAACTCCTGCGCCCGCTTCCAGGTGGCCGACATCGGATTGATGTCCGCGCTCGCGAAGCGGCCCGACGGGACGAGGTCGGACGCGTTCCTCGTGCACCTCGGCGGCGGTTTCGGGGACGGCGCCGGTTTCGGGCGGAAGGTGAAGGGCGTGCGCGTGCTGGCTGAGGACGCGGCCGACTACGTCGAGACCCTCGTCCGTCGCCACCGGGCACGGCGCGGCGACCACGGACCGAGCTTCGGGGAGTTCGTCCGAGGGCTCGACGACGACGAGCTCACCGAGTTCGCGACACCGGAGGCGGGCCGATGAGCTCCGCGACGCCGCGGGCGGTCCCCTTCTATTGCCCGTTCTGTGGCGAGCAGGAGCTGCGGCCCGCCGACCCGTCCGGTTGGCGGTGCGAGGTGTGCGAGCGGCTGTTCGAGCTGCAGCTCGTCGCGATCGGCGGTGACGCGTGATGGCGGACCGCGACCCCATCCAGCCGCTGCACCAGCCCGTCCTCCCCGTCTTCGAGGAGGAAGAGGTCTGGGTCCAGCGGGCCGCGGAGCGGTTCGAGGACGCGGCGGCCGAGGACCTCCTCGCGTGGGCGCTCGAGCGGTTCCATCCCCGGCTCGCGATCAGCGCCGCCGGAGGCGTCGACGGGATGGTGCTGGTCGACATGGCTTGGCGGCTGAACCCCGAGGTGCGCGTCTTCACGCTCGACACGGGAAGGCTCCCCGCCGAGACCTACGACCTGTTCGAACGGGTGCGCGAGCGGTACGGGATCGCCGTGGAGTTCGAGTACCCGGAGACGGAGGCCGTCTCGGCGATGGTGACCGATCACGGCCCGAACCTGATGTACGGGAGCGTCGACCTGCGGCTGCGGTGCTGCGAGATCCGCAAGGTGGAGCCGCTGAAGCGCAAGCTCGCGACGCTCGACGCCTGGGTCGCGGGGCTCCGCCGGGAGCAGTGGCGGAGCCGGCGGAACATCGCGAAGGTGGAGCTGGACCGAGACCACGGCGGGATCGTGAAGCTGAACCCGGTGGCGGACTGGACGCTCGACCGGATCTGGGAGTACGTGCGCGAGCACGACGTCCCGTACCACTCGCTCTTCGACCAGGGCTACACCTCGATCGGCTGCGCGCCGTGCACCCGGGCCGTCGCCCCCGGCGAGTCGGAGCGCGCGGGCCGCTGGTGGTGGGAGCAGGAGACGGACAAGGAGTGCGGGATCCACTGCTCGGTGGGTCTGCTGGGATCCGCGTCGGACCGAGAGCGAGCGGCCAGCGCGCGCCGTTGCGGCCTGTGACAGACACGAGCGAGAGGTGAGGCCGCGATGACCTTCGGCTACCCCGTGATGCTCGAGCTCGCGGGCCGGCGCTGCGTCGTGATCGGCGCGCAGGCGATCCGCGAGGGGAAGGTCGAGGGGCTGCTCGCAGGCGGCGCGGACGACGTGCTCGTCGTGGAGCCGACGCTGGACGATCGCTTCGACGGCGTCGCGGGTGTGGAGGTGCGGCGGCGCGCGTGGCGGCCGGCCGATCTCGACGGAGCGTTCCTCGCGGTCGCGTCGTCGGACGACGCCGCCACGCGCGCCGCGATCGCGCGGGAGGCACGTGCGCGAGGAGCACTCGTCAATGTGGTTGACGACATCCCCCACTGCGACTGGGCGGCCCCGGCCGTGGTCCGTCGCGGCGACCTCGTCCTCGCGATCGGCACCGGCGGCGTCTCCCCGGCTGTCGCTCGCCTCGTCCGCGAGCGTCTCCAGGCCGAGTTCGGAGCCGAGTGGGTCGAGGTGCTCCGCGTCGTCGGCGAGGTCCGGCGGGAGACGCTCCCGTCCCTCCCCGATCTCCCGGAGCGCGCCCGCCGCTGGCAGGCCGCGCTCGACCTCGACGAAGCGGCCGGCCTGGTCCGGGACGGACGGGCTGAGGAACTCCGGGCCCTTCTTCTTGATCGGCTGCTGGATGGGGTGACGACCCCGTGACCGGACGGGTCGTGCTCGTCGGCGCCGGCCCCGGCGACCCCGAGCTGATCACGCTCCGCGGCGCCCGCGCGTTGGCCGAGGCCGACGTCGTCGTCTACGACCGCTCTGGTCGCGCCGGCACTGCTCGACCTCGGTGCCCCGGACGCGGAACGGATCTACGTCGGCAAGGAGCCGGGACGGGCACCCGTGCCGCAGCGCGACATCGAACGGCTGCTGGTGGAGCGCGCCCTCGCCGGCGCGACCGTCGTGCGTCTGAAGGGCGGCGACCCGTTCGTCTTCGGACGCGGCGGAGAAGAGGTCGCGGCGTGCGCGGCGGCAGGGATCCCGTGCGAGGTCGTGCCGGGTGTGTCCGCGGCAGTGGCCGCCCCCGCCGCGGCCGGGATCCCGGTGACCCATCGGGGCGTGGCCCGCTCGTTCGCGGTCGTCACCGGATCGACCGCGCACGACGACGAGGTCGACCTCTCCCGCGTCGCGGGCGCCGACACGCTGGTGGTCCTGATGGCGGCCGGCCGCCTCGCGCAGACGTGCACCGACCTCATCGCGGCCGGCCGCCCCGCGGACGAGCCGGCCGCGATCGTCCAGTGGGCATGGACGGCGGACCAGCGGTCGGTGGTCGGTACGCTCGCGGACCTGCCGATCCTCGCCGAAGCGGCGAGCATCGGCCCGCCGGCTACGCTCGTCGTCGGTTCCGTCGCCGCCCTGCCGGCATCGCTTGAAGCCGGCGTCAGTCGCGGCCGGCTTCCTGCCACGCGCCGTAGCCGCCTTTGAGGTTGACGACCGGCCCCACGCCCGCCCGTTCGAGCAGCGAGGCGGCGGTCGTCGAGCGCATCCCCGAGGCGCAGTAGACGAGAAGAGGACGTCCGTGCGGGAGGCTCCCCGCGGCCTGGGGTAGATCGCCGAGCGGAACCGATACCGCTCCCGCGATCGCCCCTCGCTCCAGCTCGTCCGGCTCGCGCACGTCGATCGGCTGCGCCCCCATCTGGAGCCATGGCACCGTGTCCTCCGCACCGATCGCGGGCAGCGAACGCACGGGCAGCCCCGCCGCACGCCACGCATCGATCCCGCCATCCAGGTAGCCGTCGAATCGCTCGAACCCCACGAGGGCGCAGGCGTCGACCACGTCGTCCAGGGAGGCGTCACCCAATACCAGCAGGATCCGCGCGTCGGCCGGCACGAGCCAGCCCAGCCACGTCGGGAAGCTGTCGCGGAACGGGATCGCGAGCGCGCCCTCGCCGTGCGCCTCCGCGTACGACCCCGGATCGCGGACGTCCACGACCACGGAGCCAGGCTGGGACGCCGCCTCGGCGAAGGCGGCCGGCGCCAGCGCGGCCGGCATCTCGATGTCGGACCGGAGCCGGGGACCCGCCCAGTTCACCTCGCGCATCCGCGCGAAGTACGCGGGCGTCCGAGGGAACGTCGCCGGCCAGGACTCCAGGAACGTGCGATCGCTCATCGACAGGAGCGGGTTCGTCGCTCGTTCCTCGCCGAGCGTCGACGTCTGCTTCGTCCCGCTCCCCGCGGAGCAGAAGGACCCGCCGCCGTGCGTCGGCAGCAGCGGGGTCTCGTCCGGGAGATCGGCGAAGGCGTGGTGGAGCGTCTCGAACGCCTGGCGGGTCAGGCGCTCGGTGAGCTCGGCTCCCGACAGGTCCGTCCGCGCCGCCCCACCGACGATGAGCGCACCGCCGCTGAACAGCACCGGCGTCGCTTCGCCCTCCTGACGCACCACGTAGGAGAGGTGCTCCGGGGCGTGCCCCGGCGTCGCGAGCACCTCGACCTCGAGATCCCCCACGCCGAAGCGCGTCCCCGGCTCCACCGGGCGGTGCGGGAACGGGACGCCGGCCTCGGCGGGGACGTAGAGCTCGGCGCCGGTGGCCGCCCGGATCTCCAGGGCGCCCGAGACGAAATCCGCGTGGAGATGCGTTTCGAGGGCCGCCACGATCTCGAGGTCCCGATCCGCGGCCGCGGCCAGGTACCGACCCGTCCGACGATCGGGATCCACGATGAGTGCCCGGCCCGCGCCGACGTCGACGAGATAGGAGCCGTTCCCCAGTCCCTCGTCCTTGAAGAGGCGTACGTCCACGGCGACCTGAGGCTACCGCCCGGGGGGATCCTGCTCCGGCGGCGACGCGGCGGACTCGTCGTACCGCACGAACGAGAACTTCCCGTCCGGCTCGAGCACGGCGAACCGCACGTGCGCGATGTCGGCGATCCCCTGCTCCCGCGCCTCGGACAGCACCTCGTCTTCCGTCAGGCGTTCGACCCGCATCGACTCCGGAAGCATCCGTCCGTCGGACACGACCACCACCGGCACGCCCTCCACGACCTTCTCCGCGCGGGGCCAGCGGAATCCCACGTACGACATCGTGACCACCAGGAGGGCGATCGTCCCCGTCGCGAGGATCGCGCCCGTGACGGACATGTCCTCCTGGGTCACCCCCTGCTGCACGAGATCACCGATCACCACGAGGAGGACGAGCTCGAACGCGGAGATCTCCGCCAGCTCCTTCTTGCCGATCACCCGCGTCAGGAACCACAGGAACACGAACACGGCCGCGCTTCGGAGCACGATCTCCATCAGGGCATCACCAACGTGGTGTAGTCGACGCGAACGAGCTCCCGCCCGTCCACCTCGAGGCCGGTCGATCCGCGTGCGAGCGCGAAGGCGAAGGTCGGGGACGCTCGCCCGTCGAAGGCGACCCTCAGGACGTCCCCCTCGATCTCCTCGAACTCCAGCAGCACCTCATCGCCGCGGGGCGAGACCGACGCCGGTTCCGGGTAGAGCTGGTTGAAGTCGAACCGATCGAAGTAGAGGGCGCTCGTCGCCAGCGTGACCGGCCCGTCGAAGCCCTCGGGGCTCCGGACCTCCGCGATCCACTTCGTCGCGAGCCCCGGGCGTGTGACCTCGGCATACTCGACGGTGAGGCGATAGCCGTCACCGTCCGCGGAAACGGTCCCCGTCCGGACCCCGAGGAGGTTGAAGAGGCCGGCGATCACCACGATCCCCAGCGCGACCAGGCCGACACGCCGCAGCGTTCGCGCGCGCGCCAGCTGTGCGATCGGGGTCTCGTCCGGACGGGTACTCCGACCGGGAGCCGAAGTCGCTTGCGTCGTATGCATCCCGGGGGTCACTACCCCCCGGTCGACGCCGCGAAACTACGCGGCGCCGCTGGAGGACTTCGTGCGCTCCTCCTCCTGGAGCACGCGTCGCAGGACCTTGCCGATCAGGGTCTCGGGCAGCTCGTCGCGGAACTCCCACTCCTTCGGCACGCGGTACCCCGTGAGGCCCTGCGCCGGATCCCGGCACCATGCCACGAGCTCCTCACCCGTCACCGTCGCTCCGCCCTTCGCGACCACGTAGGCCTTGACCCGCTCGCCGGTCGTGTCGTCGGGCAGGCCCACGACGCACACCTTCGACACCGCGGGATGCCGGTAGATCACGGCCTCGACCTCGGTGGGGTACACGTTGAATCCCGACACGATGATCATGTCCTTCATCCGGTCGACGATCTGGAAGAACCCCTCGTCGTCCATGATCGCGATGTCGCCCGTGTGCAGCCAGCCGCCTCGGATCATCTCCGCGGTGGCCTCGGGCTTGTTGTAGTACCCGAGCATCACCTGGGGTCCCTTGATGCAGAGCTCCCCTCGCTCGCCGGGCGCCACATCGCTGTCGGGATCCTCGAGCGAGACGATCCGACAGTCGGTGTCCGGGATGGGCAGGCCGATCGTCCCGTGCTTCGGCTCGTCGAAGGGGTTCACGTGGGTGACCGGCGATGTCTCCGTGAGCCCGTAGCCCTCCACGAGATGGGCGCCGCCCGTGACCTCGGCGAACCTCTCCGCCACCGCTCGCGGGAGCGGCGCCGCGCCCGAGATACACGCCTTCACCGATTTCAGGTCGAACTTCGGCGTCTCGGGCGACTCGTTCAGGGCCACGAACAATCGAGGGACGCCCGGGAAGAACGACGGCTTCTCCTTGTCGAGCTGCTTCAGCGCCATCTTCACCTCGAAGCGCGGCAGGAGGACCAGCTTGCCGGCTTGGGCGATCCCGAAGTTCATCGCGACGAGGCCGAACGAGTGGAAGAACGGCAGGATGCACATCACGCCGTCCTTCCCGCGCTCGAAGAACGTGATGCACGGCGCGACCTGGCGCATGTTCGAGGACAGGTTGTAGTGGGAAAGCATCGCGCCCTTCGACAGGCCGGTCGTCCCGCCCGTGTAGACGAGCGTCGCGGGATCGTTCTCCGCGTCGACCTCGGCGACGGGCGGCGGCGGGCCGGCCGCTCCGACCGCGTCCTTCCACCAGCGGACCTTGGCGTCGGGCGGCACGGGGGGCCAGGGCTTGCCCTCGTGTTTCGCGTCCTTCTTGAACTTGATCGGTGCGAGGAGGTTCAGCGGGAACTTCATGTAGTCGGTCAGCTCCGTGACGATGACCTCGCGCACCGGCGCCTCGTGCGCGACGGCCGCCCACGCCGGGTAGAGCTGATCGAGGACGATCATCACGCTCGGCGAGAAGTCCTTGATCTGATGGGCGAGCTCGCGCTGGGTGTACAGCGGGTTGTTGCCCACCGCGATCGCGCCGAGGCGCTGGCACGCGTACCAGGCGATCACGTACTGCGGTGAGTTCGGCAGGAGGAGGCCGACCCGGTCGCCCCGTTGCACGCCGAGGCCCGCCAGGACGGCGCTGAACTTCTCCACCTCGCGCAGCAGCTCACGGTACGTGAGGTGCTTGCCGAGGAACGCGACCGCCGTCGAGTCGGGGAACCCTGCCGCGGAGTCGGCGAGGAGATGGAAGACGCTCTGGTGCGGGAAGGGCGCCACCGTCTTCGGGACGCCGGCGCGCCAGACCCGGAACCACGGGCGGTGGTCGGTCATCCGCGCATCATAGGGTGATGGCCGTGAGCGCGCAGACGACTTCGACGCAGGAGGCGAACGAGGAGACGTCCCCAGAGGCGCCGCCCGAGGGACTCTTCGGGCGCGGCCTCCGCCTGATCTGGTCCTACATCCGCATGCATCCGGGGCCGTTCATGGTCTCCGTCGCGGGCGCGGTGCTGTTCGCGTTCGCCTCGATCGGCCTCACCACCGCGCTCGGCCGGGCCACAGACGAGGTGCTGCAGCCGGCGTTCGAGGGCGGCGTGGAACCGCGGAAGATCTGGCTCGCGGTCGCGGCGCTCATGACGTTCGGGTGCCTTCGGGCCCTCGGGATCATGCTGCGGCGGTTCTTCAGCGGGGTCGCCGGCGAGCGGGTGATGGCCACGCTCCGCACGAGGATCGCGGACCGGTACCGGCGGCTGGCGCTCGCGTACCACCGCGAGACCCCCACCGGTGAGCTGCTGGCGCACATGGAGGCCGACGTGAAGGCGGCGGTGGACGTGTTCTGGCCGGTCCCGTTCGCCACCGGCGTGATCGTGCTGATCGTCTTGGCGATGGTCCAGCTCATCGCCACCGATATCTTCCTCGCGTTGATCGCGGCGGTCGTGTTCCCGGCTCTCGCGGTGATGAACCGCAACTTCGCCAAGCGGATGCAGGGCCCCGCCGCGCGGGCGCAGGAGCGGATCGGCGAGGTCTCGGCCGTCGCGCACGAGTCGATCGACGGGGCGCTCGTGGTGAAGACCCTCGGGCGCGAGAGCGCCGAGACCGAGCGGCTCGCGATCAAGGCTCGGGCCCTCCGTGACGAGCGGGTCGACGCGGGCTTCCTGCGAGCCACGTTCGAGGCTGCCCTCGACGCGCTCCCGGCCCTCGTCGCGACGATCCTGCTGCTGGTCGGTTCTTGGCGGGTGGCCGCCGGAGGGCTCACGCTCGGTCGCTTGATCGGGTTCATCGCGTTGTTCGATCTCCTCGCGTGGCCGATGCGTTTCATCGGCTGGATCCTTGCTGAGCTTCCCCGAGCGGTGGTGGGGTACGCGAGGATCGAACAGGTCTTCGGCGAGCCCATCACCGTCCTCCCGGCGGTGGACCCGCAGCCGTTGCCCGACGGCCCGCTCGGGCTGGCGGCCGAGGACCTGCATCACAGCCTCGACGGCACGCGGATCCTGGACGGCGTGTCCCTGCGGATCGACCCGCGGGAATCGGTCGCGATCGTGGGCGAGACCGGCGGAGGCAAGTCCACGCTCGCACAGCTCCTCGTCCGGCTGGCGGACCCGGGATCCGGGACCGTACGGGTCGGCGGGATCGACCTCCGGCACGCGGAGCCGGATGCGCTCAGGCGCGCGGTCTCGATCGTGTTCCAGGAGAGCTTCCTGTTCTCCACGACGATCGGCGAGAACATCGCGCTCGACTCCGGGGCGGACGACGACGCGATCGAGCGAGCGGCGCGGATCGCGGCGGTCGACCGTTTCGTGGACACGCTGCCAGCGGGGTTCCAGACCGTCGTCGGCGAGCGCGGCTACACGTTGTCGGGAGGGGAACGCCAGCGCGTCGCGCTCGCGCGCGCGATCGTGCGTGAGCCGCGGGTGCTGATCCTCGACGACGCGACGTCGTCGGTCGACGCCTCGGTCGAGGCGCAGATACTCGCCGCGCTCCGCGAAGAGCTGCAGACCACGCTCGTCGTGATCGCGTACCGACTGTCGACGATCCGGTTGGCCGATCGCGTGATCTACCTCGACGGGGGGCGCGTCGCGGGGACCGGCTCCCACGACGAGCTGATGGCCTCCTCTCCCGGGTACGCCGCGATCATCCACGCGTACGCACGGGGGGAACGATGAGCGCCGTGAGGGTCGCCGTCGACGACGACGGCCTCGAGGTCCCCGAGGAGCTCCGGAGCTCCTTCGCCGTCCTGCGGCGAGGGATCCGGGAGAGCCCGGAGCTGCGCGCCGGCCTCGGGTTCACGGTGATCATCTCCCTCGGCGTGGTGGTCGCGCACCTCACGACGCCGATCCTGATCCAGCTGGTCTTCGACAACGGGTTCGACGGCGGGTTCCGGCCCGTCTACGTCGGCACGGTCTGCGCAGCCGCGTTCGGCCTGGTGGCGCTGACCTACGTCACGTCGCGCGTCGCGGGGAAGCGCCTGGTCCGGGCCGCGGAAGGCGCGATGATGGGCCTGCGGATCCGGACGTTCGCCCACATCCACAGCCTCTCGATCGCCGAGCAGTCGGAGGAGAAGCGCGGCGTGTTCGTCGCTCGGGTGACCGCCGACATCGATGCGATGCAGCAGTTCATGGAGTGGGGAGGCATCGCCTGGATCTGGGCAGGGGTCCAGGTCGCCGGATCGCTGGCCCTGATGCTTTGGTACTCGTGGCAGCTCACGCTCGCGGTCGTCGGCCTCGTCATCCCGCTGATCCTGATCGTGTGGTCGCTGCAAGCGCGGCTCTCGGCCGCCTTCGACAGCGCTCGGACGCGCGTGGGCGAGATGCTTTCCGAGGTGTCCGAGTCCGTGATGGGTGCGGCGGTCGTCCGCGCCTACGGCCTGGACGAGCAGACGTTCGGCCGGGTCCGCGGCGCGATCGACCGGCGCTACCAGGCGGAGGTCGTCGCGCACTGGCGGTCGGCCACGCTCTTCCCCTTGTCCACGGTCTTCTACGCGTTGGCCGTCTCGATCGTCGTGGCGCTCGGCGCCGGGTTCGGGCCGGAGTGGGGTCTCACGTTCGGCCGGGTGACGGCCTTCCTGTTCCTGGCGGATGCGTTCCTGCACGTGTTCACCGATCTCCCGGAGATCTACAGCGAGACGCAGACCGCGATCGCCGGTTGGCGGAAGGTCCTGGCGGTCAACGACCTCCCCGTGGAGATCGTCGAGCCGGTCCCCGGCGTCGAGCTGCCGGCAGGCGCGCTCTCGGTCCGCGCCGAGGGCGTCGAGTACCGGTACCGCGAAGGCGGGCGGGTCCTGCACGGGATCTCTCTCGACATCGAGGCCGGCGAGC
Organism: uncultured Actinomycetota bacterium; assembly: GCA_963724415.1. Lineage (GTDB taxonomy): Bacteria > Actinomycetota > UBA4738 > UBA4738 > HRBIN12 > JAJNBA01. The sequence goes on along the minus strand of CAVRUS010000008.1, from coordinate 168,003 downwards.
ACGTCGCGATCGTGGGCGAGACCGGCTGCGGCAAGACCACGTTCGTGAAGCTCGTGTCCCGGCTCGCGGACCCGAAGGCGGGGCGGATCGAGGTCGGCGGCATCGATCTGCGCGAGATCGCGGCGGAGTCGCGGCATCGCTCGCTCCGGATGGTCCCGCAGGACGGATTCCTGTTCGACGCCACGGTCCGTGAGAACGTCCGGGCCGGCTGGGACGGCTCCTCCGACCGTGACGTCGAGACGGCGTTCGAGGAACTGGGCCTCGGCGGATGGGTGGCGGCGCTCCCGCGAGGACTCGACACGCCCGTCGGCGAGCGCGGCGAGGCGCTCTCCGTCGGCGAGCGCCAGCTCGTCGCGCTCGCGCGCGCGCAGATCGCCGACCCGGGCCTGCTGATCCTCGACGAGGCGACCTCGGCGGTGGATCCGGCGACCGAGCGGCGGATCTCGGAGGCGCTCCGACGTCTCTCCGAGGGTCGCACCACGATCACCGTGGCGCACCGGCTGTCGACCGCCGAGGGCGCCGATCGCGTGTTCGTGTTCGATGCGGGCCGGCTCGTGGAGACCGGCACCCACGAGGAGCTCGTGCGCGCCGGGGGGACGTACGCGGCCCTGTTCGAGAGCTGGCTCGGCAACGTGCGGGTGTGACGGATGGCTGACTTCCTCGACGGGCTGCGTCAAGCGGCGAGCGCAGCGCTGTTCCCCCTCGCCGGCGATCTCTCCGCTCCGGGGCTCCGCGCGCCCGTCGAGGTCCTCCGCGATCGGTACGGCGTCGCCTACCTCTCGGCGGACTCGCTCGAGGACCTGTGGTTCGCGCAGGGGTTCGTCACCGCCGGGGAGCGACTCTTCCAGCTGGACCTCGCGCTGAAGCAGGCGAACGGCCGGCTCTCCGAGATCTTCGGCGAGCTCACCCTCGACGACGACCGCTTCACCCGCACGATCGGCATCAACCGCGCGGGCGCGAGGATCGCCGCCGGCTGGGACGACACGTCGCGGGCGATGATCGGGAGGTTCCGCGACGGGGCCCGCGCCTGGGTCGACGCGATGCCGGCTCCACCCGTCGAGTACGTGCTCCTGGACGCGCAGCCCGACCTCCCCGCGGACGACGCCTCCTGGGGCGCGTGCTGGGCGATGTTCTCGTGGTCCCTGTCGGGGAACTGGGACATGGAGCTCCTCCGAGTCCATCTCGCCGCCGAGCTGGGCGAGGAGGCGGCCGGCCGCCTCCTTCCCCCTCTGCGGGGCCATCCCACGGCCCCGGCGGCCGGCCGTCTGGCGGGCGACCTGCTGCGCGAGCTCCCCCGCTCCCCGCGAGGCCAGGGGTCCAACGAGTGGGCGATCGCCGGGTCGCGGACCGCCTCCGGCCGGCCGCTGCTCGCGAACGACCCCCATCTGCTCGTGCAGCAACCGGGCGCCTGGATCGAGCTGCACCTCCGCGCGCCCGGCTACGAGGCGCGCGGCGTCGCCGCGCCGTTCGCGCCCGGGATCGTCCTCGGCACGACGGCGCACCACGCGTGGGGTGCGACCAACGTCTGCGGGGACGTGCAGGACCTCTACCTCGAACGGCTGAACGAGGAGGGCACCGCGGCGCGCTACGAGGACGCGTGGGAGCCGCTCACGATCCACCGCGAGGAGATCCGCGTCCGGGGGAGCGACGAACCGATCGTCCATGAGGTGCGCGCGACCCGGCACGGGCCGATCCTCGACTCCTACCTCACCGGCCGGCTCCGCCCGGCGAAACGCCCCCTCGGCGACACGTTCGCGCTCCGCTGGGTGGGCGCCGAGCACAGCATCCGCCCCTCCACGCTGATCGACGTCGCGAACGTCACGACCTTCGAGGGCTTCCGGGAGGCCGCGCGCGCAGCTCGAGTGTCCCGGTCAGAACCTCGTCTACGCCGACGTCGAGGGCACGATCGGCTACCAATGCACCGGCCTGCACCCGATCCGCCGGAGCGGTGACGGATCGGTTCCGGTTCCCGGATGGACCGCGGACCACGAGTGGGACGGGTTCATCCCCTTCGACGAGATGCCGTACGCGGTCGACCCCGACCGCGGGTACCTCGTCACGGCGAACGATCGGATCCACGACGACGGCTACCCGCACGTGATCGGCGCCGACTTCCACGCGCCCGACCGGGCGGCCCGGATCACGGAGCTGCTCGAGGAGCGGAGCGATCACTCGGTGGAGTCGTGCCGGCGGATCCAGGCCGACACCGTCTCGGTCTCGGCGAGATCGCTCCTCCCACGGATGTCGATCGGGGAGGAGCGCTCCCGCGCGGTGTTCGAGGGGTGGGACCACGACCTCGGTGCCGGGTCCGCGGCGGCCGCGCTCTGGGAGGTCTTCGTCGACGAGCTGGCACGACGAGCCTCGGGCGGCGGCGAGCCCCTCATCGAGGAGTACCTGACCGATCGAGAGCTGTTCCGCTCCCGCGCGCTCCCGGCGCTCCTGGACGACGGCGTCCTCACGGCGCAGCAGTGCGACGACGCGCTCGCCGTCGCGTGGGACCGCTGCGCCGCGGCGATGGGACCCGATCCCGACGGCTGGCGCTGGGGCGACATCCATCGCGCCGTCTTCGCCCATCCGCTCGGCCGCATGCCGGGGCTCGAGCCCCTGTTCGTCGCCGCCGAGCACGCGCTCGGAGGCGACGAGCAGACCGTGAACAACGCGGGCTTCGAGGGCGAGGGGCCGTTCCGTGTCTACGTGATCCCGTCGTGGCGGGTCGTCTACGACCTCTCGGACCTCGACGCGAGCAGCGGGATCCTCCCCACCGGGCAGTCGGGCAACCCCGCCTCGCCACACTGGAACGACCAGACCGACCGGTGGGCGGCGGGCGAGCTCCGCCCGCTCCCCTTCACGCGCACCGCCGTCGAGGAGGCCGCGACGGAGCGGCTCGCGCTCATCCCGGCCTGAGCCACGACCCCGGGTACCATCTGACGATGCCGGAGTCCCGATCCCGCAAGAAGCGGCGACCGCAGCGCTATCAGGTGGAGCCGCAGCGGAAGAAGAAGTCGTCGCACAGCCCCCGCTGGTACGGGCCCGTCGTCCTCGGTGTGATCGGGCTCGGCGTCGTCGTCGTCGTGTGGAACTACCTGCGGGGGGACTTCGCCACGAACGGCGTCCTCTGGACGGGTCTCGGGATCATCGGCGTCGGGTTCGTCGGACTCACCTTCTGGAAGTAGGCCACCTGCTGTGATCTGGCCGGCCGAATCACAGGCATGTGATCTTCCACATCGGTTTCCACACCGTGGATAACGTCGCTTGCCCCGGTGTGATCTTCACGTTCCGTTCACGCGATTGTGGACAACCTCGTGGAAACGTGGGGCACACGCTGTGAGGAACGGTGGACAACCCCCGCTCAGGCCGGCGCGGGACGACGGATGACCTGCATCTTCTCTCCGCAGTGCCGTGGGATCTGGAGCTCCCCGAGCCGGGAGACCTTGAGCTCCGTGCCGCACTCCCCGCACACGAGGTAGACGTCGAGATCGTCCACGTCCTCCGGCTCCGAGGGAGCCGGCTCGTCCGAATCGGACGACGGCGAGGAGGTCAAGGTGAGGGAGCGGATCATCGCGATCCCCACACGCCAGATCACGAAGCCGGCGAGCAGAGCGAGGAGGACGACGATCCACGTGGGCACCTGCCCACGATAGCGACTCAGTCCTGAGGGACGGTCACCCCCGGGACGTGCTCGGCGAGGAACCCGAGGATCGTCCTCTGCTGACGGATCTCCTCCTCGATGTCGTAGGAGCCGTGTCCCGTCGAGAACAGGTACACCTCGTGTGGGTGCTCTCGAGCCGCGAGCCGGTCCACGTAGGCCATCGCCTGCCGATACGGGCAGCGGGAGTCGTGTTCGCCGATGAGGAACAGCACCGGCGCCTCCACCGCGTCGACGGAGTTGACCGGGTTCCGATCGGCCATCAGCTCGGGGAGCTCGTCCGGGCGACCGCCCAGCAGCGCGCGGTCGTAGGCCCGCAGGAGCGGCGACAGGTCTTCGTAGGACAGCACGTAGTCCCCGACCGGGACACCGGCGATGCCGCACCGCCAGCGCCGCTCGGGGTGCTTCCCCAGCATCATCAGCGTGAGGTAGCCGCCCCAGGACCAGCCACCGACCACCGCGCGCTCCGGATCCGCGACCCCGTCGGCGATCAGTCGGTCCAGCGCGTCGTTCAGGTCCTCCAGCTCCGGGCCGCCGATGTCGCCCACGAGGGTGTCCCGCCACTCGGCGCCGCGGCCGGTGGAGCCTCGGTAGTTGAGGAGCAGCACGGCGAAGCCCGCGTCGACGTAGGACTGGACCTCCGGGTGCCACTTGTCCTCATCGAGCCAGCTCGGCCCACCGTGCGGGCGCACGAGGATCGGCCACGGTCCGCTCCCCGTCGGCGTCACGACGAACCCCTGCACGGACTGGCCGTGCCGGTTCTCGAAGCGCATCAGCTCGAACGGGCGGGAGGACGGCGCCGGCTCGCCGACGAGCCGCACCACCTCCTGTCCCGCGTCGTCGAGGATCCGCGGGAGCGAGTCACCTCTCGAATGCCGGTACCAGACGGCACCGTCCGGTCGCACCTGCGCCCACTCCACCTGACCGTCGGGATGCTCGATCCCGGAGAGCACGCCTGTCGCGATCTCGTATCGGTGGAGCCGGTATCGGCCGTCGTGGAGCTGCGAGAGCAGCAGGGCGCTCGCGTCCGGCCACCAGTCCGCGATCGAGACCTCGCCCTCCAGACCGGTCGTGATCTCCGTCCACTCCCCCGTGACGGGATCCCAGATCGCGGGCTGCGGGATCCCGCCGCGTTCGTGGACGACCGCGAGGCGACGATCGCCGGCGATCGGCGACCACGCCGCGGACGCGAGCTGCTTGCCCTCGTCGACGAGGTCGGCGACCGTCCCTCCCGTGCGCGGATCGATCACGCGCAGCGCCTCGTGCATCTCGTCGCCGAACTCGGCGTGCTGCAGGCACAGGAGCGAGCCGTCGGCGGAGAGGCCGCCCCGGTTGTATCCGCCGGCTCGTCCGGCCACCCGGATGTGGTCGGTCGACCGAGCCACCTCTTTGGCCGTGACACCGCCGTCCTCACTCACGTGGACCGCGAAACCGTCGTGTCCGCTGATCGACACCGCCAGCATCCCCGGGACCCACGCGATCCCCTCGTTCCACCCCGGATCGAGCGAGGGGAACAGCGGCCGCGCGTTTCCCCCTTCGAACGCCTGCGCGTACCACCGGCCGGACTCGTCGCCGGTCTCGTCCTGCCACCAGCAGATCTCCGTCCCGTCGGCCGACCAGGCGCCGGCGACCACCCCCACGGGATGATCGGTGACCTGCCGTTGGACGCTCGCGTCGAGATCCGCGACGTGGAGCTGCCACACGCCGCTCTCGGTCGACTCGTAGGCCACGCGAGATGGCGACGCCGGCGACCAGTCGGGGTGCGTGATCATGGGCGCGAGGAAGCGACGTTCCCAGCGCGGCCTCATGCCGCTCACCGTAGCAGCGCTCGGATCAGTCGCTCGCGGCGAGCATCTGGGCGAGGAGCGCGGTGCCGCCCGCCATCGCACCGACCAATCCCGCACGCGCCACGAGGAGCGCTCCCCAACGCTCCGGGTGGATCCGGAGCGTGGACGCGGTGCAGATCGCTGCGACCGTCGCGAGCGCCAGGCCCCACGCGATGCCGGTCCACACGCGGACCGGACCGAGCTCGGCATACGAACGGAGGAGGATGGAGTTCAGCGTGAACAAGCTGAACCCCGAGATCGCGAGCGCCATGAACCCCAACGCCGGCTCCGCGCCGCTCGACAGCCGCCGCTGCCGGAGGGAGCCCACACCCAGCCAGATCGCCGCCGGGATCGTGATGCCGAGCGACGGCGTTCCGAGCAGCGAGAGGATGAACGCGAGCCGAGCCCGCCGATCGCTGATCGGGATGACCGTCGCCACGAGCACACGATAGCCCGGGGGCGGATCCGCCCGCCAGTCAGTCCCCGTTCGGACTATCGCGTTCTTGCGCAGGGAACGTGCCGACTCGAGGGTCGGCCGTGCTCCCCGGATCCCGGAGCGCTCGCCAGACGCGTTCGGGCGTGAGCGGCAGGTCGATGTGGCGGACGCCGAGGTGTGACAGCGCATCCACGACGGCGTTCTGGACCGCCGGCGTCGAGCCGATCGTGGCCGATTCGCCGATCCCCTTCACGCCGAGCGGGTTCAGGTGCGTCGGCGTCTCCGTGTTCGCGACCTCGAACGACGGGAGGTCGGCGGCGCTCGGCATCTGATACGTGGCGAGGGTCGATGTCACCGGGTTCCCGCCCTCGTCGTACCGCACCTCTTCGAACAACGCCTGCGCGATGCCCTGTCCGAGCCCACCGTGCTGCTGGCCGCGCACCAGGACCGGGTTGAGGATCCGGCCGCAGTCGTCGACGGCCACGTGGCGGAGCAGCGCCACTTCCCCGGTCGCGGTGTCCACCTCGACGACCGCCACGTGCGCGCCGAACGGGAACGTGGAGCCGCGTTGCCGGAAGCGACCTTCGGCCCGGATCGGTGCCGGCGCGCTCGCCACCACCTCCGCCCACCCGACGCTGCGGTCGGGCGCGCCGACGACCGCGAACCCGCCCTCCACCCGTTCCACGTCGTCCGCATCCACCTCGAGCAGCGCCGCTGCCACCTCGCGACCTCGCTCGACCACCGCCTCCGCCTGTTCGTAGACGGATGAGCCTCCGATCTGGAGCGACCGGGAGCCCCATGTCCCCTCCCCTCGCGCGACAAGCCCGGTATCCGAGTGCACCACCGTGACGTCGTCGAACGGGACGCCGAGCGACGCCGATGCGAGCTGCGCGAACGCGGTCTCGTGCCCGTGGCCCGCCGGCGTCGTACCGACGGACACGGTCACGAGCCCATCCGGACCGACCTCGACGGCGGCGAACTCGCGGCCGCCGAACGCCGTGATCTCGACGTAGCTCGCGACGCCGATCCCCAAGCACGGAGTGTCGCCGCGGGCCCGTCGTGCCGCCTGCTCCGCGCGCACGTCCTCGTATCCGACGAGTCGCAGCGCCTCGTCGAGCGGCGTCTCGTAGTCCCCCGAGTCGTACGTGACGCCCGCGACCGTCGTGTACGGGAACTCGTCGGGACGGATCAGGTTCTTCCGCCGGAGCTCGACGGGATCCATCCCGAGCTCGTCGGCGAGCAGGTCCATCGCGCGCTCGAGCAGCGCCGTCGCCTCGGGCCGGCCCGCACCTCGGTACGGCGCCACCGGCGTGGTGTTCGTCACGACGCTCCGGCCGCTGCTCACGATCCGGGGGATCCGGTACGGCCCGCTGAGCATCTCCTGGGTCGTGCCGGGCATGAACGCCCCGATCGGGTACGCCCCCATGTCGGCGAGCAACTCGGCGTGGAGCCCCACGAGCGTCCCGTCCCGCGTCGCGCCGAGCTCCACGGTCTGGATCTGGGCACGGCCGTGGGTGAGCGAGACCATCGACTCCGACCGCGTCTCCCGCCACCGGACGGGCCTCCCGAGCCGAGCCGCGATCGCGGCGACCGCGTGGTACTCCGCGTAGACCTGCATCTTGGCCCCGAAAGCACCGCCCACGTCCGGGGCGATCGCGCGGACGCGATCGCGCCCGACCCCGAGGGTCTCCGCGAGGTCGTCGCGCACGTCGAACGGGATCTGCGTGGAGACCCAGACGGTGAACGAGCCGTCGTCCTCCGGGATCACCGCGATCCCGTTCGTCTCCATCGGCGCCGCAGCCACCCGCTGATTGACGAACCGCCCACGGACCACGACGTCGGCCCCCTCGAGCGGATCGTCGGCGCCCGTGTGCCCGAACGCGTGCGCGACGTTCGAACCGAACTCGGGCCAGAGCAGCGGGGCCCCGTCCGCGACCGCCGCCTCCGCGCCGATCACGACGGCGAGCGGCTCGTACTCGACGGCGACCGCCTCCGCCGCGTCGATCGCCTGGCCGACCGTCTCGGCCACCACCACCGCGACGATCTCTCCCACGAACCGCACCACCGTCCTCGCGAGCGGCTCACGGCCGAACAACCCCTCGAGTTCCCCGGTCGCCTCGCGCTCAACCATCCCCGATGGAGGGAGCGGCGCCAGGTCCAGATCGGCTGCGACGTAGGCGCCCACCACGCCGGGAGCGGCCACCGAACCGGAGACGTCGACGCCGTCGATCCATGCGTGCGGCATGATGGAGCGAACGAAGGCTGCGTGCAGCGCGCCGGGGATCTCGATGTTGTCGAGGTATCGGCCCGCGCCTCTGAGGAACCTGGGGTCCTCGGACCGGAGAGCCGGCACGCCGAACATGGAGGGAGGCGCCGTCGCCACGGCGCCGATACTGGCAGCGGAAGGAGAGCTCGACATGCGGAGGATGGGGATCGTGGCCACGGTGGTGTCCGTTCTGGTGGCCGGACTCGGGGTGCTCACGACGGGACCTGCGGTCGCGGGCGGTTTCAGAGCCGTCCCGGTCGCCACGGGGCTCGCCTCCCCCGTCGGCTTCACGTTCATGCCCGGGGGCCGGCTCGTCTACCTCGAGCGGAACACGGGCTGGCTCCGGTTCCGCAACCTGCAGACCGATGTGGACGTCCAGGTCCATCGCATCCTCAACGTCAACTCGGATGGTGAACGAGGGGCGCTGGGGGTCGCGATCCACCCCGCCTGGCCCGCCAAGCCGTTCGTGTACGTCTTCGTGACGAGGAACACCGCCGACGGACTCCGCAACCAGGTCCTTCGGATCAAGGTCGAGAACGATGACGGCGTCGCGGTCCGGCGGCTGCTCTCGGTGGCGGCAGGGCCGGCGAGCAACCACAACGGTGGACGGATCCTCTTCGGCCCCGACGGGAAGCTCTACGTCGTGATCGGCGACAACGCGCAACCCTCGAATGCGCAGGACCGGTCCGCGAACCTGCGCGGCAAGATCCTCCGGCTGAACCCGGACGGCTCGATCCCCGCCACCAACCCGTTCGGGACGCGGATCTGGGCTTACGGGATCCGCAACTCGATCGGGTTCGCGTTCGATCCGCAGAGCAGCCGGCTCTGGGAGTCGGAGAACGGACCCGGATGCAACGACGAGGTGAACCGCATCGTGAGGGGCGGCAACCACGGGTGGGGCCCGAACGAATCGTGCCCGAGCACGAACAACAGCGGACCGTCGCCGCGGATCCTTCCGAAGCACACGTTCGTCGACACGGTCGGACTCACCGGGCTCGCGTTCTGCGATGCCTGCGGCCTGGGACCGGCGTTCAACGGGGACCTCGTCGTCGGAGCGGTGAACGACGGACGGATCCGTCGGTTCGACCTGAACGCGAGCCGCTCGGGCTTCGACGCGGGGCCGCACCTGATCCTGGATCGGCCCGGTCCGGTGCTCTCCATCGAGGTGGCCCCGAACGGGCGGATCTACTTCAGCGACTTCGGAGCGATCTACCGGCTGGCCCCCGCCTGAGCGGACGAGCCTGGCTCGCGCTTGCACCGCTCCTCGGGGTACGCTGGAAGCGAACACCCGTACACGCTGGGAGCGGCGGCGTCCGTCGGGAACGAGAGGTTCGATATGGATATCGGCGTTCCCAAACGCGTGATCGAGATCGAGCCGGCCTCGCTGCCGGTGCCGGAGCCCGCGCCCATCCTGGAGCCGACGGTCGACCCACTGCCCTCGCCCGAACCGGAGCCTGTCCTGGTCCCCGAACCGACCCCGGTCCCCGAGAAGACGTCGGACGGCACATGAAGACGGCGATCTCGGTCGTCCGGGGGCTCCCGGTAGAGGTCGAGGTCGAGCCGATCCTCGCGTGGCGTTCGTGGACGCTCACCGGTCGGAGGGACGGCGAGGGCTTGTTGCTGCGGCCGGTGACCGCGGGCTCGAGGGCCTGGCGCCCGCGTGAGGTGGCACAGGCGACCTGCCGGCTGGCCTGGTCGCACGAGGCTCCGAACGCCGACTGCAGCTGTGGCCTGCACGCCACCCGGGAACTCGACTACCTCCGCCGGACGCGCTGCCCCGCGGTGCTCGGCCGCGTCGCTCTCTGGGGGCGCGTGATCGAGCACGAACACGGATATCGAGCCAGGTTCGCGTACCCACAGCGGTTGCGGCTGATCTGCCAGTTCTGCTTCTGGCAGGAGAGCGCGGCCGCGTCCAAGCCCGACGTCGTCTCCTGGTACGCCAGGGATCTGCTCGTGCCGATGTGCGTCCATCACCTGGGCGTCGCGGAGGCGAACGGGATGCGCCCTCGCCGGATCCTGCCGGCGGCGATCGTCGATCTTCGGCTGCGCGAGACCTACGCGGTCGACCCGCTCGCGGTCTGACGATCCGCTAGCGCTCGTCCTTCGGGAACACCACGCGGAACGACGGGCCGTCCACCGTGATCTCGGTCCCCTGGAGCTCGGCGAGCCGCGCGGCCAAGCTCATCTCGGAGGTGATCGCGGCCGCCGTGCGGTTGTCGTCCTCGACGGAGACCCGGACCCCGGTGTCGATGTCGCGCACCCGCACCACGATCGCCGCCCCCGACCTCGTACGGTCAAGGGCCGCGTCCAGCATCCCCTCGACGACCTGTCGCGCCCGCACCGGGTCGACGCGGGCGCTGACCGCGTCCGCGTCGAGCCGGACGAGGCGATCGTCGAGGTGCGTGGCATCTTCCAGCGTCGTCGTCATGAGTGCCGCCATATCCGTGCGGCGAGGCTTGAGCGGCAGCGACCCGTCGGCGATCCTGTGCACGTCGTGGAGGTCCGCGGCGAGCTGATCGAGCCGACGGAGGGATGAGGAGAGCTGGCGGAGCACAGCCTTGCCGTCGCTCGAGTCCGTGATCGCCTGGAGAGAAAGGGTGAGGCCAGACGCCCGGGTGAGCGGGGCCCGGAGGCTCCGCGCGATCGCAGTCCGGAGATCGCTCTCGGCATCCATCTCTTCCGCCACCGCCGCGGGGACGACCCCGCTCATCTTGCGGCCGACGTTGAGCCCGAGCCGGTGCCGGAATCGGCTCTCATCCTCGGCGATCTGGTCCTCGAAGCCCCGGGTCCGCTCCTCCGCCTCGCTCGCCCGCGCCTCCACCGCCTGCACGCGCGCCTCGAGGGCCAGCAGGAGCTCCTCCATCGGGCTCGACGTGTCCACGGACCGGCCCTCGGCGCGGGCGGCTCGTTCCTCTGCCTCCTGCGCCCGGGCGGTCGCCACCTCGAGTCGTTGTCGGAGCTCTGCGGTCCCGGTGTCCTCCCACGTCGCTTCCTTCCGCTTCCGCCTCATGGGCACGTCCTCACAGAGGTGCTCCGCTGCCGAACGCACGGAGCCCCGACCCGTTCGCGGTCGATGAGGGCTGGCTGCATGGAGTCGCAATATTGCGCCATCCCTCGACTGGTGAGCAACCCCCGCCCCGCGAGCGACCGCGCCTCAAGCCACGAGCGCGCCCGGCCGATACCGGAACCCTGGCGGCGACGACATCGGGGGTTGGGTCTGCGTGAAGGGATTCCGGAAGATCTGCGTGGCGGGCGCCGCCGCGGTCCTCACGATCGCCACGCTCGCCGGCACGGCGGCGCCCGCGACCGCGTCCGAGGTGAGCGACGCCCTCCGAGCGAGCCGCCGGCTGACGCGCGAGATCCGGGACCTCCGACAGGAGGCGAGACAGCGCTCCCGCACCCTCCGTCGAACGGTGATCGATGCGCAGCACGGGAACGACGCCCGCCCCGGGCGGCAGACCCTCACGACACTGCGACACCTCCGCAAGGAGGAGCGCCGGTTCAACGCGTGGACCGAGGATCGCCTCCGTGTGCTCACGACCCGCCGCGACGATCTCCAGGCATGGCTCGATACGTGGGGGATCTTCCGCGTGTGCCCGGTCGACGCACCCCGGTACATCCACAACGACTTCGGCGAGATGGTCACCGTGGACGGCGTCGAGCCGCACGTGCACATGGGCAGCGACATCGAGGCGCCCTCCTGGACCCCGATCCGCGCCCCCTTCGACGGCTACGCGTGGTCCTCGTACTCGCCGCTCGGCGGGTACCAGGTGCGGGTCCGCGGCGACCACGGCTACGTGTTCAACGCCCACCTGATCGCGTACGGCGATCTGGGATGGGTCGGCACGGGCACGATCATCGGCTACGTCGGAGCGACCGGTGACTCCACCGCCTCGCACGATCACTTCGAATGGCACCCGTGGGACGGCGGCGCCGTCGATCCGTACTACCTGCTCAGCCTCAGCTGCGACTGACGCGCCGGGGCCAGACCACAGCCGGCGCGATCACCGCCCGTTGAGGGAGAAGTGCTGGTAGTCCCTCACCGAGGTCCAGTCGCCGCCCCATTCCCAGCTCCGGTTCCGGAACGCCCACCAGACGGGGTCACCGTGGTAGATCATGCCTCGACGCCGGTTGGCCCGATCGACGTACGGGGCGCCGTTCCACGGGGAGACGCCGCCGCTCCAGACGTACGGGTTCTCGACCGGGTTCACGTCGATCGCCCGGCCGAAGGCATGTTGGGACCAGACCCCGGGTTGACCGGCACGCCATCGGCAGTTGAACGCGGACGTGTTGTCGTGCTCCATGGAGGTCCGATCGTCGGCCCCGTAAGCATCGACCAGGCGCATCCGGCGGATCGGGTACGAGAGCTCGTACAGACGGCCGAAGATGCCGGCGACACGCCTCGCCACATGGGCGTGCACCACGAGGCGGCCCATGTGCGGTTGCCGGTCGAACCCCCAGTAGCGCAGCCGGACCAGGCGGAGCTCGCGGAGCGGCACCGGACACCCGGGATGCCACGAGATGCCGTTCATCCACGCACGGATGCCGTCCGGAAGGCGCGTGATCGTCGAGACGTACTCAGGCCTGGGGGTTGCCGACGACGTCGTCTGCGACGTGACCGCGATCAGGATCGAGATCGCGAGGACGGACGAGGAGATGGCACGGCGCACGTGGTCCAGGGTACTCCCCGCCGACTCAGCGCCACTGACGCGTGTCGTCGTCGCCGGTGGCCCGCTTGCTGTCGACGGCCCGGCTGAGGCGCGCACGGAGGTTCACACCTTCGTCGTCGGGATCCACCGCGAATCCGTTCGTGGTGTCGGGCTCGTCGTCGACGACCACGTCCACGCCTTTCTTGAGGAGCAGCACCTCCGCGCCGAGGGCGGAGCTGCGCTCTTCTGCCGCCTTCAGTCGCTCGAGCGCGGCGGCGAGGTCCCTCCGCAGGCCGGAGTCGTCGGCAGGAGCCGGCGCCTCACCACGATCGCGTGCGAAGCGGAGCTCCGCCTGAGCGTTCTCCGCCTCCGCATAGGCGCGACGGGCACGCTGCTCGGTCTGCTCGAGTCGGTTCTCGAGCTCCAGGATCTCTGCCTCGAGCGCAGGGACGCGGCCATCGTCTCCGCCGGCCGACGTTGCAGCCGGCTCCGGCGTCGACGCCGCCTGCTCCGCGGCCAGCCGCGCGGCCTCTTCCGCCCGCGCCAGCGCCTCGGTCGTCTCGGCAACGCTCGCTTCGAGCTCCGCGGCCCGGCGGGTGGCTTCCTGGAGATCGGACTCGAGAGCCGCGATCTTCACCGAACCGTCGGTCGTCGCGGCGTCCCGAGCGGACAGGTCCGCGCGCGCGGACTCCAGCTCGTCGTGGGCGGACCGGAGCTGTTCCTCGATCGCCCGGATCCGGTCGTCCCTCTCCGCGACCTCCTGCTCCTTCGCCGCGAGCTGCTGCTCCGTCGCCCGGAGCGCCTTTCCCTTGCTGGAGCTGGCGGCGTCGAGCCGCGCCTCGAGGTCCGCGGCCCGGGACTCGGCGGCCGCCAACCGGTCGCGCGCCTCCTGCAGCGCGCCCGTGTGCTCGGACAGCTCGGACTCCAGAGCGGCAACGCGCGTGGCTTCCTCGCTCCGGTGGGTCTCGCGTTCGGACTCGAGCGCGGCGATCTGGTCGCGGAGCGAATCGATCTCCGTCTGGTTCCCGGTCACGGCGGCTTCACGGCGCCCGACCTCCTGTCGCAGCTCCGACAGCTCCTGCTGGAGATGCGCGACCGTGGCCTCCCGCTCCGTGATCCGCTCCTCGGCGTCGGCGATCCTCGCCTGCGCCTCCCCGGCCTTGGCCTGGGCCTCGGCGACCTTCGCCTCGGCGTCGCGGAAGCGCGCGTTCGCATCCTCGCTGCGAGCATCGAGCTCGTTGCGCGCGGCATCCAGGAGCTCGACGACCTCGCGGTGCTCGCGTTCCTTCCGTTCCGATCTCTTGGGCGGTCTGAGCGTCGGCGGCGCGCAGCGCCTCCAGCTCCTCGGCTCCCCGCGGAGATCAGCTGCTCCCGCTGGGACAGCTCGTCCCTCGCCGTGGAGAGCTCGTGACGCGCGGCCTCGAGCTCCTGGCGAACGCCGTGCAGCTCCTCTTCCTTGCGCCGCGTCTCGGACTCGTGCCCGGAGACGGCGGTCTTCAGCGCCTCGAGCTCCTCCCATCCGGCCGAGACGAGCTGCTCACGCTCCGCGAGATCCTCTCGCACGGATGCCAGCTCCTGGCGAGCGGCATCGAGCTCCGCCCGAGCCTCCCGCACCTCCTCGTCCTTCTGGGTCATCTGCGACCCCTGGTCCGCGATGGCGGCCTTCAGGGTCTCGAGCTCTTCGGCGATCACGGTGGAGGCGGTCTCCTTGAGCAGCATCTCGTCGCGCACCGAGGTCAGCTCGTCCTGCACACGGGTGACCGCTTCCTCGCGCTCCGCGGCACGTGCCTCCGCGCGCGCGACCTGCTCGTTCGCCTCCGCGACATCCGACTGCAGCTCGGTGATCTGACCCGACTCCTCCAAGAGCCGGAGCTCGAGGTCGGCGGCCCGCTCCTCCGCTGCGGTCAATCGCGCGCGCGCCTCTTCCAGCACACCGCGGTGCTCGACCAACCTCGACTCCAGCGTTTCGAGCGTCCGATCCCGATCCTCCTTCTGCGCTTGCAGGTCACGGGTCGCGGACTCCATCTCCGAGAGCCTCCCCCGAAGCTCCTCGACCTCTGACCGGGCGGACGCTGCCTTCTCCTCCAGCTCCGTTCGCGCGGCTACGTTGCGGGCCTCCGCCTCCGCGAGCGCGGTCGCCACGCGGGCGTCCGCCTCAGCGAGGATCGCGGTCTCACGCGACGCCACCTCCGCTTCGACACGCGCCGCCTCTCGCTTCGCCTGCTCGAGGTGATCGCGGGTCTCTTCGAGCTCGCGCCGGGCGTCGTCGAGGCTCGCGTGGGACCGGGCGACCTCGCCGTCGATCACCTCGAGCCGCTCGAGCAGCTCCGCCTCACGCGCCTCCGCGCTCGAGGTCAACACCTGCAGTTCCTTCGCCGACGCCTCCGCTTCCGCGGCGCGCGCCAGCAGGTCGTTCCGCTGGCCCTCCGCGTCGGCGGTGCGCGCCTCCAGCTCGACGAGGCGCTGCTTCAGCCCGTCGGCGGCGCTCCCGGCGTCCTTCGCCATCTCCTGGATCCGCGCTTCGAGCGACTGGGAGCGGGTGTCCGCTTCCGTCGCCTTCGTCGACGCCTCCTCGAACCGGGACTCGAGGCCCGCGAACCGAGCCAACGCCTCGTCCCGCTCGCGCCCGGCCTCGGCCGTCCGGTCGCGCGCCTCGACGAGCCCTCGCTCCAGCTCGGTGACCCGCGCTTCCGCCTGCACGAGGCGCACGGCGGCCTCACCCCTGTCGCTCTCCACGTCGCCGATCAGCCTCGTGCGTTCGTCCTCCAGCACGGCGAGCTTCGATTCGGCGGCGGCGAGCGCCTCCGCAGCATCGCGCGCGACGGCATCGGACGCCGCCCGTGCGCGCTCCGCCTCCGCCAGCGCAGCGGTGGCATCGTCCAACGCCGGGCGCAGGTCCTCGACGTTCGGACTCGCCTCGTGCGCGCTGATCGTCGACCGCAGCTCTTCCGCGCTGGAACGGAGCGCCTGGGCCTCGGCGGTCGCGCGATCGCGATCGTTCTCGGTCGTGGTGAGCTGCTCCTCGAGCGCCCTGATCCGTTCCTGCGCCTGCTGTGTGTCGGCGGTCGGCACGTCCATCAGCTTGTCGCGCAGCGTCGCGACCTCGCTCTCGGCGCGCACGGCACGATCCAGGAGCTCCTGTGCACGGCGGTTGGCCTCCTGGGCGGCCTCCAAGCCTCCCGAGGTTTCGCTCGGCCGTGTCTCCGCCTCGAGGGCCCGCGCCGCGGCCTCGCGCAGCTGGACCTCCAACGAGCGGATGTGCTCGACGGACTCGTCCTGGTGCTCACGGATCTGTGTCTGGAGCTGAACGATCTGTTCGTCGCGCGCCCCGATCAGGCGCCGCACCTTCTCGTCATCGACGCCGGCGCCGCCGGAGCGAGCGAATCCCATCCCCTCGCGCTTGCCGAACCGTCCCGCTCGGAGCAATGCGAACGAGACGATCGTCATCAGCACCGCGATCGCGGCCAGACCCGCTGCGACCGGCTGCACGAGCCCCCAGGGCTGGCTCGCGGAAGACACGATCGGCGCGTACGGCTGGACGAGCTCCACCGCCGCGGCGGCCTGGCTCTCCGCTCCGATCCGCAACGGCGTGTAGATGTCGAGGAGCCCACCGTCGGTGGCCGGCTGGATCGACGTCGTCTTCCCTTCGTCGTCGGTGGCGAGCTCGATCGACCGGTCGTTCCCGCCCTGTGTCCCGGTCTGTTCCCCGGTCGAGGAGAAGACCAGCGTGCCGTCGGGTGTCCAGATGCGCACCGTGCTGATGCCCTCGTCCAGGATCTGCGCCTGGACGATCTCCTGGAGGGCGTCGGATGCTTCCTCGGACATCGGCTCGCGTACGTCGGCCGACGTCAGCTCGGGGGCGAGCTCCCTCTTGACCGTGGACGCCGCCTGCTTGTTCTCGGCCTTGACCGCGGTCTCGATCCCGGAGGACTTCAGGTACCAGGCGCCCGCCGCGAGTCCCGCGGACAACACGACGACGCCGATCCACATGACCGGCCGACCGACGGAGAACTGCTTGTTGGACGCCACCGTTCCTCCTCGGGGAACGGCTGGAGGGACCGTTCCCTGCTCAACACCCCTTCCTTCGGCAGGGCCGGACGCCAACCTGAGCGTCTGTGCGGGGGATGCTTCCCGCCTCGGTCGGGGGATATCTCGTGCTCACTGGACAGAGAGCACGGGTCGGGGCAGCGTCCGCGCTCGCTACGCTCCCTCACATGGATCTCCCCAACGGGTTCCGGCTCCGGTCGCCGACGTCTGACGAGCTAGAGGAGGTGGCCGACGTGCTCGTCGCCGACGAGCTCGACGACGGTGGCCAGGTCGTCCTCGGCGAGGACTTCCTCCGCGGAGCGTGGAGCCGCTCAGACTTCGATCTGGCGACGGACGCGTGGGTCGTGGTGGACGGGACGGACACGATCGTCGGGTACGCGCAGGCCCGGCTGGAGGAACCAGGCCTCGTCGAATCCTGGGGGGTCGTGCATCCCGCACAGCGTGGGCTGGGTGCCGGTACCGTCGCTCTTCGACGAGACCGAGGAGCGTGCGACCCGCCTGCTCGACGGGCATCCGAGCGGGTCGGTTCCGCCACTCGATCAACGCGGGCGATGGCGCCGCGGCGGCGATGCTCCGCGGCCGTGGTCTGCGACCGGTGCGGCACTTCTGGCACATGCAGATCGATCTCACGGGACCGGTCGAGGCCGGAGCCGCGCCGGACGGGATCGAGATCGCCGCGATCGACGCCCCCGGCGACCTCCCCGTGGTCCATGCGATCCTGGTCGACGCGTTCGCCGACGACTGGGGTCACCACCCGGAGCCGTTCGATCGGTGGGTGGAGGAGGAGGCGACGGGTCCGCGGTTCGACCCCACGCTGTGGCTCTTGGCGAAGGAGGGCGAGGAACCGGTCGGCGCGCTCACCGCGAGCCTCTCGGGCGATCGTGCCTGGGTGGACTACCTCGCGGTTCGGGCATCTCACCGGGGACGTGGCGCCGGCGCGGCGCTCCTCCGGCACTCGTTCTCGGTGCTCGCCCGTCCCGGAGTGGACCGGGTGCTGGTGAACGTGGACGCGGGGAACCCCACCGGCGCCACGGCGCTCTACGAGCGCGTCGGGATGCGGATCGTGAAGCGATGGGATCTCTGGGAGCGCTCGTTCACCGCGACACCCTCGGCAAGCCACCCTTGATCCACGGCCGGATACGCTGAGTGCATCTCATGATCAAGCGGCTTCTCCCCGTCGTTGCGAGGCTCGCGGTCCTCGGACTGCTCGCCGCGTGCACGACTCCCACGCCCACCAAAGGCCTCACCCCCACCGAGCCCCTCACACCAACCGACACCGTGACCACGAGCCCAACCACCGTTCCAGGCGCAGTTCCACGGGGCGCGACGCACCTCACCTCGGGCGGAACGAGGCTCGTGGGGGTCGGGTCCGTTCAGACGGCTCCCATCACGCCGCGTCGGAGCACGACGGTCCTCGTGGGCGTCACCACGCTGGCAGGCTCGGGATCTGCGCCGCTTCCCTCGCTCACGGGTGGAGGCGTTCGCTGGACGCAGCTGGATTCGGCCAGCGAGGTCAGGAACGGCGCGGTCGGTCCGCGCCTCCTCACGGTCTTCGCAGCCGGGGGGGTTGGTTCGGGTCCGCTCACGATCTCGGTGACGCCACAGCCGAAGCAGGAGCTGTCCTGGTCAGTGGTTCAGGCGAACGGGAGCGTCGTGCAGATGGGGTCCACGGGCGAGCCGCTTGCTGGCCCACCGGCTCAGGTGTCGCTGCCGAACCCGCCCACAGGGACCGTGGTCGCGTTCTTCCTGGTGGGCACCGGTTCCACCATCAAGGCCGTGGCGCCGGCGACGAAGCTCGGGCAAGGCGACACGCCCTCGTTCCCGAGCTCGACCTCGGCGGAGGTTTCGACCGCGCAGACCGTCCAGCTGACATGGACGCCCGACGGCCCAGGCCACTACCTCAGCATCATCGTGGAGACGGGCGGCTAGCGGCGCCGGCCAGGGCCCGACGTCGCCCAGGCTCAGGCGACGAGGCCCATCCTCGAGGTCTCTTTGATGAGCGCCACGAGCGCCTTCTCGTCGAGGTCCGCGAGCTTCTTGATCATCACGCAGGTCTTGCCGATGCCGGCCTTCGGGAGCCGGTCGACGTACCGCTCGGCGACGTAGCCCTTCGCGTCGGAGGCGAAGCAGTACAGCGAGATGTACGAGGCGTTGCTGGCGATCGCGAGCTTGCAGGCGTCGCCCTCCCGGCCGCTCGCATAGCGGTAGTGGAACGGCCCGTAGCCGAGCATGCCGCCCATGATGACCGGCTCGAGCTTCGGCGCGTGCTTGCGGATCAGCGCATCGAGTGCCGCGATGTCGGACCGGCGCTTGTCGTCCACCGCGGCGATGTACTCGGCCGGGGTCTTCACGTTCAGCTGTCCCTTCATCTTCATCGCGTCCTCCGAGACTCGGCGTCACCAGATGGGCAGCGGCCAGTCGGTCCTTCCATCGGGTGAACTGTCGCACGACGGGGTCGGCACTTTCCACGAACGCGCGCGATCGGCACGTGCCGCACGCTTGTCGGCGTCCGATCCCACGTCTACCTTGCCTACGCCGTCGCGGTCGAATCGTCGAGGTGAAGCGGCATGGCCAAGCTGATCTACGTGTCGAACGTGTCCCTCGACGGCTACATCGAGGACGAACACGGCAGCTTCGACTGGACCGCGCCCGACGACGAGTTGTTCGCGTTCATCACCGACCTTGTGCGTCCCGTCGGCACCTACCTGTACGGCCGGCGCATGTACGACACGATGGCCCCCTGGGAGACCGACCCCGCCCTGGCCGCCCAGTCGGAACTCATGGCCGACTTCGCCAACGTCTGGCAGGCAGCGAGCAAGGTCGTCTACTCCACGACCTTGGACGCCGTGTCGACCGCCAAGACCCGGCTTGAGCACAGCTTCGACCCCGCCTCGGTGCGCAACATGAAAGCCTCGGCCACCAGCGATCTCACCGTGGCGGGCCCGCACCTCGCGGCGCACGCTCTCAAGGCCGGGCTGATCGACGAGTGCCACCTGTTCATCCGTCCCATCCTCATCGGCGGAGGCAAGCCCGCGCTGCCCGGCGACACTCGCGCCGAGCTCGAGCTGCTGGACGATCGCCGACTCAGCAACGGTGTCGTGTACCTCCGCTACCGCATCCCGACCTGAGCGAGTACGGCCAGGCAGGGTAGTAAGGGCGCCGGATCGACAACGGAGACCTTCGGTCGTGGATCGTGCGGGAAGACGACTCCGTCTGGCGCGCCTAGAGGTCGGTCCTCATCGCTCGAACCTCACTGCGTAGACGCGGCGACCTGAGCGGACGACGGCGCGAGCCCTAAACAGCTTAGCGATCCCCCAAAAGAGGATCCACATGGGGAGCGTGATGAGCTTCACGAATCCTGTCAGCACAGGTCGGTCTCCATTCAGGTAGTGGGATCTCGGATCACTATCTCGAGCGCCACCGACATCCGTTGTCGGATCGCCTAGGGTTTGATTGGGTCTGCCCTCTTCAGATCGATGCGTGTCGGCTGCTCTCACGAAGATGGGTCCATGAACGTGATCTGCAGGATCCGCGGCCACCGCCCGATGCAAACCCTCTCCATCTACGACCCCACACCGGAGGAATGCGCGGAGATGGATGTCGCAGACCTGCCGACCCTCCACTTCACCATCGAGAGCTGCGAGCGCTGCGACAGACAACTCCGAGTCGGGGTCGGCCTGCCCGGAGAGCAGATCGATCTGGTCTCCCCGGACGAAGCGCACAGCCGCACCGTCTGGCTGACTCAGGCCGCGATCAATCGGACGTCACTCGACAACAGGTGGGGCGACGAGGAGTAGCAGCAGCCATTCGAGGTGCTGCGGCGAGACTCCACCCCCACCAGATCGGGAGTCAGCGCCCGCCTTCTTGCTCCTCCGCTTCGCGGCGCTCGCGGGCCTCGCGGCGCATCTCCTCGACGATGTGGTCGCCCTGGGCCAGAGTCGCCTCCGCTTCGAGGATCTGGGAGATGTAGAGCCGGATACCCCGACGGGCGACCCATGCCAGAGGGCGCTCCATGTCGTCCGCGATCGCCTGGAGCGCGCGTAGGTCCCGGGGGCTCAGCTGGACCATCAGCCGCTCCGTAAGCCGTTCCTCTTGGTCTGCCATGAGACGACCCTACCACCGTCTCCGTACCTTTGTCAGGCTTCCACTCCCCTGGTAGTGTCTACGTTGTGAAGCACTACAGAGCGCAACAGAACGCGAGTCCGCAGGCGCCGATCCCGGCGCGCGCGGTCCTCAAGATCGAGAGGAGACACGATGACGACCCGAGAGCAGCAGATCGCGGAGCTGCAGCGCATCACCCGATCGACGGCCGAGGAGGCGCAGATCGCGGAGCTGCAGCGCATCGCGCGCGTGACGGCGGGGGCGCAGATCGCGGAGCTGCAGCGCATCGCGCGCGAGAACGAGCGCGCCGAGGAAACATCGAGAGCGGCATGATCCGCGTTCCGCTCATGAGCCCACGATAAGACCGTTGCGAGCGCTACAGAGCGCAGCACAAGAGGTAACAAACCCGTCCAGTACCTGGATCGGGTCGGTACGCATCAGTAGCAAGGAGGAGTAGATGAAGCGAGCAATTGTTGGGCTGGCTGCCCTGTTCGTGATGGGCATGCTGGCACAGCCTGCAACGGCGGACTCTGTCGTTGAGGACTTCACCGGCTGGGCGCCCGGTCCCCCGCTGGCCGTGGAAGAGGGCTGGAAGTTCGAGGGTGCCGGCAAGTACGACATCGGCATGTTCTCGAACATCCAGGGGAACGCGGTTCGTATCTCGAACGGGATCATGAGTGGGTCGTTCGGCGACTGGCTGTTCTCGCCGGCGCTCCACGATGCATCGACGGAGACAGCCAACCAGGAGTTCGTGACGGAGTTCGACCTCAAGTCCATGGTGCCGAACGAGCTGCAGCCTGGTCTGCAGATCTCGGTTGCACCACAGTCGGCTGATGGGGCTCGCATGAGCTTCCTGAAGTTCACCGACACGGAAGCTGGCATCGTCGTGGGGTTCTCGGACGTCATGAACGTGCAAGAAACCGTGAATGCTAACGAGGAGTGGCGCAACGTGAACATCGCCACACTCGATCGGACCCAGCCGCACCACATCAAGCTCGTGATGAACCTGCTTGATGGTCCGCACAATGACGTCGTGCAGGTCTACATCGACGGTGGCGCAGGGCTCGTGCCGGGTCGGTCTGGAGAGACCGAGTTCGACGGGTTCTTCGCTCCGGTGGACAACCAGCCGACGATCAACAAGGCGAAGGCGGGGCAGACGATCCCGATGAAGTGGAAGCTGTCCGCTCCTTCGTTCGCCACGAGCTGGGAGGACTACTACCGGTACAACACCGAGAGCAACGCCGGGCTCGGCGACAGGACCGTTCGACACACGGCAGGTTGACTCGCTGGTGTTCCAGGCTCGTTGCGCAGCAGCTAACCCGTGCGCGAACGACTCGGTGACAGCCAACGGCACCCCCGTGAACGGCAACGGGTTCCTGATCGACAACGTGTCGTTCACCAGTTCGCCGATCGTTACGGCGTTGCCGGTCGCTACCGAGAGCGTCACCGATCCGTCTGTCTACGGCGAGTCGCCGTTCACGGCCACGGGCTCCGCGGCTTCCGAGTGCAGCCCCCAGACTGGGGACATCGACCCGCTCGAGTCGTATGCCCCGGGCGGGAGCGGCTTGACGTACAACGAGACAACCGGCGTGTGGCACTACAACTGGCAGACGCCGAGGTCATGGGCCGGGAAGTGCGTGGAGCTGACGCTGGACCTGTCAGGCGATTCCACAACCTTCAAGTTCGTCAAGTAGCAAGTCTGCAGGCGGCGCGCAACTGCGCTTCCGCCAAGAATAGGGAGCGGGGCCAGGCCCCCGCTCCCTTTCTCTTTGGAAGTCATTAGGGCGCGGAGGTGACGCAACCGGCTCGCCGGGCGGGCAAGGCCCGCGTCAGAGGTCGTGTCGATGAGATCTCGGGCGAATTCGCGGCCCGCCCTCGCACAGGCGCGCCGATGAGGGCAGGCGCCCGGCGGCCTGGGATACCCTCCTTCTGTGCTTGGACGGTGACTCGAACAGCCCGGACCCAGCTGAACGCAAGCCGGTTCATCCAACGGTTGCTGCCGCTGGGTGAGCCGGAACAGGTCAAGAAGGCACGGCGCTATCTGAAACCCGGGTTGAAGACCCCCGCCGATCTCGACGTGTCCATCGGCGCTCGGATGCGCGACGTGTTCGCGCTGGCGAAAGAGTTCGCCGAGATGCCACTGGATGAGGTGGAGGTCCTCCTGGAAAGCCCGGTGCACGAGGCGCGGGTGGGCGCGGTCAGCATCATGGACTTCCAAGCTCGCAACAAACATACGTCGCCAGAGCTTCGCAAGGAGTTGTTCGACCTCTACATGCGTCGCCACGACCGGATCAACACCTGGGACCTGGTGGATCGATGCGCGCCGTATGTGGTCGGCGGCTATCTGTTCGACAGGCCCCGCGACATCCTGTACGAACTGGCCACGTCTGAGCAGATGCATGAGCGACGAACCGCCATCGTCGCTACGTACTTCTTCATCCGCCAGGACGACACGGCGGATACGTTCAAGATCGCCGAGATACTGGTCGACGACGAGCACGACCTGATCCACAAAGCCGTCGGCGGTTGGGTGCGCGAGGCCGGAAAGCGAGACCCCGACGGCCTGCTGAATTCCTCGACCGGTTCGCAGCCACCATGCCGCGCACCGCGCTGCGCTACGCCGTCGAGCACCTCGACAAGGCTCAGCGCGACCACTACATGGCACTGAAGAAGCAGGCCTAGGTCCGACCGGCATTAGCTTGGTGCCCGTACTTGGCTCTAGGCCTCGAGGGGTCTGCAAGGGGGTGGACCCGCCTTCCCTAGAATCCTGGCGCCCACCTACGCGGGAGCGCCTTTGGCCGGTGACGTCATCGGGCGCGAGTCCGAGCTCGCGACCCTCCATCGCTTCCTGGACTCGATCCCGACCGGGCCGAGCGCCTTGCTCCTGTCGGGTGATCCCGGCATCGGGAAGACCACCGTGTGGAAAGAGGGGCTGGCGAGTGCTCAGCTCCGGCGCTTCCGCACCCTCTCGTGCGGTCCGGTCGAGGCCGAGACGCGCCTGTCTTACGCTGCCCTCGGTGACCTCCTGGAGCCCGTTCTCGAGGAGGCACTCCCGACCTTGCCGGAGCCACAGCGCCAGGCGCTCGAGGTTGCCCTCCTGCGGTCCTCGAGATCGGGCGGCCGAGCCGACCAGCGGGCCGTTTTCCTGGCCGTGCTTGGATGCCTCCGATCGGTGGCCTCCACCACTCCCCTTGTGATGGCCGTCGATGACATCCAATGGATGGACCGCCCTTCGGTCCGGGTGCTCCAATTCGTCGTGCGGCGCCTGAAGGACGAGCAGGTTGGTGTGATGACCGCCGCTCGAGGCGCCCGTGCCGATGACGATCCCCTGGGCTTCGTGTCGTCCTTCGCCGAGGATCGCGTGCACGCCGTCCACGTCGGACCGCTGTCGCTGGACGCCCTCGAACGGGTGCTCCGGGACAAGGTGGGTGAGGGGTTCCCGCGGACCACGCTCCTCAGCATCCACGAGATGTCGGGAGGCAATCCCTTCTTCGCCCAGGAGATCGGACTGGCGCTCCTTCGCCGTGGTGGTGACGTGGCGGTCGGCGAACGACCTCCGATCCCGGACCGCCTCCAGGTACTCATCGAGGACCGCCTCGAGGGGCTTCCTGCGGAGACCGTCGAAGCGCTCGAGGTCGTCTCGGCTCTGTCGACACCGACGCTGGATGCCATCGCTGCCGCGACCGATCCTTCCGAGGTCGACCGTCGCCTGGGTCCGGCGCTCGAGAACGGCGTCGTCGAAGTCGTCGGCGACCGCCTTCGGTTCACCCACCCCCTGCTCGCGTCCGCCGTCTATCAGAAGATCCCGCCGGCCCGGCGTCGCGAGCTGCACGCGCGGCTCGCGACCATCGTCCGCGATCCGGAGGAACGAGCCCGCCACCTCGCCTTGTCCGTCGAGGGCCCGGACGTCGCCGTCGCCGCCGCCCTCGACGAGGCCGCCCTGCTGGCCTCCTCCCGCGGAGCGCCGCAATCCGCGGCCGAGCTCTGGGAGATGGCCCGCCGAGCCACGCCGGACGACCGAGGCGAGGACCTGGTGCGTCGGACCCACCAGGCGGGCGTGGCGCACTACGAGTGCGGGGACACCTCGCTGGCACGGAGCGTTCTGGAGCAAGCCGTGGACCTCTCGGTGGCCGGGCCGGCTCGGGGTCGCGTGCTGCTGGAGCTGGGGATGGGCCTCGCCGAGATCGAAGGGTGGCGGGAGGCCTGGGCCGTGTTCGAGGCTGCTCGGGGCGAGGCCGGGGACGATCTCGGGCTGCGGGCATCGGTCGAGCAGAACCTCGGGTACGTCTGGCTGTTCCGGGGAGACCTCGCGGCTTCGGAACGGCACGCTCGCGCAGCGCTGAAGTTGGCCGAGGAGCTGCAGGAACCACGGGTGATGGCCGAGGCGTTCCAGGCGTATCCGTTCGTCGAGTTCCTCCTCGGACGCGGGGTCGATCAGGAGCTGCTCGATCGCGGGATCGCCCTGGAAGGGCACATGGAGGGCCAGTTCAAATCTCACGTCCTGCGTGCGAGCTTCGTCGTGGGTCAGCTCCTCAAGTTCACGGATCGCCTGGACGAGGCCCGTCGGACGTTGACCGCGCTCCTGGGAGATGCCGCGGCGCACGGCGTCGAGACCCCGATCCCGCAGATCCGGTATCACCTCGCCGAGCTGGAGTGCCGGGCGGGCAACTGGGATGCGGCGATGGAGCACGCCCGGGAGAGCAGGGCCGCGGCGCAGCGGAGCGGCATCGGGCCCATGGCGTCGGAGGGCCACTTCGCGGTGGGCCTGGTGGAAGCCCATCTGGGGCGAGCCGACCCGGCGAGGCAGGCAGCCCTCGAAGGTCTGCAGGTCGCCGAGGCGGCCGGCGAGATCTTCCTCCTGATCCCCAACCTTGCGGTCCTGGGGTTCCTCGAGCTCTCCCTGGGCAACGTCGCCGAGGCCGATGCGCATCTTTCCAGGGCCGTCGAGCTCGAGCGAGCGATGGGCGTTCGTGAGCCCGCGTACTTCCGGATCGTCCCGGATGAGGTCGAGGCGCTCGTGGGCCTCGGGCGGCTCGACGAGGCCGAAGCGCTCCTCGCACCATTCGAGGCCGCCGGCCGAAGCCTCGACCGAGCATGGGCCATGGCGACGGGAGCCAGGTGCCGGGCGCTCGTGTTGGCGGCGCGGGGCGATCTCGAGGGTGCATCGGCCGCAGCCGATGAGGCCGTCCGTCACCACGAGCGCCTGCCCCTTCCCTTCGAGCTGGGTCGGACCTTCCTTGTGCGCGGCGCGGTGGAGCGCCGTGCGAAGAGGAAGCGGGAGGCTCGGGACACGCTGACGAAGGCCTTGGAGGTCTTCGACGGGCTGGGTGCCGCGTTGTGGGCGGACCGGACACGTGCTGAGTTGGCGCGGATCGGCGGACGGGCTCCCTCGTCGCTCGATCTGACCCCGACCGAGGACAGGGTGGCGGCGCTGGTGGCCGCGGGCAGCACCAACCGGGAGGTGGCCGAGGCGCTGTTCGTCAGCATCCACACGGTGGAGGCCAACCTCAAACGGATCTACCGCAAGCTGGGCGTTCGCTCGCGCACGGAACTGGCCTCGAAGTTCCCATCGGCCCCTCAGGTTCCTGAGCCAAGACGTACCGGTCACGGTCTCGATCGGTACGGATTTCGGGGATTCCTCGGGTCGGTGGTCTCTCTAGCCTCGGGATCAGAGATCGGTACCGAGTGAAGGGAGGGATGTCGAGACCGAGACACCGGAGGCGCCGACCCAACACCGTTCCAAGCCGAGCGACACGAGGAGGCACGCGATGAGCGCCAAGGTAGAGACCCTCGCAGCACCCGCTCGACCGATCGCTTCGTTCGTCCTTGCGATCGTCGTCACGCTGGCGGTCGGCGCGACCGCCGGCAGCCTGATCACGCAGGCGGTGACGCCCGAGGTCGCGTCCGCCGACGTGGAGACCGTGGGGATCGTCGCGTGGGACCAGCAGAAGCTGGACGCGATGGAAGGCCGTCAGCAGGCCGCAACCGTCGAGACCGGCGGGCCCGGGATCGCACCCTGGGATCAGGACAAGCTCGATGCCGCGGCGAGCCTCCAGGCATCGGCGCAGCACCTCAGCAGCTAGGACGTCGAGGCGGGTCCGGTCGGTCGCACCACCGGCCAGGACCCGCATCGACCTTGGAACCTCCGAAGCGGTTCGTGGAGACGAGCGGACTCGAACCGCCGACCCCCTGCTTGCAAAGCAGGTGCTCTACCAGCTGAGCTACGTCCCCTCGATGACCTGCGGAAGCACGTGATCGATGTCCTTCCCGCCTGATCAGTCTAGGACTCGCAGCCGACCCCGTCGTCGTTCCATCGAAGCGTGGGCCTCCCCGAACACGGCGAAGGGGCCGGCGGGTGCGTCGCCGACCCCTCCTCCGTAGCGCTTAGCCTCAGCGGCACTGTCCGCAGATCTCGCCGTTGACCTCGATCGGACGGTGTCCGCCCGCCTTCGGGTCACCACCGGCCGCGGCGACCAGGCTGTCGACGTACGCGGTGGCCTGGGCGTTCCAGATGGCCGTGCTCGTCGACGGGAGAACCGCTGCTGCCTCGAGGCTGGCGACGTACGCGTCGGCCTGACCGTTCCAGATGGCCGCGTTCGTCGACGGGAGAACCGCTGCTGCCTCGAGGCTGGCAACGTACGCGTCGGCCTGACCGTTCCAGATGGCCTCGTTCGTCGACGGGAGAACCGCGGCTGCCTCGAGGCTGGCGACGTACGCGTCGGCCTGACCGATCCAGATGGCCGCGTCGCTCACGCGGGTGAGTTGCACCTCGTCCCTCATGGAGACCGATAGCGCGATCGCGCCGGCGATCGCGGCCGCCAGCAACACGGCCACAGGCCTGATCGGCAGGTGCATCGGGGCTCGGAGGGTTCCTCCCTGGGCGCTCATGGCTCCTCCCTTCGTTCTCCGGTCTCCCTTTTGGAGACCTCGTCCTGTGAACCGAGGCTACGGATGGCTTCTCCCGGAGTCGGTGCCGGCGGGCACCGGTCAAGGGTGCCGTCCGCCACATCGACCCAGTGCATCTCATAGGCTGGATCGCGTGAGCTTGCTCCCGAGGACGCTCGAGGCGACAGGCGTCGAGCTGACCCGCTGGTCGGTCGGACCTGTGGCGTGCTGCCGAGGAGGTCGTTGCCGTGAGCGGTGAGCAGTTCCTCAACGCGTATCACAACGCGAGTACTTCCATTTCTTCAGACGTCCCCGCCGACCTGGCGCGCTTCATGCTCGCCGCCGATCCGGTCCTCGCGCAGGCGGCCGAACTGGCGAGGGTGATCACCCGCGCGCATCAGGGCGCCGCGACGCACCTGATCGGCGAAGGGTGGGCGCACGCGCGGAAGTACTTCTCGCTCTCGGAGAAGTACGCAGCCTGGGCCGATTATCACTCGCCTGCGAAGGGTGTCGGGATCCACGCATACGCCCACAAGGTGGACAAACCGCTGCGGATGACGGATGAGGACCTGCGGGCGCATCCCGAGTGGCGGAACTTCGGCGACGAGGTCGACGACCATCCTCCGATGCGGGGCTGGCTTGCAGTCCCGCTGATCGGATCCGACGGCGTGAACTACGGCTTCATCCAAGCCTCCGATCGGCTGGATGGGGACTTCACCGCACAAGACGAAGCCAACCTCGTGAGGCTGGCGACACTCACTTCAACGGCGCTTGACGCGTTGGCGCAGCTCCACCTTGAGGAGTACCGCGCGAAGATCGCCCAGCGGGAAGGTCCGAGGTGACCACGCGCCTCGC
Source organism: uncultured Actinomycetota bacterium (assembly GCA_963724415.1). Classification (GTDB taxonomy): domain Bacteria; phylum Actinomycetota; class UBA4738; order UBA4738; family HRBIN12; genus JAJNBA01. The sequence continues at coordinate 139,292 of CAVRUS010000008.1, read as the reverse complement.
GAGTGAGTGGGCCCGATCTGACCAGACACTCACGGCCGGATCCCAGCTACGGTGTGCATCCCCACACTGATGCCGATGGCGTCGATGAAGCTAGGCGCCGTCCGGGATGGCCTCGTAGAGGATCACTGGCTTCGCGATGCCCTTGAGCTCGAAGGCACCGACGTCGACGAGACGGAAGCCGCTGGGCGTGATGTGAGGCAGGGCGTCCTCCCCGACGAAGACCTGGGCCGGCCCGGCTTGCGATGCGATGCGCGCGGCGATGTTGACCGTCCGACCGAAGTAGTCGCCTTCGTCGTAGATCATCGGGCCCGCGTTCACGCCGACGTGTGCTCGGGGCAGACCGGCCGGTTCGACGCGCTCCACGATCGCCAGCGAGGCCGTCACGGCGTCGCTCGGATCCTTGAAGTGGAAATGGACGCCGTCCCCCAGCATCTTGACGACCGTTCCTCGATGGCGGCGACGCGATCTCGCTGACCAGCTCGGCGAGCTTGAGCGAGACCCGTGCCGCTTCCTCGTCCCCCGACTCCTCGGTCAGCGTCGTGTACCCGGAGAGATCCGCGAACACGCAGGCCTCGACGTGACGAGGCTCCTTCCGATGCACGCCCGCGTTCTCGAGCGCGGTCTCGACATGCTCGAAGTGATGCTCGGTCTCGAACACCTCCGAATGTCGTCGGTAGAGCCAGCCGAGCATGTCTTCCCCTGACCGGCCCGACCGGACGCCGACCTCCCGGAGCGCCGCCTCGAATGCTGCGTTGTCCCGAAGACCACGCCGGCGGAACGGCTCCTCGATGGAGTGGTGCAGGTAGTGGCTCTGGAACTGGGCGACCCGCCGGGCGCTATCCCCCATCACGCGAGCCAGCCGCAAGACGTCCCCTTCCCCCAATCCGGCGCCGACCAGCACCGGGATGAACCTCATGAGGGGCAGATCCTCCTCCCGCACGAACTCATCGGGAGTTGGGCGCGTCAGTCCGAACGCGACGTAGATGCGTTCGATGGTCACGAACGAGACGTCGAGCTCGTCGCTCAGGTCGGCGAATGTTCGGTCCGAACGAGGCGGGCGGCGCCCCCCGATCTCGACGTAGCCGAGGGTCAGATCGTCCGACGCGATCGCATCCGCCACGGCGTTCGCATCGATGCCCAGCGCATCGAGACCGACGACGAAGCGGGCTCGCAGCACGTCGCGCCGCGGAAAGGTCCCGTCGTCGTCGGGCTGGAGGATGCTCAGCTTGGCGAGAAGGGCGATGTGCTCCGGAGTCGTCCCCGCTCGCTCCGCGACCTCATCTGCGGTGAGACGATCGCTCACTTCACGTACGAGCTCGGGTCTGCCTGGAAGGCGTCGTAGCAGGTCTGCGAGCAGAAGTAGTACGTCTTCCCTTCGTGCTCGATCGTTCCCGCGGCCTCTTCGCTATCGATGCGCATCCCACACACAGGATCTTCCACCATGGCCATCTCGGTGCTCCTTTCCGCTCGATCACGCGACACGTTGAAGCTGAACATCATCCCGCTCTGGGCGTGCTCGGCGATGTGGCAATGCGCCATCCACAGACCCGGATTCGAGACGTCGAGCACGACGTCCACGGTTCGTCCCGCGGGCACGAGGACGGTGTCCTTCCACACCAGGTTGGACTCCGGCTCGCCCTCTCGCGCAAGCACGAGGAAGCGCCCGGCGCCGTGGACATGGAACGGGTGGTGCATCGGGTGATCCGATTCCATCTCGTTGACGAGTCGGATCTTCACCCGGTCGCCGACCGTGAAGGCCCAGGTGATGGCCCCGTTCTCAGCGCCGGTCTCGCGGTCGATGATCATCCATCTCATGTTGCCGGGCTCCGATGCACGGTTGATCTCCGGCATCAGGTCCTCCCACTCGAGCCCGTCGTTCTGTTCGTGTCCTTCGTGCTCGGGGTGCAACGGCACCCTCATGGGCGTGCGTTCGGTCGCCGGCATGGTGTCTGCGGGGACGAGCTTCATGCCGCACGTAGGGCAGGTTCCCGGCTCGGTGGACGTGACCTCCGGGTGCATCGGACAGACGTAGGAGGCCGGACCCGGCTCCTCCGAACGCACGGGAAGCAGCCTCATGCCGCATTTGGGGCAGGACCCCGGCTCCGACGACGTGACCTCCGGGTGCATCGGGCAGGCGTAGGACGTCGCCGGCGCCGCGTCCTCCCCGTACAGGAGTGGCATCGAGGCCACGAAGGCGAGCACCTTGTCCGGCGGCCGTTCGAGGTCGTGAGCGATCGACCGATGCTCGGCTGTGAGCTCGGGGTCGACGCGCAACGCCTCGAACGACGCCGCGGCGGCCGTGGTCGAGCTGCCTTCGACGGCGAACGTTCCGAGGTCGTACACATGATCAGGCGTGCGATGCTCGAGTCGCGCCTCCCCAGGCGTGTCGAACAGGACGTCGAGGACCGCCCGCTCCGAGGGAGCGAGCATCACCTCGTCGACGAAGGTCTCTCGCTCGTATCGACCGCTGTCACCCCCGACCAGCTTCATCCGCGCGCCGGGGAGAGCGAAGTTGAAGATCCTGGTGTTCGCGGTGTTCACGAGATAGAGACGGACGACCTCTCCGACAGCTGCCTGACTCGAGAAGCTGGTCTCGCCGTCGATCAGCATCACATTGCCGAACCGGCCCATCGCCGTGTAGTTCGGACCGGAACGGTGGAAGGGCGCGACGTGCCCGTCCTCGACCAGCAGGTCGTCCAGCGTGATGCTGAGCTGCCGGTCGACGGCGGGCCAGAACGAGGGGTCGGAGGGTTCGACGATGATCGTGCCGTACAGGCCCATCTCCAGCCCGAAGTCTTCGCGGATGTGCGGGTGGTACCAGTAGAACCCGGCATCGGGGAATCGGACCTGATACGTGAACGTCTCCCCGATCGGGATCGGTGCCTGCGTGTCGTGCGGAACCCCGTCGAAGCGGTTCTCCAGCCGCAGACCGTGCCAGTGGACCGTCGCCTCGACGTCGCCGTCGTTGGTCACCTGCACGGTGATCTCCGACCCCTGATCGACATGCAGTGTCGGGCCGGGGATCGACCCGTTGTAGCCGAGCATGCGGAGCTCTGCGTCGCCGATGCGCTTGCGCACGGGCTCGATACGGAGGTCGAACGTGTCCCCGTCGCGGAGTCGGATGATCTCCGGCCGTGTCGCCAGTGAGAGTCCGGCCGTTCCGGTCGTGAAGAGGTCCTCCGGCGTCATGGCTCGTCCTTTGATGGGGTTGGTCGTTCCGGATGCACGTTCCATCTGCTCGTCCCCCTTCTCCGTGTCGATCCGTCAGGGATGCGGTCCGAGCGACCTTGAAGGCATCAGAAAACCTACCCGCTCTCCGATACCCGCAGAGGCCGTCGCCTAACTCCTGCCTGCTCAGACGACGTCTTCTGCCCCTGCCTCCCCACGTTGACCGACTGGTGATCGAACCCTGAGGCCCGTCGGGGCCCGGTGCTAGCCTCAGCGGGGTGCCCGATGTCGAGAGCGTTCTCACCGGACTGAACGATTCGCAGCGAGCGGCCGCCCTCGCGCTCCGGGGGCCGGTCGCGATCGTGGCCGGCGCGGGAACGGGCAAGACCACCACGATCACTCGTCGGATCGCATGCCAGGTCCGGAGCGGCGCGTTCGAGGCGTCGCAGATCCTCGCGGTCACGTTCACCGAGAAGGCCGCCGGTGAGCTGAAGCGGAGACTCGACGCGCTCGGCGTGGGGGGCGTCGAGGCTCGGACCTTCCACTCGGCCGCGCTCTCGCAGCTCTCGCGACTCTGGTCCGCGTACACGGGGGAACCGCTCCCACAGGTGCTGGACCACAAGGCTCCGCTCATCTCGTCCCTCGCGAACGCGTTGCCGCCGCCGCACAAGTTCCTTCCCCGGCGCGAGCTCGCCGGGGAGATCGAGTGGGCCAAGAACCGCATGATCCCGTCGGATCGGTACCTCGCCGAGCTCGGCGACCATACGCCCCCCATCCCGGAGGATCTGATGGTCCGGATCTACGACGGGTACGAGCGTCGCAAGCGCGCGATGGGCCGGCTGGACTTCGAGGACATGCTCGGCCTCGCCCTGCGGCTCTTCGACGAACACCCCGAGGCCGCCCAGGTCGTCCGATCGCGGTTCTCCGCGTTCACCGTGGACGAGTTCCAGGACGTGAACCCGCTCCAGGCGGGGCTGCTCGATCGGTGGCTCGGCCCGCGCGACGACCTCTGCGTCGTGGGCGACGACTATCAGACGATCTACGCGTTCACCGGCGCCTCTCCCGAGCATCTGCTCGGCTTCACCCGACGGTTCCCGCACGCCACGGTGGTCCGCCTCGAGGAGAACTACCGCTCCACGCCGGAAGTGCTCGACCTCGCGAATCGTCTCGGGTCTCGGCTGGGCGGGTTCGAGAAGACCCTCCGTTCGACGAAGCCCTCGGGCCCGTCCCCCACCGCGCGCGCCGAGCCGAACGAGGAGGCCGAGGTCTCCGCCGTCGTCGACGCGGTCCGGAAGCTGCATCACGAGGAGGCCGTGCCCCTCGAGGAGATCGCGGTGCTCTCCCGGATCAACGCTCGCTCGGAGCCGTACGAGGAGGCCTTCGCCGCCGCCTCGATCCCGTATCAGGTGCGCGACGGTGCGTTCCTGCGGCGACCCGGGCCGCGTGGGGTCCTCCAGCGGCTGAAGCGAACGAGCGAGGACGCCCTCGTGGTCGACGCCGTCGAGGGCATCACCGCGCAGCTCGGCTATGACCCCGACGCGTCGCCCGACGCCGTCGAGGAGGTCACGCGCCAATCCGACCTCGCGCGTATGCGCTCCCTGGCCTCTGAGTTCGCGCGCGCTCATCCGGCCGACGACATCGCGGCCTTCCTGGCCGAGCTCGCCCACCGGTTCTCCACCGAGCACGAAGGCCGCGGCGTGAACCTGCTCACCTATCACCGCGCGAAGGGCCTGGAGTTCGACGCCGTGTTCCTCCCGCGACTGATCGACGGGGAGCTCCCGTTCCGTTCGGGCCGAGCGAAGGCTGACCCACAGGAAGAACGACGGCTGCTCTACGTCGGGATCACGCGGGCCCGCCGGTACCTCTTCCTCACGTGGCCCGTGGACGGTCGCTCGCGTCCGAGCCCGTTCCTCGACGAGATGGAGCTGCTGCCTCCCGGGGCACCGGAGAGGAAGTCGGCACCGCGCGCGTCCGTCACCGTCGGGCGGGGCGGCGCCCTGTTCGATCGCCTCAAGGAGTGGCGCCGGAAGCGGGCACAGGCGGACGGGGTGCCCGCCTACGTCGTGTTCCACGATCGGACGCTCGCCGAGATCGCCGAGCGCGAGTGCAAGGACTGGGCCGACCTCGCGGCGGTCTCCGGCGTGGGACCCGCCAAGCTCGAGCGGTACGCGGACGAGATCCTGGCGATCGTCGAGGCAGGTTGAACAGGAGCCGGAGCCCACACCAGGGAGATGGGATGTCACCTCGGATGCGCGGCTCGCTGGGTCAAGTCCTCACTTCCGCACTGCTTGTGCTGGCCTCTGCCGCGGTTGCCCCCTCGGACGCGGGCGCCATCGACGCGACCACGTGCGGTGGTCGGCATGTGACGAAGCGGGGAACACCCGGGGACGACCTGCTCGTCGGGACCACCCGCACGGACGTGATCGCTGGTCTCGAGGGGAACGACGTGATCGACGGCATGGGCGGCCGGGACGTCTTGTGCGGCAATGGCGGCGCCGACAGCTTGATCGGGAAACGCGGCCCGGACCGACTCTTCGGTGGACGGGGCGACGACGGCCTGTTCGGGGTCTTCGGCGACGATTGGCAGTGGGGCGGTCCCGGCAACGATGTGATGACCAGCGGCGGGGGCGACCCCGGCAGGGACCACCTCTACGGTGGCCCTGGGCACGACGCCCTGTTCAACGCGGGGCCGGGCCCGGACGTGCTGTCGGGCGGCGACGGCAACGACTTCCTGCAGGGGGCCACGGGGTCCGACCTGCTCCTCGGCGATGCAGGGAACGACGTGCTCGACGGCGATCGGGACGGCGACCGGCTCCGGGGAGGTGCAGGCGTGGATCGGCTGTATGGCGGCGACGACGACGACCGGATCCTCGGAGGAGCGGGGACGGACGTCCTCTTCGGCGGCCGGGGTGTGGATGCGTTGGGTGGTGGGGCCTCCGTCGACGTCTGTCTCGGCGGGGAACGGAACAGCAGCTGTCTCGGGCCCCGCGGAGGAACACGGGCGTCGGGAGTGACGTGCTTGGGACTGTCGGCCACGATCGTGGGGACCTCTGGGGACGACGATCTCGTCGGGACAGGAGGGCACGACGTCATCGTCGGCGCCGACGGGACCGACACGATCGACGGTGGCGATGGAGACGACCTGATCTGCGGCGGCGCCGGCCACGACCAACTCCTCGGGAACGTCGACGACGACCGGATCGACGGAGGATCGGGTCACGACGCCTTGAGCGGCGAGGGCGGCAGGGACCGCCTGATCGGTGGGAGAGGAAACGACATCATCGAGGGAGGCACCGACCAGCGGGTGGACCCGATGCTCGGTGGCCCGGGGAACGACGCGCTGGTGGGAGGTGGCGGCAACGACACCCTCTTGGGGGGTGCAGGACGCGACCTCCTCTACGGGGGGACCCAGGAAGATGGCATCCGTGGCGGACCGGGTCCCGACAGCGTCTACGGCGGCGACGGCGACGACGTGATCTTCGGCGATGGCGGTAGTGACCACCTGGTAGGCGGCTTCAACGCCGACACGATCTATGGCGGCCCGGATCACGACATCGTCGACGGAACGACCGGCCCGGACGGACTGAACGGCGGAGGAGGCCATGACGTCTGCTTGAACTGGAACGTCGGCGTCGACGGATGCGAGTCCCGCGTGCCGCGCGGGGGCCTTCCGGCGCCGCCTTGACCGGGCGAGAGCCTCGAGGCTTGGGGCGACGCCAACGAGACCGCTCCAAGGCGGTCTCGCCAGACGCCGTTGGCCTCAGGCTCGCAGCCAGGTCACCCGGATCCCGTTGAGCACCGGCGGCGCGCCGAGCGCTCGTGCGAATCGCACGACGAGGACGCCGTCGTGCACGTTCGCGTCGAACGACAGGGAGAGCGCCCGCCACCTGCCCACTCGGCCTGCGATGTCGAGGTTGTTGGAGCGGAGCTGCCCCTCGACGTAGACGTCCATGATCCGCCCGAACTCGGCGAGGCCCGCCAGCTCTGCGAACTCGAGCTGGACGCGGTACCGCCCGTTCGGCACGGTGAACCGGTAGGAGCCCATGCCCTCCCGTTGCGACCGGAAGACCGACCCGTAGGCGGTGCCCTGGATCCCATGGGCGGTCGTCCGCACCGTGCTGGCGCCGACCCATCCGAGCCCGCCGTCGTGGTACCGGCGGTCGCCGACGTAGCTGGTGCCGTCCGGGAACGCGACGGCCGGGCCGCCGACGTTCACGAACCGCTCGTACCTCGTCACCAGCAAGCGCACCCGCACCGTCGCCACGCCCATATCCGGGTCGTCGGTCACGATGCCCACGAACGCCTGGTACGAGCCCGGGGCCAGTCCGGTCGAGTCCACGGACACGGAGATGGAGGCCTCCTCACCCGCCTCCACGACGCCGTCGGTCGGGGTCACGTCGAGCCACGGAACGTCCGAGAACGTCGGCAGCCCCGACTCGATCAGGTACGCGCTCCCCGATCCCTGGGAGACGGTCCACAGGTTCCCCACGGCGTCGAGCTCCAGCCCGGCCCCGTTGAACCCGGGATCCGGGTGCGGGAGCACGTTCTCCGCCTCGCACGTGTCGGGGTCGATCAGCCAGATGTCGTCGAAATCGGAGTTCGTCGCCACCCAGAGCCGGTGGAACGCCGGGTTCCAGGCGAGCCCGGAGATGTTGGGATCGGGGGGCGAGCACGAGCCGAGCGTCTCGCCGGGCTCGGCCCACGACAGGCCCGCCACGTGGTACACGATCCCGTCGTTCCAACCACCGATGTAGAAGGTGTCGGTGGCCTGGTCGTAGGCGAGGCCCCGCTGGCTGACGTCGGTCCACCCGGGACCGCTCACCGTCTCCACCACCGAACCGTCGGAGGGATCCACGCCGTAGATCGCGTTGTCGCCGCCGACGTTGACGTGCCAGAGGAGGCCGCGGCCCGCGTCCCACGCCAGGTCGCCGGCCCAGTCACCGACCCACGGCGTGTCGAACTCGCCCGTCCGGTCACCGTCGGGCGTGAACTCCACGTCGATGAGGTCCTCCGGGTCGGTGAGGGTCACCGTGTCGGGTCCGTTCCGGTAGCCCACGCCCCACGGGAGGGTCATCTCGGTGTCCCACTGCGTGATGACCTCGCCCTCGAACGCGGTCCCGGCGTGGCCCGGTGAGGCATGGCCGGCTCCACGTGAATCCGTGGCGTTCGGGTCCGCTGCCTGCGGGATCGACAAGGGCTCGGGCGGCTCCTCGCCACCGTCGTCGTCGTTGGGTGGCGGGATCGCCACCTCTCCGACCGAGAACGTGAGGTCCTGGTGCCCCTCGAGGTTCCCCAAGCGCAGGACGTGCTCGTCCTGCCGCCCGCGAAGGAGCGTGAACCCCAAGGACCTGGGCCGGATCGTGCCGTGTGGCTGATCGGCATGGAGGAACACGTCCTGCCCCTCAAGCGTGCCGTCCGCCACGATCGTCACCTCGGTCGTCTCGGTGAGGAACCCCTCTGCCGAGACCTCCGCGGTCCAGGTGCCCTCCGGGCCGAGCACGGACCACAGCCCGTCGGCGTCGGAGACGTCCGTCAGCTCCAGCGGACCGCCGTCCCACGTCGCGTCCACCGTGATCGTCGCCTGTGCGACCGGCTCGAACGTGTGGGCGTCCAGGACGGTGCCGCTGGCGGCCCCCCAATCGTTGGGTCGACCGACCGTGAGCGACACGTCGACCTCGAGCGAGGGCTGCTTCGGCGCATCCGAGATCACGAAGAGCGCGCCCGTGTAGTCGCCCGGCGGCACGTCGGGCCCGCCCAGGGTGACGTCGACCTCGACGCTCTCGCCGGCCGGGAGCACGCCCGACTCGACGGACGGCTCGATCCACGGCGCGTCGGTGAACGAGCTGATCGTGCCGTGTCCCTCGTCCGGAGCCCAGTCGAGCGGCTCGAAGAAGTCACCGATGACGGAGGCCACGTCCACCGTGCCGTCGTCGTTGCCCAGCGCGGCCAACGGGACGGCGAACGAGAGCGTCTGGCCCTCGATCGTCGCCGGCACCTCGGCGACCAGCTCGAAATCGGCGTCCCAGATGAGGACGACCGGGTTCTCCGGGTCGTGGACCCCGAACAGGTCCGCGAAGTAGTCGAGCCCGATGTCCTGCTCCGGGAGGCCCGCGAACTCCTCGGGCGGGAACCCGGTCTCCGGATCCTGGTCGGTGTCGAAGAACACGTAGCCGGCGGGCTCGTCCATCGGGGTGTCGAGGTCGAAGTCGATCGCCACCGACATCTCGGCGTTGTCCGAACCGCCGCGGATCGCCGTGACCTCGACGGCACCGAGAGAGTCGTCGTCGGGATCGTCGATCACCGTCTCCAGCGCGCTGGGCGGCAACGCCGCCGGGCGCACCGTGGCGACGCGCGCGGGGAGCTGCGCGGGTGCCCATGTCGCCTCACGCACCACGAAGGGCACCGGAGGCAGATCCGGCGGGACCCGGCTCCCCTCGCGCTCGCGGATCTCCCAGGACAGGTCCGACGACCCCGTGTTCGAGATCGTGATCGGAGTGGTGGAGGAATCCCCGAAGTCCACCGAGGCGTCCAGCTCGTCCGGCTCGACGCCGGCGACGGGAGCGGCGAGGGCGACGTCGACCACGGGAGAGCCTCCGTCCGTGACGACGACGCCGGTCTCCTCGTGCGTGACGTAGTGGTTGGCCGAGAACGACAGGGTGTACGTACCCGGCCGGAGCCGGATCGAGTAGGTGCCGTCCGCAGCGGTCGTTGCGCTCCGATCGCCCGGGTCGGCCGCGACGACGGCGCCGCCGATCGGCAGATCGTCGTTGGCGTCGGTCACGGTGCCCGACACGGTGCCCGTGGGGACGGACTCGTACCGATAGGCGACGTTCGCGCCGAGGAGATCCTCCGAGAAGGAGAACTGCAGCGCGTCGGACCCGTCGGCGTTCTCGATCCCGATCCCTGCGTCCCGCCCGTCGCCGGGGTTCGCGGGGTTGTCGCCGTAGAGCACGTCGATCGTTCCGTTCTCCCAGAGCTTGACCTCGACGTCCACCCGCCCCGTCACCGCGGTGGCCGCGTCCCCACCGAGGTCACCGAACTGCGGCCCGACCTTCATCTGCTCGTACTCGACGACGAACGCGCGATCGGGGCTGTCGCCCACGGTTTCGAAGCGGACGGCGCTGTCGTCGTCGATCACGAGGTTCTGCCACAGCGCGTAGATCGCGGCGTTGGGTGTGCCTTCCGAGGGGATCGGGCTCGGTACGGGGTCGGGGAAGCCGAACTCCGGCGCCTCGAACGTCAGGTAGCCGTTGTCCGTGATGTAGACGGTGTCGTAGCTCTCCCCGTAGAACGGGAACGAGAACGGGAGGGCGAGCCGCCCGATCGTCTGATCACCGAACATCGCGGTGGTCGACGCGGCGTCGACCCAATCGAACGCGATCGGACGACACCCGTGGCCGAAGTCGTCGAGCGTCCTCGCCAACGAGGCGTCCAGCACCAGGCCGGCCAGCCCGAGCGTCACCTCGGTCGTCTCGCTGTCGGTGCACCCGCCCGCCGCCACCCGGATCGTGTGGTCGCCGATCGGCAGGGTCAGGACGTAGTCGCCGTTCCCGTCGGTGACGGCCGCCGGGACCGGCGTGCCGATGGCCCGCACCTCCGCTCCCTCGATCGGGGACCCGTCCTCCTCGGCGGTGACGGTGCCGGTGATCTGTCGTTGTGGGAGCGGTGCGAGGAAGAAGTCCTGTGTCGTCGTGAGATCCGTCTCGATCTCCACACCGGTGGCCAGGGCGGATTGGTAGGCGAACGCGGAAGCCGTCACGGTGTAGGAGCCCGCGCCGAGGAAGAGCTCGAAGTGTCCGTCGACATCCGCCGTCGTGGCGAACGTCCGGCCACCGGTCGTCGCCTCGATCCGCGCTCCTGCGATCGGATCGCTCGACACGACGTCCGTCACGTCGCCCGCCAGGGTGCCGCCTGTCGCGACGAGCGCGACGGCTGCCTGCGCGTCGATCCGACCGTCCCCGTAGACGTTGTTCGGATCGCCGTCCTCGTCCCCGCCGCAGCTGTCGTCGGCGATGTCGAGCGCGGTCGAGCGCACGGCATCCGTCGACCCGTCGACGTCGCCGAGCAAGGCGAGTTCCGCGGAGAGCACGAGCGCGAGGGTTCCGGCGGTGTGCGGCGCCGCCATCGACGTGCCGCTGAAGGCGTCATAGCCATCACCAGGGACGCTCGAGACGACGTCCACGCCGGGCGCGGACACGTCCGGGTTCACCTTCCCGTAGGTGGAGGGCCCACGGCTCGAGAAGTCCGCGATCTGGTCGTTCTCGTCGGTGGCCCCGACGCTGAACGACTCGAGGAAGTCCCCGGGGGAACCGCCCGAGTCGCACTCCGGTCCAGAGTTCCCCGCCGAGAAGACGGGGATCATGCCCGCGGCACGCCAGGCCTGGACGACCTCCGCGTAGAAGGGGTCTCCGGGGCCGCCGCCCCAGGAGTTGTTGACGATGTCCGGCCGCTTCGAGGGGTCGGGGTCGTCGCCGTTCAGGTCGGTGGGGGCGAGCATGAACTCGCCGGAGGACAGCAGCGCGGTCTCGCTGCAGTCGAAGCTCTCGCATCCCTTCGCGGCGATCCATCGCGCGCCCGGCGCCACGCCGATGTCCGGCGTGAACGGCCCGGGGCCGTCGCCGCCGACCATCGTTCCCATCGTGTGGGTGCCGTGTTCCGCGTTGTCGCAGGGAACGTCACCGCAGATCCCCGTCGGGTCCCACCAGGAGTAGTCGTGGTCGAAGACCCCGCCGAGGTTCCCGCGATACTGCTCGACGAGCGCCTCGTGCGTGTAGTCGACGCCCGTGTCGACGTTGCCGACCACGACGCCGCTCCCGAGGATGCCGTCGGCCCACACGTCGTCCGCGTTGATCGTGGTGATGCCATAGGGGGTGGGCTCGTCGGCGGCGATCACGACGGCGTGACGCTCGACCGGCTCGACGAGCGGGAAGGTCCGCTCCGCGCGGATCTTCGTCACGCCGGGGAGGCGGGAGAGGCGCCTGGCGAGCGCCGGCGTCGCGCCGTCGGTCACCACCAGGACATTGGTCAGCCAGAACGACTCGACCCGCGCCCCGTCGGTCGCATCGACGACGGCTTTCGCACCGGCCTGCGAGCGAGCGGCGACCCCGGTGAGTGCCCGGTGGACGGCTCGGCCCTGGGCGGCCCATCCCTTCGTCGCGGCCGCACCCTGCAGGTCGGCTTTGGCCGCGAACTCCACGACGAACGAGTCGAGCGCTCCAGTCTCCAACTTGTCGATGAGCCCTCGCTGGATCGGCGCGGCTCGGACGGCTCCGAGTGCCGAGGGAACCACTGGCCCCAACAGTCCGACGACCAACGCGCACACGATCCCGACAGCCACATGACGCTTCCTCATCGGGTGCCCCTCCCCCTGAACGGCCTCGGCCGTTGTCACACGTCACCCGAGAAGCAGCGACGACCGGATCCCTGCCGGTTCGGACGCCTCCGGACGGCCGACGGTTCCGCGAGATCTCCCGGAATATCCGACGACCGTCGGCCCAGGTCAAGCCGGCCGAGGGGATCAGGCGACAGCTACGCGCTCGGCGAGGGCGACGGCGACATCCCGGGCCTCCACTGCAGGACGGGGTCGCCGTTCGGCGCTCGGTCGTGACACGTTCGCCTGCAGAGCTCTCCGGTGAAGAGCGTTTCCGTCCACCATCGGTAGAAGGCGCGGCTCGCACCGAAGGTGAGCCGGGACAAGCCCACCTGGACCGTGGCGCTCCGCCGGGACCAGCGGTCCACGGGCACGGACCCGAGGTAGGAGTCGGGCCCGACGTTGCGGAGCCGCCAGAGCGAACCCTCGAGGACGACCCCCGACGACCGGATGAGCAGGTAGTGCTCGGCCCCGGCGCCACCCTGCGTGTCGAGGAACACCATCAGGTACCCGCGGTCCCATATCTCGGCGGTCCGCCACTCGCCGAAGGTGGCCAGCGTCCACTTGGGCGGACCTGGTTGGTGGGCGAGGCGGACCCGCTCGAGGTCGAGCTTGCCCCGCGTGTCGTCGGGATCGTTGAAGTCGGTGTCGTGCGCACCGGCGATCGCGGCCACCACCGCGACCGTGACGACGGCGGCCGCGAACGGCGCGAGCGTTCTCGGGAGCCCTCGCACCCTCACGCGCTCCCCCTCCGCATCCAGACCGAGGTTCGCCACACGGTGACCCCGGCGACGGCGAGCGCGGCGGCCGTGAGGAACGCGGGCACCGCCTCGCCTCCGGTCGGCAACCGCAGCGACGGATCCGGGGGAGCTGCGACCCACGACCATGCGGCCGCTGCGGCCAGCGCGACGTTCCGCGCGAGCGCCAGGCGCACGTCGATCGAGCCGCGACCGAAGCACCCGCAGGACACGCGGGCGCCGTCGCGCAGCGCGAGGCGCACGAGTGCCCCGGAGAAGACCACGATCGCGACGAACGCGACGGCGCCCGCGGCACGGGGTCGGCCGAGCAGAGCCAGGACCGGGACGAGCAGCTCGGCCGCCGGCACCGCCCACGAGGCGACCCGCTCCATCGCCGGCGGAAGCGCGTACGAGGCGAGCGCCCGCCGCCACTGGCTCCACCCCGTCAGCTTGGCGATCGCGGACCACGCGAACACCACCGCGAGGACCGCTGCGGCCGCCGCCCCCCACCCGCCCTCGGTCCGCCACGCAGCGGCGGCGGCGGCCACAGCCACGGCCACGAGCGCGACGCCGTTCAGCACGGAGCGGAGTCGGTCCGGCATCGAGCTCAGACGGTCGACGAGCCGGCGCCCATCCTCCGGTTCCCGGGATCGGGCGCTCACGAGCGGTGCGAGACCACGGGCCAGGCCGAACGGGGCCATCAGCAGCGCCCCCAGCACGGGCCGGCCCGTGGCGGCGGCTCCGACCGTGACCACGACGAGCGTCCCGTGGCCGAGGAAGGTGAAGAAGCCGACCCCGAGACCCGCGCCGTAGAGGAACGCCGCCACGGGCCGACCGAAGTACGTGCGCCACCAATCGGGCACCTGCCGTCGTAGCTGCGGGACCGGCACCCGGACCCCGGCGAGCTCCCGGATCAGATAGAGGACGGCGACGGCCGCGACGAGGACGGCTCCGGCCCTCCCCCACGGCGCGCCGAGGGCGGCGGCAAGAGCGGCGACCAGGGCGCCGAACGCGGCCGCGGTCGCCGTCGCCCCGACGGCATGGAGCGCCAGCGCGCCCGCCCACCTCGTCCGCGTCCCGTACACGACGGGGCTGATGGTCTCCACCATCGAGAGGCCTCAGGGACCCCAGAGCGCGGACCAGCCGGCGATCGCGGCGGCAGCCGCGATCGCGATGAACCCGCCGTCACTCAGCACGTTCTCGTGAGCTGGCGATAGGTGATGCAGAACACCTTGAGCCCGACGGGACAGTAGCCACGGACCGCGTAGTCGCCGTTGATCCGGATCGACGACCGAGAGCAGCAGTCCTGGATGTGCCGCAACCGGCCCGAGCAACACCGGGTCCAGCCGCCGCCGTAGCGGGGGTTGTTCACGAACCCGTAGACCTCCGGGACACGCTCCTCGCAGGTCTTCGAGCGCTCCTGGACCGCAGAGTCTCGGTAGAGCTCGCCATGGTCGTCCACCGGGTATCCGTACGTCGGGTGAACGGGGAACCCGTAGCGGTCGGTCCGCGAGAGGGGCGCGTACGGATGCGGACACGAGCCCGTCGTGTAGGTGTGCCCGCAGATGTGGTGCGCCTCGGCCCGGTCGGGAGCGAGGGCCGTCGCGACCAGCGAGCCGCCCGCGAGCGCGACCACGCCGCGCCCCACCCGCCCGAGGAAACCGCGCCGGCTCGTCCGTTGAGCGAGCGCTCGTTGCGCGCGCTCGATCGTCGTCAGCTCGCCCATCGTTCGCGCTCCTCCCGCATGCGTCGGCCGGCCGTGTCGACCAGACCCTCGACCTGCTCGAGGTTGTTCACGGTGCCCTTGGCCCTCACGATGCCCAGCTCGTCGAGCACCATCAAGTAGGGGGTGCCCGGGACGTCGAACGCGCGTTCCGCATCGGTGTCGTGCACGATCTGTGGGACGAGGTCCCCCGTCCGAGCGGCCGCCGGCATGGCGGGCGCGACCTCCCGGCAGACGATGCAGGTCGGCGACGAGAAGAGCACGAGCCGCCGCACCCCTGGGCCGCCGATCACGACGGACGCACCGTCCGCCCCGCGCGCCTCGACGGCCGGGAGCGGCTCGCCGAGCATCGGACCTTCCGTATCGATCTCGAGGGCTCCCCGTGGCCCGAGCCGCAGGTGCAGGGTGCCCACCTGGCGAGCGAGCGCGACGACGACGACACAGAGGACGAGGAGGAGGATCCATTGGGCGACGAAGGCGGCCATCCACCAGCCGCTCATCGCATCGTCCACGTGGGCTGTTTCCGTTCGTCCATGAACTGGATCAGAGGGCTCCCATCATCCGCCAATCCCACCAGCGCACGCAGCTCGCCGTCCGCGTCCAGCAACCGGAGGATCGGGAACCCCTCGGCCGCCAGACCCAGCCGGATCCGTACCCGTCCGGCACGATCGTACAAGCCGAGGGTGGGCGATCCCTGATCCGCCAGCGTGTACCGGTGGGTCACCTCGTCGCCCTCGACGTGCGCTCCCAGGGTCGGGGACGCGTCCGAGGCGAGGCCGAACTTGGCGCGGATCTTCCCGTTGCGGTCTCCGAACGCCAGGCTCGCCGATCCGTCGGAGGAGAGGCCGAGCGTCGCCCGCACCTTGCCGTTGTCGTCCCCGATCGCGAGACCGGCGGATCCGTCATTGGAGAGGCCGAATCGCGCACGGACCTGGCCACCGGGATCGAGCATCGAGAAGAACGGGGAATCGTCGTTCGACAGCCCGATCCGCAGGCGGACGTGGCCCGCCGCATCCAGGACCTCGAACTCCTCGGCTCTGATGACCCGCTTCTTCATGGGGTTGGGGCGCCCGATGGTGCACCGGGCGGTCTCACTATCGTCGCCTGCGGGATGGCTCGACACAAGCAAGTGCAACGACAGTGTGGTCGAGCGGCACGACGCGGATGACGCAGCGGGAGGAGGCGAGATGGCCCGGAAAGTGAGAAACCGCCGGAACCCGAGGGCTCCAGCGGTCTCTCACTGCGAAACATACGGGCGGGCCGGTTCCTCCGTCAAGGGAACCCGATGGTTTTGTCACTCTTTCGATCGGGTTCGCACGATCTCGCGCCGTGTCACACAGACCTGGAGCCGTTCCGGGAGCGGCGTGACCCCGATGCCGGGTTCCGAGGGGACCGCCATCGTCCCGTCGGGCGCGAGCTCGAACGGCGCCGTGAGGTCGTCCTCGAAGTACCGGGCCGATGCGCTCGTGTCGCCGGGGAGCGTGAAGCCAGGCATCGCCGCGAGGGCCAGGTTGAGCGCTCTCCCCACCCCGGTCTCCAGCATCCCGCCGCACCACACGGAGATCCCTCGCTCGCGGCACAGATCGTGGATCCTCCTCGCCTCCAGGACACCTCCGACGCGGCCCTGCTTGATGTTCACGATGCGGCAGGCCCCGAGATCCAGCGCGGCGGCGGTGTCGGCGACGGAGCGGATCGACTCATCGAGACACAGATCCGTCCGGAGTTGGGCCTGGAGCTCGGCGTGGCGGAGCAGATCCTCGTAGTGGAGCGGCTGCTCGATCATCAGGAGACCGAGGTCCTCCATCGCGCGGAACATCTCCGCATCGGACGGCGTGTAGGCGGCGTTCGCGTCGACGGACAGCAGGATGTCGGGATGCGCGGCCCGCACGGCTCGGACGCGCTCGATGTCGGTGCCGGGCTCGATCTTCAGCTTGATCCGCCGGTAGCCCTCCGCGAGATAGCCGTCCACGTGCGCGAGGAGGGCGTCGACCGACGGCGCGATCCCGATGCTCACACCGCACTCGACGCGGGGGCGCTCCGCGCCGAGCCACGAGGCGAGGGACGTCCCGTCGGCCCGGAGCTCCGCGTCGACGAACGCATCCAGCAGCGCCGCCTTCGCCATCGGGTTCCCGCGGATCGCGGCGAAGGACTCCTCGACACTCCCGACGTCGACGTCGCCGGCCCGGACCAGCGCGGGTGCCAGGAAGTCCCGCAGGACCAGCCAGGCGCCGTCGTTGAACTCCCCGCTGAAGTCGGGCCGGGTGTCGGCGACGCATTCCCCCCAGCCCTCGGCGCCGTCGGTCTCCACGCGAACGAGGATGCATCGCTTCTCCGCCATCTCCCCGAAACTCGTCCGGAACGGGCGGACGAGCGGCAGCTCCACCAGGAGCAGCTCGATCGCCCGGACCCGGCTCACCCGGCGGCCCCGGGTATCAGCGCGTACGCCGATCGGTTCCGATCGAACGCCCCGGCGATCAACCCCGACCGGAAGCAACCTTCCAACGCGTCGGCCGCGGCCTCGCGCCAGCGCGCCGCGAGGGCCGGGTCCCGGGTCCTGAGGTCCGCGTGATCGCGAGGGACCTCCACGACGCCTCCGTCGGCTCCCGCGGTGGCCCCCTGGGCGGGGCGGGGGTGCTGCGGATCGCCCTCGGCGCTGAGCACCGCGGGGAGGCCGTCCGGCCACGGACGTGGCGCCGGGTGGGGGTCGAGGTCCCACCGGACGACCAGACGGTCGGACCGATCCCCGGCGTTGATCTCGTCGGTCATCTCGCCGTAGAAGGCGCGGCCGAACGCGTCGGCCACCGCTCCCAGCTTCCCGAAGTTGAACCAGGCGTTGCGAGCCACCAGCGGATCGAAGGTCCAGCGGGCCACGTGGATGTCCTGCGCGAGCGCCTGCGCTCGCTGCCCGAGCTTCAACGCGTACCCCACCCCTCGATGGCGACGCTCGGGCAGCGCGGCCAGCATGTGGGAGTGGACGTGGAGGCCCTCACCGTCCACTCCCGCCCAGCCCAGGACGAACCCGACCATCCGATCGCCGTCGTAGGCGCCAAGTGGCACGTTCCCGCTATGCGCGAGGGCGGTCATCACCTCTCGTGGTGGCAGCTGGAACGCACCCCACGTGGCCACCATGACCTCGATCGCGGCGTCGAACTGATCGTGCGCGGTCATGGGTCGGAGCTGCACGTTGGCCGCCCGGGCCGCCGCGCGGGCGAGGTCCCAGGGGGCTCCGGGCTCGTCCACGCGGCGAGTCTACCGGCGCCCTCGACGCCGATCGGCGCGGACCGCCCCATGCATGGGAACGGACATGGCGAAGGCCCGCCGGCAGGCGGGCCTTCGTCAGTCGCGAACGGTGCCGACTATCCGCCGGATGGCGGCGGGAGCTCCTGCCACTCCACGTCGTCGAGATCCTCACCCCGGCGCCGCTTCATGAACTGCACCACGGCAGCCACGATCGCTGCGATGAACGCGATCTTCAGGAGCTTCCGGAAGAAGCCGCCCTTCTTCTCTGTGCCTTCGGTGTCGTCTCCCACGTGGAAAGCCTCCTATCGGGTGGACGGGCCCGGCCGACGGAGTGGGCCTGGCCGAAGCAGTGGGCCTGGATGGACTTGAACCATCGACCTCTTCCTTATCAGGGAAGCGCTCTAACCGAGCTGAGCTACAGGCCCGAGGGCCCCGAGCCCCTCGCCGCAGGGTAGTCAGGGTCCGGAAAGCGTGTCAATGAGCGGAGCTCCCGATGCGAGGGTCTGTCGAGCGGGGGCGCGGAGAGCGTCTCGTCCCGTCAGTCTCGACGGTCGGCGAGTGTGACCTCGACCCCACCGACGATGTCGCTGATCAGGTTGTACATGACCGCGATGAAGACGTTGATGCACGACCAGATCACGACCCCCACGCAGCCCCCGATGAAGAGCCATGTGAACAGCTGCCCCGTGACGATCTCCATGGGCGGGGCTGCGCCGGTGCTCAGCTCGCCGGTGGGCGACTCGGCAGCGCCGGAAGGGAAGATGACGCCGAGCAGCTGCTCCAGCGAGTCGATCGCGCCGCTCGCGGACAGGATGCCCCAGATGATCGCGAGCGAGAGGTAGACCACGAGGAAGATGCAGAAGTAGAAGATCAGCGAGAACTTCAGGACGGAGAACGGGCCGACCCTCCTGACCTCCACGCGCGTCCGGCGCACGCCGCGCCGGGGGAGTCGCGTCTCGACCGGCGGGCGGACCACCGTGGACGGCCACGCCGGGTCCGGTGCGATCGGGCCGAGCGGAGGGACGAGCTCTTCCTCGCCGGGGAAGGGCTCGTCATCGGGCAGCGGGTCGGGATCGAACCCCGATGCCGGTTCTGGCTCAGTCGCCGAACGTGGTTGCTGCACAGGCTCCTCGATCATCTGGGTCTCGGCTGGGTCGATAGCGTACGCCCGTCGGCGCGCCGACGTGGGGATTTGCACCCACGCGGGGATCCTGACGCCGACGGCGTCCAGCGCTCGCACGTGTCCCACCAGAAGGACCGCGGCAAGCAGCGGCGCGAGCACACCCCCGACGAGGCTCACGTCCTCCTGGAACAGCAGGGCGCCCGCTCCCATCGCGCAGCCGATCGATCCCAGGACGAGATCGGTCGTCTGCTGCGGGAGGCGAGGCCGCATCTCCACCACGACGTACGCGGCGGCCAGGAATGCGACGACCTCGACCAACAAGCCGAGTCCGATGTTCATGGGAGTCCCGACATCATCGCAATAACGCCCCGCGGCGCCCTCCGGTTCCCGGGGACTCCGTGGACGGGTTTCCTCAAGGGGGCTTACTCCTCCATCTGCATGATCACCGGAGCGAGCGCGACGACGTGCGCCTTCTCCTCGACACGCATCGTGCGCACGCCCTGGCTCGAGCGGCCGACACGGCGGATCTCGCCGGCAGGGACGCGGATCACGATCCCGCTCGAGGAGATCACGAACATGTCCTGCTCCTTCGACCCCACGAACGCCCCGGCGAGCAGACCGGTCTTCTTCGTGATCTGATGCCCGATCACGCCCTTCCCGCCGCGGCCCTTCATCGGATAATCCTTGAGCGGCGAGCGCTTGCCGTACCCCTGCTGCGAGACGCTGATCATCTCCTCGCCGTCGGAGGCCAGGCTGAGCGAGATCACCTCGTCGTCCTCGGCGAGGCGCATCCCGATCACGCCGGCCGTCGCCCGGCCCATCGGGCGGGCGAGCTGTTCCTTGAACCGGATCGCCTGCCCCTTGCGAGACACGAGGAAGACCTCGTCTTTCCCGTCGGTGAGCTTCACGTCGATGAGCTCGTCGCCTGCCTTCAGGTTGATGGCCGCGAGGCCCGTGCGCGCGGACTCGTACTCGGAGAGCGCGGTCTTCTTGACCATCCCCTTCTTCGTGGCGAAGAGCAGGAAATGCTTGGGGTCGTACTCCTTCAGATGCAGCACCGCGGACACGCGCTCGTCCCCCGCGATGGCGACGCCGGGGAGGTTGGCCGCGTAGAGCCCGCGCGCGATCCGGGATGCGTCGGGCACCTCGTGCACCTTGACCCGATAGGCCTTGCCCTTCGTCGTGAAGAACAGCAGCCAGTTGTGGGTGGTCGTGGTGAAGACGTCGGCGACGACGTCCTCCTCCTTCAGGGTTGCCCCCCGGACACCCTTGCCTCCGCGGCCCTGCCGCCGGAAGGTGTCGATCGGCACGCGCTTGACGTAGCCGGCCCGGCTGACGGTGATGACCACGTCCTCTTCGGCGATCAGGTCCTCGATGTCGAAGGAGCCCTCATCCGCCTTGATCTGCGTGCGTCGAGGATCGCCGTGCTTCTTCTTGATCCCAAGGATCTCCTCCTTGATCACGCCGCGGATCTTCTTCGGGTCCTTCAGCAGGGCCTTCAGGTACTTGATCCTCGCGAGCAGCTCCTTGTGCTCGTCCTCGAGCTCGGTGCGGGCGAGCTTCGTGAGCCGGCGGAGCGGCATGTCCAAGATGTGGTTCGCCTGGATCTCCGAGAGCTTGAACTTCGACATCAGCTTGGTGCGGGCTTGCTCGGCATCCTGGGAGCCCCTGATCACCTGGATGACCTCGTCGAGGTGATCGAGCGCGATCAGGAGGCCTTGGACGATGTGGTCGCGCTCCTCGGCCTTGCGCAGGTCGAAGCGCGTGCGCCGGGTGACGACGTCGATCTGGTGATCGACGTAGAAGCCGATCATCTCGGCCAGGTTCAGCGTGCGAGGGACGCCGTCGACGAGCGCGAGCATGATCACGCCGAAGGACTCCTGGAGCTGCGTGTGTTTGTAGAGCTGGTTCAGGACGACCTGGGGGTTGGCACCGCGCTTCAGGTCGATCACGAGGCGCATCCCTGCCCGGCCCGAGGAATGGTCCTTCAGGTCGGCGATCTCCTTGACCTTGCCGGACTTCACCAGCTCGGCGATCTTCTCCGCAAGCCGTGCCTTGTTCACCTGGTACGGCAGCTCGCTGACGACGATGCGGGCCCGGCCCGCGGACCCTTCCTCGACCGAGCACACCGCGCGGATCTTGATCGATCCGCGACCGGTCTCGTAGGCATCGCGGATGCCGTCACGACCCATGATGATCCCGCCCGTCGGGAAGTCAGGTCCCTTGACGAACTTCATCAGGTCCTTCGACGTCGACTCCGGATGCTCCAGGTAGTGGACGACGGCATCGATCGCCTCGCCCATGTTGTGCGGCGGGATGTTCGTGGCCATGCCCACCGCGATACCGCCGGACCCGTTGACGAGCAGGTTCGGGAAGCGTGAGGGCAGGACGAACGGTTGTTGTTCGTACCCGTCGTAGTTCGGGACGAAGTCGACGGTCTCGGCGTCGATGTCGCGGAGCATCTCCATCGCCGCCGGAGCCAGCCGGGCCTCCGTGTATCGCATCGCCGCCGGCGGATCGCCGTCGACGGAGCCGAAGTTCCCGTGGGGGTCGACGAGCGGGTACCGCAGAGAGAAGTCCTGCGCCATGCGGACCAACGCGTCGTAGACGGCCTCGAGGCCGTGCGGGTGGTACTTCTTGACGACCTCACCGACGGCCCACGCGGACTTGCGGTGGGGACGATCCGGACGGAGCCCGGCCTCGAGCATCGACCAGAGGATCCGCCGGTGGACCGGCTTCAACCCGTCGCGGACCTCGGGGAGGGCTCGCCCGACGATGACCGACATCGCGTAGTCGAGGTAGGAGCGCTGGATCTCCTCCCCGAGCTCGATGGGCTCCACCCTGCCCGCGAACAATCCCTCTTGCGCCATCGTCTTTCTCGTCTCCCTGTTCCTCGAGGACTACGCTCGCCTCGCGGCTCGCTTCATGCGTCCCCGAACCCCTACACGTCGAGGTTCTGGACGTACTTCGCGTTCAGCTCGATGAACTCCTTGCGCGACGGAACGTCCTCTCCCATCAACACCGTGAAGAGCCGGTCGGCGGTGGTCGCGTCCTCCAGCGTGACCTGCAGGAGGGTTCGGCGCTCCGGGTCCATCGTGGTGTCCCAGAGTTGGTGCGCGTCCATCTCACCCAGGCCCTTGAACCTCTGCGGGTCGAGCTTCTTGCTGCCGTTGCCGTTGCCCTTCCGGAACGTGTCCCATTCGCGCTCCGTGTAGAAGTACTGCTCCTGCTTGCCCTCCTTGATCAGGTACAGGGGCGGCTGCGCGAGATACATGAACCCGGCATCGATCAGTTGGGGCATGTGCCGGAAGAAGAACGTGAGCAGGAGCGTGCGGATGTGCGCGCCGTCCACGTCGGCATCGGCCATCAGCACGATCCGGTGGTAGCGGGCCTTGTCCAGCTCGAACTCGTCGCCGATCCCCGTGCCGATCGCGGTGATCAGCGCCTGGATCTCGATGTTCTCCAGGATCTTGTGGAGCCTGGCCTTCTCGACGTTGAGGATCTTCCCCCGGATCGGGAGGATCGCTTGGGTCGCGGGGTCGCGCGCCTGCTTGGCGCTGCCGCCGGCGGAGTCCCCCTCGACGATGTAGAGCTCGCACGAGGCCGGATCGCTCAGCTGGCAGTCGGCCAGCTTGCCGGGCAAGGAGCCACCCTCGAGGAACGACTTGCGCCGGGTGAGGTCGCGCGCCTGCTTGGCCGCCATCCGTGCCTTCGCCGCCGCGAGCGTCTTCGACACGATCCGACGTGCCTCGGTGGGGTGCTCCTCGAGCCATTCGGCCAGCTGCGCGTTCACGGTCGTCTCCACGAAGGAGCGCATCGAGGCGTTCCCGAGCTTGGTCTTGGTCTGGCCCTCGAACTGCGGATCGCGGAGCTTGACCGAGAGGATCGCGACGAGGCCCTCGCGCACGTCCTCACCGATGAGGTTGTCCTCCTTCTCCTTGAGGAGCCCCTTGGACCGGGCGTAGCGGTTCAGGACGTTGGTGAGCGACTTCTTGAGGCCTTCCTCGTGCATGCCGCCCTCGTGCGTGTTGATCGTGTTCGCGAACGAGTAGACGGACTCCGAGTACCCGGACATCCACTGCAGCGCGAGCTCGACCTCCGCGTCCTCGGCCTTGTCGCCGATCGCGATCACCCGGGTGATCGCGTCCTTCCCGGTGGCCAGGTGCTTCACGAAGTCGACGAGCCCGCCGTTGTACCGGTAGACGTCCTTGTGGGGGGGCTTCTCACGCTCGTCGATCAGCTGGATCTCGAGCCCCGCGTTCAGGAACGCCAGCTCGCGGAGACGGTCCGTGAGCTCCGACCGTTTGAACTCGATCTCCTCGGTGAAGATCTCGGCGTCGGGCCAGAAGCGGATCGACGTGCCGGTCTTCTTGGTGGCCCTCCCCTTGGTCAGCTTGGACGTGGAGCGCCCGCGCGCGTAGCTCTGGGTCCACGAGAAGCCGTCCCGTTGCACCTCGGCCGTCATCTTGGCCGAGAGCGCGTTCACCACGGAGACCCCGACGCCGTGGAGCCCGCCGGAGATGCTGTATCCGCCACCGCCGAACTTCCCGCCGGCGTTCAGGGTCGTGAGCGCGACCTCGACCGCGGGGCGACGATCCTTCGCCTTCGGGATCGGCTTGACCGGGATCCCCGCGCCGTCGTCGTGGACCGAGACGCTGTTGTCCGCGTGGATCGTGACGACGATCTTGGTGGCGCGGCCCGCCATCGCCTCGTCGACGGAGTTGTCGACGACCTCGTAGACGAGGTGATGCATCCCGCGGGAGCTGGTGGTGCCGATGTACATCCCGGGGCGGAGCCGGACGTGCTCGACGCCCTCGAGGACCTGGATGTTATGTGCGTCGTAGGTGTCGTTCTTCGCCTTCGCGGTGGCCAATCGTCCTCCCGTTTGGTGCCCCGCGCAGGCCGCCCCACGCATCGGAGCCGGGGGCGTGCGCGGGGCCGTCGCACGAACCCGTTCATTCTACCAATCGAAGGTGACGCGAACGGTGTTTCGACTAGCGGAAATCGGCCTTCTACCTGCGGTTTCGCACCACGATCCGGACCGAGGTGATCTGGCCGCCGCCGAGGGCTTCGTCGGCCCGCCGGCGGATCTCCTCGTGGAGGAAACGGGCCTGCGCTCCCCATGGTCCGGACGTCGCCGTGACCGTCAAGACGCCCGCTTCGAGGGCCGCCGGGGCGGTCTCGGACGCGAGCCGGTCACCCACGACGGACGGCCATGCGGCGGCGAGCTGCGCGACCGGCATGCCGCGCGCGAAGAGCTGATCGGCCATCAAGGTGTCGATGACATCGCCGAGCTCGACGGGCTCCGAGCTCGGGTCGCTGCTGCGCTTCCGGAATCCTTTCGAGTGCGGCACCGTCAGCCCCGAACCGTCACGTCGCCAGCTTCGACCTGCCACACAGCCGACGCGGTGGGCGGCACGTCCGCCTCGTCCGCCACGCTGATCACGACCTGCCCACCCCGTACCGCGAGTCGTTGCGCGATCCGGTCGCGACGGTCGGGGTCGAGGGCGCTGAAGGGATCGTCGACCAACAGGAGCGGTGGCTCGCCGGTCTCGGCGGCGACCGCCCCGGCGAGACCGAGCCGAAGACAGAGGGCCGCCGCCCACGTCTCGCCGTGCGAGCCGAACGCGCGCGCGCCGAGGTCGCGGACGGCCAGGGTGAGGTCGTCACGATGTGGCCCGACGAGGGAGGTTCTGCGGAGCAGCTCGTCGGGCCGCCGCTGGGCGAGCTGTTCGCGGAAGGCCTCCTCCGTCGCCCCCGTGACGTTCGGGGCGTACGTCACGAGGAGTCCGTATCCGGAGAGCGCTTCGAACTCCTCGGACGCACCGGGGGCGAGTCGGGCGACGGCCTCGCTCCGGGCCTCGATCACCGGCACCCCCGTGCGCACGAGCTCCTCGTCCCACGCGGCCATCTCCGACGGGCCGCCGCGGCCGCCCTCCCATTCCTTGAGGAGGCGATTGCGCTGGCGGAGCGCGCGCTCATACGCCGTGGACAGCCCCTCCTTCAGCGGCCAGAGGGCGACGACCGCGTCGTTCATGAGGTCCCGGCGCTTCGAGGGATCACCGATCACCACCGGCAGGTCGAAGGGTCCGAAGAGGATCGATCGCACCTGACGGCGGAGCTCGCGCTTGCGCCGGAGCGCGCTCTTGTTCAGCTTCACGCGGCTCGCCCCGGTGCGGGGGATCTCCACCTCGACGAGCGACTTCCCTTCGAGACCCACGAACTCCCCGCGCGCGTAGGCGACCTCGGCCCCCTCACGCACGAGCGGCGCGTTCGTCGAGGTCCGGGGCGACCGGAGCGCGTAGAGGAAGAACATGCCCTCGAGGAGGTTGGTCTTGCCTTCGCCGTTCGGACCCACCACGACGGTCAGGCCGTCCGCGAGGTGATCCACCGCGGTGCGCCGGTGATTCCGGAAATCCCGGAGCTCGAGCCACTCCAGGCGCATCCGTGTCCGCGATCGCCCGGAACGTCAGCTGACCGCGGCCGGCAGCCGGACGGGCATCACGAGGTACGTGAGCTCGTCGCCTTCGCCTCGGATCACGCCCGGCTTGAGCCCGTCGCGGACGTCGATCCGCACGCTCTCCCCCGTGGCCGCCGTCAAGCCGTCGACCAGGTACTGCGGGTTGAACGCGGCGACGAGGTCCTCCCCCTCATAGCGGGCCTCCACCGTCTCGACTGCCTGCCCGAGATCCGGGCTGGACGACGAGAGCTTCACGCCGAGCGCGTTGAACTCGAGCCGCACGGGAGTCGTGTCGCGCGCGAGGAGACCCACCCGGCGGACGGCCTCGAGGAGCTGCTGCCGCGAGATCGTGAGCCGGCTCTCGACGTTCTCCGGCAGGAGCTGCCGGTAGTTCGGGAACTCGCCTTCGATCAGCCGGGACGTCAGGGTCAACGAGCCCACGCGGAACGCGATCTGCGACGCGTTGACGGAAGCTTCCACCCCGCTCTTCTGGTCGACGGCCGCGCGCCCCGCCTCGGTCAACGCGCGCTCCGGCACGATCGCCTTCGCCTCGCCGTCCGCCGTCGCCACGAGATCCCGGACGGCCAGGCGGTACGAGTCCGTGGCGACCAGCACCACACCCTCGCGGCTGATCTCGAGCAGGACCCCGGTGAGGACCGGCCTCGCTTCGTCCTTCGAGGCGGCGCGAGACACCTGACCGACGGCCTCGGCGAACGCGCCCGGGTCCACGGAGATCGCGGTGCCGGACGGTTCTTGCAGGCCCGGGAAGTCGTCGGCGGGAAGCAGCCGAAGCGCGCCCTCATATGCGGCGCAGCGGATATGAGCCTGCGATTGATCGGTCTCGAAGTCGACGGGCGCCTCGGACAGCGACTTCACGGTGTCGGCGAGCAACCGCGCCGGGACCAGCGCCGTCCCGGCCTCCTGCACCTGGACCGCGATCGAGAGCCGCGCCGAGACCTCGAGATCCGTCGTCGTGAGCGTCAGGGTTCCGTCGTCGGCCGCTTCCAGCAGCACTCCCGTCAACGCGGGGATCCCCGGGCGCGAGGACACGCCCCGCTGCACCGTCTGCAGGGCCTCGGACAGGTCGTCTCGGTCGCATCGGAACTTCATCCTCATCCTCCCGGTCGTGGCTGTTCGCGGTCTATCGCTTCTAAAGGTCTTCTTCTATGGGATGCAGTAGTAGGGGCGGTGGACATGTGGAGAAGTGGGGTGTTCGTGCAGCGTAGCGGAGGTGTCGGACATGGGGACGACCGGTGGAACGTCCTTGGCACTCTGGGCGAGGCCCGTCTCCGCACCGGCGGTGACAGCGTTCCGCGCGAGGTTGTTCACCGACTTCACACCAATCCTCGAACACGGCTGCGGATGATCCGCGTGAGGTCCTGGACCTGACGGAACGTGTCGTCCCGAGAGCGCATCTCGTCCTCGACCTTCTTGATGCCGTGCAGGGCCGTGGTGTGGTCGCGGCCGCCGAAGATCTCGCCGATCTTGACCAGGGAAAGACCGGTGCACTCTCGCATCAGGTACATCGCGATGTGCCTCGCCTGGGTCAGGGGTCGCGAGCGCGACTTCGAGACCAGGTCGCCCGTCGAGAGCTGGAAGTACGTCGCCGTCTCCTCCATGATCAGCGGCGGCGGGATCTCGTGCTCCGTCTGCGGGATGAGGTCCTGCAGCGCCCGCTCCGCGAGCTCGATGTCGATCGGCTGGCGCGTGAGCTCCGACCAGGCGACCACGCGCACCAGGGCGCCCTCGAGCTCCCGGACCGACTGATCGAACTTGGACGCGACGAACTCGATCACTTCGGGGACCACCGCGGGGATGTTCTCGCGCTCGGCCTTGAGCTGCAGGATCGCGATGCGCGTCTCGAGGTCGGGCGGCTGCACGTCCACGCACAGCCCCCACCGGAACCGGCTGACCAATCGCTCCTCGAGCCCGGACAGCTCGTGCGGCGGCCGGTCCGACGCGATCACGATCTGGCGGCCGGCGCCGTGGAGGTGATTGAACGTGTGGAAGAACTCGGTCTGCGTCTCCTCGCGCTTGGCCAGGAACTGGATGTCGTCGACGAGCAGGATGTCGACCTCGCGGTACTTGTGACGGAACGCGTCACCCTGTCGTTCGCGGACGGCCTTGATGAACTCCGTCACGAACTGCTCGGACGTCACGTACTTGATCCGCGTGTCGGGCATCAGGCGCCAGATGTGATGTCCGATCGCGACCAGGAGGTGGGTCTTGCCGAGGCCCGTCCCTCCGTAGATGAACAGCGGGTTGTACGCCGTCGACAAGGGCGCCTCGGCCACCGCCATGGCGGCGGCGTGCGCGAACCGGCTCGACGGGCCGGGGACGAATGCGTCGAACGTGTAGTTGGGGAACGGGAGCCCGGGTGCACCGAGCGGCCTACTGCCGCCCGCCGGCGCGGGTGCCGGTGCGCCGATCGCCGCGTACGACGCGGGAGGCGCGGGGGCCATGTCGACGAGCGGGCCCTCCTCGTGGCGGATGCCCTCGTCCACGTCCATCTCGATCTTGACCGGGTGGCCGAAGGTCTCCTCAGTAGCTTCTTCGATGAGCCCGAGATGGTTGTGTTGCAGCCGTTCTCGGACGAACTGGCTCGGGACGGCGAGGGACAGCACCTGATCGTTGAGGGCGATCGGACGGACATCCGTGAACCACATGAGGAACGTGGTTTCCGGGAGCTCGGTCCGCGCGCGATCGAGGACGGCCGACCAGGCCCGTCTCGCTTCCTGATCAGGCAATGCCACTGCCATCTGAGATTCCACAGAACCT
The DNA here is from genome assembly GCA_963724415.1 of uncultured Actinomycetota bacterium. GTDB lineage: Bacteria > Actinomycetota > UBA4738 > UBA4738 > HRBIN12 > JAJNBA01. The sequence continues at coordinate 110,693 of CAVRUS010000008.1, read as the reverse complement.
TTCCACACCGGTGGATAACCCACATCCGGGGAGGTCGCCGGGGTCGGGGAACGCCGGGGGCCCCATCACCCCGGGGAAGTGCGGGGCGGACTATAGCACCGGGGTTTTTCCCCACGCGAGCGGCCGGGAGCGTCTTGACGCACTTTCTGTTGTCAACCCCTCCATCCAGGGATGTTTCCGTATACTTCCGTCTTCGGCCGGCGAGTTGCCGGCCTTCGTTTTCGCGAAGGATCCGAGGATGGCCAAGGGAAAGCGCACGTACCAGCCGAACACACGCCGCCGGGCGAAGACCCACGGGTTCCGCCTGCGGATGCGGACGCGCGCCGGCCGGTCGATCCTCGCCGCACGTCGACGCAAGGGCCGCAGCCGCCTCAGCGTCTCCGGCTGACCGGGTCGGTGCGCACCCCGGGGATCCAGCGCGTCTTCCGGGATGCCGAGCCGGTGCACGGAACCCGGATGGTACTGTTTGTCGCTCCCGGCTCCGGAGAGTTCGCGCTGGTCGCCGGCAAGAAGATCGGCGGTGCGGTGCAGCGGAACCGGGCCCGGCGGGTCCTTCGGGCCGCGATCCGTGAGGTCGCGCCACGTGGGGTGGAAGGACACGACGTCGTCTTGGTGGCTCGCGAGGCCATCCGGGACGCCCGAACCCAGGATCTGATCACCGAGATGACCGAGCTGCTCCGGCGTGGAGGGACGACCCCATGAGCCTCGCACGACGCCTCCTCTGGGCTGCCGGGGCCCCCGCGCGTCTCGTCCTCCTCGGCGGGATCCGTCTCTATCAGCTCACGCTCTCGGGATGGCTCGGCGGGCAGTGCCGCTTCTCCCCCACCTGCTCCCGCTACGCGGAAGAGGCCGTCCGATCCCTCGGCGCGACGAGGGGCGTGATCCTGTCGACCCGACGTGTGTTGCGCTGCAATCCGTTCGGACGAGGTGGCTTCGACCCGGTCCCGAAGCGGAGCGCCGTGTATGACTCCACCATACAGAGGGGTTCCGAACACAGAGGCCCCGGCGCGGTCTCCCCCGGCATGAACCGGCGGCCACATGCTCGCTGAGATCGGTCCCTTCCAGGCGCTGCTCGACGCGATCGGTTGGCTCCTCGCGTGGCTGTACGATCTGACGGGGAACTTCGGCTTCGCGATCATCATCCTGACGATCGTCTTCAGAGTGGTCCTGCTCCCCCTCGGCATCAAGCAGATCAAGTCGATGCAGGCGATGCAGGCACTCGGGCCGAAGATCAAGGAGATCCAGAAGAAGTACAAGGGCAACAAGCAGAAGATCCAAGAGCAAACGATGGCGCTGTACCAGGAGTACGGCGTCAACCCGCTCGGCGGCTGTCTCCCCCTCCTCCTCCAGTTCCCGATCCTCATCGCGATGTACGCGGTGATCAGGGCTCCCGTCCCCTACGCAGAGACCGATCCCGCGAAACCGGCCGGGGTCGAGTGCGTTGTGCAGGGCCCGACCGACTCACTTCCTCCCGCCTGCTACAAGGACAACCACCTCCCAGTGGACTCGCAGCTCTTCGTCGACATCACGCAGCAAGACGACGACCACATGCACTTCCTCCTCATGAACCTGCAGTGCGCGCCGTCGCAATCGGGGAAGACGGTCCCAGTGCTCAACACGAAGAAGGAGCCGAGTGGAGCCACGCTCGACTGCGGGGACTCCATACCGGACCGGATCCCGTACTTCGCGTTGCTTGGCCTCATGATCGCATCGACCTACTACTCGAGTCGCCAGACGCAGAAGGCGACGCCCGCCTCCGCGCAGAACCCGCAGACCCAGATCATCACGAGGGTCATGCCGCTGATGTTCGGCGTCTTCGGCTTCGCTTTCCCGGCGGGCCTGATCCTGTATTGGACGACCTCGAACGTCTTCCAGATCGGGCAGCAGGCCGTGATGCTCCGGCTCGGACACATCGGGCCTCAGGCGATGGACAAGCGACTCGAGCAAGCGAAGTCGAAGAGCTCCGCGAACGCCGGCGAAAGGAAACCCAGAACAGGGATCATGGGCAGGATGATGGAGCGGGCCGATCAGGAGCGGAAGCGCCGTGTCGGAGAGCCCGAACCGCTCCGCAAGCCACCGCCGCGGAAACCGCCCGGGCAGGGCGGCACCACCAAGAAGGGCGGTTCCGGTCGCACCGGCGGCGGGGGTAGGGGAAGCACCGGCGGCGGCTCCGGGAAACGTTCGAAAGGCGGATCGGCGGGTCCGAAGCGATCCGGACCGAACCGCCCGAAGGGGTCCGGGAGGTAGACGGATGGATCGAGAACCGGAAGACACAGACGCCGTGGGCGAGGGTCCCTCGATCTCGGGTCCGGACGTCCCCGACGGCGCCGCGGTCGAGGAAGCGGGAGACATCGAAGAGGCTCCAGAGGTCGAGGAGCAGGCCGATGCGATCGCCGACTTCGTAGAGGAGCTGCTCGAGCGCATGGGGATCGACGCGATCGCCGAGCCCACCACGCACCGGGGCCACGTGTATGTCGACATCGTCGACGGTCCCGAGGACGACATGGCCCTCCTGATCGGCCGACACGGCCAGACGCTGGACGCGATCCAGGAGTTGGCCCGGACGGCGGTCGGCCGGCGGCTGGACGATCGGATCCGCGTCATGGTGGACGTGGGGGACTACCGGAAGCGGGCCGAAGAGCGATTGGTCGAGCACGCCCGAGAGGTCGCGGAGCGGGTGCAGCGGACCGGCGAGGAAGAGCAGCTCGACCCGATGAACGCCTATGAACGCAAACTCGTGCATGACGTGGTGGCCGAGTTCGAGAGCCTGGAGAGCGTGTCGGAAGGCGTCGACCCCGATCGATTCGTGGTGGTCAGGCCCCTCTAGCCTGAGCAGCCTCAGTGAGAGGCCGTGTTTCACGTGAAACATGAGGGTTGGACCCCTGAGGAGCTCTCCTCAGCACAGCTGGGCTCACTCGAGGCCTTCGAGGCACTCCTCGCCAAGCACGCCGTCCCTCGTGGGATGGTCGCTGCCTCGGATCTCGAACACCTGCGGGAACGCCACATCCTGGACAGCCTTCGCGCTGTCCCACACCTCCCGCCAGGTGCTCTCGCGGTTGTGGATCTCGGATCCGGAGCCGGTCTCCCCGGGATCCCGGTTGCGATAGCCCGGCAGGATCTGACCGTCACGCTGTCGGAGCCTCGGCAGGCGAGGGCCGCGTTCCTCGAGCTCGCCCAGGAACGACTCGAGCTCACCAACGTGCGGGTGTTCCCCAAGCCGGCGGAAGAGCTCGCGCCCGGGAGCACGGCGGTCTGCTTCGCTCGCGGGTTCCGCGACCTCTCGGGGACGTGGGCGATCGCCAGAGACCTGCTCTCCCCGGGCGGGGAGCTGATCTATTGGGGTGGAACCACGTTCCGCACGGATCAGGCCCCGCCGGATGTACGGATCGTCGCCATCGGGGAACCAGCTCTTGAAAGCGGCGGACCCATCGTTATCATGACTCGACAGTGAGCAAGGCTTCCACGAGCACGACCCAGGCTGTGGCACGCACGGCGAGTCGCCCCGCGGCGCCCAAGCCGAAACGGTCGAAGAAGAAGGGGCCTCTCGTTCCCGACGTTCCCGGCCGAGCCAGGGTCATCGCGATCGCGAACCAGAAGGGCGGCGTCGGGAAGAGCACGACCGCCGTCAGCTTGGGCGCCGCGCTCGCGGACATCGGCTACCGCGTGCTCGTCGCCGACCTCGATCCGCAGGGCAATGCCTCGACCGGGATGGGCATCCGCCACGACGCCCGCGAAGTCACCGTGTATGACGTCGTCGTCTCGGAGGCGGAGATCCGGGAGGCCATCGTGCCCACCCCGGTGGAGCGCCTCCACGCGGTGCCGGCGACGATCGACCTCGCCGGCGCCGAGATCGAGCTCGTGTCCCAGTTCTCCAGGGAGTCGAGGTTGAAGAAGGCCATCGAACCCGTGAGCGAGGGGGTGTACGACTTCATCCTGCTCGACTGTCCCCCGTCGTTGGGGTTGCTCACGATCAACGCGCTCACCGCCGCCGAGGAGCTGATCGTTCCCATCCAGTGCGAGTACTACGCGCTCGAGGGCCTCGGACAGCTCCTCCGCAACGTCTCCCTCGTCCAACAGAACATCAACTCCGGACTCCGACTCTCGGGGATCGTGATGACGATGTTCGATCCTCGCACCAAGCTGTCCGAGCAGGTGGTCGAGGAGGTCAGGCGGCACTTCGGTGACCTCGTGTACGACGTCATCATCCCGCGCACGGTCCGTCTGTCCGAGGCGCCCGGCTTCGGCCAGCCGATCACGGTCTACGACGCTCGGTCGAAGGGCGCCGAGGCGTATCGCCAGCTCGCGCAGGAGGTTGCGCTCCGGCCCCCACCGGACGCTCCCATGCCCGCGTTCGACCAGATGCCGATCGCGGTGATGCCGCCGATGGAGAAGGAGGTGGCGGTCGAGAAGCCCCCGGCGGGGGAGGACCGTCTCGAATCGAACGGACGGTCCCCAGAGATGGCAGAAGAGCCGGAGACGGCAGAAGATGCAGAGACGGCAGAAGAGTCGGTGGTCGAAGTGGACACCGAGCCCTCGACCGGTGAGGCGGCCGAGACCCCCCCGGCGCAGGAGAAGCCCGCCTCTCGACCGCGCTCCGCGACGTCACGGCCACCTGCGCGGGTCTCGACCGAACCACCAGCCCCGGAACCCGCGCTTGAGCCGGCGGCAGCTGAGCCCGAACCAGAGGTCGAGACGCCCCCACATGTCGCGGAGAGTTCCCATCCGAGCGGTGGGGACGACGACGTGTGGGAGGACCCTGCACCACAACCCGAGCCCCGCGTGAAGCCACCGTCGAGACCGCCGCCGCCGGGGGAGCTTCCCGAGCGGCGGGTCGTGGTGATCGATGAGCACTCGGAGATCGATATCGAGGCAGGGCAAGAGGCGCCACCACCACCCCCGGGCGAGCATCCTGAAGGGATGGCGGACATCGGCGCGACCTTGGATGAGGAGCACAACAAGAAGAAGCGTTGGCGGATGTTCCGCAGGGGAGGCGATTGATGTCGAAACGAGGGGGGTTGGGACGTGGGCTCTCCGCGCTGATCCCGGGCGCTCCGGAGGCGGGGGAGTCGAACACCGGGCTGCTCGAGGTGCCCACCGGCGCGATCGCGCCGAACCCGAAGCAGCCGAGGAGCCGCTTCGACGACGAGACCCTCGCGGAGCTCGCGGCCTCGATCCGAGAGGTGGGGATCCTCCAGCCGATCGTCGTGCGTCGGGCAGGTCAGGGCAGCTACGAGGTCGTCACCGGGGAACGGCGGCTCCGTGCGGCGAAGCTCGCCGGGATGGCGACGGTGCCGGTGGTCCTGCGGGACTCCGACGACGCCGACCTGCTCCGGGAAGCCCTCATCGAGAACATCCACCGCGAGGACCTGAATCCGATCGAGCTCGGCGAGGCCTTCCGCCAGCTCTTGGACGAGCTCGGGTTGAAGCAGGAGGAGCTCGCCGATCGGGTCGGCGTCTCTCGCTCGCACATCGCGAACACGATCCGGTTGCTCGCGCTGCCCCTCGAAGTGCAGCAGCTCCTCACGGACGAGAAGCTTTCCGCCGGCCACGCGCGGGCGCTCCTGGCCCTCGGTGACGCCGACGCGATCACGTCGCTCTCGCTGCGGGTCGCCGCCGAGGATCTGTCCGTCCGCGAGACGGAGGAGATCGTGCGCCGGTTCATCGAGGGACCAGCGGAGTCCACTCCGAAGAAGGCGGTCTCCGACGCGGACACGACCGATCCGAACCTGGCGGAGGTGGAGGAGATCCTGTCCGAGCAGCTCGCGACCCGCGTCCAGATCCGGATGGGTCGCAAACGGGGTCAGGTCGTGATCGAGTTCGGTTCCGCCGACGACCTCGAGAGGATCGTTTCCGAGATCGTCGGGTCCGGCCCTGGCCTCGCACCCGACTGAGTGATACGGTCATACACCGGTTACGCACTCACGGGTGAATGATGTCGTCATACAAAGAGGTTTGAGGGAGCCTGCTCAGGCCTGCAGCTCGAGTCGAGGGCCTAGCCGAGTGAACCGGGCGGGGGCGGCGGCAACTGCCCCTGCGCCGGACTGGTCGCCGGACGAGCGCCGGGGGCGGGCCGACCGATGAAGAAGTAGACGATCGCGCCGATGAAACCGGCCAGCAGGATCACGAGGATCCAGATCAGCTTGTTGCCGGCGCGGTACATCGAATCGTCGGGCACCCGGATGGCGTCGACGAGCGCCCAGATCACGAGCACGATGTTGGCGATGGCGAACACGAAGAAGCCGGCGAACATGATCTCCACGGATGCCCTCCTCGGCGATGCTCCGGTCCTGCCGCCGGTAGCCTAGCCCCGTGGACGACACGAGGCGGTACCCGTCCGAGCAGGAACGGGGCACGAGGGCGACCATCCTGGGCCTGATCCTCGGTCTCGTCCTCGCGACGCTCGCGCGTCGCCCGCGCCTACCCTGAGAAGAAGCGACCGACGCCCGCAGCGACGGCGCGGGCGACGCGCGTCGGCAGATCCGGATCGCGGAGCAGCTCGCCTTCCCGCGGTCCGGTTCCCGTGATCGGTTCCACCTGGACCGCGGGCATGCGGGTCTCGCGGAGGGGCGCGATCGTGAGAGGCCGCACGCGTCCGGACACTCCGAGCTCGGCCTCCAGCTCTTCCAGGATGAGTTGCGCGAGAACGAGTCCGGAGGGGGAGTGCGTCGTGCGGCTGCCGAAGTAGGAGCAGACGGGCCCTCCGCCACCCTCCTCGTCGCGGGCGGTGAGCTCCACGGTGATCGAGGCGGCAGCGCCCGCCTCGTTCGCGAGCCGGGCTCGGTCCGAGGGCGCGGCCGCCCCGTCGTCGGTCCCGAGCAGTCGAGGATCCGCTCCGACCGCACGGAGCTCCTCGACGAGGGCGAGCGCGGAACGCTGGTGCATGTCCTCCCCGGCCCCGCGCCCCTCTCCCATGTCGACCGCGATGACCCGTCCCTCGATCGGTCCGCGCGAGGCGTCCAGCTCCTCGCGTTCGCGTACGAGTGCCCGCGACGGGACGGCCTCGAGCGGCCGCATCCTCCGGAGGACCGACAACGTGTGCGGACCGACGATCCCGTCCGGCTCGTCCCCGACGTTGCGTTGGAACACGCGGAGGGCGCCGTCCGTCCGTGGACCGTAGAAGCCGTCTTCCTTCCCGCTGTCGAAGCCGAGCGCGTTCAGCATCCGCTGGATGTCGCGCACGTCGTCTCCCCGGAACATCGGCGCGCGGTGATACAGGGTGCGATCGCCGAGCTGCCAGCCGGCCTCGACGAGCTGCTCCCACGTGTCCGGGCCGACGAGGCCATCCACCTGCAGATGTCGCTCGTGCTGGAACCACCGGACGGCGGCCTCGGTGCTGGATCCGAACGCCCCGACGAGCTCGGGACCGTCGATGACGGCGCCCAGCGCCGTCAACCTCGACTGGATGTCCGCGATCTCGGGACCGCTGTCGCCCGTGCGAAAGATGCGCATCGAAGCGAGTCTGCGGGGACGCGCCTCACGACGGCAACAGGGGCCGGGAAGCGGCGTGGGGCGGCGGGCCTACACGAGATGCGGGTCGAGGTCTCTGAGGATCGCGTCCTTGGGCTTGGCGCCCGTGACGCGCGCGACCTCCCTGCCGGCCTTGAACAGGATCAGGGCGGGGATCGACATCACGCCGTAGGTGCGCGTGGCCCCCGGATTGTCGTCGACGTTCAGCTTCGCCACCTTCAGGTCCTGCCCCTTCTCCTGCCCGATCTCCTCGACGACGGGGGAGACCATGTGACACGGCACGCACCACTCCGCCCAGAAGTCGACCAGGACGGGAGTCTCGGAATCGAGCACGCTCGTCTGGAACTCCGTGTCGGTGACATCCCCGATGTTGGCCACGCTCTCTCCTCTCAGCCGCCGGCGGGCCGGCGGGGTCTACGTTTCGATCGGTACGCCGGTTCCGACGGCGACATCTCCTCGGTCCCCCGACGCGTGTGACTCCTCCTCGAGCAACCGCTCGGCATCGATCGCGGCCTTGCATCCCTGGCCCGCGGCGGTGACGGCCTGACGATAGATCCGATCGGTGACATCCCCGGCCGCGAACACCCCGTCGATCGATGTGTTGGTGCGCGGCTCTCGAACCGGGATGTACCCGCCGTCGTCCAGGTCCAACCAGTCGGCGAAGAGCTCGGTGTTCGGCGTGTGGCCGATCGCGACGAAGACCCCGTCGGTCCTGAGCTCCCGCAGCTCCCCCGTCGCGGTGTCGCGGAGTCGCACGCCCGTGACGGCGTCATCGCCGAGGATCTCCGCGAGCTCCGTGTTCCAGACGACCTCGATCTTGGCGTTCGAGAACGCACGGTCCTGCATGATCTTCGATGCCCGGAACTCATCTCGCCGATGGACGATCGTCACCTTGGAGGCGAACTTCGTGAGGAAGGTCGCCTCTTCCATGGCCGAATCGCCACCGCCGACCACCACGAGCTCCCGTTCCCGGAAGAAGAAGCCGTCGCACGTGGCACACGCGGAGACCCCGCGGCCACGGAGCTTCTCCTCACCCGGGACGTCGAGCCACTTGGCGGTCGCCCCCGTGGCGATCACGACGGTTCGCGCACTCCACTCCTGGTCGCCGGCCCACACGCGATACGGACGAGAGGACAGATCGACGCGGGTCACATGGACGGGCAGGATCTCGGCGCCGAACCGAGCGGCCTGCTTCTCCATCTGATCCATCAGCTCGGGTCCGAGGATGCCGTCGGTGAAGCCCGGGTAGTTCTCGACATCGGTCGTCAGCATCAGCTGGCCACCGGCCTCGACCCCCTTGAGCACGAGCGGTTCGAGGTTCGCCCGGGCGGCGTAGAGCGCCGCGGTGAATCCGGCCGGGCCGGATCCGATCACGATCATGTTCCGGATGTCGTTCGCGCGTGCCGTGCTCATGCGTTCGGTCAATCCTCCCACACGACCTGAACGCCGCCCGCAAGGGGATTCCTTCCCGCTCTTTGGCCCGCTCTTTGGCCCGCTCTTCGGCCCGCGCCGCGTCTCGGGACGGGAGGTCAGATGCGCGCTTCGGCGAAGGACAGGACCATGCAGCTCTCCGAGGAGGCCGCCCACACGGTCGCGGTGTCGGGCGGCTCACCGGCGCCGGGGCCCTCCAGATACACAGCGATGTAGGCTTCCTCGCCCTCGAACCGCGCCCGGATCAGCCGGGTCAACCGCCCCGACTGTTGGTCGTCGAAGGCCTGGGTGACGCACCGAACGGCCGCCGTCGCGTCGAGGGCAGCGGACCCCGCAGTGTTCTGAGCCGCGTCACTCCGCTCTGCGGTCGCGGACCTGGCGAGATCCTCCAACCCTTGCGCGTCGTAGTCCTTGTCCTCTTGGCTCACCACGACGTCACCCGTCGAAGCCGAGATCTCAGGCGCTGAGGCGGTGTCGGCGGCCACGCCACCGGCCTCCTCCTTCGATCCATCCCCGACGTTCGGGAGGGCGATCGCGATCGCGACGACCGCGGCGGCGGCCGCGGCGACGCCCGCCCACCGGTACCACGTCGGGGCGCCGCGACCACCGCCGGCGCCCACGACCCGCCGATGCAGATCCGCGGGGGGCTCCTCCACGGGGAGCGAACGAGCCGCCCGGGAACCGACCGGCGCATCGGCCACGTCCCGCCGGCAGCTCGCACAGGAGTCCAGGTGCGCCTGCACCCCGGCGAGGTCGCCCTCGTCCAGGGTGCCGTCCAGCAGGTCGGCCAGCAGCTCGTAGGGATGATTCATGCCTCTTCCTCTGACGCCCGTGACGCCCCGGAGGGTTCCCCCCGGGGCACGCCGAGTGCCCGCCCCAACGCCGCCCTCCCACGGAAGACCCTCGATTTCACCGTCCCGACCGGGATCTCGAGCACGGCCGCGATCTCGTCGTACGGCAGATCCTGCACGTCGGCGAGCACGAGGACGACCCGGAACTCCTCAGGGACCTCGGCGAGCGCTCTGGCGACGTCGACGGAGAGCACGACCCCCTCGGCGTGGTCGGGCTCGGGAAGCGAGGGCTCGGGTCGCTCGTCGCCCTCCTCCGTGGCGATCTGGAGCATCGGACGACGCCGTTTCCGTCGGAGGGAGTCGTAGCAAGCGTTCACGGCGACCCGATGGAGCCACGTCGTGAAGGCGGCGTCCCCTCGGAAGCTGCCGAGCTTCCGGAGAACGGCGAGGAAGGTGTCCTGCGAGGCATCGGCGGCTTCCTCGGCGTCACCCAGGATCCGCAGACAGAGGTTGTAGATGCGGGTGCCGTGACGCTGGACGAGCACCTCGAAGGCCTCGGCGCTGCCGTCCTTGAATCGCCGGACGAGCAGTTCGTCGGTCTCGGGGGCTCCCACCGGGTCGACGCTACAGCGACGGTGGTCCCGCGGACTCCGTCACGACCACGGTGGCGAAGTCCTCCGTCCAGGGGATCCTGTGGGCCACCAGGGTGCTCGCCGGCTTCCTGATCTTCACCGTCACGCGTCCCGTCGGGCGTTCCACGCTGCAGCCGCCGTGGGTGACCCTCGCCGCCGGTTCCTGGGCGGCCACGACTCGCTCGACGCGGTCGCACGTCGCGCGGACGTCGTGATCGGACCGGAACACACGCGCGCCCTCGGTCGCCGCCGCGGAGCCGACATCGGACAGCTTGTACGTCGTGAACGCGATCGATGCTGCGTCGATCGCCGCGACGGCGATGACGCCGACGACCAGGAGCCACACGACGACCATCTTCCCGACGAATCCCGCTTCGTCGCGCCGAACGTTCACGTGCGGAACCTCCTGACGATGGCCTTCTTCAGGTCATCGACCTCTGTGACTCGGAGGATAAGGGCCGAGATCAGGAACACCAGCACCCCGACCCCAACGGCCGCGCCCACCTGGATGGCCTGCGTGAGCACGCCGGCGTCGGGAGGGAGGTCCCACACCTCGACCACAGCCACCGCCGCTGCAGCGGAGGCGATCGAGGCGATCGTGGCCCGGAGGGCCGTCGATGCGATCCGAGCGCCGTCGATGGGCCCCAGCCGCGTCCGAAGGAGGAACAAGAGCACACCGGCGCCGACGAGGTACGACGTCGCGTGGGCGAACGCCATCCCCGGCAGGCCCAGATCCAGCGGGCCGGTGTAGACGAGCGCGGCAGCGATGTTCACGAGCCCCACCACCACGTTCACGAGGGCGGGGGTCCTGGTGTTCTGCATCGCGTAGAAGGTCCGCGTGAGGAGCTGGAACGACGAGAAGAACAGGAGGCCCGTCGCGAAGCCCTGGAGGGTCTCGGCGATGGCGACGGCGTCCGCTTCGACAGCCTCTCCGTGCTCGAACAGGAGCCGAGCGATCGGCTCCGCGAGGACGAAGAGTCCGATGGCCGCGGGGATCGTCACGACGGCGGTGTCGCGGAGGCCACGGGAGAGGAACGTGCGGACGCCGTCCGGGTTGCCGGTTGCCCAACGTTCGCTCATGCCGGGCAGCAACGCGGTGAAGATCGAGACGGCGAAGATCGCGTGGGGGAGCTGGAACACGATGAACGCCGTCGTGTAGATCTGCGGCCCGGCGTCGAACCGGTTGTTCAGGATGATCACGACCACGTACGCGAGCTGGTTGGCGGCGACGTACAGGGCGACCCACGCCGCGAGACGGATGAGCTGCCGGACGGCCTCGTGTCGCCACGCCAGCCGGAGCCGGAGGCGGTACCCGATCGATCGGAGCGAGGGCCACAGCGCGACCGTCATCACGATGACGCCCAGCGTCGTCCCGGCGGCGAGGATGGTCTTCTCGAGGTCCGTGATCCCCGCCACGTCCGGCGCGCGGGTGCCGCGGACGGCCGCGTAGGCGAGGAACGTCCCGATCACGACCAGGTTGTTGAGGATCGGCGCGAACATCGGCGCGGCGAAGCGCCGGTGCGCCTGGAGGAGGCCGATCATGACCGCCCCGACTCCGTAGAAGACGATCTGTGGCATGAACCATCGCAGGAAGAAGACGCCGAGCTGGATCTGGGCATCGCGGTCGCCCGCGTCCGACGAGACGTAGTACAGACGGATGATCTGCTCCGCGAACAGGGCACCGAGGGCGGCGACGACGACCGCGATCACCGCCACCAGCGAGATCACGCGGTCGGCCACGTCTCGAGCGTCGGCGTCGCCGTGGGTCTCCATGCGCGCGACGAAGACCGGGACGAAGACCGACGTGAGGATCCCTCCGAGGATCAGCTCGTAGAGGATGTTCGGGGTGAGGTTGGCGACCGTGTAGACGGAGCCCAGCGCGCTGACCGTGACGCCGAGCGTCGCCGTCATCGCGGCGAGTCGGAGGAACCCCGTGAGGCGGGAGAGCGTGGTGCCGACCGTCATCACGGCGGCGCTCCGTATCAGCGAATCGCGCGTGTCCCGCGGCGGCCGGTCCCCTTCGGCGCTCACGGGTTCCGCCGCCGGAACAACCTCCTCGACCACAGGGCGACGAGGATCAGTCCGGCCCCGATCGTGATGAGCAGCGCGATCGGGTTGACCGCCGTCGTTCGCACCAGCAGGACGTCGCGGGACAGCTCCACGCCGTCCGGCGAGAGGACGGAGACCTCGATCCTGCTCGGCCCCGCGGCCTTGAACTCGACATCGAACGTGATCACCTGACCCGGTTCCTCTACCCGGACCGTTCGCTCGTTGTCATCGAGGAACTCGACGCGGCCCGATGCGAGCTCCACTCGGACGTCCAGGACACGGTCGCCAGGGTCCCCCATCTGGAGCGGGATCGTCCCCGAGCGCGACGTGAACGTGAGCGGGTGCGAGGTGTCCGGGGCGAGGCGATCGAACGTGCGGTCCACCACCCCGTTCACCGCGTCGATCCAGACGCGCCCGGAGCCCTCGTTCTCGATGTACTGCGACGCCTCCGCGGTGAGCAGCGCCCGTCGGAGACGATCCACCTCGCCGGGCGGCTCATCGACCACGGAGCCGAACGCGCTCACCTGATGGGCTGTCGCCGCAAGGTCCTCCGTATAGGAGGCCGAGAAGAGATCCGGTGCCTCGGCCCCGAGCGTCGCCAGGTCGGGGGGAGGCAGGATGTCGTCGCCGAGATCCTCGGCCGTGACCCGTCTGAGGAACGGGGCCTGAGAGAGCCGACGAACGGCCGGCCGCCAGAAAGCGGCGGGCATGTCGGGGGGAAGGTCGAGCGCGAGCCCTCGCTCGACCTCGTCCCCGGGCACGGGCACTTCCTTCCAGATCGTCGCGAGCTCGCCGAGGAGGACGTGGGCGGTGAGGACCGGGTCCTCGCTGAGTGCGGGGGCGCTCAGGAGCGACGTCGCCCCCGGGTCGGGCAGCAGGAGCGTCACGTCGCCGCCCGAGGAGAGGAAGAGGGTGGAGGCGGGGGGTGGCGCGAAGTCCTTGTCCTGGGGTGGCCGCTCGACCGAGTCGGCGGCACCGAGGATCGTGGTCGCTCCGTGCGCCGCCATCGCGTCGATCGACGCCTGATCGAAGGCGAGCCCCGGAGGCCGGGCCACCGTCGGATCCGGTCGCTCACCGACGATCCGTTCGAAGGTCTCGTCGCCCAGGCGCCACTGGGCCTCGAGATGGGACGCGAGACCCGGAGTCAGCAATGCGGGAAGCCTCGGGGCGGCGTACGGCATCGCGTGGAGCCGTGCCTGCGGAGACGCCGCGATCTCCTGGATGCGCGCCAGCGTGTCCCGCGCGGCGCGCGGCGCGGCGGCGTCGCTCGCGACCGCGGTCCCGTCGCTCCGCTCGTAGCCGTCCGCCGCTCGCTCGAGCTGGTCGAGGGCGATCGGGGAGACGACCAGGTCGAGAAGGGTTCCCGACGGCGCACCCCGGAGCAGGTCTCGGAGCGCCTCGACCTGCGCGACGATCCCATCGCCGGAAGCGAGCGTGGATTCGAACCCGACATCGATCAATCGGCCGTCGGGCCCGAACGCGATGGGCGTCGCGATCTCGGTCCACCACGAGAACCGGACCGGCTCGAGGGGATCCTGGAAGATGTGGATCACCGCGGTGGTCATCGACGCCATCAGCAGGTCGCCGCTCCGGAGCTCGATCTGGAGGGGATACACACCCGAGTCGTCCTCGATCGCCCCTGTGTCCGCGGTGTTGATCCTGATCGGGACGTCCATCGAGGCCCCCGCCGCGAGATCCCCGGCGCGGAAGGGGGTATCGGCCGCGGCGGCGAACGCCGGACCGTCGGCGAGCGCTGTCTCGTACTGGACGCGGGACGAGACCTTCGGTCCGAGCCGCCACCCGACCACCGCGTCGGGGATCGTCTGATCCCCGACGTTGCTGATCCGGATCGCGATCCGGATCAGCGGCCGGTCCGGTGTGGTCCAGGCGGTCTGGGAGACCAGGCGGATCGTCGCCGCCGGATCCTCCTCCACCTGGGCGCGCGCGGGCGAGGCGACCCAAACGATCGCCCACAGGAGCGAAAGGAGGCTCAGAGCGAGATGGGTTCCGCGGGAGCGACGCATGCCGAGCATCAATCGTAGCCGCAGGGCTCAGTTGTCCAGCATCTCCGCGGTCTGCTGGATCGCGTAGGCGATCGCGACCACGAGGAGTCCGGATCCGACCACGATCCTGAGCGTCCGCTCGCGGGCCCCCAGCGCGATGGCCGCACCCAGCCGGGCTCCCGGCACCGCCCCGATCACCAAGGCCAGTCCGATGCCGAGGTCGAGATGGTCGAGCGCGGCGTGGACCACCGTGCCGGGGACCACCAGCGCCGTGATCGCGAGCAGCGACGTGCCCAGCGCCCGCTTGAGCGGCATCCCGAGCCAGCCCGCGAGGAGCGGGACGATCACGAGCCCGCCACCGATGCCGAGGAGACCGGAGACGAGGCCGGCGAGGGCCCCGATCCCTCCGAGGATGGGGGCCGTCGCCGGCCGGGCGGCGGCGGTCCGCTCGCGTTTCCGCAGGATCGCGATCGCCTGCCACCCGAGCAGGACGGCGGTCACGATCAGGAGCAGCGTCGTGTCGATCGAGCCCGTGAGCCAGGCACCGAGCGCAGCCCCCACGATGCCGGGGCCGACCAGCCAGGCCGCCGCGTGCACGTCGATCTCTCCTCGACGCCGGTAGGAAAGCGCTCCTGTGAGAGCGGTCGGGAAGATCACGGGGAGCGGGGTCGCGAGGGCGACGATCGGCGGCGCTCCGAGCAGTACCTGGATGCCGGGCGTCATCACGATCCCACCTCCGACCCCGAACAGTCCCGAGAGGATGCCGGAGACGAGCCCGATCGCGATCCCGATCGCGACATCCGCGACGCTCAACGCAGTATCTCGGCCGCGCGCCCGAGCACGTCGCGTTCACCGCGGTACGCGGCGCGCTTGAGCGCTCGCTCGAGCGGGAACCAGCGGATCTCCTCCATCTCGTCGTCGCGGTCCTCGACGTTGCCGCCCGTGTGGCGCATCAGGAAGAAGTGGACGGTCTTTCGGATCCGCACGTCCTCCCACACGTAGAAGTAGCGGGTCTCTCCGAGGGAGGCCTCGATCTCCGCCGTCATGCCGGTTTCCTCCCGGACCTCGCGGACCGCCGCGTCCTCCGCGGACTCGTCCAGCTCGATCCCGCCCTTGGCGAGTCCCCACGCGAGCTCCCCGCGGCGGGTGCGGCGCGAAGCCAGGACGACCTCGATCTCGTCACCCTCCCTCCGGTACACGACGCCGCCTGCGGAGATCTCCCGTTTCGTGGGGGCGGCTGTCTTCTTCCGGCCGGAGGGTTTCCGGCCGGAGGGTTTCTTCGCCGAGGCGCCGCGCGGCTTCTGGCGCTTCCGCTGTTTCTGCCGCTGGCTCTGGCCCTTCTTCCGGGTCGACTTCTGCGCTTGCCCTCGGTTCGCCCCGCCCTCCGAGCTCGCGCGCCTTCGCGCTCGCGGGGTCGCGGAGGTCGCTGCTTCGCCGGAGGCTGGTGCGGCCGCCCGCTTCGGCCGCCGGCGCCGGCGCCGGCGCTTCGCACCCCCCGCCGCGCCCCCTTCGGCCTTGACCTGCGGTCGTTCCCCAGGCTCGCCCATGCGCCCTGATTCTAGGTTCCGCTCCTCAGGTCACCGCGGAGAGCGGCCGATGCTTCTACCGAGCGCCCGTGGGGGTGCGGCGGAGCGATGAGGCGAAGGAGCGGCGGTCTGGCATGGACATCGACGAACTTCTCCGGTACACGGTCGAGCGCGGGGCGAGCGACCTCCATCTGAAGGCGGGCAACGTCCCGTTCGTTCGGGTGGACGGCGAGCTGTCGCCCGCCGAGCTCGGCTACCTCTCGGCCGCCGACACCGACCGCTTCGCCGACGCCCTGATGAGCGAGCACAAGAAGCGGGAGTTCGAGCAGACGAACGAAGCCGACCTCGGCTACACGCTCTCCGGCGTCGGACGCTTCCGTGTCAACGTGTTCCGTCAGCGGGGCGTGATCGGCCTCGCGATCCGTCGTGTCCGGGCCGAGGTGCCGTCGTTCGAGGAGCTTCGGCTCCCGGCCGTGATGAGCACCCTCGCGAGCTCCCCGCGCGGCCTGATCCTGATCACCGGGCCGACGGGGACCGGGAAGACCACGACGATCGCGGCGATGATCGGCCACATCAACCGCACGCGCCGGACGCACATCGTGACCGTCGAGGACCCGATCGAGGTCGTGCACGACGATCAGCTCTCGATCGTCCAGCAGCGCGAGATCGGGATCGACACCGACTCGTACGCGGCCGCGCTCCGGCACGTGATCCGGCAGGACCCCGACGTGATCTTCATCGGTGAGATCCGCGACTCCGATTCCGCACTCGCCGCGATCCAGGCGGCGGAGACGGGACACCTCGTGATCTCGACCCTGCACACGATCGATGCGATGGAGACGATCAACCGCACACTCGACCTGTTCCCTCCCGAGCAGCAGCGGGAGATCCGCTCGTCGTTCGCGGGGGCGCTCCGCGGGATCGTGTCGCAGCGTCTCGTGACCCGCGCCGACGGCAAGGGGCGTGTCCCCGTCGTGGAGGTGCTCGTGAACACTGGGCGCGTCTTCGACAGGATCGTCGATCCGGACGAGACGTCGGGGATCCTCGAGGTGATCCAGGGCGGGGAGTTCTACGGGATGCAGACCTTCGATCAAGCCCTCGTGAAGCTGGTGAAGGAGGGCGTCGTCTCCGCGGACGAGGCGCGGCGGACCGCGACCAACCCGCACGACTTCGACCTCGCGTTGCACGGCACGCTGGAACGCCGTGCCTCGTTCGACGAAGCCACGGCGGCCGCCGAGAGTCTTCCCTACTAGAGCGCGGGGCCGTTCCGCGGCAGTGAGGCTGAGCGCCGACGGTAAGGTTGGCCTCGTGACCACGATCGAGATCGATCCCCTCGCGAAAGAGCTCGGCGACCGCTTCCAAGCCGCCGGCCACGAGCTGTACCTCGTGGGCGGGGCGGTCCGCGACCTCGTGACCGGCCGGCTCGCGCCCGGCGTCGACATGGACTTCGCCACCGATGCCTCCCCGGCCGAGACCTCACGTCTTCTCCGCGGCTGGGCGGAGGCCCTGTACCTCGTCGGCGTGCGTTTCGGCACGGTCGGAGCGCGCCGGCACGGCAACCTCCTCGAGATCACGACGTTCCGCGAGGAGCGCTACCCGGAGGACGAGCGCAAGCCGGCGGTCACGTTCGCGAAGGACATCCAGACCGACCTCTCCCGCCGCGACTTCACGATCAACGCGATGGCCGTGCGGCTGCCCGACGGCGAGTTCGTGGACCCCTTCGAAGGGGTGAAGGACCTGGCGGCGAGGCGACTCGACACCCCGCTCGATCCCGAGATCGCGTTCACCGACGATCCGCTCCGGATGCTCCGCGCCGCCCGGTTCGTCTCCCAGCTCGGCGTCACCCCGGCGCCGCGGGTCGTCGACGCCATCCGCGCGATGCGTGAGCGCCTGCGGATCGTCTCCTCGGAGCGGATCCGCGCCGAGCTCGACAAGATGCTCGTCTCGGACCAGGCGGGCGCCGGGCTCGCGTTGCTGGTCGAGTCGGGGCTCGCGGACGAGTTCCTGCCGGAGCTCCCGGCGCTCCAGCTCGAGCAGGATCCGGTCCATCGGCACAAGGACGTGCTCCGTCACACCTTCGCGGTCGTCGAGCGGTTGGAGCCCGATCCGACGCTCCGGCTCGCGGGGCTCCTCCACGACATCGGGAAGCCCTCGACCCGGGCGATCACGCCCGACGGCGTCTCGTTCCATCACCACGAGGTCGTGGGCGCGCGGATGGCGGAGCAACGGCTCCGCGAGCTCCGCTATCCCAACTCCACCGTGGAGGAGGTGCGGACGCTCGTCGAGCTCCACCTCCGGTTCCACGGGTACGGCGACGGCTGGACGGACGCGGCCGTGCGTCGCTACGTCCGCGACGCCGGTCCCCTGCTCGACAAGTTGAACCAGCTCACGCGGGCGGACTGCACCACCCGGGACCCGAAGCGGGCGGAACGGTTCGGGAAGCTCCAGGATGACCTCGAAGAGCGGATCGCGCGCCTGGCCGAGCAGGAGAACCTCGAAGCGATGCGGCCGACCCTCGACGGGCGGCAGGTGATGGAGCGGCTCGGTCTCGAACCCGGCCCGATCGTCGGGGAGGCGCTCGCCTACCTGATGGATGTGCGGATCGAGCGGGGAGAGATCTCCGAGGAGGAGGGATACGCGCTGCTGGACGCCTGGGCGAAGGAGCGCGGGCTCAGCTAGCGACTCCCGCGAGCCGGAGCAACACGCCCATCGAGCGTGGATCGCCGTGCCAGTGGGATCGAACGACCTCCGGCCCGGCACGCTTCACGAGATGACGGAGCACCAGCCCGGCGATCAACGCGTCATCGAGGGCGCCGATGCCGGGGAGGAACTCCGGGATCAGGTCGATCGGGGATGCGAGCCAGAGGCTGGCGAGCACCAAGAGCGCCTTGGACGAACGGGGGACGCGTGCATCGCCCAGCAACCCGCGGAAGAGGCGGATGAGGTTCGGAATGAGGGACACGACCTCACGAGCGGTGGTCCTCCTTCCGACCATGAACAGCGCCACGACGGCGAGCACCCACACGGCGACGAGGACGGCACCGGCGATCAGCAGCTCGCGCATGCGCTCGTCTGAGCTAGAGGCCGCCCATGTTGTCGACCGGCCAGATGATCCAGACGGCCTTGCCGACCACACGGTCGATCGGGACGAAGCCGAGGCCGAAGCGGGAGTCGAGCGAGTTCGATCGGTTGTCGCCCATCACGAACAGCTCGCCCTCGGGAACCGTGGTCTCGGGGAACCGCGCGGTGCGCTGCGTCAGGTACGGCTCTGAGAGCCTGACCCCGTTGACGTAGACGTCCCCGCCCCTCGCGGACACGACGTCGCCGGGCTCACCGATCACACGCTTGATGTAGTCGGGGTTGTCGGGCGGCGAGAAGCCGAGGCCTTGCCCCAACCAGTGCGTGAACGCACCCACGACGCCACGCTCCGGCTCCTTCGCCGGATCGGGCTCTTCGAACACGATGACGTCACCGCGTTCCGGGTCGTGGAAGTAGTAGGGGACCTTCGCCACGATCACCCGGTCGCCGGGGATCAGCGTGGGCTCCATCGACCCGGTCGGGATCCAGAACGCCTGCAGCAGGAGGCTCTTGATGATCAGCGCCAGCGCGAACGCCATCAGGATCAAGCCGGGGAGCTCCCGGAGGAACGTGAGCGCGGCATGGCGCTGCTTCTTTGGCCGTTGGCTGTTGCCGTTCCCGTCCGTCTTCGGAACGGGGCGCTCGTCCGTCTTCACCTATCCAGGGTACCGGTCCTCCGATCCCAGATGGGCAGGCAGCGTGATCTCCACCTCGACCGCCTTGCAGGAGGCCCACACATCGGAGCCTCGGGCGAGCCCGAGCTGGCGGACCGAGCCGGCCGTGACCTCGGCGACGAGCGCGGGGCGAGACGCGATCCGCGCCCGGACGCGTTCACCGTAGATCGCGAGGTCCTCGACCGTGCCATGCCACGCGTTGCGCGCGGAGCTCCGCGTCGGCGGCGCGGCGTGGACGACCACGTCCGATGGGCGCAGCGTGGCGGTCACGTCGTCGATCGGCCGGCGAGGGACTCCCTCGGGCCAGCCGACCACGACGTGGCCCTCGTCGGTGACGAGTCGCCCCGCGCCGCCCTCGATCGGCTCGAGCCGTCCAACGAACAGGTTGACCCCGACCAGCTCCGCCGCGTACCGGCTCCGCGGGATGCGGCGCACCTCGTCGAACGTCCCTTCCTGGGTGACGCGGCCACCTTCGAGGATCACCACGTGATCGGCGAGGGTCATCGCTTCGACCGGATCGTGGGTCACGAGCACGCGGACGCCCGGGAAGGACGACAGGGTCTCAACGAGGACCGGGCGGAGCTCCGCGCGCCCTCGGACGTCCAGTCCCGACGACGGTTCATCGAGGAGGAGGAGTCGGGGATGGTGCACGATCGCCCGGGCGAGTGCCACCCGCTGTGCCTCGCCCCCGGAGAGCGTGGGCGGCAGTGCGTCCGGTCGCACGTCGGGGGCGAGGAGGGAAAGGGTGGCGCGCGCCGTCTCGTGTGCGTCCCGCTTGCGGACGCCACGAGCGCGCAGCGGAAACGCCACGTTCGCGAGCACCGGGAGATGGGGGAAGAGCGCTCCGTCCTGGAAGGCGACGCCCAGTGGGCGTCGCTCCGGGGGAAGGTCGTCGATGCGCTCCCCGGCGAGCTCGATCGTGCCGACGCTCTCGATCAGACCAGCGAGGGCGGAGACCAACGTGGTCTTCCCCGACCCGTTCGGACCAAGGAGCGCCAGGGTCTCGCCCTCTTCCGCCGAGATCGTCGCGCGCACCTCGAACGATCCCCGGTGCGCGGCGATCGTCGCACGCAAGCTCATGTGGTCGCCCCGATGAACCGCCCTCGGAGGGCGATCAGGATCCCGAGGGAGACCGCCACCAGTACGAGCGAGAGGATGGTGGCCGCCCCCGGGTCGGATTGGAGCGCTTCGAATACGGCGAGCGGCATCGTCTGCGTCTCACCCCGGAAGTTGCCCGCGAACGTGATCGTCGCTCCGAACTCACCGAGCGCTCGTGCCCAGGCGAGCACGGTGCCGGCGACGATCTGTGGGGCGAGCAGGGGCACGGTAACTCGTCGGAGGACGTACCAACGAGAGCCACCGAGGGAGGCGGCGGCGTCCTCAAGCCGCGTGTCGAGCGAGCGGAGCCCGGCTTCGACGGCGAGGACGACGAAGGGGAAGGACACGAACGCGGCGGCGAGCGCGGCGCCGGCGGTCGTGAACGGGAGCTCGAGGCCGATCGCGCGCGCGGGTCCACCCAGGAGCCCGCGGCGCCCGAACGCCGTGAGCAGTCCGATCCCGGCGACGACTGGCGGCAGGACGAGGGGCAGGAGCGCGAGCGCGCGGACCACCGCGATCCCGGGGAACGATGTCCGGCCGAGCACGAGACCCAGCGGGACACCGATGAGGATCGAGAACGCCGCGGCGCCGAGCGACACGATCATGGAGACGCGGAGCCCCTCGAGCGCGATCTCGGAGGTGAGGAGCTCGCCCACCTGACCCCACGGCGCGCGGTCGAGCAATCCCGCGACCGGGAGGAGGACGAACGTGACGCCGAGGGCGGCGAGGGCGATCACCCCCGCCGGTAGGCGGGTTCTCACGGTGCGAGGAAGCCCGCCGCTTCGAGCGTCCCCTGCCCGGGCCCGAGAACGTAGGCGACGAACTCCCGTGCGGGGTCGGGGGCACCCGCGAGAGCCGCGATCGGATAGACGGCCTCGACGTTCACGTCGGCGGGGACGTCGATCACCTCGAGATCCCCCTCGACGGTGGCCGTGACATCGGTCCGGTAGACGATGCCGGCGTCAGCTTCACCGAAGGCCACCTTCTGGACGGCTCCTTTGACGTCGTCCTCGTTCGACACCACATTCGCGAGGGCCTCGTCCGCGATCCCCGCGTTCGCGAGCATCTCGCGCGCGTAGTCCCCGACCGGGACGCCTTCGGCGGCGAGGACCAGCTTGATCCCGGGCCGGCTGAGGTCGTCCAGCGATCCCAGCCCTGCTGGGTTCCCCGCAGGAACGATGACCACGAGGAGGTTCCGGGCGAAGTCGGCACGGTCGGTGACGCCGGGGTCCTCTTCCACGGCGTCCATCCACTTCGGGCTCGCGGAGGCGAACACGTCCGCCGGGGCTCCTTCCTGGATCTGCGTCGCGAGGCCGTCGGAAGGTCCGAAGCTGAGTCGGACGTCGACGTCGTGGAGTCCTTCGTATTCCTCGGCGATATGCGTGAACGCCTCCGTGAGGGATGCGGCGGCGAACACCGTGACGGGGGCCGCGCTTGCGGGGTCTCCCCCTCCACACGCGGTTCCGACGATCAGTGTTGCGAGGAGGAGGACGCGCACCCTCACTTCGAGACCTCGATCATCACGCTGGTCGCCTTCACCGTGGCGGTGGCCTCCATGCCGGGTTCGAGTCCGAGCTCGTCGGCTGCTTCCCGCGTGATGAGGGAGACCACTCGATGCGGGCCGGCTTGGATCTCCACGAGCGCAGAGACCTTGTCGAGGGTGACCTTCGTGATCACGCCCGGGAAGGCATTGCGCCGGCTGGCGGCGGACGGCGCCCGCCCGGCCCGTCGCTCCGCGACGAGCCGAGCGACCTCGGCCGCCGGCACGAGTCGCTGACCGCCCGAGGTGCGGACGGTGGTCAGCTTCCCGTCGCGCTCCCACCGCCGGAGGGTCTCGACGCGTACGCCGATCGCCTCCGCCGCCTGCCCGATCCGATACCCGTCCATGGTCGGCGAAGTCTACAGCTATCGAGTGTCAGAACGCCATAGAAATATGGATACGTCGGTCGTTCCCATCAGACAGTTTCTGACGAGCGAGGAACGGGACCGGGTAAACGCCGGAGCCTCTTGCGGCCTCTATCGTCCGACGTGCAGGCGATCGCGGAGGTCCCGCTGGCGGACGAGCGCACCGATGAGGCGCACGATTTCGACGCGTTGTTCCGCGAAGCGGGCTCCGGTGTGTTCCGAACGCTTTACGCCTACACGGCTGGACGGCGCGACATCGCGGAGGAAGCTATGGCGGAAGCGTTCGCACGAGCGATCGCGAGATCGGGAACGATCCGCGACCCGGTCGCGTGGATCTATCGGACGGCGTTCCGGCTGGCGAACGAGGAGCTCCGGGCCGAGCGGCGGAGGGGCCCCGTGCCGACCGACGCGGAGACATCGCCCCCGGAGCTCGGCGGACTGATCGACGCGCTCCGACAGCTGTCGCCGAACCAACGAGCCGCGATCGTGCTCCGCCACGTGCTGGATCTCGAGATCTCGGAGGTGGCGCATCGGATGGGGACCGCGCAACCGACCGTCCGGGTCCATCTCCACAGAGGTCGCAAGCGGCTGCGCGAGTTGTTGGGTGCCGAGGAGGTCGACGATGCCTGAACGGTGGGAACGAGAGCTCGACGAACTCCGTCAGATGGAGATGCGCGAGCCCGCGATCCGCGAACGCATCGAACGAGGACCGACCAGCGACCGCGGGCCTTCCCGGAAGCACTCCCTCGTCGCGGGCATCGCGGCCGGCGCGGTCGCCGTCGCGGGCATCGCGGCGCTCTGGCAGCTCGATCGGAACCCCGGGGGGACCGGCGATGCGACGGTCGACCTGCCGGCACTGGTCGTCACGTTCCAGAGCGGCCGGATGATCGTCGACCAGCCCGACCAACAGATCCAGCGGGTGGACACAACGATCGTGTACGGCGACGTACGAGAGGAGGACTTCACGTCCACGATCTCCGAGACCGCGCACGTCGACTGGGTCGTCGTCGAGGACCTGACGCGGTTCGTGCCGGGACCGACCGCGGGGAGTCAGGTCCGATTCGATGCGGATGGTGAGAACGCTCGGGTCCTGATCGGGCGGCCCACCGACTGGCCGGAGTTCGACCGCTTCACGGAGATCGATCGACTCCCCGAGGAGCCCGGCGACTACGTGCTGGTGTTCGAGGCCACATATGCCGAAGGGATCGCTCGAACCGCCCGATCCGTCCAGATCGTCGCTCCGGGCACGATGCAGCTCGCGGTAACAACACAGGGTTGGGACGCGACGGCAGATGCCTACGTCGATGGAGCGCGAACGGATGGCCTCCTTTCCGCATCGTGGGCAGAGCCGATCGGGAACGTCGATGGGGACATCGAACCCACGATCCCGGCTTTCGGGCCGGATGCCGTGATCCATCTGGATCCGGAGTCTCCGATCCTCTTGGCGACGGAGATGGCGAATGCTCGAGGCGGGTTCTTCGGCGGGCACGAATCCGTTGATATCGGTGCCGGGATGCCCTTGGCATTCTCGGATGTGGAGTTGGCGCCCTCAATCGAGGGTCAGTACCTCCTCGCTCTTGAGGTGGGTTGGGATCCAGGTGACGGATCACTTGGGGGGTCGCCGGCTGCTCTGTTCCTCTTCCCGATCGAGATCGTGACCGAGCATGAGCCGTCGCCGCCCACTTTGGAAACGCCCACTCCGGAACCTGGCCCTGCGGACGTCGTGTCGGTCGACATCCGTCGGTCGTCCGACGAGTCAGGTGACGCTGGGGCGACCGCTCGGTTCGGTGCCCAGGAGCAATGGATGTGTCCGGACCACTGGACCCTCGTCAACCCCGACGGCACAGAAGAGAGCATCGTCTTCGATTGCGGACAGAGCGATGTGTTCCTCGCACCGGTGGGGACACCGATCGAGGTCACCGGGGACTTCGAAACGTTGAGCGTTTCGGCCGGCGTGACTGGGAACCGTCTACCCGGCACGGGCGAGGAGGTGCCCCCGCTCGAGCCCGGAACGATCATCACCCTCGCCTACGAGGTCACATGGGATGACGGATCCGAGGCGAGCTTCTGGCTGCTGCTCACCGTGCAGGACACGGAGCCCACCACGGAGGAACCGGGCATCGTGGTGTGGATCTACGGCCTCGGCGAGCGTTCCACGGAAGTGCCGATCATCACGATGACGTACGGAGGTGAGACCAAGCGAGGTTGCACCGAGGCGTTCGAGTGGACGCTCCCGGACGGGACGAGGATCGACGAGGCGGCGGGTGATGGCAGCCTCCCGCTCTGCTCGCCCGATCCGCTGTTCCGCGTGCCACCGGGGACCCCGATCACTGTCGAGGTTCCGAGCGCGACCGAGGTGTTCGTGACCCGGACGACGACGCCGTTCTTCAGTGGGGTCGATAGCTTCGGAGCGAGCGTGCGATGGCCCGGCGAGGGGGAAGGTGACTTCATCGTGCCGTTCGACGTGGCGGGCTCGCAAAGTTCCGTTTCGATCGAGCTCGGATGCGCCGTCGAGGATCAGGTGGAGTTCAGCACACCTGACGGTCCGCGCCTCCTGCCGGGAGGCTCCGCGTACATCACCGGGAACATGGAGGGGTTCGTCCAGGGCGACGTCGTCGAGCAGATGACCCGCTACGAGGGGGCCGGGCCGGGCGGCTGGGACGGTGTCTGGCAGGTCGTGCGAGATGGCTCGATCGTGGCGACCGTCGACTTCGGGAGCCTCGGGGGGGTCGCGTGTCGCGGGTCCGGGATCGGCGGCGTCTGAGGGTCACACGGCGAAACGGACGTGCAGGATGTCGCCTTCCTGCACGGCGTAGTCCTTCCCTTCCACGCGGAGCTTGCCGGCCGCCTTCGCCGCATCCATGGAGCCGATCGCGACGAGCTCGTCGTAGGAGATCACCTCGGCGCGGATGAATCCACGCTCCAGGTCGGTGTGGATCACACCGGACGCCTCGGGGGCTTTCGCGCCCCGCCGCACCTCCCAAGCGCGCGTCTCGTCTTCGCCCGTCGTGAGGAACGTGATCAGGTCGAGCGCGCCGTAACCGGCCGCGATCACCCGCTCGAGGCCCGGTTCGCTCACACCGAACTCCTCGAGGAGCGCCCGGGCCTCCTCGGGGTCCATCTCGGTGGTCTCGGCTTCGATCGAGGCGTAGACGCCGACCGCGTCGGCGAGCTCAGGAGGCGCCACCTCCCCTTCCTCGAGGTTCGCGACCACGACCTCCGGCTTCAACGTCAAGGCGGCGATGCCCTTGAGATGCGCGAGCTCCTGCTCGTCGAGCCCGGCCTCCCGCAGGGGCCGCTCGGCGTCGAGAGCGTCCTTCGCCCGCTGCAACGCATGCACCTCAGGGCCGGGCCGGCCCTTCGCGCGTTTCAGTCCCTTCTCGAGCGCGCTCTCCACGACGGCCAGGTCGGCGAGGAGCAGCTCGCTCCGGACCTCCGCGAGCTCCCGCGCCGGTGCCGGGTCGGCGCCGAAGCAGCGGAGGACGATCGCGAGCGCGTCGGACTCGCGCAGCTTGGCCACACCCTGGGCGCTCGACGTGCCACCCGGGATGTCCACGAAGCGCACCTGAGCCGGCACGGTCTTCTTCGAGCGCTCCATGTCCGTGAGCACGCCGAGGCGGGGATCCGGGACCGGAACGACCGCGACGTTCGCCTGCCCGCCGTGCGAGCCGGCGCGGGTGAGTGCGGTGAAGAGCGTGGACTTCCCCGAGAACGGCACGCCGACCAGCCCGATGTCACGCATAGGTCGGCCAACGTATCAGCCGGAAGTCGGCCAACTTTCGACCTTCGACCACTATGCCGGGTGGTGCTTCTGACCGATGCTTGCGCACGAGACCGGCCGGCACCGGGGTGCCGCCAGACCCGCCTCGGTGCCGCCGGTTCTCTTTTCGCCCCGTGAGGATTGTGAAGGATCGGAGGACCTACACGTGCACCCTCGCGGTGCGCGTCGCCGGCGGGCGGGTGTTTCCGACGGCCCCGCCCGTCGGCCTCTTCTCCCACGGGTGGGGTGGGTGGAACGGTGAGAGGCCGGGCCGCGCCAGCGGCCCGGCCTCTCCCGGAACCTTGGGGGAACGCTCGGCGCTACGCCGACTTGGTCTCCCAGAACACCTTCGACAGCTCGTCGATCGCGTCGAGCAGCTTCTGGCCCTGCGCCGGGTCCTCGGACCGCTTCGCGTTGCCGGCCTCCTTCGTGGCGTTCCAGAAGAGCTCGTGCAGCTGCGGGTACGTCTCCAAGTGCTCGGGCTTGAAGTAGTCGGTCCACAGGACCCAGAGGTGCTCCTTGACGAGGTTCGCGCGCTGCTCCTTGATCGAGATCGCGCGGTCCTTGAAGATCGCGTCGTCTGAGCCCTGGTACTTCTCCTGGCAGGCCTTCACGGACTCCGCCTCGATGCGCGCCTGCGCCGGATCGTAGATGCCGCACGGCAGGTCGCAGTGCGCGTGGACGGTCCGCTGCGGTTTGAGGAATGCTTCGAACATGGATCCGCCTCCTCCGACTGAGGGTGAGCAGCCACCCTACCATCGGGCCTCGAGACCGCTTGCGGCGCTGAGTGCGGTCGCCACTGTCGCGGCGATCGCGGTGGCGTTGTTCCGCTGGCGGCCCACGCGGATCGAGGTCCAGGGGGCCAGCATGGTCCCCACGTTGATGCCCGGCGACTGGGCGTTGGCCGTGACGCGCCGTCGATTCCGTCCCGGCGACGTCGTGGTCGTCGAGCATCCGGGCCGCCCGGGCTACGAGATGGTCAAGCGGATCACCCGGGCACCGAACGAACGCGTGGACGAACGGATCCTGGGCGACGACGAGTTCTGGGTCGAGGGCGACCGCGAGGATGCATCCACCGACAGCAGGCACTTCGGCCCCGTCCGGCGGGAGCAGGTCAAGGCGAAGGTCGTGCTCGTCTACTGGCCGAAAGAGCGCCGCCGCCGCGTGCGGTAGGCGAAATCAGGAAACGGTTTCGCAGCGGCGGGTGGTGTCGTGTCCGGGGCCACCGCGGCACACGTCGGCCCCGGGGCCCCCGATGAGGCGGTCGTCGCCGGCTTCACCGATGAGCAGGTCACGACCGGGATTCCCCGCGAGCTGGTCGTCGCCCGGACCGCCGATCAGGTGGTCGTCGCCCATCCCTCCACACGCGCGATCGACATCGAGGGAGCCCTGGAACACGTCGTCGCCGCCGCGTCCGAGGAAGACGTCGCGCAGGAGTCCACCCGAGAGGTCGTCGTCACCGGGAGTCCCGACGATCGTCACCGGGCGGCCGAGACAGAACACGAGCTCGTAGGCGCCGCTCTCGCAGCCGGATCGGTCCGCACCCCCTGATCGAGGAGCACCGCGCTGATCGGTCGGGTGGCATCCGCTGCCTCGGTCCACGGCAGGACTGTCGATCTTCAGGGCATGCGTGGGGGTGATGCCGCCGTTCTGTCGCAGTGTTCCGACCCGCGGGTCCACGCCGGCGACGTCGTCGGAGGCCGTCAGCCCGCACCCGCGCACGTCGGCGACGTTCCGTCCCTCCGAGAAGAGCGGGCGGACGCACAGAGGTCCGCGGTCGGAGGCCTCGTTCCGTGCGAACACACTGTTCGCCGTCGAGGTCTCCGACGTCAGCGAGATCAGCGTCGCGCCACCCACGCTCGCGCGATTCGCGACGACGGACGCGAAGAAGAATCCGAGGGCGCCGACGGCCCGGACACCTCCGCCCCGGACGGCCACGTTGCCGGAGACGGTGGAGTTGCCGAAGGTGAGGGAGTGGGATGGACCGATGAACGCGCCCCCTCCTCCCACGGCGCGGTTGCCTGAGATCGTCGATCGCGAGACGACCGTCGTCCCGCGGAGGAAGAGCCCCCCTCCGCGGTCGGTCGCTTCGTTGCCGAAGATCCAGGAGCGGTCGATGAAGGCGGTGGCACTGTCGCCGATGGCGAGGGCGCCGCCGTCTCGAGCGACCCCGCCGACCATCGTGATGCGGCTGAGCACGAGCGTTGTCGCCCGAGCTCGGACGAGACCCCCCGTCCCGACAGGACCGCCACTCAGCAGTGTGAGATGACGAAGCGTGACGTTCGTCGAGACGTCGAAGACCCGGTCGCTCAGGGCGGAAGCGTCCAGGAACGTGCCGGTCTCGCCGACGCCCACGATCGTGACCGGACGATCGAGGTCGATGTCACCCGCGTCGGGCCCGCTGCCGAGGAGATCGAGCCCGAAGAAGCCCGGGGGGAGCCGCACGGTCCCGCCGGGGTCCACCGCGCTCACCGCGTCGCGGAGCGAGCAGTCTCCGTCGGCACAGCTCCCGTCGAAGGTGTCCTCGAACGTGTCGACCGTGAGGGAGGCAGCGGCGAGCGCGACGGGCTCGAAACCGAGCAATGCGATCGCCGAGACGAGAGAGAGCAACGAGACGCGGACGCGGCGCATCGCCGAACCCTACCCATCATCGGTGAAGCCGGGCCCTCGGTCGGCCGATGCCTTTCCGTACCCCCCAACTAGGATCGAGTCATGGAGCAGCTTCCCCCGCCGCCCGTCCCTCTCCGGCCGGATCTCGCGCCGCCCGACCTCGACCTTCGGCGGCGTCGCTTCCCCCGGTGGGTGGTCGCCGTCTGCGCGATCCTGGCTCTGAGCATGGGGGCGCTGGCCATCGCGCCCCTGTTCGAGGGAACCGAGGGAACCGAGGAAACGGGCGGGCCGGGGTTCCTCTTCCTGGATCGGACCGAGCAGGGGACCCCCACGCGATGGAACCCGTGCGATCCGATCCACTACGTCGTCAACGCGACGCTCGCGCCACCCGGATCGATCGAGGACGTCCACGAAGCGGTCCGCCGTGTCACGGCGGCCACGGGGATCGAGTTCGACTTCGAGGGGGCCACCGACGAGGAGTCGACGATCTATCGGGAGCCGTACCAGCCGGACCGGTACGGGGACCGCTGGGCGCCCGTCCTCATCGCATGGGTGGACCCGGACGATTCGGACATCCCTTTCGAACGCGGAGATCGCGTGGCGGCCGGCGTCGCCGTGCCGGTGATCCCGTCCACGCGTCTCGAGGATCTCTACGTGAGCGGATGGATCGCGATCAACGCCGACGACCCGAATCCACCGGGCTTCGGCTTCCCCGGTCAGCAGGGGCCCGTGATCCTCCATGAGCTCGGCCATCTGATGGGCCTCGGCCACGTGCGGACGCGCGGGGAGCTGATGCATCCGGCGGGAGGCGGGGTCGTCGACTTCGGGCCGGGGGACCTGGAAGGTCTCCGACAGCTCGGCGCGGACGGCGGATGCTTCCAGGTCATGGAGCCGATCGGCCCTTGATGCGAACGGGATGGGAGGCAAGGGCTCTGCGTGGGTCGGTCCGGGAGACCGCACCTTGTCGAGATGGAACGGGTCGACTAGGGTGTTGCACCTGCAAATGGTGTGCACACGTGAAGCCGGAACCGTGGGGGCGATGATCCCCGACCGCATCTGCTGTCCCGCCTGACCAGGGACGGCCACCGCTTCCACGCACCATCCCGCACCGACCCCTTCACAGATCCAGGAGGTTCCGCCGTGGACACGATCACCGCCACCGTCGATGCCAAGGGTCAATCCTGCCCCGGGCCGCTCGTCTCGCTCGCCAAGGCCCTCAAGGGCGCGAAGGCCGGCGATCTCTTCGAGCTCCTCGCGACCGATCCCGGCTCGAAGAGCGACGTCCCCAGCTGGGCGGAGCTGAGCGGGAACGAGCTGCTGGAGTCGGCCGAGTCCGACGGGGTCTACCGCTACGTCGTCAGGAAGCGGTGAGCGGCGTGGCGACGACCGAGACAGACCTGACCTCCGAGCTCCAGCTCGCGGACCTGCTCCGGCGGGTCGAGGTGCTCGAGGAGGCCGACGGCAAGCGGATCGAGAAGAAGAACAAGCTGACGATCATCGCGTGGGGAGGCGACCTCGACCGGATCTGGCCGACGACGATCCTCGCGACCACCGCGGCCGCCTCCGGGATGGAGTCCTCGGTCTTCTTCACGTTCTGGGGGCTCTTCGCGATCGTGAAGCCCGACGTCCGCATCACCGGCTCGAACTGGATGCAGAAGATGATGTCGATGATGAACCCGGGCTCCGCGCAGAAGGCGAAGCTCAGCCGCTACCAGTTCGCCGGCGCCGGTCCCGCGATGTTCAAGAAGCTCGCGAACGATCATCAGGTGGCGAAGCCCGAGGAGCTGATCCAGACCGCGCAGGACCTCGGGGTCCGTCTGATCCCGTGCCAGATGACGATGGATCTGCTGGGGCTCAAGCGGGAGGACCTCCTGGACGGGCTCGAGGAGCCCATCGGGGCGGCCACGGCGATCGCCGAGATGCGCGACGCCGCAGTCAGCCTCTTCATCTAGGCGAGCAGAAGATCCACGCCGACCGCCGGTAGCAGCGGTCGTTCTCGCGCCTCGTAGTCTGGATGCATGTCCCGGCTGGCCGACGAGATGCGGAAGACGTTCGCCTCGATGCACATCTCGAGGAACTTCCGACTGTTCTTCGTCGGACAGCTGATCTCGGTCACCGGCACGTGGGTGAACTGGACCGCCGGCGCCGTCCTGGTGCTGGAGCTCACGGACAGCGGTGTTGCGCTGGGGATCGAGGCGGCGCTCCTGTTCCTGCCGGTTCTCCTCTTCGGGGTCTATGCCGGCTCGCTCGCCGACCGGTTCGACAAGCGGCGGATCCTCGTCTGGTCGAACGCGGGCTATGCCCTGCTGGCCGCGGTGCAGTTCGCGCTCGTCGCGACGGACGTCGTCGAGATCTGGATGGTGTTCGTGATCGCGTTCCTCACGGGATTGATCCTCGCGATCGAGCCGCCGACGCGCCAGTCGTTCTACGTCGAGCTGGTCGGGGAGCGGCACATCACGAACGCGATCAGCCTGAACAGCGCCGTCTTCACCGGCACCCGCGTGCTCGGAGGAGCGCTCGCCGGACTGCTGATCCACACGTTCGGCCTCTGGTCCCCGTTCTTCCTGGATGCCGTGTCGTACGTCGGGGTGATCGTGGCGTTGCTGGCGATGCGGACCGATGAGCTCCATGCGCAGCGGAAGGCGGAACGCGAGCCGGGCCTCGTCCGCGCCGGACTGCGCTACGTCTGGAACTCCCAGGCGCTCCGCGTACCTCTGGTCGTGATGCTCCTCGTGTACCTCTTCACGTTCAACTTCAGCGTCGTGATCCCGCTGCACGCCTATAGGACGTTCGACGGCTCGGCGATGGAGATCGGCTGGTTCTATGCCGCGCTCGGGCTGGGGGCGTTCCTGGGGGCGATCGCGATGGCGAACCGTCAGACGGAACCGACGCTCGGGCGATTGGCCGGGTTCTCGATCGCCTTCGGCGTCCTCCTCGGCGTGGCAGGGCTGGCTCCGACGTTCATGCTGGCAGCGATCGCGATGGTGCCGGTGGGCTATGCATCGATGCTGTTCGCGATCACGGCGAACTCAACGCTGCAGCGGTTCACCCGCGCGGACATGCGGGGGCGGGTGATGGCGCTGTATACGACGATCTTCCTCGGGAGCACCGCGATCGGCGGGCCGATCACCGGATGGGTCGCCGAGACGTGGGACGCGCCCGTTACCCTCGTCGCGAGCGGCGCGGTCGCCGTGGGGGCCGGGCTGTTCGCTCTGCGGGCACGCGGGACGGCGACGGCGTCCACGACGGAGGTCCCTACGGCAGATACTGCTGCTCGATCCGGGTGATCTCCCCGCCATCGACCGTGAACCACCAGGGCACGTCGGTGCCGCCGTAGTCGGTCGGGTTCGTCTCCAGGACCGCTTCGAGCCACGCGTTCACGTCCCCCGACTGGAGGTCGCAGCACGCATCGACCGGGATGTAGTCGACCTCGACCTCCTCAGCGAGGGGCAAGGTCCGCAGCCGATCGTTGTCGTTCACGATGTAGTAGCCGTTGACGACCTCGTCGTCGCGCTCAGCGGCTTCCTGCTCCGCGCGCTCGCCAACGTAGAAGAGCGCGAGGTCGAACTCCACTGCCGAGGTGCCGTCCTCCAGGCGGGAAGCGCTGGTCACGTACACGAAGTGGTGGCCGTCCTCGAGGATCGGCGACTCGGATCGGGATGGCTCCGGGGTCTCGGTGGGCTCCGTGGATCCTGTCGGCTCGACCGTGGCGGTCGCGCCCGGCGTCGGGCTCGGGGCGGCCACCGGCTCTGCGTCATCCGAGAGCGCGATCAGCGCACCGGCGACGACCGAGAGGAGCGCGAGCGCGATCGCCCCGATGGTCAGGGCGTTCCGATTGCTGCGTTCGTCCATCAGGAGCCTCGCTCGCTCGGTCCGTCAGACACGATAGGCATCGATCCACCGGCGGGAGGGCGGTCGCCCTCGCGGTCGAGACGCCAGGCGCCGTCCGGCTCGGCGCGGCTCACGTCGAGGAGGGTGCCGTCCTCGAGCGCGAGACGGAACGCGAGCCGACGCTCGCCGTCACGCTCGTCACGCCAGGTTCGGATCAGCTCCACCGGTTCCTCGACGCCGCCCCACACGATCGATCGGGGCGTCTCGTCGGCACGACCGCCCGCGTAGAAGCGGATCGTGAGCTCGGGTGCCTTCCCGAACCAGAGGCGAACCACCGGCGCCCAGAGGAGGAACACGATGCCCACGGCGGCGAGCGATCCGTCGACTCCGAGGCGAGGGATCATCGGGATCGCGAGCGCCGCTGCGACCACGCGAGCGAGGTTGTACACGACGTCGTAGACGCTGAAGACCCGGCCCCGATAGCCGTCGGGGATCGACTGCTGGACCATCGTGTCCACGGAGATCTTCTTCCATGCGAACGTGAGTCCCACCGAGAAGCTCGCGAGGAGGACGCTCCAATCGGTGATGAGCGCGGAGGTACCGAGCACGATCACGCCCCCGACCACGAACGCGCCCCCGATGATCGTCGGTTTCGTGAGGCGCTCCTCGAGCTTCCCGACCGTGAGGATCCCGAGTAGCACACCCACACCGCCGGCCCCAACGAGGTTCGCGAAGGACGCGGCGCCTCCGCCGAACTGATCCCTGAAGACCACGAGCGAGATCGTGACGAGCAGGCCCTGACCGATCTGATCGATGGTGATAGACGTGATGGGACCGATCGCGCGGCGGGTGCGGAGGAGCGTTCGGAGTCCGTCGCCGAACTCGAATGCGACCCGCCGAAGCTCGTGACGGAGGAGCTCGGGGTTCTCGGGCCGCGTGCGCGGGTGGAGGTCGCTCGTGATCCGGGAGGCGATCCACGACGCGATGAGCCAGCCGACGATCCCGGCGATCACCACCGGCGTCGTGGCGCCAAGGGCGTCGGCGATCGTGCCCCCGGCGAAGACGCCGGTCAGGAACGCGACCGTCCCGCCGACCGTGGCCAGGGAGTTCGCCACCAGCAGGTCCTCGGCGGGAACGAGTCGCGGGACGACGGCTCCCGCAGTCGATAGGAAGAACCGGTTCACCGACAGGGCCAGGAGCGCGCCTGCGAAGAACGGCACAGGGTCGGTCGACGGATCGAACAGGACGAGCCACGCGCAGGCCGCCTTCACCCAGGGTGCGCCGACGAGGATCCGACGCCGCCGCCACCGGTCGATGAAAACCCCCGTGAACGGACCGAGGATCGAGTAGGGCAGGATGATGATCAGGGTGGCTTGGAGGAACCCCAACGCGGTGTCCTGCTGCTCCGGTGCGAAGACGACCGATGCGACGAGCGACGCCTGGAAGAGCCCGTCCGAGAACTGGCTGACGAGCCGGATCCCGACGAGCTTCCGGAAGTCGAGGCTCGACAGAGCCCCGCGCATGCGTTCGAGTGTGCCCGGCCCGGTGATCACCGAGCCGTCAGGCTATCCGAGCCGTGTGGTGATCTTCGGCGCCTTACGCCTCGGCCGACTGGACGTCGAAGAACCGGGTCCAGTCCTGGTCCTCCGCGTGGCCGTTTCCGAGGATGAAGCTCTCCACCATGTCGTGCGCGGCCGGGTCCGAGAACTGCACCGGGGGCGACTTCATGAAGTAGGCGCTCGGGCCGATCAGCGGCCCACCGATCCCTCGGTCCTTCGCGAGCTTGGCGCACCGGACCGCGTCGATCACGACGCCGGCGGAGTTGGGCGAGTCCCAGACCTCGAGCTTCATCTCGACAGAGATCGGCACGTCGCCGAAGTTCCGTCCCTCGAGGCGGATCATCGCCCACTTGCGGTCCTCCAGCCACGGGACGTGGTCGGACGGGCCGATATGGATCGAGTCCTTGTCGAGCGGCACGTCGAGCTGCGATTGGACCGACTGCGTCTTCGAGATCTTCTTCGAGGTCAGACGGGAGCGCTCGAGCATGTTCATGAAGTCCATGTTGCCGCCGAAGTTCAGCTGGTACGTCTTGTCGAGCTCGGCGCCGCGGTCCTCGAAGAGCTTGGCGAGCATCCGGTGCGTGATCGTGGCGCCGACCTGGGACTTGATGTCGTCCCCCACGATCGGCAGGCGAGCCTCGCCGAACTTCCGCGCCCACACCGGGTCGGAGGCGATGAACGCCGGGAGGCAGTTCACGAAGCCCACGCCGGCGTCGATCGCGCTCTGTGCGTAGAAGCGGGCGGCCTCCTCGGAGCCCACCGGGAGATACGAAACGAGCACGTCGGCCCTCGTGTCCTTGAGGACCTTCACGACGTCGGCTTCCGGCTCGTCGGATTCCTCGATCACCTCGCGGTAGAACGCGCCGAGTCCGTCGAGCGTCCGTCCGCGGCTCACGGTCACGCCGGTCGGCGGAACGTCCGCGGCGAACCGGATCGTGTTGTTCGGCTCGGTGAAGATCGCTTCTGCGACGTCCTTGCCGACCTTCATGGCGTCCACGTCGAACGCGGCCACGACCTCGACGTCGCCGACGTGGTAGCCGCCGAGCTCGACGTGCATCAGGCCGGGGACCTTCTCCGACGGATCGGCGTCCTTGTAGTACTGCAAGCCTTGGACCAGCGACGAGGCGCAGTTCCCCACGCCGACGATCGCGATTCGGACGGTGCTCACGAGATGCGCTCCTTTCGTTGGGCTACCGCTTCGCTCCTTGAGCCCACGTGTCCTTGGGCTATCGCTTCGCTGCTTGAGCCCACGTGTCCTTGGGCTATCGCTTCGCTGCTTGAGCCCACGTTTCCTCGAAGCGCCGCGCGGCGACGCTTCAGTCCCCCGGTGGGGGCGCTCTTGGTGCGCTCGGCGGCGATCAGCTGCTCGAGCCACGCGATGTCCGACTCGGTGACGCTGCGGTTGTGCTCGATGAGCGCGCGCCCGTAGTCGTCGGTGCCGCCTCGTCCCGATCGCAGCGACTCGGCGATCGTCACCAGGCGCTCCTTCAGCGCCTGCCGGCGTCGCTCCAGCAACCGGATCCTGGTCTCGGGCGGCAGATAGCGGAAGAACGCCAGGCGCATACGGAACCGGGCGTCCTCCGTCTGGGTGTCCTGCGGCGTTTCCTGGAGGAGCTCGAGGAAGATCTGCTCCCCCTTCGGAGTGATGCGGTACACCTTCTTGCGCCGCGCGCCACGGACGTCGCCGTCCTCGGACTCGATCGCGGCGTCGCGCTCCAGGCGGCGGAGGGTCGGGTAGAGGGAGCCATAGGAGACCCGCCACAGACCTCCGAGCGAGTCGCCGAGCTCACGGGAGAGCTGGTAGCCGTGCATGGGTCGCTCCTTGAGCAGGCCCAGGACCGCGAGTTCGAGCATCGTTCCTCTATCTCCTCGTCGTAGCGCCGCGATATATCGGCGCGGTATATCGAACCGATATATAGCCCAGCCGGGGCCGAGCGTCAACCAGGCGGGGGCTCAGCCATCGCGGGTGCCGGGTAACGCTGGGCCGCGAGGGCGAGGGCGGCTCCGATCACACCGAGTGCGGCGCAGGTGATCCAGAGGCCCTTCGGCCACACGCTGTACAGAGCCGTTCCTCCAACCGGTCCGATCGTGAAGGCGAGCGCGTAGGTGATGCCGAGCGAGCTCTGGTACCGCCCTCGGAGGTGCACCGGCGCGCGGTCCGCGATGAACGCCGCCGAGCTCGGGGAGCCGAACATCTCACCGATGCTCCAGACGGCGACCGCGACCGCCATCCCGATCCCGGACGTGAGGATCCCGAACCCACCGAACCCGAGCCCCGTGAGGAGGACGCCGAGCGCGATCATCCGGATACGCGGGTGGCGCATCGCGATCGCCGTGACGCCGAGCTCGAAGATCACGACGAGGATCCCGTTCGAACCCTGCAGGAACCCGTAGACCCGGTCGGGGAACCCGAGGTCGCGGACCCACAGGGGGAAGGTGGAGTACCCCTGTGCGTAGACGAGCCCGCCCGCCAGGATGGCGGCGAGGACGAGGAGGAAGCCCTTGTCGGCGAAGATCGCGGCACGCGCGCCGCCGCTCTCCCGATCCTGCTTCCTCGTGGTGCGGGTGCCATGGGGGAGCGCGACGAGCGAGATCACGCCGAACGCCGCGGAGGTCACGGCGTCTGCGATGAACAACAGTGTGAAGTGCTCCTCGGCGAGGAGCCCTCCGATCGCGAGACCGATCGCGAACGCCAGGTTGAACAGCAGCCGGTTGAACGCGTACGCGGCGACGCGATGCTCCGGGGGGACCAGATCGGCGATCAATGCGCCTGAGGCGGGCCGGTGGAGCTCGGCGAAGAACGCGTAGACGATCACGATCGCCATCACCGAGGGGAGCGACCGCGCCTGGAGGAGAAGCAGAACGAGGACGGAGGACGTGATCATCGAGATGGCGATCGCGTTACGTCGCCCGATCCGGTCGGTGAGCAGGCCGCCGGTCAGCTGCGCGGCCATCGCCCCGATGCCGTAGCCGGTGATCGCGAGGCCGGCTTCCTGCACGGAGAGACCGCCTGGCTGGGTCAGGTAGAGCGCGAGGAACGGGAAGACGAAGCTCGCGAGCCGGAGCACGAACGTGCCGGCGAACAGGATCCAGACCGTGCGCGGCAGGGCACGGTAGCTGTCCCGGAGCCTGGGGCTGGGCTCGGGGACCGAGCTCACCGCGTGCCGGGTCGGTGGTACCCGGAGACGGACGGAGGGACGTCGATCCCGGGCGCGAGGTCGGGGCTGGGATCGGGGTCGCCCGCGTTGGTGGCGAGCGGGAGGACGCCCGCCCAGATCGGCAGCGCGATGTCGTCGTCGTCGTCCTTCGGCGGTCCGGTGCGGACCTTGGCGGAGGCCTCCTCGAGCGGAACGGCGAGGAGGAGCGTCTGTCGGTACTCGGCGGCCGTTGGCATCCGGGCCTCATCCTCGCGGCCGGGGGCGACATGCGAGGTGATCGCCGCGGCGGCCGTGTGGAGCTCCTCCTCCTCGGTGACCTCGCGGGCCGTCCCGAAGACCACGACGGACCGGTAGTTCATCGAATGGTTGAAGGCGCTCCTCGCCATCACGAGGCCGTCGACGATGGTGGCCACGATGCAGACCTCGGCGCCCCCGCGAAGCGCTTTCCACGCGCGCGCGGCTGTGGAGCCGTGCAGATAGATCGTGTCACCGACCCGAGCGTGGATCGTGGGGAGGCAGCGAGGGGCGCCGTCGCCGTCGTTGAACGCGACGTGGCAGATCAGCGCCTCGTCGAGGATCTGATCGATCGTGGCCCGGTCGTAGTCACCGCGCTCGGGGTGACGGTGGACCTGCGTGCGCTTCGTCGGTGCCGACATGCGGGAGAGCATCCCACAGGCGCCTGACGCCATCCGGCCCGGCAGCAGCGAGGTGGCACACACCGGCGATAGACTCCGCCGCACATAGGTTCACGTGCCCGAGTGGCCGCTTCGGCGGCCGGACGGCTCGGCGGGCGTATCCCGTTCGAGCCCGAAGAGGGAAGCCGGTGGGAATCCGGCACGGTCGCGCCACTGTGACCGGGGAGCGAACCCGACACGAACCACTGGGCGTCGAGGCCCGGGAAGGGTCGGGGGAGCGAGGATCCGGGAGTCAGGAGACCTGCCCGAGCGCGAGAGGACCGTCACCTTCGCGTGAAGGGAGACGCGCCATGATCCATCGTTCCGTCGGCGGCATCGCCGCCGTCCTGCTCCTCCTCGTGTCCTGCGGGGAGTCCACGACGCCCCAGGCATCGCCGGAGACCACCGTCGCCGGTCGCGGCGTTCCCGATGACGATCACCGACGACGACGGCGACGAGGTGACGATCGCGCGCAGACCCGAGCGGATCGTGACGTTCGCGCCCGTCGATGACCGAGATCGTGTTCGCGCTCGGGCCTCGGCGACCGGCTCGTCGGTGTGTCCGGTCCGTTCGACGACTACCCGGCCGAAGCGAAGGACATCGAGGAGGTCGGCGGCGCAGGCGACTTCGGTGTCGACCCGACGATCGAGAAGGTCGTCTCGCTGGAGCCCGACCTGTTCCTGACGATCCCCGGTGGCGACCAGTGGAAGCAACGCCTGCGGGACCTCGACATCCCCGTCGTCACCCTGCACGCGGACACGCTCGACGATCTCCTCGCCGATATCGAGACGGTCGGCGAGCTCACGGGCGCCGTGGACGAAGCGGATGCTCTTGCGACGCAGATGGGTGAGGATGCGGACGCGATCACGGCGGGCGCGGAGACGACAGGGCACGTGTCGTGCTTCTTCGAGGTCTACTACCCGCCGCTCACGACCGTCGGACCGAACACGTTCATCTACGATCTGCTGGAGCGTGCCGGCTGCGATCCGGTGACCGAGGAGGCGAAGTCCGACTACCCGGAGTGGTCGGTGGACGATCTCGTGGCCGACGGTCCGGCGGTGTATCTCGTGACGCCGGAGTCCGCGAAGAGCGTCGCGGCCGTCGCGAAGCGGCCCGGGTTCGCCGCGATCCCCGCGATCGAGGACGACCGGGTGGCGCTGGTCGACGGTGACCTGGTGACGCGCGCGGGTCCGCGGGTGATCGAGGGGCTCCGTCAGCTCGCCGAGGCGCTGGGCACGGCATGACGCGACCCGGCGCGCGCCGGTACCGCCGCACGATGGTGGTGCTGGCCGTCGCGCTGGTGATCACGGTGCTGATCGCCGTGGCGGTCGGAGCGGTATGGATCCCGCCGAGCACGACGCTTCGGGTGCTCGCGTGGAAGCTCGGTCTCACCGGTCACCCGGACGGCGTGGATCGCGCGACCGAGGTGATCCTGCTCCAGCTCCGGCTGCCGCGGGTGGCCCTCGCCGTGCTGGTGGGGGCCGCCCTCGGGGTCTCCGGGATGCTGTTCCAGGGGCTCTTCCGGAACCCGCTTGCCGACCCCGCGGTGATCGGCGTGTCGTCGGGAGCGGCCCTGGGTGCGATCGCGGTGATCGTGCTCGGCGGAGCGTCGATCGCAGGGGGGTTGGTCGTCACGAGCGCCGCGTTCGCCGGCGCGATCGTCACGACGCTGCTCGTCTACGCGATCGCGCGCGTGGGCCCGACGGTGCAGGTCACGACCCTGCTGCTCGCCGGGATCGCCGTCGCCGCCACGATCAGCGCGCTGATGTCGCTCGTGATGTCGTTCTCGGGTGAGCAGATACGGAGCATCTACTTCTGGCTGCTCGGCGGGCTCGGCTCGCGCGGCTGGGACTCCGTCAGCGTCGTGGTGCCGTTCATCGTGGTGGGGGCGGGCGCGACGTTGCTGCTGTCGCGGGACATGAACCTCGTCTCGCTGGGAGAGGAGCGCGCCGCGCAACTCGGCGTCGAGGTGCCGAGCTTCAAGCGGCGCTCGATCGCCGCCGGCGCGTTGCTGGCGGCCGCGGCGGTGTCCGTGGCCGGCGTGATCGGGTTCGTCGGCCTGATGACGCCCCACCTGCTGCGGCTGTTCGTGGGGGCCGATCATCGCCGGCTGC
This sequence comes from uncultured Actinomycetota bacterium, assembly GCA_963724415.1. GTDB lineage: Bacteria > Actinomycetota > UBA4738 > UBA4738 > HRBIN12 > JAJNBA01. Next base: position 70,333 of record CAVRUS010000008.1, on the reverse strand, counting down.
TCCCCGCGGTCCTGCTCGGCGGCCCGCTGTTCGTCGTGCTCGCCGACCTGATCGCGCGAACGGTGCTCGCGCCGGAGGAGCTCCCCCTCGGCGCGGTGACGGCCCTGGTGGGGGCGCCGTTCTTCCTGTGGCTCCTCCGGCGCGAGCGTGGGAGGGCCGTCGGTGTCGCCTGAGCCTGCCCTCGCGCTCGAAGGCGTGCACGCCGGCTACGGGGCGGCCGACGTCCTGCGGGATGTCTCGCTCGCGGTCGCGCCGGGAGAGGTCGTGGGGTTGGTGGGACCGAACGGCTGCGGGAAGACGACGCTCGTGCGGGTCGCCTGCCGGGCGCTGAAGCCCGACGCCGGCTCGGTCCGGGTGACGGGCCGCGACCCGTACGAGCTGTCCTCGAAGGAGGCGGCGCGCCTCGTCGCCGTCGTCCCGCAGGATGTGATCCCTGCGTTCCCGTTCGACGTCCTCGAGTTCGTGCTGATGGGCAGGGCTCCGTACCTGTCGCGATGGGCCGGAGGGAGCGATCGAGGACTGGGCGAAGGTGCGGGAGGCTATGGAGGCGGTCGGCGTCCAGCACCTCGCGGACCGCCCGATGGACGAGCTCTCCGGCGGGGAGCGGCGCCGAGCGGTGCTCGCGCAAGCCCTCGCGCAGGACGCGCCGGTGCTCCTCCTCGACGAGCCCACGACGCACCTCGACATCCGGCACGTCGTGGAGCTGCACCAGGTGATCCGGCGTCTCGCCGACGAGCGCGGCGTCGCCGTCCTGGCGGTGCTCCACGACCTCACGCTCGCGGCCGCGGTCTCGGACCGGCTCGTCGCGATGGCGGGCGGCGAGATCGTGGCCGACGGCCAGCCGGAGGAGGTCGTGACCCGGTCGCTGCTCCGGACGGTCTACGGCGTCAACGCGGACGTGGAGGCGAGCGCGGCGACGGGAAGGCCGGCGGTCGTCCTCGGTCCACCCGAGCAGGCGATCGTCGCGACCGGACTCCGCGCGCTCGTGGTCGGCGGCGCCGGCCGAGGCGCACCGCTGATGCGCCTGCTCGTGGAGCGGGGCGTCCACGTGGTGGCGGGTGTGCTGCACGGGAGCGACACCGATGTCGAGGTCGCGGAGCGCCTCGACATCGAGCACCTCTCGGTGCCGGCGTTCTCCGAGATCGACGAGGAGGCGGCGTCGGCGTGGCTCCGCCACGCCGACGCCGCCGACGTGATCGTCGTCTGCGACCCACCCCTCGGTCCCGGCAACATCCGCAACCTCGAGCTGGCGCTCGAGGCCGCGGCGCGGGGGATCCCCGTCGTCCTGCTCGACTCGATCCCGATCGCCGAACGAGACTTCACGGTCGGTCGTGCCACCGAGCTGTGGTCGCAGCTCCGCGAAGGAGCCGCGCTCGTCTCGAGCTACCACGACGCCGTGACGGCGATCCTCGCCCGGGCGTCCGCGCATTGACCTCTGCTGCGCGAGGTCGGCCGGGTCGGCTAGGTCTGCTCCTTCAGGTACCGCTCGATCTCGGATGCGAGCTCGTCGCCCGACACGATGCGGTCCTCGCTCGCGATCGCTTCCAGACGGGAGAGGTACTCCTTCGAGTCGTCGTCCTCCGCGATCGCCGCGTCCAGGCGCTCCCGTTGCGCGAGCGCGTCGTCGCCGAGCGTCCCCAGCGGGACGGTGACGCCGAGCCGCCGCTCCACGTGCTGCAGGAGCGCCAACGTGGCCGGCGCGTAGGCGGAAGCACCGATGTAATGCGGCACCTGGGCGTAGTAGCCGATCGCCGGCATGCCGGAGGCCGCGACGGTCATCTCCACGGCGGAGAGCGCAGCCGCCGGGACCCGCAGGACCCCGCCGGGACCCTGCTGCTCCCCGTCGCGGAGCGAGGCGTCGGTGGAGGCCGTCGCTAGGACCGGGACGGGCCGGGTGTGCGGCACCGCCGCCGGGATCGCGCCGAGGCTGATCCACTCGACGACGCCGAGCCGCAGCGCGAGCTCGAGCAGGTCGTCGCCGAGCTGTTTCCACTTGTAGTCGGGCTCCGGACCGACGAGGACCAGGACGTCCCGTCCATCGAACGCCACGTGTCGCAGGAGGATGTCCGGCCACTGCATCCGCGCGAGCACCCCGTCCACGACGTCGAGGACCGGACGCCTCGCTCGATAGTCGTTCAGCGAGTCGACGTCGAAGGAGGCGACGACGCGACCGTCCTCCGCGATGTGGTTCGCGCACGCCGTCGCGGCGCCGGCAGCGTCGATCCAGCCGTCGAACGCCGCGATCAGCACGGGCGCGGTGAGCATCGGGACCTGCTCTCGGAGCTGGTACAAACTCACCCTTCGAGCATAGACCTCACGGCCGGAGAGCCCGCTCCCGGCCACGTGACGTACAAGGAGCGTGGACGTGGTCCGAAGGCGACGAGCGCGACCCTTGCGCTTCTCTGCCTTTCCTTGGGCTTCGTCGCGGGGCGTCGCGGTCGTCCTCGTGTGCGGCTTCCTGACCGCCTGCGCGGGAGGCGTCTACGGCGACTTCCCTTCACCGCCGACGCCCGTGATCACCGCCTCGCAGAGCGCCGAGGCCGACAACGGGATCCTCGCCGAGATCCCCGTGGACGGGAGTCCGTGCTTCCTCATCGAGGCCGGGGGCAGCGTCTGGGTGACGGGCTTCGACGGGAACGTGCTCTCGGAGATCGACCCGGCGACGAACGAGGTGGTCTCTACGCAGGCGATGCCGGGAGGCCCCTGCGGCATGCTCGAGCAGGACGGCACCCTCTGGATCGAGACGCCGAACAACGGCACGATCGTCCGGTTCGATCCGGACCGGGGAGAGGTCGTCGAGCGGATCCGGGTCCCCGGCGGGGTGTTCGGCCTCACGTCGACGCCCTCCGGCCTGTGGGGGATCGCGGGTCAGGGCGAGCAAGTGGTGGAGCTCGATCCCGACTCCGGGGAGATCCTCGCCCGGGTCGACGTGGACGGTCCGCTCGGTGGCATCGCGTTCGCCCGCGAGCAGCTCTGGGTCGCCGCCGCCGGGGCGATCGTGCGGATCGACCCCGGAACGCATACGGTCGTCGACACGATCGAGCTGGAGTCCTTCGAGCCCCAGGGCCTGGCGGCGGACGGCGACATCCTCTGGGTGTCGAGCTCGTTCGAGCAGAGCGTCCTGCGGTTCGACGTCAGCACGATGAAGGTCCACGACCGCCTGCCGGTCGACGAAGCGCTGTTCGGCGGGACCGTGCTCGGCGATTCCTACTGGGCGTCGGGCAACAACACCCTCTACCGGCTGGACGTCGAGAGCGGGGAGGTGGTGGATCAGCTCGACCTCGTGGGGTTCGGCCCGTTCCCCGCGGCGGGCGACCTGTGGACCGTGGATTTCCTGTCCAACACGGTGTTCCGGCTGGACGAGCGCGCCCCGTAGGGCCCCGGATCCGCGAGTCGAACGTCTGGCCATCCGACGTAGCCCTTCGACCGATGCGACGGCATCCGGCCGACGGTAGGCTCGAAGGCGATGAGCGCCCCCGACGGGAACGTCTATCGCGTCCACCTCGCCGACCCGGGAGGCCGCAGCACCGTTCTCGACGTGCCCGGCGATCGCTTCGAGTCGATGGAGCGGGGGGTCGCGCTCGGGACGACCACGGTCGTGCCGTGGCACCGGGTGATCCGGTACACGCGGGAGGTCGTCCAGACCGTCGACGATGCGTTCCTGACACGGGCGGAGATCCGCGCGTGGCTCGACGACGGCACCGACGAAGGTGAGCGGATCGTCGTCCGGGCCGATCGCTTCGACGCAGGCGCGTGGACCGCGGACTTCCTGGTGGAGCGCACGCTGGACATCGAGGGCGGGGTCGTCCATCTCACGAAGATCCACGTGCCCTGGAACCGGGTGCTCGAGTACGAGCGGCTGCCGGTGCGGGTCGAGGTGCCCAGCCGACCGGACTAGGACTCGGCGGCTCCCGTCTCCTTCAGGACGGTCTTCAGCGTCGACATCGCATTCATCGCCGGTGGGAAACCGGCGATCGTCGCCGTCTGCAGGATGATCTCGCGAAGCTCCTCGGGGGAGAGCCCGGCCTTCAGCGAGGCGCGGAGGTGTTGCGGGATCTGTGAGGACCGGCCGGTGGCCACGAGCGCGGCGACCGCGGCGATCTCCCGGTCTCGCAGCGCGAGTCCCGGTCGCGTGTAGACGTCGCCGTACGCGAACTCCACGATCGCGTGGCCGAGATCGCCGAGACCCTCGACCGCGGCCAGCGCCTTCTCGTCGTGCACCTCGAGGAACCGCTCTCGCCCTCGCTCGTACCTGTCGTCCGTCACCGTGCCTCCTGTCTCGTCTCTATGGGTGGACCCGCAGGCCCTCGAGCCCGCGGATGATGTAGTTCGGGCGGAACCGCGGCTCCTCCACGAGCTCCAGCTGGGGGAAGCGTTCCAGCATCGTGCCGAACGAGATCTGCAGCTCCATGCGGCCGAGCGGGGCTCCGAGGCAGAAGTGGATGCCGGCGCCGAACGTGAGATGCGGGTTCGGTCGGCGGTCCAGGCGCAGGTCGTCGGGGTCCTCGAAGACGGCCGGGTCGCGGTTCGCCGAGTCGAAGAGCAAGCCGAGCTCGGCTCCCTTCGGGACCTCGACCCCGTGGAGCTCGAACGGCTCGAGCACCCACCGCTCGAACATCGGCAGGGGAGTCTGGAACCGCAGGAGCTCCTCGATCGCGGTCGGGAGCAGCGACGGGTCGGCGCGGAGCTCCTTCAGCCGGTCCGGATGGCGGAACAGCGCCCACCAGCCGAGGAGCGTCGCGTTCACCGTCGCCTCGTGGCCGGCGTTCAGCAGGAGGACGCACGTCCCGACGAGCTCGTCCTCCGTGAGGGTCTCGCCCTCGTCGATCACGTGGACGAGGCCGGAGATCAGGTCGTCCCCGGGCGAGATGCGCCGTTGCTGCGCGAGTTCTCGGAGGTAGGCGGAGAACTCGAGGCTCGCGCGGACGGCGTCGTGCTGCGCGGACTCCGTCGGGTGCAGCTCGTACATCTTCACGATGTCCGCCGACCACGGTCGGAGGAGTTGGTGGTCCGCCTCGGGGACGCCGAGCATCTCCGCGATCACGATCACGGGCAGCGGCTCCGCGAGCGTGGGCAGCAGGTCGAACTCCCCCGCACCCACCACCGTCTCGAGAAGCCCCTCGAAGATCGCGTGCACCCGCGGGCGGAGGGACTCGACGAACCGGGGAGTGAAGGCTTTCGACACGAGCCGGCGCACGCGCGTGTGATCCGGTGGCTCCATGTCGAGGATCCCGGCGTTGATCAGGTCCCAGAACGGCGCGTGCCAGTCGGGCGGGGCCGGGCGGCCCATCTCCTCGTGCGTGGCGGTGTGCAGGTACGTGCGGCCGAAGCGTCGATCCCGCAACAGCGCGTCGACGTCGGCGTACCGGGAGATCAGCCAGTGGTCGGTCGCCTCGTCGTAGACGACGGGCGCGGACGCGCGGAGCTCCTCGTAGTCGCGATAGGGGTCCGCGATGAACCCGACGTCGGTGGGCGCGAAACGCATCGCACCGGACGATAGCTCGACGGGAACACGGAACGACCGCCCTCAGACGGGCGGTCGGTCCGTTCCCGGACGGTTCGCCTGACCGGCCTCCTCGTCGAGGTCCGCCAGCGTCTCGGCGCCGCCCTCGAGCGGCTCGAGCTCGTCCTCAGCCTTGTCCTCCTCGGGCGCACTCGGTGGGCTCGGCTTCCGCTCCAGCAGGTCGTCGTCGGCCATCTGTGCTTCCTCGGCCTCGCCTTCGATCGCGTCGCGCTCGGATCCGGCGGTGGTCATGGCTCGCCTCCTCGCCTCGCAGCTCGGGGGTCCTGTACCCCGGGCTCGGGCGATCGAACCGTCGACCGGACCTAGCCGAAGTCCGGCTCGTTGCCCGGTCGCCACTTGATGCTGCAGCCGACGCTCGGGTGCTGGTCGACCGCGACGGCTCGTCCCTCGAGGACAGCTCCGATCGCCGCTCGGAGATCCTCGCCGGTGACGGGCAGGCCGTTCCCGGGACGGCTCGCATCGAACTGTCCGCGATAGACGAGACGTCGATCGCGGTCGAAGAGGAAGAAGTCAGGCGTGCACGCGGCCGTGTACGCCTTCGCGACCTCCTGCGTCTCGTCGAACAAGTAGGGGAAAGGGTAGCCCGCCTCGACCGCCTCGCTCGCGAGCCCCTCCGGCGCGTCCTCCGGATGCTTCGCAGGGTCGTTGGCGCCGATGGCGATGATCCCCAGTGGGGAGCCGACATGCTCTCGAGCGAGCGACGCGATCGCGGGCCGGACGTGCGCCACATAGGGGCAGTGCCGGCACAGGAACATGACCAGCAACGCCGTGCGGTCGTCGAGATCGGACAGCGTCACTGTCCGCCCGGAGACGACGTCCGGGAGGGTGAAATCGGGTGCGTCGGTGCCCAGGGGCAGCATCGTGGACGTCACGGCCATCCCGCCATGCTACGAGCCGCGTCGCCGGATAGCCTGTCGGGATCGTGGCGACGGGTGGAAGGTCGGGGACGAGCGCGGGAACGCCCGAGGCGTACATCGAGTCGCTCCCTGAACCGCGCCGCAGCCAGGTGCGCGAGTTGCACGAGTTGATACGGAAGTCGGCGCCGGACCTCGACCCCTACATCCAGTCCGGGATGCTCGGGTACGGGACCTACCGATATCGCTCCGCCTCGGGACGCGAGGGCGACTGGTGTCGTGTCGGACTCGCCAGCAACAAGGCGACGATCTCCCTCCACGTCCTCATGGCCGACGAGAGCGGCCGTCTCGAGGCGTACAAGGATCGGCTGCCGAAGGCCGACGTCGGGAGGAGCTGCGTCCGGTTCAAGCGGCTCGACGACGTCGACATCGGGGTGCTCGAGGAGCTCATCCGGAAGAGTGCGGAGGCGCTCCCTCCCGGCGCGATCGAGGGATGAAGACGGTGATCGAGCCCTCGTCGGGGCTCGGGCGGCGCAGGTAGGCGTAGACGACGGACGCGGCCCGGGCGGCGGCGTCGAGGTCGGCGCTCCAGAACGGTTCCGACGACGACGGGGTCCATGCCTGGTCCCGCTCCCACGCTCCCGGTCCGCGGACGGTGATCCCGACGTAGTCACCCGGCGTGACGCCGTCCGGGCGGTCGTCGCCGACCGTGACGTTCGAGGCGTTCAGCGTGAGCTCCGCGAGCACGTCGTGGTGGAGCAGCCCCACGACGATCATCTCGCCGAGCATCCGGATGAACGGCTCGTCATCCACGTCGACCTGCCAGAGCTCCGGCGGGCGCTCGACCCGCATGAACGCGTGCGCTCGCAGGAGCGCGTCGAGGTCGATCCTCCGGGGCTCCACGGCTCCATCCTCTCCGAAGGTCCGTCGGCGGCGACGCCTATCATGGTCGACATGCGCGGCGACCGTGTCGAGATCGTGGTGGACATCGGCAACGGGGTGCAGACCTACGAGATCGAGGCCACTCGCGCGGGGCGTCGCGTCGAGGTCACGACCGGTCGCGGCGTCGTGGAGGTGTCCGAGGTCACGCGCGGTGGGAAGGCCGTCCGCACCGGACGGTTCATGACGGCGCGGGTGGTCGCGCTCGTGGAGCACCCGTCCGAGGCGGAGCCCTCCGTCGGAGCGCGCCGCGGACGGAAGTCCGTGCGCGGCCAATCCTCGCTCCTGTAACGGGACGATCGGCTACGCGCCGGTGACCCGCTCGTCGGCGCTCTCGGCCCGCAGCTGCGCCAGCCGGTCGAGCGCGCGGCCCGACCATCCCGCGATCTGCTGCTCGCCGAGCTCACCGGAGATGCGGATCGCGCTCTTCAGGTCCTCCTCGCCCTCGTCGAACCGGCCGAGGTCGCGGTAGCAGATCCCTCGCTCGGCCAGCGCGTCCGCCAACTCCCACCGAGCGCCGAGCTCCTTGAAGATCTCGATCGCGCGATCGAACCGGGAGATCGCTTCCCCGTGGTTCCCGAAGTCCTCGTCGAGCCGCCCGCGCTGGACCATCGTGACGGCGACGCTGAACCGATCGCCCATCTCGTCGGCGAGCTCGCGCGCCTGATCGATCAGCTTGGCGGCCTCCTCGTCCCGCTGCTGCTGGGACAGGTTGATCGACAACGCGGTCAGGGCTCGGACCCGGGCCCAGTCGTCGTCGTGCTCCTCGGCCAGCTCGAGCGCCCGATGCCAGATCGCGTCCGCCTCGTCGTACTGCTCCCGGGTCCAGGGCACCCACCCGGCGAACAGCAAGGACCGCGACATCGCCCAGGCGTCGTCGAGCTCGCCGGCCGCGGCGAGCGAATCCGCGAGCAGCCGCTCCGCCTCGTCGAGATCTCCGTCGACGTTGATCGCGATGTCGCCCTGGTAGCGGAGAGCGAGCGCCAACGTCCACGCGTCGTCGAACTTCTCGCCGAGCCCGACCGCGCGCTCGAGGACGTCGCTCGCGGCCGGGTACTCGCCGAGCCAGTAGTGCGCCTCGCCCGTTCCCGCGAGCACGCGGCCCTCGCGCATACCCCACGAGTCCTCCGGTCCCGCCATCGTGAGGGCCCGCGCGTAGTAGTCCAGCGCCGACCGACTCTCCATGCGACGGCGCGCACGATCGCCGGCGAGGACCAAGGCGTCCGCCGCCAGCTCCGGCAGGCGACGGTCGCCGGGTTCCAGATCGAGAGAGGCGAGCGCCGCCCGCTCCAGATGGTCGGCGGCATAGGACCGGTGACCCGACTCCATCAGCGCCTGCGCGATCTTCTCGTGGAGGCTCCGTCGCTCGCGTTTGGGCAGGCTCGCGTACGCGACCTCCCGGACCGTCTCGTGCCGGAACCGCCAACGTGGCGCGCGGACGCCCTCCTCTCGGACGAGGATCTCGGCCTCCTCGAGCCCCTGGAGATCCTCCGATTCCGCGTCCGAGATGGTGGCGAGCTCCTCCTGGTCGAAGGAGAAGATGAAGACCGACGCGCGGCGAGCGAGGTCCCGCAGCCGATGGCGGAGGCTGTCGAGGCGCGCGGCGACGACCGCCTGCACCGTGGGGGGGAGCGCACGCCCCGAGCTCGCGGCTCCGTCCTGGCGAGCCCGGAGCACCATGCCGGTCGTCTCCACGATGAAGAACGGGTTCCCGCCCGTGCGGCTCCCGATCTCCGCGACTTCGGCGTCGCCGATCCGCCCGCCCGCCGCCTCGCGGACGAGCTCCGTCGCCTCGGCCGGCGGGAGCGGGTCCAGCCGCAGCGTGACCGCGTTCACGGCTCCCGAGCCCCACGTCGGCCGTTCCTCGAAGAGCTCCGGCCGGCCGAGTGCGATCGTGAGCGCGCGCTTGGGGACGCCCTTGGCGGCCGCCGCGGAACGCTCGATCAGGTCGAGCATCGGCGACCGGAGCATGTGCACGTCCTCGAACACGAGGACGACCTCTCCGCGCGCCCCGAGACCCTCGACGAGCGACAGGAACCCGCTCTGCACGTCCTGGACGAAGACCGACTCCTCCCGCTTGGGGGCGCCGAGTCCGATCGTGAGGCCGAGACGCGCGGCGACCCGCTCCGCCTCGCTCGGATCGCAGCAGCCGTCCACCGCGGCCTGCAATCTGCGCATCGCCTCGTCCGGCGCCATGTCGTCCTCGATGCCCGCGATCTCGCGGACGATCGCCGTCACCGGCGCGAACGTGGCGGTGTCGCCGTAGGTCTGCGCCCGGCCGCGGAGGACGGTGACGTCTTCGTCGAGCCCGGCCAGGAGCTCGTCGACGAGCCGGGACTTGCCCACGCCGGGTTCGCCGAGGATCGAAACCAGGAGTGGGCTCGCCGTGGCGCGCACCCTCGCGACGCTCCCGCGCAAGATGTCCATCTCGTTGGCACGACCCACGAACGGGATCGTGCGCCGGGCCGATCGCGTGGTGAGCTGCTCCACCTGATAGGCGGGGAGCGCGCCGGCGAATCCCTTCGCCTCCACCTCCTGCTGGGGACCGAACGAGACGGCGTCTTTCGTCAGGGTATGGGTGGTGGCTCCCACGAGCACCTCACCGGGCTTCGCCGCCGCCTGGAGTCGCGCCGCGGCATTGACCACCTGACCCGTGACGAGCAGCTGACCGGTGGGTCCCACCCCCGTCGCCGCCTCACCGGTCTCGACCCCGACCCGGATCTCGAGGGGCTCGTCGAGGCCGAGCGACTGCTGGAGGCGGTGCATCCGGTCGCGGATCGCGAGGCCGGCGCGCACGGCCCGCACGGCGTCGTCCTCCTGAACCTGCGGAAGGCCGAAGACCGCCATCACCGCGTCACCGATGAACTTCTCCGGGTGGCCCCGGAGCGCGCGGAGCTCCTCGCTCGCGGCGTCGAAGAACCCCCCGAGGACCTCCCGAGCGCGTTCCGGGTCGAGCCGCTGCGCGAGGCCGGTGGAGTCGACGAGGTCGGCGAACACGACCGTGACCATCTTCCGCTCCTCGGTGCCGAGGGTGGTGGACACGGGCGTGCCGCAGTTCGGACAGAAACGGGCACCCTCCGGCAGGGGGTGGCCGCAGAACTCACACCGCATGGTGCCCAGCATAGGGGCGGGCACCGACCCGGTCGGGGCCCCGATGGGAGACTCCTGCGTCATGGAAGTCACAACCTTCGAGCGTCCGGAGGACTTCCGTCGATGGCTCGAGCGCCATCACGAGACCGAGCCGGAGCTCTGGGTCGGGTACTTCAAGAAGGCTTCCGGCAGAGCGAGCATGACGTGGCCGGAGTCGGTGGACGAGGCGCTGTGCTTCGGGTGGATCGACGGGATCCGCAAGCGGATCGACGATGACCGGTACATGATCCGCTTCACGCCGAGACGGTTGGGGAGTGTCTGGAGCGCGGTCAACATCGGCCGGGTCGCCGCGCTGACGGCCGAGGGGAGGATGCGTCCGGCCGGCCTCGAGGCGTTCGAGGCGAGGCGCGAGGATCGCTCGGGGATCTATTCCTACGAGCAGCGGCACGAGGCGACGTTCCCGGCCGAGATAGAAGCGCGGTTCCGAGCGAAGAAGAAGGCCTGGGCATGGTTCGAGACCCAGCCGAAGGGATACCGGCAGAACTCGATCCGGTGGGTCATGACCGCCAAGAAAGAGGAGACACGAGAACGGCGCCTCGCCACCCTGATCGCCGATTCCGCCGCCGGTCGGAGGATCGGGCCGCTCAGGCGATGAGCGCGCAGCCGAGGACGGAGACGAACGGGATGACCCGGAACGAGGTACGGGGCGGGGATCGGCCGAAGGCCGATCCCCGCCCCGCGATGTTCCTCGTTGCCTAGGTGGTCGTCTCGACGACCACGGCCGTACGGCGCGGCCGGTCGTTCGGGAACAGGGCCAGGATCGAGGGGTCGTCCCCCTCACCTGCGGAGCCGACGCTGACGTCGATCGGATCGACGTCATCGCAGTCGCCCCCGTCCCAGAACCCCTTGCAGACGAGCGGGTCGATCACGAGGGCCGGGTCCGCGGCGTCGAACACGAGGTCCCACGTCCCGGTGTCGCCGTCGATCTCACCCGCCGTGTCGCAGACGGTCCCCGGCACGTCGCCCGAGAACGTCCCCGTGCACGCCGTCACGCTGTACGCGAAGTCGGACTCGCCGTCGACCAGACCGATCGTCTGAGCGTCCAACACCAACCCGACGAGGTTGCTGTTGTAGTTGCTGTAGTCGGCGAAGTACAACGCGTCGCAGTCCTCGAAGGTGCTCGGCAGGGCGAAGACGCAGACCTCTCCACCCGGCGCGGGGAGCTTCACGGCCAGGAAGTCGGCCTGGAGCTCCTCGTCCGCGAAGATCCCCGTCGGCGCCGGCATCGATCAGGACGTCGACCTCGAGCGTCTCCGTGACGTTGTGCACGCCCCAGGTCTGCACGCCGATCTCGACCGGCTCGTCGGGTGTGTCGTCATCGGTGAGGAAGTCGAGCCACGAGATGCCCGCGAACTCGTCCTCGCCGGTGGGCAGCCCCTCGGGATCCCCGTCGATCGTGGCGCCCGTGAAGGACCGGGCACCCACCGCGACGATGTCTTCCTCGGTGTGGCTCCCGGCAGGATCGGTCGTCCCGAGGTGGTACAGGTCGGCGTACGAGATGCCTGCCGCCGTCCCCTCGGTCAACTCCATCGTTGCGGGGTCCTCGGAGATGTCGAGCGTTGTCTCCGAGAGCCCGTTGTCCGATGCCGCGAGCGGCACCACGTGCCACGGCAAGCGGAGGGTGTCGTTCGGGCTCCCGGTCTGGGTGATCTTCACGGAGCCGTCCATGCTCGCGAAGAGGTAGTACCACCCGTACTCCTGCTCGGGCTCCGAGACGACGCTCGGGTCCACCGCGAGCCGCGTCCACACGCGACGCGACTGGCCACCGTTCAGCGTGAACGTCCTCGTCGAACCGAACGACGTCCCGTCGAGGGAGAACCGCACGGTGGTCATGGCCGGATCGAAGTCCGAGTACCGATCCTCACCGGTCACGGTGTACGTGGCCGGGTTGTTGTCGAAGTTCTTCACCTGGAAGCTCCGGATGGCCGTCCAGTTCGCCGGTGTCGGCGCGAACGCGTACGACAGGCTCCCGGGCCACGCCACCGATGTGGCACGAGCCGACTGGAACGCCTCGACCCTTCCGGATCCCATCACCGTGGCCGGGACGGGTGTGGACAGGGTGTTGTTGACCATGTTGCGGTTGGCCTGGTTCATCAGCACGGCCTTGATCTGAGCCGGGCTCCAGTTCGGGTGCAACTGGCGGAGCAGGACGGCCACGCCCGAGACGTGCGGTGCGGCCATCGAGGTGCCGGACAGAGCGACCGCCTCGTTCCCGGTCCCGACGGCGGCCGCCTCGATCGCCGACCCCGGCGCCGAGATGTCGGGCTTCAGGTCGTTCGTCAGCCTGGCGGGGCCCTCGGACGTGAAGCTCGTCATCGCGTCCTCGAACGCCGGGTTCTCCTCGAGGACGTCCGAGATCGACACGTTGACGGTGCCCTCGTTGAACGTGACCGGCGCATTCGGGCTGAGCACCTCCAGGATCGCGTCCGCGTCGTCGCGGCCGATCATGAAGGACGGGATCGTCAGGGTCTCACCGTTCGTGGCCAGGGCCACCGGCGCGCCGGCCGCGTTGTTGCGGACCACGACCGCGATCGCTCCGGCCTCCTGCGCGTTGAAGGTCTTCGTGGACTGTGCGCAGAAGTTCCGGAAGACCACCACGACCTGCCCGTCGAGCGAGTCGGCCGGCAGCGGGTTGCAGAAGTGCTGCGCCGTGTTGGGGTCGACCTCGCGACCGTCGAACAGGTCGACGTTGTTCAGTCCACCGGGCGGGATCGGTCCCGACCACGACTGATGCACCGTGAGCCCGTCGAGCGGGAGCACGATGCCCGGAGGGCTGTTGACGTCCAGGTCGAGGCCGAGGAACTGGTCGATCGAGGCGGCGACGCCGACCACGCCGCGCGCGATCGAGGGCGTGCCCGAGATGTAGGCCGACCCGCCGGAGGGCTGGTTGCCCGAGTTCCCGGCCGAAGCGACGAACACCGTTCCGAGGTCGACGACACGCTGTGCCGCCATGGCCTCCATCGAGTTCAACGTGCCGTAGTCCACGCCGCCGGAGAAGGACAGGACGTCCACCGCGTCGGCGATGCTGCCGTCCTGGTTGGGGTCCATCGCCCGCTCGTACGCGGCGACCAGGACGTCGTCGGTCGAGTTGCCCTCGTCCCACACCTTGTAGGCGTAGAGGGAAGCCTTGGGCGCAACGCCCCGGCCCACTTCACCCGGAACGTTGATGCCGGCGACCGTGCTGCCGGTGTGCGTCCCGTGGCCGTCCGAGTCGAGCGGGTCGAAGTCGGGATGCGGGACGTCGTTCGAGGGATCGGCGTCCAACACGTCGTAGTCGTTCCCGACGAAGTCGAACCCGCCGATCACCTTGTCGGTCGGGAAGCTGTCGGTCTCGATGAACGTCGGGTCGTTCGCCTCATAGGCCTCGACCGTGCCCTCGCCGCCGAACGACGCGTGGGTGTAGTCGATCCCGGTGTCGACGATCGCGACCCGCATGCCCTGGCCGCGGACGCCGAAGTCCTCCCACACCTGGTCCGCGCCGATGAACGGCACGCTGGTGTCGAGCGACATCCGCACGATCGAGACGGGCTGGACCGACTGCACGTCTGCCCGCTGCGCGAGAGCCGCTGCGGCCTTCGCGGAGAGCTGTGCGGAGAACGCGTTCACGAGCACCTTGTAGCGGAAGGTGACCGTGCCGCCGAGCGACTTGGCCTGCGCGATCGCGCCTTCCTGTGCGCGCAGCGCGCCGGTGGCGGCGATCCTCTGCGGCGCGCTCGTCGCGGCGCCTGACTTGAGCACCGCGTCGGCGACGGCCGGAGCCTTCATCTGAACGAAGTAGCGGCCCAGCTGTCGCGCGCGGACCGTCGCCGGCACGAAGTTCTCCGGCAACCCCGCGCTCGCGATGCGAGCCCGATGAGCTACGTCACGCTGCTGTGGTGCTGACTGCCCGGTGCTCTGTACGGCCAGTACCAGTACCAGCCCTACCGCGAGCGCGAGCGAACGACGAAGTCGCACGATCCCTCCCCTTGGTCACGGACTTGCCGATTCTTGCGGGGCAGGCGGCAGGTTGACAACCCACTGGAACGACAGCGCCGGTCGATGCGGGCGACCGGGTTCTCCTGCCTGACCCTACAAGGTTTGTTGTACGGTTGAGTGGAGATGCCCGCTGGAGCGAAGAAGAACCGGTCGCCACGGATCGATCATCCCGACGCCCATCGGGTCGGTGGCCTGCAGGCGATGCGGGCGCTCGCCCATCCCACGCGGGTGCGGATGATGCACCTCCTCCGCGCCGAGCCCTTGTCGGCGTCGGAGCTCGCCCGGCGTCTCGACATCCGGTTCGGCTCGGCCCAGTACCACCTTCGATCGCTGGAGCGAGCGGGGATCGCGCTCAAGGTAGGCGAACGGAGCCGTCGAGGCGGCACCGAGATGCTGTTCGAGGTCCCCCAGGACATCCGGGTGGATGAGGGACCAGATACGCCGCTGGGCATCCGCCACGCGATGGATCGCGCCTACGTCGCCGAGGTTGTCCGAAGGATGGACGCCGCGTCGACCGAGCGGCTCGACACCGAGCTCGACGCGCGCGCGACGCGCGAGGTGGAGCTCGATCCCGACGGCGTCGTGGCGGCGACCGAGGCGCTCCACGCGTACCTCCATCGGCTCGACGAGCTGGCGCTCGAGCGGCCCACGGCGGACTCGATGACGTTCACCGCGGCCACCCTCTTCTTCCGCGTCCCGAGGTCCGCATCCCGAGGACGCGAGAGGTCGGAGCCGTGAGCGCCCTCCCGGTCGCCAACCCGATCCGGACGTCCCGGCCGTTCCGTCGGCTCGTCCTCGCGAGGTTCGTGTCGCACGTCGGCGACGGGATCGCGCTGATCGCGCTCGTCCTCATGGTGCAGGAGGACCGCGGCACGGGCACCTCCGTTGGCGCGCTCCTGCTCGCGACGGCGATCCCGCGCTTCCTCGGACCACTCGCGGGCGTCGTCGTGGACCGGGTGGAGCAGCGATCGCTGATGATCGCGTGCGACCTCGGCCAGGCCGCGATCTTCGGCACGATCGCGTTGCTCGATCCGTCGTTCCCGGTCCTCCTGGGGCTCGTCGCCCTCGCGGCCGCGTGCGACACGTTGTTCGCGCCCGCCGGACGGAGTGCTCTGCCGGCGCTCGTCCAGCCGGAGCAGCTGATGCGTGCGAACGCCTGGATCGGGATGTCCCTGAACGTCCAGGTGGCGGCAGGTCCCGTCCTCGGGGGGCTGCTGGTCACGTGGCTGGACTTCCGCGGCGCCCTCGCCGCGAACGCCCTCTCGTTCGTGCTCTCGGCGGTGTTCCTGCTGGGTCTGCCGCCGCTCCGCGCGCCCGCCGACGGTGCGGGACCCCGAGGCTTCCTCGCCGTCGGCATGGAGGGGCTCCGGTTCGCGTGGCGGAACCGGGTGGTGCGCACGCTGATCGTCGCGCTGTTCGTCGGGGTGGCGTTCGCGGGACTTGACGACGTGGCACTCGTGTTCCTGGTGCGCGACACGCTCGGCGGCAGTCCGCTCGCCTACGGGCTGGTGACGGGCGCGTACGGCGTCGGGATGCTCCTCGGCTCGCTCGGGCTCTCGTGGAAGGGGACCGCCGCGACGGCGGGCACGGTCTTCCTCCTCGGCTGGGTCGCGGGCGGGATCGGCGCCGTGCTCACCGGGATCGCGCCGCTGATCGCCCTGGTTGCCGTCGGCCAGGCGATCGCCGGTGTGGGCAACGCGGTGGAGGTGGTGGCGATGGACACCCTGGTCCAGCAGTCGGTGCCGCGGGAGATGCTCGGGCGCGTCTTCGGCCTCGTCGGCACGGCGGCGCCCGCCGGGCACGCGCTCGCGTTCGCGGGCGGCGGCTTCCTGGTGGATCTCGTCGGCCCGAGGATCGTGTTCCTGATCGCCGGACTCGGTGTGCTGCTCGTGCTCATGCCGATCATGCTCGTGCTCCGACGAGAACGAAGCTGAGCCGCGCGTCCCGACGTCGACACCGTGTGGCATCCTGACGAGCCGTGAGCGAGGCGACCATCGGCGTGCAGATGGCCGCGCTGGCGTCGTTCAGCGAGGCCTTCGAGGGAGAGATCGTCCTGCCGGGCAGCGCCGGCTACGACGCCGCTCGGATCGTCTGGAACGGGATGATCGACCGTCGCCCCGCCGTCGTCGCGCGCTGTGCCGGCGTCGAGGACGTGATCCGCTCGATCCGCTTCGGACGGGAGCAGGACCTCTCGGTGGCGGTCCGGTCGGGCGGTCACAGCATCGGAGGGTTCTCCACCTGCGACGACGGGATCGTGATCGATCTGTCGTTGATGCGAGGGGTCAGCGTGGATGCCGAGCGGATGACGGCGAACGTGAACGGCGGCTCGCTCCTCGGCGAACTCGACCAGGCCGCTCAGGCGATCGGGGCGGCGTGCCCCGTCGGTGTGGTCGGTCACACCGGGGTCGCGGGGCTCACGCTCGGCGGGGGGATGGGCCGGCTCCAGCGCCGGTTCGGCTACACGATCGACAATCTGCTCTCGGTCGATCTCGTGACCGCGGCCGGCGAGCAGCTGCACGTGAGCGAGACGGAGCACCCCGACCTCTTCTGGGGGATGCGGGGCGCGGGACCGAACTTCGGGGTCGTCACATCGTTCGAGTTCCGGTTGCACGAGCTCGGCCGCGACGTCGTGAACGGCGCGATCGCGTTCCCCGCGGCCCGGGCGCACGAGATCGCGGACCGGTTCCGCGAGTACCTCGAGACGGCCGCGGACGAAGAGGCGCTGTCGTTCGCCTTCGAGACGGCGACCGACGAACCTCCGTACCCGCCGGGGATCTCGGGGCAGCCGGTGGTCACCGTGGGCGCCACACACTCCGGGCCTGTGGAGGAGGCGGTGGAGTCCCTCCGTCCGCTCCGCGACGCCGCCCCCCTCTACGACACCTTCGACGTCCGTCCCTACCTGGAGCTCCAGGGCTCGGCCGACGAGGACATGGCGTGGGGCAAGCGCTTCGCGATGAAGGGCGGCTTCCTCGCGGCGCTCAGCTCCGGCTACGTCGACATCGGCCTCGAGCAGATCGCGGAGGCGCCGGGCGACGAGTGCTGGGTCGGCCTTTGGGCACAAGGAGGGGCGATCGCGCGCGTCGCCGCCGACGCGATGGCGTTCACGGGCCGCGAGGCGCCCTTCTGGCTGGGCGTGGAGGCGGCGTGGGACGACCCGTCGCTGGACGGCGCCCACCGCGAGTGGGGGAAGGTCACGATGGACGCGCTCACGCCGTTCACGACGGAAGGTCATTACGTGAACGACATGATGGAGACCGGCGACGACGTCGCCCGTGGCGTCTACGGCGATGCGAAGTACGACCGGCTCGTCCAGCTGAAGCGCACGTACGACCCGGACAACGTCTTCCGGCTCAACCAGAACATCAGGCCGTAGCGCGGTGCAGCTCGCCGGACCGCGTCTCGTCCTCCGGAACGCCTCCGCTGCCGACGCGCCGCGCCTCACCTCGATCCGTGGCGAGCCGGAGATCGAGCGACGATGGGGTGTCCTCGAGGACGGGGAGATGGACGAGTTCGTCGCCGACGAGCACACGTTCGTGATCGAGGCCGACGGCGAGGTGATCGGCGCCGTGCAGTACGGCGAGGTGGACGATCCGATGTACCGCAGCGCCAACATCGACCTGTACCTGACGACGCCGAGGCACGGCCAGGGTCTGGGGAGCGAGGCGGTGCGGATCCTCGCGCGGCACCTGATCGAGGAGCGCGGTCACCACCGGCTCACGATCGACCCGGCGGCCGACAACGCGGCCGCGATCCGCGCCTACGAGAAGGTCGGCTTCCGCCGGGTCGGGATCATGCGCGCCTACGAGCAGGGACCCGACGGGACGTTCCACGACGGGCTCCTGATGGAGATGCTCGCGGAGGAGCTCCTCGAGGACGGCGACGAGGCGAGATGACGGGAGCGGCGATCCCGCGTGACGTCGACCGTTGGCTCCGCGAGACGAACCCGACGCTCGAGCCCGCGCTTCGTCGTGTCACCGAGGTGATCCTCGCCGCCGACGCCCGACTGACCGCGTACGTCAAGAACGGCACGGTGCAGTTCGCGTACGAGGGCGACATGGCCGCGTTCGTGCAACCGAAGGGCACGCGGGTCTCCCTGATGTTCTACCGGGGCGCCAAGATCCCCGGGGAGTTCCCGCATCTGGAGGGCGAGGGCACACCGCCCGGTTCCTTCGCTTCGACGACCTCGCCGACGTGCGCTCGAAGACGAAGGAGCTCCGAGCGGTGGCGAAGGCCTGGTGCCGGCTCATGACCCCTGGTTGACATGTGACCGTTTGGTCACCTATCCTCCTTCCTATGACCGACGACGATCGAGTGTTCAAGGCGCTCGCCGACCCCACGCGACGCCTCCTGCTCGACCGGCTCTACGAGCGTGACGGCCGAACGCTCACCGAGCTCGAGTCCGGGTTGGAGATGACGAGGTTCGGGGTCATGAAGCACCTGCGGGTCCTCGAGGACGCCGATCTCGTGGTCACCCGCCGGTCCGGCCGGGAGAAGCTCCACTTCCTGAATCCCGTGCCGATCCGGCTGATCCACGACCGGTGGATCGAAAGATACCGGGAGCGTCAGGTCTCGGCCTTGGCCGACCTGAAGCACGAGCTCGAGAAGGAGGATTCGGCATGACGACGAAGACCGAGACCGGTGTCACCACGCAGGTGAACCGGATCTACATCAAGGCGACCGCCCAGGCGGTCTGGGACGCGATCACGAAGCCCGAATGGACGTCGCGCTACGGCTACGGCGGGGTCGTGGAGTTCGATCTCCGGCCCGGCGGCGCCTACCGCGCGTACGCGAGCGACGCGATGAAGCAGCGCGGTCAAGAGCTCGGCTTCGAGGTCCCCGACCTGGCCGTGGACGGCGAGGTGATCGAGGCCGATCCGCCGAGCCGCCTCGTCCACACGTTCCGGATGCTGATGGGCGGCGAGGACATGGCGGCCGAAGGCTTCACGCGGATCACCTGGGAGATCGAGGAGCTCCAGCCGGGCTTCTGCAAGGTCACCGCGATCCACGACCTGGAGGGTGCGCCGCAGCTCGCCGCACTCGTGAGCGGCGAGCTGGAGACCGAGGGCGCCGGCGGCGGCTGGCCCGAGGTGCTCAGCGGACTGAAGACCGTCCTGGAGACCGGCGAGTCGCTCCGGGCGGACTGAGTACCGAGCGGTCGACGGGTGGGGCGCGGCGCCGCGAAGCGGCGCCGCGCCCTTCTCACGCGGGTGGGACGTTCTGGTTCAGTCGGAAGAGGTTCTCCGGGTCGTAGCGGCGCTTGATCGAGCGGAGGCGGTCCCACGTGGGATCGGGATAGGCCTCGCGGATCCCGGCCTCGCCTTCCTCGCCGAGGAAGTTCACGTACGCGGCCCGGCCGTCGAGTCCGATCGCCACGGCGAGGTCGTCGACCCAGGCTTGGTGCGTCGTCGTTTCGTCGAGCTGCTCGAACACGCATGCGGTGGTGACCATCAGCCGGCTCCGCCGATGCGCGAACGCCGTCGCGTCGTCGGGCACGCGGGCCATCGCGCCGCCGAGCGCCCGGATCTGCGCGACCGCCATCATCGCCGTCGACGACTCCACGCGATCCAGGATCGTCGTGAACGTTCCGTCTTCGAGCTGGTCGGTGAACCTCGTCTTGCCGACCGCGATCGGGTGGTACTCCTCCTCGTCCGGCATGTAGATCTCCGGGTAGGACATCGGCCGGAGCATGTCGGCGAGCGGCTCGGCGAGCGCGCGGAACGGAGCGACGGCGCGCTGTCCCGCGTCCGTGTCGCCCGCGTACGCCATCAGCGCGAAGATCGCGAGCTTCCCGTGATGCTCCTCGGGGACGAACGGCATCGGCGGCGTCTTCATCACGTTCGCGATCGTCGTGAGCTCCTCCGGCGCGGCCTCCGCCTCGCGGATGAACTCCCCGATCACCTCGGGCGTGGCCGGCAGCATCAGGATCCCGCCCACGATCGAGGGGACTTCGTGGAGGCGGAACCGGAACCGTGTGGCGACGCCGAAGTTGCCGCCCCCACCGCGGATCGCCCAGAAGAGGTCGGGATGCGTCTCGGCGTCGACGAGGAGGATCTCTCCGTCCGCGGTCACCACCTCCGCGGCGAGCAGGTCGTCGATCGTCATGCCGTACCTGCGTGCGAGGAAGCCGATCCCTCCGCCGAGCGTGATACCGCCGATGCCGACCGAGCCCGTGTCACCGAAGCCGGTCGCGAGGCCGTGCTCCCCGGCGGCGTTCGTGTACTCGCCGGCCGTGAGTCCCGTCTCGGCCCACGCCGTGCGGTCGTCCGCGTCGATGTCGAGCGCCTTCATCGCCGACAGGTCGAGGACGATCCCTCCCTCGGAGACGCCGAAGCCCGGCCCGCTGTGGCCGCCGCTCCGGACGGCGAGCTCGCTGCCCGAGTCGCGCGCGAGCGACACCACGGTGGCGACCTCGCGGGCGTCGACCGGCCTGACGACGACGGCCGGATGCCGGTCGATGTTGCCGGGGAACACGGCCCGCGCGGCGTCGTAGCCGGCGTCCTCGGGAGTGATCACCTCGCCACGGAGATCCTCGCGGAGCTTCGAGATCGGGATCGTGCCTGGTTCGGAGACTGATCGCATCGGAACCTCCTTCGATCGTGGCTCTTCCTGTCTACAACCCGCCGCCGGCGGTCGGCCACTCCGGCCGCCAACGGAAGATTTCTCTTATCTTGACAAAAGAAACTGTCGGTGGCAACATGACCTCGTGATCGATGTGGCCGTGATCGAAGACCCCGAGGCAGCCGAGGTGTCCCTGGACCCCGTGCGGAGCCGCCTGCTGGCCGAGCTGGCCGAGCCCGGCTCCGCGACGAGCCTGGCCGGCACGCTCGGCCTCCCTCGCCAGAACGTGAACTACCACCTCAAGGCGCTCGAGCGGCACGGCCTCGTGGAGCTCGTCGAAGAGCGGAAGAAGGGCAATATGACGGAACGCGTGCTGCGAGCGACGGCGCTCTCCTACGTGATCTCGCCGGCGGCGCTCGACGGGGTGCAGCCCGACCCCTCCCGCGCGCCGGACCGGCTGTCGGCGCGGTGGCTGATCGCGGTGACGGCCAGGGCGGTGCGCGACGTGGGCCAGCTCGTCGCCGGCGCGACCAAGGCCAAGAAGCGCCTGGCCACGTTCGCGATGGACGGCGAGATCCGGTTCGCCTCGGCGGCCGACCGGTCGGCCTTCGCCGAGGAACTGGCCGCTTCGGTCACTTCGCTGGTAAGCAAGTACCACGACGAGAACGCTCCGCGTGGTCGTGACCACCGACTGATCGTGGCCGTCCACCCCAGCCTGAAGGAAGACCAGCCGACGTCTGACGGAGAGGGGACCTGAGATGGCACACCCGTTCGAGCTGACCCACGAGATCGAGGTCGACGCCTCTCCCGAAGAGGTATGGAACGCGATCGCCACCGGACCCGGCGTCGACGCCTGGTTCATGGGTGTCAACGAGATCGAGCCTCGGGAGGGCGGCACGACCCGCATGCAGTTCCGCGGATCCTCGGAGGATGCGACGATCACGGCGTGGCAGCCGCCCGTACACTTCGCGAGCCGCACCGCGGAAGCCGAGGACGGCGCGCTCCATGCGTTCGAGTACCTCGTCGAAGGGCGGGACAAGGGCAGCACCGTCGTCCGGTGGGTCCACAGCGGATTCCTCGGCGACAACTGGGAGAAGGAGTACGAGGGTCTCTCCGAAGGCGACCCGATGTACTTCGACAAGCTGCGCGTGTACCTCACGTACTTCAAGGGCCGCAAGGCGACGCCGGTGAATGTGTTCGGTGGTCCTGTGGTCCCGGATCGGGACGAGGCATGGGCGACCTTCTATCGCGGGCTCGGGCTCGCGGGTGCCCCGCAGCTCGGCGACCGGGTCCGGCTCACGCCCGAAGGGCTCCCGCAACTCGACGGTGAGGTGGACTGGCTCTCCCGGGACTTCCTGGGTGTTCGCACCGACGACGGGATCTACCGGTTCATGCACATCAGCGTGTTCGGCGGTCCGGTCGGTGTCGGACACCACATCTTCGTCGACGGTCTCGATCAGGCCGAAACCGAGCAAGCCTGGGAGTCCTGGCTCACGAAGCTGTTCTCGTAGACCCAGCCAGAGATCACGAAGGAGGATCCGATGGAGACCACCACCTCGAAGGACGGCACCACCCTGGCGTTCGACCGGCTCGGCTCGGGACCGCCGGTGGTCCTCGTCTGCGGCGGTTCGGTCGACCGCATGGCCGACGCCGCGATCGCGCAGGAGCTCTCCTCGGACTTCACGGTCTTCAACTACGACCGGCGGGGACGCGGCGATAGCGGCGACACCCTGCCGTACGCGATCGAACGCGAGGTAGAGGACATCGAGGCCGTGATCGAGGCGGCCGGTGGTTCGGCGAACCTCTGGGGTTCGTCGTCGGGCGCCGCGCTGGCGCTGATCGCCGCCGAACAGGGAGCGCCGATCGACAAGCTCGCCCTTTGGGAGCCGCCCTACATCCCGGACGGCGTCCCGAAGCCGCCGGCGGACCAGGTGCAGCAGTACGAGACGATGATCGCGGAAGGCCGACGGGGCGACGCTGCCGAGTACTTCATGTCGAAGGTCGTGGGGATGCCCCCGGAGTTCGTCGCCGACGCGCGGACCCAGCCGTGGTGGGCGGGGCAGGAGGCGATCGCCCACACGCTCGCCTACGACGCCCGGATCATGGGCGACTACGTGGTGCCCGTGGACCGCGCCGCCGCGGTGAAGGTGCCGACACTCGTGTTGGCGGGCGGAGCAGACATGCCGTGGATGCGCGACACCGCGGCGGCGCTCGCGGACGCGCTCCCCGACGGAGAGGTGCGGTTCCTCGACGGCCAGGGGCACAACGTCGACCCGACGGTCTTGGCGCCGGCACTGAAGGAGTTCTTCGCATGAGGACGCTTCTCTTGAGGGCGCTCTCTTGAGGTTCCGCACCACGCTCGAGCAGGCCGGCAAGACCGCGACCGGCTTCGAGGTCCCCTCCACCGTCGTGGAGGGCCTCGGTGCCGGGAAGCGTCCGCCCGTCCGGGTCACGATCAACGGGTTCACGTACCGGAACACGATCGCCTCGATGGGTGGGCGGTTCATGGTGGGCGTGAGCGCCGAGAACCGTGCGGGCGCCAAGGTCGCCGGCGGCGACGTGATCGACGTCGACATCGAGCTCGACACGGCGCCGCGCGAAGTCACGCTGCCGAAGGACTTCGCCGCCGCGCTCAAGAAGGACGCGAAAGCCAAGAAGACGTTCGACGCGTTGTCGAACAGCAACAAGGGGTGGCACGTGTCCTCGATCGAGGGTGCCAAGACCGACGAGACGCGGCAGCGCCGGATCGCGAAGTCGGTCGCCGCGCTCCGGGAGGGTCGCCCGCGCTGACCGCGGATCCCCGGCTACGCTCCTTCGACATGGTCGAAGAAGAAACGTCGGAGCCGGTCGACCGCGAGCAGGAGCGCCTCAGGATCGCGGAGCTGCTCTCGGCGCACGCGCCGCCCGACTGGGAGGAGCGTTTCGAGCGGGAGCAGCTGCTCGACGCGATCATCGACACGACGCCCTTGCAGATGTTCGTGATGGCCGCGGACATCCGGGAATCGACGCTGCTGATGAAGGAAGCCGTGCACTTCGAGCGGTTCGCGAAGATCATGGACAAGTTCGTGTCCGCGGTCCGCAGCGGGATCGGCACGCCGGGCGGATGGTTCGACAAGTTCACCGGCGACGGCTTCCTCGCGTACTGGATCGCGCCGGCCACGCCGAAGGAGGAGTACCAGCGCCGGTTCGTTGAGGCGGCGGGCAACCTCGCGCACACGGCACATGAGCTGATCGAGCTCTTCCACCGGCGCGTGCTCGAGGACTTCCGTCGCAACTCGCGGAACCTCTCCGACGGCGTGGGGCTGTCGATCGGTCTGGACGCCGGCCCCGGCTTCCTCGTGGAGATCGCCGGCGAGCTCACCCTCGTCGGTCCGCCCGTGGTCGGCGCCGTGCGGATGGTGAACGCCGCGTCGCGGCCGCAGGAGATCTTCGCGAACGTCTATCTGGGCGAGCATCTCCACGACGAGCAGGACGGGATCTACGAAGCGCTCGGGATGACGGCCACCCGGGAGAGTCGGCCCACGAAGGAGTACCCGAAGGGCCAAGAGGTCTACGCGCTCACGTTCCGGAACACGATGCCGGACGGCGAGTAGCCCACCGGTCCGATCAGCGGACGGGACCGGGTCTCCCACCATCGATCAGGCGTCCAAGGATGAAATCGCGGCCGCCATCCGGGAACGGCCCTGTGGTACGCGTCGTACTCGTCCCCGTACGCTCGCTGGAGTGTGGGCTCCTCGTATCCGCGGACGAACATGAAGAACGCCAGCGCGACCACCGCCGCGTATCCGAACAGGGCCGGGTTCCAGAGCGCGATCGCCTGTCCGACGATGATCGCGAGCACCGCGAGGTACATCGGGTTCCTGACGTACCGATACAACCCACCGACGACCAGACGCCGGGTCGGAGCGACCGGCGCAGGCGTGCCAACGCCTTCAGTCACGAATCGCACGAAGGCGGAGAGCAGGACGAGTATCCCGGCGGCGAGGAGCGCGAACCCGAGAGCCATCAGGGCCCACGGGGAGCTCTCGCCGCGCCACCTCGTGATCGTCCACGGGATCGCGCCGGCCACGATCCCGGGCGCGAGCAGCAGGAAGGCGAAGGATCCCAGCGCCGCGCCCGCTCGGTTCCGGGAACGTCCCGACCCCGCGCCAACATGGGATGTCGTCGTCACGCTGATCGGGTCGCCGTCGTGCAGCCCCAGGGTGGATCGAAGGTGGACTTCGCACATGACCTCGAGCAGATCCTCCGGGTAGCCGGCCTCGTCCGCTTGGAACGCGATCCCGCGATACCGGCCTGCGACCAGCACGGGCATGAGGTGATAGCCGGCCTGCGCCGTCCTGGCTTCCCAGCTCGGATCGACGTCGGACGACGCGATGTAGCTGGTGGCGGCGGCACGATCGAACGGAGCGTCCATCCGAACGTTCAGGGTCCCCGGCACGACCCGAAGTCCGAAGAGCTCCTCGATCCGATCGAGCACGCGGTCATCGTTGAGGAGAGCCGCGCCGCGTCCCATCCCATTCACAACGACGCCGGTCAGCTCGCGCTCCGACACGGAGGCGAGCCTACGTGCCGGGCGGACGGCGGTGCGGCGTTTCCTGCAGGTGTTCCTACAATGGAGAGCGATGCGATTCGGATCGTTCTCCTTCGGGTCGATCGAGGTCGACGGCACGACGTACGAGCACGATCTCGTGATCGATCGCGGGGACGTCAGGAAGCGCAAGAAGGGACCGTCGAAGGGCCTCCGGACCCGTTATGGCCACACGCCTCTGTCCCTGGGTGAAGACATCCCTTGGGCCTGTGAGCGCCTCGTGATCGGGAGCGGAGCCGCCGGGTCGCTGCCCGTCGTCGACGAAGTGGCCGAGGAGGCGGAACGGCGAGGCGTCGATTTGCTGGTGCTTCCGACCTCGGAGGCGATCGAGGAGCTCGAGCGAGCACCCGACGGCACCAACGCGATCCTGCACGTGACCTGCTGAAGGCTCGCTCGAGGGGTCAGGCGGCCGTGAGTTCGACGGGGTGGATCGCGAACGTGCGGATTTCGCCATCACGCCAGACGAGTGCGTTCACCGACCGGCCGATCACGTCTCCGACCATCAGACGCTGGAGGTCGCGGGCATCGGCGATCGGCACGCCGTCCAATTCGACGATCAGGTCGCCCGACCGGATACCGGCGCGGGCGGCGGGGCTGCCATCCACCACCTCCATGATCTCGACGCCGTCCTCCCGGCCCACCGCCGTTGCCGCCCGGGGCGGGAGCGGCCGCCCGCCGCCCGCGATCCCGATGTAGGCCCGCTGGAACCTTCCGGCGGTCATCAGCGCGTGCATGATGCGCCGCGTCGAGTCGTCGATCGGGACGGCCAGGCCGAGCCCGAATCCGGCGACCGCGGTGTTGATCCCGACGACTCGCGCACGACCGTCGGAGAGCGCACCTCCCGAGTTCCCCGGGTTCAACGCGGCGTCGGTCTGGATCACGTTCTCGACCACGCGGCCGGCCTTCACCGGGAGCGCGCGTCCGAGCGCGCTCACGACACCCGCCGTGACAGAGCCCGTGAATCCCATGGGGTTGCCGATCGCGACCACGAGCTGTCCGACGCGCAGCTCCGCCGCCTCCCCGAGCTCCGCCGAGACGAACCCATCCCCTTCGAGCCGAAGCACCGCGAGATCGGAGAGCGGATCGCGGCCCACGACGTCGAACGCGACCTCACGCCCGTCAACGAACGAAGCCGAGCCTCGGTTCGTGCCGCCGACCACGTGGGCCGACGTGAGCCCGAATCCATCCGGCGTGATGACGACGGCAGACCCCGCCCCATCCACACCCGCTCCACCCACGTGCTGCCGAACGCGCAGGCTCGCCACCGACGGGATCAGGCGTTCGGCGACCGAGGTCACGACGCGGGAGTACGCGTCGAGCGCTTCCTCGTCCGGATCGATGCGATCGTCCATCTCACCCTTGTACCGCAGATCCGGCGAAGGAGAGACCGCGCGCTTGTCCCGCGATGAAACGCACGATGCGCTCCGCATAGATCCGGCCGGGATCCAGATCGGGGTTGTAGATCGTCACGTCCCAGCCGACCGGGCCGGCTGCCAGGGCGGTCGCGGCCACGACGTCGAGATCGTCCCACTCGAGCCCGCCAGCCTGCGGGTAGTCGACCGCGGGCAGAGCATCCGTCGAGAGCACGTCCAGGTCGACGTGGAACCACCAGGGTGGGGAGAGGGATGCCACCGCCTCCTGGGTGCTCCCCGCGGGATCAGCGGTGAGTCGGCGATCGTCGACGAATGGGGCTCGGCCGGCCAGCGACGTGCCGCCCTCCGCTTCGAGCGCGGCTCGGTCGCGCGGACCGAGGAGCCACGCGCGCTGCAGGGACACGAGGGGCGGGCTTTCCACCGACCCGGGCCACCACGGTGTGTCCACCAGCCCCAAAGCGAATCCCAGCTCCATGTCGGCCGCCTCGCCCGTCGTCGAGAGTTCCGGCGGGTACGCGTCCTCATGACCGTCGACGAAGAGCAACCCGCGGGTCTCGGCGCTTCCGAACGCCGAGAGGCATCCGAGCAGAACGGGGCAGTCGCCGCCCACAACCAACGGGAACCGGTCGTCACCGATGATCGAGGCGACCCGGGAGCGGACCGACTCGACGAGCGCCTTCAGCACCCCGGGATCGATCACGCGCGTGATGGGGTCGCGCTCGGGGCGCGGAGCCGGCAGCGTGACGTCTCCGTAATCGACGACCGCAGACACCCGCTCCAGCGCTTCGACGAGGCCGGCCTCGCGGAGCGCCGCAGGCGCGAGGGCCACGCCGCCGGTCTTCCCGGCCGAGTTCGTCGGGACTCCGAGCACCCCGATCCCGGTCATCGAACGACCCTAGCGCGGCGAGACGCGCGGACTCGAGGAGCTCGGACCCGTGAGACCATGAGAGCACGTGAGCGCCGAGCGGCATCCGCGGCTGCTCCCGGTCGCCGAAGAGGCCCGGGTCACGCCGATCGAGCTGTTCTTCGACCTCGTCTTCGTGTTCTCGCTCACGCAGGTCACCTCGCTGATGAGGGACGACCCGACGTGGCACGGGCTGGCGCGCGGGATCCTTGTGCTCGCGCTGCTGTGGTGGTGCTGGGTCGGCTACGCGTGGCTCGGCAACGTGGTGCAGGCCGAGGAAGGTCTCGGCCGCGCCGCGATGTTCGCCGCGATGGCGGCGATGTTCGTGATGGCGCTCACGGTGCCGGAGGCGTTCGACGACCTCGAGGGCGGCCTCGACGGTCCCGTCGTGATCGCGTTCGCCTACCTCGCCGTTCGCGTGCTGCACGTCGCGATGTTCTGGCTGGCCGCGCGGACCGAGCACGACCGGGCGCTCCGTGGGCAGCTCCTGCGGTTCATGCCGTCGGTGTTCGGGAGCACGGCGCTGCTGCTCGTGGCGTCGCAGTTCACCGGGACGGCGCAGACCCTCTGGTGGGTCGGCGCGCTGATCGTCGACTACGTCGGCGTGATCCTCGGCGGCGCGGCGGGATGGCGGCTCCGGTCGGCCTCGCACTTCGCCGAGCGCCACGGGCTGATCGTGATCGTCGCGCTCGGTGAGTCGATCGTCGCGATCGGCGTCGGCGTGGCGCACCTCCCCATCTCGTGGCCGATCATCGCGGGGGCGGTCTCGGGACTCACGATCGCGGCATGCCTGTGGTGGGCGTACTTCGACGTGGTCTCGATCGTGGCGGAGCGGGTGCTCCGGCGTCTCGAGGGAGAGGCGCGAGCGAGGATGGCGCGTGACGCCTACAGCTACCTGCACCTGCCGATGGTGGCCGGCATCGTGCTCGTCGCGCTCGGGGTCGAGGAGGTGCTGCACCAGGTCGGCGACACGGGAGACGGAGAGCTCTCGCTGAGCCTCCCGATCCTGCCGCTGACCGCCCTCTACGGCGGCGTCGCGCTCTTCCTGTTCGCGCACGTCGCGTTCAAGTACCGAACGTGGCGGCAGGTGACGGTGCGTCGGCTCGCCGTGGCGGTGCTCCTCTGCGCGCTGATCCCGCTCGCGAAAGAGCTTCCGGCCCTCGTGGCTCTCGGCCTCGTGACCGCCATCCTCGTGGTGATGATCGCGTCGGAGGCGGTCCGATACGCCGAGGTGCGCGAGCAGGTCCGCCACGAAGAGGCCGGTCCCGATGTGCACGGCGCCCATGTCCTCGGTCCGCGCGAGGGCGCGCCCGAGTAGCGCCGACCTCCCCGAGTAGCGCCGACCTCGCGAACGCAGCGCCTACCCGTCGGCCTGGAGCATCGCCTTCAGCTTCTCCAGGACCATCGACCACGCCTGGTCCGAGGTCTCCTTCGCCTCATCGGACGGGAGGTTGTGCTCCGTGATCGTCAGCCGGGAGCCGCCGTTCTGCTCCGCGACCTCCCAGGTGACCTCCTGGTAGTGCTCGGGGCTGTCGGGCTTTCCCGAGAGATCGCTCCAGTGGGTGTGCACGAGCAGATGCGGCGGCTCGATGCGCACGATCTCGCCCTTGTCCACGTAGGGCTTCCCCTGCCACTCGCCCCGGTGCACGATCGGAGAGCCCTGCTTCCAGTCGGACTCCGTGTCCACGCCGAAGAACCACTGCTTGATCTGCTCCGGGAGTCGTCAGCGCCCGCCAGACCTCGTCCACCGGTGCGTCGATCGACACCGAGCTCGATGTGCTGATGTCCGTCTTCATACCGTTCCCCTTACTCGGGGCGGCCGCGCAGTAAACATCGCGCGCACGGAGGACCGATCAGCCCGCGAGCAGCTCCTCGAGCCGATCCAGGAAGCCGACCTGGCCTCGGAGGAGCTTCCGCCGGGCCTCCTCGAGGCCGAACCATCCCGCCCGATCGACCTCGGGGAACTCCTGGGTCCGGCCGGACCGGGGCGGCCACTCCATCTCGAACATGTTGCTTCGGGTCTCGCTCACATCGAGGTCGCCCTCGACCGCCCACGCGCGCACGACCTTCCCGCTCGGCTGCCGGAGCTCGCCCAGTGACACGGCTGTCGCGTGATCGGGAGGTTCGGCGCCGATCTCCTCCTCGAACTCGCGGAGCGCCACCTCCAGCGGATCCTCGTCCGGTTCGTACTCACCCTTCGGCACCGACCAGGCGCCGTCGTCCTTCTTCGCCCAGAACGGGCCGCCGGGATGGACGATCAGCACCTCGAGCTCGCCGCCGGTCCGTCGGTAGACGAGGAGGCCGGCGCTCAGCTTCGGCACGCTCGATCCTCACTCCACCGATCGCGCGTGGATCGCGCGCACGGTCTCGATCGTGTCTGCCTCGTCGACCCGCTTGTCCGGCCGGTAGCCCTTCACGCGCGCGAACCGCAGCGCGAGCCCGCCCGGGTACCGCGGACTCGGCTGCAGTCCGTCGAACGCGACCTCGACCACGACCTCGGGGCGGACGTGCACGGTGATGCCCTCGCGGCTCGTCTCGATCTCCTGGAACCGTTCCGTCTGCCACGCGAGCATCTCGTCGGTCATGCCCTTGAACGTCTTGCCGAGCATCACGAACCCACCGGTCTCGGGATCGCGCGCGCCCAGGTGGAGGTTGCTGAGCCGGCCCTGGCGTCGCCCGTGACCCCATTCGGCGGCGAGGACCACCAGGTCGAGGGTGACCGCCCGCTTGACCTTGATCCACCCGGCGCCGCGGCGCCCCGCCTCGTACGGAGCGTCGAGCGCCTTCACCATCACGCCCTCGTGTCCGCGCGCGAGCGCATCGTCGAGGAAGCGGTCGGCCTCTTCCGGGTCCTCGGTCACGATCCTCGGCACGCGGACCTCCTCCGGGAGTCGTTCGTCGAGTGCGGCGAAGCGCTCCGTTGCCGGCCGGTCCATCAGGTCGTCGCCGTCGAGATGGAGGACGTCGAAGACGAACGGCGAGAGTGGGTACTCGGTCTGGAACTCGGTCAGGTCCTTCCGGCTCCGGCTGCCGAACCGGCTCATCGTCAGGCCGAAGGGGTGGGGGCGCCGGTCGGGTCGCAGCGCGATCGCCTCGGCATCGAGGACCGCGGCCTCCAGTGGGATCGCGCGGATCGCGGCCACGATCTCGGGGACGCGATCGGTGACGTCGGCGAGGTTCCGCGTGAACACGCGGACCTCGTCGCCGAGACGGTGGATCTGGATGCGCGCGCCGTCGAGCTTCCATTCGACGGCCGCAGGGCGGATCCGCTCGAAGGCCGAGGGGATGTCCTCCGCGGACTGCGCGAGCATCGGCTGCAGCGGCGTGAGGAGCGAGAGCCGGAAGCCGGCGAGCGCCTCGCCGCCTCCCGTGAGGGCGGCCGACGCGGTGGCGCCGAGATCCCCGCTCACCATCGCGGCGCGCCGGACCTCGGGGAGCGGCACGTCGGCGGCCCTCGAGACGGCATCGACCATCACTCCCTCGAGGGCGCCTTGGCGGATCTCGCCCATCAGGAGCCCGCGAAGGAATGTCTGCTCGTCGGCCGTGGCCCGGGCGAACAGGTCGTGGAGGGCCGTCCGGCGTGCCGCTTGGGAGCCGGCGCCGGCCAGCGAACCGATCCGGGCGAGCGTGGCGTCGACCTCGAGCAGCTCCAACGTGGCCGGCGCCGGCGCCGGCGGAGGCAGGTCCTTCAGGGATGCCCATCCCACGCCGATCGATCCCTGCGGCAGCACGCCGGAGAGGTAGGCCACGGCGATCGGCACCTCGTCGGGATGCAGCGCGGCGAGCACCGACGAGAGCCGCTCCACCTTCTTGAGACGGGACGAGGTCGCGGCGACGTCTGCCGACGCCGCCGCGACCTCACCCAGGAGCATGACGCGTTTACTCGGGTGCCATCGGGCTCATGAGCTGGAAGTAGTTCCCGTCGGGATCCGCGAACGTGGCGATCAACCCGGTCTCTTCCCCGTCCGGGCTGTACGGCTCCTGGACCACGGTCGCTCCCGCTTCCACGAACCGATCGAACTCGCTCTTCACGTCGGCGGTCTCGATGTTCCAGATCACCCGGCCAGGCTCGGTGTTCTTCCCCTTCACCTGGTCGTGAGGACCGACCGTCACCGCGCCGGTGCCGATCATCCATCCCGTGTAGCCGCGGTCGGACCACGTCGGCGCTCCGAAGAGCTTCGTGTAGTGGTCGGCCAGGGCCTGCGGGTCCTCGGATCCGATCAAGATGCTGTTCAGGTTCATCTCGCCTCCTTCCCGTCCCCTCTTGACTACCAGACGGTCACGACTTCAGCCCTTCGCGCGAAGGCCTCGATCGTCATCCGGCCGCGTCGTCCCAGCGTCCCGTGCGCTTGGCCTCCTCGATCGCGGCGAGGCCCGCATCGGTCATCCGCCCCTCGTCGATCAGCCGCAGCGCTCGCGCGCGGTTCGTCGGCGACCAGTTGCTTGCCTTCCTCCGGGGCGTGAACCGGAGCTTGTAGTGCGTGGCATCGATCGGTCGCATCGCGCTGTCGATCCACCCGAAGCACACCGCCTCTTCGGTCGCCTCCACGAGCGAGACCAGCGGGGCCATGCCGTGACTTTTCGCGATCAACACCCATGCCTCTTCGGCGGCGTCGTGATGCTCTTCGAGCCACGCGCGCCACGCCTCCGGATCGGGGAACGCGAGCGGAGCGCCGCTGATCTCCATCTCCTGGATCCTAAGGAGGCTGGCGGAGAACGACCCTCGACGGGCGCACGCGCTGCGTGGCACCATCGATCCGATGACGACCGATCCCGCTTCCCTCACGGCGCAGCTGCGTTCGAGCCGGGTGCGCCGGCGCGACGTGCTGATCGGCGGAGCCGTCGGAGCGGCGATCGTGCTCGCCCCACCGATCCGGGCTCGGGCGACGATGCCGGCCGGCCTCGGCCGCGCGATCCGGGAGCTGATGGCCGCGGGCCGGCTGCCCGGTCTCAGCGCAGCGGTCGTGCGAGGTGGCGAGGTCGTGTGGTCGCACGCGTGGGGGATGGCGAACATCGAGGCGGGGCGACGAGCCACGCCGGACACGCTGTTCATGCTCGCGAGCGTCTCGAAGACCGTGGTCGCGACCGCCGTGCTCCAGGCGATCGAGGACGACCTGTTCGGACTCGACACCCACGTCAACGACGTGCTCCCGTTCCCCGTTCGCAATCGCGTCCACCCGGACGAGCCGATCACCGTCCGTCAGCTCCTCACGCACACGTCGAGCATCCGCGACAACTGGACGCTGTTGACCGCGTCCTACGTGGACGGCGACGCCGAGATGGAGCTGCGGACGTTCCTCCGCCGCTACCTGGCTCCGGGCGGCGCCGACCTCGCGCCGAGCAACTACTACTCGTTCGGCCCCGGGCGTTCCTATCGGTACGCGAACGTGGGCGTCAGCCTCGCAGCGTTCCTCGTGGAGGCCGCCGCCGGCATCGGCTTCGATACGTGGTGCGAGCGGCGGATCTTCGCGCCCCTCGGCATGGATCGCGCGGGGTGGCATCTGGTCGGACTCCCTCGGCGAGAGATCGCGATGCCGTACACGTGGTCGGGGAACAAGAACGCCTACGTGCCGACGGGGCAGTACGGCTACCCGGACTACCCGGACGGCGCGCTCAGGACGACGGCCCCGCAGCTCGCCCGGCACCTGGGGATGGTGATGGGCGGAGGCTCGTGGCGCGGCCACCGTCTCCTGTCGGAGGCCACGGTCCGGGAGCTGCGGCGGGACCAGGTACCGGACCTCGAGCCGGGCCAGGGACTGATCTGGTTCGAGCTGCAGCGACCGGACCGGGCGATCTTCGGTCACGACGGCGGAGACACCGGCGTGGCCACCGTCTGCTTCTTCGATCCCGACGACGACGTGGGCGTCGTCGCGCTCGCGAACGGCGGCTGGCGTCCGTCCCGCGGTGATTACCCGCTGTACGAGATCATGGATCGGCTCTTCGCGGCGGCTCCCCAGCTCGGCTGAGCGAGCTCCGGACGGATCAGGCGGTCCGCTGGAGGAGCTGACGAGCGCGCCGCCACGCGAAGACGGGAACGAATTCTCGGACCCGCGCCCCCTGGAACTCCCGGAGCGACTGCTCGGCGACACGATCGATCATGTCCGGTGGGACGGAGCCGCCGTACTCCTCCTCGAGCTGGTTCCGGAGACGTGAGAAGAGGTCGGCGATCGGCGGTTTCGACGGATCTCCAACCATCCCAACCTCCCCGGGGCCGGTGTTGCGGGAGGAGATGGTGGCACATCTGGCGAGATCTCGCTCGCGGAGTTCCAGCCGCTGCATCTGCGCAGCTCAGAGGGTGGGGAGACGCTCCTTCAGGGTCTCGGTGATGCGAGCGGCAACGGCGGGCAGGGTCGCCTCCATCTCTCGGAACTCGGTGCCGAACATCGCGAAGAGCGTCATCGGGGACGTGGCCACGACGTCGGCGACCCGGCGACCGTCGCCCATGATCGCCATCTCGCCGAAGAACTGGCCCGCTCCGAGGGTCGCGATCGGCTCCTGGTGCTGACGCACCTCCGCCGTCCCCTGCTCGATCACGAAGAACCGATACCCCGAGGCGCCCTCGGGCGTGAGTCGAGTCCCTTCGCTCGCCTCCTCCACCGAGAACCAGGTGGCCAACCGGGCGAGATCGTCGTCGCTCAGGTCGGAGAAGAGGGGGATCGCTCGCAATCGATCCTCGGTCGGTTGCATCGCGCTCCTCTCCCGATCGTGGGTCGATGGGTGGCGGCGATCGTACGGCGCGCGATCGACGGCTGTCTGCGGTCGTCACCGGTTGTTCGCACGCCGTTCATCGATCGGTCACCGAGACCGAGCGGGCTCTAGCTGAACGGCTTGGCCACCATCACGTAGATGACCGCGAGCCAGGCGAGGCCGTCGATCGCATTCATCACGACGCTGCTCCGTGCGGTCGCCAGCGCCCGGAGCTCCTCGGACGGCTGATCCTCGGAACCCGCCGCGGCCACCGCCTTGAGCTTCTCGGCCTGCATCCGGTGGTACGTCAGCCCGTTCACCAGGATGAAGAGCGCGAGGGCGTACCCGATCAGGAGCCAGGTCTCGGTCAGGTCGAAGTCGCTCGTGATCGCGGTGAGGAACCCGAACACGACGCCGAGCAGGAACATCGCACCCCCGATGGGGGCGAACCGATCCTCCGCGGCCAGGGTCCGGCGGACGGCACGGACGTCGCCCGTCCGCGCGACGGCGCCCGACAGCATCCCCTGTCCGACGAAGATCGAGACGGCGATGAACATCGCGGCGATGTGCAGGAACTTCCAGATCGTCGAAGCGTCCATGCGATCGATGCTCCTTCGGGTCGCTCGCCGGCGGTCGGCGGTGCCGATGGTCGCACATCGAGCGAGAACCTCAAACGGTGGGCACGGAGGGCGAGCCGTCCCCGCCATCGACGCGGCTGCTACGTTCAGCCCATGACGACTTCGCTGATGGAGAACGCGTTCGGGCACCACGTCTGGGCGACGCTCCGGGTGCTCGACGAGTGCCTGGCGCTCTCACCGGAACAGCTCGAGACCGCCGTCCCGGGTACCTACGGCTCGATCCTCGACACGGCGCGCCACACCGTCGGCGCCGACGCGTCCTACCTGTTCGTCCTGAGCGGCGGTCGGTCGCCGCTGATCGAGGAAGAGGTGATGGACCTCGCCGAGCTCCGCGCCACGATGGAGGGCCACGGCGCCGCGTGGTCGTCGGTCCTCGGGGAGGATCCCGACCCCGACGGCGTGCTGGTCCGGCATCGTGACGACGGCTCCGAGACCGGCGCGCCGGTGAGCATCCGGCTCGCGCAGGCGCTCCATCACGGAACCGATCATCGGAGTCAGATCTGCACCGCCCTGACGACGCTCGGCGTCGTGCCGCCCGAGATCGACGTCTGGGACTACGGCGTCGAGACCGGCAGCGTCGTCGAGACCGAACCCACGTCCTGACGGATCGTGCGCGCTGTCTGACCCGCCTACGACCGTTCGGTGCTGGAGGAGGACGACGCCGTTCCCGAAGCGGCGCACATCCTGCAGCTCGAGAGGGGCACGAACACCCTCCGGGAGAGCCCGTGTGCCCCCTCCCACCACGATCGGCGAGAGGAACAGATGGACCTCGTCGACCAGCCCGGCTCGGAACGCGTGCGCGGCGAGGCCGGGACCGCCGATGCCGAGGTCCCGCGTAGACGTTGCCTTCATCTCCCTGATCGCGCCGGGGTCGAAGTTCCGATCGATCCGCGTCCTCGCGCTGGAAGCCGCCTCCAGGCTCCGCGAGTACACGATCTTGTCCGTGGCTCGCCAGATCTCCGCGAAGTCCTGGATGGGCCGGGCTCGTCGGCGGTATCCATCGTCTCCCACGCCATGAGGACCTCGTACATCCGTCGTCCCAACAGGAGCGTGCCGATGGAGCGCTCCAGGTCGTTGGCCGCTGTATGCACCTCTTCGTCGGGTGCGGCCCAATCGAAGCTGCCGTCCGCGTCGGCGACGTAGCCGTCGAGCGACGCGAGCGCGGTGTAGATCAACCTCGCCATCTCACGATGTTCCCTCATGCGTGTCCGGGTGGCATCCGCCCAGCAGGGTTGCTCGGCGCGGCGCAGGTAGGGTCTCGCGCATGCACGACCTCTCCGTCCTGCCTTGAAGGCGATCGTCCAGAGCCGGTACGGATCGGCCGACGTCCTTGAGCTCCGCGAGATCGCCGAGCCCGTGGCCGGGGACGACGAGCTCCTGGTCCGCGTCCGCGCGACGTCGGTCCATGCCGACGTCTGGCACGCGATGCGGGGCGTGCCGTATGTCCTGCGGATCATGGGCTCGGGGGTGCGCGCGCCGAAGCACGTCGTTCCCGGCACGGACGTGGCGGGGATCGTCGAGGCCGTCGGCGCGAACGTGACGCGGTTCCAGGCCGGTGACGAGGTCTTCGGTCAGAGCCTCGGCGCCAACCTGTGGCGCAACGGAGGCGCCTTCGCCGAGTACGCGGCGGTTCCGGCTGCCAGGTGCGAGCGGAAGCCCGACGGCCTCACGTTCGAACAGGCCGCGGCCGTGCCCACGTCCGGAGCGCTCGCGGTCCAGGTCGTTCGCGACGAGGGACGGGTCAAGGCAGGACAGCGCGTCCTGATCAACGGCGCGGGCGGGGCGGTGGGGACGTTCGCGGTGCAGCTCGCCAAGGCGTACGGAGCCGACGTGACCGGCGTGGACAGCGTCGAGAAGCTGGACACGATCCGGTCGATCGGCGCGGACAGCGTCCTCGACTACGCCGAAGAGGACTTCACCAGGCGCGGCGAGCGCTACGACGCGATCGTCGACATCGCCAGCAACCGTCGATGGACCGACATCAGACGTGCGCTCACCCCCGAGGGGACCTTCGTCCTGGTCGGGCACGATCAGTACGGAGGATCCGGCCATCGGTGGATCGGGAGCCTGGGTCGCTTCGCGAGGCTGATGGTGATCGCACCCTTCGTGCGCCAGCTGCACCCGTTCCGTGGCGCGAAGGACCCCGGCGACCGGCTCGTCGTCATGAAGGAGCTGGTCGAGGCCGGCACGATCAGGCCGGTGATCGATCGGACGTTCTCGCTGAGCGAGGTCCCCGACGCGATCCGCTACCTCGAGTCGGGGCGAGCGACGGGGAAGGTCGTCATCACCATCTGATCGGGTTGACAGGCGAACACCGTTCGCCTAGGCTAACGATGTTAGCCAACCAAGAGGGGGTGGCGCCACATGAAGGAGCTCACGACCCAGATCGAGTTCGAGGGGACGCCTGAGGAGACGTGGGAGGTGCTCGCGGACCTGCCCGCCTTCGGGGAGTGGAACCCGTTCGTCACGTCGATCGAGGGCGAGCTGCGGCCCGGCGCCACGCTCGACGTGCGACTGGAGCCCGTGGACGAGCGCGGGATCACGATGCACCCGACCGTGCTCGCGGCCGAGCCGGGGCGAGAGCTCCGGTGGCTCGGGCATCTCCTGGTGCGGGGCATCTTCGACGGCGAGCACCGCTGGCTGATCGAGGAGGCGGGGCCGGGCCGGGTTCGTTTCACGCAGAGCGAGCGCTTCGGAGGGATCCTCGTGCCGTTGCTCTGGAAGAAGCTCCGGGACGGCGGAACCGCGAAGGGTTTCCGGGCGATGAACGAGGCGCTCGCCCGGCGCGTCGCTGATCTCCACCGACAGACCGCGTCGAGGTGATCGAGGCTCCCGAGCGACGCCCGAGGGTCGCCGAGGCCGTGGCCGCGGCCCGGGAGATCCTCGAGCGCGAAGGGCCCGAGGGCCTCACGATGCGGCGCCTCGCCGAGGCGATGGGTATCCGGGCGCCCTCGCTCTACAAGCACATCGAGTCGAAGGAGGAGCTCGAGGCGCTCCTGATGGCCGAGGCCTTCCGCGAGATGGGAACCGCGTTGCACGAGGCGATCGCCGTGGCCGGGAAGCGCGGGTCGCGGCGGAAGATGATCACCGAGCTCGGCCGCGCCTACCGTCGATGGGCGCTCGCCCATCCCCATCTGTATCGGCTCGTGACCGGGGGGCCGCTGCCGAGGGAGCGCCTCCCCGAGGGGCTCGAGGCGTGGACGGCCGAGCCCGTCGTGATCGCCGTCGGCGGCGATCCCGACCGGGCTCGGGCCGCCTGGGCGTTCGCCCACGGCATGACGATCCTCGAGATCGACGAGCGGTTCCCGTCGGCCGCCGATCTCGACGCCGCGTGGGCCTCGGGTCTCGCGTCGTTCGCCTGAGTCCGAACGCGATGGCTCGGATGAGCGGAAGCCTCAGGGCCGGCGTGCGGTCGCGCGGCCCCACGCGAATGCGGCGAAGGAATCGGGCGCGTCCGCCCACCTGATCCACGCCTGCTCCAGCGTGTCGATCTCCTCCTGCGTCGCGAGCCCCCGCTCGGTGAGTCCGTCCACGTACCACTCGTCCCGGCAGTCCGCGGCGCGCCCCAGACCGAACGCCCGAACACGCTCCTCGGTCCCGTAGCTGAACATGCGGATGCTCGACTCGACGTCCGCGAAGCCGGCCGCCGACAGGAGGCCACGGAGCTCGCGCCCGCGGTAGTAGTGCACGTCGCCCTGCGCGTCCCAGATCTGCAGCCGCAGCTCGTAGAAGCGGCGCAGCAGCGGTTCGTCGGGACCGTGCAGGACGAGGCCTCCGTACTCGATCGACGACGCAGCGACCAGACCTCCCGGCTTCACGATGCGACGCACCTCGGCGAGACCGGCGAGCGGATCGTCGAGCGTCTCCATCATCGAGATCAGGGTGCAGACGTCGACGGAGGCATCGGGAACGTCGAGCTGATAGATCGTTCCCTCCACGAAGGACACGTTGTCGATGTCGTGTGCCGCGGCGTACGCACGCGCATCGGCGAACTCGTCATCGTCGACGTCGATACCGGTCACCTGTCCGGCGGCCTCCGCGAGGCCGATGGTGATCGAGCCCGGGCCGCAGCCCACGTCGACGACCCGGTCCTCGGGACCGATCGATGGGAGCACGAAGTCGGCGTACTCGGACGCGCTCCGGTTCCGCATCAGGAGCTCGAAGCTCATGGTCCACCCCCTTCGGAGGAGCGTAGCTCACTTCCACGACGCCGCTTCCGGACGGAATACGAGGCGCATCCCTTCGTTCCTGGGAGAGAAGCCAGAGGAAGCCAGAGGAAGAAAGGAGATGAGGGACATGAAACAACAGATCGAAACGCAGGCCCGAGAAGCCGTCGTCGTCGAGGATGCCGCGCTGATCCGGATGATGGGGTTCCCGGTCCTGGAAGCGCTCCCCTCCCGCGCCGTGCCGTACGCGCAGGTCGATCCGTTCCTCCTCGTCCACGAGGGTCGGATGCGGTTGTCGGAGGTGGGGAAGGTCGACACGAAGCACCCGCACAGGGGGTTCGACAACCTCTGGTACGTGATCGAGGGCTCGGCGAGCACCGGTCACACCACGGGTCCCAACGGAGCGATCGAGCGGGCGCGCCTGACCGAAGGTGCGCTGCTGGCGCTCCGGACGGGCCGAGGCGCGTGGCACGCCGAAGGCATCGGGGAAGACGAGATCACCGAGGGCCACGGCGACACGGAGTTCCGCGGGGTCCTGTTCTGGGTGAACCTCGCCCGGAAGGACAAGCAGGTCGAGCCGAGCGCGCAGATCCTGCAGCCCGACCAGATCCCGATCCGGCACGAGGGCGACGCGATCGTCCGCGTGCTGGTCGGGGAGGGCTCTCCGGTGCGGCTCGGGACGCCGGCGCTGATCCTCGACGTCGAGCTCCCGACCGGCGGGCAGCTGACGACCCCGGTTCCCTCCGGGTTCCAGGGCTTCGCCTACCTGCTGGAGGGTGAGGGCACGTTCGGCGCCAACGGTCGCCGGGCGAAGCCGCCGCAGCTGGTGGTGCTCGGGCCCGGTGAGGAGCTGGGGGTCACCGATGCCGCTCCCGGCACGCGGTTCCTTCTCATGGCCGGCGAGCCCTACGGGGAGGTGCCGGTCTTCAACGGGCCGTACGTCGACTAGGCGAGGGGTCCTTGACCTGCCGATTTGACGCCGGCGACGCGGACCCCGTATGGTTCGCCGTGAGAGACCGCTGGGGCCTTCGGGTTCCGGCGGTTTCTCACTTTCAGGGGCGCTCGGCCCCGACGCCACAGGAGCCGTAGGGTCGTGGGGTGAGCGATCCTCAGGACCTCCGAGCGGTGGCGCACTCGATCATCGACGCGAACCGCTTCATGACGCTCGCGACCGCCGACGGCGACGGCGCGCCCTGGGCATCACCCGTCTGGTACGCGCCGTCTGACGACCGCGCGTTCTTCTGGGTCTCCCGTCCCGCGGCCACGCACTCCCGGAACCTCGACCAGCGCCCGCAGGTCGCGATCGTGATCTTCGACTCGCACCGGGCCGGCGGATGGAACGCCGTCTACCTGTCGGCCGTGGCGGAGGAGATCACGGATGTCGACGAAGGGATCGAGATCTTCTCCCGCCGGTCGCAGGCGCAAGGGATGCCGGCGTGGACGCGAGAGGACGTCCTGCCGCCCGCGCGTCATCGCCTGTATCGCGCGACCGCGTCCGAGCTCTTCGTCCTCGACCCACACGATCAGCGCCTCCCGGTGAACCTGGAGTAGAGGAATGCGGAGGCGCGGAGGGCGGTTGTCAGCCGCATCCACACCGAAGGAGGAGGCATGCGAGCGTTCGCGTTCGAGGAGCTTGGCGGGCCCGGTTCGATCGTCGAGGTTCCGATCCCGGATCCCGCGGAGGGACAGGTGCGCATCCGGGTCGCGGCGGCCGGCCTGAACCCGTTCGACAACGCCGTGGTCCAGGGCTACCTGAAGGATCAGATGGAGCACCGGTTCCCGCTGATCCCCAGCGCGGACGCCTCGGGGACGGTGGAGGCGCTCGGCGACGGCGTCACCAGCTTGTCGATCGGAGACGAGGTCTTCGGCTCGGTGGGCAAGATGTTCCTCGGCGAGGGCACGTTCGCGGAGTTCGCCACGATGTCGACCGCGACGATCGCGCGCAAGCCCGGATCGGTCGGTCACCCCGATGCCGCGGCGATCCCGGTCGCCGGAGGGACGGCCCTCACGATGGTCGACACCGTGTCCGTCTCCGAGGGTGACGTCGTGGTGGCGCTCGGGGCGTCGGGCGGGGTCGGGAGCTACCTCGTGCAGCTCGCCGCCAAGCGCGGCGCGCGGGTCCTCGCCGTCTGCAGTGCGCCGAACGCCAATTACGTCCGGACGCTCGGAGCCGCGGAGGTCATCGATTACGCCGTGGGAGACGTCGTCGAAGCCGTCCGGATGCTCGCGCCCGACGGGGTCGACGTGGTCGCCGAGATGCACCGGGGAGAGGACGGCGCCCGTCTCGCGGAGGTCGTCCGTTCCGGTGGTCGCTTCGTGTCGGCGGTCGGCGGCGCTGATGAGGACGCCCTGAAGGCGCGCGGGGTCCTGGCCGCGAACATCATGGGTCGGGTCGCGACCGAACCGATGGAGACGCTGGTCGGCATGCTCGAACGAGGGGAGATCGTGAGCCCCGAGATCCGCACGTACCCGTTGTCGGATGCCGCGGACGCGTTCGCGCAGGTGGGATCAGGTCACACGCGCGGCAAGATCGTCGTCGTCCCCTAGCCCGCGGCGGCGGGCTAGCCTCGCGGAGCGTGCGACTCGGCGACGTCGCCGATGATCTCGGCGAGCTCCTTCGGGCGCGACCACATCGGCCAGTGGCTCGTCGGCAGGTCGACCCAGGTGATGTTCGCGGACCTCCTTGAGGCCCGCGAGCCAGGCGTAGCCTTCCTTCGCATACTCCTGATACTGCTCCGACGTGTAGGCCGTGCAGATCATCGTGGTCGGGATGTCGAGCCGCGCCTCGTTGGTGAGCTCGACCGCGTCTCGCGGAGAACACCGCCCGGCTCCGGGCACCGCCCGCTGCCGGAACGTCTCCATCTGCTCCTCGCTCAGGCCGTCGAGGTTCTCCTCCGCCGCGAGCTCGTCCCACGACAGCGGCTTCTCCACGCCGTCGAAGTCCGGGTCGAGCGGGGGGATGCCCGGCGCGGAGTCGACGTAGACCATCGCGGCGATCTGCTCGGGGACACGATCGCTCGCGACGTAGCCGGAGAACCCGGTGCCGCTGTGGACGGCGAGCACGACCGGACCGCTCGCCGCCTTCACCGCTTCGGCGATCGCGTCGACGTGGTCGGACAGCGTGATCGAGGATCGATCGGCATCGGCGGACTCGAGTCCGGGCAGCGTCAGCGCGGTGACGTCGTGGCCGTTGGCGCGCAGCAGGTCCGCGACTTCGTCCCATGCCCAGGCGCCGAGCCAGAACCCGGGGACCAGGATGATCGGTGTGG
Source organism: uncultured Actinomycetota bacterium (assembly GCA_963724415.1). Lineage (GTDB taxonomy): Bacteria > Actinomycetota > UBA4738 > UBA4738 > HRBIN12 > JAJNBA01. The sequence continues at coordinate 27,708 of CAVRUS010000008.1, read as the reverse complement.
ATGTCATGCCTCGACCCTAGAGGCGGGCGCGGACATCCGTCACCCGCGCGCGGCGCGGTCAGTCCACGAGTCCACGACGTCGCCGATCGAGATCCGGCCGGGTTCCTCCACGTCCCCGTAGACGCCGAGGAGCAGCTCCGTGCCGACCTTCCGATGCTGCGCCAACACCTTCAGCGTCTCGAAGTCCTTCACGCCGGTGTCCGGCGACAGGGCAGTCATCACGCAGCGAGGGATGCGCTGGCCGAGCCGGACCACCGCGTCGCCGATGCGGAGACGTCTGCCCTGCCATCCGTCCTCCGCGTACGCCTCCACACCGTCCAACTCGATCAGCATCCGGAAGCGGCGCGGATCCAGCTGGGCGTCGCCTCCCCGCACGCCCACATCGGCGACCGAGGCGAGGGAGATGATCGAGGCGCGATGTCCACCCCCGGCGGACTCGGGTTCCTCGACCCGGTAGACCGTGAGGGTCTCGTCGAAGAGGCGACGGATCGTGTCGGTGAAGATCGGGTCGATCGCCCGAGCAGGCACCGTGGATCGAACAGCGCGATGTCGGTGCGTTCACCGGTGGCGAGCGCGCTGCCCTCGGCGATCGAACCGTCGGGGAAGCGCATCGTCAACGTCTCGTCCGCCATCGACCAGGTCGACAGGATCGGCATCAGGGGTGCCTTCGAGATCCCGTGCAGCCTCGACCCGTCGGGGCCAGTTCCTCGGCTCGCTTCACGGCGGCTCGGTACACAGGATCCTCGGCGGTCCGAGGCTCGAGTTGGGTAGACATCGTCTGCCTCCTTCGGTCGGTCCCTTCCGGATCGATGCTAGGACCGCGCCTCGAGGCGCCCAGCGTCCCAAGGTCCCGTCTCCTACAGGCCTGATGGTCCGCGACCTCACTTGTCGTAACCACGGCGTAACCACGCGGGACGACGGCGAGCCGAAGATGTCCTCGTGACGCTCGTCGAGTCAGTTCGGCCCGCTATCGCAGGCGACCTCGCCGCAATCGGCGAGATCTACGACCACTACGTCCGGACGTCGCACGCGACGTTCGACACCGAGCCGGTGGGGGTTGAAAGATGCCGCGAATGGCTCGGGGAACACGCCGGCGCTCGGCATCGCATCTTCGTCGCGGCCGGCGTCGGCGGGGTCGTCGGCTTCGCGCGCAGCGGACGGCATCGACCGCGGCCCGCGTACGACACGACCGTCGAGACCAGTGTGTACGTCGACCCCGGGTTCGTTGGTCGCGGGGTCGGCGCCGCGCTCTACCGGGCGCTCTTCGACGCCCTCGAAGGCGAGGACGTGCATCGCGCGCTCGCGGGCATCGCCCTGCCCAACGGTGCGTCGGTCGCGCTCCACGAGCGGTTCGGCTTCCACCGCGTCGCGCACTTCAGTGAACAGGGTCGCAAGTTCGGCCGGTACTGGGACGTGGACTGGTTCGAGCGCCCGATCGCCCGGTAACCGAGTGTGGCTCGCGAAGCCGCTTCCGCAGCGGACCGTCCAAGGAGGCAGCCGTCGGCGCCTGAGCGCGAGCTGCGACGGTCCGCCGGGTCAGACCGGCAGCTCGTAGCGCAGGAACAGGTACTCCGCCGATCGGCGGAGGCTCAGGAGCTTCGCGCCGGGGGTCTGGTCGAGCAGATCGGCCCCGTCGGTGAGCGGAACACGGCCGGAAGCACCCCCGATGAGCTTCGGCGAGATCGTCAAGAAGAGCTGCTCGACGACGGACGCCTCCAGCATCGAGCCCATCAGCTTGGGCCCGCCCTCCGTGAGGATCCGGCGATGGCCCCGTTCCTGCAGGCGACCGATCGCGTCCCGTGGGCCGACCTGTTCGTGGTCACCGAGATCGATGACCTCCGCGCAGCGGATCTTCGCGTTGCGCGATCGCGCGAGCCCCGGACGTGGTCGTGATCACCACGGCGGCCTCGAGGGCCGGATGATCGGGAGGCAGGTCGCCGCTCGCGGTGACGACCACGAGCGTCGGGGCCTCGTCGGATGAGAGCGCGGCGCGCGCCCGGCGGAACGCATCGGCGGCGTCGGGGAAGGCTCGCTCCGCGGTCCACGGACCGCCATGCTCTCGGAGGGTCCCGGAGCCCACGACGACGGCGTCGGCCACCGCGCGGAGGAGCGCCATCACGAACCGATCGGAGGGAGCGCCGCCGCTGATCGCTGCCGACGACATCTCGATGCCGTCGATCGCGGCGACGCCGTCGATCGAGGAGACGAAGTTCGCGTAGACGACCTGCTCGGGGAGGTGGAACGGCCCGCCGTACGCGGCTTCCAGCTCAGTCCGGCAGCTCCACACGCGGCGGACCCGCGGTCTCGAACAGAGCCTCGAGCCGGATGCCGAGGTCAGTCACTCACTCGCTGTGCCACGGTCAGGAACTCGCGCCGCATCTCGGGGTCACGCTCGTAGTTCCCTCGCCAGACCGACGTCGTGGTCCGCGAGCGCTCCTCCCGCACCCCCCGCATCTGGGTGCACAGATGCGCCGCCTGCAGATGCACCGCGACGCCGTGCGGCTCCATCACCTCGTTCAGGTGGTCGGCGATCTGTTGCCCGAGCCGCTCCTGCACGCTGAACCGACGGGCGTACACACGGACCAGTCTGGTCATCTTCGAGATCCCGATGATCTGCTCGTGCGCCACGTAGGCCACGTGCGCGACCCCGTAGAACGGGAAGGCGTGATGCTCGCACAACGAGAAGAAGGGGATGGGTCCTTCGATCACCTGGCTGATGGCGCAGTCCGGTCCTCCGTGACATTCCGTCGGGAAAGCGGTCAGCAGCTTGGGATCCCCTTCGTAGCCGGCCGTGGCCTCGAACATGGCCCGCACGAACCGACGCGGCGTGTTCTGCGTGCCCTCGGTCTCGAGGTCCATGCCGAACGCCGCGAACATCTCGCCGACGGCGTCTTCGAACCGTCGCCACTGATCGTCGGTGACGTCGCGTGGTCGGACCCGTTCCCACGAGGTGGTCTCCTCCGGATCGCTCAACGCCCATCGGCCATGCTCTCGCGCTGCCCCTCGCTCGCGGCGATCTCCGATCGATCGGACTCGTTCGCCATCATCCGTTCTCCTCTGGTCGTCCCGTGTCGGAACGTTCGATGAATCCCGCTCTCCAGCCACCGTACCGCTCAGCCAAGCGTTCGGCGGACGGGGGTCCCCACGAACCCACCGCGTACGTCTCGGCCGGTGGCGGATCGTCGAGCAGGGGCTGGACGATCCGCCACAGCTCCTCGATCACGTCCTGTCGAGGGAAGAGCAGGGGGTCGCCGACGAGCGCGTCGCCGAGGAGCCGCTCGTAGGGATCGGGGCTCCGTTCCAGGTACTCCGCGAACGAGACATCGAGATGGATCGGCGCCGCGGACTCGCTGGACGGGTCCTTCACCAGCAGGCCGATGCTGGCGCCCGCGTCCTTCCCGATCCGGATCGAGATGTGGTTGTGATGACGAACCTCCTCGGTGTGGTCCCCCAGCAGGATCGGCGGCGGCCGATGGAAGAGGACGTGCACCTCGCTCTGCGCCGTCTGCATCGCCTTGCCGGCTCGGATCAGGAACGGGACGCCGGCCCAACGCCAGTTGTCGATGCGGAGGCGCAGGGCGGCGAACGTCTCGGTGTCGGATCCGGCCCGCACGCCGTCTTCCTCGGTGTACCCCTCGTACTGACCGCGGACGTAGTCCGCCGGATCGGCGTCGGGGATCGCGCGGAGCACGTCGAGGCGGCGATCCTCCACCGCGGCCGAGCCGCCCGCCGGCGCCTCCATCGTCACCAGGGCCAATACCTGCAGCAGGTGGTTCTGGACGACATCGCGCAGAGCGCCCACCTCGTCGTAGAAGGCGCCCCGACCCTCGATGTCGATCGACTCCGCGAGCGTGATCTGCACCGACTCGATGTGGTGTCGGTTCCAGATCGGTTCGAGGATCTCGTTCGCGAAGCGCAGATACACGATGTCCTGGACCGGCTCCTTGCCCAGGAAGTGATCGATCCGGTAGATCTGATCCTCCCGGAGCACGCGCCGGAGCTGTTCGTTCAGCTCGCGGGCCGACGTGAGGTCCGATCCGAACGGCTTCTCCACCACCACCCGAGCCCCCTCGGTCAGACCTGCCCGGCCGAGGGACTCGACGATCGGGCCGAAGAGCGACGGCGGTGTCGCGAGGTAGAAGACGGGTCTCGTCGCTTCACCCAACGCCTCCCGCAACCGCTCGTACGAAGCCGGGTCTTCGGCGTCGGCAGCGATGTAGGAGAAGCGCCCGGCGAATCGCTCGAAGACCTCGTCGTCCACGGACCCCTCGGCCTTCTCCACCGCCTCGCGGGCCATCGCGCGAAGCTGATCCGGTGGTCGTTCCTGCCTGCCCACGCCGATCACGTCGCACGGCAGCGCGCCCCGGAGCTCGAGCCGGTACAGGGCCGGCAGGGTCATGCGACTTCCGAGGTCGCCCGTGATCCCGAAGCAGACGAGCGCGTCCGCCGTCGTCTCCGTAGGCTTCCCCCTGGCCGTCATCGCTCTCCGAGACCGGATGGCGGCGGACCGACGCGAGGGAGGCCCAGATGACGACGGACCGCCCGATGGGGCTCGGGGTCGTGGGCCTCGGCCGCATGGGATCGAACATCGCCCGACGGCTGATACGGGACGGGCACCGCTGCGTCGTCTCGGACCTGGATCCCGCCGCCGTGGAGCGGTTGGCATCGGAGGGCGCCGTCGGCTCGGCGAGCCTGGAAGCGCTCGCCGCGGCGCTCGACCCGCCGAGGATCGTGTGGCTGATGGTGCCCGCCGGGGAGGCCACCGACAGCGCTGCCCGTGCAGCCGCGGACCATCTGCAACCCGGCGACATCGTGATCGACGGGGGCAACACCCACTACAAGGACGACATCCGACGGGCGAGCGAACTGCGGGAGCGAGGGATCCGGTACGTCGACTGCGGCACCAGCGGGGGCGTGTTCGGGCTGGAGCGGGGTTTCTGCCTGACGATCGGTGGGGATGTCGATGTCGTGGATCACCTCGAGCCCATCTTCGCATCGCTCGCCCCGGGCGTCGGCTCCGCTCCACGGACGCGAGGCCGCGATGGGGATCCGACACCCGCGGAGCGGGGGTACCTCCACTGCGGACCGGTCGGGTCCGGGCATTTCGTGAAGATGGTCCACAACGGCATCGAGTACGCGCTGATGGCCTCCTACGCGGAGGGGTTCAACATCCTGAAGCACGCCGAGTCCGGCCCCGCCGGCTACCGGATCGACGTCGGTGAGGTGGCGGAGGTCTGGCGTCGCGGGAGCGTGGTGTCGTCGTGGTTGCTCGACCTGTCCGCGGCCGCCCTGCATGCGGACGCCGACCTGGAGGGGTCCGACGAGACCGTCGCCGACTCGGGCGAGGGGAGATGGACCGCGATCACGGCGATCGAGTCCGGCACGCCGGCCGAGGTGCTCACCGCCGCGCTGTTCGCCCGGTTCTCGTCACGCGACGAGGCGTCGTTCGCGAACCGAGTGCTTTCGGCGATGCGGCGGGAGTTCGGTGGCCACGTGGCCGATTGATGGTCGCCGTGGAGGTCATCCCCGACCCGGAAGCCGCGGGACAGCGTGCCGCCGAGATCGTGGCGGAGACGGTCCGCCGGGCGATCGCCGATCGAGGACGCTTCGCGTGGGCGATCAGCGGAGGCGGTCCGCCGGCGTCGATCTTCCGCCGGCTGGGTGCGCTCGAGCTGCCGTGGCACCAGATCGACACGTGGCAGGTGGACGAGCGCGTCGCTCCGCTCGGCGGTCCCGAACGCAACCGCTCGGAGCAGGAGCCTTCCCTTCCCCCCGAGGCGGGGGCAGGGATCCGGTGGATGCCCGTCGAGGACGACGACCTGGAGGCGGCGGCCGCACGGTACGCGGCGACGCTCCCCGAGTGGTTCGACATCATCCACATGGGGATCGGCGCCGACGGCCACACGGCCTCTCTCGTCCCGGGGGACCCGGTCCTCGACGTGCGCGATCGCGACGTGGCCGTCACCGACCGGTACGAGGGTCGCCGGAGGATGACCCTGACCTACCCGGGTCTGTCGCGAGCGCGCCGCGTGCTCTGGCTCGTCACGGGTTCTGAGAAGCGCGACGCGTTGCGCCGGCTGATGCGTGGGGATCGGTCGATCCCCGCCGCTCGGGTGCCCGTCGCGGATCAGGTCGTCGTCACGGACGCGTCCGCCGCACGGGACGAAGGACCGTGAACCGCGAAGCCGGGGGGTATGCCCCGATCCGCGACTATGCCGCGATCGGCGACGGGCGCACCGTCGCGCTCGTCGCTCTCGATGGTTCGATCGACTGGCTCCCCCTGCCGGATCTCGACTCGCCCTCGGTGTTCGCGTCGATCCTCGACGTGGGGAAGGGGGGTCGCTTCGCCCTGGAGCCGGATGCGCCGTCAACGGTGGCGCGCCGCTACCTGCCGGACACCAACCTGCTCGAAACGACCTTCACCACGGACGATGGTGAGGTCCGCGTGACTGACGGGCTGTTGTTCCACGGCAGCGGGCTGGCTCCGCTCCGGGAGCTCGTGCGACGGGTCGAGGGCGTGGCGGGGACGGTCGCGATGCGCTGGGTCGTCGAGCCACGGTTCGGGTACGGGTCGGCTCGGACCGAGATCGTGGCGGAGGGCAGCATCGCCGTCGCGACCTCGCGCGCGGATGCGATCGCGCTCCGCTCGTTCGACGCCGGCGAGCCCGCGATCGAGGGCAGCACCGTCACCGGGCGGTTCGACGTCTCCGCGGGCTCCACCTCGATGCTCGTCCTGTCCGCCGCTCGAGGAGAGCCGCTCGTCTTCCCCGGACGGGTCGAGACCCTGACCCGGCTGCAGGAGACCGACGCCGGGTGGAGGAACTGGGTCGGAGCGCTGACCTACTAGGGGCCGTTCCGGGACGCCGTCCTGCGGAGCGGTCTCGCCCTCAAGCTCCTGGTCTTCGCGCCGTCCGCGGCGATCGCCGGCGCGGCCACCACCTCGCTCCCGGAGGAGATCGGTGGTGTGCGGAACTGGGACTACCGGTACTCGTGGATCCGAGATGCGGCGTTCACGATCGGGGCGTTCCTCGCGCTCGGCTATCCGATCGAAGCGAAGGCCTACTTCTGGTGGCTGATGAACGCGTCCCAGATCACGACGCCTCGCCTCCAGGTCCTGTACCGGCTCGACGGCGATCCTCGCGCTCGAGAGCGCATCCTCCCACTGGACGGCTACCGTGGTTCGCGACCCGTCCGTGCGGGCAACGGAGCCGTCGGCCAGACGCAGCTCGACATCTACGGGGCGCTGCTCCAGTGCGCATGGCTCTACGCGAGCGCGGGCAATCCGCTGGATCGCGACGTGGCCAAGCGGCTCGCGGAGATCGCCGATCTCGTCTGCGAGATCTGGATGACCCCCGACTCCGGCATCTGGGAAGTGCGGAGCGAGCCACGCCATTTCACCGAGTCGAAGATGATGTGCTGGATCGCGCTCGACCGTGCGATCTCGCTCGCCGGCTCGTCACGCATCCCCGCCGATCACGTGTCGGATTGGGATCGCGAGCGAAGCGCGATCCGGGCCTTCGTGGAGGAGCGGTGCTGGTCGGAGCGGCTCCAGAGCTACGTCCGCTCGGCCGACTCGGAGGAGCTCGATGCGAGCGTCCTCCTCGGGTCCCTGTTCGGATACGCGGAGCCCAGCGGTGCGCGCATCGCGGGGACGCTCGATGCGATCGATCGCGAGCTTCGGGATGGCGCGTTCGTGAGGCGGTACTCGGGAGAGGACGGCGTCCAGGGGGCGGAGGGAGCCTTCCTCGCGTGCTCGTTCTGGTTCGCCGACTCCCTCGCCCGAGCCGGCCGGGTGGATGAGGCGGTCGATCTGATGGAGCAGCTCGTCGGGATGGCGAACGACGTGGGTCTCTACGCGGAGGAGGTCGACCCGAGCGACGGGTCGTTCCTCGGGAACTTCCCCCAGGCGCTCCCACATCTGGCGTTGATCGGCGCGGCGACCTCTCTCTCCGATTCGATGCGGCGGTCCGCGTGAGCCTCGAGGGAGCCCTCGCCGGCGGGTTGATCGGCACGTTCGTGCTCACGACGGTGTTGCGGACTGCGAGCGAGTTCGGGTTCACGCGCGTCGATCTCCCCTTCCTCCTGGGAACCGCGTTCACGGAGGATCGATCCCGAGCGAAAGCTATCGGCTACCTCGCGCATTTCGGGCTCGGAGCGCTCTTCTCTCTGGGCTACTACCTGATCTTCCTCGCCCTCGATCGGAGCGGCTGGCTGCTGGGCGCCGCACTTGGACTGGCCCATGGCCTCTTCTCCGCGACGGCGCTGGCGAACATCCTGCTCCCGGCGGTGCACCCGCGGATGGGGAAGCCGTGGACGGACGCGAGCGGATCCCCCTTGATCGAGGCGCCCGCGTTCCTGATGCGCAACTACGGACCCGCGACGCCCCTGGTCACCACGATCGCGCACGTCCTCTACGGCGCGATCGTGGGCGGGTTCGCCTCCTGGGGTCAATGATCGAGTGTGTTCGAAAGGTCGGTGCTACCGAGATGATCGGCTAGACCGTGTCCCTGAGCTTCTCGAGGCCCTCGAGCATCAGGTCGAGTGCGAACTCGAACTCGAACTGGTCGTCGCAGCCCGCGCCGACGATCGATCGGTCGTCGTGCGAGATCGTCGTGAAGATCTCGAAGATGTACGGGTACGTGCCGGCCATCGAGCCCCACATCTCGGCCTCGGCCGCTGGGTCGGTGTCGGTGGTGTCGTTGAACAGTTCCTGGGTGAACCCGAACATCCGGCTGCCCATCGCGTGCAACGCGTGGTGGGTCAGATCGAGCGAGAAGCCTCCCGTCCGGAACGCTCCGATCATCGAGTCCATGTAGGCGAGCACCACCGGCGTGGGGGTGGTGCGCGACTCCATCACGCGCGACGCCCACGGATGGCGGAGGAGCGCGCGGCGGGCCGAGAGGATCCGCGCGCGGATCGCCGTCTTCCAATCGACGCCCTCGAGCGGCGGATCGATCTCGCCGATCACGACGTCGACCAGGGCGTTCAGGAGTTCGTCCTTGTTGGCGACGTGTCGGTAGAGCGCCATCGGGACGACGTCGAGTGCCTGCGCGAGCTTGCGCATGCTCAGCGACTCGATGCCTCCCCGATCGGCAAGGTCGACGGCGGTCAGGAGCACTCGGTCCCTCGTCAGGGGCGTCCGGGTCTGCTCGTCCACCTCGATCTCTGTGGCCATCCGCTCGCCTCCTTGGAGCTCCGAGTTGACATGTGTACGGTGTACACGTAGGGTCGTTCCCACAGTGTACGGCGTACACACGGAGTACGCCACCGTGCAGAGGAGGGATCCGGATGAAGGCGATCGTGCAGGATCGGTACGGGTCAGCCGACGTGCTGGAGTTCCGGGACATCGAGGTTCCGGTGGTCGGTGACGACGACGTCCTCGTCCGCGTGCACGCGGCCGGCTGCGGGCCGGACGTGTGGCACCTGATGACCGGGCAAGCCGTACATGGCGCGGCTCGCGATCGGGCTGCGGGAGCCGAAGCTGAAGGTCCTCGGCTGGGACGTCGCGGGAACGGTCGAGGCGGTCGGTGCGAACGTCACCGCGTTCCGGCCCGGCGACGAGGTGATGGGACAGGCGAAGGGCTCGTTCGCCGAGCTCGTGGTCGCGAAGGCGGACGAGCTGGTCCCGAAGCCGTCCGGGCTGAGCTTCGAGCAGGCTTCCGCCCTCCCCGTCTCCGGCGTGACCGCCCTCCGGGCGATCGACGACGAAGGGCACGTGCAGCCGGGGCAGACCGTCCTGGTGATCGGCGCGGCCGGCGGCGTCGGTTCGCTCGCGGTGCAGATCGCCAAGGCGCGCGGTGCCACGGTCACCGCCGTGTCCAGCGGCTCGAAGGCGGACCTGGTCCGGTCGCTCGGCGCGGACGACCTGATCGACTACACGCGCGAGGACTTCACGGACGGCTCGCGGCGCTGGGACGTGATCATCGACACCGCGGGTCGGCGTCCGCTGTCAGCGCTCCGGCGCGCCCTGACCCCGAAGGGGACGCTCGTGATCGTGGGTGGCGACGGCGGGGGCGAGTGGACCGGCGGCTTCTTCCGCGGGATGCTTCGCGCGCCGATCGTGTCGCTCTTCGTCGGACAGCGGTTGCGCGGGTTGGCGACGAAGATCACGCAGGAAGACCTCGCGGCCCTCGCGAAGCTCGTCGAGGCCGGCACGGTCATGCCGGTGATCGATCGGACCTACCCGCTGATCGAGGCCCCCGATGCGATCCGCTATCTCGCGGAAGGCCACGCCCGCGGCAAGATCGTCATCACCGTGTAGCGGGGTCGTCGTTCGGACCTCGGTCACGGAGACTTCGTACCGGAGGAAGTCCACCCGTTCGAGGACTCGCCCCGGGAGGTGGGATGACCGAGACCGAGACCGAGACGATGGTCCACGTCGAGGACCTCCGGATGCGCTACGGATCGGTCGACGTCCTCGACGAGGTTGGCTTCGCCCTTCGTCGGGGAGAGGTCGTGACGCTCCTCGGTCCGAACGGAGCCGGCAAGACCACCACGATCGAGATCCTCGAGGGTTTCCGGGCGCGATCGGGCGGACATGTCTCCGTCCTCGGCGTGGATCCGATCGATGCTCCCGAGGAATGGCGAGCTCGCGTGGGGATCGTGCTCCAGTCGTGGCGGGATCACGCCCGGTGGACGCCACGAGGGTTGCTCACCCACCTGGGCCGGTACTACGAGCCGTACTCCGAACCCGACCGGCGGCGACCGTACGAGGCCGAGCAGCTGATCTCGCTGGTCGGGCTCGAGGAGCAGGCCGATCAGAAGATCCGAACGCTCTCCGGCGGGCAGCGCCGGCGCCTCGATGCGGCGGTCGGGATCGTCGGACGGCCGGAGCTGCTGTTCCTGGATGAGCCGACGGCCGGGTTCGACCCCGAGGCTCGTCGCGACTTCCACGCGTTGGTTCGCCGACTCGTGGATCTCGAGGACACGACGATCCTGCTCACGACCCACGATCTGGATGAAGCGGAGCGGCTCGCCGACCGGATCCTGATCCTGGCCGGCGGTCGGATCGTGGCGGATGGCAGCGCGGACGAGCTGGCGACCTCGGTGAGCCGGGAGGCCGAGGTGCGGTGGCGCCGCGACGGTGCGTCGCATTCGGAGCGGACTCCCGACCCCACCGCCTTCGTCCGAGACCTGTTCGCACGGTTCGGTGACGAGGTCTCCGATCTCGATATCCGGCGCACCACGCTCGAGGACACGTACCTCGCCATGGTGCATCGACACGAGAGCGGCGTGGGTGGCGACGCCGACGACAGCTTCGAGGAGGTCGATCGATGAACCCGAAGCTCCATGCCGTTCGCGCGGGCCTCCGGCGCGGGTGGATGGAGTTCACGAACAGCCTCAAGAGCCCGCAGGATCAGGGGTTCTACGTGTTCATCGCCCTCATCACGATGCTCTACCTCTACGTGAACCGCGACACGAAGGTGGAGGGCACCGATCTGTTCCTCCCCGCCGTCGCCCTGCCCAGCATCCTCGGCGCGATGGTGGCCTTCGGCCTCGTGATCGGTCCTGCCTACACACTCGCGATGGAACGAGAGGACGGCACGTTGCTGCGCCTTCGAGCGGCGCCGTACGGGTTGATCGGGTACGTCTCGGGGCAGGTCCTGAACGCCTCCCTCGGACTGATCCCGTCATTCGCGGTGCTCCTGATCCCGAGCGCGATCCTCTTCGGCGAGGTGATGCACACTGGAGCGGCGGGGTGGATCAGGGTCGTCTGGCTGGTCGTGCTCGGCCTCCTCGCGACCATGCCGATCGGGATCATGATCGGATCGCTGGCCCCGAACGTCCAGAAGGTCGGGACGTGGGGGATGCTGCCCGTCCTCGTGCTGCTCGGGATCTCGGGCATCTTCTTCCCGATCCAGGACCTCTGGAGGTGGGTCCAGGTGGTCGCGCAGCTGTTCCCGATGTACTGGCTCGGGCTGGGGATGCGCTCGGCGTTCTTGCCCGACGCCGCGGCCGCGGCGGAGATCGGTGGCTCGTGGCGCACGCTGGAGACGGTCCTCGTGCTGGGCGCGTGGGCCACGGTCGGGCTCTTGGTCGCGCCGGGCGTGCTCCGTCGGATGGCTCGGCGTCAGTCGGGCTCACAGGTCGCCGCCGCTCGGGATGAGGCCGCCCAGTGGGTCAGGTGAGCCGCTCGAGGATCACCACGGGGATCTCGCGCGTCGTGCTGCGTCTGATACTTCTCGTACTCCGGCCAGATCGAGACCATCAAGCGCCAGAGCCTCGGTTTCTGACGTGATGTCGCCGTTCGCGCGAGCGCCTCGAAGCGTTCGTCCGCGACCTGCACGAAGACGTGCGGGTCCGCCGCCAGGTTCCGGTACCAGTCCGGGTGCGGCTTCGAGCCGCCGTTCGACGCCACCACGATGAAGCGGCCGCGATCGCGGCCGTAGATCAGGGCCGTCCGTCGGAGCGTCCCCGTGCTCCGTCCTCGCGTCGTGAGCAGGAGCGTGTCGACGCCGCTCCACCGGTGGCCGTTCTTCCCGTCGGACTCGACGTAACGATGGATGTGCTTCGCCACCCAGCCTGTCGGGCTGTCGGTGACGGGCTCGTCCGGATCGTTCGGCACGATGCAAGCGGTATCACTTCGGCGGTGAGACCGTCACCTAGGGGCTCGGGCTCGGATCCCTGTCCTTGTCCTTGTCGTGACCCGGGTCGTGACCCGGCGCGTCGTCGGACTTGCCCGGGCCGTCGTCGTCGGGGGGCGGAGGCGGCGGCGTCGGGCTCGGCGCCGGTGTGACGGACCCGCCGCCGTCGCCCGTTCCACCTCCGGTGCTGCCGCCCGTGCTTCCCCCGGTCCCGCCCGTGGTCGCGCTCGCCTGCGTCCCGCCGGTGGCGCCTCCTGAGATCCCGGCGCTCTCGGCCTGCGCGTTCCGCTCCCGGCGCTCGCGCCGCTCTCTCGCGTCCGCCTTCTTCGGCTTCCGATCCTGGTGCTCCGATGACGTCGCGGCCGGCACGTTCGGCTGGAGCAGCTGCGGGACGATCCCCGTCACCGCGAGGGTGGTCGCGGCCGTCGCCGCCAGTGCGGCAGCCGCCAGCGGGTTCGAGCTCCGCTGGTCCTCCTCGATCTCGACGGGCGGTGGCGGGAGCATCGCGGCCGCCGCAGCCACCGCGGGGATGAGCGCGTCATCGAACGTGAGCTGCAGGGGTTCCGTCGCTGCGGCGAGGCCCACGCCGGTCCGGACCAGCACCGGCTGCGTCGAGCGCTCGCCGGGGAGCTGGAACCACGCCCTCGTCCCTTGGTTGGGGTCGCTCCGCGTCTGCAGCTCGCTCCCGTGCAGCTCGAGGATCTTCGACGCCAGCGCGAGGCGGATCCACGGGCCCGCGCCGCCGTTGCCCGTCCCGAGCGGTTCGCGGATCCGCGCGAGTTGCGCAGCGGGGATCACCGTGTCGATCGCCACCTTCACGGTCGTCTCCGCGCCGGTCCGGGACACCGAGACCTCCACCGCTTTCCCCGGTGGGGTCGACGCGGCGGCCGTGACCAGGAGGTGCTCGACCGCTTGGTCCATCAGACCGGGGTCGGCCTCGACCGTCAGGCCGGTCGGCACGTCCGCCCGGAGGTCGCGGCCCTCGAACAGCACGGCGAGCCGCGTCAGCACCCCGGAGACCAGCTCACCGACGTCCACGTCATCGTTGTGGAGCTCGACGCCGCTCGACTCGAGGAGGGACAGGTCGAGTGAGCCGCCGAGCGTGATGTCGAGCGCGGTCGCGCTCGCGATCAAGCGTTCGATCAGCCGACGCCGATCTTCGTTCCCGAACGTGTCCCGCAGTGCACGGCTCGTTTCCGTCACCGCACCGAGCGGCTTCCGGACCTCCGTCGACAGCGTCGCGAGCACCTCCGCCCGAACGGCGCCCGCGTCGGTGAGGCGTTCCTCGACCTCGCGCCGCTCCTCGGCTCGCCGCGCGTTGCTGAGAGCCATGGCCGCGGTCGTCGCGAGCATCGCGAACGCCTCGACCTCTTGCGACGAGATCCCGTCGGGATCGGTGCTCGCCACGAGCAGGACGCCCTCGGGACGGTCGCCGACCACGATCGGGGTCCCGGCGACCGTTTCGATGCCGGAGGAGCGGAGGCCCCGCGCTGCCTGGCGATCGACCTCCTTCACCCGCGCGACCATGTCGCGACCCTTGCCGAGCACCTCCGAGCGGATCGAGTCCGGGATCGTCCGGATCCCGAGCGTCGGATCCGCCGCGGCGGCCGCGGGAAGCACGACCTGGAGCTCGCCCGCTTCGCCCGGCAGGTGGATCGCCGCGGTCTCGTAGCCGAGCGCGACGATCGCCTCCACGACCCCTTCCAAGACGCGCCGCGGCTCGGCGTCGCGTGCCGCGCTCGACACCGACCCGACGACGGCCCAGCGTTGCTCCGCTCCCGTCCGCGCACGCTCGTGCGCGGCGATCCGTCGCCGCAGCTCGCGCGCGAGGAAGATGGAGACGATGCCGACGATGGCCAGCATCAGGAACGAGAGCGGCTCGAAGGTCGAGGCGGTCACCACGCCGTAGCACGCGAGCATGAAGCTGAGGTAGGCGACCTGCGCGCCGGGCATGAGCACGACCGCGAAGAAGACGAACGTGACCGCGTAGGCGAGGGGGAGCGCGGCGTCCGTCGCGCCGGTGGCACGCCCCGCGACCGTGATCAGCACGACGTCGAGAACCGCCCAGACGAGGAGGATCCGCCTGCCGGTCGGGGTCCCGTGCAGGCGGTCCCAGGGCAGGAAGGCGACGACCACTCCGGCGGCGACCAACCCCAGGAACAGCGGCAGGAACGAGCCGAGACCGGGGCCGTCGCCCTCGAGGATCGCCACCGACGCGGCCGCGGCGAGCGGCGCGAGCAGGGTCGTGCGCAGGCCGATGCGGAGCGCGCGCGGCCCAAGCGACTCCGTGAGGCGCTGAGTCCTGGGCGACACACGCTCCCGACCTGCGGGAACCTGCTCGGATGCCATGACCCCAACTACATCGGCATCCACCGGGCCTTCGCTGAAACGAGACTCCGGTTGGGTTATCGGGACCGCAGGTACAGCACGGACGGCTCGGTGTCGAGCGGTGGATGGAAGCCGACGGGACCCGCGGTGTCCACGGTGACGTCGTTGGCCTCCACCGTCTCTCGGCCGTCGACGCCGAACCACTCCACCGAGTAGCTGCCCGGCTCGACGGTGACGGTGAAGTCGCCGCGTTCGGGCTGCAGCGCCAGGTATTCCGTGCCGGGGTTCGCCAGCGTGAAGCGCGTCGAGCTGAGATCCGGTCGCGGCTCCATGTCCACCAAGCCGACCCGCTCGGCGTATCGGATCGTGTCGCCCATCGCGAATCGGGCCGGTTCGAACGTCTCGAACGACATCGGGCCGCCCGCCTTCGGGTCCGGAGGGTTCACGCCGCCGATCAGCCCGAAGTCCATCAGGATCGGGTGGTGGCCCCGCAGGAACGACTTCCACGCCCAGAGGGCGTCGCCCGAGCCCGGCGCGAAGTGGTCGGTGTCGGCGATCACGACCTTCCTGCCGTCGGCGGCAGGCGGGTCCGCGTACCAGGCGGACGCCGGGATCTCCGGATTCCCCGGGAACCAGCCCGGCTCCTCGAACCCCGGTGAGATCCATTCCGCGCGGCTGTTCCACAGCGGGTCGTTCACCTTCGTCTGATCCGCCACCGGGAACTGCATCGTGATCCCGATCGGGTGTACGTCGTAGCCCCGCTCCTGCTCGTGGCGCTTCACGACGTCGATCACCCAGTACTGCCACTCGGTGGAATCGCCCCACTCGGGCACCTCGTCCTGTCCGAGGTACTTCGCGAACTCGATGTCGACCGTCCCGCCGCCGGAGGACTCGTTCGCGACCTCCCACAGGACGTTCGGCAGGTCGTGGACCGTGTCGACCACCTTCCGGATGTAGCGCTCCTGGAGCTCCTGCACGCGATCGTCGAGCGGCAGGACCTGGTAGTCGAGGATCGACGCGATCGAGACGTCGTTCGCGTTGTTGCTCGCGTGGAACGGGTGACCTTCGACGTGCAGCGGTGCCGTGCTCAGGTGGATCGCCCAGCCGTCGAAGAGCATCACCGCCACGTACATCCCCCGGTCACCCGCGGCGGAGACGCGATCACGCAGGCGGTCGAAGAACGCGTCGTCGAACGTCTCGAGGTCGAACCGCGGCTTGCCGTCGATGGCCTCGCCGGGACCGGTCCGGGCCCACGGCTGGGGCGACATGCACAGGTGGTAGTCGGCCGCGGCGGTGTACGAACGGAACTGCTCCCATCGCCACAAGCGGATGAAGTTGTGGCCGCGCTCCTCGAGGAAGTCGAGGTACTCGTCGAAGTCCATCCGCTCGGGCTCGTCGGAGCACTGCTCGCCGGGCCCCATGCCGTCGTGGAGGTTGTTCCAGAGGTGCGATCCCGCGAGGTAGATCGCTCGCTCGTCGGGGGCGTTCGCAGCCGTGAAGTACCTCGGGTTGCGACTCGAGACGACCAGCGGCCCGACCGTTCGTGCTGCCATGTCATCGCCTCCTTCGATGCAGAGAAGGTCGATACGACCCTACGACCACCGGCGTGAGGCGACCCGGCGGCCTCGTCGGCCGACCGGTAGGGTCGTGCGCATGGCCGTCCGGATCGATCCCGAAGGCAACGAGACCGACGCGCTGTTCGATCTGGTCGAGCTGGAGGGACGCGAGGTCCTGGAGATCGGTTGCGGCGACGGCCGCCTCACGCGCCGGTACGGCGATCGGGTCGTCCGCGTCACGGCGATCGATCCGTTCGAGGATGCGATCGCGAGGGCGAACTCGAGGCTCTCGGAGATGCCGAACGCACGCATCGAGTTCCGACACGTGGACTTCGAGAGCTTCGCCGCCGCCAGCGACGCCGACGTCTTCGACGTGACGCTGCTGTCCTGGTCGCTCTGCTGAATGGAGCCCGAGGGCATGGTGCATGCCCTTGAGGAGATCCACCGGGTGACGAGGCCGGCCGGCACGGTGATCGAGATCCATCCCGCCGCCGTGGAGTTCCCACTCCTCGAGGTCAGGTCGAACGAGGAGCTGTCGTTCTCGGAGGACGATCCCGGGTTCGACTACGGGGAGGACAGCCTGCACGCGGAGACGGCGGTCGCGACCGTCATCGGACGAGGACTCTTCGTCCTCGATGACCGCCGCCGCTTCGAGCTTCGGACGCACGCCTCGTCGCTGCAGGAGCTTCGGGATCATTGGGCCGTCGCGGACGCGTACGACCCTGAGGAGAAGGAGGAGACCCTCGCCCGGCGGCGGGAAGAGATGTACGCCCGGGCACATGAGGTCCTCGAGCGCTCGCCCGGTGCCGAGCTCGAGTTCGTGGAGCCGGCGATGATGTCCCGGCTGACGCCGTCGGCGAAGTCGTAGGGCTCGGGTTCGGACCGATCTCGAGCGAGATCAGTCCCAGACGTCGATCTGCGGCAGATCGGCGTTCCCGAGGGTCTCGTTCATCTCGGCGGTGTGCCAGACGTCGTGGCTGAAGACCCGCTGGATCACCCAGCCTCGCGTGTGGACCCAGGAGCCGTCCCACTCGGGGCGACGCAGCTCCTCGTCGAGCATGTCGAGCGTCCATCGGTCGAGGCAGCCCTCGACGATGCGGAACGTCGAGTCGAGTGCCTCGACGAGCGCCCCCGGACCGAGGACGTGCTCGAGGTCGTCGTCGCCCGGACAGTCGTACGCAGCGTTCGGGAAGGGCGTGGTTTCGGCGCCCGGCTCGCCGGCGAAGTCGCAGAGCCAGAACACGCGCTGACAGGCCAGATGGCCGATGGACGCCCAGAGCGGCCATCGCTCCGGCGTCGGCCGGATCGCCAGTTGCTCCTCGGTCATCCTCGCGACGAAGTCGCGGAGGCGCGAGTTGTACTCGGGCCAGGTGCTGAACGCCGGTCGGATCGTCCTCATCGGAGCGAGCTCTACTTCCGTTCCGACAGGCTGTCGGCGATCTGCCGGAAGATCGCCACCCACGTCAGGTTCTCGATGCCCCAATCCCGCCCGTTCCGGACGATGACGACGTCGGCGTCGGGCGCCACGTAGACGTACTGACCGAAGTTCCCGAGCGCGTAGAAACGGCCGGGCCGCGCGGTGTCGAGCCACCAGAAGTATTGGTAATCGCCTGCCGGGTCGGTCGTCGTGTCCGCGGCCGTCGCCGCCTCCACCCAGTCCTCGGAGACGACCCGGGTACCCGCCACCTCCCCGCCGTGCAGGTAGAGGAGGCCGAAGCGCGCGTAGTCGACCGGTGTCGCGTTGAAGCCGCTTTCCAGCTTCTCGAAGCCCGAACGCTCCGAGTCGAGGCTCCACGACGCGTCGGACTCGGCGCCCATGGGTCCCCAGAGCCTGCTGGACGCGTACTCGGAGACCGTCATCCCGGTCGCTCGCTCCAGCACGAGCCCGAGCAGGAGCGGGTGATAGTTGTTGTAGTGCCAGACCTCGCCGGGAGGTCCTTCGATCTCGGTGTTCTCGAGCGCCGCGCGGCGGAGGTCGACCCCGTAGTACGTCACGACGTCGTCACCCCAGGGTAGGGGCACGGCTGGCTCCACGTAGCGGATCCCGGAGGACATCGACAGCAGGTCGCGCAACGTGATCCGGGAGAACCGCCGATCCCGATCCAGCAGCTCGGGCACGTACTCGGTCACCGGGTCTTCGATGCCGCCGATCCGCCCCTCGTCGATCGCGATCCCGATCAGGGTGGACAGGATCGACTTCGCCACCGAGAACGAGGTCTGCAGGGTCGTGCGGTCCGACCCGTCGAAGTAGCGCTCGTACACGATCCGGTCCTCGTGCACCACCACGAAGCCGAGGGTGTCGTTCGAGCTCAGGAATCGGTCGAACGACGCCCCCTCGGTGACGTCGGCCGTCGCGGCGTCGAGATCCATCTGCGCACCGGTCCGCAGTGGGCTGACGGTTGCGCCCGTCGGGATGGATCGCGACGGGAACCGGAACTGGTCGTCGACGTCCGCGTCCCGCCACACCATCGCCCGCGCCACCGTCGAGCGCTGGACCGATGCGATCGCCCAGCCGTACACCACGGCGAACACAGCGATGAGGACCGCGACCACCCAGGCGGTCGCTCGCAGCCACCGACGGCGTCGGCTCCGTGCCACGGTTCCAGACAATCACGAAGGTCGGCGGTATGTCCCGCGCGTGGACCGCACCACGCTCGGCGCGTCAGATCGGAACGACGGCCACCGCGTCGATCTCCACGAGGAAGTCCGGGTGAGCCAGTCCCGCGACGAAGACGCCGGTGATGACGGGCGGCTCTCCTCGATCGCCCCAGACCCGTTGGAAGACCTCGAAGCCCGGTTCGAGCGGTTGGCCATCGACCACGTGGATGTCCCACTTGATGACGTGCTCGAGCCCGGCTCCGGCCGCGGCGAGCGCCGCCGAGACGTTCCGGAGAACCTGCTCCGTCTGGGCAGCGATGTCGCCCTTGCCGACGATCTCACCCGATGCCGTCACGGCGTCCTGCCCGCCCACGTACACGGTCTTCACCGGACCGGTGACGGCCACGGCCTGCGTGAACGCGGGGACGTTCGGGAGCTCCTTCGGGTTGAGGTGCTCCACCCGTTGCTCGTCCCCTCGCCTCCTCGTCATCAGTCCGGATACTCGTCGTGGCGTGGACCCTGTTACACTCTCTCTTCACCTTCCTCTTTCCTCAGCCCCGCCTGCTCTACGCGGACGATTCGGCCTCCGTCAGGTTAAGTGCCCCGCCCCTCCTGCTGGTTCGCTCATCGTGATCCCTCCTGGTCGGGTGCCGGCCGGTACGCCAGCCGCACCACGCCGGAGCCGAACGTCGTCGAGCCGATCAACTCGAGGCGAACCGGGCCGACACCGTCGAAGATCCGCGGTCCCGTCGGCCATACCGACGGGCTCACCCATGAACCAGAACTCGTCCACGAGACCGAAGGCGATGAGGTCACGGGCCAGCTCGCCGGCGCCGACGGCGACCAGGGTTCGGTCATGGCGCTCCTTGAGCGCGTTCACACTCTCCGCCAGGTCGCCCTCCAGCAGCGTGGCGTTCCACTCCAACGGCGCTCGCAAGCTCCGGGACGCCACGTACTTGGGCATGCTGTTCATCTGGTCCGCGAACGCCCCCAATCCCGGGGCGTCGGCCAGCGTCGGCCAGACCGCGGCCAGCCCCTCGTAGGTCTTGCGCCCCAGCAGCATCGCCTCCGCTCCCAGGAACTGCTCCAGCGAGAACTGGTTGCTGTCGGCGTCCAGCACCAGCCACCCATCGGGCTCCGGCACCGGCGCTTCGAACGCGCCGTTGACGCTCATGGAGTTGGTGATGACCAAACGTCCCATCGGATGCCTCCTCGCGGTTGACCTCGTCGTCGACCATCTTGGAGGCGGGTCGGCGGATGTGGCACGTCGGTTCCTTCAGATGCGCATCGTCGTCACCGGGTGACGGCGTGGAGGGGGACGGGCTCGGACACGCCCTTCAGCTCGACCGCGCCGATCGGCTCGAAGGCGATCCCGTCCGGTACCACGCGATCCACGATCTCCTGCGTGACGAGCACCTGGCCCGGCGCCGCCCGTTCGCCGATCCTCGCCGCGAGGTTGACGGTCCGACCGAAGTAGTCGCCTCCCTGGAACACGACGGGGCCGGTGTGGAGACCGACGTGCGCGGGCGGCAGCCCCGCCCCCGAGATCGCGTCGATCATCTCCAGCGCGGCGACCACGCCGCCGGCCGGCTCACGGAAGTGGAACATCACCCCGTCGCCCAGCCACTTCACGACCTTGCCGCCGTGGCGCTCGGCCGTCCGTTGGACGAGCGGCGTGAGACGAGCCGCCAGCTCCGCCGCCGCCTCGTCGCCGCGCTCCTCGGTCAGCCGCGTGTACCCCGTGATGTCGAGGAAGCAGATCGCCGGCGGCTCGACCAGCCGGCTGCGGAGCCCGGTTCGGTCGAGCGCGTCCTCGATCTCTCCGATCAGGTTCTCCACCCACGTGTGCTCCTGGTGCGCGTGGTACATCGCGAGCAACGCCTCCTCGAGGAGCGGCGTGGTCTCCTCGCCGAACCCGAGCGTCGCTTCGTGCATCTCCGCGTCGGTCATGCCGGAGGCCAGGCTCGGGAGCACGACGTACGTGTGCCACCAGTCCGCCTCGACCTCGGCGATCCTGCGGAGGGCGTCGCCGTAGACGCGGAGCAGCCGTTCGACGATGGACGGGGGGAGTCCTCCCGAAACGAGCTTCTGGATCAGCGGGACGATGCGGAGCTCGTCCTCGCGCATCCGGTCCTCCGGCTCCGGCAGGGCGAAGCCGACCGCCTCGCGGAGCACCCTCAGGAGCTCCAGCGGGATACCGGTCTCCATGGCGACGTCCTGGAACGAGCGCGGGCTGAGCGGGGCGATCAGGTCGTACAGCGGCGCGTCGAGCCACCCGAACGAGAGCTCACCGGCGTCGAGCGCCTCGCGGATCGCCTCGAGTGGCAGCCCCGTGCGTTCGAGGCCCTGATACAGCCGGGTGCGCCTGACGTCGCCCTCCGTGAAGGCGCCGTCGGCGGCGGGGGCGAGGACGCCGACATCGACCAGCCTCGCCACGAAGTCGTGGTCGACGCCAGCACGCTCGGCGACGTCGCGCTCCGAGATCCCGCCCACGGGAAGAACCTAGCGGTGGAGGCCTCCGGTGAGCACGGCGGAGGCCGCGTCGCGGTCAGCGGTTGCGCGGGTGGTCGCGGGCGGTCCGTTCGTTGCCTCGCTTGTAGTCGCCGGTCGCGCGCGCCATCACCTGCTGCGGATCGTCCCGTCCGATGTCTTCCAGGAAGCGCGCGGCGGCGGAACCGCGGAGCGTGACCGCCTTCTTCCCATGGTGCGAGATCACGACGGTGTCCCCACGTTGCGAGAACGCGAACCCGGAGGCGCCACCCATCGGGAGCAGGATGCCACGCCGACACGCGAACGGCCGCAAGTCGTTTGACCACCTCTCCCACGCTGGAGTTGACTCGACAGGGAACACGGACCGTCGACCCGACGAGGTGGGGAGGTCACACGATGGGATCGCGGAAGTTCGTCGCGTCGGTACAGGTACTCGCTCTCACGCTCGCGACCGCCGGCTTGGTCGCGGTGACGGCCCCCGCGGCGTCCGCCGAGCCCTCGACCGTCACGGTCGCGGGAAGCCTCCAGACGGAGCTCGGCTGCCCGGAGGACTGGCAACCGCCGTGCCCCGCGTCGCAGCTCGCGTTCGATGCGGACGACGGCGTCTGGCAGGCGACCTTCGCGGTTCCCGCCGGCTCCTGGGAGTACAAGGCGGCGCTGAACGGCACGTGGGACGAGAACTACGGCCTCGGCGCGGTGCGCGACGGCCCGAACATCCCGCTGATGCTCGCCGCCGACGAGGACGTGAAGTTCTACTACGACGACGGGACCCACTGGGTCACGGACCGCCACAACTCCGTGATCGCGGTGGCGCCCGGCAGCTTCCAGAGCGAGCTGGGGTGCGCCTCCGACTGGGACCCCTCGTGCCTGCGCTCGTGGCTCCAGGACCCCGACGGCGACGGTGTGGGGCGGTTCTCCACCACGGCGCTCCCTCCCGGCGACTACGAGTCGAAGGTCGCGATCGACGAGGCGTGGACCGAGAACTACGGGGCGGGCGGCATCCCGGACGGCCCGAACATCGTGTTCTCGGTCATGAACCACGGCGACGTCGTTTCGTTCGCCTACGACCAGACGACGCACGTCCTCGACATCGAGGTCACGCCGCAGGAGCCGGTCGACGACGCCGCGCTCGTCCGTGAGCCGGTGCGCCACCCGTTCTCTGACGAGGTCCTGTACTTCGCGATCCCCGACCGCTTCGACGACGGCAACCCCGCGAACAACTGCGGCGCCTACGACGGCCCGTGCGTCGCCGGCGACACGCAGGAGAACGTGCTCACCCACGGCTACCTGCCGAGCGACAAGGGCTACTACCACGGCGGCGACATCGCCGGGCTCCGCGAGCGGCTGCCGTACCTCGAGGGTCTCGGCGTCAGCGCGATCTGGGTCGGCCCGATCTTCCGGAACAAGCCGGTCCAGTCGGACACCACGAACCTCTACGGGCACTCGTCCGGGTACCACGGCTACTGGATCCTGGACTACCTGCACGTCGATCCGCATCTCGGCACGAACGCGGAGTTCGCCGCCCTCGTGGACGACGCCCATGCCCGCGGCATGAAGGTGTTCATGGACATCGTCACGAACCACACCGCCGACGTGATCCAACTCGAGGGGCACACCGGCTACCGGAACAAGCGCGACTTCCCGTACCGGGACGTGAACGGCGTCGCGTTCGACGATTCCGACTACGCGTACGCCGGACAGGCGGACTACACGTTCCCGGAGGTCGACGCGTCGTCGTTCCCGTACGTCCCGACCGTCCCGGCAGGGGAGACGGACGCGAAGAACCCCGCGTGGCTGAACGATCCGCTGCTGTATCACAACCGCGGGAACACCAGTTTCAGCGGCGAGAACTCCCTGTACGGCGACTTCTTCGGCCTCGACGACCTCTGGACCGAGCGGCGCGAGGTCGTCGAGGGGATGGTCGACATCTACTCCTTCTGGATCGAGGAGTTCGGCGTCGACGGATTCCGGATCGACACCACGAAGCACGTGAACCTCGAGTTCTGGCAGGTCTTCGGGCCGGAGATCCTGGACGCGGCGCGTGGTGCCGGCATCGAGGACTTCTTCGCGTTCGGCGAGGTCTTCGACCAGCAGTTCGGCTCGCCGTTCATGAGCCACTTCTCGACACAGGGTCGGCTCCAGTCGACGATCGACTTCGGCTTCCAGCTCGCGGCGCGCGACTTCGCCTCGCAGGGCGGCGCGACCGACGGCCTGCGCGCGTTCTTCGAGACCGACGACTGGTACACGGACGCCGACAGCAACGCGTACGCGCAGCCGACGTTCCTGGGCAACCACGACATGGGACGGATCGGCTACTTCCTCCAGCGCGTGGACCAGGTGGGCGCGAGCGACGCCGAGCTGCTGGCCCGGTCGAGGCTCGCGCACGCACTGATGTTCTTCGCGCGAGGGCAGCCGGTCGTGTACTACGGCGACGAGCAGGGGTTCACCGGCGACGGCGGCGACAAGGACGCCCGCGAGGACATGTTCGCCAACGCCGTGCCCGTGTACGAGGACAACGACCTGATCGGCACGGACGAGACGACGTCGGACGACAACTTCGATCCGTCGCACCCGCTCTTCCAGGCGATCCGGCAGTACGCGAACCTGTACCACCACCACCCCGCGCTCCGCACCGGAGCGCAGATCCACCGCTTCAGCTCGGACGGTCCCGGGGATCTACGCGTTCTCGCGGGTCGACCGGGACCAGCGGGTCGAGTACGTCGTGGCGCTGAACAACAGCGAGGCGCCGGCGACCGCGGCCGTCCCGACGTACTCCCAGGGCGGCGTGAAGTACCAGCAGCTGACGAAGACCGCCGAGCCGACCAAGCTCACGACCGCCGCCGACGGCACGCTGCAGCTCCGTGTGCCGGCCCTCGGGTTCGTGATCTATCGGGCCCAGAAGCTCGGTCCCCGCGAGTGACGCGGCGCCGGCGATCGACATCACGAGCCTCGAGCACGGCGACACCGCGGTGCTCGAGACCACCGTGATGGACGGGCATGCCGTCCGGGACCGGATCGAGGTCGCGGCCGCGCTCGACGAGGACGTCCTGGCCGAGGTCACGTTCGCCGTCCGCGAGGGCGACGGCGACTACGTGCCGATCGGCACGGACGACAACGCCCCGTACCGGGTGTTCTTCGACGCGAGCGACGTCCCCGAGGACACGACGCTGTCGTTCCGGGCGATCGTGAACGACCTGTCGGGCCACCTGGCCGCCGACCAGGTCGTGAACGTCGGGGTCGAGCTCGCGGAGCCGAGCGGTCCGGAGACGCCGTACGCGCTGATCCACTACCAGCGCCCCGCCGGCGACTACGGCGACCACACCACCGGCAATTCCAACGACTTCTGGGGATTGCACCTGTGGGGCAACGCGATCGACCCGGCGGAGGCGACCGACTGGACGAGCCCGAAGCCGTTCCTCGGCGAGGACGAGTACGGGCGGTTCGCGTGGGTGCGGCTCGCCGACGACTCGCAACCGGTGAACTTCATCGTCCATCGAGGCGATACGAAGGATCCGCCCGACAGCCCGGATCGGAGCTTCGATCCTGGCACGACGCCCGAGATCTGGCTCAAGCAGGGCGATCTCACGATCTACACGTCGCAGGCGGCGGCGCAGGGTCACGCGACCGTGCACTACGAGTGCGTCGACTGCACGGACGTGACGTTGAACGGCTCGCCGCCCGACGAGACCGACGACTACGGAGCGGTGTGGGAGCTTCGCGGTCAGCGATCCGTCGCAGGCGGTCACGGTCACGATCAGCGACGGCGGGGTCGTCGACGTCGACGGCGCGTCGTTCACGCCGGCGGACGTCCCGACCGCGTGGTTCCAGGCCGGCGACCAGACCGTGTATCCGTCACGCGGCGCGGCGGAGGACTACGCCACGATCCACTACCACCGACCGGCGGGCGACTACGGCGACGCGACCAGCTCGGACTTCACCGAGTTCTGGGGACTGCACGTGTGGACCGGCGCCGCGGCGGAGACCGTCTGGACGGATCCGCTCCGGCCCGTCGATCAGGACGTCTTCGGGATCGAGTTCCGGATCCCGCTCGTCGACGGGGCGGATCAGCTCGCGTACATCATCCACCGGGGTGACACGAAGGATCCCGGCCCGGACCAGTTCCTGGTGTTCGCGACGTTCGGCCACGAGGTCTGGCAGGTCCAAGGCGCCGATCCCGAGAACCCCTACGTGGCCCCGTTGCGGAGCTGAGCAGAGCGGACGATCGTGGGCTAGCCCCCCACGCTCGTCCGCTTCGGCCGATCGGGGTCTACGCTTCCGCCAGTTCGTCGAGGAACCGTTGGATCTCTCGCACCGAGACGACGTTTCCCTTGCGCTCGTACTCGCGCGTGCGAGCTGCAGCCTGCTCGACCGCCTCCGCTGTCCGCCCCGCCCCGCGGAACACGCGTTCGAGCTCTTGGCGCGCGTTCCCTCGGCCGTCGAGCACATCCGTGCCGTCGGCGATCTCAACGGCTTCCCTGGCGGGCTGCAGAGCGGCCTCGACCTCTCCTCTTGAGGAGGACCTCGGCTCGCGCCGTTCTCATCTCCACTTGAGTCAGACCGTCGTCAGATGATCCGGTCTTGGCGCTCAGCGTGATGAAGTGTTCGGCCTCCTCCAGGCGGTCCATCGAGGCCAGTACGTTCGCGAGCATGCCGGCCGAGGTCGAAAGATATCCTTGTTCCCCGAGCCGGATCAGGACCTCGCATCCCCTCCGGAGCTCCCGCTCGGCGGCTTCCAGCTCGCCGGCGAGGATCTCCACCGTTGCCGAGACCTGGGTCGCACTGGCCTCCTCGGTGACCCAACCGAATCCTCGAGGATCCCTCGGCCCTCAGCGATGGCTTCACGGGCCTTCACGAATTCCCCCCGCATCGCCAGGAGCCCGCCTTCGCAATGCTTCGTGAACGCCTGGATGAGGCGGTCTCCACCCGCACGCGCGATCACGTCCGCGCACCTCTCCAACCCCGTATCCACATCGATCGGGCCGGCATAGGCGGCCACGGTTACCCAGGCGAGGTTGTCCGGACCTCTCGCTCCTCGCCGGCGCGTTCGGCATGAAGCATCGCCCGCCGGAATGTCGCTTCCGCGTCCGCGTAATGCCCCTCGAGCCACTCCACCTCCCCGAGCGTGTGGAACGCTCGTGAGAGGCCAAGATCGTCGTCGACCGGCAGGAGATCTGCACGGCGCGCTCCGCCTCGATCCGGAGATCGCTGGCGCCCACCGTCGTCTCGTCCATGAGAGACAACCGGA
This sequence comes from uncultured Actinomycetota bacterium, assembly GCA_963724415.1. Lineage (GTDB taxonomy): Bacteria > Actinomycetota > UBA4738 > UBA4738 > HRBIN12 > JAJNBA01. Next base: position 907 of record CAVRUS010000008.1, on the reverse strand, counting down.
TCCTTCCCAATCGGACGAGTGCGAGGGTGCGGTCATCCGCACCGAGCGGACGACCGTTCTCCGCCCGCTCGAAGACGGAGCGCGAGCGGTCGAACCCTCCCGCCTCCATCAGCGCGATCGCTTGACTCAGAAGGGCATCCCCCAGACGCGGGTCGTCCTCGAGGAGTAGGTCATTGGCTCGGCGAACAGCGACGCGGCCGCGCGCATGTCGTTCGTCTCGAAGACCCTCCGCGCGCTCGCGATGAGGTGATCGCCGGCCCGGATCCTGAGGCTGGTCGTGTGCTCGTCGGGGGGACCGAGCTCGGTGAGATTGCGGAGCGGCCCGTTCCAGGTGGTACCCGACGATCTCCTCGAATTCGGGGAGACGATCGCCCACCCGGACCAGGAGCCAGTCCGCGAAGCGCTCGTGCAGCTCCGCCCGCAGGCGTCGGAGCATGCTCGAGTAGGCGGCGTCCCGAACCAGCAGATGCACGAACGCGAAGGCCGTATCGTCGAGGAGCGAGGCGTCGTCGGGTCGGATCAGCCTCCTTCGCTGCAGAGCATCGAGCACGGTTCCTATGCCGGACCGCATGGGGTCGGATGACATCGCCGCCACGGCTCCGGTGGGGAAGACCTGGCCGACGACCGCGCCGCGTTCGAGCACGGCACGCTCCTGCTCGATCAAGGAGTCGAGGCGAGCCGCGAGGAGCGCCTGGATGGAGGGTGGGATCGACAAACCGCCCGGTCGGCTGGTGAGCTCCCAACCTGACGACCCGAGCTCGATCGTGCCGTCGTCCTGCCACATCGCGAGCATCTGCTCGAGGAACAGTGGATTGCCCTGGCCGCCGACACGATGGCCGAGAGGATGTCCTCGGGCATCCTCATGCCGCCGATCAAGCTGCCCACCATGTCCTCGCTCTCGTCTTGC
>CAVRUS010000007.1:0-164608 GCA_963724415.1 uncultured Actinomycetota bacterium | reverse complement strand
GAACCGTCGTCGAGCCCGATGCGGTCGGCCGCCTGCTCGAAGTGACCCTGCACCGCCTCGAACAACCCCGACGAGATCTCGTCGGGCTCGAGATCACGCGCCCGGGACGTCACAGGGGACAGTCTGTCACCAGGAGAACGAGCGCGCGAACGTGCCCGTCGTCTACTCGAGACGGCCCCTGATGTTGGCGACCGCATGGACGTCCCCATCCTTGCAGTGGAAATCCACCTCGCTCCGGCCGGTGAACGCGGTCGCGTAGAACGTGCCACCGACCACCCGCCCCGCCGTCACGAGGAGCGTCACCGTCTGGGTGCCCTGGACACGCGCTGGCCCACACGTGGCTCCGGTCGGCACGAGCCCGGAGTAGCGACGGGCGTCGCGGGAGAGTGTGACGCCGAAAAGGTGGATGTCGCAGGCACCCTCGGAGACGGGGCATGCCGACTCGATCTTCCAGTCCTGCAACGCGCGGTCCCCGACGGCAGGGTCACGCACGCCCTCGAACAAGGTGAGCAGATCGATCTGGCGGAACACGAGCTCGACGTCGTAGAAGCCGCTCAGCCGCGCATGCGCGATCGAGGGGATCGGCGTCCGGATCGAGACCGGTGGCGAGGGCCGCCCTCGGCCCTCGTCCCCGATCGCCACGACCTCGTACTCGTATCGCTTCCCCATCGTGACGTCCTCGTCGGCGTACTCGGTCGAGCGCGGTCCGAGACGCCCGACCTCCTCGCCTCCACGGAGGACGATGTACGTGTTCACGTCGCCACCCGCGAGGGGAGGCGCCCAGCGGAGGGAGACCGACGACGTCACCTGGGAGCACTCCTCCGGCACGCAGACCGAGGCCGAGGCCGCCACGTTCCGAGGTGGCGTCGGCGGCCCGAAGCGGCGGGTCGCGAAGTACACGCCGACCCCCACCGCGGTGGCGATCACCAGATCCAGCGCAACGACGATCGCGACGGCTCGACGGCTCGGCCTCGGCCGGGTCGTGGCGGCCGGGTCTGCGCTGACCTCGGTCACCCTTGCGCCGATCCCGTGAACGTCCAGACGTTCCTCGCAGAGAGACAGTTGGACACGGACGGCACCGACTCGGTCAACTCCCCGGCGATCTCCGTGGCACGCCAGCCGGTCCCGACGGTGTGCGCGGTCACCACGCGGAACTCGATCGACACCGAGGCCGACACCTCGGCTCCGTGACAATCCAGCGTCAGGAAGTCGCCGGATCCCGATCCCGAGTAGGTCGCTCCCTGCGCGGTGGCGGTCCCCGTGTTCCCGACGCCTCGGAAGGCCCATCCCACGTCGCAGGGTCCCTCGGGGCATGTGGGCGTGAGCGTGACGATGACGCGGCCGCCACCCTGAGAGATCGTCGAAGACTCGATCTTCAGTCTGAGGATCCAGCGACCCTGCACCCGCGCGGCGGCCCGGGGAAGCGACCCGGTCACGACCCGCACGCGCGAGGGTGGGGACCGGTTGCCGTCCACGTCCACGGCGACCACCTGGTACCGGTAGAGGCCCTCGGGCGTCACGGACTCGTCGACGAACCCCGGCTCGGTGACCTCGTCGAGAGGACGACCGTCATTCGAAACGAGATACCGGACGGCGCCCTCCGCGGGACGCCACGAGAGCGAGACGCGCCAGGAATCCGGATCGGCCGTCCACCGTCCCCGCGCGGCGCGGAGTCCCTCCACGGCCGGCGGTGGTTCCGGGGCATCCGATGTCCTCGGCTCGCCCGCGAACGCCGCGGCGGGGATGTCGGGCTTCGCGAGCTGGAGGGCCAAGAGGACGGCGACCCCGCTGGCCACGAGGGCTCCCACCAGACCGAGAACAGCGAGGCGAGCGAAAGGGGGCTTCGGAGGCACCGCGGACGGTCCGACGGGACCGCCGGGGGGCGGCGGGAGCTCGGGTATCCGTTCGGTTGCGCCGATGGGGTGTCCCCTCCCGAAGACATCGACGGGTCCTCGCATGCTAGCCGCACCCGCCTCTGTTCGAGCTCAGGGGGTGGCCACGCCCCGCGGACGCCCACATTGCCCGCTCGGTGGCATCGCCCCTACGATGCGCGGTAGCCCGCCACCGGCCCCGGGGAAAGGAAGGCGACGACGCGGTGCTCTCCTTCGGCGTCACGTTCATGCTGGACCCGCCCGTCTCGAGGACGATCGAGTGGGCCAAGCTCGCCGAGGCGCAGGGGTTCGATGCCGTGTGGGCCTGGGATTCACACGTGCTGTGGCAGGAGTTCTACACGACCTTCGCCCTCGTCGCGGCGAACACCGAACGCGTGCGCCTCGGCCCGTGCGTCACGAACCCCGCGACCCGCGATGTCACGGTGACCGCCAGCGCCATGGCCACCCTGCAAGAGGTCTCGGGCGGGCGGATGGACATCGGGATGGGACGCGGGGACAGCGCCCGGCGCGTGATCGGTCAGAAGCCCGTCACCGTGGAGCACATGGAACAGGCCTGTCGTTTCATCAAGGACCTCGCGGAAGGTCGCGAGGTCGATCACGAGGGCACACCCCTGCAGCTGAAGTGGAGCGAGGGTCACCCTCTGCCCGTGTGGGTGGCGGCGTACGGACCGAAGGCGCTGCGCGCGTGCGGCCGCGTGGCGGACGGCCTGATCATGCAGCTCGCGGATCCGTTCATCCTCGAGTGGTCGCTCGCCTACGTTCGCGAGGGTGCCGAGGAGGCCGGGCGATCCTTCGAGGACATCCAGATCCAGGTGGCGGCGCCCGGGTATCTCTCCGACGACCTCGCGAAAGCACGCGACCAGGTGCGTTGGTTCCCGGCGCTCGTGTCGAACCACGTCGTCGATCTCGTGCAGCGATACGCCGACATGGATCTTCCCCAGGCGCTCACCGACTACATCGAGGCTCGTGACCATTACGACTACGCCGACCACGGCCGCACGGGTGCCGAGCATGCGGACTTCGTCACGGACGAGGTCGTGGACCGGTTCTGCGTGCTCGGTACCGCCGAGGCGTGCATCGTCAAGCTGCGCGAGCTGGAGGCGCTCGGTGTGACCCAGTTCAACATCTATTCGATGCAGGAGGACCCCGGGCCGGCCGGGATCATCGAGGGGTTCGGGAAGGACGTCGTGCCGGCGTTCCGCGCATGATGCGACCGCCCGGCCATGGAGCACCTGGAGACGATCAGGGATACCGAAGGAGGCACGGACGATGACGACGGTCAGGGCGGCGGTGATCCAGGCGCACGCGAACATGCCCAAGGACGAAGCGGTCGACAAGCACGTCGAGCTGATCGCGAAAGCGGCGGCCGACGGCGCGGAGGTCACCTGTCTGCAGGAGATCTTCCACGGCCCGTACTTCTGCGCCGAGCAGGACCCGAAGTGGTACGCGACGGCGGAGCCCGAGGACGGACCGCTCGTCACACGGATGCAGGCCGTGGCGAAGAGCCACAACATGGTCCTGGTCGTGCCGTGGTTCGAAGAAGCGCAGACGGGCGTGTACTACAACTCGGCGGTCGTGATCGAACGGGACGGGACGATCGCCGGCAAGTACCGGAAGACGCACATCCCCCACGTCGGCCCGTGTTTCTGGGAGAAGTTCTACTTCAAGCCCGGGAACCTCGGGTATCCGGTCTTCGACACCTCGGTCGGCAAGATCGGACTGATCATCTGCTACGACCGACACTTCCCCGAGATCGGACGCGCCCTCGGCCTGAAGGGGGCGGAGATCGTGTTCAACCCGTCCGCCACCGTGGAGTCGCTCTCGAAGTACCTCTGGGAACTGGAGCAGCCGGCGCACGCCGTCGCGAACGGCTACTGGATCGCGGCGATCAACCGGGTGGGGACCGAGGAGCCGCTGTCGAGCGCGAAGTTCTACGGTTCCTCGTACTTCTGCGACCCCCGAGGCCAGATCGTGGCGCAGGCATCCGACTCGGAGGACGAGGTGCTCGTGCACGATCTCGACCTGGACATGATCCGGGAGGTCCGCAACACGTGGCAGTTCCTGCGCGATCGCCGGCCCGAGCTCTACGGCGAGCTCACCCAGTTGCTGCCGTGAGGTCGTCGAATGAGGATGGCCGTATGAAGACGGACCGGATGACCGAGACATGAAGACGCTGATCCAAGGCGGCACGGTCGTCACCGCCACGGAGACCGTCACGGCCGACGTCCTGATCGACGACGAGAAGGTGGCTGCGATCGGGACCGGGATGGCCGTCGAGCCGGACCGGACGATCGACGCGACCGGCCGGTACGTGATGCCCGGCGCCGTGGACGTGCACACCCATATGGACCTGCCGTTCGGCGGCAGCTTCTGCTCGGACGACTTCGGCACCGGCACGCGAGCCGCGGCCTTCGGCGGCACGACGACGATCGTCGACTTCGCGCTGCAGGACTACGGGGAGAGCCTGCGCACGGGCCTGGACCGGTGGCACCAGAAGGCGCAGAAGTCCCACATCGACTACGGCTTCCACATGATCGTCCGGGAGGTCAACGACCAGGTCCTGAAGGAGATGGACACGCTCGTCGGCGAAGGGGTCACGTCGTTCAAGCTCTTCATGGCGTACCCGGGCGTGTTCATGCTCGACGACGGGGCGATCTTCCAGGCGATGCAGCGCGCGGCCGATTCCGGCGCGCTGATCATGATGCACGCCGAGAACGGCGGGCCGATCGACGTGCTGATCCGGCAGTACCTCGGGCAAGGCAAGACCGATCCCGTGAACCACAGCCTCACGCGCCCGCCCGTGATGGAGGGCGAGGCCGTCCATCGCGTCTTCAAGATGGCCGAGCTCGCCGGAGCGCCCGCCTACATCGTGCACCTCTCGTCGAGGGACGCCCTGAACGAGGTCCGGGAGGCACGCGATCGCGGGGTGGCCGCGTACGCGGAGACCTGCCCCCAGTACCTGTACCTCTCGATCGACGACATGTCCCGGCCCGGCTTCGAGGGTGCGAAGTTCGTGTGCTCGCCTCCGCTCAGGACGGCCGACCATCAGGATGAGCTGTGGAAGGGCCTCGTGTCCGACGACCTCCAGGTCGTGTCGACGGACCACGCGCCCTTCAACTTCCGTGGCCAGAAGGACCTCGGGAAGGACGACTTCTCGAAGATCCCGAACGGGCTGCCGTCGGTAGAGGATCGGTTCACGTTGCTCTACCAGGGCGTCGTCGACGGGCGGATCGGGCTGAACCGATTCGTGGAGATCGTCGCGACCGCACCGGCGAAGATGTTCGGCCTCTACCCGCGCAAGGGAACGATCGCGCCGGGGTTCGACGCTGACATCGTGGTCTTCGATCCGGACCACGAGCGCACGATCTCCGCCGAGACCCACCACATGAACGTCGACTACTCCTGCTACGAGGGACGCCGCGTGAAAGGGCTGCCGCGAGTGGTCCTGCAGCGCGGCACCGTCCTGGTCGACGACGCGGGATTCCACGCGACGGAGGGTCAGGGCACGTTCCTCCCGAGGAGTCGGATCTCCGCATGACCGTGGATGTCGAACGCCTCCGCCGGCTCCCGCTCTTCGGCGAGCTCGACCACCACGACCTCTCGACGATCTCGCACCACGTCGGGGAGGTCGAGATGTCGGAGGGCGAGATCCTGTTCGAACAAGGATCGATCCCGTACGAGATGTTCGTGATCGAGGAGGGCACGGCCGAGGTCACGAAGGACGGTGAGGCCCTGAAGACGCTCGGACCGGGAGACGTGGTGGGCGAGATCGCGCTCCTGCGGTTCCAACGGCGGATGGGGACGGTCCGGGTGACGTCCGCCCTGCGCGCAGTGACGGTGAGCGCCGACGACCTCCAGGTGATCGAGGAAGAGATGCCTGAGATCGCCGGGAATCTGCGATCGATCATGGCGGCACGCGAGCGCGAGATCGAAGCGCTGGAGGACTGACATGTCCAGTCTGCGCGGTCCTGGTCTGTGCGGTCCGGGGCGCGATCTCGCTGGCGCTTCAGCCCCGACGCGAGCGATGCCGATACCTCGGGGGACGCCCTCCTCGAGGGATCGCTGGAGACGCTGATGGCTCGCCACGCCGTCCAGGGTCCGCCGATCTTGGATCGGATCCACGTCGACCGGATCATCGCCAACCGCGGCGGAGTCCTCAGCATGCTCGGCACGGAGAGAGCGAACGGCGCCACCGTCGTGGTCAAGGAGCTGGCTCAACCACTGTCCCGCCCGCTCCCTCCGGCGGACGAGAAGCGCGCCGTGTGGACCCGGCTGATCCTGCCGACGGACATCGAGTCGACGGAAGGCGTGACGCGGACCCTGCGTCCGTTCCTCGAAGGAACGGCTCTCGACGAGGTGATCGCGCACGGAGCGTCCCCCTGGGAACGAACCCTCGCGATCGCGATCGACGTGCTCCGAGGCCTGGACACGCTGCATTCCCGTGGGTTCCTCCACGGTGCCGTCAAGCCACGGAACATCGTCGTCACCAGCGCCGGGCGAGCGTGGCTGGTGGACCCGACCCTGTCCGATCCCATCGCCCGGCCGGCACCCTCCGGCACGGGCCCCGAGATCGAGGCCACCCGGTATCTGTCTCCGGAGGGGTTCAGCGTCGGAGAGGACAGGGTCGGGGAGGACATCGACGTGCGGTCCGACCTCTATTCGGTCGGGGTCGTGATGTTCGAGTGCCTCACCGGCCGGCCCCTGTACGACGCGACGGATCCTGGAGAGCTCCTCCGCGCACAGATGCTGGAAAGCCCATGCAGCATCCGCGAGGTGAGCGGCGCGACGCCGCGGGCCTTCGACGAGGTCGTGAGGCGGCTGCTGCGGAAGGACCCGCGCGATCGGTACGCGACGGCCTCCGGGGTCCTGCACGACCTGCTCGAGCTCGAGCGGGGCACACAGGCCGGCGAGCCAGACCGCCCCGTCGTGATCGGGCTGGGTGACGTGCGAACGACGCTCGCCGAGCCGGGGCTCGTCGGACGGGTACGAGAGCTCACCCAGATCGAGGATCACGTCGCGCAAGCAACCCAGGGTCGCGGCGGCCTCGTCCTGCTGGAGGCGGAGTCGGGCGACGGGAAGACGAGGCTCCTGGACGAGGTCGCGCTCGTCGCCGCGCACCGTGGCATGCGGGTGTTCCGGGCAGAGGCGCACGAGCTCGAGGCGCCCCGTCCGTTCGCGATGCTCGAAGGGCTCGCCGCGTCGATCTTGGACGCTGCTGCCGACGACCCGCGCTACGCCGACCACCTCGCGCGCTCGCTCGACCCGTGGTCGTGGGAGCTGCGAACCGTCCTGCCGTCTCTCGGCCGACTGTTGACGCCCGACACGGGCGAGGACCGCTCGCCGGCGTCCGAGGGGCGACTCCGTGATGCGCTTGCCATCCTCTTCGATGCCCTCGGAACGCCACAACGTCCGGCCCTGCTCCTGCTCGACGATTGCCAGTGGGCCGACGGGCTGTCACTCGGCGTGATCGGATCGTGGTCCGCGGACACGTCGCCGACGGAGCGGTTCGTGAGCGTCGTCACGGCGCTCCGCACCGAGGAGGCATCTCACGATCACGCGGTGGGACAGTGGGCAGAGGCCTCGACGGTCACCCTCCCGCGGTTGACCACCAGCGAGATGAGGGATCTCGCATCGTCGATGGGCGGACCGATGCCCGACATCGCACACACGGTGATCGCGCAGCTCTCACACGGCCGGCCGTTCTTCGTCACTTCCGTCCTCCGCGGGATGGTGGAGTCGGCGACGCTCCGCCCGGGACCGCACGGATGGGAGATGGAACTCGACGCACTCGCCTCGCTCACCTCCACCCGCCAAGCGACCACCCTCGTCACCCACCGACTCCAGCGGCTGACCGACGAGACCCTCGGGTTCCTCTCCGCAGCGGCCGTGTGGGGCAGACATGCGTCCGCCGGCGAAAGCGCCGCGATCGCGGAGATCGACGAGGGGCGCGTCCACACGATGGTGGAGGAGGCCCGACGGGCCGGCTTGATCTGGACCTCCGAGCCGCGAGACGGGCTGTCGTTCATCCACGACATGGTGCGAGAGGGGGCGCTCCAACGCCTCGACGATGAGGCGCGGCGCTCGCTCCACCGACGTGCGGCAGAGCTGATCGAGCAGAACGCGACCCACGGACGTCTTCGACCTCGCCTATCACTTCGACAGATCGGGCGCGCCCGCGCGGGCGGTCGCCGCTGCGCTCGAAGCCGCGTCCGTCGCCCGGTCCCGTCAAGCCCTCGAGAGCGCCGAGACGATGCTCCAGATCGCGGCCCGAGGCGCGATCGATGCGGACCCGCCGACACGGCTCCGCGTGGCCGAGGAGCTCGGGTCGCTCCTGATGCTGCGGGGGAGCTACGACGGATCGGCGCGATGGCTCGGCGAAGCGCGATCCCTCGTGCCGCCCGGCGCTCATGCGGCGGAGATCGAGGGCAAGATCGGGGAGCTCGCGTTCAAACGCGGCGACGTGCGGACGGCGGCCGACTCGGTCGAACGGGCGCTCCGGATGATCGGCCGGCGCGTGCCCCGTCGGAGCGTCGTGCTCCTGCCGCTGCTCGGCGGAGAGCTCCTCGTCCAGATGCTCCACTCCCTGCTGCCGGCGGTGTTCGTCGGGCGACGTTCGGTCGACCAGGGGGCGACCGACCTCCTCGCTTCCCGGTTCCACGGGCGCCTGGGGTACGCCTGGTGGTTCGAGCGCGGGAAGATCGCGACCCTCTGGACCCACCTCCGGTCGATGAACCTCGCGGAGCGATACCCGCCGACGGCCGAGCTCGCACGGGCCTACTCGGAGCATGCCCCGGCGATGATGCTCATCCCATGGCACCGAAGGGGCGTCCGGTACGCGCGGCAGTCGCACGCGATCCGCGTCCAGCTCGGCGACCGCTGGGGACAGGGCCAGTCGCTCCACTTCTGGGGGGCCGGCCTGTACGCCGCCTCCGAGTACGACGCCTCGCTCGCCAGGATGCGCGAGGCGCTCGAGCTGCTCGAGCAGACGGGCGACCAGTGGGAACTGAACAACTGCCGTCTCCAGATCGCGATGGCGCGGTACCGCCTCGGTGATCTGGCCGGCGCCGCCGAGGACGCCAAGGCGGCATGGGACGCGGGACTGGACATCGGCGATCCCCAAGCCCGGGGGATCGGGCTGGAGGCGTGGGCGAAATCCACCGACGGACAGGTCCCCGAACAGGAGATCCGCGCCGAGCTCGAACGCTCGAGCGAGGACGTCCTCACGATCGCGGGCGTCCTGCAGGCAGAGGGAGTGCGCCTCCTCGGCGTCGATGAGCCTTCCGCAGCCGTGGGGGCATTCGAGGAGAGCCAGCGCCTCTTCCGACGAGCCGGGATGAAGAACGCGGGGGTGAGCCCGATCAGGCCGTGGCTCCTGACCGCCCTCCTCCGTGACGCGGAAGCCACGCCGCGGGGCGATCGGCGGCAGGCGCTCGTTCGGCGCGCGCGCTCCGTCGCCCGGCAGGCGAGTCGGCGCGCGCGCTTCTACCGGAACGACCTGCCGCACGTCCTGCGTGAGCGCGCGCGCCTCGCCGCCTTGGGCGGCGGCCGCCGCCGAGCGAAGGCGCTGTTCGCCCGCAGCATCGAGGTCGCCACCGATCAGGGGGCGCTCGCGGAGACGCTCCGGACCCGCATCTCCCGCGGGCAGGTCGGTGTCGAGTTCGGATGGACGGACGCGGCGGCCGACGGAGCCTTGGCAGAGGCCGAGCTCCGCGCGCTCATCTCCGAGCGAGGGACCCGGACCTCGACCGCGTCACGGGTATCTCGACCGACGCGGTAGGCAGACTGGCAGTGGCCGAGAGAGGAAGCAGCGCAGGGGTCCTCGCGACCGCTGACGCTCTCGTCCTCACACGACCTGCCCCCGATCCCCTTCACGGGATCTTCACGGGAACTTTCTCGCATCCGACGTTTAGGACAGCCGGCGAGGGGTAAGGGTGCCGCAACGGCGTCTCGGCTCCTCCGGCCGAGACCCCGTCCTCAGATGTGTGGAGTCGGAGGGTGCCGGGGAACCCACCCCCTTCCCGGGCCCTCCGACCCGCATATGTGGCCTCCGGCAGACCCGACCTGGCTGCACGTCCCCTCCGTCCCACCCGGTCCTCGACCGCATCCGACCGCGAGGGTAGGCTCCGCGTGACTCGAATCGGGAGGACGGGGATGGAGACACGGAGGATCTGGCGGCTGCTGGGATGCGCCGCGATCGCGCTGCTCCTGGCGGGATGTTTCAAGGTGAACATGGACCTCGAGGTGTCCGCCGACGACATGGTGTCGGGGACCGCCGTGATCGCGGTGGACGAGAGCCTGTTGGAGCTCAGCGGCCAGAGCGTCGACGACCTGTTCGCGGAGATGGACCTGTCTGATCTGCCGGAGGGCTCGACGGCGGAGCCGTACGAAGAGGACGGGTTCGTTGGGCAGCGGATCACGATCGAAGCCGTCCCGCTCTCCGAGTTCGCCGGGAACGAGACCCTTTCGGGTGGGGCGACGGGGGAAGACCTGAGCATCGTGCGGGAGGGTGACGAGTTCCACGTCACCGGCGGCTTCGACATGAGCGGCGAAGAGTTCACGGGAACCGAGGTCCCGCAAGAGTTCATGGACAACTTCGAGTTCCAGATCTCGATCACGTTCCCCGGCGAGGTCATATCGTCGACCGGCGCCGTCGACGGGAACACGGTGACGTGGGAACCGAAGATCGGCCAGAACACGCGGATCGAGGCCGTCGCGAGCGCGATCCCCTCGTCGAGCTCACCCGTCCTCCTGATCGTGTTGATCGCGGTGGGCGCTCTCGCCCTCGGTGCGCTCGTCTACTTCCTCACGCATCGCACGCCGGCACCGGCGGCCGGACCGACGACCGGCTTCGACACGATGGCGCCGCCCGAGGGATCGGCCGGAACGCCTTCGACCTTCGACCAGCCGTCCTCCCCCCCACCCGCGACCGACGCAGCGCCCGAAGACGCGCCGCCGCCGCCGCCACCGCCTCCGAGCGAGCCCTGAACCGATGCCGACGTACGAGTACCGATGCGGGTCGTGCGGCGCGACGTTCGAGTCGCGCCGCGCGATCGCGCATGCGGACGATGCCATCAGATGTCCGCACGGACACGACGACACTGTGCGACAACTGTCAGTGTTCGCAGTCACATCGACAGCTGCGATCGACTCGCGCTCACGACCTGCAGGGATGGGCTGCGGACCCGGTTGCGCCTGTGTCGGGAGCTCGGACCAAGGTCAGATGGCTTAGCGCAGAATCGGTACGTGAAGATGTCGTGAATGCTGTTGTAGCCCCCCGGATGGCTTCGGTACCGTCGACGGCGTCCGATGACCTATCGGAGACTCCCTCTCCTCGTGTTGGTCGTCGCCGTGCTCGTTGCGGGGATGTCTTCCCCGGTCGACGCCACCACCCTCTCCCGCCGCGAGAAGATGCTCCACCTCTTGAACCAGACGCGGCGCAACCACGGCCTCCCGGTCTTCCGCTTGAACGTCACGCTCTCGAACTTCGCATGGCGCCACTCGCGTCGGATGGCCGAACGGAACCAGTGTTTCCACACGGTGGGGCTCTACGACGCGGTGCGCGCGTACGACCCGTCGACCTGGGGCGAGAACGTCGGCGCAGCCGGCACCCTGCGGCGGATCCGCACGCTCTGGATGGGGAGCGCAGGGCATCGGGCCAACATCCTCAAGCCCGCGTTCCGGCGGGTCGGGATCGGCGTCGTGAAGGCGCGCGGCCTGATGTGGGTGACCGTGATCTTCTACGGCGGCTGATGACGCGTCAGGACACGAGCGAACGGAGCTGCCGGAGTGCGACCGTGAGCTGGGAGAGGTCCGTCACGCCTTCCATCGCGAGCCCTCGCATGAATCGCTGCACCCGTCCGTAGGCGGCGCTCTTGTCCTCGAGGAACACATCGACGGCCTCGTCGATCGGTCGGCCGCCGGCCTGCTCGAGGATGGTCTCGATGATCTCGCGGCGGATCGTGTAGAGGTCGTCCTCCATCGAATGGACGGCCCATCGCTGCCATCTCGTCTTCGCCGGCTGCTCGTCGAGGCGTTGCTCGAGCCAGTCGATCTCGAGCCGCTCCCCGAGCAGGAAGAATCCTCGGGCGACCTCGAGGACCGGGCGCCCGGTGGCGCGTGACACCGAGATGATGTCCGGCCCGTGGACGAGCTCGTCCTGGAAGGCATGCCGACGCGCGAGCTCGTCCGGCACGGCCTCCGCGGTCAGCCGGGACGCTTCCGCCTCCCGTTGCTCCCGCCAGGCCTCCGGGCCGATCTGTTCGATCACCGAGGACAGCTCTCGGAAGGCGGCCCTCGCCTGATCGACCGCCTCACCGAGCCGGAGCCCAGGCGCTCGGACGAGGTACCAGCGCGCCGTCGACTCCACGAGCCGGTCGACGCCGCTCATCAGGTCGTTCTGGATCCCCGGGTCGATCTTCCCGTCCAGCGACTCCACCGCGTCCCAACGCGGGACCGCATCCACCACATCGCGAGCGATCCGGAAGGCGCGCACCACCTCGGCGGGCGTCGCCCCGGTCTCGGCCACGAGCCGCGACACGAACGTGACCCCCTGGGAGTTCACGACGTCGTTGGACACGATCGTGGCGATCAGCTCCCGGCGCAGGGGATGGTCCACGAGCATCCCTCGGAACCGGTCGACGATCTTCTCGGGGAAGTACCGCGCGAGGTCCTGCTCGAGGTACTCGGAGTCGGGGAGGTCCGCGGCCAGGAGGTCACGCTTGATCGAGCGCTTGGAATAGGCGACCAAGAGCGCGATCTCCGGCCTCGTGAGCCCCACCCCTCGACCTCGGCGCTCCGCCATCTCGTCGGACGTGGGAAGGAACTCGACGGAACGGTCCAGCTCGCCCTCCGCCTCGAGCTGGAGCATCAGGTCCTCGGATGCTTCGTTCCGCTCGGCCGCGACGGCGACCTCCTGGGAGAGGATCTGCGCCTGCAGGTAGTTGTCGTAGAGCACGCGACGGACGACGTCGTCCGTGCAGGCCTCCAACAAGGCGTTGCGGTCCTCGGTGGTGAGCTCGCCGCGCTCGATCGCGAGGCCGAGCAGGATCTTCAGGTTCACCTCGCGGTCGGAGGTGTCGACGCCCGCGGAGTTGTCGATGAAGTCGGTGTTGATCCGGCCACCCGTGAGCGCGTACTCGATCCGCCCGCGCTGCGTGAAGCCCAGGTTGCCGCCCTCGCCCACCACCCGGGCGCGGACCTGGTTCCCGTTGATACGGACCGGGTCGTTCGCGCGGTCGCCGACCTCGGTGTGGCCTTCGTTCGTCGCCTTCACGTACGTGCCGATGCCGCCGTTCCAGAGGAGGTCGACGGGCGCCCGCAGCACCCACCGGATCACGTCCGCCGGGGTCATCTCCGCGGGCGCGTCCTCGGGGATCGCGAGGACTTCCCTCACATGGGCGGACAGTGTGACCCACTTCGCCGCGCGATCGATCACCTCGGCGCCCTCGGAGAGCACCGATCGGTCGTAGTCGCCCCAGGAGGATCCCGGCGTGTCGAACAGGCGCTTGCGCTCCGCGAACGACGTCACGGGATCGGGCTGGGGATCGAGGAAGACGTGCCGGTGATCGAACGCCGCGACCAGGCGGACCCGATCCGAGTAGAGCATGCCGTTGCCGAAGACGTCTCCGGACATGTCCCCGATCCCGATCGCCGTGAAGGGCTCGGTCATCGGATCCATGCCGAGCTCCCGGAAATGACGCTTCACCGACTCCCACACCCCGCGCGCGGTGATCCCGAGCTCCTTGTGGTCATAGCCGTAGGAGCCACCGGAGGCGAAGGCGTCCCCGAGCCAGTACCCGTACCGCCGGCTGACCTCGTTCGCCGTGTCGGACAGGGGCGCGGTGCCCTTGTCGGCCGCGACCACGAGGTAGGGGTCGGGGCCGTCCTTCACGCGGACCCCCTCCTGGTGCACGACCTCCCCCTTCACGAGGTTGTCGGTGACGTCCAAGAGGCCCTCCATGAACGTCACGTACTGCTTCGCGACCTCCTCCTTGATCTGTTCCGGAGCGATCGACATCCGCTTGAGGACGAACCCACCTTTGGACCCGTCCGGCACGATGACGGCGTTCTTCACCTTCTGGGCCTTCATCAGGCCGAGGACCTCCGTGCGGAAGTCCTCCCGCCGGTCCGACCAGCGGATCCCTCCTCGGGACACCATCCCTGCCCGCAGGTGGATCGCCTCCATCTCCGTGGAGTAGACCCACACCTCGTACAGCGGCGTCGGCTTCGGCATCTCGGGTACCCGCTCGGACAGGAGCTTGAAGCTGAGGTACGAGCGGTCGGGAAGGTAGGCGTTCGTGCGCACGATCGCTTCGATGGTCCCGAGGAGGTGACGAAGGATGTTGTCCTGGTCGAGGGACACGACGCCCCGCAGATCCTGGTGGATCGCCTGGCGGATCTCGTCGATCTCCTCATCCGACGCGTCCTGCACGGGGTCGAAGCGGGCGCCGAACATCCGCACGAGGCGCTCGGAGATGGAGGGGTAGGCCGCCATCGCGTCGTTCCGGTAGTTCTCGGTGTACCGCGCGGACACGCGCATCCGGTAGTTCCGGAGCGCGCGGAGGATCCGGACCTCCCACCACGTCAGGGTCGACAGCGTGACGAGCCGGTTCAACGAGTCGGAGTCGCATTCCCCGCGCCACACGGCGGCGATCGTGTCCGTCACGCGATCGGCCGACGCCCCCAGCTCGAGCACCGCGCCGCGTGAATCGAGCACACCGAAATCGTGGATGTACACGCGACCCTCGCCCGCCACAGCCGTGGGCACCTCTTCGACGACCCGGAGCCCGAGGGCCTCGAGGATCGGCATGAAGTCCGACAGGTCGACCTTGCCACCGGTCTTGTAGAGCTTCACGCGCGTCAGGCGCTCGCCTTTCGACTCGTTGCCGAGCCCGACGAGGAACCCCTCGGTGGCCGCCTCGAGCTTCTCGAGCATCAGGACGTCGTCGACGACCAGGTCCCACTCGTCGTTCGCCTTGTAGTAGTCGGGGAACCGCGGCGCGTACTCCTCCATCAGGGCGAGCGCGCGACCCTCGCCCACGCGCCGAGTGAGCGCGTCGAGGAGGTCGTCCTCCCAGCTCCGGGACAGGATCTCGACCTCTCGCTCGAGCTCCTCGTAGCGGACGTCGGGGATCGGGATGCCGGGAGCGACGTGGATCGTGAAGAAGATCCGGGCCGACTCCGTCTCGCCGAGCGAAAGGTGATAGTCGATCGTCGTGCCGTGGAACCGCTCGAGGAACAACCCCTGGAGACGCTTCCGAAGGTCGGCGTTGAACCGGTCTCGCGGCAGCGCGACCACGACCGAGACGTTCCGTCCGTAGAGATCCCGGCGGATCAGGACCCGGATCCCGCCGTGCTTCTCGAGCTGCAGGAGCCCTGCCACGAGGCCGCGGAGCTCCTCGGCCGAGGCCTGGAAGAGCTCGTCCTTGGGGAAGGACTCGAAGAGTGACACGACCGCCTTGTAGTCGTGGGACCCAGGGATCAGGTCCTCCGCCGCGATCAGTTGCTCGAGCTTGTGATGCAGCAGCGGCGTCTTGGCGGCAGGCTCCATGTAGGCCTTGCTCGTGAAGAGGCCGATCAGCCGAGCCTCACCGACGATCGAGCCATCCGAGGCCACCTTCCGCACGCCGATGTAGTCCATGCGCGCTCGGCGGTGCACGGTCGAATACGCCTGGGTCTTCGAATAGATCAGGAGTTCCCCGTCCTCGATCCGGTTGCGGACGTCGGGCGAGAGGTCCGCCAGCAGGGTGAGCTCCGAGAACGTCGACTTCGCGACGTCCGAGAGGATCCCCAGCCCGCTGCCCGACACCGCCCGGATCGCGCGGCCCTCCTTCGTCTCCAGCAGCTCGTACTCCCGGTACCCCAGGAGGACGAAGTTCAGCTGCAGTAGCCACTCGAGGAACTTGGCCACCTCTCCGACCACCTCCGGCGCGTACGACACCTCGGCGCCGCGCGCCAGATCCACCATGTGACGGACGCGCTCCTGCATCGGGTCGAAGTCCCGCACCACCAGCGAGACGTCGCGCAGGATCCGGCGGACGCGTGTCTCGAGCTCGGCGTTCACCTCGTCGCCGAGGGTGCGATCGACCTCGAAGTGCATGAAGGACTCGCGGTGCTCGGCCTCACGCCCCGACCGCACCTGGACGAGCCGGCCCTGCTCGTCCCGGACCGCTCCGATCACCGGGTGCAGGAGTCGCTTGATCGTGAGGCCGCGCGCGGTGAGCTCCTCGGAGACCGAGTCGACCAGGAACGGCGAGTCGTCGGTCGCGACCTCGACCACCGTGCCGTGGCATCGGTACCCGTGGACGTCGGGATCGGCGTTGAAGACCCGCACGGCGGAGGGTTCGAGGCCCCTGCTGTCGGCGAAGGCGAACGCGGAGGTGGCGAGCGCGTACAGCTCGTCGGTCGTGATCGCCTCGAGGTCGTCTTCGGCGAGCCGCCGGAGCAACGCGCGCGCGAAGGCGCTGACGGCCTGGGCCCGCTCCTTCGCGGTGTCGGTCCCCGGCCCGGCCTCGGAACCGGCCCCACCCGCGATCCGAGCGAGCATCTCCTCGATCTTGGGGTGAAGCTCGGGGGTGGTGGTGGCGCGCGCTGACTGTTCGATCGTGTCCGACACTGGCGTTCGCGACCCTCCGGGGCTGACCGCTCCATTGTGTCAGGTCAACCGGCTCCGGAGAGGCAACAGGCTTCCGGCCGATGGTCCAGAAGTCGTACGGCTGTACTACTCCCTTCGGCACGAAAACCCCCATGCGGCTGAGGCCGGAGCGCCAGGGGGTGGGGTACGCTCCTGCAGGGCATCTGGGGAGGCATGGTGTGACGCGACGGGTACGGATCGTCGTCGGCGAGGGCCGGACGGCACAACAAGGCCTCCTTCGCTTCGTCCTCGAGGGCGAGGGCTTCGACGTCGTCGGCGAGGCCAAGGGCGTCGCCGACCTCTCCAGCGAGATCGAGGCCAACCAGCCGGACGTCGTCGTCCTGGACGACGGGATCGGCGTCATGGCGGTGTCGATGGTCCACGAGGTCGCCCCGCAGGCCAAGATCGTGCTCGTCTGGCCGTCTGCCGTGGTCCCGATCGGCGGGGATGCGAGGGTCGAGCCCGCCAAGATCCTCCGGGACCTCGGCCCCGCGGTCGAACACGTGATGGCCCCGATCGCCGCGCTCACGGAGACGTTCGATCCCCCGGTATGGGTCGCCAAGGTGCGGAAGGACCCCGTTGCCCTGCGAGGCTTGCTCGCTGCCAAGGCGATCACGAAGCTCCCCAGCGTCACCCGCCTGCAACGCCGGAGCAAGCGACTCCACCCCACGAACCAACCACCGCGAGCGGGCGAAGGAGAGGTCCTCGAGGAACGGATCCCCGCGCCCGTTGTGGTGCTCCCCGTCGGCATGGCGGGAGACGATCTCGAGCCGGTGCTGGACATCGGCGGCGGCTCAGCCGGCGACTACCTCGTCGAGGAACCGCTCGAGGAGCAGTCGGAGTGGAACCGGCGCCTCGGCATGCTCGCCCTCAGCGGTGCCGCGGCCGTGAGCGCGCTGGCGCTCGCGTTCGCTCTCGGCGGCGGCCGGGTGCACATCACGGGCTTCGCTGCCCGCGGCGGGCAGATCCCCCTCGGGGTTCCGGGGATCGTCCAAGGCGCAGCCGTCGGCTTCGGTCCGTTCAGCCCCGGGACGCTGGGCGGAGGCGGGTACGTTCCCGGCGTGAGCGGTCAGCCCACGGGACCGGATGGTGGCGCCGGGGGACCGGATGGTGGCGCTGCGGAGGGTGACGGGGGCCTCGGCGGCGGGCTCGCGAACCCCGGGTTCACCGGCGGCTCCGACGCCCCTCCGGCTGACGACCCCGGCACAGACCCCGGCACAGACCCCGGCACAGACCCCGGCGACCGGCCGGCAGCGGCGCCGGCGGCGGCGGTGGCGGTGGCGGCGGCGGCGGCGGTGGTGGCGGCAACGGCGGTGGTGGCGGCGGACAGCCCGGCGACGACCTCCCCGGCCGCAGCGCCGACCACAACCCGCACGGTGGTCCTCCCGGGCAGATGGGGACGACGCCGGCACATGGCCCCGGCCTCGGCGTCGGTTCCTCCGGGGACCACGGGCGCGGGCACGGGCACTGATCTGCCCGGCGTGGGCGGCGATCCTCGGGACACCTAGGCTGGACGCATGGGCTCCGATCCGTACGCGTGGCTGGATCCGGGCACTCCGGAGCCGGCACCGATGCCTCTGTTCCCCGAAGTGAGCACGACCCGAGCCCTCCTCCGGGGTGCCCGGAAGCGATGCCCGCGGTGCGGGGAACGCGACACGTTCGTGAGCTGGTTCCAGACCCGCACCGCGTGCCCCCGCTGCGATCTGCGGTTCGCGAAGGAGGAGGGCGGGTTCCTCGGCGCGATGACGCTGAACTACCTCGTCGCGATCGGGCTCTGGCTCGTCGTCCTGGTCGTCGGGATCGTGTTGACGGTCCCCGACGTCGCGGTGGTGCCGCTGCTGATCGCGAGCGCGATCGTCTTGATCGGTGTGCCGCTCTGGTTCTACCCCCGCTCGAAGATGATCTGGGCCGCCGTTGAGTTCCTCGTGCTACGAGGGACGCCTGAGTACCGGCCGCCCGTCGCGCGCGACGCGCGCCAGCGCGAGCTCGAGTAGACCACCGACGAGGCTCTCGCCCGCGCGGCATACTGGTGCGGATGAACAGGGCTGGCTTCACGTCGCGCGCCGCCGCGATCGCGCTCTGCGCCTCCGCTGCTCTGCTGCTGGCGTCGTGTTCGGAGGAGAGCCGGGACCAGATCCGGTCGAACGTCTCGGACGCGATCTCCTCCGTCTCCGTCTCGCCGCCATCGCTCCCCTCGATCTCCGCGGCTCCGGAACCGAGCGAGGAACCGACCGAGGAACCGACCGAGGAACCGACCGAGGAACCGACCGAGGAACCGACCGAGGAACCGACCGAGGAACCGACCGAGGAACCGACCGAGGAACCGACCGAGGAACCGACCGAGGAACCGACCGAGGAACCGACGGAGGTGGCCGCCGCCCCGACTGGGTCAGACCAAACCGGCACGTCGCCATGGATCTGGGTACTGGTGGCGATCGCCGTGATCGCGATCGGGCTGATCTTGGCCCGGATGGCCTCCGGTCGTCGAGAAGCTCGTGCCTGGCGTTCCCGAGCCCTGACCGTGCACTCCCAGGGACTGGCTTTGCACGATCGAGTGGCCGCGGAGCTGGCGGTGGGTCAGGCAACCATGCCATCGACCCGGTGGACCGACGTCGAGTCGTCGATCGACCACCTCGCGACGGACGTGAACCAGCTCACGGCGACCGCCCCAACGGAACCGGACCGGTCGGTGATCCGAGATGTATCCGCCTCACTCGACGGACTGCGATCCGCGGTTCTGCTCCAGCGTTCCGCCGAGACCGGGGACCAGCCGTCACGGGACCTCGCGGCGCAGACGCTCCGCGAACGGACCGAGGATTTCAACGGAGCGCTCCGTCTGCTCCAGAGCACGCTCGGGACGCAGCCTGGCGCGGCCACCGGCCCGAGCTGAACCGAGGCTCCGTGCAAGGATGGGCTACCGGTCCGATGCACACCGGTCCCGGGGGCCGAGATCGGGCGGCGGGTCGACGCCTCAAGGGTTGTCGTGATAGGAACCACTCGTCAAGGCGACGAGCACTGAGTGCAGGAGGGGGTTCAGATGACTGATGACGACATCGAACTAGGCCCGATCGATTACGTGGTGGTCGAGTGGCCGGCGGATCGGCAGCCCACCGGTGAGGCGTTCCCGCACCTCGTCGACCTCGTGGATCGGGGATTGATCCGAGTGCTCGACCTCGCGTTCGTGCACAAGGAGATGGACGGGAGCGTCGTCGGCATCAACATCGGCGACCTCGACCTCGACGGGAACCCGGAGATCGCCGTCTTCGAGGGCGCGTCGTCCGGCCTCATCGGTGATGACGACTTCAACGAGGCGGGGGGCGCGATCGAGCCGGGGTGCTCGGCCGCGATCCTCCTGTACGAGAACACGTGGGCCGCACCGTTCGCGACCGCACTGCGCAAGAGCGGGGCGCAGCTCGTCGCGAACGGCCGGATCCCGGTCAACGCCATCATCGCCGCGCTCGACGAACTCGAGTCCGCGGACGCGTAGAGCCCGACGACGAAGGAGAGATGACATGCCAGGATTGATGCGAGGGGTAGCGCGCACGGCAGTGATCGCCGGAACGGCGACCTCGGTCTCGAATCGGGTGTCGCGTCGCCAGGCGTCACGCTGGTCACAACAGGATGCCGCTCAGCAGCAGCAGCAGTACGCCGAGGCCCCGCCCCCGCCGCCCGCCGCGCCGAGCACGGACGACAAGCTCGAGCAGCTCAAGGATCTCGGCGAGCTGAAGGCCAGTGGTGTGCTCACCGACGCCGAGTTCGAAGCGCAGAAGGCAAAGATCCTGGCCGGCTGAACACGCTTCGGCACACCGATCCTGCGAGGCCTGAACGCTCAGACCGGAAGGTCGACGACCGCGCGGGCGACTGCTGTGACCTCTCGATCCACGAGCGGCAGCAGGAACCCTCGGACGGGAACGGCAACCACCACGATGGCCTCGGACGTGCCGACGGCGCAGGAGCACGACACGAGCCAGGCGCCGTTGCGATCGGCGTAGTCAGCCGCGATCGACGCCGGATCGGCGCCTGAGGGGAACGCCAGCTCCTGTGTCGCGGCGAGCGCGGCCAGATCCGCGGCCGCCTCGGCCCGCGATCGGGCGAGCAGGGCTCGGCCGACATCGGCCGCGCCCATCGTGATGACGAGCGCCATCCCGACGGCCGCGGCGACGACCACCGAGACGCTCCCCCGCTCCGTTCGCGGAGAGCGCATCACCCGAACTCCTGTCGTGCGGTCGTCGACGTGTTCATGCGGACCGGACCGTCGAAGAGCCACGCCACGAACGGAACCCGAACCGGCGCGGCGTAGCCGAGTGAAACGGTCACCGGCTCGCCCCTGACGCCGGTCCGGGAGATCGTGAGCTCGACGGCGCCGTCCTCCAGCGACGGCGCCGCAGCGAGCGCAGCCGATCGGATCGCGGAAGGGTCGTCCTGGATGGCGGCGGCGCGCGCCCCCGCGCGCGCCGCCGCCTCCACGAGCAATCGATCGCGGACGAGCAACCCCGTCTGCACGAGCGCGAGCGCCACCACCAGGATCAGTGGCAGCACGAGCGCGAACTCGACAGCCGCCGTTCCGCCTTGGGACGGGCGAGGGTCAGGCCGCTTCCGCATCGCCGATCACGCTGTCGATCACCTGGTCGAAGAACGCGGGCAACTTGCCGGACGACCGCGCCCACGCGATCAGGACGACAGCGACGGCCGCAGCGGCGAGGATCACCAGCGCGTACTCAGCCGTCGTCTGTCCGTCTTCCCTCCGCAGCCGGAGGGTGTCGACGGTGCGCAGGATCAGGGCGTACAGGAAGAGCATCGGTTCACCTCCTCTCAGCGGATGGATCGCACGGTGGTGAGCAGGACCGGCACCACCGTGAGGAGGAGGAAGGCGGGGAGGATCAGGAAGACGAGCGGGAAGAGCATCTTCACCGGCGCGGCGCGGGCTCGCTCGGCGACGGAAGCCCGGCGCGAGCTCCGAACGTCGGCGGCGAGGTCCTTCGTCGCGTCCGTGAGAGATGTGCCGAGCGTTTCCGTACGCGTCAGCACGGCCATCGCACGCCGGAGGTCCGGGAGCGCGAGCCGTTCGGTGACCGCGACGAGCTCCGTCCTCCACCGAGCGCCCAGATGCACCGCGTCCAGGGAAGCCCTGAGCTCGGAACCGAGTGGACCCCGCAGGGCGATCACCGACCGCTGCAGTCCGGCCACGGCGGACAGTCCTGCGGCGGACCCAGCGGCGAGGAGGTCGAGCAACTGCGGGATCTCTGCGTCCATCGCTCGACGCCGCCGAGCCTCCGCGCGCATCCCGGCGAGCCGTCGGATCCGGATCGCGAGCAGGACAGCGAGCGGGATGGTGACGAGCTTCGGTCCCGGAGCGAGCGCCGCGATGATCGTGGCCGCACCAACCCACACGTAGCGACCGTCGAGGTGGGTGCTGCGACGCGGCTGTGCGGAACCGCGCGACGCCGCGAGAGCGACACCGACGACGGCACATCCCGCGGCCCCTGCCGCGAGCATCGTCGCCACGATGGGCTCCATCAACGAACCTCGAGGAGGTGACGGATCCACACGAACGCCACGAGCTCGAGCCCCATGCCGACACCCAAGGCGGTCCTTCCGATCGGCGTGGTGATCGCGTCGAGCATCTCTTGCCGGGAGGTCAACAGGAGGAACGCGAAGAATCCGATCGGCAGCAGACCGAGGATGACTCCCGAGAGACGCGCTTGTGCCGTGAGTGCTCGCACGTCCCGATGCGCCGCGCGTCGTTCCCGCAGGGTCCTCGTCAGCCCATCCAGCACCATCGGCAGGTCACCGCCACTGCGTCGATGGAGATCCAGGACGCCGGCGATCAGTCGGGCATCCTCGGTGCCGTGCGCATCGGCCCATGCGGCCAGTGCGTCGGTGATCGGAGTCCCGGTGTCGATCGCGTCGACGAGGTCCGCGAGTTCGCCGCGGAGCGGGTCCTCGACCTCGTCTCGGGCGTACCCGAACGCTTGCGGCAGCGAAAGCCCCGCCCGAAGCCCGGCAGACACGGCGCCGACCGCGTCGGCGATCTGCTCGGCGGCCCGTTGCCGCCTCCTCGACTCTCGACGCCGTCGCACGGTGTGCACCGCGACCGCTGCACAGACCGCACCCACGATCGCGATCACGGGACCGGCACCGAGCAGCGTGAGGAGGAAACCGAGCCCGACGAGGATCCATCTGTTTGGCCACGTGACCCTACGGGTCGAGCGCTCCACGCCCAGCCGCCTCGCCACCCGATCGGAGCGAGTGACCGCGATCGCGCGTTCCGCGAGGAGGCCGGCAAGCGCGAGGAGTCCCGCCACCAGACCGATCACCGATCCGAACCCTCTTCGAACAGCCAATCGCCCACGTCCTCACCTCGATCGGCCAGGATGTGGGCCACCCTCGGCACGGCTCCTGTGGCCTCGAAACCCCCTTCGTTCCCGTCTCGTCCTCGGTATCGGAAGAGCGGCGAGACCACGGGCTCGCCTCGATGCGTCCCTTCGACCGCCGCGATCTCCCACACGACGCGGTGCCCGTCCCGGAGCCGGGCGAGTTGCACGACGACATCGATCGCCGAAGCGACCTGATTGCGGATGTGCGCCGCCGGAAGCTCGACGTCCGACATCATCGCCATCGTCTCGAGGCGCCAGAGCAGGTGCCGGCAGGAATTCGCGTGGGCTGTCGACAGGGACCCGTCGTGGCCGGTGTTCATCGCCTGGAGCATGTCGAGCGCCTCGCCCCCACGGACCTCGCCCACGATGATCCGGTCGGGGCGCATCCGGAGCGCGTTGCGGACGAGATCACGAACCGTCACCTGGCCACGACCCTCGATGTTGGGCGGCCTCGCCTCGAGGGAGACGACGTGCGACCGATGCAGGCGGAGCTCCGCCGCGTCCTCGATCGTGATCAGGCGCTCCTCGTCCGGGATGAACGCGGACAAGATGCCGAGGAGCGTCGTCTTGCCGCTGCCGGCCCCGCCGCTCACCACGAGGTTGGCACGTCCCCGGACGCACGCCGCGAGGAACCGGAGGCCACGCGGGCCGATGGTTCCCCGCTCCACGATGTCGTCACCGGAGAGCGGCACGGGCGCGAACGTGCGGATCGTGAGCACGGGACCGCGGAGCGAGAGAGGCGGAACGATCGCGTGCACCCTGCTGCCACCCGGAAGTCGCGCGTCCACCCAAGGTGACGCCTGGTCGACCCGGAGGCCCAGAGGGCCCACGATCCGCTCGATCAGATGAAGGACCGACTCCTCCCCCTCAAACAGCCGGTCCTCCACCCTTTCGATCCGCCCCTCCCGCTCCACGTATACGTCGTCAGGTCCATTGACCATCACCTCGGTGACGCTCGGGTCCCGCAAGAGGAACTCGATCGGACCGAACCCGACGACCTCGTCGGAGACCTCGTTGACCACGCGCGCCAGATCCCGTTGCGGGAGCAGCGCACCGCTCTCACGCATCAAGGACAGCGCTTCCTCGCGGACGCGCAGACGCCGCTCCGTTCGCGGAGCCGCGCTGAGCCCGCGGGCGTCGACCCGTTCGCGCAGCTGCGCCCGAAGCTGTCGCCGCACCTTGGCGAGGGGATCCGCACTCATGCGACGAACGCGAGGATCACTCGCCCTCCGTGGTCCACCTGGTCGCCTCCGAACACTCGTGGGGAAGCACGCACCGTCACGAGGGGGTGAGGAGGTGCCGACCGGCGGAGGAAGGCTCGCCCGCGTCGACAGGAACGACCCTAGCGCGGAGGGCTGACACGGAACCATCCCCAGGCCGGGGGGTTCGTCGGACGTGTCGGGGGATTCACGGCTCGGCTCGCGAGATCGTCAGACCCGTGTGCTCGTCAGCCCGATGCTCGGACCCGCACGCAGCATTCCCCTTCGGTCGGCTCCAGAGAGGCTTCGACCGAACCCGCGCCGAGACCGCTCAGCACACCTTCGACGAACGCGTGGTTGATGCCGCAAACGATGTCGGGAGCTCCGCGCGCCCACCGGTCGTAGGGGCAGCTGCGCAGGGTGATCGTCCCCTCCTCGCGTTCGACCGGCTCGAAGCCGAAGCGCGAGAGGATCTCGCGAGCCGCGTCGAGCGACCGGCGCCGGCCCGTCCGCCCGCCTCCCTTGGGACGGCGAGCCGCCATCCCCACCTCTCGACCGTGCTCTCCGACGATGCGGACCGCGGCCTCGCGCGCGCTCTCGTCGCGATCCTCGGCCGCGATCGCCGCGACGAGGATCTCCCCGAGGAACGCGTAGCGCCGCTCCGGGATCGAGATGTCCAGTTCCAACTCCGACGGCCGGTAGTACTTCGACGTCCGGCCGGCTCCGGGACCCGAGCGCCCTGGCTTCCGCGCGTAGTGCGCGTCCAGGAGCCCGAGCTCGACCAGCTTGTCGAGGTGGAACGCGGCGAGGCGCGAGGAGATACCGGCGTGCGCCGCCGCGTCGTCGCGCGTCACCGGAGCGTCGTTCGTCCGCACGAACAAGTAGAGGCTGCGACGGGTCTCGTCCTCGAGCGCGGCCAGGATCGGAAGCGACTCCTGCGCTCCGCTCAGCACGGGTTCGCCCTCCGGCACACGCGTTCCGCGCCAACGATCCCGAGACCGGGTTGCACGACCGGGAGCATACGTGCGATTGTAACGGAAACTGTTGTTGGTGTTAGTAGCAGTACGCCAGTGGCGCACCGTCGGAGGCGCCCGTCGGGCCGGGGGTCGACGGGCTGCGGAAGGGAGGATCCATGCGTATCCCTCAGGACAGCCGCGGCCGGCCGCGCCGCCTCGCGAGGATCGCGTTCGGCGTCTCCGCCCTGGTGCTCGTGGCTCAGCCCGCCGGCGCGGCCACGTGGACGGTGGCCCCAACCCCCAACGCAACCCCGTTCGACAACGTGTTCTGGGGTGTGGACGCCCTGTCGTCGACCAGCGCTTGGGCCGTCGGATACGCCGACACGGGCACGCTGCCGACGCGCCGACCCATCGTGCAGCGATGGAGCGGCGGCGCCTGGACGAGTACGCCGAACCCGCTCCCCCCCGGCGGCGGTGAGCTCCGTGACGTCGACGCGCTCTCCACCTCGAACGCGTGGGCGGTCGGGTTCACCAACAGCAGCGTGGGCAACGACACGCTCATCGAACGTTGGAACGGCAGCGTGTGGAGCATCGTGCCGAGCCCCAACGTCGGCGCGCAGAACCACCTGTTGGGCATCAAGGCGATCTCGCCGAGCGATGCGTGGGCCGTCGGGAGCCACAACGTCCCGGGAACATTGAACTTCGCGACGCTCATCGCGCGATGGAACGGGTCGCGATGGGACAAAGTCCCGAGCCCGAGCCCCGACCCCTTCGAGAACCGACTCCAGGACGTGGACGGCGTCTCCTCGAGCGACCTCTGGGCTGTCGGGACGCGACAGAACCATCCCGATGGCGTCAGGAACCCGCTGATCCTGCACTTCGACGGCTCGAGCTGACGCCACCGGTCAGGCGGTCAGCGTGACCGGGATGTTCACCACGTGGATCTCCGAACCGTCCATCGCGCTGACCTCGTACACGCGGATCGTGCCGGGCTGGGTCGCGGCGACGTCGTAGGCGACGTCGGTCTCCCATGTCCCCCGGCAGCCGGTGCCGCAGGTCGCCATCGTGAAGGTGGAGGCGATCACCTTCCCGTGCTGGTCGAGGATCGCGATCGAGACGACGGCCTCGAACACGTCGGCCGTCCCGCTGATGTGCACGGGGCTCGAAACGCGCTCCCCGATCCGCGGGGTCTGGACCAGGATGAACGGCAGCTGGTCGGCGAAGTTCGCCCGCCGCTGCGCGCCGTCGATCTCGTAGCCGCCGAAGTTCGTGAGGGGACTGCCGTCGACCTCGAAAACCACGCCCTGGATCCGGTCGAACTGCGTGAGCGTGTACACGATCTGCGCGAGGCTCCCCACCGCGATCGCAGGTGTCTCCTGCTCAACGAACGTCCCATCGAGATCCACGGTCGCGACGTCGTCGTCGATCGTGAGACCGCGCAGGGTCGTCCCGGCGTTGATCGTGGTCCCGAGGTCCGCCGCGCGCTCGGCCTGCGTGGGACCGTCGAGCAACGCCTCGAGCGCCTGGGTGCCCACCGCAGGGGTGAACGGTTCCGTCCGGTGGGTGAGGAAGAGCGAGCCGTCGTAGGTGAACCACAGCTCGTAGGTCATCGACTGCGTGGGGGTCGGTGAGGGCGAGACCGTCGGGGACGGTGTGGGCGATGGCGAGGTCGAGGGGCTCGGTGATCCGGTGCCGGGGGCGGGGCCGATCGGCTGGGCGCCGCTCTCGGCGCATGCGGCCGTCAGAGCGGCGAGCACGGCCGTCATCGCGATCAGGCGCTTCATGGGTTGCCTCCTCGTGTCGGGAACGGAACCCATGCTCGAGGGCCCTCGCAACACGGGAACCCCGCTCGTGTCACGGTTCGGCAACGACGTCGGGCAGGTGCAGCGTGAAGCGTGATCCGGCGCCCGGCTCGCTCTGCGCCTCCACGTCCCCGCCCAGCAGCCGAGCGTTCTCGCGGGCGATCGCCAGACCGAGCCCGGTGCCCGGTCCGGAGCGGGACGGATCGGCTCGGTAGAAGCGATCGAAGACGTGGTCGAGGTGCTCGGGTGCGATCCCCGGCCCCGTATCGGCGACCTGGACGGAGGGACCGTTTTCGCCACGCCCGACGTGGACGACGACGCTCCCACCACCATGATCCAGCGCGTTCCCGATCAGATTGGCCACGATGCGGTCCACGCGGGTCCGGTCGGAGGATACGGTGACCGGCTCGGCCCGGATCTCGACCCGCCCGTCCCACCCTCGGCTGCGCACCGTGCCGTCGACGAGCGCAGCGAGGTCGAACGGCTCCGTGCGCACCTGCTCCCGCCCGGCATCGAGCGACGCGAGGTTCGTGAGGTCCTCCACGAGCCGGCGCAGGCGCGCGACGTCACCGACGAGGAGCTCGGCGGCGCGTCGGGCGTCCGGGGGCATCTCGGCCACGTGCTCCTGGAGGACGGACGCCTCGGACACGAGCGCGGCCACCGGTGTCCGGAGCTCATGGGAGACGTCGGAGGTGAAGCGTCTCCCCCACGCCTCGGCCTCCGCGAGCATAGCGATACGGCCTGCAGCGACCCGCGCGAGGGCGAACGCGACGACGACGATCGCCGACCCAGCCGATCGTGAGCACTGTCGCGAGCTCGCGAAGGTCCTCGTTGATCCCCGTCTCGGGGAACGCGAAGTACAGCTCGGCGCCTCGATCCGGGGTCGGCCCACCCACGAGCAGGGTGGGGACCCCTCCCACATCGATCCGGTCGTAGCCGATCTGCCCATCCGCGGCGATCGCGCGGAGCTCGGCCGGGACGACGACCCCCGATCCCGGATCGGAGTCGTACGTCTGCCCGTCCTGGACGAGGATCGCGTGGACGCCGAGTTCCTGCTGGAACGTCTCAACGGCCTCTTGGGGACTTGAGGACCCCTGCAGGAGCGGACCGGAGAGCCGGAGTTCGAAGACGGCCTCCGCTCGGGCGCGCTCCACCGAGTCGGTGAGGCGTGCATCCCGAAATATGCAGGAACACGACCGTCGCCAGTGCGGCCGTCACCGCGGCGACGACCACGACGACCACGATCACCAGCCGGCGCGGCGACCCTCGACCCCCCGGCACGCTGTTCAGCTCCGCTCGAGCCGGTAGCCCACGCCTCGCACCGTGGAGATCACGGCGGGGTGCGCGGGGTCGTCCTCGATCTTGCCGCGAAGACGCTGGACGGCGACGTCGACCAGCCGCGAATCCCCCAGGTACTCGTAGTCCCAGACCCGCGCGAGGAGCACCTCGCGGGTGAGGACCTGACCGGGGCGACGGGCGAGCTCCACGAGGAGGCGGAACTCGGTCGCGGTCAGCGCGAGGTCGCGGCCGGCCTTCCGCGCCGCGAACCCGCCGACGTCGATCTCGAGGTCGCCCACGCGCAGGGCGGGGTCGGCCGGCTCGGACGCGGCCCGGCGGAGCACCGCCCGGCACCGCGCGACGAGCACGGGCATATCGAACGGCTTCGTGACGTAGTCGTCGGCGCCGAGCTCGAGCCCGACGATGACGTCGCTGGCGTCCGCCCGGGCCGTCAACATCACGATCGGGATCCGGCTGTCCTTCCGGATCTCGCGCGTGATCTCGAAGCCGTCGAGCGACGGGAGCATCACGTCGAGGACGGCGAGGTCGAACGGGTCACGCCGGAGGCGCTCGAGCCCCTCGCGGCCGTCGGCGCACGACGTCACCCGGAACCCCGCGGTCCCCAGCCCGAGGCCGGCCATCTCGCGGATCGACGCGTCGTCCTCGACCAGCAGCACCCGTTCGTCCACACGCGAAGCGTAGCCCGGTCAGGAAGCCATCTCGGTCACGACGGGGGTGGAGAGTGCGTCGGCGAGCCGATCGAACCGGCGCGCCATCCGCCCGCCCCCGGGGAGCAGCCGGTTCCGCTCCTGCGCGGAGCGGACGGCCCGATCGAGTGGGAGGACGGCGAGGGCGGGCTCGCCGAAGACCCGCTGGACATCCCCCGGCGTGATCTCGCTGCGGGCTGCCTTGTTCACGACGAACCCGACGCGACCCTCGAGATGGAGCGACCCGCATGCCTCCAGCGCCCGGGACGACGCACGGAACGACACGACGTCCAGGGTAAGGACCTCGAGGAGCCGATCGGCCGACTCCACCGCGGCGAGCGTCATCGGGCCGAGCGCTCGCGGCAGGTGCAGGACGACGACGTCCGCCACACCCGTCGCGGCCTCCGCGACGATCCCGAGCTCGGCGGCGCCGAGACGCGCGGCCACCTCCGGCGGTGGTGGGAGGAGGACGTCGATGCCGGTCTCGTGACGCCAGAGCGCGTTCTTCAACTGCTCCGGCCCGAGGTCCTCACCGAGGGACGCCGCGTCGGCGAACGTGTGGGTGGGCTCGGCGTCGTCGCCGGCCGGGGCATCCAGCGCCTGCGCGACGTCGCCGAACACCGGGTCGGCGTCGATCAGGACGACCGAGCCGCGGCGCGCGAACGCGGCGGCGAGGTGTGTCGCCACGAACGTGACACCCACGCCACCGCGGCCGCCGTGGACCGCCAGCACCGTGCCCCGCCTGGCCGAGCGCTGCGCGCGCCGGACGGCGGCTGCGGTGGCCCCGAGGAGCTCGTCGCGTTCCTTCGGCCACAGGAAGTACCCGGCGGCTCCCGCCCGGATCGCGGTCCGGAGCGAGCTCACCGATTCGCGGACGTCGAGCGCGATCACTACCCCGGACGCTGAGGCGCCGGCGAGCAACCCGGGCTCGGCGACCACGGCGTCCGGCTCGAGCTGCCGCACCGCCTCCGCGAGCTGACGGTCGTCCCCTGCGGTGGCGACGACCCGCGCACGACCGCTGCGATCGAGGAAGTGCATCACCTCCTCGGCCACCTCCGGCGCCTCGAGCGCCAGAACCACCCTCGCCACCTGATCCATGTCTCCTCCAGGGCTCTGGAGAGGGAGGGTGCGACCGTAGCCCGTGCCACCGACAGGGCATCGGCTATACCTGCGTGCATGGACGCCGAGCCGAGCGCGCGCTCTCAGCGCCTCCCGTTCCGAGCCCCGTTCGCGGCCGATACGTTCCTGTCGTTCCTCGGCGCCCGCGCCGTTCCCGGGATCGAGGAGGTGCGGGACGGCACGTACTTCCGATCGGTGCAGCAGTCGGGGAACGCCACAGTCGTCGCGATAACTCCTCTCACGGATCACGTCGAGCTCCGAGTCTCGGAGGATGCGTCACTCGATCCTGAAGACCTCAGCGAACGAACCCGACGGGCCCTCGATCTCGATGCCGACCCAGTGGCGATCGACGAGGGTCTGTCCTCGGATCCACAGCTCGCACCGCTCGTCGCTCGGCTCCCGGGGATCCGTGTCCCCGGCACCTTCGACGGCTTCGAGCTCGTCGTCCGAGCGATCTTCGGACAGCAGGTATCGGTCGCGGGCGCCAGGACGTCGCTGGGCAGGCTCGTCGCGCGAGCGGGGACCCCTCTCGAGCGACCGGACGGAGCGATCACCCACCTGTTCCCGACCGCGGAGCAGGTCGCCGAGCTGCCGCCCGAGGCGTTCGGGATGCCGCGCGCTAGGGCTGAGACCATCCGGCACGTGGCGGGGCTCGTCGCGTCGGACTCCCTCGACCTCTCGGACCGGGAAGCGGCGCTCGCCACGCTCGCGGACGTGGCGGGCATCGGTCGGTGGACCCTCGACTACGTCGCGATGCGCGGCTTCCGCGATCCGGACGCATTCCCGGCGACCGACCTGGGGATCCGGCGAGGGTTCGAGTCGCTCGGCCTCCCGCCAACGACCAAGGACATCCTTGAGCACGCCGAGCGCTGGCGACCGTTCCGCGCCTACGCCGTGATGCATCTGTGGACCGCGCTCTAACGGGACGGAGGTAGGCTCCCCGTCTTCGGAGAGGCCTTCGATGGACGAAGACGGCTGGGCGGAGCTCCTTCCTCCCGAGTGGGAGATCCTCGACCCTGACGATCCGCTGGTACGAACCTATGCCCAAGGAGACGAACGCGTCTTCCCACCGTTCGACGTGCGCGACTGGTGGGAGCATCCCGACGAGGAAGGACCCACGACCCCGACGGGGGTCACCGGGGTTCGGCGACAGCTGATCCTCACGTCGGAGCGAGTCCTCGTCGTGTCCAACGGAACGATCGAGCGAACCGTGGCGATCGCCTCGATCGGTGGGTCACGACTGATGGGGTCATCCGAATGGCCGATCGAGGAGTCCGAGGCCGCGGTGCTGGTGCATTCGGGTGGGCCTCAGGGCAGCGTGTGGGGGTGTTGGTCCGCGTCTCGGGACGAGGCCAGCCGACTGATGTCGATCATCTTCTGGTTCGCGAACGGCGGCCGCAGCCCCTTCGGATAGAAGCGAGGTCGCTACCGAGCGACGGCTCGACGGATCGCAGTCGTAACCGCGGACTCGACCAGATCGGCAACCTGCTCGAACGTGGCCGCAACCTGCTGGGTCGCCAGCGCGAACACGGTGTCGCCGTCGTAGATCGTGTGCGCCGGCCGGATGGCCACGTCGAACGCGTCGTTCCCGACGCTCGCCAGCCGACGGACATCCTCTTTCGACAAGGCCGCGTTCGTCGCGACCACGCCGAGCGTGGTGTTCGCCGCCGCGGACGTGCCGAGCTGTTCGACCAGATCTTCCCGGCGCTCGCCCGGCTCCAGCTTCGGGCCCACCAGTATCGAGTCGTCCTCATCGAGGATCTCGCCGACCGAGTTCGCAACCACGAGCGCTCCGACGACGAGGTCGCCCGCATGCGCCGACCAGGTTCCGACGCCTCCCGGCATCGCCCGCTCGGGACCCCAGAGCTTCGCCACCGTCGCGCCCGTCCCGACGCCGACCCGCCCCTCGCGAACGTGCGCCGAGGCGGCGACGCACGCCTCGTACCCCTCCTCGATCCCCGGCCGCCGCGTCGGATCACCGACGCCGAGATCGAAGATCACCGCCGCGGCGACGGTCGGCACACGCGCCGGCCCGATCTCGCTCCCGATCCCTCGCTCCTCGAGGTATCGCTCCACGCCGCCCGCGCTCGCCAGACCGAAGGCGCTCCCGCCGGTCAGCACCACCGCGTGGGCCACCTCGATGATGGTGCCCGGCTGCAGGATGTCCGTGCCACGCGTACCCGGCGCACCCCCGCGAACCTCGCAGGAGGCGATCGTTCCCGGCGGTGGGAGGACGACGGTGCACCCCGTCAGAGCCACCTCATCGGTCCAGTGACCGACGGTGATGCCCTCAACGTCGGAGATGGTCGCCATGGCGAGCAACTCTACGGACGAGCGACCTGTCGGGAGCGCGCGGTAGCGTCGTGGGCACACCGGAAGGAGGTCGGAGATGAGCGTGCCCGCGCGGATCAGCATCGTGACCCTGGGGGTGGACGACCTGGCGAGGTCGAGGGCGTTCTACGAGGCACTCGGATGGGAGCTCGTCAGCGCGGTGGGCGACGAGATCTGCTGGTTCCGGACCTCGGATTCGTACCTCGGCCTGTTCGGCCGGGAGGACCTCGCGAAGGACGCGGCACTCCGGTCCGAGCCGAGGGCGGATTTCGGCGGGATCACGCTCGCGATCTGTCTCGATAGCGAGGCGGCCGTCGATACCGCCTTCGCAGAGGCCGTCGCAGCAGGAGCCCGGATCCTGAAGCCCGCGGTGCGGGCGGACTGGGGTGGCTACTCCGGCTACGTCGCCGACCCCGATGGACACCCCTGGGAGATCGCGTACAACCCGAGCTTCCCGATCGGCGAGGACGGTCGCATCACGATCTCCTGAGCCATCTCATCGATCGCGGTGCCAGGTCGCGGTGTCGTGCGCGAACAGCACCTCGACCGGATCGAGCTCGCGGATCCGCTCGATCCACGTCGGCACCTTGATCTCCTCCTGCGAGCCGCCGTCCCGGAGCTCCTGCGCGAAGTGCGCCCGCGCGAAGTCGGTGGCGCCGTTCATCGCCTGGCCGGCGAGCACGACGCGCCCCTGCCTCGTCTCGACGACCAGCGACTGATGGCCCGCGGTGTGACCTGGCGTCGGCACGATCCGGATCCCATCCGCGACGTCCGCCTCACCGCCGTGCAGCTCGTACTTCGCGCCGTCGAAGTCGTAGAGCCCGGCGATCGGGTAGTCCTCCTCGACGTGTGCCGCGTCGAACTCGACCTGCTGCGCGAAGATCGGCGTGCCCGCGAACCGCGGATTGCCTCCGCTGTGGTCGATGTGGAAGTGACAGTTCACGACGGCCCGGACGTCACCGATCGAGGCGCCGACCGCCGCGAGCCCCGCGTCGAGGGAGCGTCGCACCGGGTGGTACAGCTGCTCGGTCTCCTCATGTCCCTCAGCGATCCCGGTGTCCAGGAGCACGGGGCCGTCGGGGTGACCGATCAGGTACCCGCAGACGACGACCTTCTCGCCGGCCCGCGGATCCCCGTCGTCGGGGATCGTGAAGTGACCCAGCACGATCGGGTGGATGTCGGAGCGATCGATCACGCTCCGGGGACTGTACCGGTCAGTCCGGGAGCTGCTGGCCGGTGAGCAGCTCGTACGCCTGGGCGAGTTGCGGGGGATCGTTGTCCGGGATCGACGGCAGGTCCGTCCCGGTCCCCTGACCGGCCAGCGCCCACTCGACGATCTCGGCCGCGTGCTCGCTCCCGCGCTGCTCCCACTCGTCATCGTGGTCGTTCCACCGCTCGAGCTGACGCAACCGGAGGAACCGCTCCTCGAGGCCGGCGGTCACGTGGGCGTCCAGCCACGCGTGGGCCATCTCGTGGAGCACGGTCCGCCGGGACAGGTCGTTCGTGTGGATGCCGCAGAGGTCCACCGTGCCGTTCCAGGAGCGACCGGTCCGACCGTCGCATGCCTCCCGGTCGTCGTGGAAGCGGATCCGGACCGTCGGCTCCCCGATCCCGGCCTCACGGAAGCGCTCCGCCGCCTCGAGCGTCATCGCTCGCTGCCCCGGCGTGGCCCCCTCGATCGCGACGCCCGAGCCGGCTCGCCAGCCTGCCAGCCCGACCACCGTCGCCGCCACCAGCACCGCCCGTCCGATCCATCGTCCCGTGTCCATGCGGCCACGGTCGCGCGCCGCTCATGAGGACCCGTTGGGCAGGACTTGAGGATCGCTTGAGACGCAGGATGCCTGTGGTGGAAACGCTCAGCCCGTATCGGGCCAGGCGGCGTCCAGCTCGGCGAGGATCCCGTCGAGGCTGTCCGGCCCTTCTCGGACATAGGTCATCATCGCCTCGAAGAACACCTGATCCCCGACCGGCGGCGGCATCAGGTCAGAGGCATCGAACCGGAACGTGTCCGTGAGCAGCGCATCGAGAAGGGCCTCGGCGTGCGGCCTCACGTTCGGGTTGTAGTGGCTCAGGTCGAAGTGGCGGTTCGGCGACATCAACCCGGATCCTTGCTCCGCGAATCCCACGCCATGCTCGGGACTGAGCAGGAATCGGAGCACTTCCCGAACCTCCGGTCGGTCGGAGAAGGCGCCGGTCACCTCGCCGCCGCCGATCAGACCTCCTACTCGCCCTTCCAGCGGCGGGAAGGGGACCGTGTCGGTCAACCGTGCCAATGCTCCCGGGGGCAACTCCTCCAGCAAGGCGTCTGCGAACGTCGGGAACAGGTACAGCCAGCAGCCGGGTGGATCCTCGAGCATCGGGAGTTGGGCCTCGCCGAAGAACGTCCCGGCAGCACCCGCGGGTCCGCCGCGGACCGAGCCTTCGGAGAAGACGATCTCGCCGAAACGCTCGAACGCGTCCCGGATGGGCGGGCTCGCGAAGGGCAGCTCGTGGAACGTCCAGGCGTCGTACGCCTCGGCGCCCGCGTCCGCGAGCACGAGGTTCTCGATCCAGTCGGTGGCCGGCCACCCGTCGGCGTCGCCGGACTCCAAGCCCATGCACCAAGGGGTTTCGCCTTCCGCCTGCAAGCGGCCGCTGAGTTCCATCAGCTCGTCCCACGTCGCGGGGATCGCGTGGCCCGCACGTTGGAGCTCGGGAGCCGGATACCAGATCAACCCCTTCACGTTCAGCTGCGTGACCGCGCCGAAGAGAGAGCCGCGCTCGGCCGGCCAGGACCCGTCAGCGCCAACGGTGCCGAGGGAGACCAGGTAGGGACTCTGATCAGCCTTGAGTCGTTCGGGATCCAGGAACGTCTCCAGGTTCACCAGATGACCCCGACGAGCGAGATCCGCCATGAGGCCGGGGATCGCCGCAGTGAGATCCGGAGGATCCCCCTCCGCCTTCTCGGCCGTGATCCAGTCCCCCAGCTCGGGGAAGTCGACGAATTCGACCTCCACCCCCGTCCGTTCCGTGAAGCCCTCGAGCTCATCCCTGAACGGGGGAAGCTCCTCCTCCGGGTGCGACCACAGCATCGTGACGCGCGTCCCCGCGAGCGGCAGCGGAGAGGCGGGTTCGCCCGGTGGCGGCTCCACCGGCGAGATCGGGTCCGCGGCGATGTCCGGCGGGAACGTCGCCGGGAGGGCGGGACATCCGCCTGCACCGAAGTAACGGCTGCATTCACCGGCGTTGAGATCACGAGGGATCTTGGATCGCGTGGCGTTCGCGAGCTGGGTGACCGGGAGATCGAAGACCCCTCGTATGCCCAACGGCCCGGCGACGACCGCGACCGGAGCGTCGTCGACCGGGTAGCTCACTCCGGCTTCCTGCATCGCCCAGTGCAGCGCTTCGACGGTCGCCGACGGCACTGGTTCACCTCGCTCGACGCTCAGCCGCACCGCATGGAGGGCGAGGAGGGCGCTGAGGTCGGGATCGGCGTCGAGGTTGGAGATCGATGAACTGGTCAATGCCGAGAGCTCGGCCTGATCTCGCAATCGATCCGACTCGCGGGCACGGCTGACGGCTACCGTCGTGAGTCCCGCCGCCACGAGCGCCGCCGCGGTGAGAACCCCGACGAGGGCGCGCAGCCGGACGAGCGAGCGACGCTCCAGGGCGCGTTCCCGCTCGGCCCGCTCGGTCTCCTCGCGGACCTCCTGGTCGTGCTGATGCGCGGCGGCGGCCAGGTAATCCTGTTCCGAGGTGGACAGGACGAGCTCGCTCGATGACGCCCACGACGTGAGCTCCTCCAGCCGGCGTCCCCGGGGGAGCAGTCCCGTGTCCCGCCTCGAGGCCTCCCAATCCGCGGTCACGACCGCGAGCCGGCGGTGCTGGAGCAGATCCACCCGCGCGTCGTCGATCCAGAGTCGCAGACGATCCCACGACCGGAGCAGCGCCTCGTGCGCCACCTCGACGGTCGGTCCTCGCGTGGTGGGATCCCGATCGAACGCGAGGAGGCGATGCCGGCCGAACACGTCGATCGCCCGCTCGATCGCCCCGCGATCGAGCGGGAGCGAGAGCAGCTCCGAGCGCAAGACGAGGCGCCGTGTGTCCGCGGCCCCTTCGTCGACGGTCACGAGCCGCAGGAACACCTGCTTCGTCGCGCGCCGCTCCTCCCGATCCAACCCGTCGAACAGCTCCTCGGCGCGGCGGGCGAGCGCGCCCGAGACGCCGCCGATCTCGCGATACGCCTCGAGGGTCATCGCATGGGCTCGCCGCGCCTCGAACAGCTCCGTCAGCGCGTACTGCAGGAGCGGAAGCGCGCCCGGTCGCTCGGACACGTCCGCGACCATCTCCGCCACCAGCGCCAGTTCCGGCACGACCCCGACCTGCGCCGCCGGGCCGTCGATCGCGCGCTCCAGCTCCTCCGGCGTGAGCGGCACGACGGTGGCGGTGCGCGTCCGCATCAGCTCGGCGAGCTCCGGGACGGCGAGCGGACGATCGAAGAAGTCCGCGCGGAGCGTGACGATCACCCGGAGCCGGGCGTCGGGTCCCTGCGTCGCTGCGACGAGGCTCCGGAGGAACCGGTTCCGGAGCTGTTCGTCCTCGACCATCGTGAAGACCTCTTCGAGCTGGTCCACGACGAGCACGAGCTCGGTCCCGTCATCGGGGAGGATCCGTCCGACGACCTGGGCGAGCCCGTCGTCGCTCGCCTCGAGCGTCTCCAGCAGGTTCGAGGGCGGATCGACCGCGACGTGCTGCAACGCCGACTCGAGCTCTTCGAACGGATGCGACCCTGGGAGCATCTCGAGGTAGAACCACCGGTCGGAGCCGGGCAGCGCCCCGGCGCGGAGCGTCGGGATCAGACCCGCGCGCACGGCCGAAGACTTGCCGCTCCCCGACGCGCCCACGACGGCGAGGAAGCGCGCCCCTTCCACCGGCTCGGCCAGGCGAGCCACCAGGGAGTCGATCAACGCGTCGCGGCCGAAGAAGTCGTCCGCGTCGGCCTCGACGAAGGAGTGGAGTCCCTTGTACGGGTTGCGTTCCTCGCCCCGCTCGGTGTCGGTCCGTGGTCGTGGGCGATCCGAGCGCCTCGCGGAGCGCCCGCGCGAGCTCCTCCGCGTCGCGGAACCGATCCTTCGGGTCGTCTGCGGTTGCCCGACCGATCACGCCGGCCACGCGGGGATCGCCACCCCGGCCGTTCACGAGATCCTGCGCGATCATCCCGAGCGCGAAGATGTCGGCGCTCGGGGTGACGTCCTCACCGCGGAGGAGTTCGGGTGCGGAGTACCCGAGGCCCTCCGGCGAGCACACTGTCCCGCCAGTCGCGCCAGGTCCTCGGCGATGCCGAAGTCCGACAGGTAGGCGTTCCCGTCGTCGTCGAGCAGCACGTTGGCGGGCTTCACGTCGCGGTGCACCGTGTGGGCCCGGTGCGCGGCCGACAGCGCCCCCGCCAACTGATCCACGATCCTCGCGGAGTGCTCGGGGTCGGGCTTGGATCGCACCAGGACGTCCTCGAGGCTGCCGCCGCGCATCCAGCGCATCACGAGGTACGCACCGCTCCCGTCGCGCCAGTAGTCGTAGAGGGGGACCACGTGCGGATGCTCCAGACGCGCGATCGTCTGCGCCTCCTGCTCGAAGCGTCGGACGAAGCTGGGGTCGTCGGACAGACGCGGGTGGATCTGCTTCACGCCGACCTCTCTGCCGAGCTCCGGGTCGAGCGCGCGCCAGACGACCCCGAACGCGCCCTCCCCGACCCGCTCGAGCAACCGGTACCCGCGGAGCGGTTTCCCGGTGAGCTGCAGCGCCGGATCCTGTTGCAACATCCGGCGCTGCAGCTCCTGCAGCTCCTGCGACGGATCGATCCCCAACTCGTCCGCGAGCAGCTCCTGCGCCTGGCGGAACGCATCCAGGGCTTCCGCCTGACGCCCGGACCGGTAGCGAGCCAGCATCAGGTGCGCCCAGAAGCGCTCGCGAAGCGGGTGCTCGCGGACCAGCCGTTCGAGGTCGGGGAGCACCTCCGCGTGCTCGCCGACGCTCAGGCGTGCGCCGATCAGGTCCTCGATCGCCGACACGCGCAGCTCCTGGAGCCGAGCGATCTCACCGTCCAGCGACGGCGAGTCGGCCAGGTCGCTGAGCGGCGAGCCGGCCCAGAGGATGAGGGCCTCGTCGAGCGTGGTCGCGGCCTCCCGAGGATCGGTCGGGAGCAGACGGCGCGCCCTCCGCAGGAACTGCTCGAAGCGGAGCACGTCGAGCTCGTCGGGCTCGGCGTGGACCACGTAGCCGGGGCTCCGGCCCTCGATCCGGTCCGGTCCCAACGCGGCGCGGAGGTGTGAGATGTAGCTCTGGATCGTGTTGCGGGCCGCGCGCGGCGGCTCCTCGTCCCAGACCCGCTCGATCAGCTCGTCCATCGTGACGACGCGATTGGCCGCCAACAGCAGATGCGCGAGGACCAGCCGCTGGCGAGGGCCCCCCAACGTCACCGGGCGACCGCCGTCCGTGACCTCGAGCGGACCGAGGATCCGGAACACGAGGTGGCCCGCGACGGCCCCCGCGGACGAGGGCGCTGTGGCGCTCCCCGCCGCCTCGGTCACCGCCAGCACGTCGACCGGCCGCGAGAGTCCCTTCAATCGAACGGGCCCTCGATCCTGGAACCTGATCCCCTCGACGGCGCCCGCGAGGTGCACCAGCTCGGACGTCACGAGGATCTCGCCGCCGCGGGCGCGCGCGCAGAGTCGCGCCGCGAGGTTCAGGCGCGACCGCGATACCCGTCCCCGACCGGGACCGCCTCGCCCGCGTCCAAGGCCGATCCCGACTCCGAGCATCTGCCGCTCCGCCGGTTCCGCGGCGACGCCCGCCTGGATATCCAGCGCCGCGCGGAGCGCCTCCCTCGCCGAGTCGAAGACCGCCAGCACCTCGTCCCCGCGGACCTCGACGACCGTCCCCGTATGCCCGTCGACGCACTCGCGGGCGATCGCGAGGAAGCGTTCCGCCACATCGCGCCGCGGCCTGATCGCCGTGCGCGTCGCTCAGGGTCGTGTACCCGCGGAGGTCGGCGATCAGGAACGTCCGGATCACGGACCCGTCTCGATCCTCAGGCTCACGAGGTCGCGATTCGTTCGCCATGCGTCTCCCTGGCCGTCTCCTTGGCTCAGTGGGCGTTCTGGATGCCCGGATTATCGTGCGCCCTGCAGGGCTTGAGAACCCGACCCCACCTGCGGTTCAAGCGTCCTCCAAGCGCGGAAGGCGGGGTTCCCTACAGTTCTGGGGCCCATTTGGCCGATACTCGTCCCGTGGAGAAGGTCCAGCGCTTCCGATTCGTGGCCATCGTCGGCGTGGTCATGGCGGTGCTCTCCGCCGGGTTCGCGCTCGCGGGTGACGCCTTCGACGACCCGGCCGACGAGCCGACGCCCACCACCTGTGAACCCATCGGGGACGACCCCATCGAGGACGGGGACACCGTCGAAGACTCCGAGGACCCCGAAGGCACCGACGACGGTGAGTCCGAGGAAGGCGAGGATCCGGCCGAAGGCGAGGACCCCGACCCTGAAGGCGATGACCCCGAGGCCGAAGACCCCGACGAAGGTGAGGACTCCGAGGACGCCGAGGAGTGCGTCGACGAGCCGGAGACAGAAGAGCCCGGCGATGACGCGGCGGAAGACGCCGACGAGGAGACGACCGCCGTCGAGCCCACCGAAGAGCGTGTCGCGGAGTGCACCGAGGCAGCGGGTCTGACCGCCGAGGACGCCCCCGACGAGAGCCCGGTTCCCGGAGAGCTCACCGGGCTCGAGAACGCGATCGCGCACGTGCTCTGGAACTGCATGCGCAACGACAACGACGGACTCGTGAACGCATTGGAGCATCTCTCCGCCAACCTCGAGCGCAAGGAGCTTCGCGACGAGGCCAAGGAGGAGCGGAGGGCCGAGCGCGAGGCCGCCAGGGCTGAGCGGGAAGCTGAGCGCGAGGCAGCCAGGGCTGAGCGGGAAGCTGAGCGCGAGGCCGCCAGGGCCGCCCGCGAGCTCGCGCGCTCCAGCTAGGAGATCGGTCCCTCCCGCACCATCGACGTGGCGCCGGCCGTCATCAGGTCCGCCACGGACGACGAGGACTTCCCGAACTCCCACCAGCCGCTCACCCACGGCTTCACGAACGACATGCTCCGCCCGTAGACGAGCGGGATGCAGGCGATCCGATCGGCCACCGCCATCCGATCGGCCTCGTGGAACAGCTCCAACCTCGACCGGTCGCTCCGCTCCTGACGAGCCCGCTCGATCAGCTGGTCGAACTCGGGGTCGGAGAACGTGCCGTAGTTCGTCTTGCTGTCGCTCTGGAACAGCAGCCGGAGGAAGTACTCGGGATCGGCGTAGCCGGGCAGCCATCCCGTGATCACGATCGGGGCCATCTCGGTCGGGTCACCGATCGAGAGCGCCTGCTCGAGGGTCCACGGCCGGACGGGCACGTCGAGATCGAGCACCTCCTTCCAGGTCCTCGACACCACCAACAGGAAGTCGTCGAGCCACGTCTCGATGCCGGCGATCTCGAGGCCTTCGAGTTCGTCCCGCGACAGTCCCGAGAGCCGCAGATGTTCCCGCGCGGCGTCGGGGTCGAACCGGGGCACGATGTCCGGCGTGTGTCCTTGCAGGGCCGGGGGCACGATGCCACCGTTCGCGACGACGAGGTTCGACGGCACGTGCTCGGCGAGCGTCTCCCGATCGATCGCGCTCGCGAGCGCCCGCCGGACCTCGACGTTCGACATCCTCGGGTCGGCGTGACGGAACGCGAGGAAGCCCGACCAGCTCGCGGCGCCGAGGTGCGCGTCGTCCGAGACCCCGGGCACGAGGTCGGCAGTCTTCGGCGTGTAGCGCACGGTGACCGCGTCGAGCTCGTCGCGGGCGTAGGCGGCGATCGCGTCGGGGATCTCTCGTTGCACGTACTCGACGGTCGCGACGTTGCCCGGCCGCGGCGTGCTGGGGTCATCACGGCGACGCAACACGAGCCGGTCGGGATGTCGCTCCGCGATCTCGAAGGCACCACTGACCACCTGCTTCCCGGTCTCGGTCCACGCATCGCCGTCGCGCTCGATCGCATGCCGTGGCTGCGGCCCGCCGTCGGGTCGGTTCATCACGCTCATGAAATAGGGCGCCGGCGCGGCGAGCCGGAACTCGACGGTCCGATCGTCGAGCGCGCGGACACCGATCAGGTCGGGGTCCTCGGTGGTCCGCAGGTAGTGGTCCTGTCCGTGCTCGAGCACGAAGTAGATCGCGACCGACGATCCCGGGGCGTCGGGGTTCAACACCCGCTTGATCCCGAACTCCACGTCGTGCGCCGTGAGCGGCTCCCCGTCCGACCACGTCAGGCCCTCGCGCAGATGGAAGACGTACCGGAGCCCGTCGTCGGAGATCTCCCATCGCTCCGCGAGCGACGGCACGATCGTCCGCTCCGGCCAGGCCTCGACGAGACGGTCGAACAGCTGCATGCAGAGCTGGATGTTCGGCCATGCGATCGCCGACCGTGGATCGGGATCGTTCGGGAGGAAGCTCGTCCCCACGCGGAGGGTGGAGGAGGGCGGTCGGTCGGTCCTTCAGGCCATCGCCAGAGGTCGAACGCGCGCTGGTACATCTCGTTCGCCTCCGCGAAGCGCAGCGACATGTGGAACGCGAGGGCGAGCTTGAACAGGACGAGCGCGATCGCGTCCTGCTCGCCGCGTTCGCCGAGGATCGGGAGCAGCTCGCGATAGCTCGCGATCGCCTCGTCGAGGGCGTACTCCTGCCGTGCGCGATCGCCGGCCATCGTCAGGTAGGCCACCGCCTTGTCCTCGTCGGCCGCGGCGAGCCAGTGGTGCGCGAGCAGGCTCGCCACCTCCTCCTCGCGGCCCGCGTAGCGATCCTCGAGCCACGTGGCGGCCTTCGCGTGGACGGCGCGGCGCTCGTCGACGACGAGCGTCCGGTACGCCGCCTCCTGGATCAGCGCGTGCTTGAAGCGGTACTCCGGCTCCGGCCACCGGCGAGCCTCGCGGAGCAGGTCGAGCCGCATCAAGGTCGAGAGCGACGGACGGACGTCGTCGTCCCCGCTCACCGCTTCCAGGAGCGGGAGCCCGAACTCCCGCCCGAGGACGGAGGCAGCCATCAGGACGGTGTGGGGCTGCGGATCGAGCCGGTCGATCCGCGCGAGGATCACCTTCTCGACGGTCGGGGGGATCTCGACCTCGACGTCGTGATCGAAGCGCCAACCATCCTCGTCCCGGACGAGCGAGCCCGCATCGGCGAGCGAGCGGACGAGCTCCTCGAGGAAGAACGGGTTGCCGTCGGCGTGCTCGAGGATCCGCTCCTCCATGTCGTCGGGCAACGTGCCGGCGCCGACGAGCGAGCGGAGCAGGTCGAGACCCGCGTCGCCCGACAGCGCCTCCAGCGCCATCTCGGTCGTCCGGTGCGGGAGCTCCCGCGCGGCGTCCTCTTTGAGTCGCCACGCAGGGTGGTCGCGCTCCTGTCGGAGCGTGAGCACCAGCAGGAGCGCTGAGGTCTCGGTGTCGGGGAGCAATCGTTCGATGAGCTGCAACGAGGTGGCGTCCGCCCAGTGGAGATCCTCCAGCACGACGGCGACCGGCCCGTCCTCCGCGAGCCGCTGCAACCAGTGCCGCACGACCTCGAACGTCCGGTACTGGAGCGCCTCCGGCGAGAGCTCGCCCAGGCGAGCCTGCGCATCCGGCTCGAGGGCGAGCCCGAGCATCGCAGCGAGGTACGGGGTGATCTCGGGGGCGCGATCGCCGAAGAGCCGCTCGATGTTGCGGCCGAGCGCGACCCGCACCCGCATCTCCGGCTCGTCGGCGAGCACGCCGAGCCAGGAACGCACGAGGTCGCGGAACGGCCAGTAGGTCATGGACTCGCCGTACGAGACGCACTTCCCCTCGAGCCAGAGGGGGCGGCCCCGCGGCGCCGGGCCTTCGTCGAACACACCGCGGAACTCCGAGAGGAGCCTCGTCTTCCCGATGCCCGGTTCGCCGGTCATGAACACGATCGCCCCGGTGCCGTCGAGCGCGGCGCGGGCCAGCTCGCGTACGAGCGTCAGCTCGCGCTCACGCCCGACGACCGGCGCCTGGACACCCTCGATCCCGCGCATCGAAACGGGTGACGCCAAAGGAGCGACCACCGGTCTCGCGGCGACCGAGCCGGACTTCCCCTTCAGCTCGAGTTGTCGGGACGGTCCCCACTCGAAGATCGGCTCCACCCGAGCTGCCGTCTCTTCGCCGACCAGGATCGTGCCCGGCTCGGTCTCGGCCTGGAGCCGAGCCGCGACGTTCACGGCATCTCCCATCGCCCCGTACTCGACGCGCGAACCAGCCCCGACAGCCCCGACGACGACGGGTCCCGACTCCACGCCGACGCGGACGCCGAACCCGTCGATCCCCCAACTCCGGCGGACTTCGTCGGCGAACTCCCCCATCTCCTCCACGATCCGCAATCCAGCGAGGAGGGCGCGCTCGGGGTCGTCCTCGTGCGCGACGGGCGCC
Source organism: uncultured Actinomycetota bacterium (assembly GCA_963724415.1). Taxonomy (GTDB): domain Bacteria; phylum Actinomycetota; class UBA4738; order UBA4738; family HRBIN12; genus JAJNBA01. Next base: position 120,839 of record CAVRUS010000007.1, on the reverse strand, counting down.
CCGAAGAGCGCGAGCACTCCGTCGCCGGCCAGGTCCTTGATCGTCCCGCCGAACGCCTCGACGGCCCCTACGATGCGGCCGACGGCGTCGCCGACCACGAGCTTCAGCTCCTCCGGCTCGAGGCGCTCCCCCAGAGCAGTGGACCCGATGAGGTCGGCGAACAGAGCGGTCACGAACCGCCGCTCCTCACGCATCGCCGCTTCGGCCTCGGTCACGCCTGCATCGTCCCAACCGGGTGGACGGGGGGCAACCTTGCGTACGCTTGCCCTGGGAGGGAACCGATGACGGAGGTGACGAAGTCGGACGTCGGCCGAGCGTCCATCGTCGGGCTCGCGTTCGCGCCGTTCGCGATCCTGTTCTGCTTCTGGATCCCGACGCTGGCGCTCCTCTTCGCGGCCGTGACGCTCGTCACAGGGGCGCTCGATCTTCGAGGATCGACGGGCCCTCGGCGGCGGGTAGCCCTCCTCTCGGTAGGACTCGGACTCGCCGCGATCGCGCTCGCGGTGATCGTCGTGGTGGTGACGAGCGGACCCTCGAGCGGGACCACGGTGAACTCCGTGCCGCCGCCCAGCTAGTCCTCGCTATCCTTCGGCCTCATGACGGAGCGGATGCTGGACGACACCATCACCGCCGCGTCGTTCGCTTCGGATGCGGCCGATGGATCGCTGCCAGGCCGTGCGCAGGTCGTGATCGTCGGTGGTGGGATCGCTGGGTCTTCTATCGCGTATCACCTCGCCGACCTCGGGATCACGGACGTGGTGCTTCTGGAGCGGGCGCGGATCGCGTCGGGCACCTCATGGCACGCCGCGGGGCTCGTCGCGCGCGTTCGGGGCTCGCACCCGATGACCGAGTTGGCGAACTACGGGGTCGACCTGTACCGGGGGCTCGCTGAGGAGACGGGAGTCGACGTGCACTTCCGGCCGACGGGCTCGCTCACGCTCGCCGAGAACGACGGCAGGATGACGGAGCTCCGGTACGCGGCCGCGATCGCCCGTCACCACGGGATCGAGGCCCGTCTGCTCGAACCCGCTGAGGTCCCCGAGGTGTGGCCGCTCATCTCCACCGACGGCCTCGTCGGCGCGCTCCTCCAGCCCGGCGACGGGACCGTGAACCCCGGATACGCCGCGCTCGCCCTGGCGAAAGGTGCGCACGATCGCGGCGTGACGATCCGAGAGGGTGTGCAGGTCTCCGCCCTGCTGATCGAAGACGACTCGGTGACCGGCGTGCGCACCGATCGCGGCGACGTCGAGGCCGATACGGTCGTCCTCGCGTGCGGCCTGTGGACCCGTGACCTGGCCGCAACGGTCGGCGTGCCGGTCCCGCTCTACGCGGCCGAACACGTCCACGTCTCGACCGAACCGATCGAGGGCGCGCACGACCTGTTGCCGCTCGTCCGGGGTCTGGACGGATCGTTCTACGCGCGACATCACGCCGGCGGGCTCATGATCGGCGCGTTCGAGCCGAACGGACGCCCTCGCTCGACCGCGTCGATCCCCGAGGAGTGGGCGTTCGGTGAGTTCGGCCCCGACTGGGAGCACTTCGCGCCGACGCGAGCGAACGCGACGCGGCGTATCCCGGCGCTCGAACACGCGGAGTTCACGCGGTACCTCCGCGCCCCGGAGTCCTTCACCCCCGATGTCAACTTCTGCCTCGGCGAGACCGCCGAGGTGCGCAACCTCTTCGTGGCGGCGGGTTTCAACTCGCAGGGGATCATCTACTCGCCGGGAGCGGGACGTGCGCTCGCCGAGTGGATCCGCGAAGGAGCGCCGACGTTCGACGCGTCCGAGGTCGACGTCCGGCGCTTCGCGTCATCCCAGGCGAACGAGCACTACCTCCACGAGCGCACGCGGGAGGCCCTCGGACGTCTGTACGCGATGCACTGGCCCAACCTGCAGGCGACCACGGCGCGCGGCATCCGGCGCTCCCCTCTGTACGACCGCCTCGCGGCGGCCGGCGCGTGCTTCGGGGAACTCGCGCAGTGGGAGCGACCGATGTGGTTCGCACCCGAGGGTGTGGAGCCCGTCTACGGCTACTCCTTCGGACGGCAGAACTGGTTCCCGTACGCCGCCGAGGAGCATCGTGCAGCCCGGGAGGCGGTCGCGCTCTTCGACCTGAGCTCGTTCGCCAAGATCGAGGTGACGGGTCCGGACGCTCTCCCGCTGCTCCAGCACGTGTGCACGAACGACGTGGACGTCGCCATCGGACGGCTCGTCTACACGCTGTTCCTGAACGCTCGCGGCGGCATCGAGAACGACGGGACGGTCACGCGCCTGGGCGCAGACCGATTCCTCGTGCTCACGCCCTCGGCCACCCAGCACCGCGCGCTCGAGTGGCTCCGCACCCACGGCCGAGGGATGTCCGCGACGGTGACCGATGTCACAAGCAGCCTCGCGACGCTGGCGGTGATGGGACCGCGGAGCCGGGAGCTCCTCGCCCGACTCACTCCCGCGGACCTCTCCAACGAGGGCTTCCCGTTCTTCTCGGCGCGCGAGATCCAGGTCGCGAGCGCCCCGGCCCTCGCGATCCGCGCCTCGTTCGTCGGGGAGCTCGGGTGGGAGCTGTACGTGCCGTCGGAGTTCGCGGCTCACGTCGACGACGCGATCGTGGAGGCCGGGGCCGACCTCGCCCTCCGCCGGGCGGGCTATCACGCGCTCGACTCGCTTCGGATCGAGAAGGGCTTCGTCCACGTCGGCCACGACGTCGGACCGACCGACGACCCGTTCTCTGCCGGCCTCGGACACGTCGTGAAGCTCGGAAAGGACTTCGTCGGAGCGGAGGCGGCTCGGCGCGCGAAGGAGACGCCCGGTCCCCATCGCCTGGTCAGCCTTCGACTCGAGGACCCCGAGCCGATCCTCCTCCACGGCGAGTCGGTGATCCAAGACGAGAGGATCGTCGGGACCGTGATGTCCGCCGCGTACGCCCACACGGTCGGTGCCGCCGCCGGTCTCGCCATGGTCGACGCCGCGATCGCATCGGAGGACGGGGCGACGGTCGAGGTCGACATCGCCGGCGAGCTGACGAAGGCGACCCTCTCCCGACGCGCCCTCTACGACCCGAGCGGTGCTCGGACACACGCCTGACCCGCAGTAGCCTGGATGCGTGCCTTCCCCACCGACCGCGCGCCGGCGCGGCTTCATCGGATCGATCGCCGTACTCGTCGCGATCGTCGGCGGCTTCCTGTTGTGGCCTGCACAGGACGCCGCACCGGTCCGAACGCCCCCACTCGATGGTGGGAGTTCCATCGCCCGATACACCGGGCCGGATAACTACCTCGCGTGGGTCCCAGGCGGCTTCGACGATCCCGCGTTCCGCCGGAAGATGGAGCGGCTGGCCGGCCTCGACGAGGTCGTGGTGGTCGCCGGCGACACCCTCTGGCTCCGCCGGACCGAGGACGCCGACGGACGGGTCGTGGATGAGCCGACGAGTCCGTTCGCGTTCCCGATCGACGCGTTCGCGGTGCAGGCGAGCGACTACGCGCCGTTCGTCGACGCCAGCGTCCGGGACGAGATCGTCCGGGCCCTCGGTGCAGGCAGAGCGGTGCTGGGAGAGCACAGCGCGAAGCTCCGTGGACTTGGCCCGGGCGGGAAGCTGGAGTTCCGGACCGGCTCGGTCCGTGTCGGCGCCGTCGTGCCCGATGACGCGGTCGGGTGGTCCGAGGTGCTCCTCGATCGCGGAACGGCACGGCGACTCGGCATCACGCACGAGCGGTACCTGCTGGCGCAGCCATCGAACCCCCTGACGCGCCCGGCGTGGAAGCGGAAGCTGCTGCCGTTCGTCGGTGACGACCCTCTCCGTGTCGACATCGCCGGCGGGACCAGATACGTCCGCGTCGCGAGCGGCGTGAACCCGCCCGTCTTGTTGAAGCAGCGGTTCGGCGAGTTCGCCGCCACACCGCAGGCCGACCCGGCCTATCTCACGATCGATCCCGCGTGGGTCGAGCGGAACATCGTCACGACGGACGTGCCGCTGCTCGGGACGATCACGTGCCACCGCAAACTGATCCCGATGGTCCGCGGCGCACTCTACGAGGTCGTCGCCGAAGGGTTGGCGTCGGAGATCAAGATCTATTCGGGGTGCTGGGCGTCGCGCACGGTGGCGCGAAGCCCGACGGCGCCGCCCTCGTACCACGCGTACGGCGCGGCCATCGATATCAACGCGCCGCAGAACCCGTACGGAACGAGGCCGACGATGAACCGGGAGATCGTCCGGATCTTCGAGAGCTGGGGCTTCAACTGGGGAGGCGACTTCCTGATCCCCGACGGCCACCACTTCGAGTTCTGGCGGGTTCCGGACCAGCTGCGACCGGCGTGAGGCCGGACATCCCGTCCCGGGGCAGCGTCACGTCGAATCGCGTCCCCCGATCGGGCTGGCTCGAGACGTCGATCGTGCCACCCAGCGCGCGGACGATACGGTCCGCCAGCGCGAGCCCGAGTCCCGCGCCGTTGCCCGCCCTCGCCGAGTCCACCCGGTAGAACGGGTCGAAGACGAACGGGAGATCGTCCTCGGCGATCCCCTCGCCGGTGTCCTCGACCGCGAGACGCACCTCGGTCGTCCCCAGACGACCCTCGACGCGAACGCTCCCCTCCGGCGACGTGTGGCGGACGGCGTTCACGAGGAGGTTCTGGATGACGCGTGTGAGGTGGGGGGAACACGGTACGTCTTCCGAACCTGCGAGCTCGGTCGTCACATGCACGCTCTTCCGGCTCGCCTCCGCCTGGACCGTCGCGATCGCGGAAGCCACGACATCGTCCAGCCGCGCTCGATCGGTCTCAGCCCCGATCGCGAGGGTGTCGATCTGGACGAGCTCGAAGAGATCGTCCACGAGGGCCGAGAGCTGACCGACCGCTCGACGCATCTCAGCCGCGTAGCGTCGGAACGTTTCCCGATCGTCCACCACACCCTCGTCGATCGCCTCCACCATCGCGCGCAGGTTGGCGAGCGGGGTTCGAAGATCGTGCGAGACCGCCGAGATCAGATCACGCCGGGTGCGTTCGACCCCCTGCTCTTGGTCGCGGACATCTTGGAGACGGGCCGCCATACGATCGAGCGTCTCGGCGAGCTTGTCGAGCTCCGGGCCGGCGTCGAGCGGACCCACGCGCGCGGACAGATCGCCGTCGCCGATCGCGCGTGCTGTCGTCGTCACGTTGTCGAGCGCGGCCGCGGAGGAACGAGCGGACACGAACGCGGCCGCGAGCCCCGCCGCGGACGCATAGATGAGCACCACGGCGAGCACGGTCGCCGCGTGGGCCGACACGAACATCGCCCTGGTCAGGGCGATGAGGTTGCCCAACGCCACGAGCGTCCCCACCGCGGCGATCGCGAGGTATCGCTGGCGGAGCGACGTCCGCTGCAGGAGCCGGGCGGCCAACAACGCCGCGGCGACGGTCACGACGATCGCGGGTGCGAAGAGCCCTGCGAGGTGCGCGAGCTCTGAGGCATCCATCCCGAGCGCAACGGCGACGAGCAGCGCGCCGGCCGCGCCGAGCCCGACCAGCCCCAGGAGCATCGCGGCAGGACGGAGGCGATTCATCGTTCGAACCGGTACCCGACGCCCCACACCGTCACGATGTGGCGCGGCTTCGACGGGTCTGCCTCGATCTTCGATCGGAGGCGGCGGACGTGCACCGTCACGGTCGAGGACCCGCCCTCCCACGCGCTGTCCCACACGCGTTCCAGCAGGTCGACCCGACGGAACGTCGTCCCGGGATGTGACGCGAGGACGTCGAGCAGATCGAATTCCTTCCTCGTCAGCGCGACCAGCTCGCCGTCACGCTTGACCTCCCGACGGTTCCGGTCGATCTCGAGCGGCCCCTCGATGATGAGCCCGTTCCCATCGATCGATCGTCCGTCGCGGCGGAGCACCGCCCTGACGCGGGCCACGACCTCTCGTGGTGAGAACGGCTTGCCGATGTAGTCGTCGGCTCCGAGCTCGAGGCCGACGACGCGATCCACCTCGTCGCCCTTGGCAGTCAGCATCACAACCGGCAGGTCACCGCCGTCGCGGATCCGCCGGAAGACCTCGAGGCCGTCGATCTTGGGAAGCATCAGGTCGAGGACGACGATGTCGGGTCGATCCCGGGCGGCGAGGTCGAGTGCCGCCTCGCCGTCGGCCGCCACGTCGACCCGGAACCCCTCCTGCTCGAAGTATCGGGTCAGGACGTCACGCACGATCGCCTCGTCGTCCACGATCAGGACGTGGCTGCCACTCACCCCTCCATCTTGCGGCCCAGGAGGGGACAACGGCCAGGGCCGGCGTCCTCCGCCGAGGACGCCGACCCCAACCTGCAGATCGAGAGTTAGCCCGGGATCACGGGGCACACGAACCTCGTGACCTCGAACGTCGTCGCACCACCCGCGTCGGGATCGGCGAGGACCGACGCGATCTCGTCGTTCGTGTCGATCACGCCGTTCGATCCACCGTGCTGGGCGACCGCATCCTCGTAGGAGGAATTCCAATCGAGGCCCTGCACGATCCACCGTCCACCGTTATAGCCGCGGTCACCTGGGGCAGCAGTCGCGACGTTCATCTGTGCGCCGAAGAACTCGTAGATCGTGTCGAACGAGTGGTCCGGCGCACCGGTTCCCGTGAGATCCGTAGGGGTGGCGATGGTGCGATACACCGTCCCGTTCACGTAGAAGCTCGGAGCGGGCGGCCCGCCCGCGAACGCCGCGCCAGGTACGAGGACGAGCGCTGTGGCCGCGCTCATCATCATGATCGTTCTCTTCATCCCGTCCCTCCCTGGTCGTGGGTGGCTCTCTCCGCCACCGCTCTCGGAACCAGTCTCGAGAAGCACCCGTGACGACTTGCCGACGAGAAGGTTGCCGATCTCTTACATCTCGCGGTGAGAGAGCCAGGAGATCCCGGACGAGATCAGACGAGAGCTGGAGATCCGAGCGCCACGAACCCACTCGAAGGACATCTTCCTGTCCAAGACTCTCAGCGACCCTCGAAGCCGGGGCGGGCGCTACGCATCAGCGGTCGGCGGCCCGAACCAGGTGGTGAGCGCGTCCGCGAGCCCGCGCCCGGTGATGTCCTCTCCCACCCAGGCCACATATCCGTCGGGCCGGATCAACACGGCGGTGGGAGCGGTGACCGCCCCGAGTGCCGGAAGCTCCCACGCACCGTCGTATCCGGCGTCGATCAGCTGAACGCGATCTGCCCATGGAGAGACGTCGAAGTCGCTGGGCTCACCGAGGTTGAGGAGCACCGGCCGGGCAGCGTGCAGCAGGGTGAAGACGCGCAGCGGGACCGTCGTCGGTGGCCAGGTCGAGATCGGGCATGCGGCGTCCGAGCAGCGGGTGGCCCTCGCCCAGGTCGTAATGGATGTCCAGACCGGACATCCTCGCGGCGAAGGCTGTACGCGGCTCGTCCATGTTCAGCAGCTCGGACACGGTGTCGCGCACCGCCTCGATGCGATCGTCCGGACGCAGGAGCGCGACCTGCGCCATCGTGTCGCGCAGCACGCGGGCGGCGACCGGGTGGCGCTCGGCCTGGTAGGTGTCCAGCAGGCTTTCCGGCGCTGTCCGGTGGACCACCTGGGCCAGCTTCCAGCCCAGATTCACCGCATCCTGCACGCCGGTATTGAGGCCCTGCCCACCGACCGGGGAATGGACGTGCGCCGCATCGCCGGCCAGCAGGACCCGTCCCTCACGGTAGGCCGCGGCCTGCCGGGTCGCGTCGGTGAACCTGGAGATGAAGGTGGGACTGTGGATCCCGTAATCGGTCCCGTAGACGGCGATGAGGCCCTCGCTGAGATCGCGCAGGGTGGGCTCGCTCGTGCCGACCTGCGACTCGGTCAGCATGACCCCGACCGTCCCGCCTGGTTCGTAGACCACCTCGCCGTCCTTGATCTCGTACTCGACCTTGCCCAGGGCATGCATGCCCGAGGGAGTGCGGCGGATGCCCAGTTCCGGCTCCTCGGCCATCTCGACCTCGGCGATCAGGCTGCTCGTGGTCGGATCCCACCCGGGGAACTCGATGCCGGCTGCTGTCCGGATCAGGCTGCGTCCGCCGTCGCACCCGACGAGATACTGCGCTCGCAGCGACCGACCGTCCGACAACTCGACGTCAACACCGGTGTCGTCCTGAGCGAAACCGGTGACCTCGGTGCCGTATCCGATCGGCACCGCAAGCTCGCCGACCCACCCGGCCAGGATGCGCTCGATGTGGTTCTGCCACAGCCCGAGCCCGTAGGGATGACGGGTGGGGAAGTCGCTGATGTCCAAACGCACGCTGGCGAACCCCGCGACCTGGGCCACCTGTCCCTCCGAGAGGAACCGATCGGCGATCCCGCGCTGGTCGAGGATCTCGATGGTGCGTGCGTGCAGCCCGCCTGCGCGCGTGCCGGGGAGGTCCTGGCTCGCGCGCCGCTCGACGACGGCTACGTCGACCCCAGCCAAGGCCAACTCGCCCGCCAGCATCAGCCCGGTCGGACCTCCTCCGGCGATCACCACCGCATGCTCGGTCATCGCCGCACCCTACCCAGACTCCCGCGATCACAAGTTCCGACCTCGGAGACACGCCCCTCGCTTGCCCGACGCCTCGCGGACCGACTTGACACGCAACTGTCAGGTTGCGTATCATCGTGCAACTGAACGGTTGCAGGATGAGAGGAGGACCGGATGGAGATCCCGGACGAGGTTCGGAGAGAGCTGGAGATCCAAGCCCCTCGGGAACGGGTGTGGGCGGCACTCACGGAGGCCGATCAGCTCCTCCGGTGGTTCCCCACGAAACGCGCGGAGATCGACCTGCGGCCGGGCGGCGACGCCGTCCTCGAATGGGATGAAGCCAGAGCGGAAGCCGTGGTCGACGTCGTGGAGCCACCCGGCCGCTTCGTGTTCCGGTGGCGGCCCGAGGGCCTCGGACGCCCGTTCACGACCGTCTCGTTCACGCTCGAGGAGCTCGGAGGTGGGACATCGACGCGCCTTCGGCTCGTCGAGTCCGGATTCGCCTCGCTCCCCGATCAGATCGAGACCCAGTCGCAGGAGGGCAACGACGAAGGCTGGGCGCACGAGCTCGGCGAGCTCAAGGAGTACCTGGAGGCCGCGTGACGAAGGATGCCGCGGGCGCGGTCTTCGAGGCGCTCGCCGACCCGACACGTCGGCGCGTGGTCTACGAGCTCTCGAAGGACGGTCCGCTCACCGCGACGGAGCTCGCGCGTCGGATCCCGGTCTCACGCCAGGCGATCGCGAAGCACTTCGACTCACTGGAGGAAGCGGGGCTCGCCGCGGCCGCACGAGTCGGCCGCGAGACCCGCTACGAGCTGCGCACCCGGGCCTTCGCGGAGGCGGAGGCCTGGATGCACGCGATCGGCGCGATGTGGGACCAGCGCCTCGCCGCGTTCAAGGAGTTCGTGGAGTCGGTGCCCTCGGGCCCGGCAGGAAGGGGGAAGCGATGATCGGCCCCGTGCATCCGGAGATGGGCAGGGAGCTGCAACACGCCCGCCGGGACGAGATCGTCCGAGCGCTGAAGGGATGCCGCCGCGCAACCGCCCGGTTCCGGAGGGAGCAGCGATGATCGAGGAAGCGCCGCTGGGACCCGTTCGCAAGAGCGTCCGTGTCGACCGATCGGCAGAGGAGGCGTTCCGACTCTTCACGGAGCACATCGACCGATGGTGGCCTGTGGACGTCTTCTCACGGGCAGCCGACGAGCAGTACGGCGACGGCGTGAAGGTGGAACGCGTCGTCTTCGAGCCTCGCGCCGGTGGTCGCCTCTACGAGGTCACCTCCGAGGGTGTCGAAGGCGTCTGGGCCGACGTCGTCGCCTATGAACCTCCAGCCCGGATCGTGCTCGCGTGGAAGCCGAACGACCGGTCCGAGCCTCCGACCGACGTCGAGATCCACTTCGAGCCGGATGGAGATGGGACGATCGTCAAGCTCGAGCACCGGGGCTGGGACAAGCTCGGAGCGCGAGCGGCGGAGGCCCGCGAGGGTCACGACGGCGGTTGGCAGCTCCCGCTGGAGCGCTTCGCCGCGGCCGCGGCGGCCGGATAGGCTCGAAACGTGGCGACCGTCAAGCTCCGCGCACCGCTGAAGGACCTCGCAGGAGGCAACCGGGAGGTCGCGATCGAGGGCACCTCGGTCGGCGAGGTCCTCCGGGAGCTGGAACGCCGGCACCCCAAGATCGAGGGGTGGGTCCTGGACGAACACGGCCGCGTGCGTCGGCACGTGAACGTCTTCGTGAACGGTGAACGTGTCCGGGAGGACGCGGCCGTCGCCTCCGACGCGACGGTGCACGTCCTCCCCTCGATCTCAGGAGGCAAGTGATGACCGAACTGCTGGTCGGAACGAAGAAGGGCCTGTTCGTCCTCAGGGGCGACGCCGGCGCAGAGAAGCCGTTCGACGTCGCGGCTCGCGCCTTCCCCGGCAACGTCGTGGAGTTCGCGATCCGCGATCCCCGGACCGGCCGCTACTTCGCGTCGGTGACGTCGGGGCACTTCGGTCCGCGCATCATGCACACCACGGATCCCACGGGCGAGTGGGAACCCACGACCGGCCTCGGCTACCCGGAGGACAGCGACTGGACGCTGGATCGGATCTGGGCGATCAAGCCGGGTGAGGCCGACGGGTTGATATACGCGGGCGTCGCGCCCGCGGGGCTGTTCACCTCCACCGACGGAGGGATGACCTGGGAGCTGAATCGGGCACTGTACGACCAGCCCAGCCGCTCGTCGTGGCAGCCGGGCGCCGGCGGTCTGTGCCTCCACTCGATAGCCACCTGGCCGGGGGATCCCTCGCGGCTCGCGATCGGCATCTCCGCGGTCGGCGTGTGGTTGAGCGAGGACGGCGGCGCGTCGTGGCGCCACGGCAACGAGGGTCTGGTCCCCCGCTACATCCCGGAGGAGGCGAGGGAGGGAACGCTCGACCTCTGCGTCCACAACATGCATCGGGCGCCGCTCCGGCCGGAACGGTTGTTCATCCAGTTCCACGGAGGCGTCTACCGCAGCGACGACGCCGGCGAGAGCTGGATCGCGATCGCCGACGGACTGCCGGCCGACTTCGGCTTCCCGATGGTGATCGATCCCGCTGATCCCGACTCGGCGTTCGTGATCCCGATGAACAGCGACGGCGACCGGGTCACGGTCGACGGGCGAGCGCGTGTCTACGGGACGCGCGATGCGGGCGAGTCGTGGACCTCGCTGAGCGACGGTCTTCCCCAGGAGGATGCCTTCCTCACGATCCTGCGGCAGGCCTTCGCGGCCGACGGAGAGGGCGCGGGCATGGGACTGTACTTCGGAGCCACCTCGGGCGACGTCTTCGGCTCCGGAGATGCCGGCGCCTCGTGGTTCTCCGTCCATGAGCGGCTCGCGCCCGTGAACTCGGTCCGGGTCGCCTAGGACGCCCGAAGATCCGGAACCTCCCAGGCGTGTCAGAGGGGGGCCTCATGATGGCCCCATGGGAGAGATCGTCTCGCTCGCGGAGTACCGGGATCGCCTGAACCCGGGGCTCGTCGTGATGCGACGGCTCGAGCGCGCGGTCGGTCGGCTGGATGTGGTGGTCCAGCGTCGGCCGGGCAGGATGGCCCCCACGGTCGAACGCGAGCTCCTCCTGATCGCGCGCGCCGTCTCCTCGGGCATGCCTCTGGATGCAGCAGACCGCGCCGAGCGTCTGGCAGACCTCTTGGAGCATCCCGCCGCCTCTGGTTCCTGATCCCCGTTTGCGGTCCCTCGCGGAGCGGGTGTACGGTCGAACCGCTATCGAGAGATAGCTGCGGGGGGAGCAGAACCCACGCGCGAGTCTTGCCGCGGGAGGCATGCTCAGGCCCCCGGGCCACGTAGGTCCGGCGGCCCGAGCACGAAGCAGACGAGACGCTTGATACCTGCTCCTCCCGCTCTCTTCGTGTCGAGAACGATCAGGCCGTCTCTCGCAGGACCGCACGCCCGCACGTGGTGGCGCCTTCTCGCTGCAGCGCGTCTCGCCACTCCGTGAGCATCGGTGCGAGGAGCTCGGCCTCGAGTCCCTGGAACCCCTCGTCCGGGTGGATCCCATCGGTCTGGACAGCTTCGTCGGGAACGAACGTGGCCCAATCCGCGATCGCGACGTTCGGGTAAGTCGGAACCACGTCTCGGATCGCGGCGTTCACCTCGGGGATGCTGAGATCCTCCTCCGGTCCGCGGGCCGTCTGCCAGATCACGAGGGGGACGCCCGCCAGGATGTCGAGTGTCTCGACGAGATGGGCTCGGAACACGCTGGCCGAGGCGTCGTTGGTCCCGAGCTCGATCACGACGGCGTTCGCATCCTGCTCGACGGCCGCCCGGGCGAGCTCGACACCGGACGAGGACGATCGCCCGACCTCGGCGTCGATGGTGACGGCCCAGTCGGCGAAGGCCGCTTCGACCTCGTCACGCCCGCCGTCCAGGATCGAGTCCCCGACGATCCACACCGCGGGTGGATCCTGGAGCACGCGCCGGCCCTCGAGCCGGAGCCACCTCTCGGTGCGCCCCTCCTGTCGGACGTACACGAGCGGCTCCGGCTCCACGACGGGCTCGACGACGGACGGGGTCGGCGTCAGCGTGGGAGACGGGCTCGACGACGCGGACTCCGTCGTCGGCGACGGGCTCGGTGGGAGCGGATCGGCGATCAGGACCTCCGTCCCGTCGCCGGTGCCCGCGAAGCGGACCTGGGCCGGGAGCGTGCGGACGGGGACCGCGAACGGACCACCGAGGAAGATGGCAGGCCCCTTCGCCGACGAGATCCGCAGGACCGGCACGTCGGCGGGCGCGCACCGGTAGAGCACCATGTCATCGCTCGGGACGCAGGAGCCGTTCACCTCGAACCGCACGGCGGTGGCTCCGCCCACCTCGACGGTGTCGCAGGCACTCTCGCTGGGGGTCGGGTCAACCGAGGGCGGGTCGAGGGGCGGGGCCTGCACAACGCTCCCGTCGCAGGCGCCAGAGAGGAAGACGAGGCCGAGCACCAGCGGTGCGACCCTCACGAGGACGAAGCGGCGCGGCGGCCGGCGGCGCGTGACCGCAGCACGACCCAGATCAGCACCGCGGCGACGCCGGCCGCCGCGAGAGCGGCCGTGATGCTCGCCTTCGGTCCCGGCACGGCCGAGGCGATCCGCGTGCGCAACCGCACGGGCCGATGGAAGTCGCGGATCGGCCAACCCTGCTCTTCCGCGGCCTTGCGCAGCTCCTTGTCCGGGTTCACCGCGACCGGGTGTCCGACGGCACGGAGCAGCGGCAGGTCGGTCACGGAGTCGCTGTAGGCGAACGAGTGGGAGAGGTCGATCCCGACGCGATCGGCGACGGCGCGGACCGCCTCCGCTTTCCCCTCACCGTAGGCGTAGTACTCGAGCTCCCCGGTGTACCGGCCGTCCTCGCCGATCGCGGCGCGCGTGGCGATCACGCCGGACACGCCGAAGTGCCGCGCGAGCGGACGCACGACCTCTTCGGGCGAGGACGACACGATGTAGATGCGCCGGCCCTCGGACCGATGGAGCTCCATCAGGTCCAGTGCCTCGGCGTAGACGTACGGATCGATCACGTCCAAGATCACGTCCTCGACGAGCCGCTCCACCTGCGCGCGATCCCAGCCCTTGGTGAGCTGAAGCATCCCTTCCTTCAGGCGCTCCATCTTCCCCTCGTCGGCCCCGACGAGCAGGTAGACGAGCTGCGCGTACGCGCCGCGGAGCAGCTGACCACGCGAGACCATCCCCGCCCGGTAGAGGGGACGGGACAGCGCGAGCGTGCTCGACCGCGAGATGACGGTTTTGTCCAGGTCGAAGAATGCGGCTTCCATCGGTAGAACCATCGTACGGGCACCCCGCGACGTTGAGGGCCAACGCGCGAGAACGTTTCAGCCGAAGGCGATCTCCTCACCCTCGCGGGCGAGATCGACCGCTCCGCCGCTCCAGAGATCGCGCACGCGGGCACAGAGGGTCTCGAGGTCGTCGTCGGTGTGGTTCGGGTCGTGATGGAACAGCAACAGCCGCCGAGCCGAGGCGAGCCGCGCGAAATCGGCGACGTGCTGCGTGCTGGAGTGCCCGAACCCCGCGCGCTCCGGATACTCCTCCTCCGTGTACTGGCAGTCGTGGATCAAGACGTCGACCCCGTCAGCCACCTCGAACCCCGAGACCCATTCCGGGGCCACCGTCGCCAGGTCGACCGACAGCGCCGGCTCGTGGTCCGTGAGGTAGGCGAGGCTCCGGCCGCCGTCCTCGATCCGGTACCCCACGGTCGGCCCCCGGTGGATGATCGGCCGGGCGAAGATCGTGGCCGAACCGAGTGTCCATGGCTCGTACGGGGCGTCGTGGAGCTCCAGGCGCGCCGGCACCTCGGCGAGTCGGACCGGGAACAGCGGAGGCGACAGGTACTGCGAGATCCTGTCGGAGAGTGACCGTGTCGGTGAGGGGGGACCCCAGATGTGGAGCTCCGTGCCCCGGTCCCACAGCGGCGCGAAGAACCCGAGCCCCTCGAGGTGATCGAGGTGCAGGTGGCTCAGGAGGATGTCGATGCGCTTCGGCGCCGTCCCGTCCAGCGACGCCCCGAGCGCTCGGATCCCGGTGCCGGAATCCAGGATGACCAGGCTCCCGTCGTCGGTCCACACCTCCACGCAGGAGGTGTTGCCTCCGGTGCGGACGGTGTCCGGCCCCGGTGACGCCAACGAGCCCCGCGAGCCCCAGAACCTCGCGCGCACGTCATCCCTCCCCGGCCGGCTCCCAGAAGACGGCGAGGCCGCCGACGAGCTGGTCCGTCTGGGCGAACAGCGGCAGGGCCACGACCTCGAGATCGTGCGTCCGTCCGTCCATCGACTCGATCCGGAGGTGCCCGTGGCTCGGGATCCCCTCGCGGAACGCCGCGGCCAGCGGGAGGTCCGCGAGCGCGATCGGCGCGCCGGACGCGTCCACCGGCTTGAACGTCTTCGCGAGTTCCACGCGACTCATCTGGGCTTCCGCGTACGGGCGCCCCAGGATCTTCTCCGCCGCCTCGTTGAAGAACACGAGGTCGCCGTCGGGGTCGACGAGGAGCACGGCGGTCGCGAGGTTCGCGGCGAGGTCCTTCGCCAGGATCAGGGCGATGTGTCGTTGCTTCGAGGGCGGCTCCGTCACGTCCGCGACCGTACACCACGAAGCTCGGAGCCCGCGCGGCTATCCTCGGGCCCGGAGGCGTCTGGGTTCCTGGTGGGCCCCGCGGTCTTCAAAACCGACGAGAGGGCGACGAGCTCTCTGGCGGGTTCGATTCCCGTCCGCCTCCGCTTGGCAAGCAGAGGGAGTCATCGGGGAGTCGTTCGCGACTCCCCGATCTCTCTTCCGGTCCTTCACTCCGCCATCGGCTCTGGGACCGATCCCTGCGTCTGTAGCCTGTCGCCTCCAACTCCGAGAGAGTCGGCTTGACACGTCATCCGTTCGAACACGTCAGCAGCATGGAGCCAACGGTCGAACGATTCGCCGATCTGTTGGCCTCCGACGTCGTCTTCCACAGTCCGGCGTTCGTCCATCCCGTCACAGGCCGTGACTCCGTCGCGGAACTGCTCGAAGCTGCGCACGCTATCTTCGGCATCCCCACCTACGGGATCGGACTCCGCGACGGGAGTGACACGGTGTTGCTCTTCGAGGGCGAGGTCGATGGGAACACTCTCCAGTCGGCCGCTGTGATCAGGAACGGTCCTCGGGGGCTCATCGATGAGCTGACTGTCCTCATGCGGCCGCTACCTGTCGTGCGCCGCTTCGCCGAGGAGATGATGGCACGGCTCGGGCTGACGGAGGTGGACGACAACCCGCCCGGCGAGATCGGATGGCACGGAGCGTTCGTCGCGGCGTTGCCTCGAGGACGTGTTCGGGCCCCTGATGGAGCGGGTCGCGCGGGGTAGGTTGGGGAGACATACGAGAGAGGCTGTCGAGGCCTCGGGAGGAGGAAGAGATGGACAAGGTCGTGCACTTCGAGATCCCGGTCGACGATGTCGCCCGGGCACGGGAGTTCTACGCCTCCGCGTTCGAGTGGGAGTTGAACGAGGCCGACATGGGTGGCGGCAACATGTACACGATGGTCACCACCACCGCGATCGATGACGCCACGCGGCTCCCCACGGAGCCCGGCGCCATCAATGGCGGCCTGTTCCAGCGGACCGCGGACACGCCCACACCGGTGATCACGATCGACGTGACGTCCATCGACGAGTCGCTGAAGAAGGTGGAAGCGGGCGGAGGCAGCACCGTTCAGCCGCGCGCCGAGATCCCGAACCTGGGTGCCTACGCGTACTTCAAGGACAGCGAGGGCAACGTGGTCGGGTTGTGGGAGACCCCCTGATCCGCCACATCCGGCCGGGTATGCTCGCCGCTTCGACGACCGGGGCGGAGGAAACCGGTGCCTGAGGTGGAGTCAGCGCAGGGATCGAGCGGAGCGTCGCGAGTGGAGGAACACCACGAGGACCATTGGAGCGGGTCGCGGCATGTGGTGCAGGTGCGACCGCACGTGTGGAACTGGGTCGCTCCCCGGGTCGGCGCCGGCTCGGTGCTCGAGATCGGCCCCGGGCTCCGGCCGACCGCGCCGGTCGCCACCTCGACGTTCGTCGACGCCTCGGCCCACGCGCTGAGCCGTCTCGCGGCCCGCGGGGCCACGACATCGCGAGCCGGTGTCGCCCTGCCGTTCCCGGAGCACTCCTTCGATGCGGTGCTCGCCTTCGAGGTGATCGAGCACGTCCACGACGACACCGGTCTGCTCGCCGAGATGGCCCGGGTCAGCCGACCGGGCGGGATGTTGATCCTCTCGACCCCGGTGCACGCCAGCCTCTGGTCCCCGCTCGACGACGCCTGCGGTCACGTTCGGCGGGACGAGCCTTCGGTCCTGTTCGAGAAGATCCGGGCGGCCGGCTTCGAGATCGGGGGCTACGTGTGGACCCCTCCCGCGTCTCGAGCGCTCACGAGCATCCGCGCACGAGCGCTGCAGACGAACCGCCGGCTCTCGACCGCGTTCGTGCAGACGATGATCTTCCCTTTCCACGCCGCGTACCAACGGATGTTCGCGAAGCTCCGGTGGTTGAGTGTCGCCGAGCCGCCGCCCGCGCGAGCCGACGACGTGATGCTGTGGGCGACGAGGCGGACGACCTGTCCGGGTAGGCCAGCAGACGCCACGAACGGAGGAGGACCCGGAGGGCATAGCACCCTCCGGGTCCTTTCCACGGATCCGCTGGTCTCCCTACGAGTAGTACTGTCCGTAATACCCGCCCAGCTCGTCCTGGTACCTCGGGTCGATCCCACGCTCGGGATCGAACTCAGGAGCGTTCTTGATCTCGTCCTTCGCCCGGTCGACGAAGACCGTCTGCGAGTCGAGATCGATGCGCTCCACCGTCTGTGCGGGAAGGAGCACCTTGCGGCCGAAGATCCAGGGACCGGTGTCGACGACGATGTAACTCTTGCCGGCGTCGGCGGTCGACTCGTCGACCTTCCCGATGCTGCCGTCACGCGCTTCGACCTTGTAGCCGGTCAGCTCGGCCGCAGGCTCCGTCACGACGGTGGTGCGATAGGTCCACATCTCCAACATGTGTCCACCTCCTTGTGGATGAGCGACCGTCGGTGTCGACGGCCCTCATCTCGCCGCTACCCGCGACGACATCGAGAGAAACATCGTGGATCGGTTCGTACGGTGCCTGTCGTGGGTAGAGGGAGCGAGACGGACTGGAAAGGATGTGTTCCGAGCGATGGCCTGGCTGTGGAGACTCTTCCCGTTCGGCCGCGTGACGGCGGCGTGGTGGGCGTGGAGGAACCGCCGGGAGGTGGGTCGGTGGCTCCGATTCGCGTTGCGAGCGGTGCCACCGTCCGCAGCCGGCCGCCGCGATCTCCTCATCGAGGCGCGGCTCCGCGCCGCGCTCGCGAGGCACGCGCGCACCCGAGGCGCCCCATCGTTGACGGTACGAGTGCATGCCGGGACCGCGTCCCTGGCCGGGCACCTTCCTCCCGAGGTCCACGATCTCGCCGTCGCGATCGCGGGGCGAACGAAGGGTGTGCTGCGCATCGAGTGTGTGATCCGCGACCGCGGACGTCGGCGAACCCCCGACACCCACCCCCACGGAACGCCGGCGCTCCCGCCTCCGCCGCCCCCACCTCAGCCAGCGGCGCGATCGCGCTCCTGATCGGTGGTGGGTTCCGACCCGCCAGCAACTCCGCCGGTCGGCATCCAGCACTCGAGGACCGTTCCCTCCCCCACCGAGCTCCGGAGCTTGCACCACCCGCCGGCGAGCTCCGCGCGCTCCGTGACGGTCGCCAATCCCATGTGACCGGGCGGCGGTTTCTCGGACGACTCGAACCCGTCACCGTCGTCGACGATGCGGAGGAGCAGCCCGCCGTCCACCGAGGTCAACCGCACGTCGAGATGGGTCGCGTTCGCGTGTTTTCGCGCGTTGCTCACCGCCTCCTGCGCGATCCGATAGAAGGACACGCGCTCATCCGCGGCGGGCTCCTCGTCGAGCTCGTCGATCACCTCCCATGACCAGCCGGTCTCCTTCGCGGAATGCTCCAGGTACATCGCGATCGCCGGCGTGAGCCCCTCGAGGTCGAGGGCCACCGGTCGCAGCTCGAACAGCAGGTTCCGCAGACGATCGATCGCCGACCGGAGCTCTTCCGCCAGCTCGCCGATCTCATGGGCGTCCACCCGCTCGGGACGGGCCAGCATGAGCTGCAGGCGCATGTCCACGGCGCTCATCACCTGGATCGGATCGTCGTGGATGTCGGCGGCGATCCTGCGGCGCTCCTCCTCCTGCGCCGTCTCGATGAGCTGCGCCAGCTCGCGCCGCTGGGCCACCATGCGGCGCACCTCCTCCAGACTCGAGCGGAGCTGCTCCTCAGCGTGCTTCTGAGCGGTGATGTCCGTCATCACGCCGCGCCAGTAGACGACCGAGCCATCCTCCGCGCGCACCGGCACCGCCTCGTCGCGGATCCACACCTCGCGTCCCGCCTTCGACGTGAGCCGATACTCGGCCAGGAACCGCTCGGCCCGAGCGTTCGTCCTGCGATGCTCGCCGACCACCCGCTCCCGATCGTCGGGATGGATCGAGCGGACCCAGAGCTCGGTGTCCTCCATCCACTCGCGAACGCTGTAGCCGAGGAGCTCCACGATCTGCGGGCTCGTATAGAGGTTGGTCGAGAGCTCGTCCGGCCGGTCGATGTAGAGGACCGCGGGCGCTCCCTCCACGAGCTGTCGGTACGCGTCCGGATGCAACTCCTGCGGTGGCCACTCTGGCATGCGGGTCACACCCTCGAGACGATCGCCGCGAGGAGAGCGGTCCGCGGAACGATGCTGGTGAGATCCACCCATTCCGCGGGGCCGTGGTCGTCGCCGCCGATGGGTCCGAGGCCGTCGATCGTGGGTGTCCCGGCGGAGCTGGTGGTATTCGCGTCCGAGGCGCCGCCGGTGGCCGCGTCACGGAGCTCGAAGCCGAGCTCCGAGGCGGCGCCGACGGCGATGTCCACGAGCCGACGCCCGCCCTCGCCCTTCTCCATCGGACGGTGCCAGCCGTGGGCATCGATCGTGATCCGGACGTCCGGTACGACCGGGTCGGCGCAGATCCGCTGCACCTCGGCCTCGGCCTCCTCGAGCGCCGCGAGCTCCGGAGATCGGAGGTCGACCTGCAGCTCGCATCGCTCCGCGACCACGTTCGAGCGGGTTCCCCCGCGCACCACGCCGACGTTGGAGGTGACGCCGGGCCAGCGGTCATTGAGCTCCTCGAGCGCGAGGATCGTGTGGGCCGCCTGGAGGACGGCGTTGCGTCCCTTCTCCGGCTCGACGCCGGCGTGCGCCGCGCGCCCCTCGATCGTGATCGTGAAGTCCGTGATCCCTTTGCGCGAGGACACGATGTCGCCGTTCGCGCGCGCTCCCTCGAGCACCAACGCGGCGTCGTGCGCAGGTGCGAGCTCCCGGATGATCGGCCCCGAGAACGGCGACCCGATCTCCTCGTCCGGGTTGCATACGTACGTGATCGTCCCGAAGGCGTCGAAACCGACGTCCTGAAGCACGTGGGTGGCGAAGAACCCCGCGAGGAGACCCGCCTTCATGTCCGAGACACCGGGGCCCCGGGCGATGTCGCCATCGATCGTGAAGGGGCGCTCCGCTGCCGTCCCGTCGTCGAAGACGGTGTCCATGTGGCCCACGAGCAGGACGTTCGGCCCTCCCGCTCCCCGGAGCGTGCCGATCAGGAGATCGCCGAGGCGCGGTTCCCCGTCGTGCGGCCGTCGATCGACCTCCCAGCCGTTGTCGAGGAACCGCCGCTCGCAGAGATCCGCGATGCGGTTGACGCCCGACGGCGAGTACGACCCGCAATCGATGTTGACCATCGTCTCGAGTTCCTCGAGGAACTCCGAGGAGCGCGCCTGAGCGCGGTCGCGGAGCGTCTGGACGTCCATGGGTGACGCCGACGCTAGCATGAGCCGCTCGCTGCGGAAGGAGAAGGGTGACGCGAGAGGCGATCGGCGCCGTCGTGGATGTGGTCGGGGCCGAGGTCCGCCTCGAGGACCTGACGATCGATGCCCCCGGACCGGGCGAGGTCCTCGTGCGTCTGGCGGCGAGCGGCGTGTGCCACTCGGATCTCTGGGCGATCGAGAACGGCAACTGGGGCGCACCGTTCCCGATGCTGCTCGGTCACGAGGGAGCGGGGGTCATCGAAGAGGTCGGCGGCGGGGTGGAGACGCTCAGGGAAGGCGACCCCGTGGTGCTCGCTTGGGCCGTCCCGTGCGGCACGTGCGGACCGTGCCGGCGTGGCGTCCCGCGCCGCTGCTCCCATGCGTGGCAGCAGCCTCCGCGCGTCCGCCGGGCGCGGGACGCCGCACCACTCGCGGGAACCCTCTCGCTCGGCACGCTCGCCACCCGCACGGTCGTCCACGCGGCCCAGGCGATCCCGATGCCGCCGGAGCTCCCGCTGCGGAGCGCCTGTCTCCTCGGCTGCGGCGTCTCCACGGGCGTCGGCGCGGCGACCCAGACGGCGAAGGTGTGGCCCGGCGCCCGCGTCGCGGTGATCGGCCTCGGAGGGATCGGTCTGGCGGCGCTGCAGGGGGCGAGGATCGCGGGCGCCGAGCGGCTG
Organism: uncultured Actinomycetota bacterium; assembly: GCA_963724415.1. Taxonomy (GTDB): domain Bacteria; phylum Actinomycetota; class UBA4738; order UBA4738; family HRBIN12; genus JAJNBA01. The sequence goes on along the minus strand of CAVRUS010000007.1, from coordinate 99,827 downwards.
ATCGCCGTGGACGTCGCCGCACCGAAGCTCGCGTGGGCGGAGCGGTTCGGCGCCACCGACGTGGTCGACGCATCCGCGACCGACGCCGTCGCGGCGGTTCGCGAGCTCACGCAGGGCGACGGCGTCGACTTCGCGTTCGAGGCGACCGGTGTCCCCTCGGTCGTGTCGCAGGCGGTGGCGATGCTCGACTACGCGGGGACCGCGGTCGCGATCGGCGTGCCGCCGATCCCCGCCGAGGTCACGCTGTCCTGGAACGGGACCGATCATGCCGCCTACCCACGGAAGACGTCGCTCCTGATCACCGACGGCGGCGACCCGATCCCGTCGGAGGACTTCCCCGAGATGGCCCGCTGGGCGCTCGAGGGCCGCCTGGACCTCGACGGGATGGTGACGCGCGAACTCGGCCTCACCGAGCTCGACGAGGCCTTCCGCGCCATGCTCGCGGGCGAAGTGATCCGGTCCGTCGTGGTGTTCGACCAGTGACATCGACGCTCGGGAGCGAGCGAGCCCTCCGCGGCGACCTGAACATCTGGTGGAAGCTCGGCGTGCCGATCGCCGAGCTGATCGTGCGCGCGCTGTTCCGCGTCCGCGTCGCCGGCATCCACCACGTCCCGCTGGAGGGTCCGGCGATCCTCGCGTTCGTGCACGTCAGCGTCCTCGACGGACCGTGCCTCGCGGCGGAGGTGGCATGGCGACGCCGACGGACCGTTCGGTTCCTCGTCGCGGCAGAGATCTTCCGCGTCCCGGTGAGCGGCTGGTTCCTCCGCCGCTACCGGCAGATCCCGGTGCGCCGCGGACAGGGCGACGCCGGCGCCCTGGACGAGGCGATCGCCACGATCCGACGCGGCGCCGTGACCGCGATCGCGCCGGAGGGAACGGTGAACCCCCACCCCGGCGAGCTCCAGCGGGCCCGGAGCGGGGTCGCGAGGATCGCCCTTCCGAGCGGTGCGCCGGTCGTCCCGGTCGGGGTCTGGGGAACCCACCGCCGATGGTCGAAGTCAGGCCGTCACTGGGGCGGGCCCGTCCGACCCCGTCTCGCCCTCACCTTCGGGGAACCGATCGAGCCGCACGGCGACATCGACGTCCAGGACGACATCGACGCGTTCGTGGCGCTCGTCCACCAGGCGCTCGAACACCAGCTGACCGAAGCGCGCTCGCTCGCCCGGGATCCTGCCTGATTAGGCCGGAGACGTCCGGGGTACGGAGCAGGCGGAGGTGGTCTCCGATGAAGAACCCGTGGGCATATCCCGAGAACCGCTACTACTACGAGTGGTACGCCGACGATGCGAACGACGGACGGTCTGACAGCGACATCAAGCAGGACCTCCTGGATCAGATCCGGGTCGGTCCCTACGCGGATCAGTACGACATCGAGGTGGACGTGAAGAAGGGTGTCGTGATCTTGACCGGGACCGCGAGCACGACCGTCGCGAAGCGGGCGGCGGGTGACGACGCCTGGGACACGCGAGGGGTCACGGACGTCAGCAACCAGATCCAGGTGCGCAGCGTCGTCCCGATCTCGTAGTCCGACGACGCCGGGCGGCGTCAGCCGCCCAGAGCCACGCCGGTGATCAGGTTCGAGTCCCGGAGCTTCCGGAGCGCCTCGCGCTCGATCAGGCGGACCCGCTCACCCGAGAGTCCCAGCACCTTCCCGGTCTCCCGCAGCGACAGCGGCTGCCCGTTCTCGAGCCCGTAGCGCAGCGCCACCACGTGCCGCTCGCGCTCGTCGAGCACCTTGTCGACGGCGCCGCCGATCTCCTCGCGGAGCAGCTGGTCCTCGACCTCGGCGAACCCTGCCTCGGAGTCGATCTCCTCGATCAGGTCGCCGAGCTCGGTGTCCTCGCCGACCGGCGACTGGAGCGAGAGCGGCTCGCGCCGACCCATCTCCGTGAGGTCGTCGATCTCGTCGACGGTGGTGTCGAGCGCCTTGGCCAGCTCCTCGCGCGAGGGCTCGCGGCCCATCGACTGCGCGAACTGGAACCGGGTGCGGTTCAGCTTCCGGAGGCGGTCGTGGATGTGGACGGGCAGGCGGATCGACCGCGAGCGGTCGGCGATCGCCCGCGTGATGCCCTGACGGATCCACCACGTCGCGTAGGTCGAGAACTTGAACCCCCGACGCCAGTCGAACAGCTCGACGGCCCGCATCAGCCCGATGTTGCCCTCCTGGATCAGGTCGAGGAGGGGCAGGCCCTGGCCCTGGTACTTCCGGGCCACGGAAACGACCAGCCGGAGGTTCGCCATGATGAAACGCTGGCGCGCGGCCTCTGCCGTCCGGATATCACGGCGAGCCTTCGCGATGCTCTTCTCCGACCGGAGACGGCCGGCGCGGAGGCGGTCCTCCGCCTCCTTGCCCGCCTCGATCGTCATGGCGAGTTCGACCTCTTCCTCCTTGGTGAGCAGCGGCTCTCGAGCCGCGGCCTCGAGGTAGAGGCGAAGATCATCAGCGTCGTCAGTCCCTAGGGGACGTGCCGGTTCAGGCAATCCGTATCACGCTCCTCCCCAAGGTCCGTACCCGCTCCGAGCCGGTCGTACCCGGGTTCTCGTTGTTCCGCCGAGCGACCACGTAGGCAGAGTGGACTAGACTTCCCCCCGGTCGCTCGATCCCATGGTAGGGGGCACTCCCGTTCCTGTAAAGCTGGACCCGTGTGGCGGTCCTGTGAAAAATCCCTGCCGCGCACGGATTGCGGAGCTGGTCCACCATCGATACCCAGGGCTTGCAACGCCAAACGCCGCCAGAAGATTTCCCTGGTGAGAAGAGGTATTGACCCGGGGTCAACCCCTCCAGGGCTACTCTTCGCCGATGGAGCTGCCGGAGATCCAGACCGTCGATCTCGAGGGGCCGATCGCCTATCGGGCTTGGGACGGCCCCTCGGACACCGCCTTCGTGCTGGTTCATGGGCTGGGGGCGTCACACCTCTCCTGGATCCAGGTCGGGGAGGGCCTCTCCGGATGGGGCCGCGTGATCGCGGTCGACCTTCCTGGCTTCGGGGCCTCGCCGCTGGCGGGCCGTGGCGCCGGTCTGATGGACCAACGGCGGGCGCTCTCAGCCTTGATCGGGTGGATCGAAGCTCCCCGGATCATCCTCTGCGGGAACTCGATGGGAGGAGCGATCTCGATCCTCCAAGCCGCGGTCGAGCCGGCCACCGTCGCCGGGATCGTGTTGACGAACAGCGTGTTCCCCTGGAGGTTCAGAGCGGCCCCCCACCCGCTGGTCCTGGCCGCGTTCGGGATCTACGCCACGCCCCGCCTCGGTGAAGCGGTCGTGGCGTGGCGGGTGCGCGAGATGGACCCCGCGCAGATGGTGCGGCTCAGCCTCCAGGTACTCGCAGCCGACCCGAGATCGATCCCCGACGAGGTGGTGCGGCTGCTCATCGACCTCGCACGCGAGCGGAGGGACGACCCGGACGTGACGCGCTCGTTCATCGAGGCCACCCGCTCGATGCTGCGCCTGGGGCGCCGCCCGCAGATCGCCCGACGCGCGCTGGACAACGTGTCGTGTCCGGTCCTCCTGCTCCACGGGCGCCGGGATCGCCTCGTCCCGGCTGCGTTCGCGGAGGCCGAGCTGGCGCGCCACCCGGCATGGAGAGGGCGGTTCTTCCGCGATCTCGGTCACATCCCGCAGATGGAGGCGCCCGGCCGGTGGCTGGCTGAGGTCGCCGACTGGTCCACGGACGCGTTCGACTAACCGCCGGCGGCCTCGGCCAGCTCGTCGGTTGCGGCGCCGATCCCGAGCGCGAGCACGTCGACGTCGGGGACGAGGTCCCAGTCGGCGGTGAGACCGAACGCCATGGTCCCGGCGGCGGAGGTGCACGCGATCGAGAGCCCGCAGTCCTCCTTGAGGTTCATCGCCGGATAGCTCGCCTCCAGGGGCGCTCCGGCGAGGTAGAGCGGCACCTGTGGCGCCGGGATGTTCGACACGACCAGGTTGCACCAGCGCGCCTGCGCCATCAGACGCGCCGCCGTCGCGTGGAGCGCCGGCGGCGCGTATGCGCCGAGGCCGATGATCGTGTCGGCGCCCACCGCGAGACCCGACTCCTTGATCCGAGCGGTGGCGGCGCGGACACGCCGCAGGCGCGTCCGCGGTGCCATCCGCCCGACCGGGACGTCCACGAACACGGGGGCGACACGGTTGCCGATGTCGCCACTGTCCCCGCGCGAGCGCACCGACACGGGCACCATCGCTCGCAGGGTCCGGCCCTTCGTCGCCTCCCCGCGGCTCTCGAGCAGGGTGTGCACACCGCCGGCGACGGTCGCGAGGACGACGTCGTTCACGGTCCCGCCGAGCGCTTCCTTGATCGAGCGGAAGACGGGGAACGGGCGCTCGGCGGTCGCGAACCGACGGTTCGGACCGACCTTCCCGTCGAAGGGTCCACGCGGCGGGGTCCCCATCCCCACCACGGTCCGGAGCGCAGCCGCCGTGGCCGACATCGTCTCGGCCATGATCCGCGGTTGCCGCGCGACGTGACCGAGGCTCTGGATCGGGTGGAGGATCGCGTCCTCCACCGCGTCGCGGACGAGCTCATCCGAAGGCGGCGCCGGCTCGGGCGACCACGTGTCGTCCGGCTCGCCGGCCGGCGTGTCGGAGGCCAGGTCGAACAGGGCAGACGCGATCATCATCCCGCCGATCCCGTCCGCCATCGCGTGGTGGAGCTTCAGCAGGATCGCGGTCCGATCGTCCGCCAGCCCCTCGAAGACGTAGAGCTCCCAGAGAGGCTTGGTCCGATCGAGCGGGCGGGAAAGGACACGACCCGCGGCACGCCCCAGCTCGAACCGGCCGCCCGGCGACGGCACGGACGCATGGCGGAGGTGGAAGTCCAGGTCGAATCGATCGTCGTCCACCCACACGGGCCGGGACAGGTTCCCCGGAACCGACAGCAGCTTGCGGCGGAGTCTCGGGGCGAGCCGAAGGCGCCGCTCGACCACGCGTTCGACGTCGTCGTACGTCAGCGCGGTGCCGTCTTCACGCGGTCCGAAGGTGGAGAGCCCGGCGACGTGCATGTGCACGCCGGGCTTCTCGAGGTAGAGGAAGCTCGCGTCGAGACTCGACAGTCGCTCCGTCGGCATGCACCCATGCTAGGGTCCGGCGCGATGCGGCGCCTCGCGACCGTCGTGGTGCTCGCCGCGCTGTTCGTGCTGTCGGGCATGCCGGCGGGGGCGCAGGACACCGCGGAGGAAGGCGCGTACGGCGCATCCATCTCGGCGATCGACAACGTGTTCACACCGGAGATCGTCCGGATCGAGATCGGTGACACGGTGGAGTGGACGATGGACGGTCGCTCACCGCACACCGTCGAGGCCGACGACGGCTCGTGGACGTCGGGGAACCTCGAACCGGGAACGGAGTTCGACCACACCTTCGACGCCGAGGGCGTCTTCCCCTTCTTCTGCCGCTACCACGGCCGCCCGGGCGTCGGGATGACCGGCACGGTCGTGGTCGGCGACGCCCCTCTCCCCGGGGGTGGGGTTCCCGGCCCCGACCCCGTCCCGTCGGTGCCGACGGGCACCGTCCGGGTCCCGGACGACGAGCCGACGATCCAGGAGGCCGTCGACCGCGCCGAGCCGGGCGGCCTCGTCCTGATCGACCCCGGCGTCTATCGCGAAGCGGTGGTCGTCACCACGCCGTACCTCACGATCCGGGGGATGGACCGCAACGACACGATCCTGGACGGCGGATTCGAACGAGCGAACGGGATCCACGTGATCGAAGCCGACGGCGTCGCGATCGAGAACCTCACCGCGCGGCACTACCTGCTCAACGGTTTCTATTGGTCGGAGGTGCTCGGATTCCGAGGTTCCTACCTCACGGCGTCGACGAACGGCGACTACGGCATCTACGCGTTCGGATCGCGCTGGGGACGGTTCGATCATTCCTACGCGAGCGGCTCGCCCGACGCCGGCTTCTACGTAGGGGCGTGCAACCCGTGCGACACGCTGATCACCGACGTGCTCGCCGAACACAACGCGCTCGGGTTCTCCGGCACGAACGCGGGCGGCGGATTGGCGATCGTGAACAGCGAGTGGCGGAGGAACCTGGCCGGGATCGTGCCCAACACGCTCGATTCCGAACCCTTCGCGCCGCAGCGAGACGTGCTGATCGCCGGCAACCACGTCCACCACAACAACTCCACCACGGTCGACGCGAAGGGATACGAGTACGTGCCGTTCGGGATGGGCATCGTCGTCGCCGGCGGCCGCGACGACCGGATCGTCGGCAACCTCGTCGAGGACCAGGCGACGTACGGCATCGCGATGATCCCGATCGTGGACGTGAACTTCTGGCCCTCGGGCGGGAACCAGGTCCGCGACAACCTCGTCCGCAGGAGCGGCAGGGCCGACCTCGCCCTCGCGGCCCCCTCCGCCGGCGGTGACTGCTTCGAGGGCAACGACGCATCGACCAGCGTGCCCCCGGCCATCGAGGCCCTGTTCCCCTGCAGCGGCTTCCGTCCCTTCCCGGGCGGCGGCGGGAGCATGGGACCCACGACGAACGTCCTGTCCCGGTACATCGATTCGCTCGACGGCGAGTTCCCGCACGGCGACTGGCGTGAGCAGCCGGATCCGCCGACATCCTTGCCCGACATGCCCGACGATCCCGCCACGGCCCCGCCCGACCCCGCGATCCCCGAAGAAGCGGTGCCCGGCCGCTACCGCATCCGCGCCGTCGACGACATCCGCGCCGCGCGCGGACCCGAGATCAGCCAGGAGGTCAGCCTCATGGGAGTGCCGCTCATCGCGTCGAGCTGGTGGAGCCTGCTCCTCGGGCTGTACGGATACATCCTGCCGTTCGTCCTGTACGCGTCATGGGTGGCGATCGCGATGTGGGACCTCATCCGCCGGGACGCCGACACGATCGCGCAGCGGTCGAAGTGGATGGCGGTCGTGCTCCTCGTACCGTTCGTGGGACCGTTGCTCTACTTCGCGTTCGGGAAGTCGCCGATCCCTTCGCAGCTCCGGTTGATGCTCACCGCCGGTGGGGTGATCGCCTACCTTGTGTTCCTGGTGATCGGCCTGGTCCTGGGCGGCTGATCACTCCTCGAGCTGGATCCGCATCCGCTTGAAGGCCTTGCCCTTCGACTCGGTCTTCACGACCGTCACGTGACCGACCTCGCCGGTCGCCTTCACGTGGGTCCCGCCGTCGGCCTGCTTGTCGATCCCCTCGATGTCGATCACGCGGATCGGATCGACGGAGTCGGGGATCAGGCTCACCTTCGTGCGGATCAGATCCGGGTCCGAGAGCGCCTCGGCGCGCGGGAGGAAGCTCACGTGCACGGGCCGGTTCTTGTTGAGCTCCTCGTTGAGCTTGCCCTCGACCTCTTTGCCGAGCTCCTGGCTCATCTCGTCGAGCTCGAAGTCCATGCGAGCCGACCCCATGTCGTCCATGTTCCCGCCGGTCACCTTCGCGCCGAACTCACGGAAGATCACCCCGGAGAGCGCGTGCAGCGCGGTGTGCGTGCGCATCAGCCGGTGCCGGCGCGTCCAGTCGATCTCCGCGGTCACCGAATGACCGACGAGCGGCGCGTCACCCTCCACCTGGTGGACGATGTCGCCGCCCATCTTCACGGTGTCGGTGACCCGCGCCATACCGTTGTCCCATCGCAGGGTGCCGGTGTCGCCCGGCTGGCCGCCCCCGCGGGCGTAGAAGACGGTGCGGTCGAGGATCACGCCCTCGTCGCGGATGTCGACGACCGTGGCCTCGCAACTGGTGAGATAGGCGTCCTCCGCGAAGAGCTGGTCGGTCATGGCTCCGACGGTACTAGACGTCCGGCTCACGGATCGTCGTCGTGCGCACGAGGGTCGCGAGGATCGCACCGCCGAGGATCATGACCCCGCCGATCGCGACGGGGGCCGTGATGGGCTCGTCGAGGAAGTACGCCGCGAGCACCGCGACGCCGAGGGGCTCCATCACGCCGATGATCGCGTTCCGGACGGCGCCGAGGAGCTGCAACCCTCCGAGCATCGCGGCGAACGCACCGGCCGAGAAGACGGCCATCCCCAGCAGGTACGGCCACGACGACGCGTCGGGGAGGTCCGTGGCGCTGAACACGAGCGCGAACACGAGGTTCGAGGTCGCGGCTCCCGCCCCGAGCCACGCCGCCGCGGTGACCGGGTCCGTCCTGCGTACCGTCCGGTCGACCGTGATCAGGTACGCGGTGTACGCGATCGACGTGGCGAGGGCGAGCACGATCCCCAGCGGCGCCACCTCGACCTCGCCCCCGCCGATGATCACGACCGCGCTCCCGCCGAGCGCGAGGAGCAGGGCCACGAACAAACGCCATCCCGGCGGCCGCCGATCGAGCACGATCGTCACGAGCATCACCCAGACCGGGTAGAGGTAGAACAGGAGGGTCACCGCGCCCGCATTCCCGTGGTTCAGCGCGGAGAAGAACAGCGCGGCCTCGGTCCCGTAGCCGATCATCGCGGCGAGCAGGAGCGGCGCGCGTTCGCCCTGAGCCGGCAGCAACGGTTTCCGGAACAGGAGCAGGACGAGGAAGAGCAACACCGCCTGCCCCGCGAACCGGATCGCGAGCATCGCGAACGGCAACTCGCCGGCCGCCACCTCCTTGCCGAACATCACGACCACGGCGAACTGCAGTGCCATCAACGCCGACAGCGCGGAGCCCAGCAGCTCCTGGCGAGGGGTCCTGGCCCGGCGGTCGAGAGCCGGGCCCCCGCTCACGCCCCCTCCAGGAACTCGCGGACGCGCTCGACCAACACCGGGATCGAGGCGACCAGCTCCTCCTCCGACCCCAGCGTGACGAGCTCCGCGTTCGGGAGGAGCTCGAGGAGGATCCTGCCCAGCTCGGCGGGATGGATCGCGTCGCCCTCTCGGCAGATCAGCAGGGTCGGAGCGTCCACCTTCCGGAGGAGCTCGCGGTCGGAGATCGAGATGTCCCGCGTGACCTCGCGGATCGCTCGCGCCACGCCCACCGGGTTCAGGTCCTCCCAGAGCGCGAGGTCGAGCTCGCGGAGCCATGGCGCGCGCTCGTACCGATCCTCGCTCATCTCGAGGACCCGCGCGATCGCCTCCTCCTTCGGGTAGGACTCGAGGAGATCGGCGATCGCGTCGAAGCGTGCGGGGTCGCGGAAGGGGAGGTCGAGCGAGGCGGGGAGGAGCATCACGATCCGATCGAATCGACCCGGGTCGTGTTCGAGGAGCGACATGATCGCGCCCGCGCCGAGCGACGTGCCGACCGCGTTCGTCGCCTTGTACGCGCGAGCGACGGCGTCGAGGTCGGAGGCGAGATCCGCGAACCGGTAGCCCCGTTCCGGCGCGCTCGAGTGTCCGTGGCCACGGAAGCAGAACCGAACCGCGGTGCCGGTGAGCGACGGTGTGAACAACGCGAGCTCACGGCACGAGTTCGTCAGCCCGTGAGCGAGGACGGTCACCGGCTCGCCGGCGCCGTCGACCTCGACGTGCAGCGTCACGTCGCCGTTGCGCACCCCGGGCATGGTCCCTCAGCCTGTCAGGGGGTCGATCAGGTCGTCCTGCGGAGCGAACTGGTCTCGGACGCGCCGGGCCCATACGGCGACCGCGGCCGTCAACACCAGGAACAGCGCGCCGGACACGACGAGCACCATGCGCGTCGTGCCCGGGTCGTTCTCGACCCACACGAGGGACAGGATGATCGCCGGGACGATGAACCCGAGGTTGTACGCGATGTCGAACAACGCGAAGGCGCGGCCCCGGAAGTCGTCGGGCATCGCCTGCTGCACGATCGTGTCGGCCGAGATCTTGCCGACGAAGAACGCGAAGAAGCCGACGAAGAGCATCGCGGCGAACCCGGCCACCGAGACGAGCCCACCGAAGACCAGCGTCCCGGCACCGAGGAGCCCCATCGAGACGAGGAGGAGCTTGATCGGCGCCACCCGATCCTTCAGCCCCTGCGCCACGATGAGCCCGAGCACGCCCCCGATCAGACCGACCGCGCCCGACACCAAGGTCGGCACCTGGCTCTCCGAGCCTCCCTCGACGAGGTTCTTCGCGTACAGCGCGAAGACGAACAGCCCGAACCCCCAGAACTGGTAGCGGAGCATCTGGAACCCCGTCAGCCCCACCGCCGCGGGGGGACGGGCGGCGACCTCTCGGATTCCCTGGGCGATCGTGCGGAGCACTCGTCGTGCCTCCTCGGAGAAGCGCGCGGCGTGCGCACGCGCCTCGACGTGCCGGAGCTTGGTCGCGGCCAGCGCCCCGATCGCGAGGACGACGGCCCCGGCGAGCACGACGAGCCACGCGGGCAGGACCCCGCCCGCGGCGAGCGCGAACGCGATCCCCATGATCTGGAAGAGCGCGCCGCCCGCCTGCGAGAGCGCGTTGCCCTGGAGCAGGTCGCGGCCGGACAGGACATCCGGGATCGCCGCCGACTTCACCGCGAGCGTCACGCGGATCACGGCCTGCGCGGCCAGCAGCCCGAGGACGAGTGCGGCCGTCGCTCCGACGTTCCCCTCGGTGGTGCCCGACCCGAGCGGGATGAGGACGGTGACCGCGACGACCCCGACCACGGCCGCGGTCACGAGGTTGGACCACCACACCACGCGCCGGCGTTCGAACCGGTCGATCACGACACCGATGAAGGGCGAGAGCAGCGTGTACGGGATGTAGAGCAGTAGGATCACCTGGAGTAGGTAGTCGGCGGAGGGAACGTTCTGCACGTCGAACCCCTCCTGCCCACCGAACGCGATCGACTTGCCGATCGCGCCCTGGATCATCCCTTGCCCCGCCTGCGTGAGGAACTGCACGCTCATCAGGATCGCGTAGTCGCGGTTCGAGAACTGCGAGAACAGGCGGTTGAAGAACCTGCCGAACGCGCCCAACGCGCCGAGGATCGCTTCGCTTCCGAGGCGGAGTGCCGCGCCGGCGCCGACCGCGACCGCGACCACGACCCACGCCTTGGTGTCGGTGAGCGGCCCCCGCCACACGCCGAGCACGGCGATCCCCGCCAGGAGCGAGAGGACGATCGAGGTGCCGGGGATCAACGCGATCCGACTCGGCGTATCCCGCAGCCCGAAGAACGGCGCGGCCAGCAGACCGGGGAGGACTGCCAGCGCGAACAGGCCCGCGAGCACCCGGGCCTGATGCGGCAGGTCGTCGAGGGGACCCGGCGGGTCCTCGAACCGGGCGGCGGCGGCGGCCGCGGCCGACCGCGCTCGTTCGATCACCTCAGGCGAGGGTTCGTAGAGACCGTCGCCGGTCAACACGTGCGTCCCGGGACCGATCTCGATCGAGCCCTCCAGGGCTCGATCGAGGGCCGCCTGCTCGACATCGGCCGAGCAGTCACCCTCGGGGACGCCGTTGCACTGGCCCGAGTAGTACTCCTCGATCAGGAACACCACGGGTGGTTCGGGGTAGGTCGCCAGCCGCGCGCGCACCTCGTTCCAGTGGCTCGTCGACGTGTCGCGGTAGTTCTCGCTCGGTCCGTCGGACGGACGGTCCCCCCGGAAGTCCTCGACGGTCCCGACGAAGCTCGCCTGATACTTCGCCAGGGCGCCGGGCAGACCGGTGCGGAACACGTTGGTGTAGGTCTTCGCCCATCCGTACGTGGTGTTGGATCCCGTCGCGTCGTCGGTGTTGCCGTAGTTCACGATCAGGATGCTCGGCCGCTCACCGGCAGCGACCACCACCTCCCGGGTCGCCGCCAGCGACGTCCGCACGCTCTGCGGAGCCCACTGGTTGTCCTGCTGCGCCCACCGGTTGATCGCGGGGTCGAGGAAGACCCAGGTGAGCGCGCCTACGACGACGAGCGCCCCCATCGCTCCGGCGATCCTCCGAGCGCCATCGCCCCGGTACAACCATCGGATGGCGAGGAACGCGCCGAGACCCGTGAGCGCCATCGGAGCCGCCGTGGCGTTCATGAAGCGGTAGTACGGGATCGCCTCCCCGAGCAGGAACGTGAGCACGCCGGCGAACGGGAACATCCACCAGATCGAAACCTGCTCGTACTGCGAGACCGGCTTCCGGGTCCGCCTCGCGACGACGATCGTGCCGAGGATCGCGATCAGGATCAGCGGGAACGTGATCTCGGGCCGCATCGAGGTCACCCACTCGACCAGCCGCTGTCGGAAGAACGCCGCGGTGTAGGGGGGCGGCAGCGCGGCATCCTTCAGGAGCTCCGGACCGCCCGGTCCCCAGATCCCCACGACCCAAAGGGCGAGCCCCGTGACCATCCCGGAGCCCGTCGACAGCAGGAGCGGGCCGTCCGATCGCATCGCCGAGCCGAGCCGGAAACGGCTCGTGACGACGTGCGTTCCCCAGACCGCGAGCAGCGAGATCCCGAACAGGACGCAGGTGGTGGGATGGGTGAACGCCGCCGCCATCCCGATCAGGAAGATCGCCACGCGGGCGCCCCAGGAGGTCCGCGCCGCGTCCGCGAAGGCGACGATCAGGCTGAGGAGGAACAGCACCGTGATGTTGTCGAGATAACCGACGTATGGCGTCGTGAGGAACAACCCCGCCGTCGCGAGCATCGTGAGGAAGACGATCAGCGGATCTCGCTTGCTGCGGAACGCCCCCGCACCCAGCGCCAGGCCGGTGAGGATCGGGATCCCGAGCATCAGGAACGCGCTGAAGCTGTAGGTGCTGATGCCGCTGACCCGCTGCAGCAGCGCTCCGGCGAGCGGCACCGTCACCCGGTACCCGCCGGAGAACAGGTTGTCCGGACCCCAGTCGCCAGCGATCGATCCCGGATCGTCCTCGAGGATGACGCTGGCGCGCCAGGTGTACCAGGCGGGATCCCGGGTCGGTGCCGAGAGCGACGGGTCGGCGATGAAGCGCCACCCCAACGCGAGCAGGAGGACGAGCGCGAAGCCCACGATCGCCCACCAAGACCCGAGCCGGCTCGGACGGGTGGCGGGTGGTGGCACGGCATGCTCGCCGGCGTGCGCGGTGCGCGTGAGCGTCACGATCCTCCCGAGGGCGCAGCGCGCCGGGCTGGGACAGGCCGACAGGATAGAGGGCGGCGCACTCTGGTCACGCGCTCGCGCAGGCGCGGCACAGACCGATCAGGTCGAGCCGGTGGCGCACGGTCGCGAACGCGGCCTCGCGAGCGAGCACGTCGAGGGTCCGGTCGAGTTGACGCTCCAGCGGGGCCGGGAGGAGGAGATCCTGTACCTGGCCGCATCGCGAGCACATCAGGTGGTGATGGTGACCGGTGAGGTCTTCCCCGAGCTCGTACCGGGCGAACCCATCCTCCGACGCGACCCGACGGATCAGACCCGCCGACTCGAGTTCCGCGAGGTTGCGGTAGGCGGAGCTCTGCGGCAGGTCCTTGCGCCCTCGGACGATCGCGGGGAGCGAGAGCGGCATGCCGGCCTTCGCGAGGATGTCGACGAGCCGCCGCCTGGTGCGCGTGTAGCGCTGTCCCGACGACGCCAGACGACGTGCCGCCTCCTGATGGAGCTCCATCAATGCGCCTCCTGCTGCAGCGCGCGAGGCGCGGTCCGCTTCGCGAGAGCGACGGCGGCGAACAGAGCGGCCGCGACGAAGACGATCGAGCCGCCGGGGGCGAGGCCGAGCGGCCGCGCGATCGTGAGCCCGACGAGCGATGACACGGCGCCGATCGCGACCGAGAGACGGATCGTGCCGCGGAACGAGCGCGAGATCAGCTGTGCCGACGCGACGGGGAGCACCATCATCGCGGCGATCAACAGGATGCCGACGACCCGCATCCCGGCGACGATCACGCCGGCCGTGAGGCCGGCCAGCGCGACGCTGAGGGCGCCGACGGGCAAGCCGGCGACGCGGGACCAGTCCTCATCGGTCACGACGGCGAACAACGCGCGCCCCGCGAGTCGCATCGCCGCGATCACCGCGACGCCGAGGGCGCCCACCATCGCGACGCCCGTCCACGTGACCGCGTACGGATCGCCGAACAGGTACGGCAGCGTCTCCAGCTCGAGCCCGCCCGCCCGGCTGGCGAACACGGCGCCCAGCGCGATCCCGACGTAGAAGAAGAGCGCGAGCGCGAGGTCCCCCGCGGCCTTGCGCTTGAGCCGGAGGAGCTCGACGCCGACGGCACCGATCACGGCGAACGCGAGCGCGCTCCACACCGGCCAGACGCCCACGAGGATGCCCGCGCCGACCCCGGCGAACGCCACGTGGGCGATGCCGTCCCCGACGAGGGAGAGTCGCTTCTGCACCAGGAACGCTCCGATCATCGGGGCGAACACCCCGACGGCGAGGCAGGCGACGAGCGCCCGCTGGGCTTCGCCGGACTCGAACGGATACGGGAAGGGGAGCGCGCCGATCATCGGAGGTCCTCGAGCCAGAGCGGGAGGTCCTCGCGGTGGACGCCGAGCGAGACACCGCGCGCGCCGAGCTCCGCGGGGCTCCCATCGAACACGACGCGCTGCTTCAGCACGACGACACGGTCGATCACATCCGCGACCGCAGCGAGCTCGTGCGAGACGAGGAGCACGCCGGCCCCGTGCTGGCGGATCAGATGCACCAGCGAGTCGCGGAACCGGCGCTGCGATTCCGCGTCGACACCGGCGATCGGCTCGTCGAGCACGAGCAGGGCAGGGTCGCCGGCGAACGCCCTGGCGATGAACGCCCGCTGCTGCTGTCCGATCGAGAGCTCGTTCAGCGGGCGGCCGGCGAGCTCGCCGAGGCCGACCGACTCGATCGCGTGGCCGACGGCCGCGTGGTCGGACGCGGTCAGACCTCGCCACCAGCCTCGCTGACGGAGCCTCCCCGCAGCCACGATCTCCTCGACCGTGGCGGGCATCTCCGACAGGAGCGACGGCCGCTGCGGGACGTATCCCACCCGCCACCGATCGCGGACATCCCCGGGCGCGCGACCGAGGAGCTCTACGTGCCCGGCTGGAGCCGGCAGCGCCCCGAGGAGCACCTTCAGCAGGGTGGACTTGCCCGATCCGTTCGGGCCGACGAGGGCCACGAACTCACCGGCGCGGACGGTGAGCGACACGTCGCGGAGGACGGGTTCATGTCCGTAGCCGAACGAGACGTCGCGTGCGTACGCCAGGACCTCGTCGTTCCGCGCCTCTCGCTCCGGCAGATGCTGCGTGGGTTCAGCGCCCACGAGGAGCTCTCCGCCGCCGCTCGGAGCAAATGGGACTGAGAATCATTCCCAGAGTCACGCCGCGAACGGTAGCGCGCGGATCGCCGCGGCGTCAACGGCGCG
Organism: uncultured Actinomycetota bacterium; assembly: GCA_963724415.1. Classification (GTDB taxonomy): domain Bacteria; phylum Actinomycetota; class UBA4738; order UBA4738; family HRBIN12; genus JAJNBA01. The sequence goes on along the minus strand of CAVRUS010000007.1, from coordinate 84,693 downwards.
GGGAGCGGAGCCTCAGCGGGCAGGACGATCCGGAGGCTGCGAGACCCATGGGTCGGGGCCGGGATCGCCGCCGCTCGCCACCTCGGCGAGGCGGGGCAGGAAGTGCTCCCATCCCTGCAGCTGCGCCGCGTCGGCTCCCTCAGGGAGACCGGAGTGCGTGAGGCGGACGATCGTCGCGTCGCCGTCGGGGATCAGCTCGATCGTGACGGTGGACGAGCCCGGCGGCAGCTGCTCGTTGCCCTCCCAACCCCACGTGAACACCACGCGCCGAGGCGGATCGATCTCGACGTACTCCCCCACCGCGTGGTTCGTGCCGGTCACGTTCACGCGATACACACCACCGGGAGATGCCTCCACGGTCGCGTCCACCCCCTTCCATCTCACGATCTTCTCCGGGTCGGTCAGGAACGGGAACACCGCGTCCGGCGGCGCCTCGATCCGGATCTCAGCGTTGACGGTGAGCGTTCCCGCGGCCACGTCGTCTCCCTTCCTCGGATTCCACCTCGTCCTTCAAGGCCGCGAGGCTACCGGTCCAGAACGCCTGGAGGTCGGCTTGGAGCTCGGCGAGCGCATCCCGGTCCGCGCGATACAGGCGTCGCGCGCCGTCTCGCCGCTCGGTGACGAGGCCGGCGGTGCGCAGGACCGTGAGGTGCTGCGAGATCGCGGGACGGCTCACGTCGAAATGCGACGCGATGTCGCCGGCGGATCGCTCGGCGTCCCAGACGAGGCGGAGGATCTGGCGACGGCGAGGTTCCGCGATCGCCTTCAGCGCAGCCTCCACGGGCGTATGTAAGCAGATGCTTACGGTGGCGTCAACGACGCGGGAGCCGGAACCGGCCGGAGCGGGTCCGCTCGATGATCCCCTCGGTCGTGAGGGCCGCGGTCGCCGTGGCGACCGCGGTCGGGGTATGGCCGGTGCGCTCGGCGAGCGCCTCGGCGCTCGCCGAGCGCACGGAGCGCAGCACACGCACCACGGCACCACGCACCTGGCGGGGACTCCCCTCGAACCGGGACTGGCGGCGGCCGGACGGTCTGCCGGGGCGGCCGGCATCGCGGAACCGACATCGAGGCGCGAGTGGACAGTCCTCGCACCGCGGGGCCGGCCGGCAGTAGAGGCGACCGATGTCCATGATCGCTTGGTTCCAGTCGCCGGGGGCGGTCGGATCGAGCCACGCCTGCGCGTCTCTCTTCAGTTCAGCGGCGGGAACCTCGTCCGGCTCGGCGCCGCGGAAGGCCCGCGCGACGACCCGACGGACGTTGCCGTCGAGGGCGGCGACGGCATCGCCGTAGCCGATCGACGCGACCGCGGCCGCCGTGTACGGACCCACGCCGGGCAGTTGAACCAAGGCGTCCACGTCCCGTGGCACGCGCCCGCCATGGTCGCGGACGACCGCTCGAGCGGCCTCGTGCAGCGCCACGGCGCGGCGGTTGTAGCCGAGGCCAGACCAAGCCCGAAGGACATCGGCGCGCGAAGCCGCGGCGAGCGTGTCGACGCGAGGGAACCGGGCGACGAACGCCTCGAAGATGGGTTCGACGCGCGCCGCCTGCGTCTGCTGCAGCATCACCTCGGAGACCAACGTCCGATAGGCGTTCCGACGACCTCGGCGCCACGCGTACGCACGCCGTCGGGGTCGATACCACTCGAGGACCGCCGCACGGAGCTGCGCGAGGTCGGTCTGCATGATCCTCGCCTCAGAATCCTGGCTTCGAGTCCTTCGAAGGCATCTCGTCGGTGGCCTGTCGGAGGGCCGAGTAGATCTCGCGGAACACCTCGCCCACGTAGGAAGCCGGCTGGCTCCCCTCCGCGCCCATCGCGCCCCGTACAGCCGAGGCCGTGATGTCGGCAGCCTTGTCGAACACGTGCCAGTCGATGTCGCGTGACATGGATCCTCCTGGTCGGTGGGCCGTGGGGGCGGCCGGATCGGTGATGCGATGCCACAGGCTACTGCCTCCGATCCGGGGCCTATCATCCGCCGATGAACCCGGTCTTCGATCGGCGGATCCTCCTCGCGTTCGCCGGTGTCGTGCTCCTCGCCGGCTCGAACATCGTCGCCGTGCGATTCAGCAACCGCGAGCTGGACCCGTTCTGGGGAGCGGGGATCCGCTTCCTCGGAGCATCGCTGATCCTCTGGGCGCTCGTGGCTCGAGGACATCACCCGCTGCCGAGAGGCCGGGCGCTCGGCGGCGCCCTCGTCTACGGCCTCCTCAGCTTCCTGATCGCCTACGCGTTCTTCTACTGGGGGTCACAGGAGGTGCCCGCGGGCCTCGGTGGCACGATCATGGCGTCGGTTCCGTTGCTCACGGTCATGCTCGCGGCGGCGCACCGGCTGGAGCAGTTGCGGCTCCGTGCGGTCGTCGGCGCCGTCGTCGCCCTGGCGGGCATCGCGGTGATGTCGTCGGGCGCGCTCGCCGGCGACGTCTCCGTGATCTCGGTGCTCTCGATCGTCGTGGCGGCGATCGCCGCAGCGGAGTCCGGGATCGTCTTGAAGCTCCTGCCCTCGGCGCATCCGGTCGTGACGAACGCGATCGGGATGTCCGTGGGCGCGGTGCTGCTGCTCGTCCTGTCGTTCGTCGCGGGCGAGTCCTGGCACGCCCCTCGGAGCCCGAGCGTGTGGGCGGCGCTCATCTACCTCGTGATCGCATCACCGTTCCTGTTCATGCTGTTCGTCTACGTGATCAGGCGCTGGACCGCCACCGGAGCCAGCTACCAGTTCGTCCTGTTCCCGATCGTGTCGGTGATCGGCGGAGCCCTCCTGCTCGGGGAGGACGTGACGAGCTCGCTCCTGTTGGGTGCGCCGCTCGTGCTCCTCGGCGTCTACGTGGGTGCGCTCTCCGGTGGACCCTCGCCGGTCGACACGGTCGCGCCCGCCCGCGATGCCCGCTAGCGTGGCGCCGGACGTCGTTCGGCGGAGGAGGTGCCGATGCGCTACATGCTCCTGATCCACGGCAACGAGAGCGGCTGGGACACGCTTACCGACGCCGAACGCACCGCGCAGTACGAGCGCTACGGCGCCCTCCAGCGTTCGATGGAGGAGCAGGGTCACTATGTGGCGGGCGACGAGCTCGCATCGGCGACCTCGGCCACGCTCGTCCGGGTCCGTGACGGCGAGACGACCGCTTCCGACGGGCCGCTCACCGACGCCGAGGAGCAGTTCGGCGGCTATTTCGTCGTCGACTGCGACCTGGAAACGGCGATCGCGTACGCGTCGAAGATCCCGGCTGCCGAGGGCGGCACGATCGAGGTCCGACCGCTCGTCGACGACCGCTGAGGCGCCTCCGCACGCCGGCAGAATCGCCCCGCGACCTCGGCTAGCATCCGTCCCCGATGCTCTTCCCCACGGTCGACTTCGCGATCTTCTTCGTGCTGGTCTTCGTCGGCCATTGGCTCCTGAACCACCTCGCGCAGCCGTGGAAGTGGTTCATGATCGCCGCGAGCTACGTCTTCTACGCCTGGTGGGATCTGGCGCTTCGTCCTCCTCCTGGTCGGCATCAGCGTCCTCGCACAGCTGGGGGCGATCGCCGTCAGCAAGGCACGGACGCCCCGCGCGCGCCTCGTCGTCAACGGCATCGCCGTCACGCTCCTGCTGCTCCCGCTCGCGTTCTTCAAGTACTACGGGTTCTTCGCCGTCAACGTGACGAACACGCTCACGTCCTTCGGGATGGACTCGTCGATCCCGTTGATCCAGGTCGTCCTGCCCGTCGGCATCTCGTTCTTCACGTTCATGGCGATCGCGTACGTGGTCGACGTCTTCCGCGGGGACTTCGAGGTGGCCGGGTGGACCGATGTGTTCCTCTACCTGTCGTTCTTCCCGCACCTCGTCGCCGGGCCGATCGTGCGCCCGGGAGAGCTGATCCCGCAGATCCGGGAACGCAGGGACGAGCGACACGTCGACGTCGCCGGCGCGGCCTGGATGATCCTCGGGGGTCTGTTCAAGAAGGTGGTGGTGTCGAGCTACCTCGCCGCGCAGATCGTCGACCCGGTCTTCGGCGATCCCTTCACCCGGAGCGCTCCCGACGCGCTCTTCGCGATCCTCGGCTACGCGATCGTGATCTATGCCGACTTCAGCGGCTACACGGACATCGCGATCGGGATCGCGAAGCTCCTCGGCTTCCGCTTCCCGAAGAACTTCGACCGGCCGTACGCGGCGAGCTCGATCCAGGACTTCTGGCGACGGTGGCACATGACGCTCTCTCGCTGGCTCCGGGACTACCTCTACATCCCGCTCGGCGGGAACCGGCGCGGAACGCGGCGCACCCTCATCAACATCTTCGTGACGATGCTCCTCGGAGGCCTCTGGCACGGAGCCGCTTGGACGTTCGTGTTCTGGGGCGCGTACCACGGGGCGCTGCTCGCCGCGGAGCAATGGCGACGGCAGCGAGCCTCCGCGGACGATGTGGACCGAGACGACCGGTGGTTCGACGTCCTCCGTCGATGTGCCGCCACGTTCGCGCTCGTGTGCGTGGGATGGGTCTTCTTCCGGGCGGATTCCCTGGACACGGCGTTCGCGCTGCTCCGCAGGCTCTTCACTGGCTGGTTCACGCCCAGCGAATTCGTGAACCCTCTCGTCGTGTTCACGATCGCCGGGATGCTCGCGCTCCAGTTCTGGCCCCGCGGCCTGGGTCTCTGGCTCCAGTCGGGCCTCTCCCGACTCAAGCCGGCGCCCCTCGGCGTCGTCCTGGGGCTCGCCCTGCTGGTGATCGTGATCCTGGGACCGCCCGGCGTGGCACCCTTCATCTACTTCCAGTTCTGATGGGGACGACATGAGCCGATCGCGGGAGGAGGGAGTGACGACGAGGAAGGGTGCCGCGCCGGCGGTCGCGGCGAAGGTGCTGTACGGACGGCGGCTCATGCCCGCCGGCCGGGTGCTCGTGGTGCTCCTCGTTTGCCTCCTCTCGTGGACCGTCCTCTACGCCCCGACGATGCGTCGGGCGGCGGACGCGTCGCCGATCGGGATCAGACGGACGATCTCCCTCGCGATCCTCACGCCGATCGCCACGGTGAGCGAGTGGGTCGGCCTCGACGAGGTGGCCGGCACGGTCGAGCGCGCCGTCGGGCGGGATCCCGGGAGGCCGGGCGGTGCGTTCGTCCCACCACCCGAGGACATCCCCATCGCGCCCCCCGACGATCCGGACGACCCCGACGGCAACGGAGGCAACGGCGCCGCGAGCGAGAGCGAGCCGATCCGCGTGCCGACACCGGACAGGAAGCTGCGGGTCGCGATCGTCGGGGACTCGCTCGCCGCCGGACTCGGCTTCTTCGCCGAACGCGTGTTCCGGCCGCGTCTCGTGCGGGTCTCGGGACAGGGCAGGATCTCGACGGGCCTGGCGAGACCCGACTACTTCAACTGGCCGTACACGATGCGCCAGATCGTCGATCGGTTCGACCCGGACCTCGTGATCGTCATGCTCGGCGAGAACGACCACCAGTCGCTTCAGGACGTGCACGGCAACCGCGAAGCCCTGATCGGGACCTCGGATTGGCCGGCGGCCTACCGGGAACGTGTCCTCACGATGATGCGGATCGCGACCTCCCGAGGTGGGAAGGTCGTGTGGGCCGGCCTGCCGATCGCTTCGGACTTCCGTCTCCGCGAGCATTCGAGGCGTCAGAACGACATCATCGAGTTCGCCGCGAACATCGCCAACGGCGTCGTCTACTTCGACGCATGGGATCGGTTCCGCGATCCGGAGGGCGGTTACTCGGCGTACTTCCGGGAGGACGGCCGGGTGGTCCTGATCCGCGAGGGCGACGGCCTCCACTTCAACGCGCTCGGCTACACGATCCTCGCGCGAGAGATCGCGGAGCTCGCGGCCGAGGAGTTCGGCCTCTCGCCACGGACGTTCGAGACCGAGATCTAGGGACCGCTCGGCTCCCCGGGGATCGCCACGTCGGGGACGCTCGCCATCGCCGCCTCGACATCCTCCTGGCGGTACTCGACCTCGGGCAGGCGCCCGTTGAGGTAGTCGTCGTACGCCTGCATGTCGAACGCACCATGCCCGGAGAGGCCGAAGAGGATCACGCGCTCCTCGCCGGCTTCGCGCGCCGCGATGGCCTCGTCGATCGCCCCGCGGACGGCGTGTGCCGACTCGGGCGCCGGCACGATCCCCTCCGTGTGTGCGAACTGCACGGCCGCATCGAACACGGCGTTCTGGGTGAACGCGGTGGCCTCCATGTGACCGTGCTTCACGAGCAGAGAGAGCGACGGCGCGTCGCCGTGGTACCGCAGGCCGCCCGCGTGCACGGGCGCCGGCACGAACGTGTGACCGAGCGTGTACATCGGCAGCAGCGGCGTCATCTCGCCGGTGTCGCCGAAGTCGTACGCGAAACGGCCCTTCGTGAGCGTCGGGCACGCGGCCGGCTCGGTCGCGAGGAACCGCATCTCCGGCGTCGCACCCGACAGCCGATCGACCATGAACGGGTAGGCCAAGCCGGCGTAGTTGGAACCGCCGCCGACGCATCCGACGACGACGTCGGGTCGCTCGCCCGCGAGCTCCATCTGCGCCTTCGCTTCGAGACCGATCACGGTCTGGTGGAGCAGGACGTGGTTGAGCACGGATCCGAGCGAGTACTTGATCGCGCCGCCGGACGTGGCCGCCACCTCCACGGCCTCGCTGATCGCGATCCCGAGGGACCCCGTCGACTCCGGATCCGCCTCGAGGATCGCCTTGCCCGCCTGGGTCGTGGGTGACGGTGACGGCACGACCTCGGCGCCGAACGTCTCCATGAAGATCCGCCGGTACGGCTTCTGATCGTAGGAGGCCTTCACCATGAAGACCTGGCAGTCGAGGCCGAAGAACTTCGAGGCCATCGCGAGGGCCGACCCCCATTGTCCGGCGCCCGTCTCCGTCGCCAGGCGCTTCGTGCCCGCCTCCTTGTTGTAGTAGGCCTGCGCGATCGCCGTGTTCGGCTTGTGGCTCCCCGCCGGCGAGACCCCTTCGTACTTGAAGTAGATCCGAGCGGTCGTCTGCAGCGCCTTCTCGAGCCGGACGGCTCGGTGCAGCGGGGACGGCCGCCAGAGCCGATAGATGTCGAGGACCTCACCCGGGATGTCGATCCACGGGTCCGTCGAGACCTCCTGGAGGATCAACGCCTCGGGGAACAGCGGCGCGAGGAGGTCGGGCGTCACGGGCTCGTGGGTTCCCGGGTGGACGGGCGGGAGCGGCTGGATCCCCGCCTGCGCGAGGGACGGCAGGATGTTCAGCCACGCGGTCGGGAGCTGGTCCTGCGAGAGGTCGAAGCGGGTGGTGGTCGGGTCGGGCATAGGGAAGCCTCCTCGTTCGCCGGAAGCCAGAAACCGGAAGAGAGCGAGCCTACCCCGGAGCGCGTCCGGCGAGCCAGTCGCGGCATCAGACCGGCTCGGCCGCCGGCTGGTCGGCGATCTCCACCCAGCCGTCCACGAGCCGCGCTTGATGGATCGCGACGGGGTCCTGCGCGGGACCGTCCACGGGTTCACCCGTCTCGACGTCGAACACGCTCCCGTGACACGGACACTCGACGGTCGCGGCACGGTCGTCGAAGTCACCTTCCGAGAGCGCGCACCCCGCATGGGTGCACTCGTCGGAGAACGCGAAGAGCCGCGCCTCCACGTGCGCGACGGCCACGCGGCCGGTCGACATGTCGAACGCCCGCATCTCGCCCTCGGGGATCTCGGCGAGCGAGGCGACGCGGACGAACGTCATCGGCCCTAGGCCCGGACGAGCGCGGACCAGCCGCGCTGGAGGGCGGTCACGGCGCCGAGGACGGCGAGGATCACCAGGATCGGGGTCATCGCGCCGGGGATCATGAGGCCGATGATCAGCGCGATGAACCGTTCGAGCCGCTGGAAGAAGCCTTCGGTGAGCTGCACGCCGACCGCCTCGGCCTCCGCGCGGATGTGGCTCACGGTGAGGCTCACGACGAGCGTGAAGAGCGCGAGGGCGGCGTCGAGCGTGCGCCCGTCCTCCGCGAGGGCCCAGAACAGACACGCGAACAGGATCGCGTCGGCCACACGGTCGAGCACCGAGTCCATGAACGCTCCGGACCGCTTCTGCTGCCCGTAGTGCCTCGCCACGGAGCCATCGAACACGTCGCATAGGCCGGCGACGAGTAACGCCCAACCGGCGAGGAACCAGTCCCCGGTGAGGATCAGCACACCGGTGAGCACGTTGAGGGCGAGGGCGCCGACGGTCAGGTGCCACGGGCGCACCCGCGCCCAGATCAGGAACGCCAGGATCGCTCGGTACGGCCACTGGAACGCCCACTGGATCGCGCCGCCGGCCGCCGACTGGTTCTTCCGCGGCGCCGGCAAGTCGCGGACCTTCGGCGCCTCGCGCGCGACGTGCGGTCTCGAGCGATGCCCCGTGGCCGCGCGCCGGCCCATCAGCTCACGCTCATCAGCCGACGAACGGCTCGAATCCGACGACCACGTACCGGAAGCTACCGCCGGGCGCCTGGACCAGCACCTCTTGGTCCTTCGCCGCTCCCATCAGCGCGGATCCGAGAGGGGAGGACGTCGTGACGGTTCGGGCACCGGGCGCTTTCTCCTCGCCGTGCTCGGCCAGGAGGTAGGTCTCCTCGTCTTCCCCGTCATCCACCGAACGGACCGTGACGAGCATGTGCGGCACGATCGCCTCGGCCGACAGGGGTGCCTCGATGATCTCCGGATCGCGGAGCGCCTCCTGCAACCGGCGGATCTGCGATTCCATCAGGCCCTGGGCGTCCTTGGCGGCGTCGTACTCGGCGTTCTCTTTGATGTCGCCGTGCTCGCGCGCAACCTTGAGACGCTCCGCCATCCGGTCACGTCCGTTGGTCAACAGCTCGTCCAGCTCGGTCCTCAGCCGCTTGTAGGCCTCGAGCGTGAGCGACGCCGTCGGCTCCTGTCCGGCCTTGCGTTCGGGGCGAGTCTTCAGCTCTTCTGGCAACTCAGGCATGCGGTCGAGTCTACTGAAGGCCCCGACGCCCTCTCCGGAGACGCCGGGAAGGCGGCGGCTCCGTCCGCCCGGAACCGGCGATATCCTCGGCCGCACAGGATCGCCCGAGACGGACCAAAGGACGGAGAGGTATCGATGGGACGCCTGGACGGCAAGGTCGCCTTGATCACCGGAGGCGCGAGCGGCATGGGGATGATCGCGTCCCAGCTGTTCGCGGCCGAGGGCGCGAAGGTGGTCCTCACGGACGTCAGCGATGACGCCGGCGAGCAGGTCGCGGAGAAGCTCCGCGCCGACGGCGGCGACGCGACGTACGTCCACGCGGACGTCTCTCGCGAAGAAGACGCCGAACAGATGGTCGCGCGGGCGGTCGAGGCGTACGGCGGACTCACGATCCTCTACAACAACGCCGGGGTGATGCTCGCCGACGACGGCTCGGTCGATTCGACCGACGAGTCCATCTGGGACACGACCCTCGCGGTCAACGTGAAGGGCGTCGCCCACGGCTGCAAGTACGGGATCCCGGCGATGATCGCCTCGGGAGGGGGTTCGATCATCAACGTGGCCTCCTTCGTCGCGTGGATGGGGGCCGCCACCTCCCAGACCGCCTACACGGCGTCGAAGGGAGCGGTGCTCGCGATGACGCGTGAGATCGCGGTCGAGTACGCGCGGAAGGGTGTGCGGTGCAACGCGCTGTGCCCCGGCCCGATCGACACGCCGCTGTTGGCGGAGCTGCTCTCCGATCCGGAGCGGCGCCAGCGGCGATTCGTCCACATCCCGTTGGGGCGCCTGGGCCGGCCGGAGGAACTCGCGAAGGCGGCGCTGTTCCTCGCGAGCGACGACTCGAGCTTCATGACGGGCGCCTCGCTCATCGTGGACGGCGGGATCACGGCCGCCTACGTGACGCCCGAGGATTAAGCGAGATCGGAGGCGTACGATCAGCACATGTTCGGCGATCTCGCCACCGGACACACGTGGAGTGGGGGAGACGGCCCCTACACCCTCGCTCCCCTGGTCGGCGCGATCCTGACGCTCCTGCTGATCCGATCGATCTTGAGGCGACACATCGGGATCGTGGCGCTCGCCGTCTCGGTGGTGCTCGGCGCGCTGTTCGCAACGATCTCGGGTGTGTGGGGATACACACTCACGATCGCGACGTGGCTGATAGGCGCCTTCCTGGTGGGGGCTGTCCTCAAGGGCGCGCGAGGATCATTTGGAGGCAACCCGTCAGATTGACAGCCCGACCGGGCTGAGGCTGAATTACCGCCATCGGCCGCGTGGGCGGTCGAGGGAGGGAGGTTGTAGCCGTGTCTGAACGCAAACTCGGCTCGGTCACCTACCGCGAAGTAGACCAGGACTACTTCGAGAAGCGAGGGCTCCGACGGCATGCCGGCGTCTGGTCGCTCTGGGCGCTGGGTGTCGGCGCGGTCATCTCGGGCGACTTCTACGGCTGGAACTTCGGCCTCGACGTCGGCGGGTTCGGCGGACTGCTCATCGCGACAGCGGTGATCGCCGTCATGTATTACGGCCTGTGCTACAGCATCGCGGAGATGTCCCCTGCCCTGCCGCATACGGGCGGCGCGTACTCCTTCGCTCGCTCGGCCATGGGTCCGTGGGGTGGGTTCACCACCGGGCTCGCCGAGAACATGGAGTACGTGATCACGCCCGCCGTCGTGGTCGGTGCGATCGGCCTGTTGATGCAGGAGCTCATGATCAGCTTCTTCGACATCACCGGCGATCCCTGGTGGAACAGTGAGCCGATCTGGTGGCTCGTGTTCTACGCCCTCTTCGTCTGGGTCAACATCATCGGCATCGAAGCGACGATGCGGTTCACCGTGGCGATCACGGTCCTGGCGCTCGGCGTGCTGGCGATCTTCTACGTCTCCGCGATCGTGTCCGGGGAATTCAACATGGATCTCTGGTACAACATCCCGGAGGGAGGCGGTGAAGCCCTCGCGGGCGGCGGCGGTCCATTCCTGCCGTTCGGGATCAGCGGCATCTTCAAAGCCCTCCCGTTCGCGATCTGGTTCTACCTCGCTATCGAGGAGGTGCCACTCGCCGCGGAAGAGTCGATGGACCCACGGCGAGACGTCCCGAAGGGCACGATCCTTGGGATGCACACGCTGTTGATCGCGAGCGTTCTCACCCTGTTCATCAACTCCGGCGTGGACGGTGGCGCCTCGGCGATCGGCGCGTCCGGAACGCCGCTCTTCGACGGCTTCAAGGGAGTGTTCGGAGAAGGATTCGCCGCCGAGATCCTCGCCCTGTTCGGCCTGATCGGGCTGGTGGCGAGCTTCTTCACGATCATCTACGCGTACGGCCGCAACACGTACTCCCTGTCACGTGCCGGGTACTTCCCGAAGTTCCTCTCCGTGACACACGGGGAACGGAAGACACCGCACATCGCCCTCGTTACCGGCGCGATCGTCGGATACCTCGTCGTGCTCATCGTGTGGCTCTTCTTCCGCAACGCGGAGGCGGGCACCGCGGGGGCACAGGTGGTCGCGGCCGTGCTGAACATGGCGGTGTTCGCAGCGGTCATCTCCTACGCGCTTCAGTGTCTGTCGTTCATCCTGCTCCGGCAGAGACTCCCGAACATCGATCGACCCTACCGAAGCAAGTGGGGCGTGCCGGGAGCGGCGATCGCCGGGATCATCGCGTTGGTGGCGCTGGTGTCGATCTTCCTGAACGAGGATTATCGACCGGGCGTCTACGGCGTCGCCGTGTACTACATCCTCGGCCTCCTCTACTTCGCGATCGCCGGCCGGAACCGGCTGGTGCTTTCCCCGGAGGAGGAGTTCGCGCTCACGCAGGGCGAGAAGGGGGTCCCGGATGTGAGCTTCGGGACAAGCGCCGCTGAGCAGGAAGCCGTCCTACGTGGCGACACGATGACGACGACGACGACGGAGCCGCCGCCTCCCCCGCCGCCGTCGAGCGGGTAGCGCGGCACGGAACGAGCGCGGCGGCCAGGAACGGCCGCCGCGCTCGTCTTCACGGGTGAGGGGGAGCGATGTCGCAGCAGGGCATGATCGACGCGAAGCAGCTCGAGGAGCTCGCCGACGCCGGCGAGATCGACACCGTCCTGTGCATGTTCACGGACTTCCAGGGGACGGTTCGTCGGCAAGCGGATCCTGCCCCACTTCTTCCTTGACGACGTGATGGGCGAGGAGGGCCTCCATGCGTGCCTCTACCTGATCGCGATCGACATGGAGATGGAGCCCCTGCCGGGCTTCGAGTACGCGAGCTGGGAGACCGGCTACGGCGACTTCAAGATGATCCCGGACATGTCGACGCTCCGGCTCGTGCCGTGGCTCGAGAAGACGGCGATGGTGATCTGCGACGTCGCCGACGAGCACACCGGTGAGCTGGTGGAAGTCGCGCCGCGGACGATCCTGAAGCGCCAGGTCGAGCGGGCGAAGCAGGCCGGCTACACGTTCAAGACCGGGTCGGAGCTCGAGTTCTATCTGTTCAAGGAGTCCTACGACGAGGCGGCGCAGAAGCGGTACCAGGACCTGCAGCCCAGCTCGCCGTACATCATGGACTACCACATGCTCCAGACCACCAAGGACGAGTGGCTGATCCGCCAGATCCGCAACAACATGTACGCCGCGGGGATCCCGATCGAGTTCTCGAAGGGCGAGTTCGGCAAGGGACAGCACGAGATCAACATCACGTACGCCGACGCGCTGGCCACGGCCGACTACCACGCGATCTACAAGCACGGCGTGAAGGAGATCGCCGCGCTGAACGGCGCCGCGATCACGTTCATGGCGAAGTGGACGATGGCCGAGGCCGGTTCGTCGTGCCACATGCACGCGAGCGTCTGGAACGAGGACGGGAGCGAGTCGCTGATGTGGAGCGACGACGACCCGAACCACATGTCCGAGACGTGCGGTCACTTCCTCGGCGGCTGGATGTCGACGGCGCGGGAGATGGCGTGGATGTACGCGCCGTTCGTGAACTCGTACAAGCGGTACCAGCTCGGATCCTGGGCGCCGACGGCGATCCTGTGGAGCCACGACAACCGGACGTGCGGGTTCCGGGTGGTCGGGGAGCACAACGGGTATCGCGTCGAGTCCCGCATCCCCGGCGGGGACGTGAACCCCTACCTGGGCTACGCCGCGACGATCGCGAGCGGACTCCACGGGATCGCGAACAAGGTCGAATGCCCTCCGCTGTTCGAGGGGAACGCCTACGAGTCGAAGGACGCGGCACGCGTCCCATCGTCGCTCCACGAAGCGATCGACGCGATGGAGCGCTCCGACGTGATGCGGGAGGCGTTCGGCGACTTCGCGTTCGGGCACCTGCTGAACATGGCCCGGCAGGAGCAGATCATCTTCGACAACCAGACCGTGACCGACTGGGAGCTCGCGCGGTACTTCGAACGCGGCTAGCCGCGACGCATCGGGAACAGATCCAGCAGGAGCTGGACGACTGATGCATCTTCCATGATCGGCCACGTGGCTAGACTCGCCGGGTGATGCGATCGCATCTTGCGGAGTTGATCCGCTACCACGCGCGTTCGAACACGCAGATCCTCGACACGATCGCATCGCTTGCCGAGAAGGACTTCGAGCAACGTGCAGCCCTGGATCACGGAAGTGTCGCAGAGACCCTTCGTCACCTGGTGGTTGTGGACAACAGCTGGCGAGAGTTCCTGCTCGGGAATGACGTCGACGATCCGTACGAGTGGGAAGTGCCTCCGCTCCCGGATCTGTCGAGCATCAGGTCGTTCTGGGCGGAGGACACCGGGCGTCTCGCGGCGTTCGTGGAGGGACTCGCGAGCGAGGAGATCGACCGTACCTACTCGTGGAAGAGCGACGGAACCACGACCGAGGCGACCCTCAGCATGATCGTCGCTCACATCGTGAATCATGGAACCCAACACCGCAGCGAGCTCGCACGACACCTGACCGAACGTGGGTACTCACCGGGAGACATGGATCTGCTCTAGCGGGCGTCGCCACCCCCAGCATTCAAGATCCGAACACGGGCTTCATCGCGAAGTACACGTCGCGGTAGCGCGCGTACGCCTCGTCGTAGGCGTCGCGGGCCTTCGGATCGGGATCGTGCTCCTCGGGGCGGAACGAGACGAACGACTTCACGGCGTCGGAAACCGTCGCGTGCACGCCGGAGCCGACGGCCGCGAGGATCGCCGCGCCCGTCGCCGTCGTCTCCACGCTCACCGGAACGCGGACCGGCAGGCCGGTCACGTCCGCCTTGATCTGACGCCAGAGTGGTCCCTTCGCGCCGCCCCCGACGATCGTGAGACGCCGGACGCCGAGTCCCGCGTCCTTCATCGCCTCGAGGATGTCGCGGAGACCGAACGCGCTCCCCTCGAGGATCGCCCGCGTCATGTGGTCGCGGGTGTGTGCGAGCGTGAGCCCGTAGAAGACGCCGCGCGCCGCGCCGTTCCATTCGGGTGCCATCGCTCCCTGCATCGCCGGGAGGAAGACGACGCCGTCGCTCCCGGGCGCGATCCGTGACGCCTCCTCGCTGAGCTGGTCGTAGGCGTCCCCCAGCCCCTGCTCCTCGTTGCGGCGCTCCTCGGGCGCGAACTGGTCGCGCCACCACCGGAGGTTGCCTCCCGAGACGAACCCGGGGTTCTCGAGGAGCCACGCGTCGGGGTCCGCGTGGGGATGACACTCGACGAGCATCGTCGGGTCCTCGCGCGGCTCGGCGCTCGCGGCACAGACCGGCTCCGCCGTTCCCACGACGTCGCACACCTCGCCGGGCTCGAAGACGCCGGCGCCCAGCGTCGCGGCCATCTCGTCGCCACAGCCGATCGCGACCACCGTCTCGGGAGCGAGCCCGCTCGCCTCCGCGAAACTTGAGGTGACGGTCCCCACGGCCTTCGTGGCGTCCCCGAGCTCGGGGAGCATCGCGGGATCGATCCCCGTCGCGTCCAACACCTCGGGCGACCAGGTCTTCGTCCTCGGATCGAGCAGCGCCATCGAGGACGCGTTCGACGGATCGACCGCGGTGACACCGGTCGCATGGCGGAGGACGTAGGTGCCCGGGGACATCAGATGCGCAGCCTGTCCCCACAGCTCCGGTTCCTCGTCGCGGACCCACAGCGCCTTGAACACCGCGTGGGACGAGTCCAGGTTCGCGCCCACGGCACGGTAGAAGTCGCGGGGCGCGATCCGTTCGGCGAGGGCCCCCGCTTGCGCCTCGGCTCGGCGGTCCATCCAGATCAGTGCGGGGCGCAGGCGGTGCCCCGCGGCGTCGCAGACGACCATGCCGTCGAGCTGCGAGCCGAACGAGAGCCCGCGGATCGCGGTCGCTCCACCCGGGCACTCGGCGACCAGCTTCCGGCACGCCGTCTCCACGGCTGCCGTCCACAGGTCGGGATCCTGCTCCGCCCATCCCGGATGCGGGAACGCGAGGTCGTACGCCTCGTACGCGGAGGCGACCAGCTCCCCGTCGGCCCCGTACAACGCGGCGTTCGTGCCCTGGCTGCCGACGTCGCAGCCGATCACGTACGGACCGCTCACGGCATGACGACCATCTTCAGCCCGGTGCCGGCGCGGATCGTCTCGAACGCCTCGGCGATCTTCTCGAGCGGCCATCGATGCGTGACGACTTTCGCGAGCTCGTCCTGCTTGCGGGCCAGGTAGTCCATCGTGATCGTGTACTGGCGGTGCGTGGCCCCGTAGGCACCTCGCACGGACAGCTCCTTGTAGTGGAGCTCGTTCATGTCGAGGGGACTCACCGGATCGTGCTTGGGGAGGCCGGCGAAGTACACGACGACGGCTCGCTTGGCCGCCATCTCGAGGGCCGCTTGCTGGGCTGGCTTGGCAGGCGCCGCGACGCTGATGCGCTCCGCGCCCGCGCCGCCGGTCCGCTGCAGGACCTCCGCGACCCCGTTGTCCTCGCCGGAGACCCAGGCGTCGTCCACGGCGTGGCCGATCGCGTCGAGCGCGATCTCGAGCCGATCCGCGGAGACATCGGTGAGGTAGACCTTCGAGGCCCCGCGGTCGCGCGCCATCATCGCCTGCCAGCATCCGATCGGTCCGGTCCCGAGGATCACGACCGTGTCCCCGAGCCGGACGTCGAGCTGCTCGATCCCGTTCAGCGCGCACGCGAACGGATCGGCCACCGTCGCCAGATCGCTCGGCAGCTCGGGCGGCAGCGGGATCAGGTTCTTCATCGCGATCGGCGGGACGCCCGCCCGCTCGGCGTAGGCGCCCGGGAACGGGTCGTACCCGTAGAGCAGATGGTCTTCGCACAGGTTCTGGAACCCCTCGAGGCACCAGCGGCACTCCCCGCACGTGAGGATCGATCCGAGGAAGACACGGTCGCCGGCCGAGACGCCGGGCGGGAGATCGGCCTCCGGCCCGACCTCATCGAGCACGCCCACGGGCTCGTGACCGAGCTGCCAGGGCGCGGGAGCCTTCGGGTCGCCGTTGAAGAACGTGCGGGCGTCCGTGCCGCAGATGCCGCACGCCTCCACGCGGAGGACGGCGCCGCGGGGGTCGAGCGACGGCTCCTCCGCATCCTCCCGTACCTCGATCTCGTTGACGGCGGTCATGAACGCCGCGCGCATCAGGTGCTCAGCTCCTCCTGGAGTCCCGCGAGCGCCTTGTCCGCGCTCCACCGCTCGCGGATCACACGCGACAGAGCCCGGGTGATCGCCTCGGGGGATCGATGCATGAAGATGTTCCGGCCGACCGAGCAGCCGATCGCGCCCGCGGCGACCGCTTGCTCCATCCGCGTCAGCAGTTCGGAGTCCTCGAGGCGGGAGCCGCCCGCGAGCACCACGGGGATGCCGTTCGTGGCCTCGACCAGCTTCGCGAAGCCGTCCGCGTCGCCGGGCCAGTTCGTCTTCACGATGTCGGCACCGAGCTCGGCACACAGGCGCACGTTCCGCCGCAGGTACTCGAAGCCGTAGAGATCCTTCAGCTCCTCGACGCTCGCGTACGTGGTGGGGAACTCCGCCTCGGCGATGAACGGCATCCCGAGGGCGGCGCACTCGCGTCCGACCCTCGCGAGGATCTCGATCATCGACGCTTCCGTGTCGCCGCCGAGCGCCGTGAACAGGACGACGGCATCGGCTCCGAGGATCAGCGCCTCCTCGACCTCGGCGATCTGCACGATCTCCGGTCGATCCCCGTCCGGGGTCGCGGAAGCCGAGAGGAGCAACGCGAGCGATGTCGTGGGGGAGAACGCCGGTTCGGCGATCGTGATCATCCCCTTGCTCATCATGATGACGTTGGCCCCACCGGCCACGGTCTCCCCCGCGCGTGCCGTGATGTCCGCGAGCGGTTCCAGGAACGTCGGGGACGTCATCCCGTGGTCGAGCGCGCAGATCACGGACACGCCCGCCGGGTCGATCACGCGCTTGAGCCGCATCGCCTTCCCCGTCATCCCTGCCCCCTTCGTCTCCGCTCGCTCGTTCGCGCCTGCGCAGTGTGCCAGAGGGCGCCCGGTCGCGCGAACCGCTCGATGACGGATGGGGTCGGACTAGAATCCGCTCGATGACGGTCATCCTCTTCGTGCGATGCGATGCATCGGAGACGTTCGGGGTCGCGCCCGCGGCCGTGGAGTCCGCCGGTGCGACGGTCCGCGTGTGGAACGCGCTCGACGGATCCGAGGAGCGACCGTCGCTCGACGACATCGGCGGGGTCGTCGTCTTCGGCTCCACGTTCAACGTCGGGCATGCCGACGAGCAGCCGTTCATCAAGGAGACCGCCGACCTGATCCGCGAGACCGTGGAACGCCGGATCCCCTTCCTCGGCGTCTGTTTCGGTGGGCAGCTCCTCGCCTGGGCGCTGGACGCGAAGGTCGGCGAGGGACCGGTCCGCGAGATCGGCTTCGAACCGATCCATCCCACCGACGACGCGGCCCACGATCTCCTCTTCTCGCACCTCGCGGACAGCGACCTGGCCTTCCAGTGGCACGGGGACGCCTTCGATCTCCCCGACGGAGCCACGTTGCTCGCCACGGGCGATCGAGTCCCCAATCAAGCGTTCCGCGTCGGGGAGCTGGCGTGGGGCACGCAGTTCCATTGCGAGGTGAACCGATCCGAGCTCGAGTACTGGCTCCAGGAGTTCACCAAGGTCGGCGATCTCCGAACGGAATGGGGCAAGAGCCCGGATCAGGTCCGTCAGGAGGCGGAGCGGTTCATGACCGCGCACGAGAGCCGAGGGCGTGAGGTCTTCGAGCGCTTCACGAACCTCGCCGCCGGCGCGTAGGCCGCGAAAGCCCCTCGCTACACTCGACCCTGTGACCGAAGAGCGCTACCGACCCCTGATCGCCGTGGTGGCGTACCACCTGGGCGGCGACCGCGTCGCCCGGTGGCCGGAGGGCGGGTACGGCGTCCCGAGCTTGTACCTCGACGCGCTACGCCGCGCCGGCGCTCGGACGGTGATCCTCGCGCCCGGTGAGGAGGGCGATCCGGAGGAGCTCCTTGAGCCGTTCGACGGCCTCCTGCTCGTCGGCGGCGGCGACATCGACCCGGCGCGATACGGCGGGGCCGGGAACGAGCACGTCTACGGCGTCGAGCCGGACCGCGACGAAGTCGAGATCGCGCTGCTGCACGCCGCCGATCGGATCGCGATGCCGACGCTCTGTATCTGCCGCGGGATCCAGATCATGAACGTCGCGTTCGGAGGCACCCTGTCTGGACACCTCCCCGACGTCCCGGGCTTACAAGTGCACGGTGTGCCGCTCGACGAGACCCAGACGATCCACGAGGTCACTCCCGAACCGGGGAGCCGCCTCGCCGCCGTCACGAAGTCGGCGTCGCTCGCCAGCCTCTCCCATCATCATCAAGGGATCGACCGCCTGGGGGACGGCCTGGTCGTGACGGGCCGGACCGAGGACGGGCTGATCGAGTCGATCGAGCGGACGACGACCGACCTCGAAGAGCGCGGGTCGCCGTGGATGCTGGGCGTGCAATGGCACCCGGAGGAGACGGCCGAGCAGGACCCGGCGCAGCAGGCCTTGTTCGACGGACTCGTCCGGCTCGCGCGCGAACGGCCAGCCGGTGCTCCGGTCGAGGCTACGTCCCGGGTGACCCACCCGGCGTGAGGTCCTCCTCGTCCGCTTCGATCCGGAGGAACAAGCCCGACTGAGGCTTCGGGTCGAAGTAGGTCGCCTTCGCCGGCATCTGCTCGTTCCGATCGGCGACCTCGACGAACTGGTCGAAGGTCGGCGGCATCAGCGTGAACGCTGCGCCTCCGTCTTCGTCCACACGCTTCGTCAGCTCGTCGACCGGGACGGCATCCGAGACGAACTCGAGGCCGGGGTCGCCGGCCTCGCCGAAGCCGAAGATCGGCTCCATCACGATCCGATGGAGCCGCGAGACATCCAGCGACTCCACGCCGGCCGCGGCCTCGTGCGCTCGGGGCGCGAGCCGATACCAACGGCCGTCGACGTAGAGACCGAAGACGCCCCGCTCGGCAGGCTGGACGCTCACCTCCTCCACAGTCACGCGCTCGCGGAGCCGGGACAGGAGCTCGTCCACGCTCATCGGGAGCGGCCCGACGACGCGGCGGTGGAACCCCAACATCCGCAACTGCTCGTCGGGGAACAGCACGGCGGGAACGCCCATCCCGTCCGGGCGACCGGCCTGCTCCCAGAGGTCCACAGATGCCATCGCGCGGTGATGCCCGTCCGTGATGTAGAGGGATCGGTGGTCGAAGCGCTCCCGGATCCTCTCGACCGCGTCCCGATCGTCGATCCGCCAGACCGTCTGCTCGAGATCGCCGGAGCGGAACCGTCGGAGCGGCGCCGCCTCGGTCGTCGCCGCCACGAGCTTCCGCACGTCGTCGTCGGCGCGGAACATCAGCGCTACCAGCGTCGAGCGAGCCCCGAGGCGTGCGAGGTGCAACCCGAGCGCGTCCACGCGTTCGGGTTGCACACCTTCATGCCCGAGGATCCGTCCGTCGAGGAACGCCTGCGGGGGCACCTCGCCGACGATGCCGGTCTGCTCGTGATCCGGCGAACGGAGTCGGTACACGTACAGCCCCGGCTCGGGGAACACCTCGAAGAGGTTGGCGTCGAGCAGCCTCCGGAGCGCCGCGACGTTCGCCTCGTCCAGCGTGTCCGGATCGACCTCCTGGCCGTCCGGCGCGTCCTCCGGCGTCCTGGCCACGTGCAGCCACGCGTACGGACGCTCCGCGAGGATCTCCGCTCGCTCCTCGCGCGAGAGGGCATCGTGCATCGGCGACACGACGTGCTCCGCCCATTCGGATCGGACGATCCGGGCGGGGAAGGGAACGAGCGTGCTCATCCCGCGGTGTCTCGGAACGACGACATGAACCCGACCAAGGCGTCGACGCCTTCGTCGGTCATCGCGTTGTAGATGCTGGCCCGGATCCCGCCGACGCTGCGATGTCCCTTGAGGTTGCGCAAGCCCTGTTCCGAGGCACCTGCGAGGAAGGCGGCATCGAGGTCGTCGGACGGCGTTCGGAACACGACGTTCATGTGCGAACGATCGGCCGGATCGACCGGCGAGCGGTAGAAGCCACCGCTCGCCCCGATCGCGTCGTAGACGGCGCCCGACCGCCGCGCCGCACGCTCCTGCATCCCGACGACGCCGCCGTGCTCCCGCATCCATCGGAGCACCTTCCCGGTGACGTAGATCGCGAACATCGGCGGGGTGTTCATGAGGCTGTTCTTGCCGGCGTGTGTGTCGAGGCGCAGGTAGCTGGGGAGCCCCGGCTGGATCTCCTCGAGGAGCGAGCTGCGCACCACGAGCACCGCGAGGCCGGCGGGTCCGAGGTTCTTCTGTGCCCCGCCGTACACGAGATCGAACCGCTCCCACGGGACCGGGCGGCTCAGGTAGTCCGACGACATGTCTCCCACGAGCGGGAGGTCGATGTCGGGGAAGGTGGACATCCGGATCCCCTCGATCGTCTCGTTGGAGGTCACATGCAGGTAGCGGGTGTCCGGCCGGATCTCCAGCTCCTCGTCCGAGGGCATCCGCGTGAACGACAGCGGCTCCCCGTCCCACGCGGCGTACGCGTCTCCCCACGCCGCCGCGTCCTTCAGGGCACCCTTGCCCCACGTCCCGGAACGGACGTACCCGGCGCGCGAACCCTCCACGAGCAGGTTCATCGGCACGATGGCGAATGCGAGCGTCGCCCCGCCCTGGAGGAAGAGGATGCGGAAGTCGTCGGGCACGAGCGCGTTCTCGCGGAAGAGCGCGAGCGCCTCTTCGTGCACGGCTTCGTACTCCGCGCTCCGATGGCTCATCTCGATCACGGACATCCCGGAACCGCGGAAGTCGAGGAACTCGGCCTGCACCTCCTCGAGCACGTCGAGCGGGAGCGTGCAGGGACCGGCGCCGAAGTTGTGGACCCTCACGTCGGACGACGCTCCGTGGGCACCGCCGACACGTGGATCACGTCGTCGAGCGTCGAGAGCGCCTCGATCAGGTCGGGACCGACGTCGCCCACGACGTCGATCGTGGCCACGGCCGCGTTCCGACCTTCGAAGACCCGGTTCTCCATCTGCTCGACGTTGAGATCGCGCCGCCGGAGGATGTCGAACACACCTGCGAGCACGCCCACGCGATCGAAGTGGCGCACGTGCAGGGTGTGCGTCCCGAGGCGGGTCGGCGCGAGGTTCACGCAGTTCAAGATCTCGCCCCGCCCGTAGGCCTCGATGATCTCCACGACCCCGTCGGCCACCGCTTTCTGCGCCTGGGTGGTCGACGCGCCGATGTGGTGCGTCCCGACGACGCGGGGATGTTGCGCGAGCGGCGACGACCACTCGGTCGACCCGGATCCGGGCTCACCGGGATACACGTCCAGACCCGCGCGGAGCCCGCGATCCTCGAGCGCATCGAGGAGCGCGCTCTCGTCGATGACGTTCCCGCGCGACGTGTTCAGCAGGATCGAGCCTTCCCGCATCAGCCCGAGCACCCGGGCGTCGAACATCGACTCCGTCTCCGGAGCGGCGGGCACGTGCACGGAGACGACGTCCGACGTGGCCACGAGCTCGTCGAGCGAGTCGACGAGCTCGATGCCCAGGGCATGGATCCGCTCCTCGGCGGCGTCATCGCGATCCTTCCGGATCGCGAGGACGGTCATGCCGAACGCGCGAGCGCGTTCGGCCACCGCGAACCCGATCTCGCCGAGCCCGACGATCCCCATGGCCTTCCCGAACACGCCATCGGCTTTCCCGTAGGTGGCCTTGTTCCACGTGCCGGCCCGCAGATCCGCGACGTTGTCGGGGATCCGCCGGTCGATCGCCAGCAGGAGCCCCATCGTGAGCTCGGCGACGGCGATCGCGTTGCGACCGGGGACGTTCGTGACGTAGATCCCGACCTCGGACGCGGCCTGGACGTCGATCGTGTTGGTACCCGCGCCGGCCCGCACGATCAGCTCCAGTGCGTCCGCCGCCTCCACGGCCTGCAGCTGTCACCTTCGTGCTCCGAACGACGAGCGCCTGGAACCCCCCGATCCGGCCCGGGAGATCGTCGCTCGTGAGAGCCGGTTCCGAGACGCACTCGTGCCCGCGCTCCGTGAGCGCGTCCACGGTGGAGGGGTCGATCGCGTCGGCGAATAGGACTCGCATCCCTTCGGAGCTAAGCAGAACGGGCAGACGTGGCACAAGCGAGACCCAAGCGAGGCAGGTCTTCGGAGCCCTCGTGTCCCCCGAACCGGGTAGTCGGTTGACCCGAGGGAACCATGCCCTGCCTAGCGCTCTCGGGCCACCGATGCTATACAGACCCTCTGACTGACTGGGCGTTCAAAGGGCGACTCGGTCACGACGGGCGACGTGAGGTCGACTGCGTTGATATTCATGCGCAGAACGAAGGAAGGGTGCTTCGGAAGGGGGCAGCGATGAAGGGACCAGGGCGAGGGATTCTCGTACTCGCGCTGTCGACCGTGGTGGTGGCCGCGTTGGCTGGGTCGGCGTTCGGGCAAACCGAAGAGGACGAGCCGCTCACGTATCACGTGGGGACCACCAGCGACATGGTGTCGGCGAACCCGTTCAAGGCGTGCTGCACCGGCGAGTACGAGATGCTGCTCCTGAACTACAACATGCTGTACGGGTTCTCGGCCGAGGACCTCTCGCCGGTGCCGGAGCTCACCACCGGATGCGAGCCCAACTCCGACTACATGGAGTGGACGTGTCCGATCCGAGACGACGCCGTGTGGCACGACGGGGAGCCGCTCACGGCAGAAGA
Source organism: uncultured Actinomycetota bacterium (assembly GCA_963724415.1). Lineage (GTDB taxonomy): Bacteria > Actinomycetota > UBA4738 > UBA4738 > HRBIN12 > JAJNBA01. The sequence goes on along the minus strand of CAVRUS010000007.1, from coordinate 61,643 downwards.
CATCGCGTTCACGTACCGGTTCATCCTGGACAACAACATCGACACGTTCGCCGACTACCTGCCGTTCGAGCCCACGTTCGAGACGCCGGATGAGCAGACCCTGATCTGGAAATCCACCGAACCGACCCTGGCACCGACCGTGCCCCCCTACATCCCGATCCTCCCCGAGCACGTGTGGGGGGCGCTCGACGGGAAGCCGCTGAAGGAGATCCGGGCCTTCGAGGACATCCCCTCGGTCGGCTCCGGGCCGTTCCAGCTGACCGAGTGGGAGGTGGGGCAGTTCTGGCGCATGGAAGCGGTCGACGGACACTTCTTCGGCGAGTCGACGATCGACGAGGTCGTCTATCACGTCTACGGCAATGACGAGGCGATGGTCCAAGCGCTGAACTCGAAGGAGATCGATTACGCGTACGATCTCCCACCCACGCTCGCCGGGAGCCTGGAGGGCGACGAGAACATCGCCATCGTGAACGAGGCCGCCGACTACCACACGAACCTCGCCTTCAACTTCGGCGGTCAGGACGAATGGCATCCGATCCAGTACGGCACCCCGGCGACGACCGAGCCGACGAACCACCCTGCCCTGCACGACCACGACGTCCGTCTCGCGATCGCCCACGCGATCGACAAGCAGGCGCTGGCGGACACCGTCTTCCAGGGTGCGGCGCTTCCCGCCGATACGTTCATCGCCCCTGACAAAGCGTTCTGGCATCTGGACATCCCGGCGGAGGACGAGTACGCCTTCGATCTGGACGAGGCGAACCGGATCCTCGACGAAGCCGGGTACACCGAACGCACGGATGACGGCGTCCGGATCGACCCAGAGAGCGGAGAACCGCTCGTCCTCGACATCGTCGCGATCAACAACTCTCGCGGCTCCGCCAGATCGGGCGAGCTGATGGCGGGCTGGATGGAAGAGATCGGGATCCGATTCGACCTCCGTGTCGTGAGCGAGACGAAGGCGTACGAGGAATGGGAGAACGGGACCTTCGACGCCTACATCTGGAGCTGGGGCGGCGACCCGGACCCCGACTTCAACATGTCGATCTACACGACCGACTCGTGCCTCGCGTGGAGCGACGGCTGCTGGTCGGACCCGCGGTTCGACGAGCTCTACGAGGAGCAGCGGCAGACGTTCGACCGGGACGCCCGCCAGGAGCTGGTGCACGAGTTCCAGCGGATGCACTACGAGGAGATCCCGGAGATCAACCTCGTGTACCCACAGTTGCTCCACGCGTACCGGACCGACACGTTCGAGGGGTACGTCAACAGCCCCACGGTGGGCGGAGCTCCGATCTTCGCGTGGCGGGTCGACTCCTACATGAACCTCCAACCCGTCACCGGGGCAGGAGGCGCGCCTGTCGCGGACGAGGGAGGCATGTCGACCGGCCTGCTCGTAGCGATCGGGGCCATCGCCGTGGTCGCCGTCGGCGGATACGTGGTGATGAATCGGCGAAAGAGCGAGGAGGACGAGGCCTAGGCGTTCGCCGAACGAAGGAGAGGCCGGGGGTAGGGGTTGCGATCGCGTCGGTACCTGTTGCGCAAGGTGCTCCACGCGGTCGCGACCCTGGTGTTCGTGCTGGCCTTCAACTTCGTCCTGTTCCGCGCGATCGGTGACCCGGTCAAGCTGCTGACGCGAACGAGCGTGCACCTGGATCCTCAGGAGCAACAAGCGCTGCGCGAGGAGTTCGGCATCGATGACCCGCTCCCGCAACAGTTCGTGAACTACCTGGGCGACACGCTCCGCGGTGAGTTCGGGTACTCGTTCATCTCGGGCCGGCCCGTGATGGTGGTCGTCTCCGAGAAGGTTTGGCCGACGGTGCTCCTCGTCGGGATCTGCCGTGATCCTCTCGACGGTGATCGGGATCCTGATCGGGATCAAGGGTGGATGGAAACGAGGCAGCACGTTCGACACCAGCTCCCTGCTCGGCTCGCTCACGCTGTACTCGATGCCGGAGGGATGGCTGGGGATGATCCTGTTGATCACCTTCGCCGGGACGCTGGGATGGTTCCCCGCCGGGGGCATGGAATCGAGCGATCCGCTCACCGGTTTCGCCCACGTGTTGGACGTCGCCAGGCACCTCTTCCTCCCCTGTCTGACGCTGACGCTCGGCTACCTCGGCGAGTTCGCGATCATCATGCGGTCGTCGCTCATCGAAGTGATGGACGAGGAGTTCGTGCACACGGCACGTGCCAAGGGTGTCCGCGACAAGGACGTGCGTCGACGGCATGCGGTCCCGAACGCGTTGCTTCCGACCTTCACGCTCGCGTTCTACAGCATCGGATTCATCCTGGGCGGCGCCGTGATCATCGAAGAGGTGTTCTCGTGGCCGGGTCTGGGCCAGCTCACCTACGCCGCGATCGAAGGCAGCGACTACCCGGTGATCCAGGCGGTGTTCCTCCTCTCGAGCGCGGCGGTGATCCTCTTCAACCTCTTCGCGGACGTCATGTACGGATATCTTGATCCGAGGGTCAAAGAGGGATGAGCACGATCGACCAACCCCGAGCCCGCCGTCGGAGGTCCCGGTCGGGACCGCGGCGGCGCCGCCGCCCGAGACACGGGACCCCCGCAAGATCCGACTGGCTCCGCCGGAAGCGGGCGTTGCTCGGCTTCTGGCGTGTCTACCGCCGCAGTCGTATGGGGATGGTCGGTCTCGCGCTCCTGATCGCGTTCATCGCCATGGCGCTCGCCGCGCCACTGCTCGTGAGCGAGGAGGACCTCGGAGTCGCCAACCCACCGGGCGAACCGTTCCAACCGCCTTCACTGGAGTTCCCGCTCGGCACGGACGACTTCGGTCGGTCGGTGCTCGACCTCGTGCTCTACGGCTCTCGTATCTCGCTCCTCGTGGGGTTCGCAGCCACCGTGGTGACCATGACGGTCGGAGCTGCTGTCGGGATCTCCGGTGGATACTTCGGCGGGAAGACCGACTCGGTGATGAACGCACTCACGAACTGGTTCCTGGTGATCCCGTGGATCCCCCTCGCGATCGTGCTGGCCTCGGTCCTCGGTCGATCGTTGTTCAATACGATCCTCGTGATCGGCGTGACGTCGTGGGCCGGTACTGCGCGACTGGTGCGAGCCGACACCCTGTCGGTCAAGGAGCGACCCTACGTGGAACGCGCACGCGCGTTGGGTTCGGGCAACTGGCACCTGGTGACCAGGCACATCCTCCCGAACGTGATGCCGGTGATCTTCGCCAACACCGTGCTCACGGTGGCCCTGTCGATCCTCGCGGAGACCACCCTCGCGCTGCTCGGCCTGGGCGATCCGCTGAGCACGTCGTGGGGCTCGATCATCTTCGACGCGTTCGAGCAGGGCGCGCTCACGGCGGGTCTCTGGTGGTGGCTCATCCCGCCGGGCGTTTGCATCTGCCTCGTGACGCTCGCGTTCACGATGTGCGGATACGCGCTCGACGAGGTCCTCAACCCGAAGATCCGCGAGCGGTGATCCGGTGAGCGTCCTCTCGGTCAGCGATCTGCGAGTGACCTACCGCACGAAGGGTGGCGACGTGCCCGCGGTCCGGGGCGTTGACCTGGAGATCGATCGGGGCCATGTCCTCGGCTTGGCCGGCGAGTCGGGATGCGGCAAGTCGACGATCGGAGGCGCGATCCTTCGGCTGCATTCCGCGAAGACGAAGATCGAGGGCAGCATCCTCCTCGATGGCAACGACGTGCTCGCCTTGAAGCCCGGCAAGTTGCGCGCGGTTCGGTGGACGGGCGCGTCGATCATCTTCCAAGGGGCCCTGCACGCCCTGAATCCCGTCCGCCGCATCGGCGACCAGGTCGTCGAAGCCATCACGGTCCACAAGCTGGCCGGCGAGCGGGAGGCACGGGTCCGAACCGCGGAGCTCTTGGAGCAGGTCGGCCTCCCTGCCAGGCGCATCGACGACTACCCGCACGAGCTCTCCGGCGGCCAGAAGCAGCGCGTGATGGTCGCGATGGCTCTGGCCTGCAACCCGTCGCTCGTGATCGCCGACGAGCCCACGACCGCCCTGGACGTGATGGTCCAGGCGCAGGTGCTGCAGCTCCTGAAGTCGCTGCAGCGCGAGCTCGGGCTCGCGATGCTCTTCATCACGCACGACCTGTCCGTGCTGGTCGAAGTCGCCGACCGGATCGCGATCATGTACGCCGGGCGGATCATCGAGGAAGGGCCCGCCGAGTCCGTCTTCCGCGAGCCCGCGCATCCGTACACGAAGGCGCTCGCCGGAGCGTTCCCCGAGATCGGCGATGTGCGCTTCCGAGGCAAGCCGTCCGGACTGGGTGGAGACCCCCCCGACCCACAGCACATCCCGGGCGGTTGCCCGTTCCACCCCAGGTGCGCCGAGGCCGTCGCCGCATGCCCGACGCTCGACGTCGATCTATGGAAGGCGGGCGACGACCGCCGTGCCGCCTGCATCCACGTCTCGGGAGCGCCGGAACTCTCGAAGGTAGACGGATGAGCGACACGACGATCGAGCGACCCGGCGCAGTGACCGGGGCTCCGCTGATCGAGGTCCGAGGGCTCGAGGTGAGCTTCTCGGGTCGGTCGTCGCTCCTCGGGCTGTCGAAGAAGACCACGTCGGTCGCGACGGCGGTCGACGGTGTCGACCTCACCTTGCACGAGGGCGAGGTCCTGGCGTTGGCCGGTGAGTCGGGCTGCGGGAAGACGACGATGGCCCGGGCGATCATGGGACTCATCCGGCCGAACGGCGGTGAGATCTCGTTCCGGGGCGAGCCGCTCGGTCGGAGGCTCCAGGCCTACCGCCGTGAGGTCCAGATGGTCTTCCAGGATCCGACCGCCTCGCTCAATCCACGCCAGACGATCTACGAGAGCGTCGCCGAAGGGCTCCGGATCCACAAGATCCACCGGGGACCGAACGACGAGTCGGAGGAGCAGCTCGTGGCGCAGGCACTCTCCCGAGCGGGGATGCGACCACCGGAGCGGTTCTATCTCCTGTATCCGCACGAGCTGTCGGGGGGCCAGCGGCAGCGCGTCGTGATCGCCGGCGCCCTGGTGCTCGACCCGAAGGTGATCGTCGCGGACGAGCCCGTGTCGAACCTCGACGCGTCGGTGCGCGGCGAGATCCTGCAACTGCTCCTCGGCCTCCGCGACTCGCTGCGGCTGTCGATCCTGATCGTGACGCACGACCTCGGCCTCGCGTGGACGGTCGCCGACCGGGTCGCGGTGATGTACCTGGGACGGATCGTCGAGCTCGGGCCCGCCGAGGACGTGCTCCTCCGTCCTCGCCATCCCTATACGAAGGCGTTGCTCGACGTCGTGCCGGAAGCGGGCGGTATCGACCGATCGATCCTGAAAGGCGAGCCGCCGGACCCGACGCGTGTCCCGCCCGGCTGCCGGTTCCACCCACGATGCCCGGTCGTCGCGTCGGGTCAGGCGGCGACCCTGGGCATCGAGGCTCGATGCAAAGGGGAGGACCTCGCGCTCGTGGAGCTCGCGCCGGGCCACTTCGCGGCCTGCTTCGAGGCCGAGCTCGCTTCCACGTAGTCGGCCCTCGCGGGAGTTACGCCTCGGCGCTCTCGTCGGTCTCGGACCCCACCGGCTGCTCTTCGGCGGGAGCGCTGTCGCCATTGCCCTTGAGGACCCCGAGGATCGCTTCCATCTCGGAGTCCGGGAGCCGCTGATCGGGATGCATGCCGGTCGCGCGCGCGGACGCGAGCAGCGTCCTCAGGTTGGACTCGGCCATCTCGGCGCGATGTTCCAGCTCACGAGCCCGTTCCGCGAACGTCCGCGCGCTGCGCTCGGCCTCCACACGCATCTCGCGGTTCTCGCGCGCCTCTTCCCGGGCAGTCTTCAGCTGGGCCCTGAGCTGCGAGACCTCCTGGCTCAGCTCGACGAGCCGATCCACCGTCGCTCGGCCCATGTCCGAGTAGGCGAGCCCGCCGCTCCGCCGCCCGGGCTGGGCGTCCTCGGCGCGCTTGCGGGAGCGCCGACCTTTCCGCTCGATCGTCTCTCGCTCCCCCGCAGCCACGGGCGTGTCGTCTAGCAAGCGATAGGAACCCCCCGCCGGCTCCAGACGACGCCGGGCCACAAGCGCGCGCACTGCCCGAGCGATCGACAGTGGGTCGGGGAAGCCCAATTCCCTGCCGAGCTCAGCTGGCGTCGACTCAAGCAGCTCGCCCTTCTGGGTACGTTCGGCGACCGCGGTGAGGAACGCATTGACGCGCTCGAGGCTCTGCTCGTTCACAGCTGGATTCTGACTGATTGTCCAGTCACCGCGCCAGTTGTGTCGAAGGGCACCGCATCCGCCGATAGGCTCGATAGCCGTGAGCGACGACCTCCCGCTGTCCGGCTGCCGCATCCTGGATCTCTCCCGCGTTCTGGCCGGACCGCTCGCGACACAGACCCTCGGCGACCTCGGTGCGGACGTGATCAAGATCGAACGGCCCGGCGAGGGCGACGACACCCGCCACTGGGGACCGCCGTTCGTCGGCGAGGACGCCGCGTACTACCTGTCGCTCAACAGGAACAAGCGGTCCGTGACGGTGGACCTGAAGTCTCCGGAAGGCACCGAGACGATCCGCCGCCTGGCTGCCGGCTCGGACGTCGTGATCGAGAACTTCCGGCCGGGGCTGATGGCCGACCTCGGCCTCGCCCTCGACGACCTCCGCCGCAGCACTCCTCGTCTGATCACCTGCTCTCTGACCGCCTTCGGCGAGGAGGTGCCCGAGGCGGCCGGCCGCCCCGGCTACGACATCATCGTCCAGGCGCTGTCCGGCCTGATGAGCGTGACCGGCGAGCCCGACGGGGAGCCGGTGAAGGCGGGCGTGGCTCTCCTCGACGTCGTCACCGGGCTCCAGGTGGCGATCGGCATCCTCGCCGCGCTGCACGAGCGCGAGCGAACCGGTCGCGGGAGACACATCAGCGTGTCGCTGTTCGATGCCGGCGCGGCCGCGATGGTGAACCAGGCGGCCAACCATCTGCTCGGCGGCGTGACCGCGGGGCCGATGGGCACGGCGCACCCGAACATCTGCCCGTACCAGGCGTTCCACGCGTCCGATCGCCCGTTCATCGTCGCCGCGGCCAACGACCGGTTGTTCCTCCGCACGTGCGAGGTGGTGGGGCATCCGGGATGGGCAGCAGATCCTCGGTTCGTGACGAACGAGGATCGTGTGCGACATCGCGAGGAGCTGATCCCGCTCCTCGCCGCGTCGTTCGCGACGCGGAGCGCGGACGAGTGGGTCGCTGCGCTCGAGGCGGCGGCGGTCCCCACCGCCCCGATCCGCTCGATGGACGAGGTGTTCTCCTCCCCCGAGGGCGCCGCGCTGGTCGAAGAGGTCGACGATCCCGGTCGTGCGACCACGCTCCGGCTGGTGCGGAACCCCATCCGGTTCGACGGGGAGCTGTTCGAGACGCGCCTGCCTCCGCCGCTCCTCGGTGAGCACACGGACGAGGTTCTGCGGGAACCATGAACCCCGTCGAACGGTGGCGCGAGCTGCTGGAGAGCTGGGCGATCCCACCGGCGATCCTGGCTGCGGCCCCCGAGTCTCCGTACGGGTTCCCCGCGGCGCTCTTCCGGACCCGGGGGGCACATGAGGCCGATCCGGCAGAGCCCACCCCCACCACGCTCCGAGCGCTCGAGCGCCTGCCCGAGGGTGGTCGGGTGCTCGACGTCGGGTGCGGCGGCGGCGCCACGTCGCTCCCGCTCGCCGGCCGCGTCGGCGCCCTGGTCGGCGTGGACGCGCAAGAGGACATGCTCGACGGGTTCCTGGCGAACGCGCGCACGGCCGGCGTGCACGCCGAAGCGGTGCACGGCGGCTGGCCCGAGGTCGCGGGGACGATCGCTCCCGTGGACGTCGCCGTGGCCGGGCACGTGCTCTACAACGTCGCCGACATCGAACCGTTCGTCCGAGCGATCGGCGGCGCAGCGCGGCGCGGCGTCGTCTTCGAGCTCACGGACCGACATCCGCTGGCTTGGATGAGCGATCTCTGGCTCCGATTCCACGGTGTCGAGCGTCCCTTGGGCCCGACGTGCGACGACGCGACCGATGCCCTCGGCGCGATCGGGCTCGACCCGCGGATCGAGCGCTGGGAGGCACCCCCTCGAGGCGGCGGGTTCGCTCGACGAGCCGACGCGCTCGCCCTGGCCCGACGACGCCTCTGCCTGTCCGCATCCCAAGACGAGGAGCTCGCGGAGGCACTCGGTCCTCGGCTCGCCGAGCGCGAGGCGCTGTGGAGCGTGGGTCCACCCCGCCAGGCGCTCGCGACGATCTGGTTCGATCCCTAACCGCGGAGTCGGATCGTCGTCACCGATGCGTAGATCTCGTCCTCGGGATCCTCGATCCTCAACGGCTTGCTGACCCTGGCCCCCGCTCGCTCGGGGATCGTCATCCGGAGCTCTTCGAGCGTCTTCACGAACGCGCCGAGATCCTGCGCACCCGCCGGCAGCACCTGGCCCACCTCGAACCGGAGCGCGAGGACGTCGCCCTCGCGCCGTCCACTGACCAGGACGACGACCCGTCGCGCCTGAACCTGGGCGGAGGGGAAGTCACAGCCCGCCCCTGGCTGGAGTCGCGCGACGCCGCGACCCCGGATCCGACCGGCCTCGGAGACCCGGAGTCGACCATCGAGGCGCCACGCGCTCGTGCACGACCCACCGACGTGGTACGTGTGGGTCGTCCGACTCACCATCGTGATCGACCATCTGACGACCTCGGACGGCACCGGACTTGGGCTCACCGAGGGTGGGGTCGCCCCTGGGTCGGGCACCCCCGGAGGGAAGGGGTTCGAACGTGATCCGATGAACGCCCCGACGCCCGCGCAGGCGAGGAGGATCACGACCCAGAGCAGCACCCGCGCCCAGCCACGCACGGCGTCATCATCCCTCAGCCATCGGGCCGGGCTCCGCAGCGGACCGCGTCTACAGGCCCAGGCCGGTCATCAGCGCGCGGAGCGTCAGCCCGAAGCTGATGAACGACGCCCAGGCGAACGGCACCCACGGCCGGACGGGGCTATCGATCCCGACCGCGCGCGCGTCGCCGGCCCGGGCGACGACGTGCGCGAACACGAACAGGAGCAGCGGGAGATAGCCGTAGACGTAGTGGAGCGTGCCTCCGAGCACGTCGTCGGCCTCGAGCCGATGGCCGAGGAGCAGCAGGACCGAGCCGATCAGGGCTTGGATGCCCGCCAGCACCTGCGCGACCGCCAGCCACTTCCAGAAGACTTCGCCGGGGTCTCGGCGAGCCAACTTGGCTCCGAGTCCCCAGATCCACCCGAACGCGAAGACGGCCACGACCGCGAACCCGATGACGCGATGCAGGGCCGTCACGGCGCGGATACTACGGAACCCGCTTGGCAACCACGAACGCGAGGGCCAGCAGCGGCATGGCGATGGACAGCAACTGCAGCGCCGCCTCCGGCGCCCTCCGGATCGCCTCGGCTCCGAGCGGCTCCGTGGTGCCGTCCCGCAGCGTGATCGTGCCCTCGACGGCGACGACGCGGCGTCGGAGCCGGCGCACAGGAGTGGAGAGCGCGCGCTGGGCTGCGCTGATCGCCACGCAGGCCGCCGCGACGACGACGGCCGCAACGCTCAGCGTCCCGTCCTGCGCGAACGCGCCCGTGAGCGCGGGGAACCCGCCCCAGGCGAGCGCGAACCACAGATCCGAGTGGAACGCGCCCCCGAACAACTCGAGGTTGTAGGCGACGACCAGGAACGTCCCCACCGCGATGAACACCGTGAGCCAGCCGGAAACCTGCACGATCCCGATGACGCCGACCGCCGCCGCGCCGCAGAGCGACGCGATCGCGAGCCCGATCAGAACCCCGTCGGGGATCGAGGTTCCGAGCGGACGCCCCCGGAGCTCGTCGAGCGCGTGCGCCGCCAGGCCGACACCGAGGAAGAATCCGAGGAGGGTCAGCCCGAGCCGGTAGAGGTCCAGCTCCGCAACCGTCGCCGCCCCCAGCGCCACGTAGGACAGGTGCCACAGCGTGTACGGCGGGTGCAGGAGCGTCCACCAGTCCCGCCAGCCGCCGGGGGCCAAGGCGTAGAACGCCGGCCGGCCGTCGCTCACGGTGCCTTCACACCCCAGAGCACGACCGCGGAGCCGAACAGGAACGATCTCGTCCGGACGTGCCGGATCCCCGCCTCCTGGAACCATCGGACCCATTCCTCCAACGGATGACGAGCGACGAAACGCGAGATGTTGGGTCCGAGGAAGGCGGCCGTGCGCGCCCACGCCGGTGAGGCGGCTGTCCCGATCAGGCGCATCACGACCCGGGTCTGGATCCACCAGCCCGCCCGAGCCAGCGTGCCGTCCGGGACGGAGAACTCGAGCATCGCGATCGACCCACCCGGGCGGAGGACGCGCGCGAGCTCTCGCACCGTTCCGCCGGGATCGTCCACGTACCGAAGCAGGTAGGTGAAGGACACGGCGTCGAACGCATCGTCGCCGAAGGGGAGGCGCTCGGCCTGCCCGAGGACCGGGCGGATCCGATCGTCGAGCCCGGCGAGCCGGTTCGGCTCCCTCCCCGCGCGGAGCATCGGCTCGCTCTGGTCGAGGGCCACCACGCGAACGTTCTTCCCGGCCGCGAGCGCGCGGGAGACCAGTTGGGTTCCCGCCGCGACGTCCAGCACGGGCGCCCCGGGAACCGCGTTCGTCCTCGACACGAGGAACCGGCGCCAGCGCGCGTCCTGGCCGAAGGACAGCAGCGCGCCCATGCGTTCGTACTGCGGGGCGATGCCCGCGAAGAGTCGCCGCGCGAACCGTGTGCGGTCGGCGATCACGGCCCGACCTAGATCGACCCGAGGAAGATCCGGCACGGCCGCGAAGGAGTCGAGGATGTGATCGGGTCGACCATCGTCACGCAGCTCATCGCCCGGTCGGAACTTCCCCGTGCGGACCAGGATCCCCGTGAGGCCGGCCGCCTGGGCGCCGATGATGTCGTTCACGATGTCGTCGCCGACCATGGCAGCTCGGTCTGCGGTCACACCGAGCATCGCGAGTCCTGCATCGAAGTATGTCTTCTCCGGCTTCCCGCAGATCGTGGCGCGGACGTCCGCCGCTTCCTCGAGACCGGCGAGGTAGGCACCACCGTCCAACTCCCAGCCGTCCGCCGTCTTCCAGAAGAGGTTCCGGTGCATCCCGACCAACGCGGCTCCGTCCATCAGACGACGGAAGATCCCGTTCAGCGTGGCGTAGGTGAAGTCGTCGCAGGCCCCGCCGATCACGATCACCTCCGCGTCATGGATACCCGTGAGGTCGATCCCCGCGAGGTCGGCCTTCGCGTCGCCATCGGACAGGACGAAGACCCGCGCGCCTGGGTGCGCGACCCGCAGGTATTCGGCGGTCGCGACGACGGCGGTCACGATCTCCTCGTTCGAGACGTCGAAGCCGGCGTCTCGGAGCGTCGCCGCGAGGTCGGCACGCGTCTTCGTGGTGGTGTTCGTGATCAGTCGGAACGGGACGTCGGCATGGCGCAGCCGCTGCAGGGCGTCGACCGACCCTGGCAGCGCCTCCCACGACACGGCGAGCACCCCGTCGATATCGAGCAGGAGTCCGTCGATCGTCACGATCGGGAGTGTGCCATCACGGGCGGATCCCGAGCGAGCGGCCGAGATCCGCACCTCCCTGCTCCTCGACCCGCGGCAGCCCGCGACGCCAGCGCTGGTAGGGGGCGATGTAGCGGAACCGCGCCGGGAGCAACGGCCGGCAGATGCGCAGCAGGGCGAACGTCGCCCACCTCGCCGTCCGTTCTCCGCGCCGCTCGGCGAGGTGGTATCCGGAGCGCAACTCAGGCGGCAGGGTCCCGAAGGCGAGGCGAGCCACCGTCCGAAGCACCGGCCGCCACTCCGCCTCCGGCGGCGGCTGCAGGAAGAGCCCCGCGACGTTCCGGGCGGCGTCCGTGACGACGAGCGCTCCGGAGCGAACGGTATCGGCGACGTAGGCCTCGAGCTCCGGCACCGTGGGCGGGATCAGGCTGCGAGGCAACCGCACGAGCTCTGCCGCGAGCATCTGCTCCTCGTGGAACCGTTGCCGTCCTCGATCGTCGAGACGGCCGACCGTGAGCCGCTCGAACAACAGAGCGCTCTCGACCAGGCAGGCGTGCACCCAGAGCAGAAGCTCCGGGTCGGTCGCGTCGAACCGCTTCCCGGTCACCGGATCCACGCCGTGGATGCGATCGTGCACCTCGTTGATCCGGTCGGCCGCCGCGTGCGCCTCCGACTTGCTGCCGAACGTGAGCGCGTACTGGAGGACGAGCGTCCGCTGCAGCCGCTTCCACGGGTTCCGCTCGTACATCCCTGTCTGCGTCGCCCCAGCGATCACCAGCGGGTGCGCCGCCTGCATGAGCATCGCCCTCGCACCGCCGAAGAGCACCGTGATCTCACGATGTACCTGCCAGGAGACGCTCTGCGGCCCGAAGTACCCTTCATCCGCCGTCACCCGTCAAGGGTAGCGCCGGTCACCCGCTGGACTCACCCCAGGCCCCGTGGAACGATTGGTCGAGAGACCGTCCGAGTCGGAGACTTCCCCGCGTGATGCTCGTTCTGATCGTGATCGGCTTGGCCGTGTGCGTGGGGTTCGCCGCGGGCGGAAGCCTCCGACCGTTCGAACGGTTCCGTGTCCATTGGTGGGGCGTTGCGCTGGCGGGGCTCGCGCTCCAAGGGATCCCGCTCGCCAGCGGCGTGAGCCGGTCTGTTGGCACGGTGGTGCTCATCGGCTCCTACGCGCTCCTCGGTGCGTTCGCTTGGGTCAATCGTCGCCTCCCGGCCGTGTGGCTCGTCATAGCCGGGCTGGCGCTGAACCTCCTCGTGATCGGCGTGAACGGAGGGATGCCGGTGAGCGCCGCCGCGCTCGAGACCGCCGGTGCCAGCGCGGAAGGTCTCGTCGGCACCGGCACGCTCAAGCACCATCTGATGGGCCCCACCGACGATCTGACGCCGCTCGGAGACGTGATCGGGATCCCGCCGCCCATCGGTACCGTGATCTCGATCGGCGACGTGCTGCTCTACGTGGGTGTCGCGATCTTGGTCGTTGCGGTCATGCTCGGACGGTCGGGTGAGAATCGGCGGCCGCCGGCTCGCTGGTTCCAGGGATATCGGGGGAAGCATCTCCATCCTCGTCATCGGTTCTCCGCCCTGGAGATCCGGGGAGTGGGCGCTCGGAGCCGCCGCTTCGGTCGGACGGAGGCTGCGTAGGCCCGCCGCCCTTCCCGTCCTGTGCGTCCGGTGGGAGCTCTTCCTGGAGAAGCGATCTCGGGAACCGCACCGTGATCGTCGTTCCCTGACCTGGCTCGCTCTCGACCTCGAAGCGTCCACCACCGACCTGCGCGCGCTCCCGCATCATCGCCATGCCGAAGTGCCCCTCGGGACCGGGCGCGCTCGTGTCGAATCCCAACCCGTTGTCCTTCAGGCTCAGAACGATGTCATCGTCCTCTTCCTGCACGGCGATCCAGACGTCCCTCGGTTGCGCGTGCTTCATGGCGTTCATCACGCCCTCCCGGGCGATGTGGTACACGAGCAATGCGATCGGGGCAGGCAGATCGATGTCGGCGACATCGCGATGGAAGCGGATCGATGAATCCTTGCCGACCTCGTCCGTGAACGATTCCAGAGCTTCGGCGAGCCCCCTCGCTCCGAGCGGGGACCGATGCAGGTCTCGGATCAGGGCGCGGATGCGGTCCGACGTCTCTTGCTTCGACTCGCGGATCTTGTCGAGCTGCATGCTGACGTCTTCGGTCTGGCCCTTCTCGAGGAGCTTGCGCGCGACGTCGACCTGGATCGACAGCCTGAAGAGCACCTGCGCGAGATCGTCATGGAGGTAGCCGGCGATCTGGAGACGCTCATCGGCGCGTTCTTCCGCCATCGCGTTCGAGAGGGCACGCAGCACCTGCTCGCGCTCCTGTAGTTCCTTGTGGGCTTCCTCGAGCGCCTGCGATCGGAAGAACATCTGCCTCGCGAAGAGCAAGGGGCGCAAGAAAGGCCGGAAGCGCCCATAGCCCGACCTCGCTACCGCGAACTTCGCCATCGTTAGTCCAAGAAGACCCAGCCCGAGATAGCTGACGAGGAACTCGCTCACGCTACCGATGCGCAGCTCCTTGAGGACTTGAAGTGGAGGAATCCAACCCTAATGCTCGTAAACAGTGCCACCATCGTGCTGTTCACGAGGTAGTCGGCGATGGCAGCCAACATGGCAGCAATGATCAGCAGCCAAGCTGGCGAAGCGGGAGGCTCGATTGTCGCGAGAGAGTGGAAGACCGCACTTGCCGCGAACACCGACAGGGCCACCTGAGAGCGATTGAAGATGGCTCTCAGCACGCTCACCTCGTGTCGGAATTCACGCGGATCCACGGATCCAACGAACGCCGTCACCGCGGCAACGATCGGTGGGTGAACGATCGCCAGGGCCATGAGGAGTGGGAAGCTCAGACTCAGATGCACGCCCCGCCAAGCTGGGACCGGAATCAGCTCGACCAGGGCCACGGCGCCTGCCCAGAGAATGAGCTCGCCGAGCACGGGCCACTTGAACGAATCGAGGTTGTTGAAGACGAGCAGGGTGCCACCCACGAGGGTGGGGACGATGACTATGAGCTCCAAGGCTAGGAGCCGACGCTCCGAGTTTCTCCTGCTCACGGTTGCCATCTTGTCGTGCCCGAGTCTCTCAGGAAAGCAGGATGGGATGCGAAGTATAGGTACGTCTATCGACGTACTCCAATTGTGGGGCTTGTCCCCCGGTTGGGTGTCCCCCGATAGTCCTCCGTGTCCCCCACCTGGGGGCGGACGGAAGATTGGGAGGAGGACACACCATGAAGCTCGCGCGGCGCATCGCGATCGCCCTGAGCTCTCTGCTCGCCATCGCTTTGGCGGGTGGCGCACACTGGAAGGCATAGCTCCTTCCAGGAGTGCCTGAGGGTTCCCAAGATTTCATTCCATTCTTCCGCCCCCGAGGTCCTGGCGTCGGCCGGGGCCTCGTTGGCTGCTTTGACGTGACCTAGGGCTGGAACAACAGCCTGATCACCGTCCCTGATCCGGGGCTTGATCGGATCTCGAGCTCAGCGCCAATCTCAAGTGCGCGCTCGTTCATCAAGCTGAGGCCAAAGTGCAAGCGACTGGTTTGGTCGGTTGGGTCGAATCCACGGCCGTCATCGGCAATCTCGGCTTGCAGGCTGCCTTGTTCCCGTTGAATCGATACCCAAATCGTCCGCGCTTTCGAGTGCTGGGCTGCGTTGACCAGCGCCTCCCTCGCTATCTGATAGACGACAAGTTCTCGCTCAGGTGTTAGGTGAACGCTGGAGTCGAGCGACATGACGATTTGGATTCCCGACTCATCCTCCATACGGCGGGCAAACAAGCTGAGCGTCTCAATGAGGCCGGCGTGGCCAATCGCGGCGGACCGGAGGCCATGAATGACCTCACGCAGGTCCTCCACTGCTGCCTCGCTCGCCTGAATCACAGGAGGCAAGTCATCCTCCAAATCCAAGAGGCGGCCATTCAGCAGATCCTGGCGGAGCACCTGAGCGCGAATCGTCACGTTGTAGAGATCCTGGAGAACTTCGTCGTGCAAAGCGGCCGCGATCCGGGCTCTCTCTAGCTGTCGTTCGGCGGCAATTCGCTCATCAACGTGGCTCAACGCCAGGTTGTTGTCCTCCAGCGCTTGCTCCGCACTGTCCAACTTCGAGCGATGCATGAACAGCTGCTTTCCGAGAACGACCGGCGCGACAGAAGCGACCACCCCCGACAGCCCAAAGCGCGCGTACGCTTCCGCAATCAGGATGCCCAGGAACCCAAAGCACAAGTAGCTCACTAAGAAGGTAGCTGGAGAACCGAATCGCATCGCGCTAACAGATTCCCCTATGGGACGTCCGGTCCTAAGTGATGTCCCATATCCAACGATCACGTAGTTGACGGTCATGTCGACTCCGAGAGCCACCAACGCAACTAGCGGCGTCAAAGGCCAGTCCCCTAGCTCGGCTAGCGTGGCGAAAGCAACGCTCGCACACATGACGCTGATTGACGTTTGAGATCGATTCCATAGCGCCCTCGGCCAAGAGATCTCTCGCCTCACTTCACGAATGTCGACTGCTCCGAGGAGAGCAATCATTCCTGAAATCAGGGGTCCGAACACAAACGCAGCTGCGAGGAGGAGCGGGAGATCCATCGCAAGGGATGGCCCGCGACCGGAGCTCAATGGAACGAACCCAGCGATAGCCACAAGTACGACCCACAACACAAGCTCTGCGGGCGGTGGGGTTGACTGTCGCATCTGAGCGGCCAGGAGCAGAAGCGCAACATTCAGTGTGACGATGCCGAGAACGAAAAGCCGGAATCGGGCTGTCTCCTCATCACGAATGGTGCCCTGCGATCGCCCTGGATGGCCAGTTGCGTAGACCGACATCTTCCCTCCTTGGGACGAGGCGGTCTCCCCAGCGGCCGCGGGGCCAGGAACCCCCGAGTTGTAGCCCATCGGCCGTTCGTCCTCAAGAGTGACAATCTCGCCGAGAAGGCCAGTCCTGGCTCACCGTGCGAAACTCGACGTCATGACGGCCGAGCCGGATCCGGATCCACAGAAGCGCCGATTCCCCTTCCGCGACGAGGTCTGGGGCGACGAACCGCAGGAGGTTGATGCCTCCGAGTTCGTCGAGGAGCTCGAGACATCTCGCCCGGAGCTGGCACGGCGCTGGCACGACCACCCGACCGTGGTGCCCTTCAAGGTGGTCGGTCGCTTCATCGCCCGCAACAGCAAACGGGTTGGGATCACGATCGCCGGCTTCGTCGTGATCCTCGCCGGGGCCGCGATGCTCGTCCTCCCCGGGCCTGGCCTCCTGGTGATCATCGGGGGCCTCGCGATCTTGGCCACCGAGTACGTCTGGGCACAGCGCCTCCTCCGGGTCGCGAAGGAGAAGGCGACACAAGCCAAAGACAAGGTCTTCCGCAAGAAGTCGGAAGAGAACCAGGACGAACCGGAACCGTGAGCCGAGGCTCGATCCTGATCGGCACGTCCTCTTGGACGGATCCCACCCTCATCAAGGACGGGAACTTCTATCCACCTGGAACGAAGTCCGCAGAGGGTCGGCTCAAGTTCTACGCCTCGAAGTTCCCTCTGGTCGAGGTCGACTCCACGTACTACTTCCCTCCCTCGGAACGGAACTCGGAGCTCTGGATCGAGCGCACGCCGAAGGACTTCACGTTCAACATCAAGGCGTACTCGCTCCTGACGAACCACCCGACCCGTCCCGACTCGCTCTACGGCGACATCAAGGCCGAGCTCCCCAAGGAGCTCCTGGACAAGCGCCGCGTCTATCGGGACAAGCTTCCCGACGACGCGGTCGATGAGGTCTGGGAGCGATTCCGGCTCGCTCTCTACCCGCTCCACTCCGCCGGGAAGCTCGGCGCCGTCCTGTTCCAGTTCCCGCAGTACTTCACGATCTCGAGGAAGAACAAGGCCTACATCGAGGAGGCCGTGACACGGCTCCCTGACTACCGGATCGCCGTCGAGTTCCGACACAAGTCGTGGCTCGAGGACCGCAACGTCGAAGAGACCCTGTCCTTCCTCGAGGAGCGGAACCTGCCGCTCGTGTGCGTCGACATGCCGCAGGGGTTCGACTCCTCGATGCCGCCGCTCGCAGCCGCAACGGCCAACGACATCTCGATGGTCCGCTTCCATGGGCGCGACCCGAAGGCGTGGGAGACGAAGAGCGAGAGCGCGAGCGAGCGGTTCCGGTACGACTACGAGAACAACGAGCTGCAGGAATGGGTCCCGAAGATCGAAGGGTTGGCTGCCGACACCCGGGAGACGCACGTCCTGATGAACAACTGCTACCGGGACTTCGCCGTACGCAACGCTCGGGACCTCGGCGCGATGCTCGACCTGGAGCTGCCCGAGTAGGTCACTCGCTGCATCCGAACGACCCGCTCTGCGGGCCGGCCCCCTCCTCCGACGGAGCCCGGGTAATCTGCCGAACGTGGAGAAGCGCTGGAAGCTTGCCTCGATCCGAGGCATCCCGATCTTCATCACGGTCCCGTGGCTGGTCTTCGCGGCGTTCGTCGTCTACGCGACCTACGAGAGCCTCTCTCGGGGCGGAACGCTGACCGATCAGCAAGCCCTGTGGTGGTCTGTCGTGAACGCGATCCTGTTCTACGCGAGCATCATCCTCCACGAGCTTGCGCACGCCGCGACGGCGCGCATCTTCGATCTGCCGGTGCATGGGATCACGTTGGTCTTCTGGGGCGGGTACACGGAGACCCATTCGGGCGAACGAGGGCCCTTCGCATCGTTCCTGATCTCCGCCGCCGGCCCGTTCAGCACGCTGGTCCTTGCGGGGGTCTTCTGGATCGGATACGCCGGCACGGACGGGGTTCTGTCGGAGATCCTGAGGAACCTCGCGGTCCTCAGCCTGCTCTTCGCCGGATTGAACGCGCTGCCGGGGTTCCCCGTGGACGGCGGCCGCATGTTGCTCGCCGTCGTCTGGGGGATCACGAAGGACCGGTTCCTCGCGCTCCGGGTGGCGGGCTGGGGCGGCGTGGTCGTCGGAGGGGTGTTGGGGGTGATCGGGATCCAGCGGTTGCGAGCCAACGACAGCGATTGGATCATCTTCGCCTTCATCGGCTGGATGATGATCAGCCAAGGCCTGCAGGTGGGCAAGCAGTCACCGATCCTGCAGGACCTCTCCCGCGGCGTCGTCTCCGAGGCGATGGGTCCGGCGCCGCCCCCGATCTCCGCCGACGTCACGCTGCTGCACGCGCTCGAGACGCACCTCCGCGCGGATCAGGTGACGGAGTTCCCCGTCGTCGACGGGTTCGGCCACCTGATCGGCTCGCTGTCGTTCCCGAAGGCGGCGAAGGTCGGCGGGAGCGACCCGACCCACGGGGTCCAGACGGCGATGACGCCGCGGGAGCGGATGCGGGAGGTGCGACCGGACCTGCCCCTCGATCGAGCGATCGAATGGATCGCCGGCGGCGGTCAAGCGCTGGTCGTCGATGGCGACCGGGTCGTCGGTCGGCTGTCGACCCAGGACATCGACAACTGGTACCGGCGCCGGCTCACGGGCGTGACCGGGCCGAGCGACGCGGCGCCGGTCCCCCCACGACCCGACCTCGGAGGTGTCGGCGACTGGCGATAGCATCCGCCTCGTGAACCCCCCCTCATCCCCCGATACCGCTCAGGAAGCTGTGCTCTCGCATGGTGCCGGTGCGTTGTTGGTCACCGGCGCAGCGGGAACCGGGAAATCCTCGGTCCTCCGCGAGCGGTTCGCGCGTCTCGTGGAGGGCGGTGCCGACCCCGAGCGGGTCGCGCTGATCGTCGGGTCGCGCCGCGCGCGGCAGGCGGCTCGCGACGCGCTGATCGCCCGGCTCCCCGCATCGCTCTCCAGCCTCAACGTCTTGACGTTCCACGGGCTCGGGCATCTCATCCTGCGCGAACGTTTCTCGGCGCTCGGCTACGCGGAGCCTCCCGATGTCCTCTCCGCGCCCGACCAGTTCGCACTCGTCCAGGATCTGCTCCAAGGGCAGGACCCCGCGGAATGGCCCGCCTACGGACACCTCTTGACGCTCCGCGGGTTCGCCGACCAGATCCGGCAGTTCCTCCTCAGGGCGCAGGAGGCTCGGCTGACCCCTGAAGAGATCCACGAGAAGGCAGCGTCGCGAGGGTTGAGCGGCTGGAACGAGCTCGCTCGTTTCTACCAGGAGTATCTCGACGTGCTGGACGCCGATCGCGTCGTCGACTTCGCCGCGCTGATCGGCCGAGCCGAGACGGCGGCAGCCGCGTCGGAGACACCGCTCCTCCAGCATCTGCTCGTCGACGACTATCACGACGCCACGTTCGCGCAGGAGGCGCTCGTCCGCTCGCTGCGCACGGATGACCTCGTCGTCGCGGCGGATCCGGAGGCGCACGTCTTCTCCTTCCAGGGCACGACGGCGGTGCCGTCGCTGCGTTTCACGCAGGTGTTCGCGGCCGCACACGTCGAGCTGGCGACACCCCACCGCGCACCGGGGTCGGTGCGCGTCGACGCGTGGAGCGCGGCGCACACCTCGGAGGAGTACGCGGCAGTCGCCCGTGAGCTCCGGCGCCTCCACGTCGAAGACGCCGTCGCGTGGGGGGAGCTCGCCGTCGTCATCCGCCGACAGGGGTCGCACGTGGGCGGGCTCCTGCGTGCCCTCGACGATGCGCGGGTGCCGCGGACCGCCCCCGAGAGCGGCGTCTCGCTCGCGCAGGAGCCGGCCACACGGCCGTTCGTCCTCGCGCTGCGTTGGCTCGTCGCGTCCGAGGACGAGCGGAACGGGCTGATCGAGTCGGTGCTCACATCGGATCTGGTACGCCTCTCGCCCGCGGCCGCCCGTGGCCTCATGCGGATCGCGCACACCAAGGCTGGATCCGTAGGGCGTGCCCTCGAGTTCACGGACGGCCTCACGGTGCAGGAGGCCGCGCACGTGGAGGAGGTGCGCGGGGTCCTCGGGCGAGCGGCGGAAGCGGCCGAACGTTCGGTGCTCGACACGTTCTCGGTCCTGTGGCGCGAGCTGCCCTGCTCGCGCCGGTTGGTGGACGCCGCCGACGCCTCCGTCGAGTCGCGGCGCGAGCTCGACTCGGTCGTGGCGTTCTCGAGCGCGGTCGCGGAGGCCGGCTCCACCGCCGACCCGTCGGTCGAGGCGTTCCTGTCATCGGTGGACGCCGGGGAGCGCGGTCCGGGGTTCTCGGCGTGGGAACGTCGCGAGGCGGACGCCGTCCAGGTCCTCACGGCCCACGGAGCCGCCGGCCGGGAGTTCCACACCGTGATCGTGGTCGGCACGGTGGAAGGGAACTTCCCCAGCCTCTCGCTGCCGGAGCCGATGTTCGATCTCGAGGCCTTGGATCGGCTCGTGTCGCAGTCGGATCGCAACCGCGCGCGGTTGGAAGACGAGCGTCGCCTGTTCCGGATGGTCCTCGGTCGTGCGCGCGAACGCGTCGTGCTGATGGCGAGCCGCGCCCACGCGGACGAGGCGTCCACCGGCTCACGGTTCGTCGAGGAGCTCGGGGTGAAGTGGTCGGCCGTTCCCGACCCGACGATCTCCGAGCCCATCTCGGTCCGGGAGGCCGCGGCGTCGTGGCGCCGGACGCTCGGGGATCACGCGATCCCCGGCCCCGAGCGGATCGCCGCGCTCGAAGGACTCGTCGCGCTGGGCGTGGACCCACGGCGGTGGTGGTTCCAGCGCGAGTGGACGGACACGGGTCGCCCGCTCCACGAGCATCTCCGCGCCTCGTACTCGAAGCTGGACGTGCTCGACAATTGCGAGCTCCAGTTCGTCCTCGGCTACGAGCTCGGGCTCGGGCGACCGGTCGGCTACCAGGCCTGGGTCGGATCCCTCGTGCACCGGATCATCGAGGATTGCGAGAAGGGAGTCGTCGAGAGGACGCTCGAAGCACTCAACGCGGAGGTCGACCGGCGCTGGCGGCCCCAGGAGTTCCCCGCCAAGGCCGTCTCCGAAGCCTGGCGCTCGCTCGCGCAGAAGCGGATGCTCCCCAACTGGTTCGAGCGGTACGGCGCACATCCCGCCTCGGCCACCGAGGAAGGGTTCGAGTTCGACTACGACGGGGCGTCGATCGTCGGCTACATCGACCGCATCGGCCCGGACCCCGCCGGGTTCCCCGGCACGCGGATCACGGACTACAAGACCGGGAGCGCCGATCGCGCTCCCAAGGCGAACGAGAGCCTCCAACTCGGCATCTACTACCTCGCGGTCCTCGAATCCGAGGACATGGAGAAGTTCCAACCGGTCTCCGGCGTCGAGCTGTCCTACCTCAAGGGCGATTGGCGCAACGGAGAGCTCGTCACCCGCGAGTGGACGGTCGGAACCCCCGACCGCGAGGAGGCCTACCAGGACGTGATGCGGGAGAAGCTCTCGGGTCTGGTCGGCGAGCTTCGGCGCCTGAACGACTCGGGCTCGTACCGCCCGAACTATCAGGCGAACTGCTTCTTCTGCGAGTTCCAATCGCTGTGCCCGCTCTTCCCCGAAGGAAGGCCGCTGTTCGATGTCGGGACCTCCGGTGCTGTGGGAGCGGAGCGATGAGCGGCACGATGACGTTCCCGCAAGAGATCCTCGACGTCCTCGGCGGCCGGGCACCCACGGAGGAGCAATGGCGGGCGATCTCATGGCCTCTGGAGCCCTACGTCCTCGTCGCCGGCGCCGGCTCCGGCAAGACGTCGGTGATGGCCGCGCGCGTCGTCTACCTGGCGCTGGTCGCGCTCGGCCGGCTCCCCGCGGAGCACCAGGGCGTCCTTCCCGGCAACGTGCTCTGCCTCACCTTCACGAACAAGGCGACGGAGAACCTCCAACAGCGGGTCCGTCGTGCGCTCGCCGGCCTCGACCTCCCCGACGGCGAGGAACCGGAGATCAGCAACTACCACGGCTTCGCCGCCCAGCTCCTCGATCGCCACGGCGTCCTGATCGGGATCGAGCCGAACCAGCGGGTCCTCACGCCGGCGCAGCGCGTCGAGCTCTGCGGACGCGTCCTCGATCGGATGACGTTCGAGGTCGTCGAGGCCCAACGGCTCCCGGGTGTCGTGGACCGGATCCTCACGCTCGACGATCAAGCAGCCAACCACTTCCGTTCGCCTGATGAGATCGTCGAGTTCAACGAGCAGCGGCTCGAGGAGCTCAAGGACCATCGCTCCGATCGCGCGTACGGATCCGCGAGGGAACGCATCGAGCTCGCGAAGGCGTGCGCGGTCTTCCGGGAGCTGAAGCGCGAGCTGGGCGTGATCGACTTCGGCGACCAGATCGAGCTCGCGCTCAACATCGTGGAACAGCATCCCGAGGTCGCGAAGCAGTACCGCGACCGGTTCGCCACGGTGCTCCTCGACGAGTACCAGGACACGAACGTCGCGCAGGCCCGACTGATGGCGGGTGTCTTCGGTGGCGGTCATCCGGTGACGGCGGTCGGCGACCCCGATCAGAACATCTACGCGTGGCGGGGTGCGTCGCTGTTCAACCTGCTCGAGTTCCCGAAGCAGTTCGCGAAGGCGGACGGCGAGGAGGCGACCAAGCTCCCCCTGTACACCAACTTCCGATCGGGGGCCCGGATCCTGGAAGCCGCCGACATCCTGATCGGGCAGCTCCCGGCGGCCCAACGCCCCGATCCGGACAAGCGACTGGTCCCGTGGGAGGAGAACGGACCGGGCGAGGTCCACGTCGCTCGCATCTCCGACGAGGTCAAGGAGGCCGCATGGGTGGCCGACCGCATCGTGGCGTTGCACGATGGCGGCGCGGCGTGGTCGGACTGCGTGGTGTTGTGCCGCACCTCTCGGTTGTTCCTCTCGCTCCAGCAGGCGTTCAACGAACGTGCGGTGCCCGCGGAGATCCTGGGACTCGCCGGGTTGCTCAAGATGCCGGAGGTCGTCGAGGTGCTCGCCTACGCGCGCGCCACGCTGGACCCGCTGGCGAGCGTCGCGCTGGGGCGGATCCTCCTCGGCCCGCGCTACCGCGTCGGCTTCAAGGACCTCGCGCTCGTGGCCTCGCTGGCCAAGACCAAGAGCTTCGCCTTGCGCGAGGAGGACGAGGCCGA
Source organism: uncultured Actinomycetota bacterium (assembly GCA_963724415.1). GTDB lineage: Bacteria > Actinomycetota > UBA4738 > UBA4738 > HRBIN12 > JAJNBA01. The sequence continues at coordinate 38,174 of CAVRUS010000007.1, read as the reverse complement.
GGGTGACGCCGTCCCGTTCCTGTTCACGGAAGCGCTCGAGCACCTCGACGAGGTGGAAGGCCTCTCCGAGGAGGGGCGGGCGCGGCTGGAGGAGTGCCGTCAGGAGCTGACGGCGCTGCGCGTGGAGGCTCGTCGACCGGTCGGCGAGTTCCTCGGCGAGATCATCCGGCGCACGGGCATCCTCACCGAGCTCGACGCGCATCTCGACGTGGCGTCCGCCGCGGCCGCACGCCGCAACCTGGCGGCGTTCCTCGACGAGGTGCACGCGTTCTCACCGGTCCAGGGGGAGCTCACGCTGCGCGCCTTCCTCGAGTACGTGGACGCGGTCGAGAACCTGGACAAGCAGGAATGGTCCCCCGTTCAGCCCTCCGATGAAGACTCGGTCAAAGTCATGACGATCCATGTTGCCAAGGGGCTCGAGTTCGACCACGTCTTCGTGCCCGGTCTCGCGAAGGGCCTGCTTCCCAACACCCAGATCCAGCACAACCCGGCCGAGCGCGGCAAGTCGATGGACTTCGAGCTGCGCGGCGATGCCGCCTACCTGCCTCGGTACGACGGCAACCTCTCCGCGTTCAAGAAAGACCTGAAGCAACAGGAGGAGTACGAGGAGCGACGGACCGCCTACGTCGCGATGACCCGCGCACGTCGGACGCTGCACGTCACGGGCGCCCACTGGTACGCGGAGAACATGCGCGCGAAGGAGGCCGGCCCCTTCCTCCGGGAGCTGAAGGACTGGATCATGGAGACGAAGCACGCCACGTGGGATCCCGGCGCCGACATCGACGAGGAACACAACCCGATCCTCGGGTACCGGGAACGGTTCGTGCGCGATTGGCCGGGTCCCGCGCTCCCGAGCGAGGCCGACCCGGTGTTCCCCGCGGGCTGGCGGCAGGCCGCGGTGACGGCGGCCGAAGGGGGCGGCCCGATCCAGGACTCGCTCCTCGACCCGCTCGGGCCGGAGGGGCAGGCTGCGCTCGAGCGGCTCGGCGCTGATCGGCGGAGCCTCGCGCTCCACCTCCGGGAACGTGAGGAGGTCGAGGGCCGCGGGACGGAGGTGGCACCGCCGCGGACGGTGTCGGTCGGTGGGGTGATCGACTACGCACGGTGCCCGAAGCGCTTCTACTGGACCTCCGTGCGGCCGCTCCCTCGCTTCTCGGGACCGGCCGCCCGGATCGGGACCGAGGTCCACCGATGGATCGAGCGCCGTTCGTCGGGACAGGGGCAGCTCCTCGAGCTCGACGACGCACCCGACTTCACCGCGGACGAGCTCGCGACGGAGCCGGGGAAGGTCGATCGTCTGCGCCAGGCGTTCCTCGCGAGCCGGTTCGCGGGTGTCGTGCCGCTGTTCGCCGAGCGCGCCTTCCTCCTGCGGATGGAGGGCTTCGCCGTCTCCGGCCGCATCGACGCCGTCTTCGGCGACGCGGTCGCGGGCCCCTGGGAGGTCGTCGATTGGAAGACCGGCCGCCGACCCGGTGCCGACGATCCGCTGGCCGGTCTCCAGCTCGATCTCTACGGCCTGGCCTGCGTCGAGGTGTGGGGCAAGCGTCCCGAGGACCTCACCCTGACGTATCTCTACCTCGCGGGCGGCGAGGAGGTCTCCCACCCGATGGGCGACCCGGACGAGGTGCGGGCGCGGGTGGCCGCGTCACTCCGATCGATCGGCGAGGGCGCCTTCGATCCGACGCCCGGCGGCTGGTGCCACCACTGCGACTTCCTCTCGTTCTGCGACACCGGCCGGGCCTGGGTGGCGCGGGACGCATGACCTCGTCTCGCCTCGGTCAGGACTCCAGTCGCTCGATCTGCTCCGCGAACCGACGGTAGTTCGCGGCGGGGTCGTACCCACCCTGCGTCACGCCGGGAACGGTGCGAGCGACGAGCCCCGTCTCGGCCGGCACGCGGAACTGCGCGACCGCACGGAACCACTCGAGGTCGCCGGGCTGCAGCATCTGCTCCCCATGGGCGCCCACCCGGCGCAGTGACGGGTCGTCGACCACGACGGGGGTCGCCCGGAACGCGCGCTCGACGGTGGCCTTGATCGACGGGTCCTCGGCGTCGACCACGGGGCGCCCCTCGTGCCAGGTCGCCGAGGCGACGGCCGGTGGAGGCGCGGGGGGCGGAGGAGGCGGACCGGGCACGGCGGCCGGCGGCGGCGCGTCGATCGGATGGTGGAACTCGATGCGCAGGGGGCTCACTTCGCGAGCGAGCGGTCCACCCGCCTGACCATCCGGGCGAGCGAGGCGAGCAGCGCGCGCGCGAGGTCCGCGTCGTCCCGGACCAGGCGGAGGAACGACGAGCGAGGGAGCCGGAGCAGCGAGAGGGGCGTCTCCGCGACGACCGATGCCGACCGGGGCCGTCCGTCGAGCAAGGAGATCTCGCCGAAGTGATCGCCGGGGATCAGCCGATGGACCGTCTTGCCTCCGGTGATCACCTTCGCCTGTCCCGAGACCGTGACGAAGAAGGAATCTCCCGGCTCCCCTTCCTGGATCACCGTGTCCCCGGCGTCGAACTCGACGGTCGTCGTCAGTCCTGCGACCTTCTTCAGGTGCCGCTTGGACAGGGTCTCGAACAGCGGCACCGCCGCGATGACGGCATCGAGCTTGGCCTTCGCCAACGTGACCTCCTCGGGACCAGAGCGGGGCAAAGCCTAGCGGGTTCTCCCCGCGCGCGTGTCGGCGGCCGCGGATAAGGTCGCCGTCGCGAAGGGGTGGTGCGTCGGTGGGAACCGTCAGCGAACCGCTCCCCCTCATCCTGGATGTGCACGCCGGCCGGGAGATCGTCCGTCAGGGCGAGTCCTATCCGGATGCCTGGGTCGTCCGCAGCGGTGCGTTGCTGATGGAGATGATCGACGTCGAGGGCCACCGCTTGGCCCTCGACGTCCTCGGGCCGGGTGACCTCGTCGGTGGCCCCGCGAGCTGGACCTCGGATGCATCGGTGCGAGCGCTCGTCACGAGCGGGCTCTCCGTCGCGGGACCGATCGCGCTCCGCGACGGTCTCGCGCGACGGGCCCGGCGGGCATCCTGGCTCGCCTGCTCGGTCGCGTGGGATCGCATCGCCGATCGCCTCGTGGCGCGGATGGACGATCTCGCCGCGCGCTTCGGGCGAGCCGTGCCCGGCGGGAGTCGGCTCGATCTCCCCCTCACGCAAGAACATCTCGCCGGGCTCACCGGATCCACGCGGGAGAGCGTGAACCGAGCCCTCGCGGAGCTCTCCGCCGCCGGTCGCGTCGAGCGCGCGCGCGGCCGATACCTGGTCCGGCCGGCGTCCTCCGACGTGAGCGAGCTGCCCCTACCCTCCGGACTGCAGCATCGCAAAGGCGCATGAATCGCAATACCGCGCCTTGCCCCTGACCGGACGTCCGCATCGCTGGCACGTCCTCGGCGTGGAAGCGGTCCACGGTCCGTCGTCGCCCTTGCCGACGCGTTCGGCCCGCCCTTCGTCGGCGAGCTTGCGGAGCTGCGCCAGCACCGAGCGAGCGGCGAGTGGATGCGCCTCCGCGGGGTGGTCCGCGTAGATCTCCTGGACCATCTCCGCGATCGTCCGCGGCCCCTCCGCGAGCGCCGACACCACCTGTGCCTCCCGCTCCTCGCGGTGCGCGAGGTACTCGAGGAGCTTCTCGCGAGCCCGCAGCACGACGGGTCCGTGACCCGGATAGATCGACCGGGGATCGAGATCGAGGAGCCGTCGGAGCGACCGCAGGTACTGCACCAGATCGCCGTCCGGCGGATCGATGAAGCTCGTCCCTCGGCCGAGCACCGTGTCGCCCGTGAACAGCGCGCCGCTCTCGAGGTCGAAGAAGGCGACGTGGTCGGACGTGTGACCGGGCGTCTGCACGGTTGCGAGCTCGAGGTCGCCGGCGCGCACCCGCTGCCCGGCGGACAGGCGCTCCGCGCCGGCGAGCCGGACGCGTACACGGGCGCGTCCACGAGGCGTGCGAACGGGATCGCGCCCGGCGAGTGGTCGGGATGATCGTGGGTGACGAGCACGGCTCCCACCGAGCCGGCCTCCCGAGCGACATCGGCCAGATGCTGGGGGAGGTCGGGGCCGGGGTCGATCACGATCGTCGGCTCGCTTCCCACGATCCAGGTGTTCGTGCCCTCGAGCGTGTAGACGCTCGGGTTCGGGACGAGGACCCTCTTGATCGACAGCATGTCGGCCTGCGTCACCGATCCTGGAAGAAGACCGATCGCGGCAACCGGCCGAGGTCCTCGTCGTCGGGTTCGCGCGTGGCGAGCTTGAGGCCGAGCAGGTCGTCCGCGTCGCGTCGACCCGCGAGCGCCACCATCGTGTAGTGCGTCGGCCAGTAGAGCCGCACCTCCTCGGCCTCCCACGCCGTGAGGAGTTCGGCCGGCGAGGTCCACCAGGCTCTCGCGGCCTCCGCTCCGTCGGGGGCGGGATCGGCAGCGTCCTGCATGCGCGCGGCGTAGTACCTGGCATCGAAGCGGACGGGCACGTCGGTCGGCGCGATCCATCGAGCGATCTCCGGCAGCGCGTCGGCGCGAGGAGGTGAGGCGTCGATCGGCGCGAGCGACCGATCCGGTCCCGCCGCGACCACGGCGCTCCCGGTGACGGCCAGGCCGACCTCTTCCGCCAGTTCGCGGACCGCGGCCGCCCGCGCGGCCTCCCCGGCGTCCCCGAACCAGCGCTCGGCCAGGCCCCGATCGGCCGGATCCACAGCGCCTCCGGGGAACGCCACGTAGCCCGGGAGGAACCGATGGTCGAGCGTCCGCTCGATCACGAGCACCTCCGGTCCATCGGCGGCGTCACGAACACCGATCAGCGATGCTGCCTGCCGGATCTCGTCGCTCACGGAGCCGATGCTACCCAGGCCGCCACCGGGCGAGGAACTACGCTCATGCGCATGGACGCACGTGAATCGGTCGCCCACGCGATCAAGGATCACGGACCGATCACGTTCGCGGAATACATGACCCTCGCGTTGTACGGCCCAGGAGGGTTCTTCGAGCGTCCCCCGATCGGTCCCGACGGCCATTTCGTGACCAGCCCGCACGTCCACCCCGTCTTCGCGGAGTTGCTCGGACGGGCGATCGTCGACCTCCGCGACCGGCTCGGCGAACCCAAGCCCCTGCGGCTGTCCGAGGTCGGCGCCGGCGACGGCACGCTCGCACGGCAGCTCGTCGAGCACCTCGGGAACCTGGATGTGACGTACACAGCGATCGATCCGAGCCCGGGGGCCCGGGCTGCGCTCGAGGCGGTCGACGGCGTCGAGGTCGCCGGGACCCTCGAGGGATCCCCGCAGCTGATCATCGCGAACGAGCTGCTGGACAACCTGCCGTTCCGGCGGCTGCGCGGGACCGCTTCCGGGACGAAAGAGGTCCTGGTCGCACTGGAGGGGGATCGGTTCGTCGAGCACCTCGGCGACCCGACGCCCGGCGACGACCTCCCTCTCGAAGAGGGAGCGGAGGCGGTCCTCCCCGACGGGGCGACGGCGTTCATCGAGGAGGTCGGAGCCCGGCTCGCCCACCCGGGCTATGCGCTCCTGATCGACTACGGCGGCGTGGGCGAGCCGGGCGGCCCGCCCCACGGGTACCGCGCACACCGACCGGTGGAGGACCTGCTCGACCGACCGGGCGAGACCGACATCACCTCCGGTCTCGACTTCGACCTCCTCAGCAGGCATGCGGTGGCCCAGGGCCTGATCGCGTTCCCGAGCGTGACGCAGCGCCACGCGCTGACCGCGCTCGGCTTCGACCATTGGGTCCACGAGCAGCTCCGATGCCAAGCGGAGCTCCTGAACCGTCGCGAGGGGCTCGACGCCGTCCGGACGTGGAGCGGACGGAGCCGCGCGAGCCTCTTGGTCGACCCCTCAGCGCTCGGCCGCCTGCGTTGGTTGCTCCTCGCGACGCCGGACCTCCCTGCGCCCGCCTGGATGTGAAATCACCGTCAGGCGGGAGGGGTGAGGCGACCTCGCCACCACACGACGGCGCGGTACTGCAACCAGAGGATCGAGGCGGTGAGGAGCAGCATCACCGCCGTCGCAGCCGCCGCGTACCCGTAGCGCAGGTAGCCGAACGCGTTCTGGAAGACGAAGAGGGGGAGGTACGTCGTCGCGTACGGCGGTGGCCCCCCGTCGGTCACGATCAGCGCGGGCGCGAATGTCGCCTGCAGGCTGAGGATCGTGTCCCGAGCCACGATCAGCAGCAACGCCGGCGCCATGATCGGGAGCGTGACCCGAACGAACCGGCTCCAGCGTCCGGCTCCGTTGATCGCGGCGATCTCGTGGAGCTCCTCGGGCACGTAGCCCCGTGCGATCAACGCGATCAGGGCACCCTCGCCGAGTTGGAACACCCCCATGATCACGACGGCCCATCTGGCGGGCGTCGCCTGCGAGAACCAGGCGGGCGTCGGAAGACCCGCCGCCCCCAGCGCGAGGTTCAACGGTCCGTACAAGGGGTTCAGGATCCACAACCAGACCAACGCGTACGCGGCATCCGGGATCACCGTAGGGATCAGGACCGAGACGCGGCCGGCCGCCTTCACTCGACCGCGTCCGTGGAGCACCAGAGCGATCCCGAGCGCGCCCAGGAGCCGGAGCGGGACCGCGGCGGCCACGTACAGGAGCGAGTTCCGCAGGGTGATCCGGAAGACGGGATCGTCGATCAGCTCCCGCAGGTTGGCCGAGCCGACGAACCGGGGCGGTCGCACCAGGTCCCATTCGTAGAACGCCATCGCGAGCGATCCGAACGCCGGCGCCAGGATGAGGGCGATCGCGCCCACCAGGAACGGGGCCGCCATCAGCCAGAGGATCCGGCGATCCCCGGCTCCCATCAGATCTCTGCGCGGGCGAACTGATCGCGGGTCTGCGTCTCGAGCTCCACCGCGACCTCGAGACCCGACCCTCCCCCGTAGTAGGCCTCCTCGAGCAGCCCGTTCGCCGTGTCCTCGATCTCCGGCCAGGTCGAGATGGCGGGGACCGACCGGAGGTACGCGATCTGGTCGAGGAACACCTGCGCGTTCGTGGGTGGCTCGTTCGGGTCGAGGAACGCCTCGGTCTCTGCCACCGACCGCAGCGACGGCACCGTCCGGCCGGCCTCCGATGCGATCCGCTGCCCCTCCGGGCCGAGGGCGTACTCCATGAACCGCCAGGCCTCATCCTTGGCGTCGGACCCCTCGGTCATGCAGTACGCATCGGAGTGCAGAACGGACGCGGGGGTAGCGTGCATAGGAGTCCCGGCCACGTCCCACTCGAAGTCGGTGATCGTCCGAAGCGTCGGGACCACTCGTCTCGATTCCATCAGCATCCCGAGACGGCCGTTCAGGAACCGGCTCACGAAGTCCTCGGCCTCCGCTTCCTCGTCCGTGGGGGTGACGCCATGGACGGTCCGGAGATCGAAGAACTGGTCGAGCGCGACGACCGCGCTCCCGTCCAGGGCGAACCGCGTCGGCGAGGTCTCGTCGTCGACCAGCTGCCCTCCGTTCGACCAGATGAACGGCGCGACGCGGATGATCTCGGGGTCCACTCCGAGGCCGTACGTGTCGACCGTTCCGTCACCGTCGCGGTCGAGGGTGAGCTTCATGGCGGCGGCCACCATGTCGTCCCATGACCAGCCGTCCTTCGGAAGGGCGACGCCCGCGCGTCGGAAGAGATCGGAGTTGTAGTACACGACGAGGCTCGAGACGTTCTGCGGCAGACACACCTGCTCGCCGTCCCAGCGGAAGGGCGTGAGCGCGGTGTCGAAGAAGTCGGCTTCGGAGAACGCGTCCGAGTCCCGGAGGTACGGGGCGACCGGCTCCAACGTCTCGCGGGCGGCGAACTGACCGTAGAACCGGTAGTTCATCAGGAAGAGGTCGGGCGGCTGTCCGCCGGCGATCGACGTGGACAGCCGAAGGATCAGGTCGTCGCGCTCGGCGAAGGGGATCAGCCTCGCCTCCACCTCATCCTGTCCCTCGTTGAACCCGGCGACGACGGCGCGGTACGCCTCGATCTCCTCGGCGTCGCCGGCGACCATCACGGTGATCCGTGTGGACTGCTCGGCGGACACCCCCGTGCATGCGACGCTCGCGAGCAGCACGATCGCCGATGCGCCGAACCACGTCCCGGTCCTCTTCCGCATCACACCCTCCGTTCGAATAGATGACGCTGCACCACGAACGCCGTCACCACCGCGGGCGCGATCGCGATCACGGCGGCAGCGAGCATCAGTCCTTGGTCCGTCGGCGGCAATCCCGCCAGTGAGACGAGCCCCATCGGCAGCGTGAACCAGCGTTCGTCGTAGATGTAGAGCAAGGGATCGAACAGGTTCCCCCACGAGACCACGAACGCGATCGCCACCGCGACCGATATGGCGCCTCGCCGCAGCGGGATCGCGACGCGCCACCAGGTACCGAAGGGCCCGAGCCCGGCTTCCGTCGCGAGATCGTAGACCTCGCGAGGCACCGTGTGGTAGCTCCATGCGAAGAGCAGCACCAGCAGCGGCGTGATGCCGATCAGCGCCGGAGCGACCAGCGGCACCGGCGTGTCCGTGACTCCCAGGAGACGGAACAGGACGAGCCGTCCGACGAACACCGTGCTCGCGGGGATCGCCACCGCGACCACCGTGACTCCGAGCAGGGCGAGCGCAGCGCGTCGCGGCAGCCGCGCGATCGCGAACCCCGCCGACGAAGCCACGAGAGTGCCGGCCGGCACCGCGATCGCCGCGACGAGGAGCGAATTCAGCAGCTGTCGCCGGAGGATGGGTCGGCCCAGCACGTCCGCGTAGTTCGAGGCTCCGGCGTCCGCGGGCCAGAGGTCGATCGACACGGGAGGGGCGGTGCCCGCCGGCCGAAGCGACCCGAGGAAGACCAGGACGAGAGGCGCGAGGAAGAGCGCCAGGACGAGCGACGGCAGGACCAGGTGGAGAGCCTCCGATGCCAACCGGCCCGACGGACGCCGTTCCATCGCAGGAGGGTACCCGTGACGCACCCGGTTCCGGGGTGGCGCGCCCCCTCCGGGCCGGACTACGATTCCTCCCGGGGGTCAGAGATCGTGCCGGGTCGAGCCGGCGGTGAGGAGGCGGAAGTCGATGCAGCCGAGGGTCTTGTCCGGAGCCATCACCGTGCTCGCGTTGATCGTCCTGGCGGCGTTCGTGTCGCTCGCGGCACGGGCGCCCTCCGGCGTCACCGGTCTCGGCCGAGCTCCCGGCGGGAACGAGGAGCGGCTCGAGCAGCAGCTCACGACCGACATGCGCCTCGACGCCCTTCGTGAAGCGAGGGCCGAGGGGACGTTCGGGCAACGCGAGAACGTCGTGCTCGCGGCCGCACCCGGCTGGGCCGGGGAGCAGTTGATGAACGCCACCACAGACGACTGGGAACCCGCGATCGCGGCCGACCCCAACGCTCCCTTCGTCTACATGCTTACGACGCGGTACGCGCCGAAGCCGTGTCCGGGCAACTGCCCGTTCCCGTGGATGGCGCTCGAGATCTCCTCGGACGGCGGCGCGACGTGGAGCCAGGGTGTCCCGCTCTGCGCGTGCAAGGGCTCCGGGCAATTCGATCCGATCATCGAGGTCGTCCCGAGCACCGGCCACGTCTACGCGATGTACATGAACGGCTTCAACGTGGTCTTCACGAAGTCCACGGACCACGGGCAGACGTGGTCGACGCCCGTAAAGACGTACGGCCAGGTGTCGTGGAACGACAAGCCGGCGTTCGCCACGAGCGACGACGGCCAGCACATCTACGTCTCGTGGAACGGCCCGAACGCGGGTGACCCGTACGTCGCGCAGTCCCACAACGCCGGGGCGACTTGGACGCAGACGAAGCTCGTGAACGGCCCGCGCTACTTCTACGCGTACGACGCGGACGTCCTCCCGAACGGGACAGTGGTGTTCTCGGAGAGCAGCATCCTCTACGGCGGGCAGGGCTCGGCGCCGGAGGGTCAGGTGCAGTTCCACGCGTTCGTGTCGTCGAACCAGGGCGCGTCCTGGCAGAACGTGCTGGTGGACTCCGTCGAGCTCGGCGAGCCGTGCGTCGCCGAGGGCTGCTACTCGGACTTCTACATGGGACACAGTGGTGTTTCGGCCGACGCCGCCGGGAACCTCGTGTTCGTCTACGACGGCGCCACGACGCAGGAGGGACAGCAACTGTCCTTCGCGAAGAGGTCGACGAACGGCGGCCTGACCTGGAGCGCGCGTACGACGCTCTCGGTCGTGGGCGAGCACTCGACGGCGCCAACCGTGGAATCGCGAGGCGCCGGCGACGTCCGCGTGTGGTACGCGCAGACGAACGGGGACGACCACGACGCCTGGAACATCTGGTACCGGAGCTCCACGGACGGAGGGGTGACCTGGGCGGCGCCGGTCAACATCTCCGACGCGATCTCGGGTGCCGCCTACAAGACGGCCGCCGGGTTCCAGGAGTTCTACGGGGACTACGGCGAGATCGCGATCACGAACACCGGGAAGACGATCGGCGTGTGGAGCGAGTCCTTCAGCTACACCGGCCCGGGAGGGACCTGGTTCAACCGGCAGACCTAGCGCGCTACGAGGTCCAGTCGGAGAACTCTTCCTTCTTGGCCAGCTCGTCGATCTCTTCGAGATCGGCCAGCCGCCGGAGCTCGGCAGCCGCTTCCGCGGCTGCCTTGGCGGCTGCCTTCTGGTCGCGGAGCATCTGGGCGTATTCGGCCTGAGGGATGTAGGTCGGGGTCGGGAAGTAGGACGGCATGCCGTTGGTGGGCGGCGGCTCCCGCCGGGGGCGGATCGGGACCGGCTCCGGCTCGGAGATCACCACTTCCGTCAGCTCGGGGGCCTGCTCGGTTCGAGACTTCCGGCGCAGGCGCCGTGCCGGGGTCGGCGCCGGTGTCGGCGCTTCCTCCGGAAGGGACACAGGCACCGCAGCGCCGGTGGCGTCCAGCTGCACCGCCTTCAGTGCGGCCCGGAGCTCCTTCCGCTCCAGGCGTCGATCCTTCTTGCTGACAGCCTCGTCGCCTCCATGGGACATGGGACCCACGGGTGCGCGAACGGTGGGGGCCGGCGCGGGGAGTCCACCCGCGATCGCGACCTCGCGGAGATGATTCAACTGGTCCGCTGCGGAAAGCATCTGGCCCTCGTCACCGTAGGGGTCCAGCTCCTCCGGATCGAGCGTGCCGGGAAGCGAGATCTGCCGCTGGTCCTCGAGGATCATCAGCACGCGAGCCTCGTCGTGGCTCCGCTCGCCCATGAAGCCGCTCACCTGTTCCCACGGGAACCGCTGGGTGCGGATGACGCTCACGATGGAGATCGCCTCCGCCGTCAGCAGGAGGCCCGGCTTCGTCATCCGGAAGACGAGCAAGGAGGCGCCCAGCAGGACCAACGCGCCGCCGACTCGCATCGGCAGGGACATCGGCGCGAGGAGGAACATCAGGGCGAGACCCATGGGGATCAAGGCGTACAGCTGCGATTCCAGGCGCCAGCCGCGCGCCCAGACCTCGAGCGATCCGTCATCCGCGGTGCGGGTGCGGAACGAGCCGATGTGCTCGATATTCATCCCCACGTGGATATCGGCCGGTTCGGGCGGAAGATTGAGCCGGAGCACCCGGATCGGGCTACAGCGAGCCTCGTACTCGGACCGTCTGGGTCAGCGGTCGACGTCGCCGACGACGAAGAAGATCGATCCGAGGATCGCGATGAGGTCCGGGACCAGCGTGCCGGGGAGCATCGCCGGGATCACGCTCACGTTGGAGAACGACGCCGTCCGCATCTTCAGCCGGTACGGCTGCTTCTTCCCGTCGCCGACGACGTAGTACCCCATCAACCCCAGCGGGTTCTCCGTCCGGACGTAGACCTCGCCGTCCATCTTCAGCGTTTTCGGGAGCTTCGGAGCGCGGAACGCACCCGCGGGGAGCCGGTCCATGCACTGTTCGATGATGTTGCAGGACTCCTTCATCCGAGCGATCAGGACCCAGAGCCTGTCGTAGCAGTCGCCCTTCACGCCGACCGGCACCTCGAACTCGACCTCGCCGTACTTCTCGTAGGGCTCGTCCTTCCGAGGATCCATCGGGACGCCGCTCGCGTGGAGGACGGGCCCGGAGGTGCCGAACGCCACAGCCATGTCGGCGGGCAGGAGCCCCACGTCGCGCGTGCGCGCGTAGATGATCTCGTTGCCCATGATCAGGGTCTCGAACTCCGCGATCCGCTTGCGGGTCTCGGCGAGGACCTCCGCCGACCGCTTGAGGAAGCCGCGCGGCAGGTCGTCCTTCAGCCCGCCCACCCGGCAGTAGGAGTGATGCATCCGCGCGCCGGTCGCGGACTCCATCAGGTCCTGGATCATCTCGCGCTCGCGGAACGCGTAGAAGATCGGGGTCATCGCGCCGAGCTCCAACGGATAGGAGCCACTGAACATCAGATGGCTGAGGATCCGATTCCATTCGGCGAACATCGTGCGGATCCACTGGGCGCGCTCGGGGACCTCGATGCCGGCGAGCCGCTCCACCGCGATCGTCCATCCGAGCTCGTTGTTGAACGCCGAGATCCAGTCGTGCCGGTTCATCAGCACGAGGACCTGCCGGGCGTCGCGGTACTCCGCGAGCTTCTCCGCCGCGCGGTGCATGTACCCGATCACCGGCTCCGCTCTGGTGATCACCTCGCCGTCCAGCTCGAGGACCACGCGCAACACGCCGTGGGTCGACGGGTGTTGCGGGCCGATGTTGAGGATCATCTCCTCGGTCGAGAACTCCCCGCTGGGGACGACTTCGACGTCGAGCCCACCGCCCCGGATCATCGAGGCGACCTGGGAGCTCTCGAACGCGGCCCGCTCGCGGATGTCCATCCGCGGTCATCCTAGCGGAGCCGCGCTCGGACCCGGCCGCGAGGAGACGGGCCGGAGCGATAGGCTCGAACGATGGCCGTCGACGTCCGCCGGAAGGTCCCCTCGGTGGATGCGCTCCTACGCTCCGACCCGGCGCGACGAGCCGCTTCGACCCTGGGCCGACCTCTGTTGAAGCGGATGCTCGAGGACGTCCTCGCGGAGGTGCGGTCCGCGGCGGCCGAGGGCGAGGACCCGCCGGCCGACGAGGTGTTGCTCGCCCGAGCCCTCGGACGCGCCTCACGCGCCGCGCACGGGATGGTGCCCGTGATCAACGCGACCGGCGTGATCCTGCACACGAACCTCGGGCGCGCCCCGCTCCCCGAGCGCGCCGCGCGTGCCGTGGCGCGCGCCGCCCGCTCCTACACCGACATCGAGGTCGACCGCCGCACCGGACGTCGGGGCCGGCGCGGCGAGCACGCCGAGACGCTGCTCACCGCGCTCACGGGCGCCGAGGGCGCCATGGTGGTCAACAACTGCGCCGCAGCCCTGTTGCTCGCGATGGCCGCCCTCGCGAAAGGGAAGCCGGTCCTCGTCTCGCGCGGCGAGCTGATCGAGATCGGCGGTGAGTTCCGGATCCCCGACATCCTGGCCGCCTCCGGGGCGCGGCTGACGGAGGTCGGGACGACGAACCGCACGCGGATCGGCGACTACCGCGCGGCCGTGACGGACAAGACCGGCATGATCTTGAAGGTCCACCCCTCGAACTACCGGCTGATCGGGTTCACGGCGGCGCCCGCGGCATCCGAGCTGTCGGCGCTCGCACGGAAGCACGACATCCCGTTCCTCTACGACATCGGTTCCGGACTCCTCCACCACGGTCATGGGCACCCGGAGGATGAGCCCGCCGTTTCCGACGCGTTGGAGCACGGGGCCGACCTCGTCACGTTCTCCGCCGACAAGCTGTTGGGCGGTCCCCAGGCCGGCATCATCGTAGGACGGGCGGCGCTGCTGGAGCGGCTCCGCCGGCACCCGATCGCGCGCGCCGTTCGCATCGGCCGGATGCAGATGGCCGCGCTCGAGCAGGTGCTCGCGATCACCGCGACCGGGCGAGAGGCGGAGCTCCCCGTGTTCCGGATGCTCCGCGAATCGCCGGAGATCGTCCGCAGCCGGGCGCAGCTCCTCTCCGAGACGATCGGCGGCGAGCTCGAAGGAGCGCGCGTGGTGCGGTGCGAGTCCGCCGTCGGCGGCGGGTCGATGCCGGGCACGAGCCTGCCGTCGTGGGGTGTTCGGATCCAGGTCCCGGATGCCTCGTCGTTCGCGGCCCGCCTCCGCACCGGGACGCCCTCGGCGTTCGCGCGCACGGAGGATCGCTTCGTCCTCCTCGACTGCCGGACGGTGACGGACGCGCAGATCCCGCATCTCGCCCGCGCCGTGCTCTATGCGCTCGAAGGGGACGAGGAACACGATCACGACGTGCACGGCGATGACGACGACGAACGCGGTCACGGCTCCGACGGGTAGATGACCGAGCTCCGCGTCGTGGCCACGGCCGGCCATGTCGACCACGGCAAGTCCTCGCTGATCATGCGTCTGACCGGGATGGATCCCGACCGCTGGGAGGAAGAGAAGCGGCGCGGGCTCACGATCGATCTCGGCTACGCGTGGTGCGAGCTCCCCTCCGGGCGGGAGATCGGGTTCGTCGACGTCCCGGGACACGAGCGGTTCATCGCGAACATGCTGGCCGGCGTGGGACCGGTCCGTCTCGTCCTGTTCGTCGTCGCCGCGAACGAGGGCTGGGGCCGGCAATCCGAGGAGCATCTGGCGATCCTCGATGTGCTGGGCGTCGAGGGCGGTGTCGTCGCGCTGACGAAACGGGATCTCGTCGACCCTGAGGGCCTCGATCTCGCGGAGGGGGAGATCCGCGAGCGACTCGAGGGGACCGCGTTGGAGCACGCGAGGGTGGTGCGGGCCTCGGCGACGACCGGAGAGGGGCTCGACGATCTCCGTGCGGCGCTCGACGACGTCCTCGCATCGGCGTCGTCGCCTCCCGAGACGCGATCGCGGTTGTTCGTGGATCGCGTCTTCACGATCGCCGGGGCCGGGACGGTGGCGACCGGCACCCTGAGCGGTGGGCCGATGGCGATCGGCGACGAGGTCGAGCTGTACCCCCACGGTCGGACGGCACGGATCCGGTCGCTCCAGTCCCACAAACGCGACGCCGATCGCGTGATCCCGGTCGCGCGGGTCGCCGCGAACCTCGTCGGGACCGGCAAAGGGGACCTCGCGCGGGGCGATGTGGTCGGCGCCGAGGGCGCCTGGAGGCCCACCACCGTGTTCGAGGGCATCCTTTCGCCCGTCCGCGGCCTGGCACACCCGATCACCGGGCGCGGCGCCTTCAAGGTCTACGTCGGCGCGACGGAGGCCGACGCCCACCTGCGGATCTTCGGGGGGAGCCGGATCGAAGCCGGCGAACGCTCGTACGTCCGCATCACCACCTCCCGGCCGCTCGTCCTGGACGTGTTCGACCGTTTCGTCCTGCGGGAGTCGGGCCGGCAGGAGACCGTGGGTGGCGGCTCGGTGTTGGACCCGGCGCCGCCGCGGCGCGCGGGGCCGGCGCCCGAGTCACGGCTCGCGCGGCGCGAGGCGGCGGCGCGAGACGAGTTGCCCGCGATCCTGGCCGAGGAGCGCGGGGCGGTCACCGCGGCCGACGCACGCATCCTGACCGGCTCGGACGCCGGGATCCCTCAGGCCGGGGACTGGCTCCTGCGGAGCGACCTCCTCGCGCGCGTCGGTCCGGCGCTCGTGCACCACGTGACCGCGTTCCACGATGCGCACCCGCTCGAGGAAGGCGAGCCCGTCGCAAAGGCCCGGCGCGCACTCGCGGATCTCCTCCGGCCGGACGTCGGCCCGCCGGATCCGCGGCTGATCGATCCGATCCTCGATCGCGTGGTCGCCGACGGGCTCCTCGTCCGCACGACCACCGCGGTCGCGCTGCCGTCGCGTCCCGGGGACGAGCCGGGGCTCGACCCCGTCGTGCAGCGCGTCGTCGAGGCGATCTCCGCCGAGCCCACGCAACCGCCGACGATCAAGGAGCTGGTCGCGCTGGGGATCGGGCGCGACGCGGTGGATGCCGCGACGAGAGCCGGTCTGGTGGTCCGCGTCGCGCCCGATCTGGTGTTCCTTCCCGAGGTGCTGGAGCGAGCGAAGGCCATCGTCGCCGATGCCCGCGACACCGGGATCACGGTGAGCGCGTTCCGGGAGTCACTCGGGACCAGCCGGAAGTACGCCGTGCCGCTGCTGGGATGGTTCGACCAGCGAGGGCTCACGAGGCGGGAAGGCGACCTGCGGTTCCCGCGGTCGTCGTAACGGTCGTGGGTGTCCCTACCCGGACACCTCGGCGGTCACGGCGACCTCCACGCTCGCCCCGAGCGGCAGCGACGCCACCCCGACCGCCGCTCTCGCGTGGCGACCATCCGGCCCGAGCACGCTGACGAGCAGATCGCTCGCCCCGTTCGCGACGGTCGGGTGGTCGACGAACCCGGCGTCGGCCGCCACGTACACGGTCAGCTGGAGGAGCCGCACCAACCGATCGAGACTTCCCCCGAGGTGGCCGCGGATCGCTGCCAACGCCTGGAGCGCCGCCCGCGCGGCCGCCTCCTGCCCCATCTCGACCGACACGTCACGACCGAGACCGCCCGGATGCAGCACGCCTCCGTCGACGATGGCGACCTGCCCTGCCACGAACACGATCGACCCTGCTTGGGTCACGGGGATGTAGCTCGCCACCGGCTCGGGCATGGGGGGCAGATCGAGCCCGAGCTCGCCGAGACGCTCCAAGATGTCCGCGTCACGCATGCCGGGCATCCTCCCAGACGCGACCGGACCACCGGACCCGATTCCCTCAGCTCGCCTCGAGCGCCTTCCGCTTGAGGATCGCGCGCCGCTCGGTCTCGTTCAGGCCCCCCCACACACCGTGCCCCTCGCGGGTCTCCAACGCGTAGTCGAGGCAGAGCTGGCGAACGGGGCAGACGGCGCAGATCCTCTTCGCGACCGCTTCTCGAGCGAGCTTCTCGCCCCGCTTCTCGAAGTAGCTCGGCGCGAAGTAGAAGCTCGAGTCCTCGCCGCGACACGCCGCGAGCCGTTGCCAGCCGGCCAACTCCTCTTCGAACGGCATCTACCTGGTTGTTCGTAGGACGCGGCGGTCGGGATTCCCTCCGGCGCAGGGAGGGGGGAGCCTCCACAGGTTCTCACGAACCCTGCGGATCCCTTACGCGCCAGGGTCTTCCATCGGTCGCGTGAGCTCGGGTGCGACACGCAGGATCAGTCCCTCGACCCCCCGCACCCGGATGGGCGTCCCCGCTTCGATCGGGTCGCCGTCGGTCCGACCCCGCCACAGCGCGCCCTTCACGAACACGGGACCGTCCGGCGCCAGCCGGCCTCGGGCCTCCCCCACGAGCCCGACCAGTCCTCGCTGGGTCCCCACGATCCGATCGCGAGACTGCAGCGCGACGGTGAGCGCGAACCCGTAATACAGGACGCTCGCCACGACGGCTCCGCCGATCAGCCACGGGCTGATCGCGATCGAGTCGTCGACATGCCGCCACGCGAGGTACGACCCGGCGCCGAACGCCGCGATGCCCAGCCACGTCGGCCACGACAGGCTCCGGAGCCGAACGTCGAGCACCAGCAGGCCGATCCCGAGCAGCAACACCCCCAGGCCGAGCCACGAGGGGACGGCGACGGTGAGGCCATAGACGGCCAGCAAGCAGAGACCGACGCCGCTGAAACCCGCGAAACCGAACCCGGGCTGCGTGATCTCGAACGCGATCGCCGCGAGCCCCAGGACGAGCAGGAAGTAGACCATCGAGGGCGTCGCGACCGCGTGCAGCACCCGCCCGATCAGACCGGGTTCCTCGAAGCGGATCTCGACCGTGCGCTCGCCGGCCTCCGCTTGCGTGGTCGCGACGCGGGTCTGCAGCACGACCTCTCCGGTGGGCGTCTGCACCGTCATCCCGTCGACCGCCCGGAGGAACTGGGGAACCGTGTACGCGGCCACCTGCGCCGCCCCGGACGCGAGCGCCTCACGTGCGGCGAGCGGCTGGCTGAGCGCATCGAGGTCCACGGCCTCGCGACCGTGCGCGTCGAGCCATCCTTCGATGTGGGATCGGAGGTCGTCCGGATCCGATGCGGGCCGGAGGACGTCGATCGGGTGCAGCGGCCCCGTCTGCGAACCCGGAGACACGCCGGCGAGCGAGGACGCGAGCATCAACAGCAGCCCGCCGCCGCTCGCTCTCGCGGGCACCGGTCCCACCCAGGTCAAGACCGGGACCTCGAGCCGAGCCACCCGGTCGGCCAGCGCGAGCGCGTCCTGCCCCATCATGCCCGGGGTGTCCAGCTGGAGGACCACGATCGCGCCTGCCTGCTCGGCTTCGTCGAGCCGCTCCTCGAGGTAGGCGAGGAGCGGCCGGTCGATCGGGCCCTGGAGCTCGATCACCCGCACCGGCGTCACCGTCGCCTCCTGCGGAGCGGTGCTTGCGACAGAGGTGCCTTCCGCAGCGCCGACCAGGAGCACCGGCACCAGAAACACGAAGAAGAAGCGGCGGGCGCGGGGACGCATGGAGGCGCATCGTACCGAGCAAGACGAACGGATATCCGGCGTATCCTGATAGGACCCCATGAACGTGGACACTGGACGCCGCCCGGCGGGAGGCCCGCCACCGGGGGGCCGCCGCGGGCCCCCGTCGTCACGCGACCCTCGATCCGTCCGCGACCGGGTGTCGTTCAAGCCGATCGCCATCCTCCTGCTCATCCCGGTGATCCTGGCGACCTCGGTCCTCACGGCCGCCGTCCTCGCACCTCCCTTCGCCGCCGCCGGTCTCGGTGTCAACGAGATCCGGTCCCGCCTCGACGCCCTCGGCTCGGACTTCACGCGGATCCCGCGATTCCCCGAGCGATCGACGATCTACGCCGCCGACGGATCGGTCCTCACCCGCGTCTACCTGGACAACCGGGAGATCGTCCGGCTCGACGCGATCTCGCGGCCCACCCAGCGTGCGGTGCTCGCCATCGAGGACTCTGACTTCTTCCAGCATGGGGCGATCGACATGTCGTCCCTGATCCGGGCGATCATCCAGAACGCCCGCGCGGGCGAGGTGGTCCAGGGTGGCTCGACGCTCACGCAGCAGCTGGTCGGCAGCGCCCTCGGCGACCAGCAGTTCGACGACAGCGTGGAGGGCAAGCTCCAGGAGCTCGCCCTGGCGATCCGGGTGGAGCAGCGCTATTCGAAGGAGCGGATCTTTGAGCTCTACCTCAACCAGGTCTACATGGGGAACGGGGTCTACGGCTTCGGGACGGCGTCTCAGTTCTACTTCCGGAAGCCCGCGCGCGAGCTCTCGCTGCTCGAAGGAGCCACGCTCGCCGGCATGATCCGGGCGCCCGAATACTTCGACCCGATCGACCACCCGAAGAAGATGCGGGTTCGGCGCGACGACGTCCTCAAGCGGATGGAGGCGCTCGGCTGGATCAGCGAGGAGCGCCTGGCCCGCCTCCGGGCGATCCCGCTCCAGCTCCCCGAGGATGCCGGGAAGCTGGTCCGCAGGCGCCCCCCGTTCTTCGTGTCGTACCTGACCGACCAGATCATCGAGAACCGGTCCGGCGAGTTCACGGAGGCGCTCGGGACGACCGAGAAGGCGCGTCGCCGGAAGCTGTACGAGGGCGGCCTCGATATCCACACCACCCTCGAGCCCGACTGGCAATCGTGGGCCGAGGAAGAGGCGCGGAAGCCTCTGCGGGTCTCGATCTATCCGCCGGCCGGTTCGCCACCTCCCGACGTCTCGATCGTGACGATCGACAACCGGTCGGGCGCGATGAAAGTGATCCTCTCCGGCCGGAACTACCGGGAGGACACGCTCGACCTTGCGACGACCGGACATCAGCCCGGATCGGCGTTCAAGCCGTTCGTTCTCGCCGGCGCCTTCAAGGTAGGCATCCCACCCACGCAGACCTACTCGAGCTCCTCGCCATGGTGCTCCCCGCTCTGGGACGACGAGGATCATTGCGTCTCGAACGCCGAGGGCAGCGGGGTCGGTCTCGTCGATCTGTACACCGCCACCGAGGACTCGATCAACGTCGTGTTCGCCCAGCTCATCCTCGACGTCGGAGCGCCGGTGGTCGCGGAGATCGCCGAGCGGATGATCGGGATGGATCCCACGACGGAGGGTCTGCTCGGCGTGCCTGCCCTCGCGACGGGCTCGGTGGCGATCTCGCCGGTCGACATGGCCGCCGGCTACCAGACGATCGCGAACGACGGGCGGCACTGCGAGCCGTACACCGTCCAGTCGATCGAGCGTGGAGGCAAGGTGCTCTTCGAACACGAGCGTGCGTGCGACCCGGTGCTCAAGCAAGCGGACGCGCGCCTGATCACGTCGATGCTCGAGGCCGTGCCGGTCTCGGGGACGGCCGCCAGCGCGTTCGGCGCATGGGGGAGCTGGCCGGTCGCGGGGAAGACCGGGACCGCGCAGGAGAACACGAACGTCTGGTTCGGCGGCTACACGAAGCAGTTCACGACCGTCGTGTGGGTCGGCTCACCCGGCAACCCGTACTCGATGGGCTCGGTCTTCGGTGGCACCGTCGCGGCGCCGATCTGGGTGTCGTACATGTCGAGGGTCATGCAGGGATTCCCAGCGATCGGGTTCCCGGACCCGCCGAAGCCGCCCGAGGGCCCGGTGCCGAGCGTGATCGGCATGAAGCGGGCAGAGGCGATCGCGACGCTCTCGGGGGCCGGCTTCCGGTTCTCCATCGAGGTCGTGGACTCGCTGAGTCCGAAGGGCCTGGTCTTCAGCCAGTCCCCCGGCGGCGGCTCGATCACGGCGCTCGGCACGCTCGTGCAGCTTCAGATCTCGACCGGAGTTCCGGGGCAGGTCACGATGCCCCGTGTCGTCGACATGCGTGGCTACGAAGCGCGAGCCTTCCTCGAATCGCTCGGGTTGGGCGTCGTGATCCAGCGGGTCCCGACCGGTGATCCCAAGCGGATCGGGTACGTGATCGCCCAGGATCCCCCCAGCCAGACCGTGGTGGTCCAGGGCTCCACGGTGACGATCTTCGTCGGCGAGGATTCGGGCGGGAACGGGAACGGGAACGGGAATGGGAACGGGAACGGAGGTGACGGGGGCGGGGGTGACGGAGGCGACTAGCTCGGCCCGCTGAGCCGCGCGCGGACCTTCTCCTGCACGACCTTCCCGTCGGCCCGTCCCTTGGCCTTCCCCATGAGGACGCCCATCACGGCGCCGAACTCCTTCTCCGAGGTGGCTCCCGTCGCCGCGAGCGCCTCGTCCACCAACGCGTCGAGCTCGGCCTCCGACAACGGCTCGGGCGCGTAGACGGCGATCGCTTCCCGCTCCGCGCGCTCCCGCTCGGCGAGCTCACGGCGACCGGCGCCCTCGAACGCTTCGATCGACTCGGCTCGCTTCTTCATCTCCTTGGCCGCGACGTCGCGGACCTCGTCGTCGGAGAGGTCGTGACGCAGTTCCTTCTCGCGGTTGGTGATGGCGGCGGACAGCATCCGGAGCGCGCTCAGCCTGACCTTCTCGCCGGCACGGAGGGCACCCGTGATCTCGGTGCCGAGGCGCTCCTTCAGCGTCGGGTCGCTCATTACACTCCCCCCGTGCTTCCCGTGGTCGTGACGATCGCCGCGCTGGCGATCGGATGCGTGCTCTACGGGATCTTCGTCGAACGGTTCCGGTACCGGGTGTTCCGGCACCGGCTCGACATCCTACCGGCGGGTGCGTCGCCGCTCGTCGTCCTGCACCTGTCCGACCTGCACTTCGTGCGCGGCGATCCCCGGAAGACGCGGTTCCTCGCCGGGCTGCCCGCCGCCGACGTCACGGTCGTGACCGGGGACTTCCTCGGCGAACCGGAGGCAGTCGAGACGGCCGTCGCGAGCGTCCAGGTGGTCCGCGGCCGGATCGCTTCCTGGTTCGTCCTCGGGTCGAACGACTACTTCGTGCCCCGACCGCTCAACTACCTGGCGTACTTCCGCCCGCGACGACAGCGGCGCCGGGCGACCCTCGGCCGCGCCCCGGACCTGATCCGCGCGCTCGTCGCCGACGGATGGGACGACCTCACGGACTCTCGGCGCACCGTGTCGCTCCTGGGGCTCGAGGCGGAGGTGCTCGGGCTCGACGATGCCCATATCGGCCGCCACGACCTCCGGGTGGCTCCGCGGAGCGATGAGGAGCGGTTCGGTGTTGCGATCATGCACTCCCCGGACACCGCCCCCGAGGCAGCGGCGCTCGGCTACGGATTGATCGTCGCCGGACACACGCACGGCGGGCAGGTGCGTCTCCCGTGGATCGGTGCACTCGTGTCCAACTGCTCGATCCCACCGAGACTCGCCTCGGGGCTGGTCCGGATGGGGTCGGCCGTCCTACACACGTCCCGAGGACTGGGGACGAGCAAGTACGCCCCGTTCCGGTTCTGGTGCCGTCCAGAGGCGACGTTCCTGGAGCTCCGGTCCCGACCGGCAACGCGTTCCGGTGACCCGCTAGACTGAGCGGCTCGGGACGTGGCGCAGCTTGGTAGCGCGCAGCGTTCGGGACGCTGAGGTCGCGGGTTCAAATCCCGCCGTCCCGACCAAGCACACGCTTCCTTCAACATGTTCCGGATGGTGCGGCCGCGGCTCCTCTCGATCGTCGCGGGCGCGCCAAGAGAAGAGGTTTCAGTTCTCACCTCCTCGGTACCGATACAGACCGGGCGGACCGAGGATGGTCCGCCCCATGCACTTTCGCTATCGCGCAACGGGGTTTGACGACCCCCCCGAGCGCCGGTAGCCTCGGGCGACGGCTCCGGCGACGGAGCCTTTCATATAACTCGGACTTAGGAGCGCATGACCAGGACGCGGACGCGGATCACACGGCTCGTCGTAGCCGTGGTCTTCGTGCTCCCCGTCATCCTCTCCGCGCTCACCTTCTCTTCGCTCGCCGCTCCATCCGAGGAGGAGGTCCAGGCGGCCAAGGACAAGCTCGCCGGGCTCCAGCACAACTTCGAGGTTCTCGCCGAGCAATACAACGATGCGAAGTACCGCCTCGCGTTGATCGAGCGCAAGCTGGCGGAGTCACGGGAACAGCGCGACGAGGCCGAGCGACAGGCACAGCGGGCCGAGGGACGACTCGCGCAGCGGGCCGTGCAGGCCTACGTCGGGACCGGGTCGCAGGTCGACGGTCTGCTCGGGGCGGAGAGCATCGCAGAGTTCTCCGACCGGCTCGAGTTCATGGGTGCGGTCGCTGAAGGAGACGCCGAGATCGCTCGCGCCGCGTCGAACGCCCGCCAGGAAGCGGAGTGGGCGGCCGACCGGTTCGCCGACACCCTCAGCCAGCGACAGCAGCAGGTCGCGGCGATCGAGAACCAGCTCGACCGGCTCGATTCGATGATCGACGAGCAGGCGTCGCTGTACGAGGAGCTGAACCAGGACCGCCAGGCGTACCTCGCGGTCGTCGCCGCGCAGCAAGCCGCGCTCCAGCAGGCACGGGAGGACGCGGCCAGGACGCGGCACAGAACGCGCCGCCCGCCGACACCACGTCCGACACCGGGGGCTACGTCCCGCCCGTCAACGGGTCGGCGGCATCGGTCGCCGTGCAGTCGCGCGTTGGACATGATCGGCACCCAGTACGTGTGGGGATCCGCCGACCCGAGCGTTGGCTTCGACTGCTCCGGTCTCACGTCGTGGGCATGGGCGCAGGCGGGCGTGTACATCCCGCATTCCTCCGCTGCCCAGTACTCCTCGCTCCCGCACGTGCCGCTCGGCAGCGTGCAGCCCGGTGACCTGATCTTCTACTACTCGCCGATCAGTCACGTCGCGCTGTACATCGGCGGCGGGCAGATCGTGCACGCCACGCATCCGGGACCCGGCGGCGCGGTCCACACGGACTCGATGTACGGCTACGACCCGCCCGTCGGCGCCGCGCGCCCGGGCTAGCCTCCGCTCCGCTCAGGCCAGGTCCGACAGCCGGAGCTCCGCCTGCTGCACCAGCGCGTCGTTGCCGATCTCGCGTGCCGCGTCGAGCGCTTGCTGCAGCAGATCACGCGCCTGCTGCGTCCGCGTGCCCGTCTTGTCGGCCGTCGCGTACTTGAGCTTCTCGTCGGCCTTGACGATCAGCTCGAAGATCTCTTTCGCGTCCATCGGCGGCTGCATCGACATCAGGTCATCCTCTCAGGACTTCGATCGTTCCGCCTGTCACGGACGGCACGTCCTACGGCATCTGGTGAACGATCCGTGAACGGGTCCTGAAGGTTCCCGGGGAACCATGGCCGAAGCGCAGACGTCCGATGGACACTTGACGAGGCATCACGTGCCACACATCGATCCCGAGGAGGTCCGATGCACGCGATCGACGACAACCCGGCAGACCTGATCGCGCAACTCTTCTCGGATCCGTCGGCCGTCTGGACGCTCACGGAGGTCGCGGAGCGCTTCGAGATGTCGATCGGTGAAGCCGTCCGGATCATGGCGGATCTCGAGGCCGTCCAGGTGGTACGGCGGATCGACGACGAGTACGTGCCCGGATACGGAGCAGCGACCGCCTCCTAGGCGGTCGCTGCGACCGCCAGCGCCTCCGCCTCCTCCTCGATCGCTTCGCGATCGAGGAGGACGTCGAGCCACGGTGCCGGGAGCGCATCGCGGCCGTGGAGCGCCCCGAGAAGCGCGCCGGCGACCGCGCCGTTCGTATCCGTGTCGCCCCCGAGCGCCACGACCCGGCGAAGCCCATCCTCGAAACCGGATCCCTCCGCGGCGACCTGGAGCCCGATCCCGGCTGTGAAGAGCGCGAACCCCATGTCGGGCCCGTCGATGCGACGGGCCCGACCCGCCTCCGCAACGAGGTATTCCAGCTCCTCCCCGCCTTCGCGGTCGAGGACGGCTCGTCACGGCGTCCTCCACGGCCGACCGAGGCGTGGCGCCGCGGACGAGCGCTGCCGATGGCGAGCGTCACCGCCAGGCATGCGGTCCGGCAGCGCTCGTCCCAGTGCGTGATCGCCGAGAGCGCCGGTGCCTCTTCGAGGAGGAGCTCGGGGTGCATCGCGCGGAACGCTCCCAGCGGCGCGGAGTACATCACCGACCCGTTGCCCGCCGAGACCTCGGGGCCGCGTTCGGCCACGTACCGTTCCGGTGCATCCCTGTCACCGTCCTGAGCCCGGCGAAGCACCCACCGCGTGAGATTCCCGACGTCGGGAGGATCGGTCGCGAGCCACTCGAGGTGACGCAGGAGCACGTCCTCCGTCTCGAGTCGCCTCTGCTCCGCGAGCGACCGCCACAGATTCCGAGCCATCGCGGTGTCGTCGGTCCACGAGCCGGCGGGCCGGCCCTGCCACGGGAGCTCGAACGCGGGCAGCGGGTCGGGGATCTCCTCGCGTCTCCGGAACTCGAACGGGGCCCCGAGCGCATCCCCCAACGCGAGCCCGAGAACGCAGCCGACCACCCGTTCCCGCAGGTCATCCACGGGTCCGGAGCCTACCGAGCCGGTCCGCAGCAAGGCCTCTGGTAGCCTGACTGACCTCGATGGACAAGATCGGACCCAAGCACCGCATGTGCAGACGTGTCGGCGCCCCACTGTGCGGGCGCCCCAACTGTCCTGCCAACAAGCGGCCCTATCCGCCCGGCCAGCACGGCCGCGGACGGAAGCGGATCTCCGAGTACCAGACGCGCCTGGTCGAGAAGCAGAAGATGCGCGCGATCTACGCGGTGGGCGAGCGGCAGATGCGCAAGTACTACGAGCGCGCGCACCGCTCGATGGGCGTGACCGGCGAGGAGCTCCTGAAGCAGCTCGAATGCCGGATCGACTCGGTCATCCTTCGGCTCGGGTTCGCCCTCACGATCCACCAGGCCCGCCAGCTCGTCTCCCACGGCCACGTCCTGCTCGACGGCCGCCGCATCGACGTCCCGAGCGCCCAGGTGAAGGCCGGCCAGGAGATCAGCCTCACGGACAAGGCGCGCGACTTCATCGCCGTGCGCGAAGCGATCCAGATCACTCCCGATCCGCCCGGGTACCTCTACCGGAACACGGACGAGATCAAGGGTGCCTTCATCCGGATCCCGGAGCGCGACGAGATCCCGCTGCCGGTGACCCTCGAAGAGCGTCTCGTCGTCGAGTTCTACTCCTAGTCGCGATCTCCGCACCGCCTGTCCTGGCGCCACTGCGGCGAGGCTGGCTTCGGTGCACAACTCCGGTCGATGGGAGGATGCAAGCCATGCTGGAACGATCCCGACGGAGGATCCGACTTCCCGCAAGCGATACACGGCAGCCTGGGCGGCACGGTCTGTCGCTCATCGTGCTCGTGGTCACGACTTCCCTGCTGCTCTCCAGCGGCTGCTTCGCGAGATATCGGCAGTCGGGGGAACCGATCCCCTTCTCGCGATTCATCGAGGCGGTCGCCGATGGAGACCTCGTGGACGAGCCCATCATCTTCACCCCCGAGACGGTGAGCGCTTCGATCCGCACCGACCAAGGCGAGCGCAGAGTCGTCGCGACGATCCCGCCAGGTTACGACCGTACCGAACTTGTCGATGAGCTTTCCAGGCAAGGCTTCGAGGTCGAAGGGCGGCAGTAGGCGGGCGCGAGGCGATCGGTGTCAGGCGGGCCACTCGGGACCTTCGTCCAGGGACGGGCGGCGGCGTATCGTGAGGCCGTGACGACCGACACGTTCGATCGGGACACGCGGCTCGCGATCTACCGGACGATCGTGGAGGACGGACGGCAACCGAGCGCTCCCGAACTCGCGGTCGAGTTCGGCGTTCCGACCGAGGACGTCGACGCCTCGCTGCACAGGCTCGCGGATGCTCACGCCCTCGTCCTTCAGCCCGGGACCTCGTCGATCTGGATGGCGGCACCGTTCTCGGCCGTCCCGACGCCGTTCGCGGTCTCGGTCGGCGAGCGCCACTACTACGCGAACTGCATCTGGGACGCCCTGGGGATCCCCGCCTGCCTGCACGCGGACGCACGGATCGACACGTCCTGTCCCGATTGCGCGGAGCCGATGCGGCTGGAGATCCACGACGGCGCCCTCAGGGAACCAGCCGACGGCGTGATCCATTTCGCGGTGCCGGCCGCGAAGTGGTGGGAGGACATCGGGGCGACCTGATCGACGATGCTCCTCTTCCGGTCGGAAGGGCACGTACGGCGGTGGGCCGAGGAGCGGGGCACGGCGCCCGGTGCGGTCTTCACGCCGCGCCAGGGTTGGCGCCTCGCGCAGGCATGGTTCGCGGATCGGCTCGATCCCGCGTGGCGGCGAAGAACGCCCGATGAGGCCCACGCGATCTTCGCATCGATCGGCCTGACCGGACCCTTCTGGGATCTCCTCGCGAACTAGCGGTCCCCCACGGGCTCAAGGGCGGCGCGAACGAACGCGACGACCTCTTTCTCCCGGCGACGGAGCGACGCGCGGCTCTTGTCGGCGCCCACCACCGCGTTGAGGACGCTCGCCTCGGTGAGTGAGCCGACGACCGCGGTGTACAGCGTGAACAGGAGCATCGCCGGGTCCTGCTTGCGGACCTGCCCGTCGTCCATCCCGGACTGCAGGAAATCGACCGCGCGGCGGCGGAGCGGATCCAGCACTTCGGCGAAGCGCTCGAACGCCTGGGGCCCGAGCCGACCGGCCTCGCGGATGAACATCGGGAACTCCGGCCACTCCGTGGCGAGTCCGAAGACGGCGTGGATCACGGCCTCGGCCCGCTCCCAGTACCCCTCCTTCCCCTCGAGAGCGTGCGTGATCACCTCGGCGAGCCGGATCCCCGCGGCCTGCAGGCAGGCTTCGAGCAGGGCGTCCTTGCTGGCGAAGTAGTACAGGAGCGTCTGCTTCCGCACGCCCACCGCGCCGGCGATGTCATCGAGGCTCGCGCCCGCGTACCCCTCGCGGCCGAACTGCCGGATCGCCTCCTCCACGAGGGTGGAACGACGCTCCTCGCCCCCCGTCCTCGGCATCCCGCTACTCCCAGACCTTGGCGGGGCCCGTCCGACCGACCGGGCGCGAGCCCTCCCATCGCCGGAGCCAGTCCGGTCCGGACGGGCCGACGAGGGACGGGGTCTCGCCTCGCTGCGCGCGATGCAGGGCCTCCCACCAGGTCGTCCGCTCCTCATGGAAGAGCTGGGTCACGGCCTGGGTCATGAGCCGAGAGAGGTCTTGATGCGTCTGCCCCTCCTGCGGCCAGAACGGCTCCCCGTAGCGCACGGTGACCGGTGGCCGGCCGGTGCGCGGCCAGAACCGTCCCTTCGGCATCGCCTGGAACGCCCCGACGATCGCGATCGGCGCGAGGCCGGCGCCGGTCTCGAGGGCGAGCCGCGCGGCGCCGTGACGGAACCGCTGGAGGTGGCCGTCGGCCGAGCGCGTGCCCTCGGGGAACACGACGATGCTCCACCCCTCCGAGAGGAGCTCGCGTGCCTTGTCGACCGCGCCCTTCGCGCCACGCGCGCGGTCGATCGGGAACGCGCCGTAGACGAGCGCCGTGAACGCCTGCCGCCACCACACGTCGAAGAAGTAGTCGCGCGCCGCGCCGACCGCGGTCTTCGCCTGCCAGGCGTCCGGGAGCGTGCACATGATCAACGTGGCGTCCAGGTGACTCGAATGGTTCGAGTAGAAGATCACGGGCGGTTCGACGCCCGCGAGGTTGTCGCGTCCGAAGATCCGCAGCGTGAGCTCGTTGCGGACGATCGGGGTCATCGCGCCTTTCAGGAGCGCTTGCCGCACCGCCACGCCGGCGTCGGTCCGCGCCCAGTCCGACGGGAACACGCGGTCGACCTTCGGCTGCGCGTGCTCCTCCGCCGACCGCGGGACCAGCGGTCGCCGACCCCAGCGGAATCCCTCCGCCATCGCCTTGAGCTCGTCTTTCACGTCCTTCGGGGCACCCATCAGCGCCTCACACCACGTCCGCGATCATGATCGGCGGCGCGTGGAAGTACGTGATCGTCGGCGACGAGCCCACGGTGTCCTTCGCCATCTCGAGCGCGTCGCGGAACGACCCCGCCGCGCGGTAGCCGAGGCGCGCGACCGACTTCGGCTCGCCACCGACGAAGATCACGTCGCCCGCGTGATCGCGCCCGTGCGCGCCCCAGTACCACATATAGAAGGGGTGCACGCCGTGGTACGCGTGCGAGGTGCGGTACAGGTGCGTGTACCACGGGTCGGTGGCGTAGCGCTCCTCGTACTTCGACTCGATCGTCGCCGGGTCCGTGGTCTCGGCGAGGACCTCCTCGAAGAAGTCGATGTAGGAGGGGTGGTGGATCTGGTGGAACTCCCACGGCACCGGGTGGTAGAGGATCACGACGCCTCCCGGTTTCACGAGCGGCATGTTGCGATACATGTTGAAGAGGTAGCCGAGCCCGAGGCAGTGCACGAGGATCGGGTTCAGGATCGAGTTCACGTTGTACGGCCCGAGGTACGGCAGGCCGAGCACGAGGACGTCGGATTGTCCGCGGACCTCCACGAGCTGCTGCCGGTGCAGGTTCTCGAGGGTCCGCTCGTGGACGGCCTCGACCTCGCCGGCGTTGATCCCGGTGATCTTGTACGGCGCCTCGACCCGGCGGAAGAACTCCCGGCGCACGCGTGGAGGCGCCATCTGGTTCCCCTTCCGCGCGGCCATCATCAGCCCCTGGTCGTAGGCGGACCACTCCCACTCGCGCTTGTTGAGGAAGCCGAGGTTCTTCGGGAACGTCTCGGAGTTCACGGTGGTCTCGATCTGGAAGACCTTCGGGCCTTCCGCAGCGATCAGACGGCCCATCCGGGTGGCCGAGTCGGCGATCGCGCTGTGCCCGGGTCGGGTGTCCATGTAGGACCGCGAGTGCATCATCGTCTCGACGTTGTGGTGGTGTTTGAGTGACCGATAGCCGGCGAGACCGATCGCGACCGACTTGTGGCCGCCGTCCATCGCGACGAGGTTCACGTTGACGTAGACGAGGAGGTCCGACTCCGCGGCGCGCTTCGAGATCTCGACGACCTCGTGCGTGTCCGTGATGCCGATCTCCGTGAGCGCGTCTTTGTCCTCGCCGTCGAAGTTGAAGAGATCCTTCGGCCAGAAGGAGCGGAAGACGCGCTCGCCCACCATGCGGCGGATCTCGTCGGCGGTCATCCGCCGATGCAGGGCCGTCGCCACGATGATCTGGACGTCCTCGACGCCTTTGCGGGCGGCGAGCTCGATCACCTGCTCGAGGATGCGCTGGCGGATGTCGGGCAGCGTCATCGGCGGCAGCGGGATCGAGATGTCGTCGACGGCGATCGTCAGCTTCATCCCTGCCTTCAGGAGCTCGGGGAGCGGCTCGGCATCCCCCACGGGGTGCAGCAGGGCATGACGGATCGCGGCCTGCACGTCCCGGATCCCGGGGAGAGCGTCAGGCGGATACACGACGCGGGTTCCGAGGGGGAACTTCTGCATGCGGAAGCCCTCCCCTTCGTGGACCAGCAACGGAGGGGTCCGCTCGTCCACCTCGAGCACGAATCCGGGTCTGGGCATCGGTCGTCGTCTCCTGTCCTCGTTCGTTGTTCCTAGGTTTGCGGCGCGAACGCCACCTTGAACGTGCCGAGCGTGCCGGCGGCCATCGCGTGATCGAGGGCGTCGCGCCACCGATCCAGCGGATAGGTCGCGCCGACCAGCTCTTCGAGCATCGGGAGGTTCGAGGCGAGCTCGATCGCCATCTCGAACGTCGGACGGGTCACGCCCTTGCCGAGATCCTCGACACCGGACGTGTACGCGCCGGCGAGCTCGAGCTCGCGGAACCAGAGCGGGGTGAGATCGGCGCCGCTCCCCGGGATGCCGGTGACGACCACGCGCCCACCCGCCTTCGTCGTGCGCAGCGCGAGATCGAGCGCGCTGCTCGAACCCGTGCACTCGATCGCGACGTCGACGCCACCGAGGAGGAACTCCATCCCACGCTCCGGGGTGAGCTTCACGGCATGTCCGGTCCGGCGGACCGCCTTCACGGCGTGCTCCGGACGCACCACGTCGTCGGCGCCGGCCATCGAGGCCGCGGCGCGCTGGCGTTGGTGCTTCGCCGCCACGATCACGTGATCCGCCTTCGTGAGCGCCTTGAGCGCGATCAGCGTGAGGATCCCCACCGTGCCGGCGCCGACGACGTGCACGGTGCCGCCGGCGGGGATCTTCGCGCGGAAGACCGCATGGATCGCGCATGCGAGCGGTTCGATCAGCACCGCGGTCTCGTCGCCCATCGCGTCCGGCACCGGCCAGAGCTGTGATCGGTGCGCGAGCATCATCCGGCTCCACCCGCCCCCGGTCTCGGTGCAATAGCCCGTCTGCAGCCCCGGCTTCAGGTGGCCCACCGTGACGCGATCGCAGCGCCCCACGTTCCCTGCGGCGCAATGCTCACAGGGCGGGTCCTCTCCTCGCGCGGCGCAGCCGAGGACGCTCGAAAGCACGACGCGCTGCCCGGCCACGAGATCATCGCAGTCATCCATGAGCTCGCCGACGACCTCGTGGCCAGGCACGAACGGGAGTGACACCAGCGGCGAGAAGTAGAAGGAGGACCGGCCCGCGATCGTCGAGAGGTCGCTGCCGCAGATCCCGGCCAGTCGGGGCTTCACGCGCGCCCACCCGGCGCGCGACGGCTCCGGATCCTTCTGGGTGACGAGCCGGAGCGGCGCGAGCCCGCCCGTGATCAAGCCATCCGCCAAGACCTTGGGCGCCTTCGACCCGAGGGTGCGCGCGCCGAGGTACTTCGGGGCGGAGCGATAGAACTCGAGCGCCAGCGCCACGCCCCTACCTCCTCGCCGGCTTCGGGAACCGGACGCGGGGCATGCCCTTGGACATCGCCCACTCCTCGATCGGCCACCGCCGGCGGCGCGCGTACCGGTACAGGTGCGAGTCGGGCGACACCGCCACGGGGTTGCCCACCGCGCGGAGCAGCGGCAGGTCGGAGTACGAGTCCGCGTACGCGTACGAGCTCTTCAGGTCGACGCCTTCGCTCGCGGCGTAGCGTCGGAGCCACGCGGCTCGCGCCTCGCCGACGAGCGGCGGGCTCGACATGAACCCGGTGTATCGACCCTCCGCATCCACCTGGAGGTCGGCGCCGATCACGAGATCGAACAGCGGGTGGAGGGGACGGAGGAACGCGTTCGCGGCGGCCGTGAGCAGGAGCGTGCGGTGCCCGGCGGCCCGGTGCTCCCGGATCCGGCGGATCGCGCCGGGGCTCGCCTTCTGCAACATGAACTCGCCCACGTGCCGGTCGACGAGCCGCTCCAGCCCCTCGACCGACGCGCCCTCGTAGCGGCGGAAGAACGTCCGCAGGAAGTCCCCCCGATCGCGACGATCGATCGCCAGGTAGCGCGGGATCCGGCCGAACACCCCGACGAGCTCGCCCGGCCACTCGTCCGGCTCCAGGTCGGCCATCCTCGCCCAGACGTAGGACTCCACGACGTTGGAGGAGATGATCGTGCCCTCCATGTCGAAGACGGCGAGCACCGGCTCCTCCCGCTCACGGATCTTCACGGTCGGTCGAGCCCGGTCCTTGCGCGCCAGCTCGCGCAGCGACTGGGTCACGGCTGGCGAATGGACGTCCTGGAGGTAGTGCTTCCAATCGATCGCCGCGGCGTCGAACGGGAACCGGGCTCGATCCGCCTTCGAGAGGGTCCCGTACAGCCGCATCGCCACGTCGTCGGTGTAGATCACCTCGGCCTCCGTGTAGGCACCGTAGAGATCGGAGTACCGCTTCACGAAGTCGACGCGCGCCTTGTCCCGGTCGACGCGCCGGACGGCGTCGCGCATGCCCTTGGACTTGGGGAGGTGCGTCACGACCTGCTCGGCGACGTCGGTGAACCGCTCCGCCCGGCGGAGCATCTTCTCGACCGTCACGTTGCCGGGGAACGTCCACTCCGGCACCTTGTGCTCGCCCCTGCCGCGCTCGGGGAGCGGATGGGCCTCGAAGTACTCGCGGACGAGCTTGTAGAGCTGGTGGAACTGCAACGGGTTCCGGTCGCCGGAGGAGACGTGGTAGTGAGCGGGCTCACCGGGCGGGGGCGGCGTCGCCGCCACCGCGAGGATCGCGTTCACCACGAAGTCCACCGGGATGATGTCGACGATCCCTTCCGGGATCCCGGGGAACTCGGGGATCTGCCCGAGCCCGTAGGCCCGGATGATCGGATCGGCCATCTTGAACCCGTCGATCCATCCGGGCGACGGATGCAGCAGCGCGGACTCGATGATCGAGGGCCGCACGATCGAGAGCGGGAGCCGCTCGGAGGCCGCGAGCTCCTCGACCGCCCGCTCCCCCATCGCTTTCGTGAACGTGTAGACGTCCGGCCAGCCGAGCGAGCGCGCGCGCTGTCGCCCGTACTCCACGAGCCGCTTCGTCATCCAGTCCTTGCGCCGTTGCTCGGCGTCGTCCGCGACGGTGGTCGGCCCCGCCCGGGAGTGCTCCTTCCCGGCGTCCTCGAGGAACCGCTCGAGGAGCTCCGGCTTCCTCGAAGCAGCCTCGACGTCACGGCGAGCCGACATCGCGAGGTCCGCCTCGAGCCGCCAGTCGACGCGGTGATCGAGGGTGCGCTCGGGGATCACCCCTTTCTGGACACCGGCCACGTAGGCCGTCGAGACATGGACCAGGGCCGGTCGCGAACCTCCTGCGAGCACGGCCCCGTAGAGGTTCATCGCGCCGAGCAGGTTCGTTTGGAAGCCCTCGTCGATCGGCGGATCGAAGGAGACCGTCGCGGCGGAGTGGATCACGACGTCGATGTCCCCCGGCACGTCCGGCTGGCCGCGCGAGAAGTCGCCGTCGATCACCTCGATCCGCTCGTCGAGGAGGCGCAGGAGCGCGTCGTCCGAACCCAGGGACTCGCGCAGCCGGTCGAACGAGGGCTTGCGCGTCAGGTAATGGACCCGTTCCACCGACGAGGCCCCGGTCTGGGAGCGCACGAGGAGCACGACCGTGGTCTCGGGGAAGTCGGCGAGGAGCCGCTCGAGCACGACCTGACCGAGGAAACCGGTGACGCCGGTGAGGAACACCCGCTTCCCCGCCAGCCGATCCACGATGGATCTCCCGGCCATCACCGTGCTCGATCCCCTGAGGGGCGGTTCTCTACCATCCGGCAGATTATCCGCCTCTACCGTTCGGTAGACAACCCACCTGCTCAAGGACGCGTTCCCGCAGGTCGAAGGCAACGTGTCGGACCCATTGCAGGAGAGAGCTCCCGTGTCCCTTCGCTCGAAGATGCTGGCGATGTCGACGATCCCCGTGATCGTCCTCGTCTTCGCCGTGACCTACGCCGTCTCGGCGCAGCGGACCGCGTCCCGCACGAACGCCGAGGTGGACAACGCCACCGTCGTCAGGCAACAGCTCTCCGAGATCCAGGACGACCTCGCGGTCGCCGAATCGAGCGTCCGCGGGTTCCTCCTCACGGCCGAACCCGACATGCTCGCCTCCTACGGGGAAGCGGTCAGATCACTTCGGCGCGACCTCGCGGAGCTGGATACCAGCCTGGTCGACGAGACCCATCGGGAACCCCTCGATCGCCTCGAGGAGTTGGTCACCGAGCGGCTGGCGACGTTCCGAGCGACCCTCCAGATCGGGGTGGACCGGACGCCGGAGCTCCAGTCTCGGTTGGAGACGCAGCTCCTTCGCGGTGCCGGGCTCACCACCTCGCTCCGTGAGCTGCTCGGATCGATGCGGACGACGAACGACGGATACGCGCGAGAGCGCACCGCTGCTCGTGAGGCTGCCTTCGATCGGTCCTACCGGGTCCAGGTCATCGCGATGCCTCTCGCCATCCTCGCGGCGATGATCCTGATGGCCAGCTTCACCGGCGGGATGGTGCGGCGGGTGACCAAGATGCGTCACAACGCCGTCCACCTCGAACAGGGGCAGCCGCTCGAACGGCCTGATACATCCCAGGACGAGCTGGGCTCAC
The DNA here is from genome assembly GCA_963724415.1 of uncultured Actinomycetota bacterium. Classification (GTDB taxonomy): domain Bacteria; phylum Actinomycetota; class UBA4738; order UBA4738; family HRBIN12; genus JAJNBA01. The sequence goes on along the minus strand of CAVRUS010000007.1, from coordinate 3,563 downwards.
TGTCGCGTGCGCTCGTGCGGACAGGGAAACACCTGTCCGAGCTCCAGGAGGAACTCCGCCGGCATGCGACCGTGGATGACCTGACCGGTCTCGCGAACCGGCGTGGCTTCTTCGCGTTGGGTGAACACGAGCTCCTGGTGGCCGCGAGGACCCGATCCTCCGTCGCCCTGTTGTTCCTCGACGTCGACGGCCTGAAGCACGTGAACGACGAGCTCGGCCACGTCGTCGGCGACCTCCTCCTCAAGGAAGCCGCCGACGTCATCCGCGAGACGATCCGCGCATCCGATATCGCTGGCCGTCTCGGCGGCGACGAGTTCTGCGTCCTCCTGATGGGCGATCCCGACCTCGATCCCGAGCGTGTGGTGGATCGGATGCGGGACACGTTGGCCGTTCACAACGCCCGTTCGGGGCGGACGTTCAAGGTCGCGGTGTCGATGGGGGTCTCGTCGCTGCCGCCGGGCCGGTCGGTCACGCTGGAGGAGCTGATCGACGCGGCCGACGAGCGCATGTACGAGGACAAGCGCGCGCGTCAAGCCGAGTCGGCAGACCGTCCGAGTCCATCTGATCCTATGCGGTCGGTCGATCCGGCCGTTTCGGTTCACTCGGAGTTCTGGGTACCGGAGCGCCGGACTTGCGGGTTCTTGAACGCTCAAGTTGGCTGCCCTGGAGGCCGATACCCGGAACCAGGTAGGCGACCGTAGCGGATGGCGTGCGGGGCCCACATGACCGGGCGCGGAAGGGGATGAGGTCGCCATGAGGAAGACGTTCATCGCGCTCGCGCTGGTGACGGTCGTCGCGATCGTCGCAGGTCCAGCCTTCGCCGGCGGCAAGGACGCTTCATCGTGCACCCGTGGTGGTGCGCGTGTCTCGATCGACAATACCTGGGCGTGGGGCGCCAAGGGCTCGTGGGGGACGCCGGGGGAAACGCTGACGTTCGCGGTGAACGTTTCCAACATGGACATCGGGTGCGGCTCAAGCACGTTCGACATCGCGATGTCCGCACCGGCTGGATTCGCGGTTTCGTTGCCGCCGAGCGTGACCGTCGGTTCTGCCTCGATCACATACGCCTGGGCCCAGGTCACCTCGCCGGCAGGCACTGCTGACGGAGACTACCCGCTCGCGGTGAGTGTTCAGCGCCAGGGAATCGCTGGGCAAGCTGGGCAGAGCTACTACAAGGTCTATTCGTCCGATTCATCCGGTCCCGAACTGAATTGGATCAATCCCTCGGACGGAGGAGCGCTCAGCGGCCGAACCGCGTACGTGGGCTTCTCGTCGAAGGACGACCATGTAGTGCGTCGGTTGCGAGTGATCCTGGACGGCACCGTGGTGGCCACCAAGTTGTGTGACGGCGTGACATTCGATTGCCAGGTCTCGTACAAGTGGACGATCCGACGGGTCCGAGGACAGCACGTCGCGACCTTCGAATCGGTCGATGCGAAGGGGAACCTGTCGACGAGTACCTCCACGTTCACCGTCAACTGACCGGGAAGATCGAAGAACGAAGGGGGCCGGCTTCGCCGGCCCCCTTCGTTTGATTCCCGCTCCTCGAGCCCTTACGGGTCGATCACGATGGTGCAGGTGATGGTCTGCGGAGCGAGGTCGTCGACATCCAGCACCGCGGGATCGACCGGGGTCGGAATCCCGATGTCGCTACCGACCGAGCAGTCGATCGACGAGCGGATCTCGCCGGACTCCTGACCGTCGACCCTCACGAGCAGATCAGCCAACGGCGGGTTGGTGAACGTCGCCGTTGCCGTCGTCGCGGGCGGTGCCGTGTCGCAGTCGGTGTTGTCAGCGACGGTGACACCGATGTCGGTCGCGGCAGAATCGCCGTAACCAGGAGGCGGTGTCGTCTCGTTGATCGTGTAGGCACCGAGAGCGAGACCGGAGACGCAGACCTCACCGATGGTGTTGTCCTCGTCCAGAGTCCCGTTGTCCGTGACGCTGAAGTCGGCGGTGGTGCCCGCATCGGGCCCGTCAACCGCGAAGACCGCTCCTGCGGTCGAGACCAACGGGTTACCGGTCTTGGTGCTCTGCTTCAGGATCGCGAGCGACCCTTCGAGCTTCTCGTTCGTGTAGTTCAGGACCTTGTTCTGGCCCGCGACGAGAGTGAACGTCTCAGGCAGATCGCCGTCCTTGGTGAACCCGGCCGGAACCGTGGTCTCGTCGATCGTGTAGGTGCCCGGCTCCAGATCCGTGAACGTCGGCAGGCAGTCGCCAGCCGCGTCCACGGTGCAGGTGCCGACGACGGTGCCACCGGTGCCCGTGCCCTCGTAGAGGGTGAACACTGCGCCGGTCGGTGCGGTCTCGTCATCGTTGGTCTTGTTGACCTCGACGGTCGCGCAGTTGTTGATGTTGACTTCTTCGATCGTGATGTCCTTCGTCGAGGACACGAAGCTCGAACCGGATGCCCGAGACTCCCAGATCGCCTGAGCGAAGCCCTCGCACTCACCCGGAGGGATGATGTCGGAATCGGTGAGGTTCACACCGAACTCCGCGAACTTCCCTGCCACGAGGGGCACATCGCTGATCGGGTTCTGAGCCGCGGTGAGGTTGACGTTGTTCACGCCGCCCTCGGCCTCGGCCGGATCGAGCTCGAGCACGTCCGCGCCCCAGCAAGGAGCGGTGTGGCTGCCGACGTTGCACGGGCCAGTGACGACCCATGTCAGGACGTGGAACGCAGGAGCACTGCCGCCGCCGAGGTAGTCGATGGCGATCAGCTTGTCGCCCGCGACCCGCTGGAACAGTTGCGGGGCGTTCGCGCAGACACCGTTTGTTCCCTGCTTCAACTCGATGTTCTCCGAAGCGTTCCCGTTCGCCGCGTACCGGATGGTCGCGCCGTACAGGTAGACATCCTCGGTCGTGGCGTTCGTCTCCGTGTACGAGGCCACGTCGGTGAAGTCGTCCTTCGGTGGGTTCTTGTGACCCTCCACGTCGGGACAGGTGGTGTCCTGCTTCTGCCCGGGCGTGAAGCTGTCGTCGGATGTGGATGCGGCTGCGTCCTGAAGGTGGGTATACGGTGCGCCACCGTCAGCGACGGTGATCCAGTCCGCGTTGCCTACCGTGTCGACCGTCATGTTCCCGAGTCCCAAGGTCGGGTCGTTCCCCGACTCGAACTTGCTCGGGCTTCCGGGAAGTACGGCACCTGCTGGAATGAGCAATGCGGTGACGAGGATGAGCACCGTCGCACCGGCGAGCATGCCGAAACGACCACGCATCCCGATTCTTGAACCGAGTTTCCGAACCATTCGAGTTTGCCTCCTCAGTATGGACTTGCTGGTTGGTGCCGCTGCTGTCCGAGTGCCTTTCGGCGCACCTCCGGCGGACGAGCTCGGATCTCCAGGCTGGGGAACCCTCCTTTCGGATCGTGGGCGGGCGGCGGCCGCCCCGTCGTGCATTGGATCGCGTGAGGAGGAGCAAGGATGGGCACGCAACCGCCAAGCGGTCGGACCGCTCCATCGACTTCCACCCCACTCGCGGGAAAAGAAAAGGACCCTTCATCACGATCGTGATCGATGGGCCCTCCACCCCCGTTTGGGGGATTCCCGGGCCCCCAAACAGGC
>CAVRUS010000006.1:0-12037 GCA_963724415.1 uncultured Actinomycetota bacterium | reverse complement strand
CAGTCTGGCGGTGCGTTTCGAGACGCCATCTGATCTCGACGCGATCGGTGCCAGGCAGCTCCACGATTGGCCGAGGGACTCAGCTCGGCTCGCGGCGAAGGACTGGCGGGCGATCCTCTCGGGGGCCGCGCGTCCCGATCGAAGTGGCCCGGAGTGACGCCTGCGCAACCGGGGCGCTCGCCGGTCCTTGCTCGTCTGTAGGTAGGCTGCATCCCCATGGACACCGCCAGGACCGCCGACGTCGACCTCGACTGGGTCGAGGAGCTCACGAAGCGTGAGACCGAGGCCCTCGACCGCAAGCACGCACGGTCGCTCACGTACCGCGAGGAGGCCAAGAAGTTCCTCCCGGGCGGCGTCTCCTCCTCGTGGCAGTCGTGGCCGCCGCACCCGATCTACGTTCGGCGGGGCGAGGGCTCGCACGTGTGGGACATCGACGGCAACGAGTACGTCGACCTCCACAACGGCTACGGCGTGATGGTGATGGGGCACGCGCACCCGAAGGTGGTCGAGGCCGTCCAGCGGCGCGTCGCGGAGGGCACGCACTTCGCACAGCCGACCGAGGAGGCGCTGCCCGTCGCCGAGAACCTCGCGGAGCGCTACCGCCTGCCGCAGTGGCGGTTCGGCAACTCCGGGACCGAGGCGACGCTCGACGCGTGCCGGATCTCCCGGGCGCACACCGGTCGCTCGAAGATCCTGAAGATCGAGGGCACCTACCACGGTCACCACGACTCGCTGATGGTGAGCGTGTTCCCCGACGAGGAGAAGGCCGGCCCCCGCGATCACCCGGTCGCCGTTCCGCAGACGCTGGGCCTCCCGAAGGAGTTCGTCGACCTCGTCGTGAACGTGCCGTTCAACGATCTCGTTGCCGCGAAGGGCGCGTTCGCCGAGCACGCCGGCGAGTTCGCCTGCATGATCGTGGAACCCGCGATGACGAACTGCGGGCTGGTCCTGCCGGATCCCGGCTACCTCGCCGGTCTGAAGGATCTCTGCCGAGCCGACGGCGCGCTGTTCGTCTTCGACGAGGTGAAGACCGGGTTCACCCTCGCGTGGGGCGGCGCGGTGGAGGCGTTCGGTGTCGTGCCGGATCTCATCTGCTTGGCGAAGGCGCTCGGCGCGGGCCTGCCGTGCGGGGCGATCGGCGGGACCGACGAGGCGATGGGCATGGTGATCCGCGGCGAGCTCGACCAGCAGGGGACGTTCAACGGCAACCCGCTCACGATGGCCGCCGCGAAGGCCAACCTCCTCGAGGTGCTGACGCCCGACGCGTACGCGCGGTTCGACGAGCTGAACGCGATCCTCGCGCGGTCCGAGGAGGTCTGCCGGACGCACGGTCTCGCCGCGAACTCGAAGGTGCTGGGGGCGAAAGGCTCGGTCGAGTTCCGCCGCGAGCCGATCCACGAGTACCGCGACCTCTGGGACATCGACGACCGGGTGCCGCAGCTCGCGTGGCTCTGGCAGCTGAACCGCGGCGTGTTCAAGTCGCCCGGCTCGAAGTGGGAGAGCTGGACCACCTCGATCGTCCACTCGGACGCCGACGTGCAGCGCTACGTCGACAACCTCGAGGAGTTCGCCGCCACCGTCGCGGCCGGCGCCTAGTCCCGCCCGCGTCGGCCGGGCCCCGTGGCTAGACTCGGCTCGATGGACGAGCCGCAGGTGGGCGTGATCATGGGCTCCCGATCCGACTGGGAGACGATGAAGCACTGCTGCGACACCCTCGAGGACCTCGGCGTTCGGTTCGAGACGAAGGTGGTCTCGGCCCATCGCACGCCGGAGCTGATGGTCGAGTACGCGAAGACCGCCGCCGACCGCGGGCTCCGCGTGATCGTCGCGGGAGCGGGTGGCGCGGCGCACCTCCCCGGGATGACGGCGGCGAACACGCACCTGCCCGTCCTCGGCGTGCCGATCGAATCGAAGGCCTTGAAGGGGATGGACTCGCTCCTGTCGATCGTGCAGATGCCGGCCGGCGTGCCGGTCGGTTCGCTGGCGATCGGCGTGAGCGGAGCGGTGAACGCGGGGCTGCTCGCCGCGGAGATCGTGGCGCTCGAGGACGAGCAGATCCGCGAGCAGCTGCTGAAGTTCCGGGAGGTCCAGACCGAGAACGTGGTCGCGCATCCCGATCCTCACGAACGGTGACGCGCGTCGGGATCGTGGGCGGCGGCCAGCTCGGCCTGATGCTGGCCGAGGCCGGCGCCGGGCTGGGCATCGAATGCGTGACCCTCGACCCGACGCCGGGCGCGCCCGCCTCGAGGGTGGCCCGCCAGATCGTGGCCGCCTACGACGACGAGGCCGCCCTGGCCGAGCTGGCCGCCGCTTCGGACGTCGTGACCTACGAGTTCGAGAACGTCCCCGTGTCCTCCGCGCGAGCCCTCGAGCGGCGCGTCACGGTGCTCCCGCCGCCCGAGTCCCTCGAGTTCGCGCAGGACCGTCTCCTGGAGAAGACGCTGTTCGCGGAGGTCGGGCTGGAGGTCGCCGCCTACGCGCCGGTCTCCTCCAAGGAGGAGCTCGGGGAGGCGATGGACGTGGTCGGGTTCCCGAGCATCCTGAAGACCCGCCGTCTCGGCTACGACGGGAAAGGCCAGGTTCGTCTCGAGCATCCCGGCGAGGCGCAGGACGCCTGGCGCGAGGTGGGGGAGGTCCCGTCGATCCTCGAGGTACGGGTGCCGTTCCTCCGGGAGCTGTCGGTGATCGGTGTTCGCGGCCGTGACGGGAAGACCGTCTTCTATCCGCTCGTCGAGAACGTGCACCGCGACGGGATCCTCCGCACGTCGACGGCGCCGGCGGCGGGAGTGAGCCTCGAGCTGCAGGCGGCCGCGGAGCGCGTCGCGCTGGCGGTGATGGAGCGGCTCGGCCACGTGGGAGTGCTGGCGATCGAGCTCTTCGAGACGGGGGAGGGCCTGCTCGGCAACGAGATGGCGCCCCGCGTCCACAACTCCGGGCACTGGACGATCGAGGGCGCGGCGACCTCGCAGTTCGAGAACCACCTCCGGGCGATCTGCGGTCTGGAGCTCGGCCCGACCACCCCTTCGGCCTACAGCGCGATGGTGAACCTGATCGGGATCGAGCCCCCGGACGATGCCTTCCCGAGTGGTGCGGGCGTGCACGTCCACCGCTACGGCAAGCACGCCCGGCCGGGGCGGAAGCTCGGCCACGTGACCGTCGTCGAGGACGATCGAGATACCCTCTTCCGGGTACTACAGGAGGTCACCCGAACGGCCGACAACACCGAGTGAGATGGCCTACCTGACCTGCCCAGACTGCCGGATGCCCTCCCCAGTGGAGGACAGCGCGATCTCCTACCGGTGCTTCTCGTGCGCGGCGGAGATCATCTTCTGCAAGTGCCATCGGTGCGAGTACGACCAGGCCATCCCCTCACGCTGGTTCGGCGCCTTCACGTGCGGCCGCTGCGACACCAAGGTCGACATCCCGCGCCAGCGGTTCTACAGCACGTCCGTGAAGGCTCAGTTCGTCCGGGGCTACGGCTACACGTACCCGCGCTTCTAGCGTCGGTCCGCCGTCAGCCGCTCATCTGCTCGGACATCGCCTGGATGTTGCGGACCGCCTCGGCCGGCGTGATGTCGTTGGCCTCGGCCGACGCCACGATCTCGCTCCACAGGATGTTCCTGTCATCACCCATCCGGTCCTCCGGCTTGCCGCATCCACAGTTCGCGCACATGGGGCTTCTCCTTCCGGTCGGCGGTTCCGAGTCGTTGCGATGACCCTCTTCCCCCGGGGACGCCGATCCGAAACACACACGCCCGGATCCCGCCCCGAGGGGCGGGATCCGGGCGGCATGGATCTCCTTTTTCGAGGTCAGACCGTGAGCTTCAGCAGATCCCCCGAGAGCGCGAAGACCGACGAACCGGCGTTGGTGCAGCTCACCCGGATCCGGACGTCACCGAGCCCGGTCGTGCCGCTCACGAACGGGTCCAGGGCACCGGACGGTCCGACCCCGGCCACCTCCACCTCCGTGGTCCCGACCGCGCGGGTGTCGAGGTCGACCCACGTGGAGTCGGTCCACCGCCAGATCGAGATCGTCTGCGTGCAGCTGATCGAGGACTTGCCCCGATAGGTGGCCTGCAGCGTGGTGGTCGCGTTGTTGATGCCGGTGAACGTGCCGTACCAGGTCGCCGTCTTCGGCGTGGTCTTCGCCGAGTTCACGACCAGGTAGGCGTCGTCATCGGCGTTCAGGCTCGCGGCGGTTCCGCTGACGAGCGCGCCCGTCTGCACCGTGAACGACGAGGGGAAGACGCTGGTCGATGTCGTGAAGGTTGCGGTCACCGAGGACGGCGCGTTCATCGTGACCTGGCAGGCGCCGGAACCGGCGCACGCCCCGGACCAGCCCGCGAAGGTCGAGGAAGGACCGGGCGCCGCGCTGAGCGTCACGACCGTCCCCTGCGAGAAGGCCTCGGAGCAATCGGCGGGGCAGCTGATCCCCGGCGGGCTCGACGTGACGGTGCCCGTGCCCGCACCGGCGGTGGTGACGGTGAGGGTCTGCGTGGAGCCGCCGGAAGCGACCGTGAGCTTGAGCAGATCCCCCGAGAGTGCGAAGAGCGGCCCACCGGCGTTGGTGCAGCTCACGCGGATCCGGGCGTCACCGAGCCCGGTCGTGCCGCTCACGAACGGGTCCAGGGCACCGGACGGTCCGATCCCGGCGACCTCCACCTCGGTGGTCCCGACCGCGCGGGTGTCGAGGTCGACCCACGTGGAGTCGGTCCATCGCCAGATCGAGATCGTCTGCGTGCAGCTGATCGAGGACTTGCCCCGATAGGTGGTCTGGAGCGTGGTCGTCGCGTTGTCGACGCCGGTGAACGTGCCGTACCAGGTCGCCGTCCTGGGCTGGGTCTTCGCCGCGTTCACGACGAGGTAGGCGTCGTCATCGGCGTTCAGGCTCGCGGCGGTCCCGCCGACGGGCGCGCCGGTCTGGACGGTGAACGAGGACGGGAAGACGTCGACGGGCGCGCCGCTTCCCACGGCGATGCTCACGGTGGCCGCGTTGGATGTCGCGCCGTCGTCATCCTCGACGGTGTACGTGAAGGAGTCCGAACCCTGGAAGCCTGCCGAGGGCGTGTACGTGATGACGCCGGTCACGGCGTGGACCGACGTCGCCCCGTGTGAAGGCCCGCTGGTGACGGCGACGGAGGTCGCATCGAGCGACCCGTCGGAGTCGGTGTCGTTCGCCAACACGTTGACCATCACGGCCGTGTTCACCGGCGTCGAGGTGGCGTCGGCGTTCGCCACGGGGGCAGCGTTCCCCGTCGTGATCGTGAAGTTGGCGTCCGACACGTCGAAGAAGATGTTGCCGACCGCTTCGATCTTCACCCGCGCCTGGTTGGTGGCGATCGCCGGCAAGGTGACGGCCTGCGTCCCGTCGTTCGGCGTGCTGGAGGCCAGGGACAGCGGGAACGTCGCGCCGCCGTCGGTGGACAGGAGGATGTTCACGGAGGCCGTGTTGATCGGCGCCGCGTTCGTTCCCGAGACGTTCCAGGTGACCGTCTGCGTCCCCGCGGGGAGGCTGACGGCGGTGTTCGGCGCCGTGACCAGGAACGGCTGCGTGGCGGCCACGGTGACCGTCGTGTCCGCGTTGTTCACGCCCCCGGTGCCGGCGTGGTTGTCACGCACGGAGACCCGGAACTTCACGTTCCGGCCGACCGTGGGCAGGAACTCGGACCAGCAGTTGATCGCGGCCGGCAGCGCCGGGCACGTGCCCGTGTTCGCGTTCGTGGTGTTCGCGAGGATGCTGCTCATCCGCGGGAACGTCCGGCTGGGGCTCGAGGTCGGATCGAACGAGCGGAAGAGCGGGCCGCTCGCCTTGTTCACGTTGTCGAGCAGCTGGAGGACGCCGGCGTCGTACTGCTCCCAGGTGTACGTGAGGGCGTCTCCGTCGGTGTCGCTGCCGGCCGCCGTGAGGTTGAAGGGCGTGCGCGCGGGGATCGTGAACGGTCCGCCGACCACCGAGACGGTGGGGGCGGTGTTCCCGCTGGGGGCGGCCCCGAGGTTGCCCGGCGATCCGGGCGTCGTCGTGTAGGCGACGATCTCGTCGAAGCTCACCGCGTGGAAGTAGTCGTCGCTGAGCGGCTGGAGGTTGTCGTTCCCACAGATCCCCGCGTACGCCATGATCGTCGCGCCGCTGCCGGGCTCCATCGCCGTGGCGCTGTTGCCGTTGCCCGCGCACGATCCACGCGTGGAGCTGAACGAGTGGTTCGCCCCGAACTGGTGGCCCATCTCGTGGGCGACGTAGTCGATGTAGAAGGAGTCCCCGATGGGGTTCGAGAGCCCGGTCTCGGCACGGGCCTTCTGTCCGGTCCGGCCGACGACAGCGAGTCCCGCGAGACCGCCGCCTCCGGTCGAGAAGACGTGGCCGATGTCGTAGTTCGCGTTGCCGATGACCGAGTCGACGTTGGCCTGGTTCTGGGTGAGCAGCGCGCCCGGGTTGTTGTTGGTGTAGGGGTCCGTTGACGGGTTGAGGTAGATCAGGCTGTCGTTGTTCGCGACGAGCTGGAGCCGGATCGCGAGGTCACGCTCGTAGAGCCCGGTCACGCGGTTCACGGCGGTGACGAGCGCGTTGTGCACGAGGGGGACGGTGCCGCCGTGGAACGTGGAGTACTCGCCGTCGGCGGCGAGCGCGAGCCGGTAGGTGCGGAGCTGCGAGCCGACCACCCGAGCGGCTGCCTGCGTGCTTCCGCCGTCGGCTCCGCCCTGCGGCCCGTGCTCGACGAAGGCCCCGTGCGTGTTCACCAGCGACTTCTCGAAGTAGCTCGCGTACGCGCTCTGATCGAGCCGGAAGATCGGATCGATGTACCAGTCGCCGGCTGGCGACAGGACCTGCGCGTGGAATCCCGTACGCCCGAGGTCCAGACGGGCGGTCGCGGAGGGATCGTCGATCCCTTGGCCGGCGTAGGTCTTGACGAACGGGAAGCGCGCGGCGAGCGCCGGCGCGACGACGGGGGACTCCTGCACGGCGAACCGCTCGAACCCGCCGTTCGGAGCGGGGAGCGACAGCACCAGCGGCGCGGCAGCGTTTGAGTCCGATCGGAGGGCGCCTCGGTGAGGCGGACCTTCATCGCCCCGCGGTCGAGGCTGAACGCCCGATAGTTCGTCGCCTTGATGTCGACAGTCCGACCGGCGCTCGCCGGCTTCCCAGAGAGTGGATGCCAGAAGGACGAAGAACCGCGACCTGCCGATGCCGGCGTGTCCGAGGCGCTCGAAGGCAACGCTGTCGTCAGAACTACGACAGCGAGCGTAAGTACGGTGATGACGACTCGACGTGCCTGGTACCCGGCAGATGAACTCATGACCCCCCCATGTTTTCGAAGCACTGGTCGGCGATCCGCTCGCGACATCGACCACGTCCGAGCACTCGGAAGGACGGGGGATGCGCTCGCGCCGCAGGACTATACCCGCACGACGCTCGGCTGGGCTAGGTGGGTCTTTCCCCCTGGGTCAGGTGCGCGTCGGTGCGCCGGCTCGGTCACCGGTGCCCACCTCGGGCTCGGGCTTCGGGCACACCTGGTGCTTGGCTCGCTCATCCGCGCTCGACCAGAGGATGCGGTCGCCGGGCCGGATCGCTCCACCGCATCGGAGACAGGTCGTCGCGAAGCTCGCTGTGCGCTGGAAGACCGCCACTCAGGATCCCCCCCTGCCTCGCGATACTCGTCGGTACGGTCGATCTGAGCAAGTCGACGTGCTAGGGGAGCTCGCAGGAGTTCCTCGGACCCGATCCTGAGCCCTGGTGGCACGTGTCGGTTCCCGAGCCACCGTTGAGCGCGTCGTTCCCTCCGTTCCCGTGGAGCAGATCCGGCCCTCCACCACCGCGCAACGTGTCGTTCCCGCCGGCGCCGGTCAGCACGTCGTGCTGTGTGCCGCCGAGCAGCTGGTCGACGGCCGCTCCGCCGCTGAGCGCGTCCCGCCCCGATCCACCGATCAACCTGTCGGCGCCGCCCTTCCCGGCCAAGTGGTCGTTCCCGCCGGAACCGGTGAGGACGTTCGGGGCACCGTTCCCCGCGATGGTGTCGGCGAAGGGAGAGCCGAGCGCCCGCTCGAACCCCGGGATCCGGTCGGCCCCCTGCCCCGTCGACCGACCCGAGCTGAGGCTGATCGCCAAGCTCCCGGTCGCGGTCGAGAGATCGATCGTGTCCGTGCCCTCGCCCCCGACCGCACGGTCGGCGCCGAGGCCCGGCCGGATCCGATCGTTCCCCACGTTCCCGAATATGAAGTCCGGTCCACCCGAACCGAGGATGCCGTCGTTCCCTCCGCTCCCCGAGAGGATGTTCGACGCGGCGCTCCCCGTGATGACGTCGTTCTGCGCCGAACCGTGCACGTTCTCGACGCTCGCGAGCGAGTCGGTTCCCCAGCCGGTCGCGGTCCCGAGGCTCACGTTGACGACGACGCCGGAGGGGGACCCGAAGAAGGCGACCGTGTCGAGTCCGTCCTCGCCGATCAGGTCGTCGTTCCCACCGGCGCCGTTGATGACGTCGTTGCCGTTCCCGCCTTGGAGCCGGTTCGCGGAGGCGTCGCCGACGAGCAGGTCGGGGAAGCTCGAGCCGATCACATCCTCGACGCGGAGGATCGTGTCGACCCCGTCGCCGCCGAACGCCGTGTCCTCCGCCAGGTACACGTTCTCGCTGTCGGGCGCGGCATGCGAAGCTCACCTCGTCCCGCCCCGCCCCACCGTCGATCGTGTCTTCACCGAGGCCACCCATGAGGACGTCGTCGTCATCGCCCCCGACGAGGGCGTCGTCGCCCGCATCGCCGGCGGCGGTGATCGGGAGGGGGCTCGGGGCACCCACGACGCTATCGCCGCCCGCATCGAGCGTGTCGTTGTTGCCTCCCGCCAGGATCGTGATCGCGTCGACGCTGCTGAGCGTGGCGTCGACGTCGTTGTCGGAGTTCAGGTTCGTCCCACCGGCACCGATCGAGAGCTCGTCCTTCCCCGACGTGCCCCCGAGTGTGAGCTCGTCGACACCGGCCCCGAGGTTGATAGTGAATTCGATCTCCGACGTACCGGTCGGCTCGACCTCGGCCCCGGGCCCGAACGCACCACCCGCGAGATCGAGGGTGAGTGCGTCTATCCCGTCATCGCCCTCGATCGTGATCAGGTCGACCGTCGAGGTCGTCGCCCCGGCGTCGCACGGACTGCCTCCAAGCATGATGGCGGCCCCGGAGACCATGAGCGTGGCCTCGCCGTCGACGGTCACCGTGAGGGTGGCCGAACCTGGGTCCCACGAGCACGACGAGGCCGCCTGAGCCAATACCGGACAGCCACGGCGTGGCCACGAGTGCGAGCGCGAACAGCGGTACGGTCTTGCGCCCCATCCTGTTCCCCTCCAATGGATGTGGCCGTAGCGTCCCGCCCGGCAGCTCGACCGGTCAACGTATGCCTTGGTGATTTCTTGTGCTGCAGTCGTACTGCGACGTTTGCGGGACGAGCATGCTGCTCGGCGCGATCGTCGTGGCGAAGTCCGTCTAGGCACGCGCTAGGCTCGCGGCAACTCGACGGCGGGGGTGCGGACATGAGCGAGCGGCGCAGGCCTGAAGTGCAGTTCCAACTAGCGAATGAGCGGACGTATCTCGCGTGGCTGCGGACGGCACTCGCACTCGTCGCCTCCGGCGTCGCAGCCGCACGGCTCCTTGCGGGGCAGACACTTCAATGGGCGTGGGAGACGGTCGGGATCCTGCTGATCCTCGCTGGTGTCGTGACCGCTGCCATCGCACGGCGCCGATGGCGGGCGATGGACGAGGCGATCCGCGAGGGCGAACCCCTGCCGGCACCCGGCATCGCCGTGATGATCGCCGGCGTCATCGTGCTCTGCGGGCTCATCATCATCGCGCTCTTGCTTGGATCGGACCCCGGCCGGATTCCTTAGAACACACCTTCTGATCAGCGCGCCGGGCAGGATTCGAACCTGCGACCTGAGGATTAGAAGTCCCCTGCTCTATCCCCTGAGCTACCGGCGCCGGTGTGAGCGTACCCACCCAGACCGGGCGGTGCGGTTCCTCGACTCGGTTCGCCGGTCACTCCGCGCAGCGGAGCTCGCTCCGATCCCCCCGGGTCTCGTCTGGGCGACACCCGAGCGGTCCCGTGTACACGATCCCGCGGACCACATCGAGTTTCGAGTCGTCGATACCCGAGTGCACCTCGACGCGGCAAACGAACCTGCCGCCATCCGTTCCGGCTCGCTCCTGGATCGTGAGGCGGAGCTGAACCACGCCGCCGGGCGCGACCGAGTTGACCTCGTAGGTCCCATCGACCACGCGCCTCGTGACCGGCGTGTCCCCCACGAAGTACCGAACGGCGAACGAGCTCGACGATGCGCATCCGTCGAACACGAACCCGTCCGGCGACGATCCGTCGTTCTCCGTCCGGATCAGGAAGGTCGTGCCACGGCGCACGTCCGCGTTCCATGTCTGTCGCCTCACAGGAGGTCCATAGAGGTCGTCGCCGATGAAGAAGGGTCGCGATCGCTGCTTGATCTGCGCGTCCGGGCGACTCGTCGGGACGACGTACCGGACGACGCCGAAGTCGCCTTCATGGCGACCGGCTTCCCCCGCCACCAGCATCGCGCCGTCCGCCTGGAGCGCCGCTGCGGTCGCCTGCTCGAACAGGAAGCCGTTGCCGAGGAACGTCACGATCTTGCCGTCGCCGCTGAACCGACGGTCCAGTGCGCCCGCCGGTGTGTAGCGGGCGACGGCGAACGACGACACGTCCGCGTTGTCCTGCATGGGTGATCCGTACCAGGACGCCCCAGCCACGACGATCCGCCCGTCGGGCTGGACAGCGACCGCACGAGCTTCGGCGTGTTGGCCCCCGAGCCTCGTCGCGACGAAGCCGTCACCGCCGCCGAACACCGGGTCGATCGCCCCCGAAGCCGTGAGACGGCCAAGGGCGAACCGACGGATCCCGGGTTCCTTCCGATAGGCGCCGGCCACCACGATCTTCCCGTTGGGTTGGAGCGCGAGGCCGTTCGCCTTCGCGCTGCCTGTTCCCGGCGCGAGCGTGGCCTTGCCGTCCCCATCGAAGGTCGCATCCGGCGTTCCGTCCGTCTCGTACCGATAGACGCCGAACTTCGCGAACGCGAAGCCCGATGTGACGATCCTGTTGTCGGGCTGGATCGCGACGTCGGTCATGAACGGGCTGTCGACATGGCCGCCGACCCCGAATCCCATGTCGAGCGAGCCGTCGGTCGTGTACCGGACGATCCCGTCACCAGCGGCCACGATCTTCCCGTCGGGCTGGATCGCCACGCCGAACGCGAGCTGGCCCCCCGGCACCGTTTTCACTCGGCCGTCCCCGCTGAACGTCGGATCCAAGGTCCCGTCGGTCTCGTACCGGGCGAGCGCGAATGCCCACTCGTCCGACGCCTCCGCGTGCGCGGCGCCTGCCACGACGATCTTGCCGTCGTCCTGCAGCGCGACGTCGAGCCCCACGGCACCGGAGGAGAAGTGCGTGAGGACGATGCCGTCTCCGCCGAACGTCGCGTCGAGGGATCCATCGGTGTCGTAGCGAGCGATCGCCATCGAGCACTCTTCCATCATGACGTTCATCCGGCATCCGAGGCTTCCTGCGAGGACGATCTTCCCGTCCGGTTGCACGGCGACGGCGTTGGCGGAGTCCTCGAGAGACATCACGGCGCCGGGCGGGTCGAGGTTCGTCGTGACCTTCCCGTCGCCGCCGAAGCTTGGATCGAGCAAGCCGACCTGGCCGGCCGCCAACGCGGCGGGAGCGCCCAGAAGCATCGTGAGTCCGAGGAGCGCTGCCACCATCGACCGTGCCTTCGTCATCCTGCCTCCAGTCTCGTTATCACAGCATCCACCATCGCACGAGGTGGGCCGGGGCCGGAGGTCCTGGACAAGCAGGGCCGAGTGGCGCCAGGTCTCGCGAGCGACACCGCTCCAGTGCCCCGCCCTCGATCGCAAGAGGTGTTCTCCACCGGGATGCCCGAGGTTCTAGTCGGCCGATGGGCGTTCATCCTCGAGCGGTGACTGACACCTCATCAGACGAGCGTGAAGCAGAGTGGAAGGATCATCCTGCGCCCGATGT
>CAVRUS010000005.1:0-509093 GCA_963724415.1 uncultured Actinomycetota bacterium | reverse complement strand
GGCGAAGGGCCTCCACGTCCTTGCCTGACCGTCCTCGCAGCGGTATGAAGTCCTGAATGACCGTGCGAACGAAACGTCGCCGAGAATACGCCGGGCGAACGACCCGGCGATGTGCTGGGTCGTTCAGGAAAGGGGCCTGTTGACGCTCGCTGATCAGGTTGATCGGGATCGTCTGCTGCGCACGTTCCTCGAGCTCGTCGCCATCGATAGTCCGACCGGTCACGAAGAACGTATCGGGAAGGAGCTGGAAGCGCGCTTCGGCGACCTCGGTTGCCAAGTGACGAAGGACGAGATCGGCAACCTCGTCTCCGTGCTCCCCGGCACGCGCGACGACACGATGATGGTGTCGACGCACATGGATACCGCCGGCACCGACACGGGGATCCAGGCGATCGTCGGGGACGACGGTGTGATCCGGACCGACGGGTCGACGATCCTCGGGGCCGACGACAAGTCCGGGATCGCCGGATGCCTCGAGCTCCTGACGCTGCTGCAAGAGCACCCCGACACGCCCCACCCCACGATCGAGTTCGTGATCACCGTGGGCGAGGAGCGGGGCTTGGTCGGCTCGAGGCACATGGACGTGAGCCGCCTCAAGGCCACCCGTGGATTCGTGTTCGACACCGCGGGAGTGAGCGGCGCGATCACCTACTGGGCGCCGACCTCCGTCTACCTCACGATCACGGTGCACGGGAAGAAGGTGCACGCGGGCGTCGAGCCCGAGAAAGGCATCAACGCCATGAAGGTTGCCGCCGAGGCGATCGCGGCCATGCCTCTCGGCCGCATCGATGAGGAGACGGTCGCGAACATCGGCACGATCACCAGTGGCGAGGCCCGCAACGTGGTCCCCGGCGAAGCGATGATGGAAGGGATGGCGCGGAGCCACGACCAGGCCAAGCTCGACGCCCAGATCGCCGCGATGCGGAAGGCTTTCGACGAGGCCGCCGCGAGCCACGGCGCCACGGTCGACTTCGAAGCTGAGGAGATCTACCGCACGTACAAGATCCCCGAGGACGCGCTCCCCTATCGCGAGGCTGCGCGTGCGATCCGCTCCGTGGGCATCGAGGTCGTGCCTCGCAAGAGCGGGGGCGGCACCGACGGCAACTTCTTCAACGCGAAGGGCATCCCGTGCGTCGCGATGGCCACGGGCATGGTTGACGAACACGCCACGAGCGAGCACATCGCGATCGAGGACATGGTCACGGCATGCAAGATCATCGTGGCGCTCGTCACACAGGAACCGGAGGGAGGCGACACAGCATGAGGTTCCTCCGTAGGGGGCGGCATCGGGTTCTTGATGGTGGCGCTCCTGTCGCTCGCCGCATGCGGGGACCTTCGAGATCGGTCTCTCTGCTCGCAGTACGAGGACTTCGGTGCTGCGGTCGCACAGTTGCAGGATCTCGATCCCGCGACGGCATCGGCCGGCGACGTGCGAACGATCGCCAACGAGGTCCTCGCCGAGCTTGCGCAGCTCCAGTCTGCTTCCGACGACGTGTACGTCAGCGCGATCTCGGACCTGCGCGCATCCATCACCGCGTTCCGTCAAGCGGCGGGCGACCTGCCGACCACCGACCTCGACGTCGCGCGGCAACTGCTCCAAGACTCGTGGGACGACGTGATCGTCGACTACCAGGTGCTCGTGCAGAGACTCGACGTCGCCTGCAACATCAACTGAGGGAGAGGAGCGATATGGATCTTCAATTCGTTCTCGAGGCCATCGTGGTCCTCGCCGCGATCCTGATGGGAACGCGGTCCGGCGGGGTCGGCGTCGGTGTCTGGGGTGGGCTCGGGGTCGCGATCCTCGTCTTCGTCTTCCACGAACCGCCGGGTGAGCCCCCGATCTCGGCGATGCTCATCATCCTCGCGGTCGTGACCGCTGCCTCGTTGATGCAGGCAGCCGGCGGCATCGACTGGATGGTGAAGGTCGCCGCGGGCATCATCTCGAAGCACCCGAAGCAGATCACGTTGCTCGCCCCGCTCACCGCGTTCGCCTTCTCCGTCGGTGCCGGCACGAGCAACATCCTGTACCCGCTGCTTCCGGTGATCTACGACGTCTCCTATACGAACAACATCCGACCGTCGAGGCCGCTGTCGTGCGCGGTCGCGCAATCGGGGATGGCGCTCGCCGCCTCGCCCGTATCCGCCGCCATGGCGGCCATGCTCGCGCTGACCACGGTGGCGCCGTACAACTTCGATCTGGTCCAGATCCTGTCGATCACGATCCCCGCCTGCCTCGTAGGCATCATCGTGACCGCGCTGATCGTGAACCGCCTCGGCAAAGACCTCGACGAGGACCCCGAGGTGCAGGCGAAGATCGCGTCCGGCGAGCTGGCGCCTCCGAGCGGATCCGGCGACGCTGCGGCCGCGCTCACCTTCACGAAGCAGGGCCGTAACTCAGCGATCGTCTTCCTGTTGGGCGTGGTCGCGATCGTGATCCTCGGCCTCTTCCCCGACCTTCGTCCCGCGTTCAAAGTGGAAGGGGAGAAGGTCCCGATCGACATGACGACCACCATCGAGCTCGTGATGTTCACTGTCGGCGTCCTGATCATCCTGGTCGGCAGGCCGAGTCTCACTGATGTGGCCGGTCTGTCCGTGTTCAAGAGCGGCATGACCGCAGCGATCGCGCTGTTCGGCATCGCGTGGCTGACTGCCACCTTCATCGCGGCCCATGAGGAGTTCATCGTGAGCACCATCGGCGGGTGGGTGGACAGCTGGAAGTTCATCTTCGCGGTCTCCGTCTTCTTGGTCGCCGCACTCACCACGAGCCAGTCGACCGCAACGAATACGATCGTCCCGATCGGACTGGCGGCCGGACTCAGCCCGGCGCTCGTCTCCGGGATGTGGGCCGGCGCGCTGGAAGGCGTGTACACGCTCCCGGCGAACGGCACGCAGATCGCGGCCGTGAACTTCGACGCCTCCGGGACGACGAAGCTGGGCACGAAGCTGCTGGACCACACGTTCTTCGTCCCGATGTTATTGATGGCGGTCGTCTCCGTCGGGACGGGCGCCGCGATCGCGGTGATCTTCTATTGAGCACGACAACGCGGCGGTGTGACCGCGTGAGAGGAGCCCGTTGATGGACGAGCAGGAGATCCGAAGCCGCGTCAGCGCGATGATGCCCGAGATCCTGACCGACCTCGAACGCCTCGTGGCGATCCCATCCGTCGCGTTCCCCGGATTCCCGCCGGAGCCCGTACACCAGATGGCCTCCGAGACCCTCGACATGTTCAAGGGCGTCGGGTTCTCGACCGCGTCCCTCCAAGAGGTGCCGAGCGGCTATCCCCCGGTGTACGGGGAGATCCCCGGTCCGGAGGGTTCGCCCGTCGTGATGCTGTACGGCCACTACGACGTCCAGCCGGCGCCGCCGGAGCAGGGGTGGACCACGGACCCCTGGACGCCCACGCGCAAGGACGGCCGGATCTTCGGCCGGGGTGCTGCCGACGACAAGGGGGGCCTCGCGATCCACATCGGGACGCTCAAGGTCTTCGACGGGAAGCCCCCCTGCACGGTGAAGCTGATCGTCGAGGGTATGGAGGAGACGAACAGCAACCTGGAGGCCTTCGTCGAAGACCACCCCGAGCTGTTCGCGGCCGACGTCTTCATCGTCTGCGACATGGGCAACCTCCGGGTCGGTGAGCCGACGCTCACGACGACGCTCCGCGGTGACGTCGCGTGCGTGGTGACGATCCGAACGCTCGAGCACCCCCTCCATTCGGGGCTCTTCGGCGGCCCCGCGCCGGACGCGATGATGGCGCTCGCCGAGCTCCTCGGCACGCTCCACGACGACGACGGGAACGTGACGATCGAAGGGGTCTCTCGGTTCGACTGGGACGGTCTGGATTTCTCGGCGGACGACTTCCGCGCCGCGGCCGACCTCGCCGAGGGCGTCCACCTCACCACCGGATCGGGGACGGTCGGCACTCGCCTGTGGTCCTCGCCGTCCATCTCGGCGATCGGCGTCGACATGACCTCGATCGCCGGTTCTTCGAACGTCCTGGTCCCCGAGGTGAAGGCCAAGCTCTCGATGCGGATCGTGCCCGGCTCGGATCCTGTCAAGGAACTGGATGCGCTGGTGCTTCACCTCGAGACCCACGTCCCCTGGGGGGCCCAGGTGTCGGTCGAGAGGACGAAGGAGGCGCATCCCTTCCGGTGCGAGACCGACGGCCCCGGCTACGCGGCGGCACGGCGAGCGATGGAGGCCGCGTACGGTCGCGCGCCCGGTGAGGCCGGATCAGGTGGGTCGATCCCTCTGCTGCAGACGCTGCAGAAGGCCGCACCGAACGCGGAGTTCATCCTCTGGGGCCCGGAGGATACGGCGCTCGCGCGGATCCATGCGTCCGACGAGAGCGTGGACCCGTCCGAGATCGAGAACATGATCGTGACCCAGGCGCTGCTGCTGCAGGATCTCGCGGAAGCGAGGACCTAGTCACGGAGGGAGGTCCGGCGAACCGGCGATGATCGCCGCCGTCGTCAACCCGCCCGTATGGATCGAGCTGCCGGCGATCATCGCCGGCGCGCTCGCCGGCGCGCTGTTCGCGCAGAAGCGCGGACTCGACGTGATCGGGATCTTCGCGCTAGCGATCGTGAGTGGATTGGGTGGCGGCATGCTCCGCGACGTGCTGCTCGCGCGGATCCCGCTCGCCTTGGAGGAGCCGCGGTATCTCGCCGCGGTGGCCGGGGCCGCCGTGCTGGGGGCGTTCTTCGCGCAGGCGGCCAACCGGATGCAGCCGCTGATGCAGCTGGTCGACGCGGTCGCGCTGGGCCTCTTCAGCGTGATCGGGGCGCAGAGCGCGATCCTGGCGGACCTCCCCGTCCCCTCGGCGATGATGTTGGGGACGATCACGGGGATCGGCGGCGGGTTGCTGCGGGACGTCCTCGTGGGCGACGTCCCGCCGCAGACGCTCCGGCGCGGAGCGCCGTACGCGTCCGCAGCGTTCCTCGGTGCCAGCCTCTACCTGGGCCTCACGCTCGGTCTCGACGTGAGCAGAGTGATCGCGCAGATCGCTGCGGTGATCCTCGTGTGCCTCATCCGCGGGGTCGCCCTCTGGCGTGGGTGGGAGGCACCCGCGCCCCGGGACATCACACCGAGGTTCCTCCGTACCGAACGGAGCGGGGAAGCACCGGATCCCCACTCGGAAACGGAGACGGAATGATCGGTGCCCGGGATTAGGATGCGCACCGACGTGAGGGACAACGATGGCTGACATGGCCTCGCTGGAGGCGACCGACCGCAAGGCCGGGACCGGCGTCCTCATCGCCGCTTGCGTGTCGGCGTTCGTCGTGAACGCCAACACGTCGGCCGTCACGATCCTGCTCCCGGCGATCAGCGAGGACCTCGGCGCCCCGATCGACCAGCTCCAATGGGCCGTGACCGGTTACATGCTCGTCGGCGCGGCCGTGATCGTGACCGCCGGCGCGCTCGGTGACGTGCTGGGCCGCCGACGCGTGTTCCTCGGCGGCCTCCTCCTCTTCGTGGCCTCGTGCGCCATGATCGCGCTCGTCGACAGCGGCGCCGGCGTGATCGCCGGACGCATGATCCAAGGGGCGGCCGGCTCGACGATCCTGGCGTGCGGCATGAGCCTCCTCTCGGTCGACGCATCGGGTGCCGGGCAGATGAAGGCGATCACATTCTGGGGAGCCGCCTCCGCGGCCGGGGCGGCGGCGGGGCCGCTCGTCGGGGGTGTGCTCGTCGAGACCACCGGCTGGCAGGGACTCTTCTGGATCGACGCGGCCATCGCTGCACTCTGCATCCCGCTCACGATCGCGACCGTCCGGGAGTCCCGCGATCCACACCGGTCGCGCTCGATCGACTGGCTCGGGACGGCGCTGATCGCCGTGATCCTCGTCCCACTCGTGCTCGCGCTCAGCGAGGGCGCTTCCTGGGGCTGGGTCTCGGCGGCGACGGTGTCGTGCCTCGTGATCTCCGCTCTGGGCGCGGTCGGATTCGTGAAGGTCGAGCAACGCGTCGAAGCGCCGATCGTCGATCTCCAGCTCCTGCGGAACCGGGTGCTCGTGGGATCGACGCTCGCGATCTTGATCGTCGCGGGCGCGCTCAACGCGCTGATGTACCTGCTGAGCCTCTACTTCCAGGACCCGTCCACGTTCGACATGAGCCCGTTGGATGCCGGCCTCGCGACCCTCCCGGCCGCGGCCGCGATGATCCTGGTGACGCCGCTGATCACACCCCTGGCGGTGAGGATCGGCTCCCGGCAGGCGGTCGGGCTCGGGTTCATCCTCGGAGCCGTTGGTTCCGCCCTGCTGATCCTCGTCGAGCCGTCGTGGGAGTACCCCTCCTTCGTGATCCCGCTCATCCTGATGGCGGTCGGGCTCGGACTCGCGAACGGTCCCGCGTCGTCGGCTTCGACCTCGGCCGTGTCCGCCGACCAGGTCGGTGCCGCGGCCGGGATCTCGAACATGGCGCGATACATCGGCGGGTCGCTGGCGGTCGCCGCGGCCGCGACCGTCTTCAGCTCGGCGATCGCAGACCAGCTCGCAACCGGTGCCAGCCAGGCCGAGGCGTTGGCCTTCGGGCTGTCGCGGTCCGCGTTGCTGCTGCGCTGATGTCAGGGGCCGGCGTCCTTCTCGCCATGCTGATGGGCCGTCATCAAGCCGCTAAACCCCAGGCGGTCCATCTCGCCGCCGCCGCGGCCGCGGCGACGCACACGATCCCAACCGAGCCGGTCACGAGCTCCTCCACCGCTCGATAACGCACCAGGTGCGGTCGACACGAGCCCGCGTCAGCCCAGGACCATCCCCTCGGCGGACCCGGAGGACTCGGGGTCGGGCAGCCTCATCATCCGGAACGAGTTGATCAGCCCGATCAGCGCCGCCGAGGAGCGGGATCACCAGCGCCACCTGGAGGGCGAAGGGGCGCGCCTCCGTGTTGATCCGGATGATCTCGTCCTCGATCGCCTCGGGCTGACCGGCCACGACCTCCTCGAGCTGGGTGTTGCTCATCAGCTCCGCGTCGTCCTCCAACGCGGTCGCCACCTGCTGCTGCTCGGCCGGCGGGATCACGCGTGCTCGCCTCCGTCAGGTCGGTGAACCTGAGCGAGAGCGTGGCGAGCATGATCGCGCCCGCGAACGCCAGCCCGAACGACAGCCCGAACGAGCCCGCCGCCGAGTTCACGCCCGCGGCCTCGCTCACGCGCTCCTCGGAGATCGGGGACAGCGTGTAGTTGTTCAGCTGCGACACCAGGAGCCCCAGGCCGCACCCCGCGATCAGCAGCGGGATCAGGAGCGCCCAGCCCGAGTCGGCACGCGGCACGATCGGCAGCAGGATCGCCGACCCCCACCGTGAGGAGGAGGAATCCCGCCCGGATGATGCTGCTCGGGCGCCTCGAGCCGGCTCGCTTGCCGGCCAGCAACGCGACGGCGAACATGCTCAACGAGAGCGGCGCGATCGAGAGCCCCGAGCCCATCGCGCTGTACTCGAGCACCATCTGGAGGAAGATCGGCAGCGCGATCATCAGCCCGCCCAACGAGATCTGCTGCATCATCTGCCCGGAGATCCCCAGCCGGAAGATCTTCGACACGAACAACCCCGCGTCGATCAGCGCCGGCTTCCCCTCCCGCTTGCGTCGCACGAGCCACCAGACCAGCAGCGCCATCGCGGCCGCGCCGAGCACGAGGAGAGCGCCCACCGCCTCGCCGCCCTCCTGCCACACGAGGATGCTCAGCACGATGCCGCCCATCGCGAAGACCGAGAAGATCGCGCCGACCACGTCGACCCGGCGATCCCCGGTGTACGGCGCGTCGCGGACGAGCCTGATCTGCGACAACACGACCCCGATGATCAGGACCTCGAGAGCGAACCCACGCGCCACGACAGGTAGGTGGTGATGAAGCCCCCGATCAGCGGTCCGACCGCGGCGGCGATCGCGGCCGACGCCCCGACCAGCGCGTACGCCCTGCGCTGCGCCGCCCCTTCGAAGTTGCCGTGGATCAGCGACTGCATCGACGGCAGGAGGAGCGAGGCGCCGATCCCGCCGATCACCGCCCAGAAGATGATGACCGCCGTCAGGCCCTGCGCGAGCGTCATCGCCAGGGCGCCGATCGCGTACCCGAGCAGGCCCAGCACGTACGCCTTCTTGCGCCCGATCAGGTCGCCGACCTTGCTGCCGATCAGGATGAACGCGGCGGAGACGAGCGCCTCCAGCGCGATCGCCGACTGGACCCCGCTGACCGTCGTGTCCAGATCACGGACCACGGCGGAGATCGAGACGTTCATCAGCGAGGTGTCGACGACGAGCACGAACATCGCCATCGCAAGCAGCAGGGCGAGGCGCTGGCTGCTGCCTCCAGCCTCGGTGGGCGTTGCCGCTCCAGAAGCTTCTGCCATCGGGGCCAATCATGGCGGGGCGACCGCCACCCGGCAACGACCCGCCTAGCGGCGCATCAGACGAACGAGGAGGGCGACGACGAACCCGAGGCCTGCGCCCACGGCGATCGACATCGGTGAGTTGAGGAGAACCCGCCCACCCTCCTCGATCGTGACCTTCGGCGAAGCGACGACGCCCACGAAGGCGTTCCGGGCGATCGTCGCTCCACCGGCAGCGAGGATCGCCTGTGTCCCGCCGTTCTGGAGCGAGACGTCGCCAGCCGTGAGAACCGGCCCGCATCCACCGTTCCGGATCGTGACGCCCCCGCTGGTGAGCACCGGGCCGCACCCTCCGTTGAGGATCGACAGGTTGCCTCCTGCGGCGACGAGTCCTGCAGCTGATCGGGTGAGGTAGACATCGCGTGCCTTCACGAGGCCGACCAACCTCCCCGCGACATGATCATCTGACGCGCCTTCCAGATCGCTCGACCGATCTTGACCGTTCTCGGCCATGCCAACCTCCCTCCATCCTCCGAGAAGCGAGTTGGTCACCCGCGATGGCTCCGAAGGGGTCACGCACTCAACGCCCGCGGACGCGGCCAGCTCCCCTCGGCTTCAGAGTAATCATGACTACCATTCCCAGTCATACTTCGAGCAACACCCAGTGCCGAACCGCGCATCGGCACGGACCCGAACGAGAGGAACAGTGAGGAGGATCGATGTCCCGTCGTGAACAGATCCTGAAACGTCTCCTCGTCGAACCCGGCACGCCCGCCGGGCTCGCCGAACGCGACCCCGCGTGGACCGGGGGCAAGGACTTCGAACAGCTCTCCGAGGAGAAGCTCAAAGGGTTGGCGAAGGACATCCTGAAGCAGGGAGTCGTCGAGCTCTCCGACGCGCAGGAGCTCCTGTGGGCGAGCGATACCTACGCGCTCCTGGTCGTCTTCCAGGCGTTGGATGCGGCCGGCAAGGACTCGACGATCGAGCACGTGATGTCCGGCGTGAACCCGCAGGGCGTTCAGGTCGTCTCCTTCCGGCAGCCCTCGAGCGAGGAGCTCGATCACGACTTCCTCTGGCGCATCAGCAGGGCGCTTCCGGAGCGAGGACGGATCGGCATCTTCAACCGTTCCCACTACGAGGAGGTGGTTGCGCTGCGGGTCCATCCCGAGTGGATCGAGGCGCAGCGCCTCCCCTCCGGACCGCGTGGGAAGGGCTTCTGGAAGGGACGCTACGACGACATCAACGCGTTCGAGCGCCACCTCGATCGCAGCGGAACGAAGGTCGTGAAGTTCTTCCTCCATGTGTCCAAGGACGAACAGAAGCGGAGGTTCGTACGTCGTCTGGACACACCCGGCAAGGAGTGGAAGTTCAAGGCGTCCGATGTCGCCGAGCGCGCCCACTGGGACGACTACATGCAAGCGTTCGAGGCGGCGATCACGGCGACCTCGACCGGGTGGGCACCCTGGTACGTGATCCCGGCCGACCACAAGCCCGTGATGCAGGCCATGGTCGCGCGCATCCTCGTCGATACGATCCAGGGGCTCGAGCTGTCCTGGCCCGAGGTGTCGGACAAGGACCGCGCAGCGAACGCTGAGGCTCGCAGGCGACTCGAGGCCGAGGACGGGGACGAACGAGAAGGCCGCTCGGAGGAGCCGGGATCCTGACGACGGCAGGTGGAGGCCGGAACCTGCTGAAGCACTCGTGGTCGAGGCGTTCGCCCTGGAGACTCGGTCATTGACCGGGCTTCGCTGTCACGTCGATACAGTCTCCTCATGGGGTCCACCATCTGAGCGGTTCGGGCATGACCACGGAGATCGAGCCGACCACGACCGATGAGGTCGTCAGACCGAGAGCGCGAGGGTGGATCCACCGCATCTCGTACCTCGTGGCGTGGCCGGCGACGATCCTCCTCGTCGCGATCGCTCCCACGTGGCCGGCTCGGCTGTCGGTCGCCGTCTACGGGGCGACGCTCCTCACGGTCTTCTGGGTGAGCTCCACGTATCACCGCGGCTCATGGACCGCTGAGGAGTTCGCCCGTTGGCAGCGGAGGGATCACGCCGCGATCTTCCTCCTGATCGCCGGTAGCTACACGCCGTACTGCGTGCTCGCGCTCGAGGGTTCGTGGCGCGTGTGGATGTTGGTCGCCGTGTGGACCGTTGCCGGCCTCGGCATCCTGATGAAGCTCTACCGCGTGGATCTCCACGTGCTCTCGGGGATCATGTACCTCGGTCTCGGGTGGGCGGCGGTCATCGTGTTCCCGCAGTTCGTCCGTGCCCTCGGACCCGCGCCCTTGATCCTCACCGTGGTCGGTGGGCTGCTCTACTCGCTCGGAGCGCTCTGCCTCGCGACGCATCGACCGAGGCTCTCCCCACGAACCTTCGGTTACCACGAGGTGTGGCACGCGGCCACCGCGGCGGCCGCCGCCTGTCACTACGTGGCCGTGCTCCTGATGGTGATCGAGGCGTGAACGAGGCGCTCAGCCGATCGGCTGGGCCAGGTTGTCCGCGGTCTCCTCGGAGATCCCGAGCCGCTCGCGCGAGGTCGGGCGTCTTCTGGTCCAAGAGCTTGCGGACCGACTCCTTGGACAGCCCGAGCTGGTCGCGGATCTGCTCCGGGGTGAGGCCTGCTTGGATGGCTCGCTCCAGCTGTTCCTCGATCATCTGTTGACGTCGCTCGGCGACCTCCTCGAGCAGGACGAGCTTCTCGATCTCTTCGCGGAGCAGGTCGATGTTCGTCGCGTCGCTTTCCACCGGATCAGCCCGACTCGTATTTGAACGAGATGTTCACGCGCGCGCGGTAGCTCGTGACCTTGCCGTCCTCGATCGAGACGTCGAACCTCACGACCTCGCCGACACGGAGGTCTCGGAGGGTCTTGGCCGCCGTCTCCACCGCGTTCTTCGCGGCCTCTTCCCACGAGGTCGGGCTGGTTCCGATCACCTCGGTGACGCGGTAGACGCTGTCGCTCATGCCCTCCTCCTTCACTCTCTCTTGGCGCTTTCCCGGCACCCTCGAGCGTGCCGTTCGGCCGGTCCTCTGATCAAGCTCGCACAGGCTATCGTGCCGACGTGATCCGTGCGCTGCCCCTGATCCTGCTCGTCGTCCTGGCGCTGGCGATCGGGAGCTGGGCGATCGGGCGGATCAAGTCGGCCGCGGCTCGTCGCCCCGCCCGACGGGGGAGCGCCCAGGTGGGCGGCTACGAGTTCGAGGGCAGGATCGCGAGCGTGCGGCGGCGCCGAACGGGTCCGCCGCAGCCGGTCGAGAGCGACGGGGCGATGGAGGAGTTCCTGCGGACACACACCGGTGTGGAGGCCTTCGTCGAGCCCGAGACCGTCGTGAGCCCCCGGTCGGTCGTCCTGGTCGACGTGGCGGGGGAGTGGCGCCGGTTCCCCCTGCGCGGGGATGCCCACCTCCGCCGTCTCTCGACCGAACACGGGATGCCGATCCTCGACGCCGGTCGGACCGGCTACCCGTCGAGGATGCGGCGTCGACCTGGTCCCGCGACCTAACGACGCAGCTCGAACCACGCGGCGCGGCGGAGCTTCCCGCGGAACCGCAGCAGCGCCTGGCCGAGGAAGAGTTCATCGTCGACCTGGACGAGCTCGTCGAGGATGTCGCGGATCAGCCAGGGGCTCTGCGGGTGCTCGTAGTCGATCTTGAGGACGTCCGCGCCACCGGGAGTGAACGCGCTGGGCCCGTCCCACGTCGTGAAGGGGAACGTGGCGTAGCGACCGTCGGCGAACGGCCAGTCGAGCTCGTAGCCGGGCCAGAGCGTCTTCTGGACGGGACGGAAGCCGGTCGTGAACACGTTGCGACCCTCCTTCGCCTCCGGGTCGAACGTCTTGCCCTGCCACGGCATCCAGAGTCGGGTGAGGCCGATCACGATCGGATCGAGTCCGTAGCCGAGGGTCGTCGTGAGCACCCGGCCCGACATCGGTCCGTCGAGCGGCGGTGGCGTCTCCGCGGCGCGGAAGCACGCCTCGAGCTCGGCGAGAGCCCTCGGTCGTTCGTGCGGGAGGTCGGCGAGCGCGCGGAGGTATCGCAGCGTCAGGTCGGACGGCACGACTCGAGTATCGCACGGCCTCCGCGAGCCTTCGGCCGTGCGGACGCCCCCCGCGCGAACCCTCTGGCCGTACCCTTCGTACCGTGAGGGTGCGTCGCGCGCTCGGGCTGTTCGGCATCGCCGTCCTCGCGATCGCGTGCACGCAGGGCGAGACGCCGGCACCGTCCGGATCTCCCGGACCGATCCGTGGCGAACGCCTGCTCGTGCTGACGGAGGGCGGCAACGTCGTGACGGTCGGCGCCGACGGAACGGACGTGGCACCCCTCACCGACTACCAGCCGGGAGCGGTGACGGTCGAGGTCCGGCATCCGGTCTGGTCGCCGGACGGCCGGTCGGTCGCCTGGGCCGAGCTCGAGATCGGCGGCGCGGGGCCGACGGCGCGGATCGTGACGGCGGAGGCCGATGGGTCGAGCCGTGTCGAGTTCCCCGTGGACACCAGCGCGTTCTTCCTGCAGTGGGATCCGACCTCGACGCGGATCGCCTACCTCGGGAACTTCCAAGGCAGCGTGGGGATGGGGGTGGCGGGGCGCGCCCTCGCCGGGGATCCGGTCGCGAACACCCTCGGGGTGGGTCGGCCCTTCTACCTGTCCTGGGCCCCCGGCGGGCTCGAGCTGCTCGTCCACGTGGGAGGCCGGACGCTCGGCAGGCTGGATCTGGAAGGGGAGCTCCGTGAGATCGGCGACGTGCCGGGGATCTTCCAGGCGCCGGTGTGGGTCGCGGACGGGAGGATGATCTACGCCACCGCCGCCGAGGATCGGCAGGCCCTCGTGGTGCGCGACGGGGCCGCGCAGGAGGAGCTCGTTCCGTACGAGGGGTCGATCGAGTTCGTCGCGAGCCCGCGCGGCGAGCGGGTCGCCTACCGGATCGACGACGGCGAGAGCCTCCACGGGGTCGAGGTGGTCGACGTCGCATCGTCGCGATCGCAGACGGTGACCGAGTCTCCGACCCTCGCGTTCCACTGGAGTCCGGACGGCGACCGGCTCTTGCTGCTGACGGAGGAGGCGAACGGCGAGCCCGGGGCCTACCGCTGGCTCGTCTGGGACGGCCGATCCGCCGAGCCGGTCGGATCCGCGTTCGTCCCGACCCCTACCTTCCTGCGTGACTACGCCCCGTTCTACGGGCAGTTCGCGCAGGCGATGACGCCCTGGTCGCCCGACGGTGGCGCGTTCGCGTTCGCCGGGTTGATCGGCGACACCGCCGGGATCTGGGTGCAGGACCTGCGTGAGGACGAGCCCCGTCTCGTGCTGGAGGGCGGGTCCGTGGTGGCGTGGTCGCCGACCCCTTCGTGTCGCCCCTCCGTAGACTGCGCGTCCGTGTTGAGCGAGAGCACCGTGTTCGACGCCGCCGGCGGGATGCCGTTCTTCGAGCAGCTCGTGGGGCGGTTCTACGACGGCGTCGCGAACGATCCCGTGCTGCGGCCCCTGTACCCCGACGATCTCGCGCCGTCCACGCGGCACCTGACCTTGTTCCTCGCGCAGTACTGGGGCGGACCCACGACCTACGACGTGGAGCGCGGCCACCCTCGGCTCCGGATGCGGCACGCACCGTTCGCGATCGGGCCCGGCGGAGCGGGACCGATGGCTCGTGCACATGCGCGACGCGATCGCGACGATGGCGCCGCCCGAACCCGTCGAGCGGGCGCTCCTCGAGTACTTCGAGATGGCGGCCGAGGCGATGCGGAACCGGGACTGACCGCTCAGGCGAGCAGGTAGCGGCGCGAGAGCGGCACCTCCGTCACCGGATCGGTCCGGAGCACCCGGCCGTCGAGGGTGACGGTCCCGTCCCGCGGCGAGACCTCGATCTCCGGCACCGTCCGGTTCCGGGCGAGGTCGTCGCGGCGGATCGCTCGCGTGCCCGTGACCGCGACGAGCCGGCGACGGGTCCCGAGCGATCGGCCTATGCCCGCGTCGAGCGCCGCGGCGGACACGAACGTGGCGGAGACGCTCGCCGGTGCCCGGCCGGTCGCCCCCCAGTCGGGGCCGTACCGCGTGGGCTCGGCGCCGTGGACGCTCGCATTGCCCTCGCCGATCGCGCTCCACGCCACCACGCCGCCCTTGAAGACCATCACGGGCTTCACGCCGAATGACGACGCCTCCCACAGGACGATGTCGGCCATGCGGCCGGGGGAGAGCGAGCCCACCTCGTGGGAGATGCCGTGGACGCGCGCGGGCTCCTCGGTGACCTTCGCGAGGTAGCGCAGGACACGCTCGTTGTCATCGTCGGTCCGTGTCCTTCGGCGCCGCCGCCTTCATCGCGTGCGCGAGCTGGAACGTCCGCCGCACCGTCTCGCCGATGCGCCCCATCCCCTGGGAGTCGGAGTTCACGATCGAGATCGCGCCGAGATCGTGCAGTGGCCCCTCCGCCTCCATCGTGGCGGGATGGACGAGCTCCCTCGCCGCCGCGACGTCGTCGGGAAGCGCCGGGTTGCCCTCGTGGACGATCAGCTTCATGTCCTGCTGTTCGGCAGCGGTCGACGGGCCGTACGGGATCGTCGGCGTGGTGGAGGAGCAGAAGACGTTCGGCTCGCGGACGATCCCGATCAGATCGGGGATGTGGCCGCCGCCGGAGCCCTCGACGTGGTAGGCGTGGATCGCACGCCCGGCGATCGCCTCGACGGTGTCCCCCAGCTCGCACGACTCGTTCAACCCGTCGGTATGGAGACAGACCTGGACGTCGTGCGCGTCGGCGACCCGGAGCACCTCGTCGATCACCTCCGGATAGGCGCCCCAGTCCTCGTGGATCTTCAGTCCGACGGCACCCGCCTCGATCGCCGACTCGAGCTGTCCGGGCACGCCGGTTCGGGCCGAGGGCTGGAGACCGATGTTCACGGGGAGATGCTCGAAGGCCTCAAGCGTGCGCAGCATCCGCCACGGCGGTTCCTCGAAGCCGGCGGTGATCAGCGTCGTGACGCCCGCGGTCAGCGCGACGGGCACGAGGCGCGGGGAGAGCAGGTGCACGTGCGAGTCGACGGCGCCCGGCGTCGCGATCAGGCCGTGGCAGGGGATCGGCCACGTGTTGGGGCCGATCGTGAGGTCGACGCCGTCGGTGATGTCCGGGTTCCCCGCTCTCCCGATCCCCGCGATCCGACCGTCCTTGATGCCGATGTCGGCCTTGAGCACGCCGAGGAGCGGGTCCAGCACGACCGCGCTCGCGACGATCGTGTCGAGCTCGCTCTCGGTGGTCGCGCGGTCGTGCTGGACCATCCCGGAGCGCCAGTTCTTCGCGTAGCCCCACAGCGCCTGGTCGGCCGGGTCGGTCAGGTCCCGATCGATCCGGATCCACAGGTCGGTGTCGCCCAGCCGGATCCGGTCGCCGGCGGTGGGGCCGTGGCGCGTCGCGTGCTCGGCGCGCGAGTAGCGTTCGGGCACCCGCTAGGCCCCCGCCCCGCCGTAGCGGACGAGGTCGACCTCGTGTGTCTCGCCGGGCGCCCATCGCAAGGAGTCGCCCGCCGGGAGATCGAGCCGGAACCCCTCGGCCGCCACCCGGTCGAACTCGAGGCGCTCGTTCGAACGCCAGAACGGGAAGTGGGACGACACCCGGATCGGATGCTCGCCGCGGTTCGTCACGGTGAGGTGGATCCGCTCCCGGCCCGGTGCGAGCTCGACGTCACCGTCGCCGAATCGGATCGCGCCCGGCCCATCCGGATCCGCCGGGCCGAACGGCTCGCGGAGGACGA
The DNA here is from genome assembly GCA_963724415.1 of uncultured Actinomycetota bacterium. Classification (GTDB taxonomy): domain Bacteria; phylum Actinomycetota; class UBA4738; order UBA4738; family HRBIN12; genus JAJNBA01. The sequence goes on along the minus strand of CAVRUS010000005.1, from coordinate 493,037 downwards.
ACAGGCGGGTCCCCTCCTCGAGGAGGACCTCCACGCGGATCTCCGACGCGATCGCGGCGACCCCGTCCAGCACCTGCTCGGGGCGCACGGCGTCACGTCCGGCCGCGGCGACCTCGTCGAAGGAGCCACCGCCGCGCCCGGCCGCGTGCATCTCGTCGCAGACGAGCGCGACCGCCTCGGGGGCGTTCAGCCGCAGCCCCTTCGCGAGCGTGGCACGCGCGAGCTGCGCGGCCGTGAACACCCGGAGACGTTCTTCCTCGGTCGGGGTCAGCTGCATCGGTACCTATCTCCTCCTCTGGCGTCGGCGAGCGTACCCTCGGTCGCGATGGCACGTCCTTCGGACGGGTTCCCGGCAGCACACGGCCCCGCGGTCCCCACGTTCCGCGAGGCATCTCGCTTCTGGATCTGGCTCGGATTCGTGAACTTCGGCGGTCCCGCGGGGCAGATCGCCCTGATGCATCAGGAGCTCGTCGAGCGCCGCCGATGGATCGACGAGGGCCGGTACCTCCACGCGCTCAGCTACTGCATGCTGCTGCCGGGTCCGGAGGCGATGCAGCTCGCCACGTACGTGGGCTGGCTGCTCCACCGCATCCGGGGTGGGATCGTCGCGGGTGTCTCGTTCGTCCTGCCGAGCTTCTTCCTGCTCCTTGCCCTTTCGTGGGTGTACGTGACGCACGGGGATCTCCGGTGGATCGCGGGGGCGTTCGCCGGGCTCGCCGCGGCCGTCGTCGGCGTCATCGCGCACGCGCTCGTCCGCCTGGCCGGCGCGACGCTCGCCAACGCGCTGATGGTCGCGGTCGCGATCGTGGCGTTCCTGGCGATCTTCGTCATCGACGTTCCCTTCCCGATCGTGATCGCCGTCGCGGCGGGGATCGGCATCGTGGGCGGGATCGTCCGCCCCTCGCTGTTCGAGGTCGGCGTCGGACGGAGGCTCGAGGAGCAGACGGCGGTGGCCGTCAGCGACGCCGCGAACGCGCCGCTGCCGACATGGCGACGCAACGTCGTGGTCCTGGTGGTCGGCCTGGCGGCGTGGCTCCTCCCGATCGCGGCCGTCGTGTGGTGGCGGGGGAGCGCGGACACGGTCTCGGAGATGGGCTGGTTCTTCTCCAAGGCCGCGGTCGTCACGTTCGGCGGCGCGTACGCCGTGCTCTCCTACGTCGACCAGGCGGCCGTCAGGACGTACGGATGGCTCCAGCCCGGCCAGATGACGGTCGGCCTCGGTCTGGCGGAGTCGACCCCGGGGCCGCTGATCATGGTGCTGGAGTTCGTGGGCTTCGTGGGCGCGTACCAGCATCCGGGCGATCTCCCGCCGGTCGTCGCCGGGCTGCTGGGCGCGACCGTGACGGTGTGGGCGACGTTCGCGCCGTGCTTCCTGTGGGTGTTCCTCGGCGGCCCATACGTCGAGCGGCTGCGAGGCAACGCCCGGCTCGCCTCGGCGCTCCAGACCGTCACCGCGGCGGTCGTCGGGGTGATCGCGAACCTGGCCGTGTCGTTCGCGATCGTGACGTTGTTCCGGGAGGTGCGGACGGTGTCCATCCTCGGCGGGGAGATCCCCGTCCCCGTGTGGTCGGAGATCGATCCGTTCGCGGTGGCGGTCGCGGCGTTCGCGTTCGTGGGCCTCCGGTTCCTCCACTGGCACGTCGTCCCGGTGATCCTCGTGAGCGCGCTGGCCGGCCTCGTGGTCAAGGGGCTGCTGTAGGGGCGCGCCGCTCCCGCCGCAGCAGGATCACGGCTCCGACGACGGCGATGGCGGCGAAGCAGAACCACTGGATCGCGTACGAGAGGTGTGGTCCCTCGGAGAGCTCTTCCGGCGGGAGCGGGATCGGAAGCTCCGACGGCTGGGGTGGCGTTTGGTCGGTCAGCTGGATCGGGAGCGGGAGCAGGGGGTAGGGAAGCGTCGAACCGATGCCCCGTACGTCGACCCGGCCGACCACACCGTTCCCGTCGGGGACCGTCGAGCCGTCTCCCTCATCGGGCACGAGGAACCCGACGATCGTGAGCTCGTCCGATGGCGGCGCCGCGTCGGCGACCGGCACCGTCGTATCGCCGAAGGGGACCCACCCGCGGATCACGAGGATCGCTGTCGCCGTCGAGCACGAGCGGGGTCACGACGAGGTGGCCCGGCTCGCCGTCGAGGGTCCGCCCGTAGACGAGCACCTCGTGCTCGGTGTCGAAGCTCCCGGACGCGCGGACCGGCGTGTACGGCTCGACCTCGTCTCCTGCGGCGGTCGTGATGAGCACCGGGTCGAGCGATCGCTCGCGTTCGATCGCGGCGTTCCGCGTCCGCCGGTCCGAGAGTCGCTGCAGCTGCCAGAAACCGAGGGCGATGCACGTCACCGCCACGATCGCGGCGATCGCGACGACCGCCGCGCGACGCCGCCGGGACCGATCCATCGCGCGTCCGGGCGCTAGGGGCCCTTCGCCTCCTGGATCACGTTGCCGCCGTCGACCGCCACCGTCTGACCCGTCACGTACCGCGCGCGGTCCGACGCGAGGAACGCGATCACCTCGCCGACCTCCTCGGCTGTCCCGGATCGTCCGATCGGTGTGTGGAAGCCGATCTCATGCTCCTCCGGGGTCTGGGAGCCCGTCGCGACGAAGCCCGGCTGCACGCTGTTGACCGTCACGCCGCTCGCGGCGACCTCGATCGCGATGCCCCGCATCAGCCCATCCATGCCCGCCTTCGCCGCGGAATAGGCCGTGAGCCCCGCGTAGGTGACGAGCGGCCCCGTCACGGACGACACCATCACGATCCGACCCCATCCTCGCTCGACCATGCCGGGGAGGACGCGTCTCGTCACGTTGTAGGCGGTATCCAGGTTCATCGCGAGGTCACGGTCCCACGCCTCGTCATCCAGTTCGAGGAACGCGCCCCCGGACGAGCCCTCCATCGACACGGACACCATGCCCGCGTTGTTGATCAGGATGTCGATGCCGCCGGATCGGCCGATCACGTCGTCCACCAACCGCCGGACCTGCGCGCGATCGGTCAGATCGGCGACGTACCCCTCGACGCTCGCGCCGGCGTCGCGCAACTCGCCTGCGCGCTCCTGGATGCGGTCCGTCGTGGATGCGATCGCCAGGGTCGCGCCCTCGCGTGCGAGGATCTTCGCGGTCGCGAACCCGATCCCCGTGGGACTGCCGGCGCCCGTGACGAGCGCGACGCGACCCTCGGCCTCTCCCTGCATGCGGCGAGCGTATCGGCTGCCCGCGCTCCGGTGCCGAGGGCATCGGCTAGGCTTCCGCGCTCATGGACCCTGCCCGCCCGTTGCTCGAGATCCAGGAGCACGACACCGCGATCGACCGGCTCCTCGCCCGGATCGAGGCGCTCGAGTCCGGAGGCGAAGTCGCGGCTGCGCTCGCGGAGGCGAACGAGGCGGAGCGGGTGATGGGCGAGATCCGGCTCAAGCTCGACGAGCTGTCCCGCGATCAGATGCGCTTCGAGCACGAGATCGACTCGATGTCGCAGAAGGCGGCCGCCGAGGAACGGCGGATGTACGACGGCTCGGTCGCGAACGCCCGAGAGCTCGACTCGATCCGCCACGAGGTGGACAACCTCAAGAAGCGCCGGGGCGACCGCGAGGACGAGCTCCTCGGCCTGATGGAGATGCGGGAGGAGCTCGAGGCGAAGGAGCGGGCCGCCGACGAGCGCTCCACGGCGCTCCGAGCGAAGGTCGAAGAGGTCGGGGGCGTGGCCGCGGTCGAGCTCGATCGGCTCACGACCGAGGTGAAGGAACGGACCGAGGCGCGGGCGGCGCTCGCGGCGGGTGTCGACCCCGAGTACCTCGAGCTGTACGAAGACCTCCGGCCCCAGAAGAAGGGTGTCGCGGCGGTCGAGCTCGTCGACGGCGTGTGTCTGGGTTGCCACGAACAGCTGTCGTCCGTCTACCGCGACCGGCTCAAGCGCGTCGAGGGCCCGAAGAGGTGCGAGCACTGCCGGCGGATCCTGGTCATCTGATCGTCTCCTGCGACGGCGCCTCGCGCGGGAACCCCGGGCCCGCCGGCATCGGCGCCCAGATCACCGACGAGGGCGGCGTCGTCCTGGGGGAGATCGCCGAGGGGATCGGGGAGACGACGAACAACGTCGCGGAGTACACGGCCGTGATCGAAGGACTCGCGCGCGCGGCGGAGCTCGGCGCGAAGACCGTCACGCTGCGCTCGGACAGCCAGCTCCTGATCAACCAGCTCACCGGCCGGTATCGCGTGAAGAGCGAGCACCTCCAGCCGCTCTACCGGCGCGCCCGCGGCCTCGCGGCGGGGTTCGAGCGGATCACGTTCGAGCACGTCCCGCGGGAGCAGAACACCGCGGCCGACGCCCTCGCGAACCTCGGCGTCGACCGGTGGCTGGCGGGGGAGCGGTAACGGCGCAGGTACTCTGGGTAACGGAGGAGCCGGCCGGGCGGCCGCGGCCGCGCATCGCGCGGTCGAGGAAAGTCCGGACTCCGCAGGGCAGGGTGCTGGGGCGACCCAGGCGGGGGTGACCTCGCGAAGGCGCAGCAGAAAGCAGACCGCCTCTCTTCGATCTCTTGGGGAGGGGTAAGGGTGAAACGGTGCGGTAAGAGCGCACCAGCGGCGCGGGTGACCGCGCCGGCTCGGCAAGCCCCACCCGGAGCAAGGCCAAGCAGGCAGCGTTCGAGGGCGGCCCGCCCGAGCTGCCGGGTAGGCCGCACGGCGCGGGTGAACCGCGACGCGGCGCCGCGGCGGGAGACCGCCTGCGCGCCGAGAGAGATGGCCGCCGTCGGGACCCTCGGTCCCGACACAGGATCCGGCTTACAGGCCGGCTCCTCCGATCTATATCGGGGCTACGTTCGCTCCTTCGTCGCTCACTGCTTGAGCCCCGAACCCCTCCATCGGGGTCCTCTCCCTTCCTACTCCGAGAACCCTGAACCCTTGCTCAGCGGTCGTGTAGCTTCATCGCGATGGATATCGACAAGCTCCGCGAGATCCCGCTGTTCGCGGACCTGCACGATCACACCTTGCGGCGGATCGCCGAGCTGTCGACCGAGTTCGAGGAGCCCGCGGGTTGGGTGTTGGTCGAGGTGGGTCAGCCCGGCTCGGGGATGTTCGTGCTCGAGGACGGGACCGTCGAGGTGCAGACGCCCGACGGGCGGGCCTGGGAGCTGGGGCCGGGGGAGTTCTTCGGCGAGCTCGCGCTCCTCACCGATCACCCTCGGAACGCGCGGATCCAGGCGAAGACGCCGGTGCGCTGCCTCGCGATCTCTCGGATGGACTTCCAGAAGCTGCTGAGTGAAGAGCCGGACATCGCGGTGGCGATGCTCCCGAAGCTCGCGCAGCGGATCGACGCTCCCCACTGACGGGCTCTAGGCAGAATCGAACATACGTTCTATCCTGTCTGGTCCATGGATCAGCTCTTCGAGATCGCCCGGAAGACGTTCGACACGCCTGAGTTCCGAGGCATCACGTTCATCGAGTCCGAGGCGAAGTCCATCATCAACCGTGTTCCCGGCGGGGCCCTCCCGTTCGACTGGACGATCAACCCGTATCGGGGATGTTCGCATGCCTGTACCTACTGCTTCGCCCGTCCCACGCACACGTACCTCGACATGAACGCGGGTCGCGACTTCGATTCGAAGATCGTCGTGAAGGTGAACGCGCCCGACGTGCTGCGTCGCGAGCTCGCCGCGAAGCGGTGGAAGGGCGAGCACATCGCGATGGGCACGAACACCGACCCCTACCAGCGCGCGGAGGGCCGGTACAAGCTGATGCGCGGGATCATCGAGGCGCTGGTCGACTACCGGAACCCGTTCTCGATCCTGACGAAGGGCACCCTCATCCTTCGCGACGTCGACCTGCTGCAGCGAGCTGCCGAGGTGACCACGGTCTCGGCGGCCTTCTCGATCGGAACGCTGGACGACACGGTCTGGCATGAGACCGAGCCCGGCACGCCGCATCCGAGGGCACGGATCGATGCGATCCGGACGCTGACGGATGCCGGCATCCCCACCGGCGTCCTGATGGCGCCGATCCTGCCCGGCATCTCCGACCGACCCGAGCAGCTGCGCGAGGTGGTGGGGGCCGCGATCGACGCGGGTGCGACGCACGTCTCTCCGATCCTGTTGCATCTCCGCCCCGGCGTGCGAGAGGAGTTCCTGCCCTGGCTCGAGGAGGCGCACCCGGACCTCGTGCCGCGCTACCTCGAGATGTACCGGCAGCCGTACGGACCGAAGGCTCTCCGCGAGCGGCTCGGTCGCCAGGTGGCGTCGATGGTGTCCGCCGCGGGTGGGATCCGTCGCAGCGTCGAGCCGGCGCGGCGGTTCTTCCGGCGCGATCGCCAGCGGTCGCGCGAGCCCGAAGCAGAGCAGCTCCGGCTCCTCTGACAGGAGACCCGTCCGTCGTGCCCAAGGCCGGAAGTGAGAGGATGGACACACGAAGTGCGCGGGACCGCTCCCGAAGAGGCCGAGGGCAGCCCCCCAATGAGGGAGGGCACCGAATGCGAACCACCTTGCACGATCCCACCGCTCGACTCCTGGAAGCTCTGTCCCATCAGCTGAGGCCCCGGATGCGGACCGCGTCCCCACGGATCCCGAATGGGTTCACGCTCCACTCGGACCGTGGGAGAGGATCGTTCCTGCGGGACCGCACCTCCGCGGACCGAAGCGTCCTCGCAGGCTGAAAGCACGTCCACCACTGGTGGAACCGCCCAAGACGGGGCGAACGCGCGACGAACGTCGCGACCTTGCCTTCCACGGTTCCTCGAGATCGAGGGAGGCAGTTATGGCCCATTGGCCAAGAACCGTGTCAGGGAACATCTTCTATATCGCGATGATCGCGATCATGGTGCCGGTGGCGGTGTGGTTCCTCCTGGGAGCTTCGTGGTGGGTCTTCGCGTTGCTCGCTCTCGTCCCGATCGTGTGGATCGCGGTCTACGCCTGGCGGCGCAGGCTCGATGCGGCACGCGAGCGGGCCTGGGTCGGTGAGTTCTCGTTCGGCGACGTCGTTGGCCGCATGCGAGCTCGAGAGGCGCTCGACCGTCCTCGGGTGTCGAAGCAGATCGCGGACGCCCGCTAGTCAGGCGGGCGCCGCGGCGCCGGCGCGCACCGCGCGCTTGAGCTGCTTGCCTGCGTGGTAGCTGGATCGCACGAGCGGTCCGGCCTCGACGTGAGCGATGCCCATCCCCTCACCGACGCGCTTCCACTGGGCGAACTCGTCCGGGTGGACCCAGCGGTCCACCGGCAGGTGGAACGACGTCGGCTGCAGATACTGGCCCATCGTCAGGATGTCGATGCCTGAGTCGCGGAGATCCTCCATCGCGGACGGGATCTCCTCGGAGCGCTCGCCCATGCCGAGGATCAGGTTGGACTTCGTGACCTGTCCGGCGCGGTGCCGCTTCGCGAACCGCAGGACCTCGAGCGACCGGTCGTAGCCGAACGCCGGACGGATCCGGTCGTGCAGGCGCGGGACGGTCTCGAGGTTGTGGGCGAAGACGTCGGGCTCGGCGTCGAGGACGGTCGCGATGTCGCGCTCACCGCCCTTGAAGTCCGAGGGCAGCACCTCGATCCCGATCCCGGGGACCGCGTCCCGAACGGCGCGGATCGCCGAGGCCCAGATCCGCGCACCACCGTCCACGAGGTCGTCTCGAGCCACACCGGTCAGCACGACGTAGCGCAGGCCCATCTCACCGACGGCCTCGGCGATGCGCACCGGCTCCTCCTCGTCGACCGGATCGGGCTTGGCCGTCATCACGTCGCAGAAGCCACAGCGCCGGGTGCACTTCGAACCGAGGATCAGGAACGTCGCCTCGCGCTCCTCCCAGCACTCCCGGATGTTCGGGCACATCGCCTCTTCGCACACCGTGTGGAGCGAGCGCTCCCGCATGATGCCCTTGAGGTCCTCGTAGTTGGGGCCGGTCGTCAGCCGCACCTTGAGCCAGGGGGGTTTGCGGCCGGTCACCGACTCCACGCCCGGGCCGTTCGTGACCCCCACGATCGGCAGGTGCAGGCGTCGCTTCTGCGGGTTGTGGTCGGTATAGATCTTTGCGCCATCGCTTCGAGTGTAGCCAGCGTCCCGCTATGAGCGAGCGAGCTCGCGCATGCGCGCGTAGATGTGGTCCGGCTCGGGCTCCATGAAGTAATGCTCGAGCGGCGCCGCGAACGGCATCGCGGGGATGTCCGGCCCGCCGATGCGGAGGATCGGGGCGTCCAGGTCGAACAGGGCCTGCTCGGCGATCGTGGAGGCGATCTCCGCGCCGGCGCCGTAGGTCCGGTTGTCCTCGTAGACGACCATCGCCTTGCCGGTCTTGCGGACGGACCCCACGATCGTGTCGACGTCGAGCGGCGCGAGCGTCCGCACATCGACCACCTCCACGGAGACGCCCTCGTCCTCCTTGAGCCGCTGGGCGGCGTCCAGGCAGAGGTGGAGGGAGTAGCCGTAGCTCACGCAGGTGAGGTCGTCGCCCTCGCGCTTCACGTCCGCGACGCCGATCGGGGTGAGGTACGCGCCGTCGTTCACTTCGCCCTTGATCGCGCGGTACGTCTTCTTGTGCTCGAGGAACAGGACCGGGTCCGGATCCCTGATCGCGCTCCGCAGCAGTCCGGCCGCGTCGGCGGGCGTGGCGGGAGCCACCACCTTGATGCCGGGGATGTGGGCGTAGAACGCCTCGATCGACTGCGAGTGATACAGCGCTCCGTGGATCCCGCCGCCGTAGGGGGTCCGGATCACCATCGGCACGCCGAAGTCGCCGTTGGAGCGGTACCGGATACGCGCGGCCTCGGAGACGACCTGGTCGAACGCCGGATGGATGAAGTCCGCGAACTGGATCTCGGCGATCGGCAGCAGGCCGTGCAGCGCCATCCCGATCGCGATGCCGATGATCCCGGACTCGGCGAGCGGCGTGTCGATCACGCGTTCCTCGCCGAACTCCGCCATCCAGCCGTCGGAGATCCGGAACACCCCGCCGCGCGCGCCGACGTCCTCACCGAGGAGCACGATCCGCTCGTCGTGCTCCATCTCGTCGTGGAGCGCGTCCCGCACGGCGGTGACCACGTTCTTCTCGGTCACCGCTCCTCCTCCTGGAAGACGTGGAGGAGTGCGGTGTCGGGATCGGGGTCCGGCGCGTCCCAGGCGGCGCGGATCGCGTCGTCGATCTCTGCCTTGATCTCCGTCCGGAGGGCCTCGTCCGCGGCGTCGTCCAGCAGGTCGTGCGCTCGCAGGTACGCGCCGAACTGGACCAGCGGGTCGCGGGCCTTCGCCTGCTCGACCTCTTCGCGAGAGCGGTAGCTCTTGTCGTCGTCGTCGGACGTGTGCGGCATGAAGCGGTAGGTCTTGCACTCGATCAGCGTCGGACCCTCACCGGCCCTCGCCCGCTCGTGGGCGGTCTTCATCGCCCCGTAGCACGCGAGGACGTCGTTGCCGTCGACCACGACCCCGGGGAATCCGTAGCCCTCGGCGCGGCTGGCCACGTCCTTCACCGCCATCTGCTTCGACTGCGGGACGCTGATCGCGTACTGGTTGTTCTCGCAGACGAAGATCACGGGGAGCCGATGGATCCCCGCGAAGTTCAATCCCTCGTGCCAGTCGCCCTCGCTCGTGGCGCCGTCGCCGAACCAGCACCCGACGACGGCATCCTCGCCCCGATACTTCGCGGCGTACGCGATCCCCGCCGCGTGCGGTACCTGCGTGGCGATCGGCGACGAGCCGGTGATGATCCCGAGACGGCGCGAGCCCCAGTGGGCCGGCATCTGACGCCCGCCAGAAGAGGGGTCCTCGGCCTTCGCGAAGACCCCGAGGAAGACCTCGTACGGGGTCATCCCGGCACTCAGGACGATGCCGAGGTCCCGGTAGTAGGGAAGCCAGATGTCGGTGCCTCGGCGCATCGCCCATGCGGTGCCGATCTGGCAGCCCTCGTGACCGGCCGCCGGCACCACGAACGGCGCACGGCCCATCCGGTTCTGGCGGAGAGCCGCTTCGTCCAACAGGCGGGAGGTGAGGAGGAGTCGATGCATCGACGCGAGGTCCTCGGCCGACAGGCCGAGCGCGCTGTGTGGGGTTTCGGCTACCCGGGTGGACACGCAGTCTCTCCTCGCACCGTGCACGCGAGGATAACAGTGGCTTCCTGCGGGAGTCCGGCGCTCCTAGATACCCCCTGGGGGTATCATGCGAGGACGGGAGCCGCGATCCCCGGCGGGAGGGGAGGATGCCTGTGTACGGCTACGCGAGGAACAAGGACGACCTGCAGACCCGGCTCCGTCGGATCGAGGGTCAGGTGCGAGGCCTCCAGCGGATGGTGGAGGAGGACGTCTACTGCATCGACATCCTGACGCAGGTGAACTCCGTCACCGCGGCCTTGAAGGCGGTGGGGATGGGCTTGCTCGATGCGCACGTCCGTCATTGCGTGACGGAGAGCATCGAGGCGGGCGACGGCGAGGAGAAGGTGGAGGAGCTGATGAGCGCGGTCGCCCGGTTCTCCGGTCGATGATCGGCGGGCCGAGAGGAACACAGGAGCCGGCCTCGGCGTTGTCACCCAGGACATCCTGACTGAGACTGGAGGGAGGATGGACATGGAGGCGACAACCAACGTCATCGAGGTCACCGACGAGACCTTCGAGCAGGTCGTGGTGGAGGGCTCGAAGGAGCGTCCGGTCGTCGTCGACATGTGGGCCGAATGGTGCGGTCCGTGCCGGCAGCTCACGCCGACCCTCGAGAAGGTGGCGCAGGAGCGTGCGGGGGCCTTCCTCCTCGCGAAGCTCGATACCGACGCGAACCAGATGACCGCTTCTGCGTTCGGCGTGCAGAGCATCCCCACGGTGATCGCCTTCAAGAACGGAGAGGCCGTGACCGGATTCATCGGCGCGTACCCCGAACAGGAAGTCAACCGCTTCATCGACTCGATCCTCCCCACCGAAGCCGAGAAGCGGGCCGAAGAAGCTCGCTCGGTGGAGGAGTCGGGCGACCTCGCGACCGCCGAGGCGAGCTATCGCGAGGTGCTGGCAGACGACCCGGCGAACCGTGACGCAGCGGTCGGCCTCGCCCGGATCCTGGTGGAGCGTGGAGACCTCGACGAGGCCGAGGGGCTGCTCGGCAGGCATCGGCCGGACCCCGAGGCGGAGAAGGTGCTCGCAGCGATCGCGTTGCGGCGATGGGCGAACGCCCCCGCGGACGGCATCCTCGGCGAGGCGCAGCGGCTCGTTGCGTCCGGCGACCTCAGCGGCGGGCTCGCCGGTCTGTTGCAGGCGCTGAACGAGGACCGCGACGCAGCGCGCGACGCGATGATCACGGTCTTCACGGCGGTGGGGGACGACGACCCGATCGTCCAGGAGTACCGCCGCCTCCTGTCCGCGGCCCTGTTCTAACCGGCGCTCCGCGAGTCCGTCTCGAGGCGGTAGAGACACTCGGTCCCTTCATCGTCGGGCAGCGTGACTTGGCCCACCAGCGAGAACCCGCACTTCTCCAGGACCCGGATCGATCCGACGTTGTGCTCGACGACGTGTGCGAAGAGCGGCCGCTCCTCGACGATCGTGAGGAACGCGCCGAGGGCGGCTGTCGCGATCCCCGTACCCCAGTGCTCTCGACCGATCCAGTACCCGACGTCGCGCTCGCCGTCTTGGACCCAGCTACCGATGTTGCCCACGGCCACACCGTCGACCTCCACGGTCTGCGCGGTCAGCGACTCATCGCCCATGATCTTCGCCCAGTGCGCCATGTGTGCATCGAGATCCCTCGGTGGGAAGTTCGCCATCCGGTTCGCCACAGGATCCCGCTGGTGTTCGAAGAAGATCGGGAGGTCGTCGTCCCGGACTTCGCGCAGCGTGACACGCACCGGCATCCTCGCGAAGGATACCGATGTCGCGGTCATGGCGTTCCCGTCGCATCTCCGTGACGGACCTGGCGTCGGGTCCGTGAGCGCCCCATCATCGACGCATGGAAGAAACCTGGGTCACGCTGGGTGTCGTCTGCATGGGCCTCGGCGGTGTCGTCGCCGGTCTCGTCGGGGTGGGACTGCCGGAGGGCCGCCGGCTCGGCGCGCTGTTCGGGCTCATCATGGGCGCGGGTGTCGGCGTGGCGGCCATCGGCCTCGGTGCCCTGCTGGACGAGCACAAGGAGCCGAGCGAGGTCACGTTCTTCGTCGCGTCGCTGCTCGGGTTCCTCACCGTGAGCGGAGCGTCGTGGGTCATCTGGAAGCGCGCCTCGGACGCGCGACCGTCGCCGGCTCAACCCGGCTAGACGGTCACGGGCCGGAGCTCGTCCGCGATCGCCTCGGGCGCCGGGGCGAACGCGAGGTCGAACACGCCGGCCAGATGCCGCTCGAGCAAGCGGCTCGACCTCTCCGACGGTCACCGGACGCCCGGCGAGGCGGCTGAGGGAGGTGACGCCGTGGCCCGGCAGTCCGCACGCGACGATCCCGTCGAACCAGGAGAGGTCGGGATCGCAGTTCACCGCGAAGCCGTGGACCGTGACGCGGGCGCGCAGCAGCCGCACACCGATCGCACACATCTTCTCGTCACCGTGCCAGACGCCGGTCTGGACGTCCTCACGCCGCTCGAGGGCGACGCCGAGATCCGCACCGGTCCGGATCACCGCTTCCTCCATCCGACGCAGGTGCGCCGCGGCGTCTGGTTTCGGGCCGAGGTCGAGGATCGGGTAGCCCACGAGCTGGCCGGGTCCGTGGAACGTGAAGGCGCCTCCCCGGTCGATCCGATGGACCTCGGCGCCGCGCGCGGCCACCTCGTCCGGTGACCACAGGAGCTCTTCGGGCCGCGCGCGGCGACCCGCTGTGAACACCGGAGGATGCTCGAGCAGGATCACGACGTCGGGGATCTCCCCGGCGAGGCGCCGCTCCGCGAGGCGGTGCATCGCCTCGTTGGCGAGCGCGTAGGGGACCGGACCGTGGGGCCGGACGAGGAGCGCCTCTCGCGTCATCGTGCGGCCGTCAGACCGTGACGTCCTCGGCGAAGTCCCAGCTCTCGAGGTTCTGCTTGACGCGAGCGAGGAACCGCGTGGCGATCTCACCGTCGATCGTGCGGTGGTCCCACGACATCGAGATGTTCACCATCGACCGGATCGCGATCGTGTCCTCGATCACGACGGCCCGCTTCTGGATCGCGTCGAGGGACAGGATCCCCGTGTTGGGCTGGTTGATGATCGGGACGCTCGCGACCGAGCCGTAGGGCCCCGGGTTCGTGATCGTGAACGTGGAGCCCTGGATCTCGTCGGGCTTGAGCTGGTGGGCTCGCGCCCGCGCCGCGAGGTCCGCGATCGCCCGCGCCAGTCCGACCGTGTTCATCGCGTCCGCTCCCTTGATCACCGGAACGATCAGGCCCTCGTCGTAGGAGACCGCGATCCCCATGTGGACGGCGCGATGGCGGACGATCTCGTCGCCGCGGAGCGAGGAGTTCACCTCGGGGTGCGCCATGAGCGCGTCGCACGTCGCCCGGATCACGAACGGCAGGTAGGTGAGGCTGACGCCGTGCTTGGCCTTGAACGACTCCTTCGCTCGCTCCCGCAGCTTCACGAGGTGATCGACGTTCACCTCGACCATCGTCCAGGCGCGGGCCGAGGTCTGGAGGGAGGCCACCATGTGCTGCCCGATCAGCTTGCGGATATGCGAGACGGGCACGACCTCGTCGCCGACCCCTTCCACCGCGGGCGCGACCTGGACAGGCGCGGCCTGAGCCGCAGCCGCCGCCGGGGCGGGTGCCGCAGCCGGGACCTCGGCGGTGGCCGGCGCGGCGGCCGCGCCACCGGCGTCGATGGCCGCCAGGACGTCCTTCTTCGTGATGCGTCCACCCGTGCCGGATCCCTCGATGCGCGACAGGTCGAGGCCGTGCTCGTCCGCGAGCCGGCGCACGAGCGGAGAGAGGATCCGCGATCGCGGTCCCTCGATCGGGCAGGTCGCCGGGATCCGCCGCCGGACGGGGCGGGCGCCGGTGGGCTCGTGCTCGCGGCGGTCGCCGCGTCGCCTGCGCGGCCGCCGGCTCCACCGCGGGCATCTCGGCCGCCGACCCTTCGGCGACCGCCGCGGCGCTCTCTGTTTCTGGTGCCGGGGCTTCGGTGCCGTCGGACGCCGCGGCACCGGACGCCGCGGCACCGGCCGCCGCGGCACCGGACGCCGCGGCACCGGCCGCGCCGGCGCTCTCGCCGGACGCGTCCGCGCCGCCGGCACCTTCCTCGGACACCTCCGCCAGATCCGTGCCCACGGGCACCGTCTGGCCTTCCTCCACGAGGATCTTCGTCACGGTGCCGCCGACCGAGGACGGCACCTCCGTGTCCACCTTGTCGGTCGAGATCTCGAAGAGGGGCTCGTCGCGTTCGACGGTCTCCCCCTCCTTCTTGAGCCACTTCAGGATCGTGCCTTCGACGATCGTCTCGCCGAGCTGGGGCATACGGATCGTGGTCATCGGGATCTCCTCACGCTCACCAGGTCGAAAGCTTCTTCACCGTCGCGACGATGTCGTCGACCCCCGGCAGGAACGCATCCTCCAGCGTGGGGGAGAACGGCACGGGCACGTTCGGAGGGGCGAGACGCATCACCGGCGCGTCGAGGTGCTCGAACGCCTTCTCCGCGATCGTGGAGGCAACCTCCGCGGCGATCCCGACGTACCGATACGACTCGGAGAGCACGACGGCCCTCGACGTCTTCTCGATCGACCGCAGGACGGTTCCCTCGTCGAGCGGCACGATCGAGCGCAGGTCGACGACCTCGGCGGAGATCCCCTCGGCGTCCAGGGCCTGCGCCGCCTCGAGCGCCCGGTGCACCATCGCCCCGTACGTGACGATCGAGACGTCGTCGCCCTCGCGCTTCACGTCGGCGGAGCCGATCGGGACGAGGAAGTCGGGGTCCTCGGGGACCTGTTCCCGAACGCGTCGGTAGATCCATTTGTGCTCGAGGAACATCACCGGGTTGTCGTCGCGGATCGCGGACTTCAGCAGGCCCTTCGCGTCGGCCGGGAAGGCGGGGCAGACGATCTTGATGCCGCCCGAGTAGGCGAACCATGGCTCCGGGTTGATCGAGTGGAAGGACGAGGCGCGGACCATGCCGCCCGACGGGCCGCGGAGCACCACGGGGAGGGGAACCCCGCTGCGGTAGTGGACCCGGGCCAACGCCGTCGAGATCTCGTCGAACCCGCTGGTCATGAAATCCGAGTACTGGAACTCGGCGACCGGCCGGAACCCCTCCATCGCGGAGCCGATCGCCATCCCGACGATCGTCTCCTCGGCGATCGGCGTATCCATCACGCGGTCCGCGCCGAACCGGTCGTAGAAGCCCTCGGTGACCTTGAACGCGCCGCCGTAGACGCCGATGTCCTCGCCGAGCATGTAGACGCGCTCGTCGCGCTCCATCTCCTCCCAGAGCGCCTCGGCGATCGCGACCAGGTACGTCGCCTGCCCGTCCTCGGTGCGCTTGCCGCGCGGCTCCGCGCCGTGACCGGCAGCGCCGGCCTCCACCTGCTGGGTCTTCTCGGCCTTGGTGTTCTGCGCGGCCGACATCACGTGGCCTCGGTCCCGCCGGCGCGTCCGGGCTCGCTCGTCCAGTACCCGTCCTCGACCCACAAGCCCTTGGTGTGATCCTCCGGCTCGGGGAATGGGGAGGCCTGGGCGAACGCGTAGCCCTCCTCGAACTCCTCCTCGATCCGCGCCTGGATCTCCGCGACCTCCGCGTCGTCGACGACGCCCTCCGACAGGAGCCGCTCCTCGAAGCGCTTCACCGGGTCCTTGTTCTCCATGTGATCCTCGAGCAGCTCCGGGGGAACGTACTTGGCGGGGTCATGGCCCGCGTGTCCTTTCCACCGAAGGGACACGGACTCGATCAGCGAGGGCCCGCCGCCGCTCCGTGCGCGCTCGACCGCCTCGCGCGCCGCCGCCTCCACCGCCAAGACGTCGGCCCCGTCCACACGCACGCCCGGCATCCCGTAGGCGGCGGCGCGCTCGGCGATCGTCGGGACGGCGAACTCGAGCTCGTTCGGCGTGGAATAGGCGTAGCCGTTGTTGTTCACGACCCAGACGACCGGCAGCTGCGCGATGGCGGACCAGTTCAGCGACTCGTGCCACCGGCCGTTCGACGTCGCGCCGTCGCCGCAGATCGCCATCGCGACGTGCGGCTCGCCGCGGCGCTTGTACGCCCAGGCCGCGCCCACCGCGACCGGATACGCGATCGGCAGGTGCGACATCACGGTCCACGTCTTGTTCCCGTACCAGTCCCCGATGTGGCTGTTGCCGTCGCGGCCTCGCGTGTAGCCGTCGATGCGTCCCCAGAACTGCGCCATGATCCGCTTCAGGTCGAGACCCTTGGCGATCTGCGCGGACAGGTCGCGGTGCGTCGGGAACAACGAGTCGTCGGGCCCGAGCGGGAGCACGACGCCGACGTGCGTCCCTTCTTGTCCTCGGCCGGAGTAGATCGCCCCCGGCAGCTTCCCCTGCCGGTACAGCGACTCCATCCGCTCGTCGAAGTAGCGGCAGAGCTTCAAGAGGTAGAGCGTCCGCTTCAACTCGTCGTCCGACAGCTGTCGGTCGGTTCCCTTGCTCCGGCGGGTCTGGGTCGTCGCCACCAGGCTCCTCAGGCGGTGTGCAGCGGCTTGCCGGCGAGGGCCAGATGCGCCTCGCCGATCGCCTCGGACAGGGACGGGTGCGGGTGGATCAGCGCGGCGACCTCGGCGGGAACGGCCTCCCAGTTCGTGATCAACATCGCCTCGGCGATCAGGTCGGTCACGTGCGGGCCGATCATGTGCACGCCGATGACCGGTCCGCCGCCCTGCTCGGCGACGACCTTCACGAAGCCGCCCTCGCCGAGCATGTTCGCCTTCCCGATGCCGCGGAAGTCGAGATGTTCGGTGGCCAGCTTGCGGCCGGCGTCCTTGGCCTGGGCGGCCGTCAGGCCCACGCTCGCGATCTCGGGGGTGCAGTAGGTGACGCGCGGGATGTTGACGTAGTCGATGTCCGGTACGGACTCGCCGGCGATGCGCTCCGCGACCGCGTAGCCCTCGGTGAACGCCACGTGGGCGAGCTGGAGCGGGGTCGCGGCCACGTCACCCACCGCCCAGACGTGCTCGACGTTGGTGCGGAGCTGTCCGTCGACGTTGACGAAGCCCTTCTCGTGGAGCGAGACCCCGGCCTCTTCCAACCCGAGCCCCTCCGTCACGGGGCCGCGGCCGATCGCGATGAGACAGATGTCGGCGGTGACCTTCTCCGCGGTGCCGCCCGCCTCGTAGGTGACGTCGACGGCTTCGCCGGTGTCGGCGATCTCCTTCACCGATGCCCCGGCGAACGCCTTGATCCCTCGCCGGCGGAACGCCTTGGCGATCTCGGCGGACACGTCCTCGTCCTCGAGCGGCGCCAGGGTCGGGAGCGCTTCCAGGAGGGTGACCTCCGCTCCGAGGGAGCGGTACAGCGAGGCGAACTCCAAGCCCACGGCGCCGGCTCCGATCACGACCGCCGAGGAGGGGATCCGGTCGTAGCGCAGGGCCTCGTCGCTCGTGATGATGCGATCCCCGACCTCGACGCCGCGAAGCAGCCGCGGCCGGGACCCGGTGGCGATCACGACGTCCGCCGCATCGACCCGTGTCCCGTCGATCTCCACCGCGGGGCCGGCGAGGAGCTTCGCGGTCCCGTGCAGGACGGTGATGCCGCGGCTCTTGATCAGCCCGGTGACGCCTTTGACCAGCTTGGCGACGATCTTGTCCTCGAACGCGCGCACCGCCGACCAGTCGGGATCGCCCGATGCCTTGATGCCCCACTCCTGCGCACGGTTCACGGTGTCCATGACGGCTGCTGACTGCAGCAATGCCTTCGTCGGGATGCAGCCGCGCAGGAGACAGGTGCCACCCAGCCGTTCGTCGCGCTCCACGAGGGCCACGCGCTTGCCGAGCTGTGCCGCCCGCAGGGCCGTGGAATAGCCACCGGTGCCGGCGCCGACCACAAGTACGTCGTACGCGTCCGTCATCGAGCGTCGAGTCTACTCGGCATCCCTCGGACGGCATCCACGAGCGTCGGTGCGGCCGTTACGATGACCGATCTATGGCGGACACGACCCGCGGCGATACGGTGGACGCCACCGCCGACGGCGCTGCCGACGCCACCACGGCCGATGCCCCGGACGTGTCCGAGGAGCTGAAGCGGACACCGCTGGAGGCAGAGCACCTCCGTCTCGGCGCCAAGATGGCGCCCTTCGCCGGCTGGCAGATGCCGATCGAGTACGAAGGGGCGCTCGCGGAGCATCGAGCCGTGCGGACGCACGTCGGGCTGTTCGATCTCACGCACCTCGGGAAGGTGGAGGTGGTCGGGGCCGGTGCGCTCGGCATGCTCCAGCGGGTCGTGACCAATGACCTGTCAGGGGCTGCGGTGGGTGAGGCGCTCTACAACCTCGTGCTGAACGAGGGCGGGGGCGTGATCGAGGACCTGATCGTGTACCGGATGGGCGAGGAGCGGTACTTCGTCGTGCCGAACGCCTCCAACGCGCCGCGGGTGCTCCGCATGCTGGAAGAGGAGAAGGCCGAAGGGCCTTTGCACCTGATGTACCACCAGGACTGGTGCTTCCTCGCGGTCCAGGGGCCCGAAGCGAAGAACGTGATGGCCGGGATCTTCCCGGCGGCGACCGAGCTCGCCTTCATGCGCTGCGTCGAGACCGAGTATCACCGGCGGCCGGTGATCGTGACCCGGTCCGGCTACACGGGCGAGGTCGGATTCGAGCTGTTCACCTACCAGGACATCGCGGAGCAGCTGTGGGAGGAGCTGCTGGGCTCCGTGCGCACGTTCGGTGGCGCGCCCTGCGGGCTCGCCGCCCGCGACGTCCTGCGCCTCGAGATGGGGTATCCGCTCTACGGACAGGATCTGTTCGAGGCATCGACCGCGTTCGAGGCGGGCCTGCGGTGGGCCGTCGCGATGGACAAGGGCGAGTTCCGCGGGCGCACGGCGCTCCTCCGCCAGCAGGAAGAAGGGTTGCCCAGCCGTCTGCGGGGGCTCCGGATGCACGAGCGTCGCCACATCCCTCGAGCCCATTACCCCGTGTTCGTGGGCGACCAGCTGGTGGGGGAGGTGACGAGCGGGACGTTCTCGCCCGTCCTCGGCACCGGGATCGCGCTCGCGTACGTCTGGCCGGGCGACGTCGTCGAGCTCGGTCAGGAGGTCGAGGTGGACATCCGGGGGAGGCGTGGAGCGGCGACGGTGGTGCAGCCTCCGTTCGTCGACCGGAGCCCTCGGTAGGTCGGCCGTCGGAGGGCGCCCGTCAGGCCGTCTGCGCCGGCCGGGCGACCGCGACGAAGTCGCGGATCCCGTCGTCGCCGAAGCGCGTCCGGTCGATCAGCTCCTCCAGGAGGTTGCGGGCGCCGCGCCGCTGGTTCACGACGGCCACCACGACGTAGAGCCCGCTGCTCGGGATGCCCACCTCGTGGACGGGACCGAAGCCCGGTGCGGCGACGAAATAGGCGTAACGCGTCGCCCGAGCGCCCCGATTGCACACGCCGGCTCCCTCGGCCATGAAGTGTCCCGGCGAGTAGCGGTCGACGTCGAAGGTCGGGCGGCGATCGAGGTAGACCTGACGCGATTGCTCCCGGCAGTTCGCCGATGTCGTCAGGCGCGAAAGGAGAGGACCGTTCGCAGCCAGGTAGTAGAAGTCGGAGGGAACGCCGACCCGGGTGGCATCGACCCACATCGCGGACATGCCGACCGCGCTCCCGTCGATGTCGGCCCACTGCCCGTGCCGAGGCGATGCGACGAAGCCACCCCGGATCCCGGACCCGGGATCGACGAGCGCGGCGTCCCACCGGTCCGGGACGGCGCCCCGCACCTGGCCGGCGGTGACGAGGTTGAACGGCGTGGGGGACGGGGTGATCAGCAGCTCCTGGATCGGTGGGGTCTGCGAGGACGCGGGGGTGCATGCAGACATCACGATGACGGCCCCGATCCCGAGGAGACTTCTTCTGCGCACCCGCACCTGATCCTCGTGGGCAGGATACTTCCCCTCCCTCCGTAGGTCCAACGGGGGAGCCGAAACGGCCGAGGAGACGAGGAGGTCAGGCGGCGCCGGCGGGCGGCGACTCGAGCCGCTGACCGAGCTGCCGGGGGATGCAGAAGGAGGCGCGCGTGCCTCCGCCAGGGAGCGGGTCCACCCACATGACCCCGCCGTGCTCGACGACCAGCTGACGAGCCAGATGGAGGCCGGTGCCGACGCCGGACTTCTCCTTGTGGAGGACGCCCTCGCCGGTCGAGAACGGCTGTTCGAAGGCTCGGGCCGCGACCGCTCGATCGAGTCCCTCGCCCCGGTCGGTCACCATCACGATCACGCCCTCGGCGAGATCGCGTGCCACGAGCTCGACGGCCCGACCGAACGGCGAGTACCGGCAGGCGTTGTCGAGGAGCTCACGGACCACCGAGCCGAGCCGAGGTCCGTCGGCCATGCAGATCAAGCCGTCCGGCACCTCGGCCGCGATCGGGATGCCCGGGTACCGCATCCGGACCTCGTCCAGGGCGTGACGCACGAGGGGCGCGAGATCGGTCTCCACGAGCGTGAGCTCGAACGACCCGCGCTCGAGCTCGGAGAGCGTGATCAGCTCGTCCACGATGCCCATCAGCTTGTCGAGCGAGCCCGTGAGCTGGCCGAGGAACTCGTTGCGCTCCTCCTCGGGGACGGCGGGGTTCTTCAGGACGTAGGCGATCCCCTTGGCCACCGTGACGGGGGTCCGGAGCTCGTGGGAGATGTTGGCGAGGAAGTCGGCCTTGGCTGTGGACCCCTGCGCGACGTCGGCACGCAGGGTCACGAGCTCGGTCTCGAGCTCGCGTGACCGCCCGACAGCCCGGGCCAGCTCACTCGAGAGCAGGCCGGCGACCTGCCCGGAAAGGGTGACGGCGCCGGTCGAGGCAGCCCGGATCGCGCGGAGCGAGTCTTCGACGGGGT
Source organism: uncultured Actinomycetota bacterium (assembly GCA_963724415.1). Taxonomy (GTDB): domain Bacteria; phylum Actinomycetota; class UBA4738; order UBA4738; family HRBIN12; genus JAJNBA01. Next base: position 472,195 of record CAVRUS010000005.1, on the reverse strand, counting down.
CTTCCTTCAAGACGTAGCCGGATGCGCCGGCAGCGAGAACCTCGGTCACCCGCACGGGGTCGCGGACCACGGTGTGGGCGACGAATCGGGATGCCGGGCTCGAGGCGAGGAACCGCTTCACGAGCTCGGCACCACCCAAGCCCTCGAGCGTCAATTCGGCGACGATCACGTCCGGCCGTGACCGGACCGCCGCCTCCACGCCCCGGAAGGCATCGGTCGTGACCTCGACCTCCAGATCGTGCTCCCGCAGCAGGTGGTACTGGAAGCGGGCGACCTCGTCGGCCGTGTCGCAGAGCAGCACGGTGGTGGGCATCTGCTGGTGGTATCGGCTCCTGGGAGGGCCGGTTGAGGCCGGCGCTTCAGTGGACGATGCCGGTCCGGATGGCGATCGCGACCGCCTGGGCCCGGTCGTTCGCCCCGAGCTTCTCGAAGATCCGCTCCAAGTGGGTCTTCACCGTGTGGGGGGAGATGCCGAGGTCGCTCGCGACCTGCCTGGTCGTCGATCCGTCCGCCACCTTCTGGAGGATCTCGCGCTCGCGCTTGGACAAGGGGGTCGACCTCGTCCCCTCGGACTCCGCGAGGTGGACCTCCTCGATGAAGGTCTTGGTGAGCTGAGGGTGGATCACCGCGTTGCCCTCGACCGCGTTCCTGGCGGCGCCGACCAGCTCATCGGGCGAGGCGTCCTTCAGCAGGTATCCCGAGACCCCGGCCTGGATCGCTTCGGAGATCGCGCCTCGCGACTCGTCGATCGTGATGAGGATCACCCGGGTCTCGGGCGAGGCCTCGCGGATCCTCCGGGTCGCTTCGATGCCGTCCATCCCCGGCATGCGGACGTCCATGAAGACCACGTCGGGGGAGAGGTCCCGTGCCTGGTCGATCGCCTCCTGGCCGCTCGCCGCCTCGCCGACGACCGTGACGGCGTCATCGGACATGGACAGCGCCGTTCGCAAGCCCTCCCGGGTCACGGGGTGGTCGTCCACGATCAACGCTCGGATCCCACTCATGGTCCGGTGCGCCTCCTTGCGGCCTCTCCGTGCCCCGGCCCGCACCTTGGGGGTCGGGGGCGGTACTCTGACTCGTAGGATAGTTCGGATATCGACCGAGGTATGCATGCCTGACAACGAAACCTCCATACCGCAAACGCAGGTGCCCTCCGACGCATCCCCGGGTACGGCCGTTGGAACGAACGGGAACGCGCCGTCCGAGGAGCAGGTGCTCGAGGCGCTCAAGAGCGTCGTGGACCCGGAGCTCGGCATCAACATCGTCGATCTCGGCCTCGTCTACGTCGTCGACGTCGCGGAGGGCGGCGACGTCGACATCCAGTACACGCTGACCACGATGGGATGCCCGATCGGGCCGCTGATCGAGGACCAGATGCGGGCGTTCCTGGCGCCGCTCGATGGCATCGGCGAGGTGCGCCCGGAGATGGTGCTCCGGCCTGCCTGGAGCCCCGAGATGATGTCGGAGGAGGCCAAGGCCGCCCTCGGGATGTTCTAGGCCAAGCGACCCTCTAGGCCAAGCGGCCTTCTAGGGGATGGCGACGACCCTGGGCGGTGTCACGCTGCACTACGGCCATGACGTCTCCCGGAAGGGTACCCCTTGACGCTCGCAGCCTGGTGCGATAGTCGTTGCATCTGCAGTTTCCGACCTGAGGGGTGGGATTCAGGTGGTTCGAACCCGGGCGTTGGGTGTCGTGGGAGCGATGATCCCCTCCAGGCTGTGCTGTCCGTGTGAGCGAGGAGGTTCGCGGCGCGAGCGGTCGACGTAGCGAACGGATCCAACCGAGGTAGGTGACGAGCGGCCGCGAGGAGCGGCCGCTCACGCGTTTCCGGTGCCCTTCGGGACCCGGAGCGCCGACAGAAGGAGGAGAGGCGATGGCGGACTACGCGAAGCCCGAGGTGCTGGTGAGCACGGACTGGCTGGAGGAGCATCTGGACGACGCCGCGGTCCGGGCGATCGAGGTGGACGAGGACACGGCGGCGTACGAGAAGGGTCACATCCGCGGTGCTGTTGGCTGGAACTGGACGACCGACCTCCATACGGATGTCGGCCGCGACTATCGCGATCAGGCCGGATTCTCCGCGCTGCTGTCAGCAGCCGGTGTCGGCCCGGACACCACCGTCGTCCTGTACGGCGGCAACAACAACTGGTTCGCGGCCTACGCCTACTGGCTCCTGAAGCTCCGTGGCTTCGACAACGTGAAGCTTCTCGACGGCGGTCGCAAGAAGTGGGAGCTGGAGAGCCGGGAGCTCACCCAGGACGCGCCGTCGTACGACGCCACGGGATTCTCGATCAGCGGCGCCGAGCGGCCGGAGATCCGGGCCCTGCGCGACGAGGTGCTGTCGAAGGTGGGGTCGGCTACCGGATTCGTCGATGTTCGGTCCCCCGAGGAGTTCCGTGGCGAGAAGATCGCCCCGGACCATCTGCCGCAGGAGCAGGCCCAGGTTCCCGGTCACATCGCCGGCGCTGCGAATATCCCGTGGGCGAAGGCCGCCAACGAAGACGGGACCTTCAAGTCCGCCGACGAGCTCCGCGCGCTCTACGCGGCGGAGGGCATCACCGGCGAGGGCGAGGTGATCGCGTACTGCCGGATCGGCGAGCGATCGTCGCACACGTGGTTCGCGCTCCAGGAGCTGCTCGGGTTCGAGAACGTGAAGAACTACGACGGCTCCTGGACCGAATACGGCTCGCTCGTGAGCGCCCCGGTGGAGCTCGGGTAGCGCTCCAGGAAGCATCGTCCGATGGGGGCGGCGCCGGTTCTGCGAGCCGGCGCTGCCTTCCAAGCGCGCCTCGTGGCGAAGGGCTATAGTCCGCCTCGACCATCACTGGAGAGGGGACGAGGATGGGTTGCTTGCTCGTGCTGCTCGGGGCATTCGCCCCGCGTGTGCTGTTCCTGATCATCTGGATCGCGCGTCCCGCCTACGTCGACGCGGTGTTCGACACGTTCATCCTCCCGGCGCTCGGTCTCGTCTTCCTTCCCTTCACCACGTTGCTCTGGGTCCTCCTCGACGCGCCACCGGGTGGGGTCGTTGGGTTCGATTGGTTCTGGATCGGCCTGGCGGTGCTCATGGATCTGAGCCACTACGTCAGCACCTACGCGCAGCGCGGGAGCATGACCCGGAGTGCCGGAACCGCCTGAACCGGCAGCCAAACCCGCAGCGATGCACGATCCCGCGCCACGCGCGGGATCACGTGCTGGACGGGATCCAGTCGTACGTGACGCGTGAGCGAACGAGGAGGTCGTGGATCGCGCGGCCGCGACGGTCGATGGCGCACCACAACAGTCCCAATGGGAAGACGGCGCACAGGACCGCTCGGAGGAACGCCCGAGGGCTCCCCAGCCTCTTCCCGCTCGGATCCATCACCCGGAGTCCCATCACCTGCGCACCGATCGTCCGGCCGCTCACGGTCCAGGAGAACGTGAGGTAGGCGACCAGGAGCACCCACCAGGCTCCCCCCAGCGTGAGCGGCCCGGGGTCCGGCCATCGGAACGCGCGTGGCCGGAGGACGAACGAGATCGCCGCCGTCCCGAGGTAGGCGAGCAGCACCGCCACCACGGTGATCACGAGGTCGAGGATCGCGGCCAGCGATCGAGACACGAGCCCTGCGGGATGTCCCTGCGCCTCCCGGGCGTCCGGGGCGGGCAGGATCAGGACTCGTCCTCCACCGAGTCGCTCTGAACCGTGGATCCGTTGGGCTCCCCGTTGCGACGACGCAGCGTTCGGTCCACGACGCGCGCGACGAACCGGTCCGCATGCATGCCCTGCACCCGGATCCCGTCCACCGTTTCCGTCGCCATCGTCTCGGTCGACCCTCGGATGATCGCGGCGAGGTCGAGCTCCTCGATCACGCCGTCGGCGATCGCGACCAGGTCGAGGCGATCGACGATCTTCTGGACGTCGACGCGGGCGGCGACGGCATCGATGTCCAGACCATCGATGATGGCGGTCACGTCCACACGGCCCACGACCTCATCGAGGTCGATGCTCGAGATCACGGCGCGGAGGTCGACCTGCTCGAGGACCAGGTCGGTCAGATCGAGGCGATCGACCACCGCATCGACGATCTGCGGAACCACCGCGTCCGCGAACAGCTCCGCTGCCCGCACGCTCTCGGTCCGAGCCTCCCGCCAGGCCTCGTTCCTGCGGATCGCCATCTCCTCGAGTCGCCGAGCCGCCCGGTCGACAGGCGGGATCATCGCGACGAGCGTCAGCGGTCGGATCGCCCGTTCGAGACCGGCCGCGATCCGCACCACCCCCATGCTCGCCTCGAACGCGAGGTCAAGGGCTGCGCCCACGAAGACGGTCGCGGTGTCCGTTGGAGGTGTGTCCGTGGCGCTGGTCCCGGCCGGTTCCTGACCCTCCGGTCCACCGTCGGCGGGAGCAGAGACGCCGCTGGTCCGGAGGATCGCCGACACGATCCCGTCCACTGCGAGCGCCGACAGCCCGATGGCAACGAGCAATCCACCTTCCAGGATGCCGTGCAATCGATCCTCGGCGACCTCCGCCGTCGTTCGAGGGTCCTCGTGGCCAGTCGGGGTGGCGTCGATCACCACGACAGCGACCTCGTTTCCGGTCATGAGCGCGTCATCCCTCATCGTCGATCTACCGCAATGCTGGGGGCGCCATGTCCTGGCGCGGTGCTCCCTCGCCGATCCCCGACGACGTGTAGCCCTCAACCGTGGCGTGCACGGTGAGGCCGTGGATGATCAGCACGTCCAAGGCGATCACGATGATCGCCCACACGGGGTATGCCCCGAGAGAGGTGAACGACACGACCGCAGAGAGGGACGCCAAGATGATCCCGAGTATCCGTCCCTGCCCGGAGAACAGCATGATCGCACCGCCGATCTGCACCACGCCGATGATCAACCACGCCCATCCCCAGAACTGAAGGTTGTCGTACACGAGGGTTCCGCCCGCGAAGTACTCCTTCTTCATGATCGCGGAAAGGCCCTGGATGGCATTGAACGCGCCGGCGATGCCGAACAGCGCGCCAGCGAAGTCGTACCATCCGCGATCGCCCGTTCGTTCTGCCATGGTGCAAACCCCCTCGGGACGCGTGAGCGTGCAGGAGTTGGAGGGTAACCTTTCTCCCTCGAAGTTGCACGGAGACACCACCCCGACCAGAATGTCGGCGCGCCAACACCCCTGTGTCGACATCGACCGATCGCTCGGAGGCCGAGATGAAGACGGACGACGCCCCGAACAAGCCGAAACGCCGGCTTCGACGGATCCTCACGCCGATCATCGTGGCCCTCGCCATCTTGGTCTTCACCGCAACCGTGCCGGCGGCCTGGGCCCGGCGGACGGCGCTCAACACGGACCGGTTCGTGGAGCTCGTCGGCCCCTTGGCCGACGATCCGGCGATCCAGCAGTCGCTGGCCGACAAGGTCACCGAACGGGTCATGTCCCTGCTCGACATCGAGTCCGTCGTGAACGATCTCTTCCCGGAACGCGGAGCCGTGCTGGTGGGTCCGTTGTCGAACGCGATCGAGGGATACGTGCACAGCCTCGTCCTGCGGGTGTTCGAGAGCGACGCGTTCACGAGGCTGTGGACCGAGACGAACCGATTCGTCCACACGGAGATGCTCAAGGTGCTCGATGGAGGGACGGACACGGTCTCCACGGTCGGCGGGAAGGTGGCGCTGAACCTCATGCCGATGGTTCAGGTCGTGCTGGAGCAGATGGCGGCGTTGGTGCCCGACCTCATCGGCCGCAACATCACGATCCCTGAGATCAACGTCTCCATGGCACCTGGCGAGGCGGTGACACGCCTGGAGATCTGCGTTCGGGATCGACCTTCCCGACGATTTCGGCACGGTCGTCGTGTACGACGCCGAGGAGCTCGAAGCGCTGCAGAAGGCGGTGCGGATCTTCGACAAGGGTGTGATCGTCCTCGTGCTCCTCGTCCTGGTCCTCGTCGCCCTGGCATTGTGGTTGTCGCCGCGACGGCGTCGGACCCTGCTGCAGCTGATGACGGGGTTCGCCGTCGGGCTGGTGGTCGTGCGGAGGATCGCGATCGCCGCGACCGACCGATCGCTCGACTCGGTGCGACCGGAGAACCAGGCCGCGGCGCATGCGTTCACCGATCGGGTGCTCGGGAACCTGCTGGTGTACACGGGATGGCTCCTCGCGGTGGTCCTCGTGGTCCTCGTGGTCGCGTGGTTGACCGGCTCCTATCCGGCGCCGGTCGCCCTCCGCAGATGGGTTTCGGACCTCGCCCGATCGATCGGAGGGGCGGTCACGGCCGAGCGTCCTCGGTCTCCGGCGGTCGCCTGGATCCAGGCGCACCGGGAACCACTGATGTTCGCCGTCGCAGCGATCGCGCTGATCGTGCTCCTGTTCGTGGACGTGTCTCTGCTCGGCCTGCTCGTGATCCTCGCGGTCGCCGGCGTCATCGAGCTCGTGATCGCCCGCGTGGGCGTCGGCGGAGTGGATAGCGCGAGCCCCATCGAGGCATGAAGATGTCGACATCCAGGAGAACGGAGAGTGGGACCAGATGTTGATCCTCGGGATGATCGTCCTTGGTATCGCCGCCGGTTGGGTCGCGCAACTGCTGCTCCGAGGGCGAGGGCGCCCGATCGACTGGCCCCTCGCGTTCTCGACCGGCATCGCCGGATCGTTCGTCGGGGGGCTCGTGGCGAGCCTGGGCGCGGGTGACGGTCTCGCGCTCCGCCCGAGCGGGATCATCGGGTCGATCCTCGGTGCGGTCATCGTGCTCGCGCTCGTCCAGGGCCTCCGTAAGGGTGGAGCTTCCTCGAGGTAACGACCGATGTCAGATGAGCCTCCTGCGCCAGATCCGCAGGATCCGCTCGACCCGTCGGCGCCGGGGGACGAAGCGTCTCCCAAGAGGCCGACCCTCCGCGAGCGCGCGGACGCGATCTCGGAACGCGCGGACACCGCCAAGCGAGCCGTCGAGGCCCGAGCCGAGGTCCTGCGAGGGCGTCACGCGAGCGTGCGTCTCGCGTATCTGGCCTACGAGCGCGACCGGAGGCAGGCCGGGGCCTTGCTCGCGGGCGGGATCGCGTACCGGCTGTTCCTGTGGCTGCTGCCGACGGCGCTTTTCATCGTGGGTGTCGTCGGTCTCCTCGCCACCATCTCATCCGAAAGCCCCGAGGCCGTCGCGCACGATGCCGGCTTCGGGGCCGCCATCGCGCTGACCGTGGCCCAGGCGACGCAACAGTCCGAGCAGGGGTCCCTCTGGCTCGTGCTCCTCGGCGGGGTCCTCGCGCTGTGGGCCGGTCGATCCGCCGTGAAGGCATTGAGCCTGACGGCGTCGGTCGCCTGGGGGTTGCGGCCCGTCCCGCTCACCCGGGGACTCGTGAGGTCCGTGACGTTCTCGGGGGTCGGCGTCGGGTTGATGCTCCTCCCCGGACTCCTCCACGTGCTCCATCGAGGCCCCATCCTGGCGGACCTGCTGATCGAACTGGTCACGCTGGCAGGGGTCGTCGACGTTGAGCGTCTGGATGCAGTCGATCCTGCCGCATGCGGAGGACGCGCCATGGACCGCGTTCCTGCCAGGTGCGCTCGTGCTCGCCGTCGGAGCCGATCTGCTACGGATCGTCACCCAGGTCTACCTGGCGGGCCGGCTCGGCCGCGTGGACGATCTCTACGGAGCGCTCGGCGTGGCTGCGGTGTTCATGGCATGGCTGTACCTCGTCGCGCGTCTGCTCGTCGCCTCCTTCGCGGTCAGCGCCACGAGATGGCGTGCCGAGGAGGCCCAGGCGGCCGACGCCGAGACCCCGTAGATCCGTGCAGGGGGCTAGGAACCGTGCCAAGATACGAGCGCCGACCGGGTCTCCCCCACGAAGGAACGGCGTTGCCATGTGAAGACGGTCGTTCAGGCGAAAGGGGATGGGATGGAACGCAAGACGAGTGGCTGGGCCGTCGGTTTCGCGATGTTCGCAGCGATCATGCTGCTGATCGCCGGCTCGTTCCAGGTCCTGGCCGGACTCGCAGGGATCTTCCAGGACGACTTCTATGCCGTAACGCCGAACTACTTCCTGGAGTTCGATGTCTCGGCGTGGGGATGGATCCACTTGGTGTGGGGCATCCTCGTGCTCCTCGCGGGGATCGGGCTCCTGTCGGGTTCATTGTGGGGACGGACGCTCGGCGTGATCGGTGCGGCGGTGAGCGCGCTCATCAACTTCACGTTCATCCCCTACTATCCGTTCTGGTCCATCCTGATCATCGCGATCTGCGTGGGCGTCATCTGGGCGTTGACGGCACACGGGCAGGACATCGCGTCGGAGTAACCGGTCCATGGATCGTGACCGGCGGGATGAGCGCAGGTTTGCGCTGGTGACGGGTTCCATGGTTGGATGCCGCCTCGTTGCACGCTGACGAAAGGGGAATGTGTTGAACCTCGGTGAGTGGTTGTGGGCGTTGCTCGTCTTCTTCTTCTGGTTCATGGCGATCTGGATCTTCATCCAGATCTTCGCCGACATCTTCCATCGGCGTGACCTCTCGGGGGCGGGGAAGGCGGGCTGGATCGTGCTGATCTTCGTGCTGCCCTTCCTGGGCGCCCTGATCTACATGATCGCGCGGCCGAAGATGACCGAGCAGGACCGCGAAGACATCGCACGGGCGCAGGAAGTGCAGCGCCGCCTGTCCGGCTATTCGCCCGCCGAGGAGCTCGAGAAGCTCGCGAAACTCCGGGACGCAGGCGAGCTCACGGCGGAGGAGTACGAGCGCCTCAAGGCTCAAGCCCTGGTCCAGATCTAGCGGATCGGAGAACACGGAGTCGGAACGCAGCGAGACGATCCTCGACCGATCTGATCGCTGCGTTCCGGCCGCTCCTACCCGTCACGCTCCACCTTGCTCGACGGTTGCGATCAGGAAGGCGAGCGCGAACCCCACCGTCGTCGCGAGGCCGGCGACGCGCGCCACCGTGTTTGAACGCCTCCGGCATCATCGTGTCCGCCAGCATCGTGAGGATCGCTCCGGCCGCGAACCCCTGCACGATCGCGATCGTCGCTGAGGGAGCATCACCGAGGACCGCGAACCCGAGCATCGACGAGAGTCCGCTCACGACGACCACCACGAGCCAGATCAGCATGATCCGCGAGACCGGACGCCCAGCCTTCACGAAGCCTGACGTCGACGCCATCGCTTCTGGCAGGTTCGAGAGGAAGACGGCGACCAGGACGGCGATGCTCACTCCTTCGCCGTCGAGGAGCGTCAGGCCCAGCACGACGGACTCCGGGATACCGTCCAGGATCGTACCGAGGACGATCGCCATCGCCGATGACGATGAGTCCTGACCTTCGATCGATTTCCGTCCCGAGCCACCCTTGCGATCGATCAAGAGATCGCCGATGAAGAACGTCGCGGCGCCCAGCGAACAACCCGATGACGATGCTCCCGCCGCCGGCGAACTCGAGAGCATCCGCCACGAGGTCGTACGCGACCGCGCTGATCAGCACGCCGGCACCGAATGCCATGACGAGCCCCAAGGTTCGCTCCCGAACCTGGTGGAGGATCGCGATCGCCGCCCCGATGAGGAGCGACGAGCTCGCTACGAGACCGACGACCAGGGCTTCGATCATCGGCGTCGAGCCGACTCCGCATCCATCGGACCGTCGGCCTCAGATCCCCATGGCATCTCCAGTGGCACCCTAGCTCGTTCGTGTCCCTCGTCGATCCTTCCGCGGCGTGCCTCGGCAGGTCACGAAGGGACTTCTCCCAACTGGGATGGGGAGCTGGCGGCACGGCCGAGGGTCGAGGCCGGCTTGCACCGAGAGCCCGGCGACCCCCGCGTACGCCATCGCGACCGAGGGGTTCATCCGAACCGGGTGATGCGATCCTCAGGAGGGCTGTTTGCATATCAGTTCGGTCCACGAGGAGACCGCCGTACGTAGGCTGCGCGAGGTATCGAAAGGGGCACGGAGCCATGACCGAGCCGTTCAAGGGGACGATCAACATCGACATCCGCGATTCGGTACCGGATTGGGAGCCGTACACGCAGCCCGTGGCGCCGGAGGGATCCCCGAACATCCTGTACATCGTCTTGGACGATGTCGGCTTCTCGGCGATGGAGCCCTGGGGTGGGCTGATCGAGACCCCGAACATCAAGCGACTGGCGAGCAAGGGGCTGACGTACACGAACTGGCACACGACGGCCCTGTGCTCGCCAACCCGATCGTCGCTCCTTACGGGCAGGAACCACACGACGAACGGTATGGCCTGCATCGCCGAGGCCACCAGCGGGTTCCCCGGCTCGAACGGTCACATCCCCTTCGAGTGCGCCACGATCGCCGAGATACTGGGCGAACGCGGGTGGAACACCTACATGCTCGGCAAGTGGCACCTCGTCGCCGCGGACGAGATGAACATGGCGTCGACGAAGCGCAACTGGCCGGTGGGCCGTGGGTTCGAGCGCTACTACGGCTTCCTCGGCGGCGAGACGAACCAGTGGTACCCGGACCTGGTCTATGACAACCACCCGGTCGAACAGCCGTCGTGGCCGGAGGACGGGTACCACCTCACGACCGACCTCACGGACAAGGCGATCGAGTTCATCAAGGACGCGAAGATGATCGTGCCCGACAAGCCGTTCTTCATGTACTTCTGCCCGGGCGCGTGTCACGCCCCGCACCACGTGGCGAAGGAGTGGATCGAGAAGTACGAAGGCGCGTTCGACATGGGCTACGAGGCGTACCGCGAGCTCGTGTTCGAGCGGCAGAAGGAGATGGGCATCTTCCCTTCCGATGCGGTGCTCTCCCCGCTCAACCCGTACGCCGAGGAGACCAGCGTCGAGGGGAAACCCTGGAACCCCATCGACGTCGTCCGGCCCTGGGAGTCACTCTCCGGCGACGAGAAGAAGCTCTTCAGTCGGATGGCGGAGGTGTTCGCGGGGTTCCTGAGCCACACGGACCACGAGATCGGTCGGTTGCTCGACTTCCTGGAGGAGACCGGCGAGCTCGACAACACGATCGTGGTGTTCGTCTCGGATAACGGCGCCAGCGGTGAGGGCGGCCCGAACGGCTCCGTGAACGAGAACAAGTTCTTCAACGGGATCCCGGACACGATCGAGGAGAACCTGCAGTACCTCGACGACCTGGGATCGACGGCCACGTACAACCACTATCCCGTCGGGTGGGCGTGGGCGTTCGACACGCCGTTCAAGATGTGGAAGCGGTACAACTTCGAGGGCGGGGTGGCCGATCCCCTGATCGTCTCCTGGCCGGACGGCATCGCCGCGAAGGGCGAGCTCCGCCATCAGTACAACCACGCCACCGACATCGTCGCCACGATCTTCGATTGCGTGGGACTGGAGATGCCGGAGGAGGTGAAGGGGTTCACGCAGATCCCACTCGAGGGCGTCAGCTTCCGCTCGACGTTCGACAGCGCCGACGCGCCGTCGCCGAAGGAGACCGCGTTCTTCTCGATGCTCGGCTCACGGGCGATCTGGCACAAGGGATGGAAGGCGGTGTCCGTCCATCCCACGATCTCCGGTTGGGCCAACCTCGAGCACGATCGCTGGGAGCTGTACCACACCGACGAGGATCCGACCGAGATGCACGACCTGGCGGGCGAGCACCCCGCGAAGCTCCAGGAGATGATCAACCTCTGGTTCCACGAGGCGGGGAGGTTCAACGGCCTCCCGATCGAGGATCGGACGGCCGTCGAGGTCCTCGCGGATCCGACCCGGCCGCAGGTGGCCCCGCCGCGGGATCGATACGTGTACTACCCCGGCGCGGCGGAGGTTCCTGAGACCGCTTCGGTCAACATCCGGAACCGGAGCTACACGATCGCCGCCGAGGTCGACGTGGAGTCCTCGGACGCCCACGGCGTGTTGTTCTCACACGGCGCCAGGTTCGGTGGTCACTCCCTGTACGTGAAGGACGGGAAGCTGAAGTACGTCTACAACTTCGTCGGAAGCAACGAGCAGATGATCGAGTCGACGAAGGAGATCCCGACCGGCAAGGTGTTCCTGTCGGCGGCGTTCGAACGCGAGGGGGAGGCGATGCCCACCACGGGGACGCTCTCACTCTTCATCGGCGACGAGAAGGTCGGCGAGGGCCCGATCATGACGCAGCCGGGCAACTTCTCCTTGGTCGGAGAGGGCCTCAACGTGGGCAAGGATCCCGGGGAGCCGGTGACGTCCGACTACGCGGGAGACCGGCCGTTCGCGTTCACGGGAGGGACGATCAAGGAGGTCATCGTCGACGTGTCCGGGGCGGCGTTCATCGACCTCGAGCGGGAGGCGGCGGCGATGTTCGCCCGAGAATAGGACGATGTCGAACGTGCTCTCGACGGGTCGATCGACCGAGGGCCCTCGCGGCGGCCCGCCGGCCAAAGACATGCGATGGATCCCCGGTGGCATGTTCCGGATGGGGTCCGACGACTTCTACCCGGAGGAACGTCCGGTTCGCGACGTCGCCGTCGACGGATTCTGGATCGACGAGCACACGGTGACGGTCGCAGAGTTCCGGCGGTTCGTGAAGGCCACGGGATACGTCACGCTCGCCGAGCGACCCCTCGACGCCGCGCAGTACCCGGAAGCCGACCCCGATCTGCTGACACCCGGTGCTCTCGTCTTCCGGAAGGCGAACGCACCCGTCGATCTGCGCGACTACCGCAACTGGTGGGAGTACGTGCCTGGTGCCTCCTGGACGCACCCGGAGGGTCCGGGCAGCACTCTGCACGGACGAGATCGGCATCCCGTGACCCAGGTCGCGTATGAAGATGCCGAGGCGTACGCCGCGTGGGCCGGCAAGGACCTGCCGACCGAAGCCGAATGGGAGTTCGCGGCGCGCGGCGGGCTCGAAGGGAAGACGTTCGTGTGGGGGGACGAGTTCGCCCCGAAGAACAAGATGATGGCCAACACATGGCAGGGGGAGTTCCCCTGGCAGAACCTCCTGCTCGATCGCTTCGAGGGGACTTCCCCCGTGGGGACGTTCCCGCCCAACGGGTACGGCCTCCACGACATGGCCGGCAACGTGTGGGAATGGACGAGCGACTTCTATTCGACCCACCCGGACGAGGTGGAGTCCCCGTGCTGCGCCCCGAGGAACCCGAGGGTGTCGTCGCCTGACGAGAGCTACGGGTCCGACGAGGCTGGTGCGCACATCCCGCGCCGGGTGACCAAGGGTGGATCGCACCTGTGCGCTCCGAACTACTGCCTGCGCTACCGGCCGGCCGCTCGCCAGGGTGAGGCCGTGGACACCTCCACGGGTCACATCGGCTTCCGCTGCGTGATCCGAGTGCCCGCTGAGAGCTAGGTAAGGCCCGCCCGGACCGAGTCGACGAGCATCCCGCCGAGCACGAGGACCCCTGTGACGACGGCCGCGGTGAGGGCGGCTCGCCGTGGGCTCCATCGCTGGATCGAGACCGGGTCGCGGGCAGGCGCGAGCTCCTTGAACCGCTCGAGCAGCGGCCGCCCGTCGGCCTTCAGCTTCGCCGCCAACTCCGTCGGGATCGCGAGCCCCACCGCGCTGGCGAACCCCTCCGCGATCTCGTCGGGCGTGAAGACCGACGTCGCTCGCGCGTACACCCGGTCCGCATCGGTCCGCAACGAGAGGCAGAGCATCATGTTCGCGAGGTCGACGGCCTGGCGCCACGGGGACGGACGCACCTCCAGAGCCGAGACATCCACGAGCTGCAAGCGGCCATCGACGACCAGCAGGTTCGCAGGCTTCAGATCGCGATGGGCGAACCCCGCGTCCCAGAGATGCCGAACGAGATCGAGGCCCCCGTCGATCACGATGTCGTCCACGTCCGAGTCGCTGAGGTTCCGGCCTCCCTCGAAGAACTCCGTGACGAGCATGTACTCGCGGTTCGGGGTCAGCTCGACGACGCCGTAGGTGCTCGCGACGGCGACGCCCGCGTCACGGAGCGAGCGAAGCGCATAGTCCTCGTAGGTCACGAGTCGCCGGACCGAGCCCATCGGCGTCTCGTCCTCGAGTTGGCCGTACAGGACCTCCCGGATCACGCGGTACCAACGGTCGGCGCGTGCGTGGCTGGTCGAGTACACCTTCGCGAAGACGCGGGTCCCGTCGTCCAGGGTCATCCGCAGCGGGGAGGATCCGCCGGAGCCCTCGAGGCCGAACGGCTCGACCTTGGTGACGGTCAGCCCGAGCTGGTCCCGCATCGCCCGGACGATCGCCTCGCCGCGTTCCCCGCCGAGGTCGAGATGCGCGGCGTTCCCGCCACGCTGCAGCGTGACCGGGAAGACGTCCTCCGGCACGAAGATCCGGAAGGCCGCCCCGGCGAGGACGAAGGCGAACGCCCACGAGTAGGCCATCGGGATCACGTAGTCGGTCGCCAGGATCAGCTCGGCGAGAACCACGACGAGCAGTACCCCGTGTACGACCCATGCGACGATCCGCCGGGCGGCTCCGCGTGGGACGAGCACGAGCGAGATACCGATCAGCGTGATCGCGAGCGCCGCGATCGACAGGGATGGGAATGCGTAGGTTCCCGCTTCGGCGAGCACGGTCGCATCGGGGGGTTCCAGCGACACGTGGAGCGCCCGAGCGACCACCCAGTCCGTGACCACGAACGTCGCGAGGAACACCACGAGGTGCCGGAAGCGTCCGAGGACCGCGAGCGCGATGACCGTTCCCCACCGCAGGACCATGATCAACGGGACGGCGGTGAGGAGGTCCACGGCCTTGGCGACGTCGACGAGGGCAGGCGTTCGCAGATCGACCGCGGCGTCGCCGACTGCTCGGTCGATGCCGGTCAGGGCACCCGTCGCCTCGCCGATCGCGAGCAGGACGCCGAGCAGAACGACGCCGAGGAGCCCCCACGCCCACCGCTGCCAGCCGGCGCCGCGCACGAGCGGCGGCGGCTCGCCCGAGGGGCGGCGGCGGCGACCGGACTTCCGGGCAGCTCCGGAGAGCGTGCCGTCCTCAGACATCACGGGCACGGTACTCCTGAGACGGCACGAGCGCGGAGATCATCATGCCGAGCCCGGCACCGCCCACCACATCGTGGGGGAGGTGTGCGCCCACGTACATCCGTCCGGATCCGGTGATCGCGGCGACGGCGAGCAGCGCGGGCCGGGCCCAGCGCGGCACCGCGTCGCCGGCGACGCAGGCCAGGGTGGTCGCGACCGCCATGTGACCCGAGACCCAACCCAGGTCGCCCGTGATCCCTTCGCGAACATGGACGTCACCGAGTGCGCCCTCGGGTCGCGCCCTTCCCGCGAGCGGCTTCGCCGCTTTCGCTCCCAGCCAGGCCGCGGTGCCCGAGGCCAGGAGCGCAGCCGCCAGGCGCCGGCGGCCCGCCAGGAACGCGACCACGGAGACGGCCGGGACCGTCGCGAACGTCCCGGCCTGCATGACGACGCGAACGGGAACGCGAAGACGGTCGCTGGCTCCGTTCACGCCACGGAAGATCCGCTCCTCGTACCGGGGGAGGCGGCCGCCCCTGGCCTCGATGAAGCTGCCGAGGAACAGGACGGTTCCGAGTCCGAATCGGAGGGCGTGACGGGGGCTCGAGAATATCCGTACCAACTCGAGGCACCTCAGTCGGGCGCGCGGCGGCCCGGAGCGTCATCATCCACGGTCGATGGAGCCCGCAACGAGGATCGCCACTCCACGATCTCGAAGCCGTGGACGACTCCCTCCATCCACTCCTCGAACGTCATATGCCCCCTCCTCCAGAGTCAGACAGACAGGCTGATCGGGAACGTGGCGATCCACGAGGCAGCCGAGACGAACACGACGCATCCGACGCCGAGGATGACCCCCCGGTGCCTGGTGCTGTTGAGCTTCGTGCTGATCCCGGCGAAGAACAGAGCCGTGGCGAACAGCACCACGCCGAGCACGTAATTCGTCGCTCGCTGGATGTAGATCCGGGCCTCCTCCGCCGACGCCTCCGCGGTCGCGGAGAGCTCGTCCGCCTGTCGGGTCGCGGCCAGTCGGTATTCGTCCATCGCGAACGGGGACGGAGGTGCCGACGGGTCGTTGAACGGATCGGTGCGGAGCCACGCCCTGAAGGCGGGTTTGAACTCGTCGCGGAACCGCTGCTGATAGAACGTGGCGAGCTCCGTCTCGTCGCGGAGCGCTGCGTCGACCCACTGCGTGAAGACGGAGACGTCGATCTGCGTCTGTGTGTTCGCCAAGCTCGACGCCCTGGTGGATTCGACCCGCGCGGCGCTGGCGGCGGCGAACGTCTTCGCCTGCTCGCCCGTCCATCGGCTCGCCTGATAGCTGCTCCAGGCTGTAGCCACCGCCGCCAGCGCGAGCAGCACAGCCGCGATCGTGTCGATCCTCCGATCCGCCCTCGAGCGCTCCTTCGGAGTGTCGCTCACAGTGGTCGTCCGGCCTCGTCGCAAGGAAGCGGGTCATCGAGGTCGAGCGCATCGCGAGCGGAGCCGATGACGTCCAGCGAGCGTTCCATCGCGATAGGCCGGATCCCGCCGATGTTCGGATCGAACGGTCGGTTCAGCGACAGCAGGACGAGCAGCGAAGCGACGACCACGGCGGTGACCGAACCCGCGAGCATCCCCTGGGACACGGCGCGTTCACCGCTGTCGGCGTAGAAGAGCAGGTAGACGAGAACGAGCGCCGAGGACAGGAGCAGCACGATCCATATCGGAAGCGGGACGATCCCCTCCGCCGCATGGATACGGTCCAGCCGGGCCTCCTCCCGCGCGCTCGTCTGGGCGAGCCAAGCATCGTAGGCACTCTGCTCCGCGGCGGTCTCAGGCTCGACCGCTTGGAGCGTGCGGAACATCGACAGCCCCCATGGGCTGATCTCTTCGGAGCTACGTCCGGTTTCCATCGCCGGCCATTCGAGGTTCACGACCGATCGCCCGTAGCACTCGATCTGGCCCGAGAGCTCGGCACGTGAATCCGCGGGCATCAGCTGGGCGGTCTCGAACAGCTGCACCACGGCGAGCGCCTCGGCTTCCGCTCCGGCTCGTGACTCGTCGTACCTCGTGAACGCCAGGAAGATGACGAACCCGAGCAACAAGGCGAATCCCGTCGCGAGGACACCGAACACGCCGGACGCCCGGTCGCCATCGTTGAAGTACCCGCCATCGGGCGCGCGACGCCGCACGCGCAGGATGGCCGCGATCATCCCCGCGCTCGCTCCGAAGACGATGAGCGCTCCGAGAGCCCACCTCATACCGACCCTCCCGCTGTCCGGCTCACGATGATGCCACGGGAACCCAGTGCGAGCAGAGTCGATCTGACCCATCGCAACTTCCCGTGTTTGAACTCGTTGTCCTTCGCCGATTAGATGACGCGGGGCCGCTGCTCCTTGAGCTAGGGTTCCGATGCTGTCCCCTGGCGCTACCGGGCATCTCGTCCCGTAGGGCGGGCGGCACGGGAGGATATGCCGAGCAGGCCGATGGGCGATCAGGATCCGAACCGGGAGCTGGGCCTGTCCGAGATCGCGGCGAGCAGCTCTCCCGAGCGGCTCGGGATGCTCCTCGCAAGCGCCACAAGTTCCGAACCGACGGATGGACAACCGTGAGCGGGGCCTCGGCTCTGGTGGCCGTGTTCGTCGTGTACGGACTCTTCGCCTCGCGTCTCGAGCGGTCACTCATCACGGCACCGATCTTCTTCGTCGTGACCGGCCTGCTGCTCGGTCCGAGTGGCGTGGGCGTCCTGCCGGACCTCGACAACGAGACGACGCTCGTCATCACGGAGCTCACCCTTGGAGTGCTGCTCTTCGCGGATGCCGCGACCGTTCGGCTGCGCGACGTGGAGGGCGACGCACTCCTGCCCGTTCGGCTGCTCCTCGTAGGCTTACCGCTCACGATCGCTCTCGGGACCGTGGCAGCGAGACTGCTCTTTCCCGAGGCGGGATGGGCCGCGGCAGCGCTCGTCGCGTCGATCCTGGCCCCAACAGACGCCGCCCTCGGACTGGCCGTCGTGACGAACCCCGTCGTACCGGCCAGGATCCGGCGCGCACTGAACGTTGAGAGCGGCCTCAACGACGGGATCGTCACCCCGTTCGTCACGCTGTTCCTCAGCTTGGTGATCGCAGAAGAGGATCTCGGATCCGGTCACTGGGCGGCCGAAGCGGCGAAGGATATCGGTCTCGCGCTCGTGGTCGCGGTTGCGGTCGGCGTCCTCGGGGGCAAGCTGCTCATGGTCGCGCGTCGGCTTGGCTGGACATCCGGGATCTCGGAGCAGCTCGTGGTTCTCGCCCTTTCGATCCTCGCGTACGTGGGCGCCGTCGCGATCGGTGGCAACGGTTTCGTTGCCGCGTTCGTCGGCGGCCTCCTGTTCGGCGCCTCCACCCGGTCGCGGATGCACGAGCCGGTCGAGTTCACCGAGACGGTGGGGCTCTTCGCTTCGTTCTTCGTCTGGACCGTGTTCGGAGCGCTCTTCGTCGGCCCCGTGATCACGGGCGAAATCGACCCGGTCGCGATCCTCTACGCGGTGGTCAGCCTGACTCTCGTACGGATGGTGCCGGTCGCCGCCGCCCTGGCAGGCGCGGGACTGCGCCGGGATACCGTCGCGTTCATGGGCTGGTTCGGCCCGCGCGGCCTCGCCTCGGTCGTCTTCACCCTGATCGCGGTCGAGGAGCTCCACGGCACCGGCGCTGTCGTGGACGGGATCGTCGAGATCGCCACGTGGACGATCCTGCTCTCGGTTGTGGCCCACGGGCTTTCCGCCGGCCCCCTCGCATCCGCTTACGGACGCCGCGTGCGCGAGGCGGGCGACATCCCCGAGCTCGCACACGCTCCGGAGCCGCGGATCCGACGGAGAACGATCACCGAGTGAGACCCGGAGCGGGACCGGATGAATCATCCATATCGGACGATGCTTGTGAGTGATCGACGCTGGAACATCTCCGAGAGCGGACGCGCCCGGGTATGCTCCGGAGCGCGCCAGAGCGTACTGAAGGATGCCGGAGGGGGAAGATGGCCGGACGCGCCCAGATCTCGGGAACCGAGCTCCAGAAGCTCCTCGATCTCGTACGCGACGCCGACAGCGTCGAACTCAAGCTCACACTGCCTGAGAGCGCTCGAGCCGGAACCGCGGCAGCCCTCGGCGTCGATCCCCTCGACGCCCAGATCCGACAGGTGTTCTTCTTCGATACCCCCGACCTGGCATTGAACGCGGCCGGAGTCGTCGTTCGAGCCCGGCGCCGGCAAGGCGAGGAGGCGGACACGGTCATCAAGCTCCGCCCCGTCGTACCTGCCGAGCTCCCCAAGGAGCTCCGTCGATCCAAGATGTTCAACGTCGAGGTGGATGCGATGCCGGGGGGCTTCGTGTGCTCGGCGTCGTTAAAGGGAGCGGCGGACAACGCCGCCATCCGGGAGGTGGCCGGCGGCGCTCGCTCGATCAGGAAGCTCTTCTCCAAGGCCCAGCGGGCGTTCTATGCCAGTCACGCGCCCGACGGCCTCGAGCTCGACCAACTTTCCGTCCTCGGGCCGATCCCGACCCTCAAGCTGAAGATCAAACCGAAGGGATTCGGGCGCCGGCTCGTGGGGGAGCTGTGGTTGTATCCGGACGGCTCGCAGATCGTCGAGCTCTCCACGAAGGCCCAGCCGTCCGAAGCCATGCAGGTCGCAGCCGAGGCGCGAGCGTTCCTCTCGAGCATCGGCGTCGACCTGGAGGGGAAGCAGCAGACGAAGACGAAGACCGCGCTCGAGTTCTTCGCACGCGCGAAGCAAGTGGCGTAGGAAGACCACGAACCGAAGTTCCAGAAGGAGGAGGGCATGGAGCGAAAGAGCGGGATGGCGGTCGGCTTCACGATGTTCGCCGCGATCATGCTGATGATCAACGGATCGTTCCAGGTGATCGCCGGGCTCACGGGGATCTTCGAGAACGAGTTCTACGCGGCGACGCCGAACTACTTCTTGAAGTTCGATGCCTCCGCGTGGGGCTGGATCCATCTGATCTGGGGTGTGCTCGTGCTGATCGGTGGCTTCGGTCTCCTCTCCGGGTCGCTCTGGGGCCGGACGCTGGGCGTGATCGGCGCAGCCGGAAGTGCGCTCATCAGCTTCGCGTTCATCCCGCTCTACCCCGTGTGGTCGATCGTCGTGATAGCGGTCAGTGTGACGGTGATCTGGGCTTTGACCGCGCACGGGAGGGACATCGTCGACGAGTAGCCGCAGCCGGCGGCCACAGCTTCAGCGATCTACGTAGCAAAAGAGGCTGCACGTGCGCCTGTCGTGACCTGAATGACACGGACGCAACGCACAACGACCCCGGGTGATCCATCCGGGAAGGGGGTAGTGGAGTGAATCTGGGCGAGTGGTTGTGGGCGATGTTCGTGTTCTTCCTGTTGTTCCAGGTGATCTTCATCTTCATCCGGGTCTTCGCGGACATCTTCCACCGACGGGACCTCTCCGGCGTGGCGAAAGCAGGCTGGATCTTCCTGTTGTTCGTCATCCCCTTCCTCGGTGCTCTGATCTACTTGATCGCTCGTCCGAAGGTGACCGAGCAGGATCGCGAGGACATCCAGCGCGTGCAGGCGGCGCAGCAACGCGCGTCCGGGCACTCGCCCGCTGAGGAGCTCGAGAAGCTCGCGAGGCTCCGGGACGCCGGCGAGCTCACGGCCGAGGAGTACGAGCGGCTCAAGGCGCGAGCGCTGGCCGAGTTCTAGTCGGAAGCCCTGCGGAACCCTCCAGTCCGCGTCGTCCATCCGGAGTACGGCATCGGAATGAGCGCAGTGCAGGGTGCCTCCATCCGCGGGTCGACGGCGCGGCGTTGCCGACGTCTTGTTCACTCAGCGTTCGTTTGCGAGCGATGCGGCCTCGTGCAACACTTCCCACTCGACCCGGGTGATCCACGCACGCGACCGGTCGGACGATCGAGCCCAGCCCATGCTCGTCGGGTAGAGGTTGCGGGCGCCTCGGCGACGCTCCGCGACGGTGGATCGCACCGCTGTGCTGGCACGACTCGAGCAGGCGATCCGGTCCGCACCACGCCACGTGCACGAAGACGATCGACCGGAGGAGCCGACCTTGAGGGATACGGGGAGGGGCGAGGGAGGCGTCGACGTCCGTGACCCGTCGAGGGCTCGACAGCGGCATGCCACAACGACCGTCAGTCTCCCCGACTCGTCCCTGCTCGCCTGGGGCCGTTCCGGGCTCGCGCACACGAAGCTCCACCGACCGTCCGTTCGCCGCAAGGGTCTCGTCCCGAGGACGGACCTGGTTGCCCAGCTCCAGGCATCGCGCGGCATCCCGCTGGTATCGGTCATGGCTCCCACGGGGTACGGGAAGACCACACTCCTTGCGCAGTGGGCAGCGAAGGATCGACGGCCGTTCGCTTGGCTGACGCTCGATGACCGAGACAACGACCCGGCCGTCCTGCTGACCTCGATCACCGCTGCCCTCGACCACGTGAGATCGGTCGACCCGACGGTCCTCGACATCCCTGCGTCGATCGGGGTGGCGATGATCCCCGCGGCGGTTCACCGGCTGAGGGAAGTGCTCAACTCGATGTCGCGACCGACGGTCCTCGTCCTCGACAACGTCAACATGCTCAACAACCCGCATTGCATCAACGCGATCGAGGTGTTGTCCGCCGACGTGCCGGACAGGATGCAAGTGGCGCTCGCGGGGCGAAGCTGGCCGGCGCGCTCGCTCGCTCGCATGCGTCCCGAAGGTTCGGTTCTCGAGGTCGGACCGAGAGATCTCACGATGAACGAGCGCGAGACGGCGCAGCTCCTGACCGGCATGGGAGTGGAGGTCCCGCACGCGACGGTCGCAGCACTCACGCTCGCGACGGAGGGCTGGCCAGTCGGCGTATATCTCGCGGCGCTGTCGTGGAGGGAAGGCGCCGGCGACGCTCTCGCCGCGCAGAGGTTCTCCGGGAACGATCGCTTCATGACGGAGTACTTCTGGTCGGAGTTCCTCTCGCAACAGTCCACGGAGGATGTGCGCTTCCTCGAGGAGACCGCGGCGTTGGATCGGATGTCGGGGCCGCTGTGCGATGCGGTGCTCGAACGAACCGGGTCGGCCGAGGTCCTCCGATCGCTCGAGTCCGCGAACCTGCTCCTCGTGCCGCTGGATCGGCGTCAGGAGTGGTTCCGGTATCACGGATTGTTCCGAGAAGCGCTCCTGAACCGGTTGCAGGATCGCGATCCCGATCTCGTGGTGGAACTGCGTCGGCGCGCCTCGGACTGGTGTCGGCACAACGATCTCCTCGAGGAGTCGGTGGGCTACGCGCTCGCTGCCGGTGAGCCCGACCTGGTCGCGAGGCGTGTCGCCGACATCGCCCTGCCGATGTGGGCCGCAGGGCGCGCGGTCACGGTCGAGAGATGGTTCGATTGGCTCGACGCCCACGGGCCGTCGGATCCCTACCCGCCGGCGGCGGTCCAGTGGGCCTGGCTCCGGGCGCTGACGGGACACCCCGCCGAAGCGGAACGCTGGGCGGACGCAGCTGAGCGAGCGTCGTTCGATGGGACCTTGCCGGACGGAACGTCGTCGATCGATTCCTGGCGCGCGCTCCTCCGTTCGCTGCTGTGCCGCGGTGGGATCGACCAGATGGCCAACGACGCGAGGATCGCCCTCGAAGGTCTCTCCAACGGGAGCCAGTTCCGGGCGACCGCGGTGCTCCTGCTCGGCATCTCCCAGAGACTCGCGGGCGATGCAGAAGCCGCCGACGCCTCGATGGAGGACGCGGCG
This sequence comes from uncultured Actinomycetota bacterium, assembly GCA_963724415.1. Taxonomy (GTDB): domain Bacteria; phylum Actinomycetota; class UBA4738; order UBA4738; family HRBIN12; genus JAJNBA01. The sequence goes on along the minus strand of CAVRUS010000005.1, from coordinate 449,638 downwards.
GAACTCGGTGATCGGTACGGAGCGGCGCCCACCGTCTCGGTGGCGTTGGCCGAGCGCTCGGTATTCGCGATGGAGCGAGGGGACTGGGCCGACGCCCGGACCCATGCGCAAGGAGCGCGGAGGGTCGTCGAGGACGGCGGCCTGCAGGACTACATGACGAGCATCCTCGCCTACGCAACGGCCGCTCGGGTCGCCCTGCATGAGGGCGACGTCACCCGTGCGAAGCGTGACCTCGCTCGCGCCAGTCGGCTGCGGCCGCTCACCTCGCGAGCCGTCCCCCACCTGGCGATCCAGGCTCGGCTCGAGCTCGGCCGGGCGCACCTCACGCTCGCGGACCCCGCGGCCGCCCGATTGCTCCTCAGAGAGATCGGCGACCTCTTGCGGAGACGACCCGCGCTCGGTGTGCTGGCGCAGGAGGCCGAGGACCTGCGGATACAGCTACGGGCCATCAGCGGAGGGACCCCGGGCGCATCGACCCTCACGACGGCGGAGCTGAAGCTGCTGCCATTCCTGCCCACGTACCTCTCGTTCCGTCAGATCGGGGAGCAGATGCACCTGTCGCCCCACACCGTGAAGACGCAGGCGATCTCGGTCTACCGGAAGCTCGGCGTGACATCGCGCGGCGACGCGATCGAACACGCCATCGCTCTGGGTCTCTTGGACGTGTGACGAGGCCGGGGACCCGTCCTCGGCATGACCAGGTTTCATCCCGTCAGGGTGATGATTGGGGGGACCGACTCCGGTCTGATTCGTACGCGGAGGGGTCGCCCTCCCGGCGGAACCCCGAGAGGAGTCGAGCCCCGCCATGGAAAGCGAGCGCACGCTGCTTTCGCTGGCCCTCAACGACGAGTCATCCGTTCGGTCCGCCCTGATGGGAGAGGCGGAACCCGGAGCGGGAAGCGCGCTCGATCCCCGGACCCGAGCGCTCGTTCAGCTCGGCGTGCTCGTCGCCATCGACGCCGCGCCCGCATCGTACGGATGGAGCGTCGACGCCGCCCTCGCGGCCGGGGCGACGGTCGACGAGATCGTCGGCACGCTCTTGGCGGTCGCGCCCGTCGCCGGGATCGCCCGGGTCGTCGCCGCCGCGCCGGCACTCGCCGGTGCGCTCGGGTACGACATCGAATCCGCGCTCGAGAGACTCTGAGCAGTCGGAGAGTGCGGCACGGGCGTATCGTCGACCAGACGTGTCCGGCGATGAGAGTGGGGGGTGCGATGCCCGAGACGCCTGAACTCAGGTCCGAGCAGCGTCGGCGACGCCGGCCGCTGATCGAAGCCTTCTACTCGCCGAACAGCTACGGGCTGGTGCTGCTCCTCATCCTGGCCACGTATGTGCTCTCGGTCACTGTCACGAGGGGACGCGGTGTTTCCGTCGTCGTGGCGGTGCAGATCGCGACCATCTGGGTGGTCCTTCGAGCGTCGGAGGCGCGCCGTCGCCTCCGAGTCTTCGTGAGCCTGCTCGCCGTGCTGTCGGCGATCGTCGCGATGGTGAATCTCTTCCTCCCAGAGCAGGTGGACGACAACGGGTTCATGGCAGTCGTGAGCGCCCTGCTCTATCTCGGCGCTCCTTTCACCGTCATGCGTCACCTGGTGCTGCGTCGAACCGTGGACAGGGAGACGGTCCTCGGCGCGATCGCCGCCTATCTCATGATGGGGATGTTCTTCGCGTTCACCTATCGAGCGATCGGGGCGATCCAGGCGGGTCCGTTCTTCGGACCGTCGGGAGACGGGACGTTCCCGCAGGACCTGTTCTTCTCGTTCACGACGCTCACCACGACCGGATACGGCAACCTCATCCCGGCGGGGAACCCAGGAGAGTCCTTCGCCGTCCTGGAGATGCTCATCGGGCAGTTGTTCCTGGTGACGGCGGTGGCGAAAGCGGTCAACGCGTGGCAGCCGCAGCCACGCGAGAACACCGGCAAGCTCGCGGACGACCGATAGGCCTTGCGCGGTCGTCCCTTCCGATGACGAGCGTGGGAGGAGCGAGAGAGGGGATCACGTGGGAGCCGTCGGCGCAGGCCTTCCGCCTTCGGGCGAGCAGTTCGAGATCGAGGCTGGATCGATCCGAGCCATCCTCACCGAGGTGGGAGCCACGCTCCGGACCTTCGACGCGGGTGGCGTGGAACTGCTGGATGGGTTCGCCGCGACGGAGTCTTCGAGCGCGGGCAGGGGTCAGATCCTCGCGCCGTGGCCCAACCGCCTCGAGGACGGCCGCTACTCGTTCGAGGGCGTGGAAGGTCGCGCACCGCTGAACGAGCCGGATCGGGCGAACGCGATCCATGGACTCGTACGGTGGCTTCCGTGGCGGGTCACGTCGCGCACGCCGAGCTCGGTCGCGCTCAGCTGCGTGCTCCATCCGCAGCCTGCCTACCCATGGCGGCTGGAGCTTTCCGTCGAGTACGCGGTCGGCGAGAGCGGCCTCATCGTGTCGACCGCCGCGTCGAACCTCTCCGAGACGCCGGCGCCGTTCGGCATCGGGTTCCATCCCTACCTGACGGTGGGATCGCCGACGATCGACGACGCGCACCTGATGATCCCCGCGGATCGACGGCTCCTGGCCGACGAGCGAGGGCTCCCGACCGGTGAGGTGGACGTGGCTGACAGTGACTTCGACTTCCGAGCCGCGAAGCCGATCGGAAGGATCGAGCTCGATACCGGATACACGGGCCTGATCCGGTCCGAGGACGGCCGCGCCCGGGTCGAGGTGGGTGTCGCCGGCAGCGGCCGGGGTCTGACGCTCTGGGCCGATGAGGCGTTCGACTACCTGATGATCTACACGGGCCACAGCCTCGAACCGGCGTCGCGCCGGCGACAGGGCCTGGCGGTGGAACCGATGACCTGCCCCCCGAACGCGTTCCGATCCGGGTCGAGCATCGCCCGCCTCGCTCCGGGACGCCGGTGGAGCGGCGCCTGGGGCATCCAGCCGCGCCCCTGAGGGGCTACTCACGGCTCTGCCGGTTTCATCCAGACCGGGTGATGAGGCGATACCCCCTGAGGTCTACGCTCGCCACGTACGGGCGCTGGGCTCCCACGCGTGCGCGTTCGCGTGGTCGAACGAGGGGAGGGCCGAACCCTGGCCAGCAACGGATCGAAGCGTCGAGTTCTGGTCCTCGGAGGCGGTTTCGCCGGGATCGGTGCGGTCCAGGGCTTGAAGGATGCCGACGTGGAAGTCGTCCTGGTCGACGGGCACGACTACCACACCTTCCAGCCGCTGATCTACCAGGTGGCGACGGACCTGCTCGCACCGACCGTCGTCGGGCATCCGATCCGGGATCTCTTCCACGAGCAGCCGAACGTCAGGGTGCATCAAGCGACCGCGGAGAAGCTCGACCTCGAAGGCCGACAGGTCCAGTTCGCGGAGATGGAGCCGATCACCTACGACCAGCTGGTGCTCGCGCTGGGCGCTCGCGTCAACTTCTTCGGGGTCGAAGGTGCGCAGGACCACGCGTACCCGATGTACACGCTGGCCGACGCGATGCGTATCCGCGAGCACATCCTGGAGAGGTGGCAGGCGGCGGATCGGGACCCAGCGATGATCGACGACGGCGCGCTGAACGTCGTGATCGTCGGGGGCGGGCCGACCGGCGTCGAGAGCGCCGGGGCTATGGCCGAGCTCTACCGCAGCAACTTCGCGAAAGACTATCCGGACATCCCCCAGGACAAGGCCGTGCTCACCCTCGTCGAAGGCGGCCCGGTGCTGTTCTCGATGTTCAAGCCCAAGCTCCAGCGCTACGCGAAGGAAGCCCTCGAGAAGCGGGGCGTCGACGTCGCCCTCGGTGAGGTCGTCGCCTCCGTGGAGCCGACCCGCGTCACCCTGAGGTCGGGCACCGAGCTGAAGGCGCACACCCTCGTGTGGGGAGCCGGGTTGCAGGCGCATCCCCTCGCCACCTCCCTCGGCCTCGATCTCCAGAAGGGAGACCGGATCCCGGTCGGGCCCGACCTCAGCGTGGCCGGGCATCCCGAGGTGTTCGCCGTGGGTGACATCGCCTGGATCACGGACACGGAGACGAGTGAGGTGCTCCCGCAACTGGGTTCGGTGGCCCTCCAGTCCGGAGAGCACGCCGGAGCCAACATCGCGCGGCAGATCGCAGGGAAGAAGGCGAAGCCGTTCGTGTACAAGGACAAGGGAACGATGGCGACGATCGGCCGCGGCGCGGCCGTCGTGCAGTTCCACGGGGGACGAACGATGACCGGCAAGAAGGCGTCGCTCGCGTGGGGTGCCGTGCACCTCGCGCTCCTCGCCAAGGGCGAGGACCGAGCGAAGGCGGTCGTCGAGTGGACGTGGGCGGGCTTCACCCACGAGCGATCGGGCCGGATCACCGTGCAGACCGACGAGGAGTGATCGACATGGCTGATGGCGGAGGACCGGCGGCAGGCGCACCGGCGGACGTGTTCGTGGTCTTCGGGATCACGGGCGACCTGGCGAAGGTGATGACGTTCCGGTCGCTCTATCGCCTCGAACGACGCGGGCTGCTGACGTGCCCGATCGTCGGGGTGGCCGTCGACGACTGGACCGTCGACGACCTGAAGCAGCGAGCGAGGGAGTCGATCGTGGGGACAGGAGAGCCCCTGGATGAGGAGGTCTTCGGTCGTCTCGCGGCGAGGTTCTCATACGTCTCAGGTGACTTCGCCGAGGAGGACACCTACGAGCGGGTCGGGCTGGAGATCAAGGGGTTCGGCACCCCGGTCTTCTACCTCGAGATCCCCCCGTTCCTCTTCGGACGCGTGGTCAAGGGCCTGAGCGACGCGGGTCTGACGGAGTCGGCCCGTGTCGTCGTCGAGAAGCCGTTCGGGCACGATCGCGAGTCCGCTCGGGCGCTGGCCGATGAGCTCCACGGGTTCCTCGACGAGTCACAGATCTACCGGATCGACCATTACCTCGGGAAGATGGGCATCGAGGAGATCCTCTACCTCCGGTTCGCGAACGCGATGCTCGAGCCGATCTGGAACCGGAACACGATCGAGTCGGTGCAGATCACGATGGCCGAGAGCTTCGGCGTGGAGGATCGGGGCCACTTCTACGACCCCGTCGGCGCCCTCCGCGATGTGGTGGTCAACCACCTGATGCAGGTCGTCTCCGCGGCCGCGATGGAATCACCCGCCGGACGCGACCCCACCACGATCAAGGACGCTCAGACCGCCGTGTTCAAGGCCGTCGCCGACGCCGATCCGGCGCACTACGTGCGTGGCCAGTACGCCGGCTACCTGGAGACGGACGGCGTGGCTGCCGATTCGACGACGGAGACGTTCACCGCGCTCCGCCTGGACATCGACAGCTGGCGGTGGTCGGGCGTTCCGTTCTTCATCCGCGCGGGGAAGCATCTGGCGGCGACGCAGACCGAACTTCGGTTGGTCTGCAAGCATCCGCCGCGTCTGGGGTTCGCCTTCGAGAAGGACGAGCGGCCGGAGCCAGATCAGATCGTCGTGAAGCTCGACCCGTCCACCGGGATCCGGTTCCAGCTCGATGCCCGGCGCGCCGAGAGCCGACGACCCGAGGAGATCACCCTCGACATGGAGTTCGCCGAGGAGGGCGGAGAGGGCGCGACGCCGTACGAGGTGCTGCTCCACGCGGCGATGATGGGCAACGCCGCGCGCTTCACGCGACAGGACGGCATCGAGGAGACGTGGCGGATCATGCAACCGTTGTTGGACGCGCCTCCGCCCGTCCACAAGTACGAGCCAGGGTCGTGGGGGCCTGAGGCCGCGAACACCCTGGTCGCCGGACACGGGAAGTGGTACGACCCGTGGGTGACCGCATGAGCGGCGCGGAGAACGGCGCGGAGCCCGTGGCGCCGGCGCAGAGCGCCGCGGCGCCGTCTCCATTCCCCCCGATCGCGGACTACGCGTTCCTCTCGGACTGCCACACGGGCGCTCTGGTTGCCCCCGACGGCGCCATCGATTGGCTGTGCGTCCCCAGCTTCGACTCACCCAGCGTCTTCGGAACCCTGCTCGACCGCGGGGCGGGGGCGTTCCGGGTCGGCCCGTTCGGCATCAACGTCCCAACGGCGCGGACGTACGTGCCCGGCACGAACGTCGTCGAGACCACGTGGAAGACCCCAACCGGTTGGATCGTGGTCCGGGACGCGCTGACCGTGGGACCTCCGTCCGGGGAGGATACGGTCACACCGCACACGCGCCCGCCCGCCGACAACGACGCCGACCACATGCTCGTGCGGTCCGTGGTGTGCCTCGAGGGGCGCGTCGAGGTTGAGCTCTCGTGTGAGCCCGTCTTCGATTACGGCCGCACCCCCGCGACCTGGGCCCTGGTTGACGAGGATCGCCACATCGCGGACGCGAACGGCGCGGGTCAGACGATCCGCCTGCACAGCGACATGGCCATGGGCATCGAGCAGAACGAGGTGCGCGCGCGTCACCACCTGAACGCCGGGGAGCGGCTCTTCTGTGCGTTGTCCTGGGCCGAGGACCTTCGGGGGCCGGCCACGGTGGCAGAGGCCGACGAACGACTCGACACGACCACGAGTTTGTGGCGAAGCTGGCTCGACGGAGCGCGGATCCCGGACCATCGGTGGCGCGATCCGATCCAGCGGTCAGCCCTCGCCATCAAGGGCCTCACCTATGCGCCCACCGGAGCCACCGTCGCCGCGCTCACGACGTCCCTCCCGGAGACGCCCGGTGGCGAGCGCAACTGGGATTACCGCTTCTCCTGGATGCGGGACTCCACCTTCACACTGCAGGCGCTGCATTGGCTCAACCTGGACTGGGAAGCCGAGGAGTTCATCTCGTTCATCGCGGACCTCGAGCCGAACGCTGATGGTGCGATGCAGATCATGTACGGGATCGACGGTCGGCGGGACCTGACCGAGTCCATCCGCGACGATCTCACGGGATATGCGGGTGCGCGCCCCGTACGGATCGGGAACGGCGCGTTCGATCAGCGACAGAACGACGTCTTCGGCGCCGTGTTGGACTCGATCCTGCTGCACACCCGCCGGAGCCAGCGACTGTCACGCCGGACCTGGCCGATCGTCCAGGCCCAGGCGGAGTGCGCGACGAACGTGTGGCAGGAGCCCGATCAGGGCATCTGGGAGGCTCGTGGTGCGCCGCAGCACTACGTCTCCTCGAAGCTGATGTGCTGGGTGGCGATGGACCGTGCGGCGAAGTTGGCCGGCATCCGCGGCGACCCTTCGCTGGAGGCGGATTGGCAGAAGACCGCCGACGAGATCAAGGCCGACATCCTCGAGCACGGCGTCCGGGCGGACGGCGCGTTGCGTCAGCACTACGAGACGGACGGCCTCGACGCGTCGAGCCTGCTCGCGGCGATCTTCGGCTTCCTCCCGGCGGACGACGATCGCCTTCGGGCGACCGTCGATGCGATCGCCGAGGAGCTCACGGAGGACGGTTTCGTCCTCCGGTACCGGACCGACGAGACCGACGACGGCCTGTCCGGGAAGGAGGGCAGCTTCCTGATCTGCTCGTTCTGGTTGGTCTCCGGGCTCGCGGTCGTCGGGGAGCGCCAGCGAGCCCGCGACCTGATGGAGCGTCTCCTGCGGGTCGCATCCCCGCTGGGGCTCTACGCGGAGGAGTTCGACACGGGGACGGCGCGGTTCCTCGGCAACTTCCCGCAGGCGTTCTCGCACCTCGCGCTGATCGAGGCCGCGGGCCGGATCATCCTCGCTGAACGGGTGGAGGAGATCTCATGAGCACTTCGTACGACGTCATCATCATCGGCACCGGCGCGGGGGGCGGCACGCTCGCTCGTCACTTGGCTCCTTCCGGCAAGCGGATCCTGTTGTTGGAACGGGGCGACTGGCTCACACGCGAGCCGCAGAACTGGTCGACGGCGGACGTGTTCATCGACAACCGGTACATCTCGGACGACACGTGGTACGACGCCGATGCGAAGGCGTTCCAGCCGCAGATCCACTACTTCGTCGGCGGAGCGACGAAGCTCTACGGGGCCGCGCTCTACCGTCTCCGGGCCGAGGACTTCGGCGAGTTGAAGCATCACGACGGGGTCTCGCCGGCGTGGCCGATCGGCTACGACGAGATGGAGCCCTACTACACGCTCGCCGAACAGCGCTACCAGGTGCACGGCGCGAGGGGCGAGGATCCCACCGAGCCCCCGTCGAGCGGGCCCTACCCGTTCCCGGCGCTGTCGCACGAGCCGCGGATCCAGCAGTTGTCCGACGACCTCGCGGCAGCCGGCTACCACCCGTTCCACGCCCCGTGCGGCGTGATGCTGAACGAAGCGGATATGGCGTTCAGCGCGTGCATCCGATGCGGCACGTGCGATGGGTTCCCCTGCCTCGTGCACGCCAAGTCGGACGCGGAGGTGCTCGGCGTCCGACCCGCTCTCCAGCAGCCGAACGTCACCTTGATGACCAACGCCAGGGCCGTGCGCCTCGAGACCGACGCCGCGGGCGGGGCGGTCACCGGCGTGGTCGTCGAACGAGACGGCGAGACGGAGACGCTCACGTCCGACATCGTGGTCGTCTCGTGCGGAGCGGCGAACTCGGCGAAGCTGCTGCTGGCATCGGCGAACGACCGCCACCCGAACGGCCTGGCCAACGGGTCCGACCAGGTCGGACGGAACTACATGTTCCACAACAGCCAGGCGGTCCTCGCCCTGTCGAAGGAGCCCAACCCGACCGTCTTCCAGAAGACCCTGGGCGTGAACGACTTCTATCTCAAGGGCAAGGACGTCGACTACCCACTGGGGAACATGCAGATGATCGGGAAGTCGGCCGCCGACATGTTCAAAGGCGAGAAGCCCATCGAGACGAAGCTCGCGCCCGGTTTCGCTCTGCGTGACGTGGCGAGCCACGCGGTCGACTTCTGGCTGTCGACGGAGGATCTGCCGAACCCGGAGAACCGCGTGACGCTCGCCGAGGACGGGAACGTGCGGCTCGCGTACTCGCCGAGCAACGACACGGCGGCGAAGGCCCTGTTCCACCAGCTGAAGTCGATGCTCGGTCAACTGGGGATGCATCCCGATCATCTGTTCCCTCGGCACGCGTACCTGAAGACGACGATCCCGGTGGCCGGGGTCGCGCACCAGGCGGGGACCTGTCGCTTCGGCTCGGACCCGGCGACCTCCGTGCTGGACACCAACTGTCGCACGCACGAGGTCGACAATCTCTACGTCGTCGACACGAGCTTCTTCCCGAGCATCGGCGCCGTGAACCCCGCGCTGACGGCGATGGCCAACGCCCTCCGGGTCGGGGATCACCTCAAGGACCGGCTCGGTGTCCACGACACCGTGGCGGTACCGGACGTCGATCCGGTCGGCGAGGATCGCACCCCGACGTGACGAAGCTGGAGCTCGCTCGTCTCCAGTTCGCGATGACGAGCATCTACCACTTCCTGTTCGTCCCGGTCACGATCGGGTTGAGCTTCCTCGTGGCGATGCTGCAGACCGCGTGGTACCGCCACGGGAACGAAGCGCATCTCCGGCTCACCCGCTTCTTCGGGACGCTGCTCGTGATCAACATCGCGGTGGGGGTCGTCACCGGACTGGTCCAGGAGTTCCAGTTCGGCATGGATTGGTCCGCGTACTCGCGCTACGTCGGAGACGTGTTCGGAGCTCCGTTGGCGATCGAGGGGCTCGCGGCCTTCTTCCTGGAGTCCACGTTCCTCGGCCTCTGGCTGTTCGGATGGGGTCGACTCTCCAAGCGGGTCCACCTCGCCACGATCTGGGTGGTGGCCCTCGGCGCCGCAGGGTCGGCGGCCTTCATCATGGCCGCCAACTCGTGGATGCAGAACCCCGTCGGCTACGTCGAGCGGGGGGGCAGGGCGGAGCTGAACAACATCTGGGCCGTCCTCACGAACCCCGTGTTCCTGTGGGGATACCTCCACGTGCTCCTCGCGGCCCTGGTCACCGGCTGCCTCGTGATGCTCGCCGTGTCGGCGTGGCACCTCCGTCGAGACTCCCAGCCCGAGTTGTTCCGCCGGACCGCAGGGCTCTCGCTGGCGGTGCTCGTCCCCGTGTCGATCTTCCAGCTGATGGTCGGGAGCCATCTCGGCGTCGTGGAGACGACCTACCAGCCGATGAAGATCGCGGCGGTGGAAGGGCAATGGGAGACGTGCCAGCCGTGTTCCTTCTCGCTGTTCCAGATCGGCGGGCTACAACAGCAGTGAGGAGACCCCGACGAAGATCATCGCGATCCCGCACCTGCTCTCGCTGCTGGCGACCGACTCGTGGAACGGGAAGGTCATCGGCCTGAACGAGCTGAACCAGCAGTACCAACAGCAGTACGGCCCCGGGGACTACATCCCCAACGTGTTCATCGCGTACTGGTCGATGCGGGTCATGGCATATCTGGGCACGTTCGTCGTCTTCATCGCCCTGTGGGGCGCATGGCTCCTGCATCGGGGCCGGCTCCTCGCGTCGCATCTGTTCCTGCGCGTGGCGGCCTGGGCGGTCGCGCTCCCGATCCTGATCAACACCGCCGGCTGGGTCCTCACCGAGAACGGGCGTCAGCCCTGGATCGTGCAGGGACTGATGAAGACCAGCGACGGTGTGTCACCGTCGATCAGTGCGGCGACGATCTGGTTCAGCCTGCTCACCTTCACGTTCCTGTACGGGGCCCTCGCGGTGGTCGCCTGGGTCCTGATGACACGCCACGCTCGGAAGGCGATCCCGCCCGCGCCCGATCTCGACGATCGCGGCGCGCCACAGACGGCGATGTCCTACTGATGGAGGGGCCATGAGCTTCCAGGTCTTCTGGTTCGTCGCGATCGCGGTGTTGTGGACCGGGTTCTTCGTCCTGGAGGGCTTCGACTTCGGCGTCGGCATCCTCCGCGGCGTGGTCGGGAAGACCGACGTCGAGCGTCGGGTCGCGATCAACACGATCGGGCCGCTCTGGGACGGGAACGAGGTCTGGTTGATCGTCGCGGGGGCCTCGATGTTCGCCGCGTTCCCTGCCTGGTACGCGACGATGTTCTCCGGTTTCTACATCGCGCTGGTGCTCCTCCTCGTCGCGCTGATCGGTCGCGGCGTGTCGTTCGAGTTCCGAGGCAAGCGTGATGGCGAGCGCTGGCGACGGAACTGGGACCGGCTCTCGGCGGCGGGTAGCCTCCTGGCGCCGTTCCTGATCGGCGTTGCGCTCGCCAACCTGCTCCGCGGCGTTCCGATCGGTGCCGATCAGGAGTTCACGGGTTCGTTCATCGACCTCCTCAACCCGTACTCCCTGTACGCGGGCCTCACGCTCGTCCTCCTCTGCGTCCTGCACGGCTCGACGTTCCTCGGTCTGCGGACGGACGGGATCGTGCGAGAGCGCGCGACCAAGGTGGCCGGCCGATCCTCGATCGTGACCGGTGTCGCGCTCCTGGTCTTCGTGACCTGGACGCAGCTGATGCTCGACCGAGGGGTGATCCCCGACCTGATCCCGGCCGGCGCCGTGATCGCGACGTTCGCCGTCTCGTGGCTCGTGCGGGAAGGCCGCGACGGTTGGGCGTTCGCGATGACGGCCTTCGCGATCGCGGCGACCGTGGCCACGTTCTTCATCGACCTCTATCCCCGCGTGATGGTGTCCAGCACGAAGGCCGCCAACAGCCTCACGATCGAGAACGCCTCGTCCTCGGCGTACTCCCTGAAGCTGATGACGATCGTGATGCTCGTGTTCCTGCCGCTGGTCCTGCTGTACCAGGGCTGGACGTACTACGTGTTCCGGCGTCGGGTGACCACGGCCGACCTCGGCGACTGACCCGTGCGCGCCCTCGATCCGAGGCTCTTCCGGCGGGCGCGGGGTGCGCGCGCCGCCTTGGCGGTCGACGTCGCCCTCGGGCTCCTCGTCACCGTGGCGATCCTGCTCCACGCCCTCGTGTTCGCGAAGATCGTGGTGACCGCGTTCCGAGGCGAGATGCCGAGCGCGAGCATGATCGCCGCCTTGGCGGCGATCGTGTCCGCACGCGGGATCCTCGCCGGCGGGTTCGAGTCGGTGGGTCGACGTGCCGCCGTTCGCGTTCTCTCCCAGCTCCGGATGACGCTGGTCGAGCGACGCCTCACGGAGGCGCCGCTCGCCAGCGACGGTGCCGAGGCGGCGGAGATCGCCACCGCGGCGGTCCAGGGCGTGGACGGGCTCCAGACCTACTTCGCTCGGTACCTGCCCCAGCTCGCGCTGGCGGCGCTGGTGCCCCTCGTGGTCTTGGGCTGGACCGCGGCGATCGACCTCACATCCGCCGCGATCATGCTCGTCACGCTGCCGATCATCCCGATGTTCATGATCCTGATCGGTCGAGCGACCGAGGCGAGGACGAGGGCTCGCTGGGAAGCGCTCACGCGGCTCTCGACACACTTCGTGGACGTGATCCGCGGTCTCCCGACGTTGCGTGCGTTCAACCGATCCGAGCCGCAAGCGGCTCGTCTCGACGAGTCGAGCGAGGAGTACCGCCGGACCACGATGGACGTGCTCCGGGTCTCCTTCGTGTCCGGAGCCGTCCTGGATCTCACGGCGACGATCGCGACCGCGCTGGTGGCCGTCACGCTCGGGGTCCGGCTCGTCGATGGCGCGATCGGACTCGGGGCGGCGCTCACGATCCTCCTGCTGACACCGGAGCTGTACGCGCCCCTCCGCGCGCTCGCGGCCCAGTTCCACGCGAGCGCCGACGGGCTTGCGGCGGCCGACCGCATCATCGACCTGATCGAGGGAACCTCTCCGACGATGGCTCGGGGCGGCGCGGATCCACCGCCGACCTGGGCATCGGTCCGGCTCGACGGGGTGCGCGTCCGGCATGCCGATCGTGGGACGGCGGTCCTGGACGGGCTCGATCTCGAGATCCGACGGGGAGAGGTCGTCGCGCTGACGGGTGTGAGCGGCGCCGGCAAGAGCACCGTGGCGTCGCTCCTCCTCGGGCTCCGCTCGCCCGACGCGGGTGCGGTGATGATCGGCGAGCGCGACCTCGCCTCGCTCGACGTGGTCGCGTGGCGTCGGCAGGTGGCGTGGGTGCCGCAGCATCCGACGATGTTCCGGGGAAGCGCTCGAGACAACGTCGCGATGTCGGATCGGGAGGCGTCCGAGGAGTCCGTGCGGGAGGCGGTCCGGGACGCCTCCGCCGAGGGGTTCCTCGCGGACCTGCCGCGCGGACCCGACACCGTGATCGGCGACGGCGGCCGGGGGCTCTCGGCCGGCGAGAAGACCCGCGTGGCCGTGGCGCGGGCCTTGGTGCGCTCGTCCGACCTCGTGATCCTGGACGAGCCGACGTCCGGGCTGGACGAGGAGACCGCGGCACGGGTCCTGGAGGCGATCCGGCGGGCGTCGGCCGATCGAGCCGTCCTCTTGATCGAGCACCGACCCGAGCGCGCCTCGACGGCCGATCGGGTCGTGCACGTCGCGAACGGGCGAGCCGTCGAGCAGGTGGGGGCGTCGGCGTGAGGACGCTGATCGCGCTGCTCCGCTTCTGCCGCCCGCCCGGCTCGAAGCTCGCGATCTCCGTCGGGCTCGGCACGATCGCCGTCCTCGCGGGCGTCGGTCTGATGGGGATCGCCGGGTACCTCATCAGCCGTGCGGCGGAACATCCGCCCGTCCTGTCGCTCACCGTCGCCGCGGTCGCCGTGCGGGCGTGCGGTCTGGGCAAGCCGATCGCTCGCTACTTCGAACGGCTCCGGTCCCACGATCTGGCGTTCCGAACGCTGGCGGGCGCGCGGGGAGCCTTCTTCCGGAAGCTCGAACCACTCGTCCCCGCGGACGTCCAGGGATACCGACAGGGCGACCTCCTCACGCGGATGGTCGGCGACGTGGACGCGATGCAGCACCTCGTGCTCCGAGGGATCGGTCCGGCGATGGTCGCCGCTCTGTCGGGGGTCGTCGCCGTCGTGATCGTGGCGTCCTTCGAGCCCGGGGCGGGCGCCGTGCTCGCTCTGGGACTGCTGGTGGGCGGGGTCGTGCTCCCCGCCGCCAGCGCGGGCGCGAGCGGCCGCGCGGGCGATCGGTCCGCGATCGTCCGCGCGGAGCTGACCGCGGAGCTCGTCGAGGTGTTCCGAGGGGCGCCGGAGCTGGTCGCGATGGGAGCCGACGGACACGCCCTCGATCGCATCCGACGCCTCGATGGGGAGCTGGGTGCCTTGGAGCGCCGCGACGCCGTCATCCGTGGCATCGCGGAGGGCGGCGTCGTCCTGGTCTCCGGACTCACCGTGGTCGGCGTGCTCGCCGTCGCCGCCCTCGCGTCGGTCCACGGCGAACTCGACCGGGTCCTCGTCGCCGCGCTCGCCTTGGCGGCGCTCGCGTCGTTCGAGGCGACGGCCGCGCTCCCCGGCGCCGCGATCACGCTGCGATCGACCCTCGGCTCCGGGCGTCGACTCCTGGAGATCGCCGGCCGCGAACCCACGGTGGTCGATCCCGCCCACCCCGCCACCGTTCCCGCCTCGAGCGCGGTCGAGGTCGACCACGCATCGTTCGACCGCGGCGACGAGGAGTCGTGGGGCCTCCGGGACATCGACCTCCGTCTCCCGCCCGGCCGCCGGGTGGCGATCGTCGGGGGATCGGGCGCCGGGAAGAGCACGCTCGCCGAGCTGCTCGTGCGGTTCGTCGATCCCGACCTCGGCCACGTCCGGCTCGGCGGCGACGACGTGCGGGGGCTCCGTCAACACGCCGTGCGATCGGCGGTCACCCTCGACGCACAGGATGCGCATATCTTCTCCACGACGATCGTGGAGAACGTCCGGCTCGCACGCCCGGACGCGACGGACGACGAGATCAGGAGGGCGATGCGCCTCGCGCGGCTCGAGGACTGGGTCGATTCGCTTCCGGACGGATGGGACACGTTCGTCGGCGAGGCCGGATCCTCCGTCTCCGGAGGGGAACGACGCCGCATCGCCCTGGCGCGAGCGTTCCTCGCCGCGTCTCCCGTGATCGTGCTCGACGAGCCCACGGCCCATCTGGATCCGGGCAACGCCGAGGCCGTCGTCGCCGACGCGCTCGCCGCCGCCGATGGCCGCTCCGTCGTCTTGATCACGCACGGAACCGAGGGCCTCGACGCCGTGGACGAGATCGTGACGCTCCGCCGAGGCCGGATCGTCTCGGTCGTGCCGGCTTCCTCGCGGCAGGTCGATGAGAGGGGGACGATCATGAGGACCACGAGATGACTCGCCGGAGAGGTATCCCGTGGCCGATCGCGGGTGTGATCGCCGGCGCGGCCGGGACGGCGGCGATGACGCTCGCGTACAAGGCGGAACACGTCGCCCGCCCTGATGTGCAGGGCGAGCTCGACTACGACGACAGCCTCGTCCCGGGCCAGATCGTCGCCTCGGTGCTCCATTTGCCGTCCGTGACGGAGCGGGGCGAGCAGGAGTTGGGCACGGCGCTCCGGTGGGGCTACGGGTCGGCGTTCGGCATGATGCACGGGTTCCTCCGCCGCCGGCTCGGTGAGCCGTGGGCGAGCGCGATCTTCGGCGGCATGCTGATGACCGCCACGTTCTCGCTCTTCCCGCTGCTCGGGCGGACGCCGCCGCCGTGGCGGTGGAAGCGGGACGTCCTCGCCACGAGCCTGGGAACCCACGCCGTGTATGTCGCCGGGGTGGCGCTGACGAACGCGGCCCTCGCTGCGGACGACGACGGTAACGGCGGGCGAGGATCCGATGTCGATCCGCGGCGCAGACCGTCAGGCTCTGCGCCTGCGGGCATGGATGCGCGAAGCAGTGCATCATCTGACATCGGATGACGACCCGGGGCGAGGTGGACGAGCGCGAGGGCGGGTCCCGCTGGACCGGACAGCGGCTCCTGTCGACAGCGATGGTGCCGATCCGGTTCTTCTCGTCGGCCGCCGATGCCCCACGCGCCCGGCGTCCCACCGACGTCGTCCTGTGCGTCGTTTCGATCGCCACGATCGTGACGACCGCCGCGCTGGCGCCCGACCCGAAGGACACGTCGACGACGGCCGCCTTCATCCAGTCGCTCCCGGGCCTCTTCGGATGGTTCTGGGAGATCGTCCACGTCCTGGCGATCGCGTGGGCCGGCGGCATTACTCGTCGCGGCGCTCTTCGGAAGAGGCAGGCGATCGTTGTTCCGGGATCAAGTGCTGGCGCTCCTGTCCTGGCCGCGCTCGGGGAGCCTCCTGCTCGCCGGAGACGTCTCCACGGCGGTCGACGGACTGACCACCTTCGACCCTCCACCGATCTTCCCGGCAGTCGCCGTCGCCCTGGTCGCGGCGGTGCTGGTGACCTCATCTCCTCACCTCGGGAGGCCGGCGAGGAGGACCGGCCGCTTGCTCGTCGGGGGCAGCTTCCTGTCGGCGATCGCGCTCGGCGGGACGCTCCCGATGGGTGCGATCGCCGCGATCGCGATCGGGACGGCCGCCGGCACCATCGTGCACCTGATCTTCGGGTCACCAGGCGGCCGGCCCACCGCACAGCAGGTCGCATCGGCCCTCGCCGACCTGGGATTCGACACCGTCGATGTCGAGCCGGCCCGGCTGCAGACCCGAGGAGTCGCCGTGATGCGCGCGACCACGCGCGTGGGTGGAACCCTCCTGGTGAAGATCTATGGACGAGACGCGTGGGACGGTCAGCTCCTGTCCACGATCTGGACCACCCTCTGGTACCGCGATGAGGCGCCGACCCTCACGTTCAGTCGCCTCCAACAGGTCGAGCACGAGGCGTTCGTCACGCTGCTCGCCGAACGGGCCGACGTCCCCGTCCTCCCCGTCGTGGCCGCGGGACCTGTCGCGAACGACGCGCTGCTCGTGGTGGAGACCAACGGGGTGCAGCTGTCGGCCGCGAGGGACGCCACCGATGCGATGCTCGACGATCTGTGGCAGTGGAGTCGGGCGGATGCACCGGGCCGGCATCGCCCACGGGGCGCTCGACGCGGAACGACTGTTCCTCCAGCCCGATCACACGCTGGTGATCGGCGATTTCGGGCGGGCGACCGGCCTGGCGTCGGATGCGGATGTCCAGGCGGACCGCGCGCAGCTGCTGGTCACGACCGCCCTCGCGCTGGGGCCGGACCGAGCGATCGCCGTGGCCGCGCGCGCGCTCGACGACTCCGCACTCACCGGGCTCCTTCCCTACCTGCAGGAGGCGGCGCTGAGCCGTTCGTCCAGGGCCGCCCTCGAAGCCTCGGAACTCGATCTCGACTCGCTCCGGGAGGCGGCCGCATCCGCCGCCGCGACCGAGGTGCCCGATCTCGTCCCGCTCCGCCGCGTGACGTGGGGCTCGCTGCTCCAGCTCGCCCTGATCGGGGTCGCCGCCTGGGTCGTTATCTCGACCGTCGCCGGGGTCGGTGTCGACACGATCGCGGACGAGTTGAGCACCGCGGACTGGACCTGGCTCCTCTTCGCGCTTGCGGTCGCACCGCTGGTCCAGATCTTCGGGGCGTTCTCGACGATCGGCGCCGCGCTCATGGCCGTGCGCTACGGGCCGGTGCTCCAGCTGCAGTTCGCGATCCAGTTCATCGCCCTGGCGGTCCCGTCCTCGGCCGCGAGGATCGCCGTCAGCGTCCGCTTCTTCCAACGTGCGGGCGCGCCGACGGCCACCGCGGTCGCGATCGGAGCGATCGACAGCGTCTCGGGGTTCCTGCTCCAGGCGGCGATCCTCGGGACCATCGCGCTGGCCAATCTCGTCACGCTCGACCTCTCCCTGAGCGGCTCCGATGTCACGTTCAGCGGCAAGTTCCTGGTGATCGGCGCGATCGTCCTGCTGATCCTGGTCGTGGTGGCGATCCTGATCCCTCGGGTCAGGCGGATGATCGCCCCACATCTGACCGAGGCAAAGGAAAGCGCCCGGGTGCTCCGCCAACCCGTCAAGCTCCTTCAGCTCTTCGGCGGCAACTTCGCGGCGCAACTGATGCTCGCGGTGGTGCTCGGCCTCTGCCTGCGCGCCTTCGGTGAGCACGCGACGCTGGCGGAGCTGCTGCTGGTGAACACGATGACCAGCTTGTTCTCCGGGATCATGCCGGTACCGGGCGGGATCGGCGTGACCGAGGCAGCCATGACGACGTTGTTGATCGGTGTCGGGATCCCGGAGGCGCCTGCGGTCGCCGCGACCCTCGCCTATCGGATCATCACGTTCTACCTGCCCCCGCTGTGGGGCGTGGTCTCGATGCGATCCCTCAAACGACACGGGAACCTGTGACGTCTATGGATGCGCCCTCGGCATCGGGCCCGGGCCCCGTCCGCGGAGAGCGACGTTGGCCGATGGCGGCGGCGGTCCTCGCCGCGGTGATCCTCCAGGTCGGTACGCCGCACCGCGGGCGCGTGCCCGGCTGGTGGGTCTTCCCGATCCTGGAGCTCGTCCTCCTGGTGTTCCTGGTAGTGGTCGACCCCGGGCGGATCGACAGCCGGGCCCGCTTCGCGCGCCGCCTCACGATCGGCCTGATCGCCTTGATGTCGGCGGCCACGCTCGCGCAGGTCGGGGTCCTGATCTACGACATCATCGAGGGTCTGCCCGGCATCAACGCGACCGATCTGCTGGGCCGAGGGGCTGCAGTCTGGGTCAACAACGTGATCGTCTTCAGCCTGTGGTACTGGGAGCTCGACCGCGGCGGGCCTGCCGAGCGGGCGGTCGGCGCGGACGTGCCGCCGAGCTTCGCCTTCCCCGAGAACGCCACGCCCGAGCTCGTCCCCGAGGGATGGGTGCCGACGTACCCCGACTACCTCTACCTCGCGTACACGAACGCGACGGCGTTCAGCCCGACGGACACGCTGCCCGTCCGGATGTGGGCGAAGATGACCATGATGCTCCAGTCGACGGTGTCGTTGGTGGTCGCGATCCTCGTGGTCGCACGCGCGATCAACATCCTCTGATCGAGGCTCCGGGATTTCATGCGAACCGGATGATGCCGGCTCGCGACAGCCCCGTACCGTGGCTCCGTGCAGGAACGTCGATCGGGCGCAGGATCCGAGCACCTGCAGGTCAATCCGATGTTCGCCAGGAGAGGGGAGCAGCAGGTCCCCCGGTGGCGCCTCCCCGACGACGAGATGCAGCCCGACACCGCCTATCAGGTGATCCACGACGAGATCTTCCTGGACGGGAACGCTCGCCAGAACCTCGCCACGTTCGTCACCACCTGGATGGAGCCGCAGGCCACGGCGCTCTACGCCGAGGCGTTCGACAAGAACATGATCGACAAGGACGAGTACCCCCAGACCGCGGCGATCGAGGAGCGATGCATCCACATCCTGGCCGACCTCTGGCACTCGCCCGAACCTCGCACGACGATCGGGACGTCCGCGATCGGTTCGTCCGAGGCCTGCATGCTCGCGGGCCTCGCGTTCAAGCGGCGTTGGCAGCAGCGACGCCGGGACGCGGGCGAGCCCGTGGACACGCCGAACATCGTGTTCAGCTCCTCGGTCCAGGTCGTCTGGGAGAAGTTCGCGAACTACTGGGAGGTCGAGCCACGCTACGTCCCGATCACGAAGGAGCGGCCGTACCTCACGCCCGAGGGCATGCTCGAGGCGGTCGACGAGCACACGATCGGCGTCGTCGGGATCCTGGGGGTGACGTACGACGGGCGGTACGAGCCGATCGCGGACCTCGCGGCTGCGTTGGATGACCTCCAGGAACGGACGGGGCTCGACGTGCCCCTCCACGTCGACGGGGCGTCCGGTGCGTTCATCGCGCCCTTCCTCGATCCCGATCTCCTCTGGGACTTCCGTCTCCCGCGCGTGCATTCGATCAGCACGTCGGGACACAAGTTCGGGCTCGTCTACCCGGGACTGGGCTGGGTCGTGTGGGCGAAAGCCGAGTACCTGCCCGAGGACCTGATCTTCTCCGTGAGCTACCTCGGCGGGAACATGCCGACGTTGGCGCTGAACTTCTCCCGTCCGGGGGCGCAGGTCCTGCTCCAGTACTACAACTTCCTGCGCCTGGGCCGTGAGGGGTACCGGCGCGTGCAGCAGACGTGCAAGGACGTCGCGCTGGAGTTCTCGGCCGAGATCGCGAAGATGCCCGCCTTCGAGTTGCTGACCGACGGCTCCGACATGCCGCTCGTGACGTGGACGCTGGCCGAGGGCCACACGGATCTGTGGGATCTGCACGATCTCTCGGAGAAGCTCCGGGCACGCGGGTGGCAGGTCCCCGCGTACCCGATGCCCGAAGACATCGAGGACATGACGGTGATGCGGATCGTCGTCCGCAACGGGGTCTCGATGGACCTCGTCGAACTCCTGCTCGACGACCTCCGCGACGCGGTGGCGTACCTCGACAGCCTTGAGGCCCCGATGCCCAAGGAGCACCGGCCCAACGCCGGGTTCCACCACTGAGAGGAGGACCATCCACGCAGAGGAGAGGGGATGCGCCGGAACGCGCCGGGATCGTTCTCGGCACCCTGATCCTGGTCGCGGGGGTCGCCAACCTCAACCTCTCGGTCGCCAACGTCGCGCTGCCGGACATCGGCGAGGCCTTCGACTCCTCGCAGACAACGCTCAACCTGATCGCGGTCGGCTATTCGTTGGGCTTGCCGCGTCGGTCCTCTACCTCGGCGCGGTGGGCGACCGCCACGGTCGCAAGCTGATGCTGGTCGCAGGGATGGCATTGTCGATCCCCGCGTGCCTCCTTGCCGCCTATGCACCCAGCGACATCGTGCTGTTCGGGGCTCGCGTGCTCGGAGGGCTCTCGGCCGGGATGGCGTATCCGACGACGCTGGCTCTGATCGCCGCTCTGTGGACCGGTCCAGCGAGGACCCGCTCGATCGCCCTGTGGTCGGCGATCGGCGGTGCCATCGCCGCCCTCGGACCGCTGGCGTCCGGCTTCGTGCTCCAGTACTTCTGGTGGGGATCGGTCTTCCTGATCACGTTGCCGATCGCGTTGATCGCGCTCGTGATGGCCTACAAGCTCGTTCCCGCGCACGTGAACGAGACGACCGACCCCGTCGACAACCTCGGCGGCATCCTGTCGGTGGTCCTGGTCGCCGCGCTGATCCTGGCGATCAACTTCGCTCCGATCCCCAACGAGATGACGCTGGTCCTCAGCTTGTCGGCGATCGCGCTGGCGGCCGCGATCGCCTTCGTGATCCGCCAGCGCAAGGCCGACAACCCCCTGTACGATCTGCGGATCGCGGGGCGGCGCGTGTTCTGGGTCGCGGCGTGCGCCGGGATCATCGTCTTCGGGACGCTGATGGGCGCGGCGTTCGTCGGGCAGCAGTTCCTCCAGAACATCCTCGGGTACTCCACCCTCGCCTCGGGCGCGTCGATCCTTCCCGCGGCCGCGTGCATGGTGGTCGTCGCGCCGCGGTCGGCCAAGCTCGTGGAGTCGCGCGGCGCACGGATCACGCTGCTGGCCGGGTACCTCTTCTGCCTCCTCGGGTTCCTCACGATGCTCTTCTTCTGGAAGGAGGGCTCGTCCTACTTGGAGGTCGGCCTGGCCTACGCGTTCATCGGCATCGGCGTCGGGTTCGCGGGTACGCCGGCTTCCCACTCGCTCACGGGCTCGGTCCCGGTCGACCGGGCAGGGATGGCATCGGGAACGGCCGACCTCCAACGCGACCTCGGCGGCGCGCTGATGACCTCGATCCTCGGAGCGCTCCTGGCCGCCGGGTATGCCTCGGCGATGGCCACGTCGATCGGGGCGAGTCCGGAGGCGACCACGATCACCCACGCGACGCAGAGCCAGCTCCAGATGTCGTTCGCCGGCGCGGAATCGATGGCCGGGCAGTACCCGAAGTACGCCGACCAGATCACCGCCGCCGCCGAGAAGGCATTCCTCCACGGGGACCAGTGGGCCTATACCGCTGGCATCCTCGCGATCCTGATCGGGGCCGTCCTCGTGTTCTTCCTCTTCCCCAGGCACCAGGAGGAGCGGCGCCTGCTCGCGGCCTACCACACCGAGGATGCGACCCGGACGCCGGCGTCGGCCGGGGCGTCCCCGAGCGAGCAGCCGAAGACGACGTAGCCGGTCCTGGGGCGTGATGATCGCGCCCACGGTGGGGTGCAGGAAGAGGAGTAGTGTGGCCGAACGGAGGCGGGAAGGAGCCGAGCATGTCGCAACAGGGACCGGGACGCGATATCGGGGCCCAGCGCTGGGGAGCCGAGAAAGAGCAGATCGACAAGGGCGTGCGACAGGACCATCTGGCGCACGAGGCGGAGCGCATCCACGAGGAGGAGGCAGCTGAGCGTGGAGAGGCCCCGAAGAAGAAGCCGTGGTGGAAGTTCTGGGCCATCCAGTGATGAACGGGCTCTGAGCGCTCCGGCCGATCGGCCGTCTGGCTGCTCCGAAGGAGACCGGCCAGGCCGATCGGGGAGAACAGGACCGCCGTAGGGACTGACCACCACCCTAGACTCGGGCGATGGGTAGCAGCGACGCGGGCGGCCGCTCGTGAGACTCCTCGAGCTGGGCGCGGTGCTCCTGGGGCTCGCCGTTCTGGCGCGCCTCGCGGCGCGCTTCGACCTCCCAACGGTCCCTCTGTATCTCCTCGCGGGGTTGGCGTTCGGCGAGGGAGGCATCCTCCCGCTGGTCACGACGCAGGGATTCGTCGAAACCGGCGCCGAGATCGGCTTGATCCTCGTGCTCTTCGTTCTCGGTCTCGAGCACTCATCCAAGGACCTGCTCGCCACGGCGAGAACCTCCGTGACACCGGGGGTGGTCGACGTGCTCCTGAACGCCACGCCGGGCGTCGCCTTGGCTCTCATCCTCGGATGGGGACCGTTGGCCGCGGCGTTCCTCGGCGGGATCACGTACGTCTCGTCCTCCGGCGTGGCCGCGAAGCTCCTGGAGCATGCGGGACCGCATGCTCGGGGCGCGAGCAGGTTCGTCGTGACGATCGCGGTCATCGAGGACCTCGTGATGGCGATCTATCTCCCGATCCTGGCCGCCGTCCTGATCGGCGCGAGCGCCGGCGTGTCCCTCGTCGCCGCCGCCGTGGCGATCGGCGCGGTCGCGCTCCTGCTCGTGGTGGCGCTCCGTGTGGAGGTGGGCCTGAGCCAGCTGCTCTTCAGCCGATCCGACGAAGCGCTCCTCCTGTCGATCCTCGGGTTCGCGTTCCTCATCGCCGGCGTCGCGGAGGTGGCGAGGTTCTCGGCAGCGGTCGGAGCGCTGCTGGCGGGCATCATGCTGTCGGGCCCGGCGGCCGCCGGCGCGCAGACGCTCGTGCGGCCGCTCCGCGACCTGTTCGCGGCGATCTTCTTCGCGTTCATCGGGCTCTCGATCGATCCGAGCACGATCCCGCCCGTCCTCTGGATCGCGGTGCTCCTGGGTGTCGTGACGGTCGCTACGAAGTTCGCCACCGGCTGGTGGGCGGCCGGACGGATGGGGTCCGAACCACGGGCCAGGGGAGTGGTCGGAGCCGCCCTCGTGCCGCGCGGCGAGTTCTCGATCGCGATCGCAGGGCTTGCCACGGCCGCGGCCGTCGAGGACGACCTCGGCCCCGTCACGGTCGCGTACGTGATCTTCACCGTCGTCGTGGGCTCGGTGATCACGAAGATCCTGGCCCGTCGGGTGGACCGGTGGGATCCGGCGGACGTCGCGGAGCGCCACGGGTGATCTCTCGAGGATGAATCCGACCTCCCAGATAGACTTCAAGGAGCGGGGGCGGGTACCCTGTAGGTGGACCGCGGAAGCCGATCTGAGGGAGTGACATGGCCGTTAGCCAGGAAGAGCACCTCAAGGAGCTTTCCAAGGGATACCGCTTCGACTGGAAAGACCCGTCCCACTCGGTCTTCGAGCCCAAGCGAGGCCTGTCGACGCAGGTCGTCGAGGAGATCAGCGAGCTCAAGTCCGAGCCCGACTGGATGCGCAAGTACCGTCTGAAGGCCCTGAAGCACTTCGAGAGTCGCCCGATGCCGTGGTGGGGCGCCGACCTCTCGGATATCGACTTCGAGAACATCTACTACTTCATCCGCTCGACCGAGAAGCAGGCCCAGAACTGGGAGGACCTCCCTGAGGACATCCGGGGCACCTGGGACAAGCTCGGGATCCCCGAGGCGGAGAAGAAGTACCTCGGCGGCGTGAGCGCCCAGTACGAGTCCGAGGTCGTCTACCACAAGATCAAGAAGGAGCTCGACGACATCGGCGTGCTCTTCACCGACATGGACTCCGCGCTTCGCGACTACCCCGACCTCGTGAAGGAGTACTTCGGGACGATCATCCCGCCGAACGACAACAAGTTCGCGGCTCTGAACACCGCCGTGTGGTCGGGCGGCTCGTTCATCTACGTCCCGCCGGGCGTGGCCGTCGACATCCCGCTGCAGGCCTATTTCCGGATCAACGCCGAGAACATGGGCCAGTTCGAGCGGACGCTGATCATCGCCGACGAGGGCTCCTACGTGCACTACGTGGAAGGGTGCTCCGCGCCGATCTACACGAGCGACTCCCTGCACTCCGCGGTCGTCGAGATCGTCGCGAAGAAGGGCGCCCGGGTGCGCTACACCACGATCCAGAACTGGTCGACGAACGTCTACAACCTGGTCACGAAGCGCGCGGCCGCCTACGAGGACTCCGTCATGGAGTGGATCGACGGCAACATCGGCTCCAAGGTGACGATGAAGTACCCGTCGATCTACCTGCTCGGCAAGGGCGCTCGCGGCGAGGTCCTGTCCGTGGCGTTCGCCGGCAAGGGGATGCACACGGACGCCGGCGGGAAGGCGATCCACGCGGCGCCGTACACGACGAGCGTGATCAACTCCAAGTCGGTCTCGAAGGACGGAGGCCGCACCGGCTACCGCGGGCTCGTCCGCGTGGAGCCCGACGCCCACCACGCGAAGTCCACGGTGCGCTGCGACGCGCTGATCCTCGACGACGAGAGCCGCTCGGACACGTACCCCTACATCGAGGTCGAGGACGAGACGGCCGCGCTCGGTCACGAGGCCACGGTCTCGAAGGTCGGCGACGACCAGCTCTTCTATCTGATGAGCCGCGGGCTCTCCGAGGCCGAGGCCACCGCGATGATCGTGAACGGCTTCATCGAGCCGATCACCCGGGAGCTCCCGATGGAGTACGCCGTGGAGCTGAACCGCCTGATCGAGCTGCAGATGGAGGGCTCGGTCGGCTAGCTCGTCCTCGTAAGGACCGTTCTGAATCCGACCCTTTCGGTAGGATTCCTCTATGGCCGCGGTGAGCACCACGACGTTCGACGAGCGCGCCCTCGCATCCCTGCCGGAGGCGCCGGCCTTCGTGGTCCAGCTGCGCGCAGAGGCCCTCCAGCGCTTCGAGGCTATGCCGGTTCCCTCCCAGGAGACCGAGGAGTGGCGGTACACCGACCTGTCGGCCTTCGAGCTCGACTTCGAGCCCCATCCGGATGGAGCTAGTCCGGAGGACGTGAACCGGCACGGGATCCTGGCCTCTGCGGGCGTCGCCGGCGAACGCGCGGGCCTGCAGATCCAGCGCAACGCCACCGTCATCTCCACGCAAGCGAGCCAGACACTCTCTGACCGCGGCGTCTGGTTCGGCAGCCTCGACGAGGCGGCCGCGACACGCCCCGAGCTGGTGGAGCCCTACCTCCATCGCCTCGTCCCGGCCGACCGGACGAAGTTCACGGCGCTCCACGCCGCGTTCCGCACGGGCGGGACGTTCCTCCACGTCCCCCGTGACACGGCGATCCAGCTCCCGATCCAGACGCTCACGTACCTCGACGCCGAGGGCGCAGCCGTCTTCCCGCACACGCTGCTCGTCGTCGAAGCGGGCTCGGAAGTCACGTTCATCGATCGCTACGCCGGCCCCCATCTCACGCGGGCCTTCAGCGACGCGATCACCGAGATCCACGTCGGCGACGGCGCGCACGTCCGCTACGTCGCGATCCAGGAGTGGGGGAGCGGCGTGACCCACCTCGGGATCCAGCGGGCCACGGTCGGGCGCGACGCCACCCTGCGGACCCTCAACATCGGCTTCGGCGCCTCCCTCGCTCGCGCCGAGGCCGAGACGATCCTGGCCGAGCCCGGCGGGTTCAGCGAGATGCTCGGGGTCTTCTTCGCCGACGAGGACCAGCACTTCGACCACCGCTCGATCCAGGACCACGTGGCGCCGAACTGCACGAGCGACCTCCTCTACAAGGGCGCGCTCCGCGACCGCTCCCGCGCCGTCTACAGCGGCTGGGTCCACGTGCGGCCTGACGCGCAGAAGACGAACGCGATGCAGACCTCGCGCAACATCGTCCTGTCGGAGCACGCGAAAGCCGACGCGATCCCGAACCTCGAGATCGAGGCGAACGATGTCCGCTGCGGCCACGCCGCGAGCGTCGGCCCGGTCGACGAGGACGCGATCTTCTACCTGACCAGCCGGGGTATCCCGCGGCCAGAGGCCGAGCGGTTGATCGTGTCCGGCTTCTTCC
Source organism: uncultured Actinomycetota bacterium (assembly GCA_963724415.1). Classification (GTDB taxonomy): domain Bacteria; phylum Actinomycetota; class UBA4738; order UBA4738; family HRBIN12; genus JAJNBA01. Next base: position 423,488 of record CAVRUS010000005.1, on the reverse strand, counting down.
AGGAGGTCCTGGACCGGGTGCAGATCGACGAGGTCCGCGAGGGAGCCGAGCGGGCGATCCAGGACGAGCTCGACCAGGCGGGTGAGGCCTGATGGCCCGCCACAAGGTCTGTGGGACCGTCGACCTGCCCGAGCCCGGTGAGGCGAAGCGCTTCCCCGTGGACGGCCGCCTCGTCGCGGTCGTGAACCTCGGCGACGACGGTCTCCGCGCGATCGACGCGATCTGCAGCCACGCCCACTACTACCTGGACGAGGGTGACGTCGACGCGGACTTCGAGACGATCGAGTGTCCGAAGCACGGATCCACGTTCGACCTGAACAGCGGGAAGCCCAGGAGCCTGCCGGCCACGACGCCGGTAGACGTGTTCCCGATCACGACCGAGGACGACGACATCTACATCGAGGTGGAGTGACATGAGCGAGGAGAACGGCCGCGCGACGCTCGAGATCCATGACTTGCGGGCGGAGGTCGAGGGCAAGGAGATCCTGAAGGGGATCGACCTCACCGTCACGCAGGGCGAGACCCATGCACTGATGGGGCCGAACGGCTCCGGGAAGTCCACCCTGTCCAACGTCATCATGGGACGGCCCGGCTACGTCGTGACGAGCGGTGAGGTCATCTTCAAGGGCGAGAAGATCACCGGGCTCACGACGGACCAGCGCGCCAAGCGCGGACTGTTCCTCGCCCTCCAGTACCCGACGGAGGTCCCGGGCGTGTCCGTGGTGAACTTCCTGCGGACCGCCTACCAGGCGGTGAAGGGCGAGCAGATGAGCGCGCTCGCGTTCCGCAAGCACATGAAGGGGCAGATGGACCGGCTCGGCATCGAGGACGCGATGGTGCAGCGGTACGTGAACCAGGGGTTCTCGGGCGGCGAGAAGAAGCGGAACGAGATCCTCCAGCTCGCCGTCCTCCAGCCGCAGATCGCGATCCTCGACGAGACGGACTCCGGTCTCGATATCGACTCGCTGAAGCTCGTGGCGGGCGGCGTCGCCGAGCTCGTGGGACCCGATCTGGGCGTCCTCCTGATCACCCACTACCAGCGGATCCTCAACTACATCGCCGCGGACCGCGTCCACGTGATGATGCAGGGTCGTATCGTGAGGTCCGGTGGCCCCGAGCTCGCAGGCGAGCTCGAGGAGAAGGGCTACGAGGGCATCCGCGAGGAGCTCGGGATCGAGGAGGGGGTGGAGGCGAAGGCATGAGCGCCAACGGGCTGCCACGAGAGGTTCCCGGCAACGTGCTGGATGTCGAGCGGATCCGGCGCGACTTCCCGATCCTGGAACGGACCGTGAACGGGCATCCGCTCGTCTACCTGGACTCGGCCGCCACCTCGCAGAAGCCCCGCCAGGTGATCGACGCCGTCTCCGACTTCTACTCGCACCACAACGCGAACGCGCACCGCGGGATCTACACGCTGGGCGAGGAGTCGACCGAGGCGTTCGAAGGCGCGCGCGCGAAGCTCGCATCGTTCTTCGGCGCCCCGGACCCGCGCACGATCGTGTTCACGCGCGGCACCACGGAGTCGCTGAACCTCGTCGCCCAGGGCTGGGGCCGGAAGTTCCTGAAGGAGGGCGACGAGATCCTCCTCACGGACATGGAGCACCACTCGAACATCGTGCCCTGGCAGCTCACCGCCCAGGTGACCGGCGCGGTCCTGCGGTACATCCCGCTGACCGACGACGGCCAGCTCGACCTCTCGGAGCTCGGCTCGCTTGCTCACGGAGCGCACGAAGATCCTGTCCGTGACCGGCATGTCCAACGCCCTCGGGACGATCACGCCGCTCGGTCAGCTGATCGAGGCGGCCCATGCGGTGGGCGCGCTCGTGGCGGTCGACGCCGCGCAGCTGGTCCCGCACCACGGTGTCTCCGTGACCGAGATGGACTGCGACTTCCTCGCGTTCAGCGGCCACAAGATGCTCGGCCCGACGGCGAGCGGCGGTCTCTACGCCAAGGCGGAGCTGCTGGACGCGATGGACCCGATGTTCGGCGGCGGGGAGATGATCGACGAGGTCTTCCACGACCACTCGACCTGGAAGGACATCCCCTACAAGTTCGAGGCGGGGACGATGCAGATCGCTCAGCAGGTGGGGCTCGGCGTCGCCGTCGACTACCTGCAGGCGCTCGGGATGGACGCCGTCCGCGCCCACGAGGAGGAGATCACGCGGTACGCGCTCGACCGGCTGCTCTCGGCGGGTGCCACGGTCTACGGGCCGAAGGATGCCGCCGCCCGCGGCGGGGCGGTCAGCTTCTGGTTCCACGACGTCCATCCGCACGACCTCGCGACGGTCCTGGACGCGGAAGGGGTCGCGATCCGCGCGGGTCACCACTGCGCGCAGCTCGTGATGCGCCGGTTCTCGACCCCGGCGACGGCGCGCGCGTCGTTCTACGTGTACAACACGCGCGACGAGGTGGACGTCCTCGTCGACGCGCTGACGACGGCGGAAGACTTCTTCAGGTAGTAGCGTTCGGAGGAACCGTGGCGCTCGACGACATCTACAAGGAAACGATCCTCGATCACTACAAGAACCCTCGGAACAAGCGCGAGCTGCCGGGGGCCGCTGTGACGTGCACGAAGAACAACCCGCTCTGCGGTGACGAGATCACCGTGTCCGCCAACCTCGAGGACGGCAAGCTCCTCGAGGTCACGTTCGAGGGCGCCGGATGCTCCATCAGCCAATCGAGCGCCTCGATGATGACCGAGTCGGTGGGCGGCAAGTCGGTCCAGGACGCCATGTCCCTCGCGGCCGACGTGCGCGGGATGCTGGCCGGTGAGGTGGAGCCCGACGAGGACGCCTTCGGCGACCTCGTCGCGCTCAAGGGGGTCGTGAAGTACCCGATCCGGATCAAGTGCGCGGTGCTGGCCTGGGACGTCCTGCAGGAAGCGGTGTCGGACGGCGGCGCCGCGAGCGGCGCCGCCGCCCACTAGCCTGAGCCGCGTGCCGCCGCCGCGACCGAGCCTCCGTCCCTCTCTGGACTGGCTGCTCGTCCTGGTCCCCGTCGCGGTCGTCCTGGAGGTGGCCGGTGGACCCGACCTCGCGATCTTCGTCGTGTCGGCCGGCGCGATCCTGCCGCTCGCGGGACTGATCGGCCGCTCCACCGAGCAGCTGGCGCTCCACGTCGGTCCGCGCCTCGGCGGACTGATCAACGCCACGTTCGGCAACGTCACCGAGCTGATCATCGCGATCTTCCTGCTCTTCGAAGGCAAGATCGAGATCGTGAAGGCATCCCTCACCGGCTCGATCCTGGGGAACCTGCTCCTCGTGCTGGGCCTGTCCTTCTTCCTGGGCGGGCTGAAGCACGAGGAGCAGGAGTACAACGCCCGCTCCGCCTCGGTGCACGCGACCTCGCTGGTGCTGGCGGTCACCGGCCTGCTGATGCCCACGTTGTTCGCGCTCGGCGGCAACCACAGCCTGATCCAGCGAGAGGTCGTCTCCGGCACGGTCGCCGCCGTGCTGATCACCCTCTACATCGCGGCGCTCGCCTTCACGCTGATCACGCACGAGCACCTGTTCCGCACGCCGGCCGAGCACGAGGAGCCGGCGTGGTCGCGCCGGAAGGCCATCGGCATCCTGCTGGTTCTTTTTGAACTACATACTCTTCTATCGTGAGTGAGACGGCTTCTGCGATCGACGCTCTCCGCTGCGGTGGTGCTCCTGGCTCTGGCGGGGCCCGCTCTCGCACAATCGTCGGCCGAGGTCATCCACTCCTACACGGTGGACATCCGGATCCTCGAGAGCGGTGACCTCGGGATCACGGAGCGCATCGACTACGACTTCGGGACGACGCCCCACCACGGCATCTTCCGGACGATCCCGACGCGCATGCGGTTCGACGACGTCTCCGACCGGGTGTTCCCGATCGAGGACGTCACCGTGGAGAGCCCCACCGCTCCGTCCGACGTCGATGTCTCGGAGGATGAGGGGATCACGACGATCCGCATCGGGGATCCGGACGTGGAGATCTCGGGTCGGCACACCTACACGCTGACCTATCGGGTCGAGGGTGCGCTGAACGGGTTCCCCGATCACGACGAGCTGTTCTGGAACGCGATCGGTGATGAGTGGCAGGCGCCGATCGAGCGGGCCCGGGTGACCGTGACGGCGCCGGCCACGATCCAGCGTGTGACGTGTTTCCAGGGGTACGAGGGTTCGACCGAGCCGTGTGCTCGAGCGTCGAGCGACGGCTCGGAGGCATCGTTCCGGCCGGGCCGAGAGCTCTCCGCTTTCGAGGGGATGACGGTGGTCGTCGCGATCCCGAAGGGTGCCGTGCCCGAGCCGGAGCCGATCCTCGACGAGCGGTGGTCGGCCGAGCGGGCGTTCAGCGTGAACGGCGGCACGATCGCCGGAGCCGTCGTCGTCACGCTCCTCCTCGGTGGTCTGCTCGGCCGGCTGTGGTGGCGGGAGGGGCGCGACCGCCGCTATCAGGGTTCACCCATCGACCAAGTCATGGGAACGCCGTCGGGGGAGAGCGAGCCCGTGCCGGTGGGGTCGGCCGACGCCGAGGCGCCCGTGGAGTTCGCGCCCCCCGAGGAACGTGCGGCCGGGGCAGATCGGCACGCTGATCGACGAGCGCGCCAACGTGATCGACGTGACCGCGACGATCATCGACCTCGCGGGACGCGGGTACCTGCTGATCCAGGAGATCCCGAAGGAAGGGCTCTTCGGCAAGCCCGACTGGACGATGATCCGTCTCGAGAAGGGGGAGAGCGACCTGCTCGCCTACGAGCAGCGCCTGCTCGATGGCCTGTTCCGCGACGGCAACGAGGTCACGGTCTCCGAGCTCAAGACGACCTTCGCGGACCGACTGCACGGCGTGGAGGAGTCCCTCTACGCCGATGCCATGCGCCAGAAGTGGTTCCGTACCCGCCCCGACAACGTGCGGACCCGGTGGGCGGGACGAGGCGTCCTGCTCCTCGTCGCCGGGGCGGCGCTCACGTTCGCCCTCGCGCGATGGACGCATCTGGGCATCGTCGGGATCCCGGTGATCGTGGGTGGGCTCGCCCTCGCCCTGATGGCGCGACAGATGCCCGCTCGGACTGCGAAGGGGACGGCGATGCTCCGGCGCATCCGCGGGTTCCGCCGGGTGATCGCGACCGCGGAGCAGCACATGGCTCGATGGGCGGAGGAGGAGAACGTCTTCACCCGCTACTTGCCGTACGCGATCGTGTTCGGGCTCACCGACAAGTGGGCGAAGGCGTTCGAGGACCTCGGGATCCAACCCGACACGTCGAGCTGGTACGTGGGGCCGCGGCTATTCACCGCGGCAGCCTTCGCGGACTCGATCGACGGATTCGCGACGACCACGGGGGGAACCCTTGCCTCCACGCCCGCATCGTCGGGCTCGAGCGGGTTCGGTGGCGGCGGCTTCTCGGGAGGCGGGGGCGGCGGCGGGGGCGGCGGCTCCTGGTGACGGTCCTCGAGGCGGTCTTCTCCGAAGACCCGCGCGACTTCCTCCGGCGCGACTGGAGCGAGCTCGTGCGCGCCGATCCCGCCGGCACGATCTTCCATACGCCGGAGTTCCTCAAGCTCTACTGGGAGGAGTTCGGCGAGGAACCGGAGCATCTCCTCTTGGCGTTCGGTGAGGAGGACGGCGGCGTGCAGGTGGCGGCGGCGGCCTTCGAGCGGATCGGAGAGACGCTGCGCTTCCTCGGTGGCACGGAGGTCACCGATTACCTCGGGCCGGTGGGGCGCCCCGGCGTCGCGGCGGCGTTCAGCGAGCGGCTGTGGGCCGGGTTGCTCGCGCGGGATGACTGGCGCGTGGCCGACCTCCGAGGGCTCCCCGAGGACTCGGCATGGCTGCCCGCCTTGCGCGCGGCCGCGCTCGCCCAGGGACTGTCGGTCGAGGAGGCGGAGGATCAGAACGGCGTCGCACCGCTCCTCGACCTCCCCCCGACCTGGGACGACTACCTGCTGCAGCTCCCGTCCAAGCTCCGGCACGAGGTCCGCCGGAAGGCGAAGAAGCTCGAGGCGGAGGCGGGGCCCTTCCGGATCGAGACCGCGACCGGTGCGACGCTCCTGCCGCTGCTGGATCGATTCGTCGATCTTCACCGGATGAGCGAGGGTCCCAAGGGCGTGTTCATGGTCCCGGGCATGGAGATCTTCTTCCGGCGGCTGGGAGCGGCGTTGTGTGAACCAGGTGTGTTCCGCCTGTCGTTCATCCGCGTGCGCGGCGAGCTCGCCGCCGGCACGATCGGCTTCGTGTTCAAGGGGACGTACTCGCTCTACAACTCCGCGTTCGATAGGGAGTGGCAGCAGCTTGCCCCCGGCATGGTCCTGGTGGCCGAGGACATCCGCCAGGCGATCGAGGAAGGATGCCCGGTCTTCGACTTCCTGAAGGGGGACTACGCCTACAAGTACCGGTTCGGCGCGCGGAGGCGATCCGTCCGGCGGCTCGTCGTCTCGCGGGGGAGCGCTCAGGCGTAGCGCAGGGCGGCCGTCGCAAGGACGGAGCCGTCCGGTGCCGAGATCGTGAGCCCGGTCATCGAATCGATGTTCCGGTCCGTCACCCACCAGACCGCCGCGTCACCGTCTCCGTCGAATTCGATCGGACCCGGATCCCAGGTCGTCCCGTCGTTCCGTGACACGCGGAGAGATCCGCGCCCCGAGAGCTCGGGGGTCCGGACGAAGACCACGACGAAGGACTGGTCGTGGCTGGACTCGTAGGCCACGACGCTCCCGGCGACCGGTGCCGCGGTCGCTGCCTCCAGTGTTCCGACCTTGAAGCCCGTCCCTCCGAGGGTGGCCAGGACCGTGCGGTAGCTCGTGGCGTCTTCCCTCGCGTCGCGTGCGCGACCCAGCTGGATCGCACCGAAGGCCGCGGCGACGAACGCGAGCGCCAGCGAGGCGGCGACCGCGACGCGCCACGCTCGAGTGCTGAGGATCCGTCCGCGTTTCGGCGGCTCCTCGGCCCACTCCTCGGCAAGAACCGCACTCACGCGATCGCGGAGCTCCGGCGGTGCGGGGCGCTCCAGGGTCGAACCGAACACGCCGAGGCCGTCTTGGAGCGCCTCCAGTTCCCGACGGCAGGCGCCGCACCCGCGGAGGTGTCGCCGAACGACGAGGTCGTCGGAGTCGGCCGCGGTCCCGAGCGCAACCTCCGGGAGGAGCGGGCGGACGTCGTCACACGTCGTCACGGTCCCCACCTCTCGTCGACTCGATGTCCGCCGCAAGGAGCTCCCGCAGCCGCATCAGCGCTGCCCGGATCCGCGTCTTCGCCGTCCCCACGGGGATTCCCTCCAGATCGGAGATCTCGACGCTCGTCTTGCCCCCGAGATAGGCGAGCTCCAGGGCCGCGCGCTGCTCGGGCGGGAGCGATGACATCGCGTGCCTCGCGCGGTCGGTGAGGTCGAGCGTCGCGGCCCGGTCGTCGGGACCCGGTGCCTGATCTGCTTCGGTCGGCCGATCCACGTGCTCGAGCGTGCGCACCTCCAGCACCCGCCGGCGGATCGCGTCGATCGCGAGTGACCGCGCCATCAGCAGAACCCACGTCTCGAGCTTGCCCCGCGAGCGGTCGTAGCGCTCGGCACTCCGCCAGAGCTTGACGAACGTGTCCTGGACGAGGTCCTGCGCCGCGGCGTCGTTCCCGAGCATCACGAGCCCGAGACCGTAGATCCGTCCCGCGAACCGGCGATAGAGGGCGTCCGCCGCACCGGCGTCCCGCGCGGCGAACGAGCGCATCAGTCGCTGGTCGGCGTCGAGGTCGCTCGTGGGCATCGCTCACCGAAGAAGGTACACGGGTTCCGCTCACGAAAGGGGTACGAGCGAAGGGGCCGTGCGGTTCCCTCAGACGTAGGCCCGGATGTGGCGCAGGATCGTGGCGCCGAGCTCCGCGTCGAGCCCGGTGACGAGGTTCCCCGAAGCGAGGACCTCATCAGCGGGGAGCCGCCGGGCCGCCACGAGCGCCAGGTGCGGCGCCCGCCCGACGATCGTGGTGTCGGGCTTCTTCTCGGTGGGCGGCGCTTCACCGGCGCCGAGGCCCCAATGCCACGTCCCCCCGCCGGCTCCCTCCACGTCCACCTGGATGCTGTAGCCGGTGAGGTCGAGTCCGGCCTGGGACAGCGCCCAGGGGAGCATGCGGATCCCCATGTCGATCGTCAGGTGGATCGGCCAGTGCTGGTACTCCGGTCCGAGCCCGTTCGTGGCTCGCATGTCCTCGCCGTGCACCCACCACTCGACGACCCGTGACTGGATCATGTAGCGGGCCGCGATCTCGCCGGCGAGCCACGGGAACCGATCCTTCTCCCAGTCATCTTCGGAGAGGAGGCCGGCGTAGGCGAGCTGCGCGTCCACCGCCTTGCCCCACGTGACGAGGACCTCCCTTGTCGGAAGGCCGGACCGGCGCTCGACCGCCCACTCGTTGAAGCCATCGACCGTGAACGGGTTCCCTTCGAGGTGAGCCCGGTACTCATCGAGCTCCTCCGCGGGGTCGCCCTTGATGAGCTGAGCGGCGGCGGTGTCCTGCGCCGCGAGATGGGCCATCACGTCCCGGTTCCACCATCCGGGGAGCGCGCTGGGCTGTTCCCAGGTCTCGGGCTGGGCGAACTGGACGGTCCTGCCGAGCCGCTGTCGCTCCGCGTGCGCGATCCCCAGCAACGTGGTGCGGTCCAGGCTCACGGCGCGGAATCGTACAGTACGAAGCATGCCCGGCCAGCCATCTCCCGATCCCGCGCGGGGCGCGACCGGCTGAATGGGCGCGATCGAGCGGTTCACCGAGGCCGCCCGCGCGCTCGGTATCGAACCCGGGATCAGGCGGTTCCCGGAAGGGACGAAGACCGCGGAAGACGCCGCTCGCGCGATCGGGTGCGACGTGGCGCAGATCGTGAAGTCTCTCGTGTTCATGGCGGACGGACGGCCGGTGATCGCGTTCACGTCGGGCGCGAACCGCGTGGACCCGTCCAAGCTCGCCGGGGCCGCGGACGCTTCGGAGGCCCGCCGGGCGACGCCCGAGGAGGCGCGCGCAGCAACGGGCTTCGCGGTCGGCGGCACGCCGCCCTTCGGTCACCCCGCGCCGGTCCGCTCCTTCCTCGACGCCGCATTGCTTGCGTTCGAGGAGGTCTGGGCCGCTGGGGGGACGCCCGACGCCGTGTTCCCGCTCTCGCCGGCGGACCTCCAGCGAGCGACCGGAGCGGAGATCGTGGATTTCATCGAGAGATGACGGCGACCGAGGGTAGAATCTGGGCATGACAGCGACCGAAGAGACGATGACCCAGACGACCCACGATCACGCCGAGACGACGGCGCAGAAGACGATCCAGTTGACCGAGACGGCTGCGGGCGAGGTCCAGAAGCTCATCACCGAGGAGGGGCGTCCGGACATCGCGCTGCGGATCGCCGTGCAGCCCGGTGGCTGCTCCGGTCTCCGCTACGCGATGTACCTCGACGACCAGGTCTCCGAGAAGGACTTCTTGGAGGAGCAGTTCGGCGTCAAGGTCGTAGTGGACAAGATGAGCGTGCCCTACCTCACGCAGGCCACCATCGACTGGGTGGACTCGCTCGAGGCCTCAGGGTTCACGATCGACAACCCGGCCGCGCAGAGCTCCTGCGCCTGCGGCAACTCGTTCCACTAGTTCACGTCCCTTGACCGGCGCTCCGCGCCTGCCGATGCTTCGACCATATGCGTGCGGGGGAACCCGATCCACCTCCGATCGGTATGAGGTGCGTGCCTATGAAGGACGTGCTTCGAGGCCGCAGGATCGCCGTCGTCCTGCTCACCGCCGCCCTCGCTCTCAGCTCGTGCGGTGCGCATCCCGCGTTCCATCCCGGAGAATCGGATCCGGCCCGCTCACGGCAGGTGCGGGAGGAAGTGCGGGCCTGCGCCGAGGACCGAGGCTGGCACCTCGACAACCTCGATCTCTCGGTCGATGCCCAGGGCCGCTTGATCCTGATCTCCTACCGCTCTCGCATCATCCATACCGGAACGCTTGAGGATGAGGCCGTCGACAGCTGCCTCGCCGAAGCGGACGTGACGCAGCCACCACCGGCGGGCTAGCCGAGGTGCGCGTGCGCGTGCAAGGGATCAGGCGACCGCGTCGAGGCCGGCGCGGATGCCGTCCACGGCCTCTTTGATCTCCGAGTCGTCGATCGTGAGGGGCGGGCTCACCGCGAGCGCCCCGCCCACCAGCGGCCGCACCAACACCCCGGCCTCGCGTGTCGCGGCGCCGACGCGCGCGCCCAGCGCCGGGTCGGCCTCGACGAGGTCCTGGCGGAGCTGCACCGCGGCGAGCAGACCGACGCCCCCGCGCACATCCTCCACGAGGTCGTGATCCGTCAGCTGCTTCAGGGCATCCAGGAACGACCCCTCCATCGCCTTCGCCCGCATCGGGAGCTCCTCGCGCTCCAGGATGTCGATGTTCACGAGCGCCGCCGCGGCGACGGCCGCGTGGCCGCTGTATGTGTAGCCGTGCCGCCACATGCCCGCCCCATCGCCCCAGAACGGCTCCGCCACGCGAGGTGCGGCCAGGACCGCGCCGAGCGGCAGGTAGCCGCTCGTGATGCCTTTCGCGCAGGTCACGATGTCGGGTTCGAGGCCGAAGCGCGTGGAGGCGAACCAATCGCCGCAGCGACCGAACCCCGTGATCACCTCGTCGGCGACGAACAGCACGCCCGTGTCGCGGCACACCGCTCGAGCGGCCTCCAGGTAGCCCTCGGGGGGAGGGAACACGCCGCCCGCGCCGATCACCGGTTCGCAGAAGAACGCCGCGACGCGGTCGGGACCGACATCGTCGATCGCGGCGCGGAGGGAGTCCGGGTCGTCCCAGGGCACCTCGATCACGTCCTGGATCAAGGCACCGTGCCCGGCAGCATTCGCCGGGATCCCGGCGAGCGAGGTGCCCGCCGTGTGCATCCCGTGGTAGGCCTTCTCCCGGCGGATCAGGATCGTGCGGTCGGTCTCGCCCAGGAGCTGCCAGTAGTGGCGGGCCATCTTGGTCGCAGTGTCGATCGAGTCCGAGCCACCGCTCGTGAGGAAGACCTTCGAGCCGGGGACGGGTGCGAGGCCGGCCAGCCGATCGGCGAGCTCCAGGGTCACCGGGAGCACGATGTCGCCGAAGTTCGAATAGGTCGGGAGCTTCGCCATCTGCGCCGCGACCGCCTCGCCGATCTCGGTGCGGCCCCAGCCCACGTTGCAGTACCAGAGCGACGCGGTCGCATCGAGGTAGCGCTTCCCGTCGACGTCCCAGACGGAGCACCCCTCGCCCCGTTCGAGGACGAGCTCGCCGCCGGCGACGACGGCGGCCATGTCGGCGAACGGATGCCAGTACGACTGGGTCACGGCGGGGACGTTATCAGCAGGGGTGCCGGCCTCATGGACCCTAGGTCGGGCTACCCCGGCTCATACGAGAGGTTCGGAGCCAGCCACCGTTCGGCCTCGGTGAGCGACTCGCCCTTCCGGCGCGCGTAGTCCTCGACCTGATCCTTCCCGATCCGACCGACGTGGAAGTAGCGGGCGGCGGGATGGGCGAGATAGAGGCCGCTGACGCTCGCCGCCGGCATCATCGCGCACGAGGTCGTGAGGTCGATCCCGGTCGCCTCGCCGACGTTCAGGAGCTCGAACAGGGTCCGTTTCTCGCTGTGGTCCGGGCACGCGGGGTAGCCGAAGGCCGGTCTCGTCCCGCGGTAGCGCTCCTTGATCAGCTCTTCGCTGGAGAGTTGCTCGTTGGGGGCGTACCACTCGCGGCGGACCTGCTGGTGGAGGTACTCCGCGAACGCCTCCGCGAGGCGGTCGGCGAGCGCCTTCGCCACGATCGCTCGGTAGTCGTCGTGCTCGGCCTCGTAGGCCTTGGCCAGCTCGTCGGCGCCGAAGCCGGCGGAAACGGCGAAGGCGCCGACGTGATCTTGGACATCGGACTCCAACGGCGCGACGAGATCCGCGATCGACTTGTTCGGCTCTCCCTCGCCGCGATCGGCCTGCTGCCGGAGGCAGTGGAAGACCCAGCCTCCGTCGAGGACGAGGTCGTCGCCGTCGGAATGGGCGGGGAAGTATCCGTAGACGCCGCGCGCCTCGAGCAGGTGCTCCGACACGATCCGATCCAGCACCTCCTGCCCGACCTGGAACAGCTCGCGAGCGGTCTCACCCATCTGCGGGTGTTCGAGGATCTGCGGGTAGCTGCCCTTCAGCTCCCAGGCCGTGAAGAAGAAGGTCCAGTCGATGTAGTCGCGGAGCACCGCGAGGTCGGGCTCGACGGTCCGGGTCCCGACGAACGGGGGTGCCGGAGCATCCTCAGGCCGCCAGTCCACCTGGAGACGATTCCCGAGCGCCTTGCGGTAGGGGAGGAGCGGCGTCTTCAACTTCGCCTCGTGGAGCGTGCGGAGCCGGTCCTGATCCTTCCGGTTGTCGGCGTCCAGCTTCGCCTTGCGGGGCTCGTCGAGGAGGGCGCTCATCACGCCGACGACCCGCGATGCGTCAACGACGTGGACGACGGGCTCCGAGTACGCCGGCGCGATCTTCACCGCCGTGTGCTGTTTGGATGTCGTGGCGCCGCCGATCAGCAGCGGGTACTTCAGACCGCGTCGCTGCATCTCCATCGCCACGTTCACCATCTCGGTCAACGAGGGCGTGATCAGCCCCGAAAGACCGATCACATCCGCCTTCTCCCGCTCGGCGGCGTCCAAGATGGTCTCCGCCGGCGCCATCACGCCGAGGTCCACGACCCGGTAGTTGTTGCAGCCGAGAACCACGCCCACGATGTTCTTGCCGATATCGTGGACGTCGCCCTTCACCGTGGCGGTCACGATCGTGCCCTGCGCCGACCCGACGAGCCCCAGCCGCTCCTTCTCCTCCTGCATGAAGGGCTCGAGGTAGGCGACGGCCTTCTTCATCGCGCGCGCGGACTTCACGACCTGTGGGAGGAACATCTTCCCCGCGCCGAACAGGTCCCCGACGATCTGCATCCCGTCCATGAGCGGTCCCTCGATCACCTCGAGCGGCCTCTCGAAGTGCTGCCTGGCCTCCTCCGCGTCCTCCTCGATGAATGCGTCGATGCCGTGGACGAGCGCGTGCGAGAGCCGCTCCTCGACAGAGCCTTCCCGCCACGTGAGGTCCTGCTCGGTCCGCATCGCCTCGCCCGTCACCGTCTGCGCGAACGTGAGCATCCGCTCGGTCGCGTCGGCGCGCCGGTTGAAGAGCAGGTCCTCGACGTGCTCCTTGAGGTCCTTCGGGATGTCGTCGTAGACCGGGAGCTGGCCGGCGTTCACGATCGCCATATCCAGCCCGGCCTGGCGCGCGTGATAGAGGAAGGCGGAGTGCATCGCCTCGCGGACGACGTCGTTCCCGCGGAAGGCGAACGAGAGGTTGGAGACACCACCCGACACCTTCACGCCGGGCAGGCGTCGCTTGATGATGCGGGTCGCATCGATGAACGCGTGCGCGTAGTCCGCGTGCTCCTCCATCCCGGTCGCGATCGCCAGGATGTTCGGGTCGAAGATGATGTCCGATGGGTCGTAGCCGGCCTGCTCCGTGAGCACCCGATACGCCCGCTCGCAGATCTCGACCTTGCGCTTGACGGTGTCTGCCTGCCCCTGCTCGTCGAAGGCCATCACGACGACCGCGGCACCGTAGCGCTTGACTCGCCGCGCCTTGTCGAGGAAGTCCTCCTCGCCCTCCTTGAGGCTGATCGAGTTCACGACACCCTTGCCCTGCACGCATTTCAGGCCGGCCTCGATCACGTCCCAGCTCGACGAGTCCACCATGATCGGCACCCGCGCCACCTCCGGCTCCGTGGCGAGGAGGTTCAGGTACGTCGTCATCGCCTCGGGGCCGTCGAGCAGGTCGGTGTCCATGTTGACGTCGAGCAGGTTGGCGCCGTTCTGGACCTGCTCCCGCGCGATGTCGACGGCCGCCTGGAAGTCGCCGCTCTCGATCAGACGCCGGAACTTCTTCGAGCCCGTGATGTTCTGGCGTTCGCCCACCATCACGAAGCCCGTATCGGGCCGGACGACGAACGGCTCGAGACCGCTGAACGAGGTGAACGTCTCGTCGGGGTCGGGGACCTCCCGCGGAGGAAGGTCCGAGATCGCCTCCGCGATCTGCCGGATGTGCTCCGGCGTGGTCCCACAGCACCCGCCGAGGATGTTGGCCAGTCCCGCGCGCGCGAACTCGCCAACGTAGGAGCTGGTGATCTCGGGGTCTTCGTCGTGCAGGCCGAACGCGTTGGGGAGTCCCGCGTTGGGGTAGCACGCCGTGTAGGTGGATGCGATCCGAGAGAGCGCCTCGAGGTAGGGGCGCATCTGCGCGGCGCCGAGCGAGCAGTTGACCCCGACGATCAGGGGCTCCGCGTGCTCGATCGAGAGCCAGAACGCCTCCGCGGTCTGGCCCGAGAGGTTCCTGCCGCTCTGATCGACCGCCGTGAACGAGAGCCAGAGCGGCACGTCCGGGGCGACGTCCTGGGCGGCGGCGACGGCCGCCTTCGCGTTCAGCGTGTCGAAGATCGTCTCGATCTGGAGCACGTCGACACCGCCGTCCACGAGCCCGCGGATCTGCTCCGCATACGCCTCCGTCAGCTGGTCGAACGTGATCGTCCGGTATGCAGGATCCTCGACCTTGGGCGAGATCGAGAGGGTCCGGTTCGTCGGGCCGACGGAGCCGACGACGAACCGGTCCTCGGCTCCGTCGAGCGCGCGCCGAGCGTTCTCGGCGGCCGCACGGTTCATGTCGTAGACGAGGTGCTCCAGCCCGTACTCCGCCTGTGAGACCGGGCTGGCGTTGAAGGTGTTCGTGCTGAGGATCCAGGCCCCGGCGGCGAGGTAGTCGCGGTGGATCGCCTCGACGATGTCGGGCCGGGTGAGCCCGAGCACGTCGTTGTCGCCGCGGATGTCCCGGGGGTGATCCTTCAGGAGGTCACCGCGGAAGTCCTCCTCGGACAGCTCCAACGACTGGATCGCCGTCCCCTTCGGACCCTCGAGCACGAGGATCCTCTCGGCCATCAGCCGCTCGAGCCTGCTCCGCACGTCCACCCGATTACCCTACCGCCGGGTGCGGATGCGCCTGCGGGCGTCGGCGCTCTGGGGGTACGCTCCGCGGATGCGCGTGGTCCCGACGCGGGGATCGGTCTTGCCGTCGAAGGAGGCGGGTGCATCCTCGCGCCAGCGGTCCGGGCCCTCCGTCCGCCGCTCCATGACGGCCCTCCGCACCGTCCCGCTCTTCGACGGGTTCTCGATAGCGGCACCTCCGCCGCCTGGCCGCCGAGACCGACCTGGTCACGGTCGAGCCGGGGCGGGCGATCGTCGAGGAGGGCGAGCCGGGCGAGGCGATGTTCGTGGTGCTGAGCGGTGGCGCTCTGGTCACGCGCGGGGGAAGGACGGTGGCGAGGCTCGTCCCCGGCGACTTCTTCGGCGAGCTGTCGGCCCTGGACGGTGGTCCGAGGACGGCCTCGATCGTCGCCGACACGCCGATGGAGCTCCTCCGGCTGTTCCGCCACACCCTCCGCCGGGTGGTCGAGCAGGAGCCGGCGCTCGCGATGGGTCTCCTTGAGGGGCTCGCGCGGCGTCTGCGTCAGGTCCAGCCCGGAACGCCCGTCGTCTGACCCCGCTTCAAGCGAGGAGCGAGTCGAGCTCCTCGAGCGTCGCGTCGTCCAGCTCGAGGTCGCCCCCAGCGGCGTTGGCCCGGACGTGGCTCGGGTTGCGACTCCCCGCGATCGCCGCGGTCACGCCCGGCTGGTGGACGTTCCAGGCGAGCGCGAGGTGCGACAGCTCGCAGCCGAGCCGTTCGGCGATGGGGCGGAGCCGGTCGACGATCGCGAGCGAGCCCGCGAGATCGGCGAACGGTCCATCGGCCTCCTCCCGCCCGCGCCAATCGCCGTCCGCGAACCGGGTTTCGGCGGTGATCGCTCCCGTCAGGAGCCCGTACGCCAGCGGGCCGTAGGAGATCACGCCGATCCCCTGCTCGCCACACCAGCGGATCAGATCCCCGTGCTCGCGCGTGAGCATCGAGAACTCGGGCTGGAGGGAATCGACGTGGCGCATCGCCAGGCACGTCTCGATCTGGGCCTGATCGAAGTTCGACACGCCGATGTGTCGTACCAGACCAGCGTCCTGGAGCTCGGTCATCGCACCCCACGTCTCCTCGAGCGGCACGCCGGTCTCGTCCGACCAATGGAGCTGATAGAGGTCGATCCGGTCGGTGCCGAGGCGGGCCAGGCTCTTCTGGCACGCCTCTCGGACCTGGGCGGGCGTGAACCCGCTTCCCTCGGGTTGGGGGGCGACCTTCGTCGCGACGACGACCTCGTCACGACGTCCCTCGAGCGCGCGACCCACCAGGGTTTCGGAGACGCCGTCCCCGTAGACCTCCGCCGTGTCGACCCAGTCGATCCCGGCGTCCAGGCCGGCGCGGATCGCCTCGATCACGACCTCGTCCGACTCGTTCGCGCCCCAGGCCGTCCCGCCGGCCTCCCAGGCGCCGTAGCCGATCACGGAGATCTCCGGACCCTGTTTCCCCAGCCGCCGCCGCCGCATCGGCCAGAAACTATCAACCCGCAGCCATCACAGCCGAACCCGCGCAGTAGGGTGTTCGCTTGGATGAGCAAAGCGGTACGAGAGCGGGAACGGATCGTCGTGCGGTTCGCCGGCGACTCCGGCGACGGCATGCAGCTGACCGGCGACCGCTTCACCAGCGCCACGGCGGTGCTCGGCAACGACCTCGCCACCCTGCCGGACTTCCCGGCTGAGATCCGCGCGCCGGCAGGCACGGTCCACGGCGTCTCCGCGTTCCAGATCCAGTTCGCGTCCAACGACATCACGACGCCCGGCGATCACGCCGACGTGCTGGTGGCGATGAACCCGGCCGCCCTCCAGGCGGACCTGGACAAGGTGGCGAAGGGTGGCGTGCTCATCCTGAACGAGGACGCTTTCACCGAGCGGAACACCCAGAAGGCGGGATACACCTCCGACCCGCTCCAGGACGGGACGCTCGACGGCTACCAGGTCTACAAGGTGCCGATGACCTCCATCACGGTGCGGGCCACGGAGGGCATCGGGATCGGCAAGAAGGAGTCCGAGCGGGCCAAGAACATGTTCGCCCTCGGCCTCGTGTCGTGGATGTTCGGGCGCCCGACGGAGACCACGCTCAACTGGCTGGAGAAGAAGTTCGGCTCGCGCCAGGAGATCTTCGACGCCAACGTCGCTGCCTTCAAGGCCGGCTTCAACTTCGGCGAGACGACCGAGCTGTTCGCCGAGTCCTACAAGGTGGAGGCGGCGCCTCAGGAGCCCGGGACCTACCGCAACATCGACGGCGCCACCGCCCTCGCGTGGGGGTTGATCGCGGCGTCGGAGCGCAGCGGACTTCCCCTCTTCTACGCGAGCTACCCGATCACGCCGGCCTCCGAGCTCCTCCACGAGCTCTCGCGCCACAAGAACTTCGGGGTCGTCACGATCCAGGCCGAGGACGAGATCGCGGCGGCCAACATCGCACTGGGCGCGGCCTTCAGCGGCCAGCTCGCCGTGACCGGGACGAGCGGGCCCGGCATCGATCTGAAGGCCGAGACGATCGGGCTCGCGGTGATCATGGAGCTCCCGATGATCATCGTGGACGTGCAGCGCGCGGGGCCGTCGACCGGTATGCCCACGAAGACCGAGCAGGCGGACCTGCTGCTCGCGATGTACGGCCGCCACGGGGAGTCGCCGCTCCCGATCGTGTCTGCGTCAACTCCCTCGGAGTGCTTCACCGGCGCGCTCGAGGCCGCCCGGATCGCCGTGCGGTACCGGACGCCGGTGATCCTGCTCTCCGACACGTTCATCGCGAACTCCTCGGAGCCGTGGCCGATCCCGGACATCGAGAGCCTGCCGACGATCGATCCGGAGTTCGCGTCGCCGAACGGACAGGACTTCCTCCCGTACTCGCGCGACGACAAGCTGGCGCGGCCCTGGGCGATACCGGGGACACCGGGCCTGGTGCACCGGATCGGCGGGCTGGAACGCCAGGACGGGACGGGCAACATCAGCTACGACGCGGCCAACCACGAGCTGATGACCAGGCTTCGCCAGGCGAAGGTCGACGGCATCGCCGACGACATCCCGGCGCTCGAGGTCGAGGACCCGAGTGGTGAGGCCGACCTGCTCGTGCTCGGCTGGGGCTCCTCCCTCGGCACGATCACGGCTGCCGTCGCGCGGGCGAGGGCCGATGGCCGGAGCGTGGCGACGGCGCATCTCCGACACCTGAACCCGTTCCCCGCGAACACCGGCGACGTCGTGCGCGCCTATCGCATGGTGCTGATCCCGGAGATGAACATGGGGCAACTCGCCGCGCTGATCCGCGCCAAGTACCTGGTGGACGCGCAGTCGTACTCGAAGGTGCAGGGGCTGCCCATCTTCGCGGAGGAGCTCGAGCACGAGATCGCGAGGGTGCTCGATGAGTGACGTGATCCAGAACGGCGAGGCCGCACCGGGCGACGCCTCGACGCTGACCAAGAAGGACTTCACCTCCGACCAGGAGCCGCGCTGGTGCCCCGGGTGTGGCGATTACGCGATCCTGTCCGCGGTCCAGGCGTTCATGCCCGAGCTCGGCATCGAGCCGCACAAGACCGTCTTCGTGTCGGGGATCGGCTGCAGCGGTCGCTTCACGTACTACATGGACACGTACGGCATGCACGGGATCCACGGGCGCGCACCTGCTCTCGCGACCGGGATCGCGGTCGCGGCACCGGAGCTCTCCGTCTGGGTCGTCACCGGTGACGGCGACGGCCTTTCGATCGGGGGCAACCACCTGATCCACGCCCTCCGCCGGAACGTCGACATCAAGATCCTGCTCTTCAACAACCAGATCTACGGACTGACGAAGGGCCAGTACTCACCGACGTCGGAAGAGGGGAAGGTCACGAAGTCCACGCCGTTCGGATCAGTCGACCATCCGTTCAATCCGATCGCGCTCGCCCTCGGTGTCGAAGCGACGTTCGTCGCACGGACGGTCGACAACGACCGGCAACACCTGACCGAGGTCCTCCGGCGAGCTGCCCAACACAAGGGGACCGCCTTCGTCGAGATCTATCAGAACTGCAACGTCTTCAACGACGGGGCGTTCGACCTCCTGCGCGACAAAGCCCAGGGCAAGCACAACCAGATCCGACTCGAGCACGGCGAGCCGATCGTGTTCGACGAGGGGAACCGGTGCGTCCGCGTGGGGGAGAACGGCCGCTACGAGATCGCGGCGACCGAGGAGACCGATCCGGGGAGCGTCGTGGTGCATGACGCGCACGGCCGACCATCGCTCGCGTTCGCGCTGGCGCACCTGTCGCGCGGCCCCGACGAACCCTCCTGCATCGGCGTCTTCCACGAGGTCGAGCGGCCCGTGTACGGACAGGCGATCCAGCATCAGCTCCAGGCCGCGACGGAGCGGCTGGGTGCTGGCGATCTCGAGAAGCTC
The DNA here is from genome assembly GCA_963724415.1 of uncultured Actinomycetota bacterium. Classification (GTDB taxonomy): domain Bacteria; phylum Actinomycetota; class UBA4738; order UBA4738; family HRBIN12; genus JAJNBA01. The sequence continues at coordinate 404,141 of CAVRUS010000005.1, read as the reverse complement.
CTCCACACCGGGGACACCTGGACCGTGGAGTGACCGGCGGGCCGCCGAGCCTCCGGTCGGCTAGTCGGCGCGCGGGGGACTGAACCGCGCGAGGGCATCGGCCGAGGCGACCTCCATCCGCTGGAGCTCGCGCACGGTCTCGGCGAGGACGTCGACGAACGTGTCGATGTCACCCCGCGTCGCTCCGGCTCCGAGACTCACCCGGAACCCGGTCGTCTGCGGATAGCCGATCTCCTCCAACACGGGCGATGGGTCCTCGGGCCGGCCGGAACAGAGGGAGCCGGCGCCGATGCGGAACCCGCGATCGTCGAGCGTCATCAGCAGCGTCGCGGGATCGAGCCCGGCGACGCTGAACCCCACCAGGTGCGGCGTGCGGTGACTCGCGTGTCCGTGGACGGTCGCGCCGGGCACGTCGGCCGCCAGCCGGTCCCTGAGCGCAGCGGTGAGTGTCCACTGGGCGGCCGCGCGGTCGGCCATCGTCGTGAGCGATGCCGACAGGGCGGCGGCCATCCCCGCGATCCCGGGGGTGTTCTCCATCCCGGAACGCCGCTTCCGCTCCCGGTCGTCCCCGCACGGGTAGGCCGTGATCGCGAGGCCGCGGCGTACATAGAGGGCGCCGACGCCCGGCGGGCCACCGAACTTGTGCCCGGACAACGACAGCAGGTCGACGCCGAGCCCTCGCGCGTCCACCGGCAGGCGGCCGACGGTCTGACACGCGTCGGTGTGGAATCGCACGCCTGCCTCGCGCGCGAGCCGGGCCGCCTCGGCAACCTGTTGGATCGTGCCCAGCTCGTGGTTCGCGTGCTGCAGGGAGGCGAGGAGCGTGCCCCGTGTCCGGACCTCCGCGGCGAATCGATCGAGGTCGACCCTCCCCTCCGGGTCGACGGGGACGGTCACCACCTCGAACCCGTCGGACTCGAGCGCGTGGGAGACGCCTCCGACGGCGGGGTGTTCGACGGCGCCGAGCACGATCCTCGTGCCCAGCTCGCGGACGGCGCGGACGCCACCCCAGATCGCGAGCGCGATCGACTCGGTCCCGCCGGAGGTGAACACGATCTCGTCGGGCTGGGCGCCGATCGCGGCGGCCACCTCCTCCCGAGAGCCGTCGAGCAGGGATCGGGCGTCGCGGCCGGGTCCGTTGATCGACAGAGGGTCGCCGTACCGGTCGAGGGCGGCGATCAGGGCGTCTCGCGCCTCCGGCAGCAGGGGTGTGGCCGAGGCGGTGTCGAGGTACAGGTCGGCGACCATCGCCGGCCAAGGGTACCGGGCGAGCTTGTGACTACGGGGTGGAGGGTTCCCGGCCGCGGAGCAAGACGGTCGTATAGAGCACTCCCGCGATGATGGCGCCGGCGATCGGCCCGACGATCCACACCACCGAGTTGTCCCAGAGCCCACCCACCAGCGCCGGGCCGAACCAGCGCGCCGGGTTCATCGCGGCGCCGGTCAGCGGCCCGAACGCCATGATGTCGAACGCGATCACGAGGCCGATCGTGAACCCCGCCGTCTTGTTCCATGGCCCCTTGTCGTCCACGGCCGTCCCGAACACTGCGAAGACCAGGAAGAACGTCAGGATCGCCTCGATGACGATGCCGGTGCCGACCGATACTCCCGGCCCGAGCGCCGGCGCGCCGGCGCCGCCGGCGTCGAAGGAGGCCGCCCCGAAGCAGTAGCGGACGAGCAGGGCCCCGACGACGGCGGCGACCATCTGGACGACGATCAGCACCGCGCCTCGCTGCGTGCTGATCTTGCCGGAGGTCCACAGGGCGATCGTGACGGCCGGGTTCACGAGGCCTCCGGAGATGTGACCCGTGATCGAGACCATGATCGCCAGGACCAGGCCGTGTGCGAGGGCGACACCCACGAGGTCGAGGTTCCCGGCACTCGACGTGATCACCGCTCCCGCTCCGATGAAGATCAGCGCGAACGTGGCGACGAACTCTGCGACCGCGGCCTTGCCCAGACTCTCCATCACGTCCTCCTGCTCTCCTTGGCTTGCCTCGTTCCGAGGAGCGCGTGCCCTTCTGTAGCGGGAAGAAGGTACACCCATCGCTCCCGCCTGACCGGCGGTGGCACGGAAGCGAGTAGCATCGCCCGCGTGGACGTCCTGCTGGTCTCCCCGGACGAGCGCTCCCGCCAGCTGATGGCTCTCGCGGTCCGGAGCATCGAGCGCCGGCTCGGGGAGGAGCTGCGCTTCCGCGCCGCCGCCAACGGGGAGCTCGGAACCCGGGCGGCACTCCGTGACCGGCCGGAGATGATCGTCGCGGACGAGATCGCGTCCCGCGAGGGGGCGTTCGGGCTCGCCAAGACGCTCCGGGACCATGAGGATCCCTACACCGGGGTGATCGTGATCCTGCTGGAACGCAAGCACGATTCGTGGCTCGCCAAGTGGTCGGGCGCCGACGCGTGGTTCGTGAAACCCGTGGATCCGTTCGAGCTCGCCGACCGGCTGCTCGAGCTCGTGACCGAGTCGAAGACCGAGCGAAGGACCGAGTCACATACCGAGAAGGAGCGCGTGTGAAGATCAAGGGAACCTGCAAGCGGGACGGCCGTGAGTTCTTCGCGGAGCAGGTCGTGGACCTCGGCGGCGAGTGTCCGTGGGACGGGCAGCCGTTCAACGCCGACTACGCGGCGGTGCTCGTGGAATCGCTCCGGGACGCGGAGCGGTTCGGGACACAGCTCGAGCGGGCGCTCGAGCGTGTCGCCTCGCTCAACCCGGCGTTCACCCTGAACGAGGACAGCGTGCTGGGGGAGCTCAGGAACCAGCTCGGGCGCTTCCATCGGAACCTCGTCCGTCAGGCGTGACGGTGGCGGCGGTGTCATCAGGAGAGAACGGCTTCGGCGTCGAGGTTCGCGGCGGGGAGGGTACCTGGCGGGTCGCGATCCTCGGACCGGACGGCGACGTGGTCTCGGAGCGGGCGTGCCACGACGGGGCCGAGGCACGGACGTATGCCTCCACGGTCCGTCAGCACATCTTCTGGCTGTCTCCCGAGAAGTTCCGCGAGTACTACCGGATCGAGGCCTGAGGGATCGGGAGGCACGGTGGGCTTCAACGCGATGCAGCCGGGCAAGGTCAAGAAGGCGGACCTGATCATCGCCGGCGTGGCGCTCCTGGTGATCATCGGGCTCGTCCTGTGGGCGGTGCTGTGACCGATGGCCGAGCCCCCGGCGACCTCGACTACTGCTACCTGACCACCACCGGGCGCCACTCGGGCGAGCCCCACAGGATCGAGATCTGGTTCGCGCTCGCCGACGGCGTGGCGTACCTCCTGTCCGGAAGCGGTGACCGGTCGGATTGGGTGCGGAACCTCGAGATCTCCCCCGATGTCGTGCTCGAGATCGGCGGAGAGAAGCGGACGACGAAGGCGCGCTTGGTCACGGACCGTGACGAGGACACGCTGGCGAGGCGGGTCGTCGTGGAGAAGTACCGGCCGCGCCACAAGGGTGACCTCGACGATTGGGGGCGCACGTCGCTCCCGGTCGCGATCGAGTGGGGTTAGGGCTCCTCGAAGCCGATCGAGAACATCCGCTCGAGGTCGTGCTTCGAGTACACCTGGAACGCGATGAGGGTCTCGGTGCGATCCACACCCTCCACCTTGGAGATGCCGCCCGGGATCACATCGGCGAGGTGGTCGTGCTCGGCCACGCGGACGATCGCGACGAGGTCGAACTCTCCCGCCACCGAGTAGACCTCCGAGACGCCGTCGATCTCCGCGATCGACTGCGCGGCCTCGGGGATCTCGTCGATCTCGCACTGGATCAGGACGACGGCGTGGACGGTCATCGGCTCAGGTCCTTTCGAGGACGACGGCGAGCCCCTGCCCGCCGGAGATGCAGAGGGTGGCGAGGCCCAGCGAGACCTGGCGCGCGCGCATCTGGTACGCGAGCGAGAGCAGGATCCGGGCGCCGCTCATCCCGATCGGATGGCCCAGCGAGATCCCGCCGCCGAGGAGGTTCAGCCGGTCCCTGTCGAACTTCAGCTCGCGCTCGCACGCGATCACCTGAGCGGCGAACGCCTCGTTGATCTCGATCAGGTCGATGTCGGCGAGGGACAGTCCGGTCCGCTCCAGCACCTTCTTCGTCGCCGGGACGGGGCCGATGCCCATGATCTCCGGGGGGACGCCCGCCCAACTCATCCCGGCGATCCGCGCGAGCGGCTCCCGACCCTCCGCGCGGGCGCGCGACTCCGACATCAGGACCATCGCCGCGGCGCCGTCGGTGATCCCGGCCGCGTTGCCCGGGGTGACGGTGCCGTGCTCACGGAAGACGGGGGAGAGTGCCGCCAACCCTTCGAGGGTGGTGTCGGGCCGCGGGTGCTCGTCTTCGGACACCGTCGTCGTGCCCTTCCCCGATGGATCCGTGGCCTCCACGGGGATCATCTCGGCCGAGCGGGCCGCGGCGCCGGCCGCCGCCTTCTGTTGGGACTCCAAGGCGAACCCGTCCTGCTCCTCGCGCGAGAGCTCGTAGCGGTCGACGAGGTTCTCGCCCGTCTCACCCATCAGGAGTCCGCAGAGCGGGTCGAGGAGGCCATCGCGATACATCGCGTCGACCACGGTGGCATCGCCCATCCGGTAGCCCGTCCGCATCCGATCGAGGAGGAACGGGACGCGCGTCATGTTCTCCATCCCGCCCGCCAGGACGACCTCGGCATCGCCGAGGGCGATCTGCTGCGCGCCGAGCTGAACGGCCTTCATTCCCGATCCGCACGCGATGTTGACGTTGAAGGCGGAGACCTCCTGTGGGACGCCGGCATGGATGCTCACCTGGCGGCCGGTGTTCGGCCCGTTGCCCGCCTGCCGCGCGTGACCGAGGATCGTCTGGTCCACCAGGTCCGGGCTGACGCCGGCACGCCGCAGGGCCTCGTGCGCGGCGACCGTGCCCAACTCGACGGCGGTCGTGGCTGCGAAGGACCCCAGGAACTTCCCGATCGGCGTCCGGGCGCCCTCCAGGATGACGGCGCGTTCCATCGAGGCAGTGTATCCGCGGCTCCCGAACTCACTCCGGACGGGTCGTTCGAGTACAGGTCGCGGAGGACGCCGATCTCCCCGCCGTGGTGGGCGTCGTGATGGATCATCGTCCAGAAGATGCGCCAGGCCGGCCAGAGCTCCCCCCAGTTGGTCGGCACCTCGCGCTCGAGGTCGGCGTCGCTCGACGCGGCGAGGTCCTCGGTGAGCAGCGCGTGACCGGTGTCGAGCATCTCGATCGCCGCGTCCGGGGTACCCGGCGTCTCGAGGGTGAGCCACGTGAGCACTCCCGGGCCGAAGGCGTGCTCGTGGTACATCACCTTGCACATCGCGATGTGCGTGAGGCGCCAGGCGATCGTCGTGAACGGCGCCGGAGCGGGATCGGGCTCCTCGTAGTGATGCTCCCAGCGCCCCTCGGCCTCGAAGACGGTCCAGCTTCCCGGGACCGGCATCCAGAAGAACTCGTCCTCGGACAGGCCGTGGAGGCGCGAGCGCATGTCGTGGAAGGTCTCCGACATCTCACGCGCGAGGAGGTCGACGGCGGCGCCCACCGTCCGATGAGCCTAGCGTCTGTCGCGGCGGGGGAGATCGGGATCCTTCTTCCATCGGAGGATGCGGGCGATCGTGGCGCCGCCGTCGACCGGCTCCGCGAGCGGCGTATCGCACGCCACCAGGCGGACCGGGTTGTGGGCGAGCCAGGACCGCACGGCCGAGAGCTCATCGGCGCGCTCGCGGGGGCAGGGGGTCGGGATCGGTTCCACATCCGTGTCGCCGGCCCGCGCGAGCGTGCCTCCAACGAAGGAGAGCCGCCGCTCGCCGACGGCGTCGACCTCGAGCCGCCCCGCTCCCAGCAGCCACGCGTCCTGACGCGAACGGTGCAGGGCCGTGGCGAGCGCGCGGAGACGATCGCGGACCGAAGCGGCCTCCTCGTATCGCTCGGCATCCGCCAGCCGACCCATCCGCGCCTCGAGCGCTCCGAGGAGCCCGTCCGGGGACTCGAGGGAGGAGAGGAGATCCCGGACGAGCTCTCCGTAGCGCTCGGGGTCGATCGCGCCGTCGCACGGGGCGGGACACCGGCCGATGTCGGCGAGGGCACACGGGGCGAAGCGGGTCCGTGCGCCCATCGATCGCGTGCAGCGCCGGAGCGGGACGATCTCTTCCAGCGCCTCCTTCGCCAGGCGTGCCGATCCCGAGCCCGAGAACGGCCCGAGGTAGGTGCAGCCGTCGTCGTCACCGGCCCGGTGGACGACCTTGAGGCGCGGGAACGCCTCGCCGGGGTCGAGCTTCAGGTAGGCGAACCGCCGCCAGGTCTTCCCCCGTCGGTTGTACTTCGGCTCGTACCGTCGGATCAGCCTCGCCTCGAGGACGAGCGCCTCGAGCTCGCCACCCGGCGTCTCCTCACCCTCCACGCGGCGGACCTCGCCGAGGAGGTTCTCGACCTTCTTGCGCTCGTCGCCGTAGAAGTAGGACTTCACGCGGGCTCGGAGGTCGCGGGCCTTCCCGACGTAGAGGACGCGGTCGTCGGTTCCCATGAAGCGGTAGACACCGGCGGCGTGGGGGAGTTCGTCCGCGAGCCGGATCTTGCCGAAGTGCGGCCGTCCGCGCGCACGGACCGCCTCCCGGAGGTCGCCGAGCGTGAGGATCCCGAGCCGGGCACCGAGGTCGAGGAGACCGTCGAGGACCTCGGCGCAGGCCATCGCATCGTCGAGCGCCCGGTGGATCGGCTTGACCCGCGTGCGGAAGTACTGCGCGAGCGTCTGGAGACGGACGTTGGGGACGTCGGGCCACACGACACGCCGCGCGAGTTTGGCGGTACACACCGGTGGCCCATCGAGCATCGGATACTCCAGCCGCTCCAGGTTCACGTTCAGGAACGAGAAGTCGAACCGCGCGTTGTGCGCGACGAAGACCGCGCCGCGAGCGAACTCGAGGAACGTGGGGAGGACGGCTTCGATCGGAGGCTCCCCACGCACGAGGAAGTCATCGATGCCGGTCAGGTGCGCGATGAAGGGCGGGATGGCCTCCTCGGGATCGACCAGCGCCTGGAAGGTACCGAGCCGCTCGCCGCCCAGGACGCGGACCGCGCCGATCTCCGTGATGCGGGACTCGCGCGGGGAGCCGCCGGTGGTCTCGAGGTCGACGACGACGAACGTGACCTCCCGCAGCGGCACGCCCTCCTCGAGGGTGGTCTGAACGGGTGCCGACAGCAAGGGCGCCTCCGATCGGTGGGGCCGACGGGGAGGCCCACCCTATCGAACAGGTGTTCGATGGTCAAGGAGCGACTGGCCTCTCGGTCCGATCGTGAAGGGGAGCGCCGACACGGGGCCGGCTACGTCGCGGCGAGGGTGAAGATCCGCGCCCGACTGCACGGCTTGTAGTCGGAGGTCCCCTTGAAGCGGACGACCACCTTGTACGTCCCCTTGGCGTGGGGGCGGGGGAAGGTCACGGCGTACGAGCCGTCGGGCTTCCCGTCGTGATCGCGGTCGCCCAGATGACGGATCCGGACCGTCTTCGCGGTGATCTTCACGAAGCGTCCGTTCGCCTTCCGGAACAGGGTCGCCGTCACGCGGAGCCCGCTCCTCGCACGCTCCATGACGCCGGTGACGGCCACGCTCCTCGGGGCGCGAGCGACGCGCACGGTGAGGGCTGTCGGTGCCTTGTCGTCGTTGTGGATCGTCCCGATCGCTGTGCCGTCGACGAGCAGCGCACTGGTGGGGTCGCTCAGTGTCATCGAGAGGGTCTCGTCGCTCTCGAAGGCCGCATCCCCGTTCACGACGACGGCGATCGCGGCGCTGGTGTCGCCCGCGGGGATCGTCAGGGTGCCGGTCGAGCCGAGGAAGTCCGTCCCTTGCGCCGCCGTGACGCCTGCCGTGGCGAAGTCGACCGTGGCGTCGACGTCCGTGTCGCCCGTGAGCGACACGGTGAAGGTCAGCATCCGCTGGCCCGTGTTCCCCTCGGTGACCGAGGCGTTGTCGACGCTCACTTCGGGCGCGTCGTCGTCGTTCGCGATCGTACCGACGCCCTGCGCGTCACCGATCGGGGCACCGATCGCGTTCGAGAGGTTCAGCGCCATGGTCTCGTCGTGCTCGAACGTGGCATCGTCGTTCACCGTGATCACGATGGTCTCCGTCGTGTCCAGCGGGAGGAACGTCACGGTGCCGTTCGTGTCGAAGTAGTCCGACCCGTTCACCGCGGTCCCGGCCGCCGTGGTCCCATCCGACGGTCACGGGCAGCCCCGACTGATGCGAGAGGGACACGGTGAAGGTGATCGTCCCCGCGCCCTCGAGGGCGGTGGGCTCGTCGATGTCGACCACCGGGAGGAGCTCGTCGTCCACGATCGTGCCGATCCCCGTGGGGTCAGCCAGGGTCGCGTCCGTCGGAGCCGAGAGGGTGACGCGGAATGCCTCGTCGAGCTCGGCGACGAGATCGCCGTTCACGATGACGGCGATCGCCTCGCTCGTGTCTCCCGGGACGAAGGTCAGCGTTCCCGACCATGCCGCGTAGTCGGCGGGTTGGAGCGCATCGTCGTCGGCCGTCGCCCAGTCGATCGTGACCGTCTTCCCGCTCGCCGACGAGAGCGAGACGGTGAACGTGGCGGTCGTGGTCCCGCCGTTGCCCTCGGCGACGGAGACGTCGTCGATCGACAGGGTCGGAGCTGCATCGTCGTCGGTGATCGTGCCCGTCCCCGAGGCGTCGGCGATCGTGGCGTTGCCGGGGTTGGACAGTCCCACCGTGAAGGCCTCGTCGGCCTCGTCCGTCAGGTCGCCGTTCACGGTGACGGCGATCGTCGTGCTGGTGGCGCCCGCCGCGATCGTGCGGCTGCCGCTGGTGGTGACGTAGTCCACACCCGCATCGGCCGTGCCCGCGGCGGTGGCCCAGTCGACCGTGACCGTCTTCCCGCTCACCGCCGAGAGCGAGACCGTGAACGTGGCGGTCGTGGTCCCGGTGTTGCCCTCGACGACGGAGACGTCGTCGATCGAGAGGGTCGGAGCTGCGTCGTCGTCGGTGATCGTGCCCGTCCCCGATCCGTCGGCGATCGTGGCGTTGCCGGGGTTGGACAGTGCGACGGTGAACGCCTCGTTGATCTCGTCCGTCACGTCGCCGTTCACGGTGACGGCGATCGTCGTGCTGGTGGCGCCCGCCGCGATCGTACGGCTGCCGCTGGCGGTGACGTAGTCCACACCCGCATCGGCCGTGCCCGCGGCGGTGGCCCAGTCGAAGCGTCACGGCGCTTCCCGCTCACCGCCGAGAGCGAGACGGTGAACGTGGCGGTCGTGGTCCCGGCGTTGCCCTCGGCGACGGAGACGTCGTCGATCGAGAGGGTCGGAGCTGCGTCGTCGTCGGTGATCGTGCCCGCCCCCGAGCCGTCGGCGATCGTGGCGTTGGCGGGGTTGGACAGTCCGACGGTGAAGGTCTCGTTCGCCTCGTCCATCACGTCGCCGTTCACGGTGATGGCGATCGTTGTGGTCGTGGCACCGGCTGCGATCGTGCGGCTGCCGCTGGCGGTGACGTAGTCCACACCCGCGGCGGCCGTGCCCGCGGCGGTGGCCCAATCGAACGTCACCGTCTTCCCGCTCGCCGCCGAGAGCGAGACGGTGAACGTGGCGGTCGTGGTCCCGGCGTTGCCCTCGGCGACGGAGACGTCGTTCGATCGGAGAGGGTCGGAGCCGCGTCGTCGTCGGTGATCGTGCCTGTCCCCGATCCGTCGGCGATCGTGGCGTTGCCGGGGTTGGACACGACAAGGGTGAACCCCTCGTTGATCTCGTCCGTCACGTCGCCGTTCACGGTGATGGCGATCGTCGTGCTGGTGGCGCCCGCGGCGATCGTGCGGCTGCCGCTCGCGGTGACGTAGTCGACTCCCGCGGCGGCCGTGCCCGCGGCGGTGGCCCAATCGAAGCTCACAACGTTCGCGCTCGCAGCCGAGAGCGAGGCGGTGAACGTGGCGGTCGTGGTCCCGGCGTTGCCCTCGGTCGACGGTGACGTCGTTCACCGAGAGCGTGGGCGCCGAGTCGTTGTCGGTGATGGTGCGCCACTCCCTGGGAGTCGCCGATCTGGCCGGGGGAACCGACGAGGTTCGTGAGGTTGACGACGAACGTCTCGCTCGGCTCGTCGATCGCGTCGCCCGTGATCTGGACCGAGACGACCTTGGAGGTCGCGGACTTCGCCAAGGTGACCATCCCGGAGGATGCGGTGAAGTCACCCGGCGACGTGGCCGTGCCCGACGCCGTCGCCCAGCTGACCTGGAGCGGGCAGCAGACCTTCGGCGGGGGCGCGACCTGGATCGTGAACGACGCGGTGGCGGTGGCGCCGGTGCCTTCGGTCACCGTCGCGTCGGAGATCGTCACGGAAGGGGTCGGGGCCGCGTCCGCCGGAGAGGGGAGGGAGAGGATGAGCACGGTGGCGGCCACGGCCCCGGCCACGAATCGGACCAGCGCGAACGAGGCACGCGGTCGGCGAAGGGGAAGGCCGGGCTCCATAGGAGGTCAATCGGCAGTTCCCGACGATCAGCGCATACCCGTTCTCAGGGCCATCTGCTGCCCTGGAGAGGGTATGGACGTTCGACGGATCCTCAGGCGACCTGTCGGGAGATCCGGCGCCGCTGCTGCTCGGTGAGCCCTCCCCAGACGCCGTACCGTTCGCCGTTCTTGAGTGCCCAGGACAAGCACTCGTCCCGGATCGTGCACGCGCTGCAGAACGCGAGCGCCGGCCCGGCCTCCTCCTCCGAGATCGGGAAGAAGACGTCCGGATCGATGCCGTAGCAGGCAGAGCGCTCCTGCCAGACATCGGGGGGTGAGGGATCGTCAGGGAGTATCTCGATGTTGATGGTCGGAAGACGATCGATGCGCACCGTTCCGTGCCCTCCCCCCCGGGGTCCCGTCGGTCCGGGACCGAAAGGAATAGCACGGAGTGACCATGGCGGGGAAGGGGTCGGGGGTCGCGTCCTGGCAAACCCCCAGGTGGCCGATGCGAAATGAGCCGAACTATCTACTCCCCGTTCTGTAGGACGAGTGGACCGACCTCTGTCGCGAGACGTTCACGCGCTGCATCCCACCTGACACGGACGATCGCATCGCTGCCCTGGAGCGCGGCCGCCGCGCTCGTCACTTCTCCCACCGTCTCCTCTCCCGCGAGGACCGAGGCGCCTCGGGCGACGGGCGCGTCGGACCGGACGTGCAAGAGGACCCGGCGTGGATGACCGAGGTTGCGGACCTTGGCAACGGATTCCTGCCCGAGGAAGCATCCCTTCGTGAAGTCGATCGCGCCCTCGAGACCGACCTCGGCCGGCAAGGCGTCCGGTCCGAAATCGACTCCCATCCGCGGGATCCCTCGCCGGATGCGCCACGTCTCGAGGTCGGCCGGGTCCACCTCGACCAGCCCCGATGTGCGCAGGCGCTCGATGAGTCCGGCTGCGCCATCGGTCGCGACGACGACGTCAGAGCCCGGGCCCGCCACCGACGGCGTCAGGACGACAGGATCGGTGCCTTCGGGGACGCCCACGTCCCCGAGGACGGCCACCAGCGTCGACCTGTCCGTGCGATCCTCGATCTGCACGTCCGACGAGAGGACGTAGGGACGGAGGATCGCGTCCACGTCCTCCGGCTGCTCCGGTGCCTGGAGGAGGAGGAACGAGCCGTCCACGGCGGCGACGTGGAAGTCGGCCCGGATCCTGCCGGTGGGGGTGAGGAGCAGGCTGCGGCGGGACCGGCGATCCGGCACCCCCTCGACGTCGGCTGTGACCAGATCCTGCAGCCACGCACGGGCGTCGGTTCCCCGTACGGCGATGACACGCCAGTCCGCGAGCGCCGAGAAGGCGCCTGCGCTCCCCAGAGCCTCCAGATCCGCTGAACCCGTGGCGGCACCCCTCTCACGACAACCTTCTGGCCTTGAAACCCTCTGGGAGGATATCCATCCGGTGGAGATCCCCAGGACCCTCATCGTCACGAACGACTTCCCGCCGAGGGTCGGCGGCATCCAGCGCACGCTCGACTCGCTCTGCCGGGAGCTGCCGCCCGATCGGGTCACGGTGATCGCGCCGTCGTGCGAGGGATCCGAACGCTTCGACCGGTCGGTCTCATTCGAGGTGGTCCGGGAGCGTCGCCGGTTCGTCTGGCCCTCACCCGGCGTCGCGCGGCGCCTCGAGGCCGTGGTCGCGCGCACCGGGGCGGAGGTCGTCCTGTTCGGCGACGCGTTCCCGCTGGCGCTGCTGGGATCACGGCTGGCCCGGAACGGGACGCCCTCGGTCGTCCTCGCCCACGGTTTCGACTACTGGCTCTCGACCGTGCCGCTCGCCCACGCCGTGATGAAACGGATGACCGCTCCCGCCGCGCGCGTGGCGGGGTGCAGCGAGTTCATCTCCCGCAGGGTCCGGACCGCCGTCCCACGTGGGGTCCCGGTCTCGGTCCTGCATCCGGGAGCCGATGTCGAACGGTTCCGCCCCGACCTGCCCACCGCCGACATCCGGGAGCGCCACGGGCTCGGCGGCGGACCCTTGATCGTCTGCGTGAGCCGGCTCGTCCCTCGGAAAGGCCAGGACGTGTTGATCGAAGCGATGCGCACGATCCAGCGCCGGGTCCCCGAGGCGGGATTGCTGATCGTCGGGTCCGGTCCGTACGAGTCGAAGCTGCGCACCCTCGCCGAGCACGCACCGACCCGATCCGTCACCTTCGCCGGCGAGGTGTCGGAGGAGGATCTCCCGCGGTACTACGCGGTCGGGGACGTCTTCGCGATGCCGTGCCGGACGCGCCTCGGCGGGCTCGAGGTGGAGGGATGGGGGAACGTCTTCATCGAGGCGGCCGCGTGCGGACGTCCGGTCGTGGTCGGCGACTCCGGGGGGTCGCGTGAAGCGCTGGTGCACGGAGAGACGGGGTTGCTCGTCGACGGTGCCGACGTGGGCGGGGTGGCGGAGGCCGTCTCGGCGCTCCTCGAGGATCCGGCCTACGCGCTCCGCCTCGGCAAGGCGGGGCGGGCCCGGGTCGAGCGGGAGCACACGTGGCGGCGAGTGGCCGAGCGGCTCGCGGGCTGGCTCCGCGACGCTGTCGCCGGCTGACGCATCCTGCGGTCACCTCCGAGGTGGAGGTCGACCCGACGGTACGCTTGCCGCGTGGAGGACCGACGTTGTCCGAACTGTTCCGCGCTGGTGAGCGCCGACGCCGATTGGTGCGGCCAGTGCTTCACCTCCCTGCGCGTACTCGCCCCGGAGCCGGCGTCCCTCGCCCCTGAGCCCGTCGGGACGCAGGACCGCTCCGAGCGCCCGACACCCACCTGGCCGTGCCCCACCTGCGGCACCGAGAACGCGATCGCGCTCGACCTGTGCAGCGTCTGCGGCACCTCGTTCGGCCAGCTCTTGCGGGAGGAGGTGACCGCGCCCACGGTGTCGCCCCGCGACGCGTTCCTGTGGTCGCTCGTGTTCCCCGGCATCGGACACGCGAAGGCCGGGCGAGCGGCCGACGGCATCGCCCGAGGGACCTTGTTCGTGCTCACGTTCGGGCTCGCACTGGTCATCGTCGTGTCGGGCGTCTCGAGCGGTCCGGTCTTCGGCGTCGTGGTCCTCCTCCTCGGTTCCGCGTTGGTCATCTATCTGGGGTCCGCAGCCGAGGCGTACCGGATCGCCGACGGGGGGTCGACGTTCATCTCGGCTCGCGTCCTGCTGTGGGCGACGGTGGGCTTGATCATGGTCTCGGTCTCGCTGCTGGCGATGTCGGTCCTGACCGTCAACAGCCGCTGAGACCTCCCCCCGCTAGGATTCGGGCGGCCAATAGGATTCGAGGTAGATGGAGCACGCGGAGGGGTCGATCGTCATCGATGCACCCCTCGAGGACGTGATGGAGGTCCTCGAGGATTACGAGGCATACCCCGAGTGGGCGGAGGTCCGCGTCGCGGAGGTCCGTGAGCGAGGAGAGGGTGGCCGTGCCACCGAGGTGGCGTTCGAGGTCGACGTCCCGGTCTTGGGCAAGGCGACCTACACGCTGACCTACCGCTACGCGCCAGGCGACACCGGCCTGTCCTGGACGACGAAGGAGGCGCGCGGCGCGATCCGCGACATCCGGGGGGAGTACCTCCTGAACGAGCTCTCCGACACAGAGACGAAGGTGACGTACCGGCTCGCCGTGGAGATCGGGATCCTCGTTCCGGGGTTCGTCCGGACCGAAGGCGCCAAGCGGGTCATCGAGAACGCGCTCGAACGACTCAAGCGGCGCGTGGAGATGGGCTGACCGATGCGCGTGCTCCTGTTCACCGGCAAGGGAGGCGTCGGCAAGACGACGGTCGCCGCCGCGACCGCGGTCCGCTCGGCCGAGTCGGGTCTTCGCACGCTGGTGATGTCGACCGATCCCGCGCACTCGCTCGGTGACTCGTTCGACGAGGAGATCGGTTCGACGCCGACGCAGCTCTCCGATCGGCTGTGGGCGCAGCAGATCGACGCCCAGGAACGGCTCGAGGACAACTGGCGGGAGATCCAGGACTACATCATCCAGTTGATGAACTGGGCCGGGACGGAAACGATCCAGGCGGAGGAGCTGACCGTACTCCCCGGTCTCGACGAGATCTTCTCGCTGATCGACGTCAAGACACACGTCGAGAGCGGCGCCTACGACGTCTTGATCGTCGACTGCGCTCCCACCGCGGAGACCCTCCGACTGCTCTCCCTCCCGGACGTGATGCAGTGGTACATCGAGCGGGTCTTCCCCGTGGAGCGGAAGATCGTGAAAACCGTGCGCCCGATCATGTCGCGGATGACGACGCTCCCGATCGCGGGCGAGCGCGTCTTCGACGCGGTGGAGCGGCTCCATCGCAACCTGGAGGCGGTCAAGAAGATCCTGACCGACGAGGCGGTCGCGTCCGTGCGGCTGGTGGTGAACCTGGAGAAGATGGTGATCGCCGAGGCCCGACGCACCTACACGTATCTCGGCCTCTTCGGGTACCGCGTCGACGCGGTCGTGGTGAACCGTGTGCTCCCCGCCGACGTGACCGACCCGTACTTCGGCAAGTGGAAGGACATCCAGGCGGAGCATCTGGCGACGGTGCACGAGTCCTTCGAGCCCGTTCCGATCCTCACCGCCCGGCTGTTCGACCGCGAGATGATCGGCGTGCCACTGCTCGAGGAGATGGCGACCGAGGTCTACGGAGAGCTCGACGCCGCCGACATCCTGTACCGGGACGACCCGATCCGGGTGCGGAAGCGGGGGACCGGATACGTCTTGACGATGCGGCTGCCGTTCGCGTCCCGCGAGGACATGGACATCCACCGGCGTGGCGACGAGCTGTTCGTCCGCGTCGGCGCGTACAAGCGGAACCTGATCCTGCCGCAGACCCTGAAACGGATGACCGTCCGCGAAGCCAACTTCGCCGGCGATCGACTCGAGATCGTGTTCGGGCGGGAACCCCGCCCGTCGGAAAGGAGCTGACCTATGGTCGAGGGCGCGAAGCGGAACCGGGCAGAGGGGGAGGCGGACCCCGGACCGAAGCAACACGCCTCGGGTGATCAGGTCTGCACGGTTGGGTTCTGCCCGATCTGCCTCGCCGTCACCGCCGTCCAGCCGCTCCGGCCCGAGGCGGTCGAGCATCTGCTGAACGCCGGGCGGGAGTTCCTGCTGGCGATGACGGCGGTGCTCGGGGCTCGGGCCGACGAGACGGGTGGCACGGACACGAAGCCGACGCTCACGCGCATCGACATCGAGTGAACGCCCGGCGGGCGGTCGGGATCGACGTCGGCGGCACGAAGATCGCCGCCCTCCGGCTCACGTCGGAGGGATCGGTCGAGAAGGTCGAAGTGTTCCCGACGCCCGCATCGGACCAGGACGCAGCGCTCCCCGCGGTCGAGGCGGCGGTCGGAGCGGTGATCGACGACGACGTCGTCGCGATCGGGATCGGGATGGCCGGCCTCGTCGACGTCCGCACCGGCGTCCTGCTGATGACGCCGAACCTCGTCTGGCGCGACCTGCCGCTCGCGGAGCACGTAGGGGCCGCGTTCGGCGTGCCCGTGACCGTGGACAACGACGCGACCGCGGCCGCGTGGGCCGAGAGTCGCCTGGGCGCATCCCAGGGTCACGACGACTCCCTGTTCGTGGGCGTGGGTACGGGGATCGGCGGCGGGATCGTCGCGGGGGGACGGCTCGTCCGTGGGGCACACGGTCTGGCCGGCGAGGTCGGCCACGTGATCGTCGAGCCGGACGGGCCCGTGTGCGGGTGCGGGAACCGTGGTTGCTGGGAACAGGTGGCGAGCGGCCTCGCGATCGCTCGCGCCGGCGGTCGGGCGGTCGAGGACCACCCGGACAGCGCGATCGCGAAGCTCGCGCACGGCGACCCCGGACGGGTGACCGGCGAGCTCGTCACCGAGGCGGCCCATGCGAACGACGCCGTGGCGGTCCGGATCCTCGCCGAGGTGGGGCGGCGGCTCGGCGAAGGCGTCGCAGGGCTGGTGAACGTCCTGGATCCGGAGATCGTCGTGATCGGGGGAGGCGCGAGCGAGGCGGGTGAGATCCTGCTCGCGCCGCTCCGCACCGCGTTCGTCGCCTCCCTGGAAGGTGCCGACGTCCGACCGGAGGTGCCGATCGTGCCGGCGTCGCTCGGCAACGACGCCGGCGCGATCGGCGCGGCGCTCCTGGCGCTCGAGGCGGCCGCCGGGTGAAGCTGGGGCTCAGCCTGCCGATGTTCACGGCCGATCCGGGGCGTCCGCTTGCGGAGGCGGCCCGAGCGGCCGCCGCCGGGTACGACGGCGCCTTCGCCCCCGATCACCTGTTCCCTCCGGGCGCTCCGGGTCGGCCCGCGCTCGAGCCGTTCGCGACCCTCGCGGCCGTGGCCGCCCGCCATCCGGAGCTCCACGTCGGGACCCTCGTCTCGAGGGTCTCGCTCCGGCCGGCCGCGACCCTCGCGAAGCAAGCGGCCGCGCTGGACGAGATGACCGGGGGGCGCGCGATCCTCGGGCTCGGGGCGGGCGACTCGGTCTCGAAGGCCGAGCACGCGGCGTTCGGGATCCCGTTCGCCTCGGCGCCCGACCGGGTGGCGCTCCTTGCCGAGACGGCCGCAGCGCTGCGGCTGCTGTTCGCCGGCGCCCCATGGCCCGGCGGGTCGCACGTTCCCCCGATCGCCGGTCCGTTGCTCCCACCGGGTCAGCCCGAGCTGTGGATCGGCGGGCGATCACACGAGGTGATCGCCACGGCCGCCCGCTGGGCGGATGCCTGGAACGGGTGGGCGATGGATGCTGGCTCTTTCGAGGAGAGCGCCGCCGAGCTCCGCCGGCTCGCCGAGGGACGACCCGTTGCTCCCACCTGGGGCGGGATCGTGCTCGTCGGCTCCGACCCCGCCGACCTGGAACGGCTCCGTCAGGAACGTACCGCCAAGGGGCTGTCGATGGACGTCTGGCAGGGGGACGTGGGCGATCTCCGAGCCTTCGCGGACCGCCTGCGGGAGTCGGGGTGCTCGTGGGTCGTGGTGCTCCCGGTCGGCGGCGAGGATCGCCTCCCGCTCGTCGCCGAGGCGCTCCGAGGGTGAACAGCGGTGCGCTGAAGCGCGCGAAGCGGGAGGTCCGGCGCGCGGTGCTCGAGGACCGAGATGCGTTGCCGCCCGGTGCCCGCGCTGAGTGGGGGGAGCGGATCGCGGAGCGGTTCGCCGAGATCCCGGAGGTGCGCGACGCGAACACGGTGATGCTGTTCTCGTCGTTCGGATCCGAGGTGCCGACGGAACCCCTGATCGAGCGGCTCCGCGACCGTGGTGTCACGGTCGCCCTCCCGCGGATCGAAGACGGGGACCTGGTGCCCGTCGCCTTCGTCCCGGGCGATCCGGTCCGCCCCACGCCGTTCGGCGCCGTCGAGCCGATCGACCCGCACGCGCTCGATCCGGCCTCGATCGACGTGATCGGCGTGCCCGGGGTCGCGTTCGATCGGCTCGGCCGCAGGATCGGGTACGGAGGCGGGTACTACGACCGGTTCCTGCGGGACCGCACGGCGTTCCGGATCGGCATCGCCTTCTCGATCCAGGTGATCGACGGCAGGCTCCCCTCCGGGAGCTTCGACCTTCCCGTCCACGCGATCGTGACGGAGGAGGGAACGATCAGGCCGATCGAGGAGACCAGCGTGAGCGAGGGGCCCTGAGCAGCCACACTTGAACAGCCGTTCAATCTCGTGATAAGAGGGGCACATGGACGAGACGACCAGCGCGGGCCAGAGCAGGCAGACGGCGTTCCACGACATCATGGCCAAGACCGCGGCCGGATTCATGGAAGAGGCGGGATGGTTCTGGGTCACCGGCTTCGGTGATCCCGACGCCGAGTACACGGCCGTTCGGGAGGGCGTGGGCGTCTGGGACGTCTCCCCGCTCAACAAATGGGACTTCCGTGGTCCGGATGCATCCGAGGCGGCGCAACGCGTGCACTCCAACGACATCCTGGGGATGCAGGTCGGTCAGGTGCGCTACGGCGCGTTCCTGGACGAGGACGGTCTGCTCGTCGACGACGGCACCGTCTTCAAGCACGCCGAGGACCACCTGTGGGTCTGCACGAACGGGCTCGATCACGTGGTGTACTTCGCCGACGCCGCGAAGGGGCTCGACGTGTCGGTCGAGTACATCGCGCCGGATCTGCCCCATCTCCAGGTGCAGGGCCCGAGGTCGCGCGAGGCGCTGCAACCGATCACGGATGCCGACCTCGGGAACCTCGGCTACTTCCGCTTCCTTCCGCAGACGGTCCAGGTCGGCGGCGTGCCCGTGTGGCTCTCCCGGACCGGATTCTCGGGGGAGCTCGGGTACGAGCTCTTCACGAAGCCCGAGCACGCCGAGGACCTCTGGACGGTGATCGAAGGGATCGGGGCGGTGCCGTACGGGGTGGACGTGGTCGAGCCGATCCGGATCGAGGCCGGCATGGTCGTGACCGACTACGACTACGAAGCACATCAGCGCTCGCCCTACGACCTCGGCCTGGACCGGGTGGTCGCCCTCGAGAGCGATGGGGCGTTCATGGGGAAGGAGGCGCTGCGGGAGATCGCCGCCGCGCCGCCGAACCGCTTCAAGACGCTCCGCCTGGAAGGCGAGGAGCTGCCGGAGTACGGCGCCGTCGTGACGAAGGACGGCGAGGACGTGGGCGTGCTGACGTCCCCGGCGCTCAGTCCCGCGTTCGGTCCGATCGGCCTCGCGATCCTCCGGACCGACGTCGCGTCCGACGGCACGTCCGTCGACGTCGCGCTCGGCGAGGGGACGATCGGCGCGACGGTGGACGTCCTCGCCGTCGTGGACCCGGACAAGAAGCGGCCTCGAGGCTGACCGCGCCGCCGCTCGCGTAGGCTCGCCTGCGTGGGTGCGATCGTCGGCGTGGTGCCGAATTTCAGCGAGGGACGGCGCCGCGACGTGATCGATGCGATCGTCGGAGCGTTGGGGGTCGAGGGCGCCCGTGTGGTCTTCGCCGAGGCCGATCCCGATCATCACCGTCTCGACACGACGGTCCTCGGGACGGCCGAGGCCGTGCACCGATCGGCGATCGCCGGGGCCGCCGTCGCGATCGACCGGATCGACATGTTCGAGCACCGAGGCGGGCATCCGCGGATGGGCGCGGTCGACGTGGTGCCGTTCATGCCGGTCAGAGGCGTCGAGATGGCCGCCTGCGTGGACCTGGCTCGCGCCGTCGGTCGGGAGCTGGCGGAGACGTTCGCGGTGCCCGTCTACCTGTACGGCGAGGCCGCCGTCGCGCCGGAACGCCGATCGCTCGCCGACGTCCGGAAGGGGGAGTTCGAGGGACTCCGGGCGGCGGTCGCCGCGGGGGAGCGGCTCCCGGACTTCGGGCCGCACGAGATCGGGCGGGCGGGCGCCACGGCCGTCGGAGCCCGCAAGCCGCTCGTGGCGTTCAACACCTACCTATCCGGGACGGACGAGCAGGCGGCCAAGGACATCGCTCGGGGGATCCGCGAATCGGCCGGCGGGCTCCCCGCCGTCCGAGCGATCGGGTTCGCCGTCCCGGACCGGGGATGTGTGACGGTCTCGATGAACCTCGTGGACTTCGAGGTGACGGGCGTGCGGACGGCGTTCGACGCCGTGGTCGCGGAAGCATCCGCCCGCGGCATGGAGGTGCTGGACTCCGAGATCGTGGGGTTGGCGCCCGCGGCGGCGCTCCCGCCCGGGACCGGAGAGCATGTGCGACTGGCCGGCTTCTCGCGGGACGAGCAGATCCTGGAGGAACTCGTCGCGGCCGGCTGAAGGCAGCTCGCGCGACGGACGAGAGAGGAGAACTCGATGGGCACAGGTGACGTCGCCATCGGAACGTGGTTGGGCGAGCTGGGATCCGGGTCGCCGACACCGGGAGGCGGCGCCGCCGCCGGCGTCGCGGCCGCGACCGGCGCAGCGCTGATCGCGATGGTGGGGCACCTCACCGTGGGCAAGGACGGCTTCGAAGACATGGACGCGCGCATGCGCTCCCTGGTGGAGACGGCCGACGCCGAGCGCGCGGCGTTCCTCGCGCTCGCCGACGACGACGCCCGGGCCTTCGAGTCGGTGATGGCGGCCTTCGGTCTCCCCAAGACGACCGACCGGGAGAAGGCGGCGCGGACGATGCGGATCCAGGAGGCGTACGAGGGGGCGGCGGCCGTGCCGCTCGAGCTGGCGGATCGAAGCGTTCGGCTGATGGAGCTCGCCGAGGACGCCACCGCCATGGGGAATCCGCACGCGGCCTCGGACGGCTTCTCCGCGGGACTGCTCCTGTACGCGGGCGCGCTCGCGGCGATGGCGAACGTACGGATCAACGCCGCCGGTCTGAAGGACGAGGCGAAGGGGCAGGGCCTCGTCGACCAGTGCGACACCCTGCGGGCGCGGGCGGATGCTCTTCTGCGGCAGCTCGAGGAGGCGTTCCTGCTCCGCCTGTCGGGCTGAGGATCCGCGCGCGCGAGGATCCCGCATCGCCTAGGCTTCGGACACGGTGAGGATCGACTCGATCGTGTTCGATTGCCGCGATGCCGCGCCGCTGGCCCGCTTCTGGGCCGAAGCGCTCGGGTGGTCCGTCGCACCGTACGACGAGGAGGAGCTCGAGCGCCTCGCGTCGAAGGGCGTCTACGATCCCGAGGACGACCCGTCGGTGATGGTCGAGCCTCCCGGTGGCGCCGATCTTCCCGGTGCTGTTCTTCGCGGAGGTCCCCGAGGAGAAGGTGGCGAAGAACCGCGTCCACCTGGATCTGTCCGCCGACGGCTCGCTCGAGGACGAGGTGCAGCGCCTCGAAGGGCTGGGCGCCCACGTCAGGAACTGGGCGGAGGACGACGGCAACACGTGGTGCGTGATGCTGGACCCGCAGGGCAACGAATTCTGCGTGGTCATCGGACCGAACGACGAGGAAGACGAGGACGACGAGGACGACGCCTGACGGTTGGAGGACCTGTCCGTCAGAGCATCGTCGTCACGCTGTCGACGTACTCGGCGCCGGCGAGTCCCACGACCACGAGCATCGCCG
Organism: uncultured Actinomycetota bacterium; assembly: GCA_963724415.1. Lineage (GTDB taxonomy): Bacteria > Actinomycetota > UBA4738 > UBA4738 > HRBIN12 > JAJNBA01. Next base: position 382,762 of record CAVRUS010000005.1, on the reverse strand, counting down.
TGGTCGCGCCGACACGGATCAGCTGGGCGAGGCGGTGTCGTCCCCGCCGGTCGACAGCCGAGGCTGCCAGCATCGCGAGCCAGGCGCCGATCAGCGGGAGTCCGAGGCTCGAGCCGAACGAGAAGGCGACGCCGATCACCCCCGGGACGACCGGGAGCGCGCAGACGGCGGTGAGCGCCCACAGCCGGGGCGAGAGCGACGCGGCAGGCGGCACCCGTCGCTCGAGCGCGACGAACGCGAACGACGCCACCAGACCGAACGCGACGAACAGAGCTGAGAACATCGTGATGTTGAGCAACCGGTCGCCGAGGATCGCGAAGTCGGCGTTGCCCGCGTCCACGACGAGGGCGCCGGCCAGCGCCAACAGGAACGCGCCGAACACGAGCCCGCGCGGGACCGTCCGGCGGGGGAGCCACGGCCGCACCACGACGAACGCACCGGCGCCGAAGACGGTGGATGCCAGGCCGGCGACGATCATCAGCGCGATCGTTCCCTGAAGGGTGATCTCGCCCACAACGTTGCCGTTCTCGGTCAGCGACCCACTCACCTCCGGGGCGGCGAGGGCCGCCAGCCGCATCACGAGACGGCTCCCGAGGCCTCCCACGAGGGCTCCCGCGATCCCGGAGCCGACCACCACGATCGCCAACTCCCGCAGGCGTGCGGCCATCGCGTCGCCGAGGGAGCGTGAGGGGGCAGCGGCGGTCGCGGTGAGGCTCACAGGGTGATCCTCGCTCAGCCGGCTGCGCCCCAGCGAGGGAGCGGCCACCCGGATCCGATGGGGTGGAGGCACCTCGCCGGATCCGGACGCCGGGGCGGCCCGCGGCGCGCCTTAGAAGAGGCCGACCGTCCGGCCGTCGGGATCCAGGTCCACCTGCATGAACGCGGGCGTCCTCCCGAGTCCGGGCATCCGCTGCATATCCCCGCAGAGCACGACCACGAAGCCCGCGCCGGCGCTCGGCACCACGCCTCGGACGGGGAGCCGGTAGCCCGTCGGCCGGTTGAGCATGAGTGGGTCGTGGCTCAGCGAGAGGTGGGTCTTGGCCATGCACACAGGCATCCCGCCGAACCCGAGCTGCTCCATCCTGAGGATGTCCTTCTCCGCCTGCGCCTGGTAGTCCACGCCGTCCGCACCGTAGATCTTCGTGGCGATCGCCTCGATCTGCTCCTTGAGCGGCGCTCCATCGGCCGTGAGCTGGTGGAACGAGCTCGGTTGCTCACAGGCGGCCACCACCGCCTCGGCGAGCTCGGTGGCGCCGGCGCCGCCTTCCGCGAACGCCCGGTTCACCACCACGGTCTCGGCGCCGGCACCACCGGCGAGCTCACGGATCGTCTCGATCTCCTTCTCCGTGTCGGTCGGGAAGTTGTTGATCGAGACGACGCAGGGGAGGCCGTACTCGCGGACGATGCCGATGTGCGCCCCGAGGTTGTCGATCCCGCGGCGGAGCGCATCGAGGTCCTCGGTGCCGAGCTGATCGAACGGCATGCCGCCATGCGACTTCGTGGCGCGGACGGTCGTCACGAGCACGCCGGCGGAGGGCGCGAAGCCACCGAACCGGCACACGATGTCGCAGAACTTCTGGAACCCGAGGTCGGACGCGAACCCCGCCTCGGTCACGACGTAGTCCGCCAGCTTCAGCGCGATCCGGTCTTCGATGATCGAGTTGTTCGCGTGGGCGATGTTGCCGAACGGTCCCGCGTGGATCAGCGTGGGCTGACCCTCCAGGGTCTGGACGAGGTTCGGCTTGATCGCGTCCTTCATGATCACCGCCATCGCGCCGGCGACCCGGAGATCGTCCGCCGTGACCGGCGTCCCGTCGTACGTGGACGCGACGACGACGCGTCCGAGCCGTGCCCGGAGATCGGCCAGGTCGTTCGAGAGGGCGAGCACGGCCATGATCTCGGAGGCCGCGACGATCACGAACTGGTTCTCGCGCGGGACACCGTGCGCCTTGCCGCCCAGCCCGACCACCGAGTACCGGAGCTCGCGATCGTTCACGTCGAGGGTCCGCGGCCAGGTGACGGTGACGGGGTCGATGCCGAGCGGGTTCCCGTGGTAGATCGACGCGTCGAGGGCGGCCGCGAGGAGGTTGTGCGACGCCTGCACGGCGTGGAAGTCGCCGTTGAAGTGGAGGTTGATCTCCTCCATCGGGACGACCTGGGCGTACCCGCCGCCGTTGCCGCCCCCTTTGATCCCGAAGACCGGCCCCATCGACGGCTCGCGGAGGCAGAGCATCACGTCCTTGCCGATCCGGCCCATCCCCTGGGCGAGCGAGATCGACGTCGTGGTCTTGCCCTCGCCCGCCTTCGTCGGCGTGATCGCGGTCGTGATCACGAGCTTGCCGTCCGGTCGGTCGGCGAGGCGGTCGAGGATCGAGAGGGAGATCTTCGCCTTGGATCGGCCGTAGAGCTCGAGTTCCTCCTCGAGGATCCCCGCGTCGGCTGCGACGTCGGTGATCGGACGAAGGACGGCCTCCTGCGCGATCTCCAGCCCGCTCTTCACGGCCTCGCCTCCCCTCGGTTCCCCTGCCTCCGTCCGGCTCCTCGGTCTGGGCAGGGTCGCGTGAGGATACCCCTCCGTTCCCGCGTGGCGCTTGCCACCGTTCCCGCGTGGCGCTTGCCACATGCCCGCGTGGCGCGAGCCACCATTCCCGCGTGGCGCTTGCCACGACGCTCGGCGTAGGATGCGCGCATCCGGCCCGATGAGGGGGCCGCCCGAAGGGAGGCGCGAGTTGGCCACCGACATCGAGCAGTTCGTGGACGCAGAGGGGCGCGACGCCGCCATCAAGGAGGTCAGCCGCCAGATCGAGGCCGAGGGCGTGACCTACATGTACTACCAGTTCGTGTCGGTCACGGGCCGCATCATGGGCAAAGGCATCCCCGCCAAGCACTGGGAGACGATCGCGCGGAAGGGCTTCCAGCTCGTCTACGGCTCCACCGCCAACCTGTTCGTCGACCGTGAGGGGAACTACATCGGGTACGGCCCCGAGGCCCGGGAGCTCGTCGGCATCCCCGACGTCGACACCTTCTGCGTGCTCCCCTGGGATCGCAAGACGGCGAGGGTCTTCTGCACGCTGTTCCGGGGACGTGAGGAGGAGGTCGACGGCGGCGCGTTCCTGACCTCGGACTGCCGTGGCAACCTGAGGCGTCTCCACGACGAGTTCACGGCGGAGACGGGACTGCACCTCCGTGCCGGGACCGAGCCCGAGATGATGTGGTTGAAGACCAACCCCGACGGAACCCCGTCGGTCGAAGGCAAGACGAAGCCGTACTGCTACCACATCGATCAGTTCTCGGAGCTCCAACCGATCATCCACAAGGTCATGGAGTACGGCGAGGCGATGGGCCTGGACATGATCCAGGGCGACCACGAAGACGCGCCCGGACAGCTCGAGCTGAACTTCATGTTCGACAAGGCCGAGCAGACGGCCGATCGCCTCACCACGTACCGGCAGATCTGCCGACAGGTGGGCCGAGAGATGAACGCGTTCGCGTGCTTCATGCCGAAGCCGTTCATGGGCGTGTCCGCGAACGGCTGCCACCACAACATCTCGCTCTGGCAGGGCGACGAGAACATGTTCATGCCCGACGGAGACGATCCCCGGGTGCCGGGCAAGATCGGGCTGCACGCGATCGGCGGCGTTCTGGAGCACCTCCGGGCGCTCACCTGCATCACGTCGCCGACCGTGAACTCCTACCGGCGGTTCGCCGACGCGGGGTTCTGGGCGCCGATCTTCGCCGACTGGGGGTTCCAGAACAGGACGACCGCGCTCCGGATCTCGGCTCCCGGGTCGCTACGAGTACCGGTCGGTGGACTCGGCCGTGAACCCGTATCTCTCCTTCGCCGCGCTCTTGATGGCGATGAAGGACGGGCTCGCGCGCAACCTCGACCCCGGCCCGCCGGAGGAACGGAACATCTACGAGGCGATCGCGGAGGGCAAGGACGTCGCGCGGATCCCGGAGACGCTCGGGGAGGCGCTGGAGGCCCTCGAGGCGGACGATGTGGTGAAGTCGGCATTGCCCGGCGACATGTATCGGGTCTTCATGCACTACAAGACCGACGAGTGGAAGCGTTTCATCGGGACGGTCAGCGACTGGGACGTGGCCGAGTACCTCGACGTGCTTCCATGATGCATTCGCCCTAGCGGAAGGAGCACACGGCCGCATGTGCGGGATCGCAGGCATCATCCATCGGGACGGGTCCTCCGACGTGGGGACCGAGATGACCCGGATGCTCCAGTCGATGAAGCACCGGGGTCCGGATTCCGCCGGCTACGCGCTGTTCGGGGAGCCGTCGGACCTGGTCGTGATCCGCTTCAAGCTCGCGGACGCGAACGACCCCCGGGACTTCGACTTCAAGGAGCGCTTGGAACGGCACCGCCAGGAGGTCGAGTCGCGCCTGCACAAGATCGGCGCGTCGGTCGACCGGGTGGAGCGGGAGACCGAGTACGCGTACCGGGCCACCGTTCGCTACGACGGCGACATGAAGGCCCTCGCCGACTACCTCGAAGACGTGCCGAGCTGCGAGGTGCTCTCACTCGGGCACTCCCTGGAGATCGTCAAGGACCTGGGCGACGCCCAGGAGGTCTCCGACCTCTACCGCCTCGGTGGCTTCTCGGGAACGCACGCGATCGGCCACGTCCGGATGGCGACGGAGTCCGACGTCGACATCTCCGGGGCGCATCCCTACTGGGCCTACCCGTTCACCGATGTCGCCGTCGTCCACAACGGCCAGCTCACGAACTACTTCCAGTGGAAGCGGCGGCTCGAGTCCAGCGGACATCGATTCCAGTCCGAATGCGATTCGGAGATCATCGCGGTCTACCTTGCGGAGAAGATGGCCGGCGGCGACTCGCTCGAGGACGCGATGCACAAGAGCCTGGACGAGCTCGACGGCGTCTTCACCTACATGGCGGTCACGCAAGACGCCTTGGGGGTCGCCAAGGACGAGATGGCCGCGAAGCCGTTGGTCCTGTACGAATCCGACGGGATGGTGGCGATGGCCTCCGAGGAGATCGCGATCCGGGCCGTGCTCGGTCGTGAGATCGACACGTACGACCCGTACGAGGGGCAGGTGCTCGTGTGGACACGATGAGCGGGAGCCGGCGGACCACGTACGACGCGCGCGGGCTCGCGGAGCCCGTCGCGGAGGTCCCGCACGTCTCGACGATCGAGGACGGCCGGGCCACGTTCGACGCGAACGATCTCACCACGCGGCAGATCAACCTCGAGCTCCGCTCCCTGATCTACGAGCAGGGGATCCTCGACGTCACCGTGCAGAACCCCGGCGCGAAGCACTCGATCGGCGTCGGGATCCTCCAGCGGTGCCGGATCCGGTACGAGGGCTCGCTGGGCTACTTCGGCCTCGGCCTGATCGACGGGCCCGAGATCACGGTCACGGGACGGGTCGGATGGTCGGTGTGCGAGAACATGATGTCGGGCGTCGTCGTGATCGAGAAGAACGCCGGATCCCTCACGGGGGCGGCGATCCGCGGCGGGGATCTCGTGGTGCACGGGAGCGTCGGCGCGCGGACCGGGATCGACCAGAAGGGCGGCACGATCATCGTGGGCGGCGACGCCGGCACGATGACCGCGTTCATGATGCAGCGCGGCCGGCAGATCATCCTCGGCGACGTCGGCCCCGGCCTCGGCGACTCGATGTACGACGGTGAGATCTACGTCGCGGGGACGGTCGCGTCGCTCGGGATCGACTGCGTCGAAGGGGAGTGGACGGATGCGGACACGGAGCTGATCGAGCGCAAGTTCCGGATCTACGGCCTCGGGACGCCGCCCGCATTCCAGAAGTTCGTCTGCGGCAAGATGCTCTACAACTACGACAACCTCGAGCCGAGCGAGAAGAAGCTCATCATCTGAGGGAGGGGGAGCGAGCGCGATGGCAGAGGTGTCCTCTCGCAAGGACGTCCTGGGGCGCAGCCAGATCTTCACCGAGGAGGTCATCAACGACATCCACGTGAAGGCCGAGCTCGGCCGCTACCGCATGCGCGGGTTCTCGATGTTCAAGCCGATGCCCGGCTGGGACCAGCTGATGTTCCTGCCCGGCACCCTCACGCGCTTCGTGATCGAGGGCTACCGCGAGAAGTGCGAGACGAAGACGGTGCTCGGCGCGCGCTTCGCGAAGCATCCGATCGAGCTCGACATCCCGATCTACATCACGGGGATGTCGTTCGGCGCGCTGTCGCTCGAGGCGAAGATGGCTCTCGCGAAGGGCGCCTCGATGGCGGGAACGGCCACCTGCTCGGGGGAGGGCGGGATGATCCCGCCGGAGCGGGACCTCTCGACGAAGTGGTACTACCAGAACATCCAGTCGCGCTACGGGTTCAACCCGCACCACCTGATGCTCGCCGACGCGTGCGAGTTCTTCATCGGGCAGGGGTGCAAGGTCGGGCTCGGCGGGCACCTGATGGGCCAGAAGGTGACCGAGCAGGTCGCCGAGATGCGGTCGCTGCCTGCCGGGATCGACCAGCGCTCGCCGGCCCGGCATCCGGACTGGCTGGGACCGGACGATCTCTCGCTGAAGGTCCAGGAGGTTCGGGAGGCCACCGACTACCGGATCCCGATCCAGCTGAAGCTCGGCGCGGCGCGCGTGTACGACGACGTGCGGATGGCGGCCAAGTGCGGCCCGGACATCATCTACCTCGACGGCGCCGAGGGCTCGACGGGCGCGGGACCGCACATCGCGGCCGAGGAGACGGGGATCCCGCTGATGGCGGCGATCCCCGAGGCGCGCCGGGCGCTGGAGGACGTGGGCCTCGCCGACGAGGTCGACCTCGTCGTCGCCGGTGGGATCCGCAACGGCGCGGACGTGGCGAAGTGCCTCGCCCTCGGCGCGACCGCGGTGGCGATCGGACACTCGGCGTTGATGGCGCTGAACTGCAACAAGGAGATCCCGGGGGTCACCGACTACGAGGGCACGGTCGGCGTGCCGGCCGGTCAGTGCTACCACTGCCACACCGGCCGGTGCCCGGTCGGGATCACGACGCAGGACCCGGAGCTCCGCAAGCGGCTCGAGGTCGACTCGGCGGCCGAGCGGGTCTACAACTTCCTGACGGCGATGACGATGGAGCTGCAGATGCTCGCACGGGCGTGCGGGAAGACGGACGTCCACTCGCTCGAGCCCGAGGATCTCTGCGCGCTCACCGTCGAGGCCGCGGCGATGGCGAAGGTGCCGCTCGCCGGCACGGACTACATCCCCGGCGTCACCGACAAGGAGACGTTGGAGGACATCAAGGCGATGATGCAGAAGTACCTCGCCGACACCGGGCAGTTCCCGGGATGAGACCGAGGAAGACCGAAAGGGGACCACGTGACCGAGCCGCATCTCTCGACGAAGATCGGGATCGACGCCGAGGAGCTGGCCGGACGGCGCTTCCCGTACCAGGAGGACATCGCCCTCGTCGAGGATCTCGACCTCGACGCGTTGACGCCGGGCGAGGACCTGAACTGGCTCGAGGACGTCACGCTCCTGCAGGAGGACGGCGTGGCCGCCGTGTTCGACCGGTACTCCAACTCGTTCCTGAAGATCTACTTCGACATCCCGGCTGGGCGCGAGGACGAGCTGGCTCGCAAGGTATTGATGAAGCACCTGACCGAGGGCAACTCGTACGGCATCCAGCTGAAGAAGCAGCACGCGAAGTTCCCGCAGCCCGAGCTCGGACCCTGGGTCGAGGGGTCGGAGACCGTGGGAACGGCGTGGACGCCCCCGGTCCTCGAGGGTTGGGAGCGCCCCGCCGGCCACTGACGAGGGGTTGCGGGGCTCTCATCGATGCCGAGCTCTGATCCGTGCCAAGCTCTGACCTGTTATGGACCGGCGCCCACTGATCGCGATCTCGGAAGGCTTCGCCGACTACGGTGACTATTACGGCTACGGGTACGGTCGCCCACTGCTCGCGGCGGGCGCCCTTCCCGTCCTCCTCCCGTACTACGAACACGAGGAGGATCGCGTCGACCTGATCGAACGGATCGACGGACTGGTCCTGGCCGGGGGGCGCGACATCGAGGCGTGGCGGTACGGACGGGCGGAGCCACATCCGAACCACCTGCCGGGCCAGCCCTTCCTGGACGAGATCGACCTGTCCTACGCGCTCCTCGCCGTCGAGGACGACGTGCCGGTGCTCGGTGTGTGCCGGGGATGCCAGATCCTGAACGTCGCGCTCGGAGGGACCCTCTGGGGCGACCTGGAGGAGTTCCCCGGGGCCGGTGAGGACCATCCGGGCGCGAAGTGGGACGAGTGGCGCGCGCTGGTCGCCGCGACCCTCGAGGGAGCGCCTCGGCCGGCGCATCCGACCCATCCCGTCGAGGTGCAGCCGGGTTCCCTCCTCGCCGCCCATCTGGGGGAGCGGTACGAGGTCGACAGCTACCACCACCAAGCGGTGCGAGACCTTGGCACCGGTCTGGAGGCCGTCGCCTGGGCCCCACACGGCACGATCGAGGCGGTGGAGATGCCGGGATCGCGGTCCTTCGTCCTCGGGGTCCAGTGGGAGCTGCACGAGGAGTGGCAGGACGACGACCGGATGTTCGGTATCTGGGAGACCTTCGTCGACGACGCGCGCAGGCGGATGGAGGAGCGGGCCGAGGTCGGGGTGACGTGACCGCGTCGATCGAGATCACGATCGATGCGGTGGACGGGCCCGGCGCGGCGGCGTTCTGGCAGGCGGCGCTCGGCTACCCGAGCAGGTCGGAGCGCGGGCCGTACGTGGTGCTGGCTCCGCCCACCGGGGACACGCGCCCGGCGGTCGTGATCCAGCACGTGGACGCCGTCGCGCCCGGCAAGAACGCCGTCCACCTCGATCTGCGCGTCGACGACGTCGACGCGGAGGTCGCCCGCCTCCGGGCGCTCGGCGCCACGGTGGAGTGGACGATCGACGAGACCGCGGACGGGGGGAGCCGGTGGACCACGATGTCCGATCCGCAGGGCACGCTGTTCTGCGTGTGCACCATGAGATCGTAGGATCCCTCCGAACCTGACCCTCGAAAGGCGGTCTCGCACTTGACGCTCCCGCAGCACGCGCGGTACGTCGTGATCGGCGCGGGCATCCACGGCCTCTCCACGGCATGGCACCTGGTGCAGGAGCTCGAGGCCCGGGGCGAGGGAGACGGTCGAGACGTCGCGATCCTCGACAAGACGGGCGTGGGAGCCGGGCCGTCCGGGATCGCGTGTGGCGTGATCCGCAACAACTACTTCCAGCCCGCGATGCGCGAGCTGATGGCGCACTCCGTCGGCGTCTGGGAGTCGGATCCGGAGGCGTTCCACTACCACCCCATCGGCTACCTGCAGATCGCGCCGGAGGTGATGCGAGCCGATGTCGCACAGATCTACGAACAGCAGAAGGCGATCGGCTACACCTCGGAGCTGATCGAGGGCGAGGACGACTGCCGGACGTACATGGAGTCGATCTTCTCCGACTGGCAGGCGAAGCGGATCACCGCGGTCCTGCACGAGAAGAAGGGTGGCTACGCGGAGAACATGCCCTCGATGCAGGGCCTTCGCAGGAAGAGCGAGGCGCTCGGCGTCTCTCTGCACGCGCCGGTCCGGGTCACGGGGTTCCGGACCGACGGTGGCGCGGTCGCGGCGGTGGAGACCGACCAGGGAGCGATCGCGTGCGACGAGGTCGTGGTCGCCGCCGGGCCGTGGGTCCGCGACCTCTGGCACATGCTCGACCTCCCCGGACAGATCAAGGTCCTCGGTCGCGACGGGCTGATCTACGAGCGTCCGATGTGGACGTACTGGTGCCTCCAGGAGGGGACGCTGGGCGTCGATCCCAGCTATCTGCTCGACAACGAGGGGAACATGCCGCCGGTCGTGCACATCGACACGGACGCGCCACTCGTCGACGACCTCGACGGGTCGCTCATCAGCGAAGACCTCTGGGGGATCTACTACAAGCCCGACGTGAACTTCGGCGGCGTGCAGGGCGGCGCGATGCCCTGGGTGGTGGAGCAGCCGGCCGACGACGTGGCGGTCGATCCGTACGGCCACCTCAGCACCGAGTTCGTCGTGACCCCCGAGTTCGAGCGGATGTGGACGTCGGCCCTCGCGCATTGCCACAAACGGTTCGAGGGGAAACGGCCGCTCTACCGGAAGGCGCCCACCGGTGGGATCGGCGCGTTCACCCCGGATAGCTTCCCCGTGTTCGACCGGTTCGTGGACAACGCCTACGTGATCGCCGACTCGAACCACGGGTACAAGATGATCGGGATCGGCGCGCTGATCGCGAAGGAGCTGCTGGGGGAGCCGCAGGCCCTCCTCGAGCCCTTCCGGTTCTCCCGGTTCGCCGAAGGGCGGCTCCACCCCGTGAGCCACTCTCCGTACCCCTGGAGCTAGCGTGTCGGATCCCCCCGCCACCCGCTCCCTACCTCTCGAGTTCGACCTCCCGGTGCACGGGGGGTTCGCACCGGCCGGGATCGGGGAGACGTTCCCGGAGGACACGCCCGACGCCGACGAGCTCGAGATCGCGGGGGAGCCCGGGCAGGACCCGGTGGCGGCGTTCCGGCGCACCCTGGGGATGTTCGCCACCGGGGTCACGGTCATCACCACCCAGGACCACGACCAGGTCCACGGCATGACGGCCAACGCGTTCATGTCGGTCTCGCTCCGGCCGCCGCTGATCGTGATCTCCGTGGACCGACGAGCGAAGATGCACGCGCTCCTCAACGAGGGCCGCCGCTACGGGATCAGCGTGCTCGCCGACGAGCAGCGCGCGCTCTCCGACCGGTTCGCGGGAAGGACGGCCGAGAGCCCCGAGGAGGTCGAGTTCGAGCTGGTCCACGAGACGCCGCTCGTGCGCGGAGCGCTCGCACACTTGATCGCGCGCGTCGTGCGTTCGTACTGGGGCGGCGACCACTCGCTGTTCGTGGGCCAGGTCGAGTACGCACGGTACGGGGAGGGGCAGCCGCTGCTGTTCCACGGAGGGCGATACGAGCACTTGCTCGAGCGGGCGCCGGTGTTCTCGTCGCTCCCGCCGGCGATCCTGGAGGCGATCACTGCCCAGGGGGAAGAACGGACGTTCGAGGCCGGCGACCCGGTCGTGCGGGCGGGGGATCCGGGCGACGAGCTGTTCGTGATCCTGGAGGGGAGCGCCGACGTGATGCGGGGCGGGACACGGCTCGCCACGTTCGGCGTGGGGGAGTTCTTCGGCGAGATCGCCGTGCTCGACGGCCGCCCGCGGAGCGCCGACGTGACGGCCACGTCCGCGTTGCGCGTGCTCGCGATCTCGCGCGATCTCTTACAGGCAGCGATGGAGCAAGAACCGCGCGCTGCGTGGGCCATGCTCGAGGTGCTCGCGGGGCGACTCCGCGACGACTGAGCCGTCAGTCGATCTCGGGTAGGTCGGAGAGCCAGCTCGTCCGATGCCCGGTCTCGTCCCACAGCACCGGGAAGAACGACTCATCCATCGAGGTGTCGCTGCGACGCCGGTAGCGCGAGTAGATCATGTCGACGTTCGTGTGGTGGAACCGCGCGTGCGACGGGAGCATGTGCGAGACGAGGGCCATCCGCGCCACCGTTCCGCTCGTGTTCGGCTCCGACCCGTGCCACGTGAGGTTGTGGTGGAAGGCACCGCCGCCCGGCTTCACGACGACCGGCACGATCTCCATCTCGGCGTCGGCGGGTTTGGCATCGCGGACGCCCGCCAGCCAGTCATCGGGGGCGTGGAACTGTGAGCGCTCCGGCGGGGTCCACGGCCAGTGGTTCGATCCGCGCACGTAGGCGATCGGCCCGGCCTCTGCCTGGGTCTCGTGGAGCGACATCCAGCACGTCACCATCTCCGGCGGGACGAGGTAGTCGGCGTAGGACCCGTCCTGATGGAAGCCGATCGCCTTCGTCCCGGGCGGCTTCCACAGCACGTTGTCCTGGAGGATCCGCACGCCCGGATAGCCCATCAGCTGCGCCGCGAGCCGACCGATCCTCGCGGACAGGACCTGGGCCGCGATCACGGTGTCCGCGCGCCACGCGTTGCACAGCTGCCGTGTCCGATCCTCGGGGTCACGCCCTTTCACCCAGTTGACCTCGTCCGGCTTGATCCCGGTCTCGTACTCGCCGTCGAACAGGCGGAGGTACCGCTCCTCCAGCAGCTCGAGGGCTTTGCCGGAGATCAGGCCCTCCTCGACGATCAGGAAGCCGTCGCGATGGAACGCCTCGACCTGCTCGGGGGTGAACGACTCGAGCAACGGAGCCATCGTCAGGAGCGCGGCCGGGTCTTGTCCGGGTCGTAGAAGGGGAAGGGGACCACCGTCGCAGGGATCCGCTTCTGGTGCCCGTCGAGCTTGCCGACCTCCAGGGCGGTTCCCGCATCGCGGTGCTGGACCGCGACCCTCGCGAGCGCGATCGTCTTCTTCAGGATGGGGGAGCGGGTCCCGCTGGTGACGACGCCCACCTGCTGACGCTCCGCGTACACGCCGTCGCCGTGGGTGGCGGGCTCGTTCCCGTCGAGCTCGAGGCCCACCAGCGCCCGTTGGGGATGCTCGCGACGTTCGACCAGCGCCTCCCTGCCGACGAAGTCCTCGTCCTTGTCCTTCGCCACGGTGAACCCGATCCCGGCCTCGAACGGGTCGACCTGGTCGTCGAACTCGGCGCCGGCGAAGATCAGTCCGGCCTCGATCCGGAGCATGTCCAGGGCGTCGAGTCCGAGCGGAGTGAGACCGTGCTTCTCGCCCGCCTCCCACACCGCGTCCCAGACCGCGACGGCGTCGCGCGGATGGCAGAAGATCTCGTACCCGAGCTCACCGGTGTAACCGGTCCGCGAGATCACCGCGGGCACGCCGGCCGCGCCCCCGATACGTCCCACCGCGAACCGGAACCATCCGAGGGCGTCGAACGGCGTCTGCGCGGGCGGCGTCCACACGACCGACGCCAGGAGGTCGCGGCTCGCCGGACCCTGGACGGCGACGTTGTGGAGGTGGTCGGTGGACTCCTTCACGAACGCGTTGAGGCCCAGGCGAGCGGCCTGCTCCCGGAGCCAGACGCCGTCGTACTCGGCGCCGCCCACGAAGCGGAAGTTCGTCTCCGCGATCCGGAAGATCGTCGCATCGTCGATCATGCCTCCGGTCTCGTTGCACATCGCCGTATAGACGACGTGGCCGTCCGAGAGCCGCCGGACGTCGCGCGTCACAGCCGCCTGCAGCAGCGCCTCGGCGTCGGGTCCGAGCACCTCGAACTTCCGGAGCGGCGACAGGTCCATGATCGCGGCGCGCTCCCGGCAGGCCCAGTATTCGTCCGTGGCGCCATGGTTGTCGAAGCTCGTGGGGAGCCAGTAGCCGTTGTATTCCGTGCGCTTGCCCGTCAGTTCGGCGATCCGGGGATGGAAGCCGGTCTCGGTCGTGAGGCGCGGGTCCGCGTCGGGCGTGACGCGGTGCGCGATCGCCGCCGAGAACGTGTGCTCGGGGGAGTAGACACGGACGTGCACCTCGGTCGGATCCCATCCGTTCGCGGGGTCGACGTCGTCGGGACAGGCGCTCGAGGCGCACACCAGGTCCGTCGCCGCGCGAAGGAGCACGTAGTCCCCGGGGCGGGACCACGGTTCGTCGAAGACGAGCAGGTTGTCCGTGGCGAACATCGTGTTGTAGAAGAAGTTCAGTGCCTGCCAGCCCTTCCGCGGCGCGATCGCGTACGTCTCGAGCTGCCGGTTGAAGTTGTCGGTGCAGTTCGTATGCCCGAAGTACCCGAGGTTCTCGTAGTACCGCGAGGTACACGCGAGCAGGAACGAGTCGTGGCGTCCGACGGTGTCGCGGATCACCTCGACGAGCACGTCCATGTCGAGGTCGTAGAACTTCGAGAACAGTCCGGGCTGCGGGAACGCGTTGCCCATCAGCGTCCGGGTGATCGTGGGGTCGAAGCCGCGCTCCACGCCGTCCTCGAGCTTGTGCCGGTGGAACGCGAGGAAGTCCGAGCACTGCTTGCCCTCGACGTCGATGATCTGGATGTACTCGCCGGCCTTCACCTCGTAGGACAGGGCCGTGGCGCGGTCGATGCGGAGATCCAGCCGGGGCTCGGCGAGCGGAGGCGGGAGCTCGAGCTCGTCGTGCGTCCGAGGGCGCGTCCGGCGCACCTCCACGTCGAGGTCCGACGCCGGGACACCTCCCTCCAGCACGGAGCCGCCGTCGGGCGCCGCGATCACCACGACGACGGGGCGTTCCGCGACGAAGGTCTGGGACGCTCCGGCCGGCGACCACTCTCCGAAGAGCCGGATCGCGGTCGCCTCGGTGGGGTTCAGGCCACGGGCCGCGAGCGATGCGACCACGTCGGTCGCTCCGCGCGCGTCCGACCCGAGCAGCGAGCGGAGGACCGTGGCGGGTGCTCCCGCCGTCGCGCCGATCGCGGCGGCGGCGTCGGAGCCGTCCGGCGCTAGCACGGTGAGCTCCGCGGCCTGCGCGCCATCGGGGTCGCGCACGGTCAGCCGGTCGTCGCCGTCCAGGGAGATCACGGTGGCTCCGCCCGGCCGCACCCAGTACCGCTCGAGGAACGGGTCCGTCGGGAGCAGTCCCGGGACGGTGACGCTCCGGCGTCCTGACGCGATCGCCACTCTCAGCCCTTCGCCGGTTCCTTCGACGCCTGTTCGTCGGCCTCCTTGAACAGCTGCTCGGCGAGCTCGCGCTTGCCGGCCGCGTCGAGCTTCTTGACCTCGTTCTCGACGGCCCGCCGGTTGTAGGACTGGTTCCAGTAGTCCAACGACTCGAAGCCGAGCAACACCGCCTTGCCGACGAACTGCCGGAGGACCTCGTTCGTCGGGCCCATCACCCAGCCCGCCTTCGCGTCGCGGAGGTACCGCTCGAGCTCCATGTCGCGCTTGTACCCGGAGCCGCCGCAGGCGTGGAGCATCTTGTCGACGACGTGCGCGGTGTTCTTCGCGGCCTCGAACTTGATCTGCCACGCCCAGTGGAGGAAGTTCCCCCGCGCCAGCTCGCCGGGGCCGGGATTCACGGTGTTGTTCTCGGTCGCGCCGTCCATCGCCTGGGCGACGGAGAGCGTGAACAGCCGTGAGGCGTTCGTATCCATCACGGCCTCGCCGACGTAGTCCTGGATCGTCGGGTAGTCGGCGACGCGCATCCCGACGTCGACGTGCTTCTTCCGGGTGGTGTGGCGCTTCGCGATGTCGATCGCACCGAGGGCCAGCCCGTTCCAGACCGACGCGGAACCGACGAGGAACCAGGGGTCGACGGACTCGTCGTTGGAGTTCGCGCCGTCGCCGGTGGGCCCGACCAGCTGCTCCGCGGGGACCTCGATGTTGTCGATCTCGATCGGGCCGGACTGGTTCCCCCGAAGCCCGAGCGCGTCCCACAGGGACGGCTGGGCCTGGATGTGCTCGCCGTCGACCACGAAGACGGAAAGGTCGTCGTAGCCGGAGAAGTCCGGACTGGTCGTCTGCACCACGTAGAAGTCCGCGAAACCGCCCGACGTCGTCCACGAGGCCTTCTTCCGCACCTTGAACCCGCCGTTCGAGCGCTCGGCCCCGGAGGAGATCGGGTACCAGAAGTGCGAGCCCGTCTCGGGGTCCGAGTAGGAGAGCGTGCCGATCTTGCCCGAGTTGAGGGGGCGGATGTACTTGTCGATCAGCTCGGGCGTCGCTCGGAGCATGATCGCGTTCACCGCGCCCATGTGCATCACGTAGCACATCGCGGTCGAGGCGCAGCCGTAGCGCGCGATCGTCTCGCAGACCATCGAGTAGGCCACGTGGTTCTCGCCGAGCCCCCCGTACTCCTCGGGGACCGTCAGCGCCAAGAACCCGTGCTCTCCCAGGAGCTCCAGGTTGCGACGAGGGAACATCAGCTCGTCGTCGAAGCGCTTGGCGTTCGCCCGCAGCTCCTTCTCGCAGAGCTCGATCAGGGTGGCGCGGAGCTCCTTCTGTTTCTCGGTGTAGACCCAGTCCGGGTCCCAGTCGTACCCGAGTCCCCAGAAGGGCTCGCCACCCCACATCTTGTCCGTCATCTCGACCTCCTTGAGGGAACGGGCCTCATGCTAGGCGCGGCTCGCGGGACGGGCAACGCCGGGCCGGAACGCAGAAGGGGGCGGTCACCGCCCCCTCCTCCGATGCATCGATGTCCTCACGAGGGGTCGGGCATGACCTCCTCGCGGAGCAACCGCATCTGGTCCTCGCTGGGCACCAGCGGCACGTCGCGGTCGCGGAACGTGATCGTTTTCCGGTCCTGGATCGCCCGTCGGTAGAAGAACAGCAGGATCGCCGCGATGAGCACGCCGAGGCCCAGGAAGAGCGGGAGACCCTTGAACTCGTAGAAGCCGATGTAGGACGCCACATCCTGGTCGAACACGCCGGCGAGCACGAGGATCAGGTTGAAGGCCGCCAACGGCCAGGCCAGGGCGGCGATCACCGGTCCCGCCTTGATGGGACGCGGCCACTCCGGGCGGTCCCTGCGGAGGAGCAAGAACCCGGTGAGCGCGAGCACGTGACAGAACACGTAGCCGATGTTCGAGATGTAGAGGATCACGAAGTTGTTGGCGCCCAGCAGCAGCAGCAGGCCGATGTTCACCACCATGTCGACCGTCATCCCGCGTGCGGGGACGTGGAACTTGTTCAGGTGGTAGAGCCACTTGATCGTCATGTCGTCGCGGGCGATGCCGTAGAGCGCTCGGCCGCCGTCCGCGGTCGACGTGTTCATCGCGAGGATCAGGCTCGCGATCAGACAGATCACGGCGAAGCCCCCGAGGACGGGACCCGCGATCTCCTCCAGAGCCGACACGTAGAAGCTGCCGTAGTCCCCGGTCGACCCCACGACACCGCCGAGCCCGAGCGGGAGGAAGAGGTACACGAACAGCGAGAACACCGCCACGGTCTTCAAGGCCTTGGCCGTGTCGCGCTTCGTGTCGTGGTACTCGGGGGCGAAGCTCGCGGCGACCTCGACCCCGTACGCCGACCAGCACATGATGAAGAGCCACATCAACGCGATCCGGAGGTCGCTGAAGCCGCCCGCGTTGTGGACGTACTCGAGGTTCGACGACTGCCAGTCCCCGGTGAAGTACGGGAAGACGATGAAGATCGCGAGCGGAACCATCAGCAGCGCGCCGGTGACGTAGCCGACCGCGAGCGACGGCTTCACGCCGAGGACGTTGAACAGCCACACGCCGAGGATCACGACGATCGCGATCGCCTGCGCCAACCCGAAGTCAGCGAAGCCGAGGTTGAACCAGGCGTCGTCCACCCCGTCCCCGGACGCGGGGAACCACTCGGCGACGATGAGCGCTCCCACGATGTTCCCGACGAACGAGAGCACGACGGACCAGCCGATCCAGTACCCGAACGCCGCGATCGGACCGAAGAGGTTGAAACGGGAACGCCAGCCCTCGTGCGCGTACAGGGCGATCCCACCGGGCTTGTCGGGGAACATCGCCGCGGTCTCGGCGTAGATGAAGTTCTGCAGCAACCCGACAGTCGCGGAGATCCCCCACAGCAAGGATCGATCCCCAGACGCCGATCGTGGCCAGCGTGAAGCCGAGCGACCCCAGCAGGAACGCCGGCTGACACAAACCGATGACGAACCCGTCGTACCAGTTCAGCGACTTGAGGAGATGGCGTTCCTCGATGGTCGCCTGCGCCGTGACCTCTTCAGCCACCTGATCCCTCCCGTCTCGCGTGCACGGCCCTTCTTCCGCCTGCCGGGGTATAGCACGGCACCTTGGGGCGGGCAATCCGGGGATGTTGCGTTCCGCCGCATAGGAGGCGCCCCTGTACCATCGCGGCCGTGAAGGGTCCTCCGATCACGGTGCGGTGCGACTGTGGCGAGTTGGAACGCGTCCCGTACGGCGAGGCCTGGATCTGCCCGGGCTGCGGGCGACGCTGGGACACCGCGCAGATCCCTTCGGAGGAGTACTGGGGGATCATGCGGGAGATGCGCCGCTACCGCCTCGAGGTGATCGCGGTGTCGGTGGGGCTGGGGATCGCCCTCGCCATCACCCTCGCGAACATCGGCAGCAGGCAGTACTTCCCGATCGTCCTCGGGGTCATGGGCTTCTGGTTCCTGATCTACATGCCGCGGTGGCGACGGAAGGTCCGGGCGAGGGCCCGGCAGCTCCCGAACTGGAACCTGCGGTCGGGCTGAACCCGCGTCCGTTAGTCTCACGCGCGTCCTCGGCGCTCGGGGAAGCCGGGGACCGGAGGAGCTGGGGTGACCTTCCTGATCACGTGTCCGAACTGCGGGCCGCGCGAGGCCCTCGAGTTCGCGTTCGGCGGTGAGACGACCCCTCGAGCGGGTCCCACGGCGACCGATCGGGAGCTCGCGGCCGCCCTGTACTTCCGCCGGAACTCCGACGGCTGGCAGACGGAGTGGTGGGTCCACCAGAGCGGCTGCCGGACATGGTTCCTCGCCGAGCGGCACACCACGACGAACGAGATCCGCCGTACCTATCGCCCGGAGGACCGGGAGGCCGCGCCCGCGTGAGCGAACGGCTCCCGGAGCGCCAGGGCGAAGCGATCCGGCGCGACCGGCCGATCAGGTTCCGCTTCGAGCGCCGGACGATCACGGCGTTCGAAGGGGACACCGTCGGATCGGCGCTGGCGGCCGCGGGCGTCACGATCACGGCGCGGTCCTTCAAGTATCACCGTCCCCGCGGGCTCTCGTGCATGACCGGCGCGTGTCCCAACTGCCTGATGCAGATCGACGGGATCCCGAACGTGCGCGCCTGCACGGAGCCCGTGCGCGAGGGGATGACCGTGGAACGCCAGAACGCCTGGCCGTCGGTGGACCGGGACGTTCACGGATGGCTGAACACGTTCTCGTTCATGATGCCGCCGGGCTTCTACTACAAGATCTTCCAGCACCCCCGCTGGGCGTGGCCCCTCGTGGAGCCGTTCATCCGGTCGAAGGCCGGACTGGGGAAGGTGCCCGCCGAGCCGGATCACCGGCGGCGGCGGCGGATCAACCTCCACCCTGACGTCCTCGTGATCGGAGCCGGAGCCGCCGGCCTCGCCGCGGCGGCGGCGGCCGGGGAGGCGGGCGCATCCGTCGTGCTCCTCGAGCAGGGCCGCGAGGCCGGCGGCCACTTGCTGGGGGAGGCGAGCGGCGCGCTCCGCACCGCACTCTCTCGCGACGCGCTGACGTCCGGGAAGGTGCGGTTCCTCCCGGAGACGGCAGCGTTCGGCGTGTTCGGCGGCGGGTTGGTGGCGGCCGCCGGGCGTCACGCTCTCTATCGGATCCGCGCGCGGCAGGTGATCTTCGCGACCGGAGCGGTCGAGGGATCGGCCGTGTTCCCCGGCAACGACCTCCCCGGCGTCATGGTCTCGTCGGGAGTGCACCTGTTGCTCCACCGCTACGGCGTCCTCCCCGGCCGCCGGGCGGTGGTCCTCACCGGCGACAACGTCGGGTACTCCACCGCCTGGGCCTTGAAGGACGCCGGCGCAGAGGTCACGGTCGTCGACCTGCGCTCCGAGGGCGGCTGGCCGGAGGGGTTCCCCGTGTTCGCCGGTTCGACGATCCTTTCCGCGCACGGACGTCGTCGCGTGACCGGCGTCTCCGTGGGCCCGCCGGGCTCGACCTCCGGGCAGAAGGTCGCCTGCGACCTCGTCGTGAACGCGTGCATCCAGACGCCGTCCACGAACCTCCTCGCGCAGGCAGGCGCGCGACTGGCCTTCGACGAGGCGCTGCAGGCCTTCCTCCCTGCGGAGATGCCGGAGCGGACATGGGCGGTCGGGGCGGTGGCGGGCGCGCGCTCCCCCGAGGCCTCGGTCGCGCAAGGCAGGCTCGCCGGCCTCGAAGCCGCGGCGGCGTCGGGACGCGACGTCGACGGGTCGTCGATCGAGGGGCTCCGGAGCGATGCGGCGCTGAGCCGGGATCCGGTCGTCCTGCCGCCGGAGGTCTCGACGGCCTCGGGCAAGCAGTTCGCGTGCCTCTGCATGGACGTGACGGCCAAGGAGCTGAAGACGGCGGTCGCCGAGGGGTTCGATTCGATGGAGCTCTTGAAGCGCTACACGACGATCACGATGGGCCCGTGTCAGGGGAAGGCGTGCATGTCGTCCTCGCAGCGGCTGTGCGCCTCCGTGACGGGCAGCTCGTTCGGCGAGACCGCACCGACGACGGCGCGACCTCCGTGGGTCCCCGTGGAGATGGGCACCTTGGCCAGCGCCCGGCTGACCCCACGCAAGGAGACGACGATCCACGACCGGCACGTCGCGGCCGAGGCGGAGTTCATGTGGGCGGGGGATTGGCGCCGTCCGCATCACTACACGAGCCCCGAGAAGGAGGTCGCCGCCGTGCGGGGCCGCGTGGGGCTGATCGATGTGAGCTCGCTCGGCCGGTTCCGCATCAAGGGCCCGGAGGCGGTGGAGCTCCTCGAGCGCCTCTACCCGAACCGTTTCGCGGATCTCGCCATCGGTCGGGTCCGCTACGGGGCGATGCTCAACGACGAAGGGGTGATCCTCGACGACGGGGCGGTCGTCCGGCGCGCCGACGACGAGTTCTTCGTCACCGTCACGACGGGCAACACGGGCGCCCTGGAGCGGTGGATCACGTGGTGGAACGCCGATTGGGCCCTGGACGCGCGCATCCTGAACGTAACGGGCGCGTACGCGGCGGTGAACCTCGCTGGTCCGCGCGCTCGGAGCGTGATGGCAGCGCTCACCGACGAAGACGTGTCGAGCGAGGCGATGCCCTACATGACGGCGTCGGACATGACGGTCGCCGGTGTGTCCTCGCTCGTGCTCCGTATCGGCTTCGTCGGAGAGATGGGCTACGAGATCCACTTCCCCTCCGCGTACGGCGAGCATCTGTGGGACGCCGCGATGGAGGCCGGCCAAGCCGAGGGGATCGCCGCCTTCGGGCTCGAGGCGCAGCGGATCCTCCGTCTCGAGAAGCAGCACATCCTCGTCGGTCAGGACACCGACGCCGAGTCCGACCCGTACGAGGCGGGGCTCGGCTGGATGGTGAAGGACGACAAGGACGACTTCCTCGGACTCCGGTCCCTTCGGGATCTGAAGGAACGGGGCCCGCAGGAGCGGCTCGTCGGCTTCACCGCCGCCAACGGGTGGATCCCGCCGGAGGGCGCCTCGGTGGTGCGGGACGGCGTCTGGGTCGGGCGCGTCACGTCGGCTCGACGGAGCGAGGCGGTGGGCTCGGTCATCGGCCTGGCGTGGGTGCCGGCGACGTGGGCCGACGACGGACGAACGTTCGAGATCCAGTTCGGCGGGAGTCACACGACGGGGACGGTGCGGACCGAGCCGTTCTACGACCCGCGCGGCGAGAGGCTCCGGTCGTGAAGGCTCCGATCCGGCGCTCGCCCGCCGCGCGGCTGTCGTCCCGCCGCGGCGCGGTCTTCGTGGAAGAGGCCGGGTGGGAGATCCCGGCCTCCTACGGGAACGACGCGAAGGAGCGCGCGGCGATCCGTGACCACGTGGCGATCGCGGACATCACCGCGCGCGCCAAGGTGGACATCCGTGGAGAGCTCCCGGTGACGCTCTCCGTCCCAGGCGATGCGATCGCGGCCCGGATCTCGCGCGAGTGGGCGGTCGTCCTCGGTGCGCCCGATACCGAGGTGGCTCTTCTCCGCGAGCTGGAGCCTCTCGCGGGGCCGCGCACGATGGTCACCGAGGTCACGCATCTGTTCGCAGGGATGGCGCTCGTGGGACCCGCTCTTCCGGATCTGATCGAGCGCGCCACGTCGTGGGACCTGTCGACGCTGGCTCCGGGGGAGGCGGCGGGCGCGCCGATCGCTGATGTGCGGGCGCTCGTGGTCCGCCGTGCGCTCTCGATTCCCGTCCTCGAGGTCTACGTCGCCACCGAGTTCGGCCGCTACGCATGGGAGACGCTCATGGGCATGGTGGGCGGTCTCGGCGGCGCGCCCGTGGGCTGGCAGGCGCTCCGCGCGGAGGGGTGGGGCTGATGCATCCGATCCGGTACTTCCGGCCCTGGCGGATGTGGCGCCGTCACGAGCTCAAGGACTCCTACGACGTCGTGATCGTGGGTGGGGGCGCGCACGGTCTCGCGATCGCATACGAGCTCGCGAAGCGCGGCATCCGCGACGTCGCGGTCCTCGACAAGAGCTACATCGGCGCCGGTGGATCCGGTCGCAACACCACGATCGTCCGCGCGAACTACCGGACACCGGAAGGCGTGGCCTTCTACAAGGAGTCGCTCCGCCTGTACGAGCAGCTGGCGCAGGAGCTCGATTACAACCTCCTGCTCTCGCAGCCGGGGCACCTCACGCTCGCACACGCCGAACGAGCCGTGATCGTCGCGCACGAGCGCGCGGAGGTGAACCGCCTGCTCGGCGTCGACTCCCGAGTGATCTACCCGGACGAGATCGCCCGCCTCTGCCCGGAGCTGGACCTGTCCGACCATCCGGACTTCCCGATCATGGCCGCGCTGTATCACCCGCCCGGGGGCGTGATCCGCCACGACGCCGTGGTCTGGGCGTACGCGCGGATGGCGGACCGCATGGGCGTGCACATCCACCAGGGGACGCAGGTGACGGGGATCGACGTCCGCGACGGTCGCGTGACCGGCGTTCGGACGAACCGGGGCGACATCGCCGCCGGGACCGTGATCTCCGCGGTCGCGGGCTGGACGAGCGAGGTCTGCCGGATGGCGGGCGTCGAGACGCCGATCGTCACGCATCCGCTCCAGGCGTTCGTGACGGAGCCGCTGAAGCCGTTCCTCGACGTGATCCTCGTCTCTGCCACGCTGCACGTCTACATCTCGCAGACGGATCGGGGCGAGGTGCTGATCGGTTCGGAGATCGAGCCGTACACGTCCTACTCGCAGGAATCGACGCTCGACTTCCTCGAGGTGACGGCCGCGCATTCCCTCGAGCTCCTGCCGATGCTCGGACGCGTGAAGTTGATGCGGGCCTGGGGGGGTCTCTGCGACGTCACGCCTGACTACTCACCGATCATGGGGCTCACCGACGTCGAGGGGTTCCTGATCGACGGCGGCTGGGGAACGTACGGGTTCAAGGCGACGCCGATCGTGGGCGTCACGATGGCGGACCTGATCGCCGACAACCAGGTGCCCGACCTGATCGCGCCGTTCGCCCTGCAGCGGTTCTGGAAGCGGGAGCTCGTCTCGGAGATCGCCGCCGCCGCCGTCTCGCACTGATCGCGGCCCCGGCCTCCTGGGAAGGACGATAATCGTCGTGATGGCGACCGCAGCGCAGCCCCTCCGAAGGAACACTGCGAACGTGCACGTCGTGACGATGAACGACGGGGTGCGATCCGAGCGAACCGACACGCTCGCGGCCGAGGAGCCGCTGGAGATCCGCGTGCAGGGGCCCGGCCAGGACCTGCGATCCGTGGCGGTCACGATGCGCACGCCCGGCGGCGACTTCGAGCTGGCGGTGGGGTTCCTGTTCACGGAGGGCTTGATCGCGCCCGGCGACGTGAGCCGGGTCGCCTACTGCGACAACCTGCCCGGTGAGGACCAGCAGTACAACATCGTGTCGGTCACACTCGGCCGGCCGTTCGACTTCGACCTGCTGAAGCGGAACTTCTATGCGACGTCGTCCTGCGGCGTGTGCGGCAAGGCCGCCCTCGACGACATCGACGTGCGATGCGCGCCCGTCGCGACGGGGACGACGGTCTCGGTCGAGACGGTGCTCGGCCTCCCCGATGCCCTCCGGAGGGCGCAGAAGGTCTTCGATCGCACGGGCGGGCTCCACGCCGCCGGACTGTTCACCTCCGAGGGACGCCTCGTCTCGGTCCGTGAGGACGTCGGTCGCCACAACGCGGTCGACAAGGTCGTGGGCGAGCAGGTCCTCGCCGGGCACGTGCCCCTGGCCGACCACGTGCTCCAGGTGAGCGGGCGGCTTTCCTTCGAGATCGTCCAGAAGGCCGCCGTGGCCGGCGTCCCGATCGTGAGCGCGGTGAGCGCGCCCTCGTCGCTCGCCGTCGAGGCCGGGGAGCGCTTCGGGATGACGCTCGTCGGGTTCGTCCGCGGCGACCGGCTGAACGTCTACACCCACCCGGAACGCGTGCGAGCTGAGGCCTAGGAGACGACCACGCCGAGCAGCGACCCGACGCCGTAGGTGATCGCGGCCGCTACCGCACCGATCGCGAGCATCCGCGCTCCCGAGAACAGGGCACCCCGACCGGTCAGTACGGTCATCGCGGCCCCCACCGCGAACAGGGTCACACCCGACAGCACGGCGGAGATGATCACAGCCGGATCGCCCGAGGTGAACAGGAACGGCAGGAGCGGGACGAAGGCTCCGATCGCGAACATCACGAACGAGGACGCCGCCGCGGCCCAGGGCGAGCCGAGCCCCTCCCGCATGTCGATCCCCAGCTCCTCGCGCGCGTGGGTCTCGAGGGCGATCTGCGGATCCTTCATCACGTCGGCGGCGATCGAGGCGGCCGTTCCGGGGTCGATGCCTTTGGCCTCGAAGATCCCGGCGAGCTCCCGCTCCTCCTCGTCGGGCATGGTCGCGATCTCGTGCGCCTCCTTGTGGATCAGCTCCTCGAAGACCTCGCGTTGCACCTTCATCGAGACGTACTCGCCCGCCGCCATCGAGAACGCGCCCGCGAGGAGTCCGGCGATCCCGGCGATGACCACCACGTGGTGATCCAGGCCCGACCCGGCCACGCCGAAGATCAGTGACAGGTTCGAGACGAGGCCGTCGTTCATCCCGAAGATGGCGGCCCGCAGGGCCCCGGACTTGCTGCTCGCGGCGTCCTGTTCGGCTCCGACGGGACCGGGATGGGGTGAGATCCGCGAGCCGGTGCTGCCCCGGAGACGGTCGAGCGCGCTCGCCCGCCTCCCACCTGACGCCTGGTCGGTCATCCTTCCCACACGGTAGACCGTGGAGCGCCTCGACCCCCAGACCGGCCGGGACGGGGCGCCTTAGAATCCCGGACGGCCGGGACGTCCGGCCGAGGATCAACGCGGGAAGGAGCGGGATGGCGAACGGGCTCACCCGACTCACCGAGCCGATGGTGCGCGAGGACGGCGAGCTGCGCGTCGCGACCTGGGAGGAGGCCCTCGACCGGGCCGCCGAAGGTCTGCGCGCCGCCACCGAGCGTCACGGCGGCAAGGGGGTCGGCCTGTTCAGCTGCTCGAAGGCCACGAACGAGATGAACTTCGCCGCGGCGAAGTTCATCCGTCAGGCCCTCGACAGCAACAACATCGACAGCTGCAACCGCACCTGACACGCACCGAGCGTGGTCGGTCTGGCCACGGTCTTCGGTGCCGGAGGCGGCACCAGCTCATACGAGGAGGCGGAGCACACCGACCTCACGCTGCTCTGGGGGTCGAACGCGCGCGCCGCCCACCCGATCTTCTTCCACCACGTCCTGAAAGGGATCCACAACGGGATGCGGCTGATCGTCATCGATCCCCGACGCACCGAGTCGGCCGAGTGGGGGGACCTCTGGCTCGGCCTGGACGTGGGGACCGACATCGCCCTGTCCAACACGATGGCCCGCGAGATCATCGTCAACGACCTGCATCACCGTGCTTTCATCGAGCTCGCCACGACGGGCTTCGAGGACTACGTCGCCTCCGTGATGGACTGGACACTCGAGCGTGGGGCGGAGGTGACCGGGATCCCCGCGGAGGTGATCAGCGAGGTGGCGCACGCGTACGCGAAGGCAGATCGCGCGATGATCTGCTGGACCCTCGGGATCACGGAGCACCACAACGCCGCCGACAACGTCCTAGCGTTGATCAATCTGGGACTGCTGACGGGACACGTCGGGAGGTACGGGTCGGGCATGAACCCGCTCCGCGGTCAGAACAACGTCCAGGGCGGCGGGGACATGGGTGCGATCCCGAACAAGCTCTGTGGCTTCCAGGACATCGAGACGGACCTCGTGGGTCGTCAGCGCTTCGAGCAGGAATGGGGTGTCACGATCCGGCCGAAGCGAGGCTGGCACCTCTCGCAGATGTTCGAAGCGATGGAAGAGGGCGAGCTGACGGCGCTCTACGTGATCGGGGAGAACCCCGCCGTGTCGGAGGCCGACAACCAGCGGACGCACAAGCTCCTGTCCAACCTCGACATCTTGATCGTGCAGGACATCTTCCTCACGCAGACCGCGAAGATGGCCGACGTGGTGTTCCCCGCGGCGAATTCCGCCTTCGAGTCCGAGGGGACGGTCACGAACAGTGAACGGCGTGTGCAGCGGGTGCGGGCGGCGTTGACACCTCCGGGGAACGCGAAGGACGACATCTGGATCATCGCCCAGCTCGCGCGGCGGCTCGGTCACGACTGGGGCGAGCCGTCCGCGCACGAGATCTGGGAAGAGGTCCGCCGGGTCTCCCCGATGCACGCCGGGATGTCCTGGGAGCGGCTCGAGACGCTCGGGGGGATCCAATGGCCCTGTCCGGACGAGTCGCACCCGGGCACGAAGTTCCTCCACGCTCGGCTCTGGTCCGAGGATCCAGGGGAGCAGGGCATGAAGGCGCCGTTCTCCGTGGTGCTCTACGAGCCGCCGGTGGACGAGCTCGACGCGGAGTACCCGTTCCGGCTCACGACCGGGCGTCGCCTCGATTCGTACAACACCGGCGTGCAGACCGGCGGCTACACGTCCCCGCTCCGGCGGGAGGAGACGCTGGACATGTCGCCGGAGGATATCGAGCGGCTGGAGCTGGCGGAAGGTGAGCGCGTCCGGATCGTGTCCCGTCGAGGCGCGGTCGAGGCGCCGGTCCGCCTCGCCCTCGGTCTGCGGCCGGGGCTCCTGTTCATGACGCTGCATTCGCCGGACGTGGTGGACGTGAACAACCTCACGATCGACGCGTGGGACCCGAAATCCGGCACGGCGGAGTTCAAGGCGACCGCCGTGCAGGTGGAGAAGCTTCCGGCGGCGATCGCCGCTTCCGGCGAGTGAGAGGGGCCGCGTGGATCTCCGTCTGATGGACGCCGCACCATCGGACGCCGAGCGTGCCGCCGTCGACGCGCTGCTGGGTCCGCCCGAGAGCGGCTGGGTGGGTGGAGAGGTTCGGAGCTCGACGGATCTCCGCGTCGTGCGTGGCGGGCAGGATGCCCGCGAACAACGACACCTGCTGCTCCCGGCGCTCCACGCCCTCCAGGCGGGTGTCGGGTGGATCAGCCGCGGGGGTCTCAACTACGTGTGTCAGCGCCTCTCGGTACCGCCGGCCGAGGCATACGGCGTCGCGACCTTCTACGCGATGTTCAGCGTGGAGGAGCGACCCCGGAACGTCGTGCACGTCTGCGACGATCTCGCCTGCCGAGGCGTCGGCGGCCTCAGCCTCTGTGAGGAACTGGTGACGGACGTAGGGCCGGAGGGAAGCGAAGCGGGCGGCTGGACATGGGTCCGGTCGCCCTGTCTGGGGATGTGCGAGCAGGCGCCGGCCGTCTTCGCGCAGCGAGCGGGGCGACCCGAGGTGGCGCTCGGAGGCGCGACGCGAGCCACCGTGGACGCGATCGTGGACCCCGATTCCACGGTCGTGTGTGCGGGGGGCATCGGCGCACCCCAGGCGGCGGACCAACGAGGCCGCGAAGGTCTCCGGCTCCTCCGACGCGCCGGACTCGTCGATCCCACGTCGATCGACGACTACCGGGCACACGGGGGCTACGAGGCGCTCCGGGCGGCCCACGAGATGGGAGCGGAGGCGGTGATCGCCGCGGTCACCGACGCGAAGCTCCTCGGACGCGGCGGGGCAGCGTTCCCCACCGGGGTGAAGTGGAAGGCCGTCGCCGACCAGCCCGTCCGGACGCGCTACGTGATCTGCAACGCCGACGAGTCCGAGCCGGGCACCTTCAAGGACCGGGTCGTGATGGAACAGGATCCCTTCGCCGTCGTGGAGGCGCTCACGATCGCGGGGTTCGCCTGCGGGGCGGAGCGAGGCTTCGTCTACGTCCGAGGGGAGTATCCGTTGGCGACCGAACGCCTAGAGAACGCGATCGAGGAGGCGCGGCGCCACGGCTTCCTCGGCGAGGACGTCATGGGCGGAGGCACGGCGTTCGACATCGAGCTCCGCCGGGGCGCCGGGGCGTACATCTGCGGCGAGGAGACCGCCCTGTTCAACTCGATCGAGGGCAAGCGCGGGGAGCCGAGGAACAAGCCGCCGTTCCCGGTGACCCACGGTGTGTTCGGCAAGCCGACGGCGATCAACAACGTGGAGACGCTGATCAACGTCCTCGAGGTGCTCAGGATCGGACCCGAGGCGTACGCGGCGGTCGGGACTGACGGCTCGACGGGACCCCGCCTGTTCTGCCTCTCGGGACATGTCGAGCGGCCGGGCGTCTACGAGGTCGAGCACGGGGCCACCCTCCGCGACGTGGTCGACCTCGCCGGAGGCGTGCGTGGAGGCGGCGCCGTGAAAGCGATCCTGCTCGGCGGAGCGGCCGGAGGTTTCGTGGGCCCCGACCTGATGGACGCGAAGCTGACGTTCGAGGACGCGCGAGAGGGCGGCTACACCCTCGGCTCCGGCGTGATCATGGTGTTCGACGAGTCTGCCGACCTCGTCGACCTCTGTCTGCGGATCGCGCGCTTCTTCCGCGACGAGAGCTGCGGGCAATGTGTCCCCTGCCGGGTGGGCACGGTGCGGCAGGAGGAGGCGCTCCACCGCCTGGTCGCGGGCACGACGATCGGCTCACCGGCAGATGAGCTCGCTCTGATCGATGAGGTCGCGCGCGTGATGCGGGACGCCTCGATCTGCGGACTCGGCCAGACGGCGGCCAGCGCCGTGCAGTCGGCGATCTCGCGACTGGGCGTCTTCGACGGAGCGAGGGCATGAGCCAGGCCGTCCCGCTCGACGCACCCCGGCGGCTCGTCGACGTCGAGATCGACGGACGGACGGCTCGGGTTCCGGAGGGCGCCACGATCCTCGACGCGTGCCGGGCCGAGGGCGTCGATACGCCGACGATGTGCTACGCCGGCAACCTCACGCCCGTGAACGCCTGCCGCGTGTGCATGGTCGAGGTCGAGGGCGCGCGGGTGCTCGTGCCGGCGTGCTCCCGACCGGTCGAGGACGGGATGAAGGTGCGGACCGACACCGAGCGCGTGCGCCACTCACGCAAGCTCGTGATGGAGTTCCTGGCCTCGAGCGTGGACACGGAGCTCGCCTCTCCGGATTGGCTCCGGTGGATGGGGGAGTACGGCGCGGACCCCTCCCGGTACGGCACCGCGATGGAGCCGATGGGGTCCGGTGAGCGCGACGAGCGGTGGGCCGGCCACCATCACGATCCGGATCCGGCTGCGGCCGAGACCGTCGCCCAGCCCGTCAAGGTGGACAACGACCTGTACGTCCGCGACTACGAGCGCTGTGTGCTCTGCTACAAGTGCGTCGAGGCCTGCGGAGTCGATGCCCAGAACACGTTCGCGATCGCCGTCGCCGGACGCGGCTTCGACGCCAGGATCTCCACGGAGTTCGCCGTGCCGCTGGACGAGTCCGCGTGCGTCTACTGCGGGAACTGCATCGGCGTGTGTCCGACCGGCGCCCTGATGTTCAAGTCCGAGCACGACATGCGCGCGGCCGACACCTGGGACGAGGAGGCGCAGACCGTCACGAACACGATCTGTCCGTATTGCGGCGTGGGCTGCGAGCTCGAGGTCCACGTCCAGGACAACGAGATCGTGAAGGTGACGTCCCCGGAGGATCACTCCGTGACGAGCGGGCACCTCTGCATCAAGGGTCGCTTCGGGTTCGCCTACGTGCAGAGCCGAGGGGGTCGCGACGGCCGAGGACGGAGATAGCGTCGCCGGCGTCGTCCTCGCCGGAGGACGGTCCCAACGGTTCGGTCGCGACAAGCTCGCGGAGGAGTACCAGGGCCGCCCGCTCCTCCACCACCCGGTCTCGCGCCTCCTGCAGGTCTGCGATCGCGTGATCGTGGTGCTCGCCCCCGACGCGTCGGAGCCGTCGATGCCGCTCGATGCTTCGGTGGAGTTCGCGCGGGACGCGATCGAGGACGAAGGACCGCTCCGCGGGCTCTCGGCAGGCCTGGAGGTGGCGAACGCGGGATGGGTCGTCCTCGCGGGAGGTGACATGCCGGATCTCCAACCTCCCGTGCTCCTGGAGATGCTCCGCGCCGGCCTGGAGACGGGGGCCGTCGCCGTCGCGCTTTCCGACGGAGGCAGGGAACGGCCGCTGCCGTGTGTCCTGCGCAGCGATCCGGCGGCAGAAGCGGTGGACGCGCTCCTCCGGGCCGGGCGGCGGAGCCTGCGCGAGCTGCTCGCGGCGGTCGCGACCGTCGTGATCGACGAACCGACGTGGACGGCGCTCGACCCCGAGCGTCGCACGCTGATCGACGTCGACGAGCCCGCCGACCTCGAGCGCTAGGGTCGGCCTGCCCCGAGGTCACCGCTGCCGACACCTCCTGACGGCGTACCCTCTCGGCATCGAGCCTGCGTAACGACGCAGACGAAGGAGGCAGAGAGATGCCGAAGGTCTCAAGCGACAGCGCGCCACAACGGCAGGAGGCTGGCCCGGTGGTGGATCTGCGCGACGATCTCGACGGGTACACGGTGGTGTTCACGTCGCTCGTCGACGACATCGACGCGACGCCCTTCATGAAGGGGCTTCCGGACGACCGCTGCCAATGCCCGCATTGGGGCTACGTCATCAAGGGCACGATGACCGCTCGATACGCCGACCGTGATGAGGTGTTCGAGGCAGGCGATGCCTTCTATACGCCGCCCGGCCACATCCCAGTGGCGAACGAGCCCGGCACCGAGTTCGTGTCGTTCAGCCCCAGCGAGGAGCTGCGGACGGCCGAGGCGGTCATGATCAAGAACATGCAGGAGATGCAGGCAGGCTCGACGCCGTAGCCGGCGGGATGCATCCAGACGGAACGAGCCCGTACTCTGCCAGGATGCCGCACGAGCCGTTCACGCTCGGTTCGATGGAGATCGTTCCGCTGTGTGACGGATGGGCGCCGTTGCCGCTCGACGATGAGGCGCCCGGACAAGCCGTCGACTGGGACGAGCAGCGGTCCCTCTTCCCGTGGGCGTTCCCCACCGACGACACGGCGAACTGGGCCTGGCACGTGCATGCGTTCCTGATCCCTCACGCCGATGGAGCTGTCCTCGTCGACACCGGCATCGGCGACTTCGGGCGGCCTCCGTTCGACGTCACGGGGAGTCTCGATGCCGAGCTCGCGGCGATCGGCATCACGCCCGAGGAGGTTCGGCACGTGGTCCTCACGCACCTCCACGCCGATCACTCGGGCGCCGCCTGTCTCCCGGACGGCTCCCCCCGGTTCCCGAGCGCCCGCTACCACGTCCATCCGGAGGATTGGTCGTTCTTCGCGACCCATCGAACCCCCGAAGACTTCACCGGCCGCTTCGCGATGGCCGGCCTCGAAGAGCTCGGCGCGCTCGACTTGGACCCATCCGACCACGAGATCGTGCCTGGGTTGTCCGTGCATCACGCACCCGGCCACACGCCTGGTCACCGGGTGGTCGAGCTCAGCGACGCGAGCGGAACACTCCTGTTGATCGGCGACCTCCTCCACACTCCTCCCCAGGTGGCCCATCCGACGTGGGTGTCGAACCACGACGAGGATCCCGAGCTCGCGGCAGAGCACCGGCGGCGATGGATGGACCGCGCCGAGCAGGATCGATGGACGGTCTGCGTCGGGCACTTCGGTCGTTCCTTCGGCCGGGTCTCTGGGTCGATCGATGTCCCCGCCTGGTCGCCGGTTTAGCCGCACCCGCTGCCGATCCACGACTTCCATCGGCGTCAGCGGTCATCGCCGAACTCTTGCTGCTCGCTCTTGCGCTCCTCGGCGAACGCCCTGGCCGCGTCACCTGACGGCTCGTGGCCCGTCACGGCGCGAAGGAAGTCGTCGCGGTCGAGGGCGAGCAACCGCAGATCGCTGTTGGCGGTGACGGTGGCGGTCCTCGGGACGTCCTCCAGCAGGGCGATCTCGCCGAAACAGCTCCCGGGTCCCTCGGTCGCGATCACCCGCCCGCCAACGTCGACGTCTACGGTGCCCTCGACGATCGCGTAGAAGCGGTCGCCGTGATCGCCCTCGTGGATCACCGCGGATCCCGGAATCGCGGCGACCGGCACGAGGTTGCGGGCCACGCGCTCGAGCATCGGAGCAGGGAGCGGAGCGAAGATCCGGGTCCCCCGGAGCAGGTCCATCTCGCCCTCGGGGACCCGCACACCGACGTCGAGCCCGGCCAGACGTTTCCAAGCGACGAGCACGGTGATCGGCAGCAGCACA
This sequence comes from uncultured Actinomycetota bacterium, assembly GCA_963724415.1. GTDB lineage: Bacteria > Actinomycetota > UBA4738 > UBA4738 > HRBIN12 > JAJNBA01. The sequence goes on along the minus strand of CAVRUS010000005.1, from coordinate 350,685 downwards.
CCCGCCACGACCAGCGTGGCGCTGGATCCGATCGCGAGCACGAGCAGCGAGGCGACGAACGCCCCGAGGCCCTCGCCGGCCATGTAGAGGGACTCGAGCACGCCGAATGCGCGCGACAGGTGCTTGTCCGGGATCAGTCGCTGCAGCATGATCCGCCCGTTCACGTCGGCGACTGTCCATGCGCCGCCGCTCATCGCCAGGAAACCCGCAGAGAACGCGGGCTGCGCGGCGATCCCGAGGATCGACAGGCCGCTCATCGCCGAGCCCCATCGAAAGGCGTTGGAGGCTCCGCCCCGGGGAGCGAGCCCGGCCGCGACCGTCGCGCCCAGGACGGAGCCGATCCCGATCGACGCGGTGAGGAAACCGACGCCGGCATCGCCCGTCCCCAGGACCTCGAACGCGAGGACGACGATCAGGACATCGATGAACCCGAGCTGGACGAGTGCGAGACCCATCGCCGAGACCAGGAGCAGCGAACGGCGGTCGGCGGTCACGGCCCGGACGCCGACCACCGCCTCGGCCACGAGGACCCGCGCCCGGGTCGGCTCGCCGTCGTGCGCCGGATCCGTCCTCGTCCTGATGGTCGCGACGCACACGGCGCCGACCGCGAGCAGCACCGCCAGCACGGCGTCGACGAGACCGGGGCCTGACAGCGATCCGGCGATCGCCATGAGCGTCCCTGCGAGGAGCGGTCCGACCAGGGCGCTCGCGCTCTCGATCAGGCCGGTCGCGGCGTAGGCGCTGGTGAGTTCCTCCGGGGAGTGCGCCAGTCGGGGGAGGAGCGAGGCGTGCGTCGGTCGCACGAGGACGAAAAGCCAGCCGGCCGACGTCCCCGCGAGGTACACGACCGGGGCCGGCGCGCGCAGTAGCAACGCGAGCGCGGCGAGGCTCGTCATCACCGCGATCGCGGTGTGCGGCGAGGAGCAGGACGCGCTCGCGGCGGTGGCGGTCCCCGAGCACAGCACCGAACGGCGCCAAGAGAGCGGCGGGGATCAGGAAGAGGAGGCTGACCAGCCCGACCATGACGCTCCCACCGTCCTCGAATGCGAAGACGATCAGCGCGATGAATGCGGCCCACTCGGCGACGGCGAAGGCGAAGTAGGCCACCTGAGCCTTGGCCAGGTCGGAGGACCGAAACGAGTCGATCAGGGCCGCGTACGAGGCGCGGAGATCCGCGAGCACCCGACCGATCCCGGCCTGCTCCTCCCCCCCGCGTGCCATGAGGGCAGGAGTCTAGGCCAGGTGCCGCCGCTCCGTTCTCTCTCGAAGGCTGGATGCGCCGCGACCGACGCGCGTCCGCTACAGTCCGTATCGAAGAGCGGGGTCCGGCTGGCGGCCGCCCGCGCATCACACCATCCTCTGTGCGAAAGGACCCCGGTCATGCCGCGTCGTGTCCTGATCATGGGAGCCGCAGGCCGCGACTTCCACAACTTCAACGTCGTCTACCGCGACGACCCCACGACTGAGGTCGTCGCGTTCACCGCGACGCAGATCCCGTACATCGACGACCGGACCTACCCGGCGGCGCTCGCCGGCGATCGCTACCCGGAGGGCATCCGGATCCACGAGGAGGACGAGCTCCCTCGCCTGATCCGGCAGCTGGACGTGGACGACGTGGTCTTCGCCTATTCCGACGTCTCGCACGAGTACGTGATGCACAAGGCGAGCGAGACCCTCGCCGCGGGCGCGAACTTCCTCCTGCTCGGCCCCGACGCGACGATGCTGAAGCCCCGGATCCCCACGGTGGCCGTCACCGCGGTCCGCACGGGGGTGGGGAAGTCACAGACGACCCGCGCGGTGGCCGCGACCCTGAAGGAGGCCGGGAAGACGGTCGTCGCGGTTCGGCACCCGATGCCCTACGGCGACCTCACCGCCCAGCGCGTGCAGCGGTTCGCGGAGCTCGAGGACCTCGACCGGCACCACTGCACGATCGAGGAGCGGGAGGAGTACGAGCCGCACATCACCACGGGCACGGTGATCTACGCGGGCGTCGACTACGCGGCGATCCTCGAGCAGGCGCAGGAGGAGGGCGACGTGCTGCTGTGGGACGGCGGGAACAACGACCTGCCGTTCTATCTGCCGGATGTCCACCTCGCGCTCGTCGATCCGCTCCGGGTCGGGCACGAGACGCGCTACCACCCGGGTGAGGCGAACCTCCGCCGCGCCGACGTGATCGTGATCAACAAGATCGACTCGGCGACCGCGGATCAGGTCGCTGCGCTCGAAGCGACGATCGCCCAGACGAACCCGGCGGCCACGGTCGTGAAGGCGAACTCGCTGGTGTCGGTCGACGACCCGGACGCGATCGCCGGCAAGCGGGTGCTCGTGATCGAGGACGGTCCCACGCTCACGCATGGCGAGATGAAGATCGGCGCCGGCGTCGTGGCCGCTCAGCGCTCCGGCGCAGCGGAGATCGTCGATCCGCGGCCGTGGGCGATCGGCACGATCGCCGAGACGTTCGAGAAGTACGACGTCGGAGCGGTCCTACCGGCGATGGGCTACAGCGAGGGACAGCTCGACGAGATGGCGAAGATCATCGACGACGCGGAGGTCGACCTCGTCGTGATCGGGACCCCGATCGACCTGCGCCAGGTGATCGACATCCGGAAGCCGGCCGTCCGGGTCCGCTACGACCTCGATGTCCTGCCGGGCTCCCCGCAGCTGCTCGACGTGCTGCGGCCTGTTCTGCGGCCACCGGCCTAGCGGAGCCGGTCGAGGAGCCGCATGGAACGCGTCGTGGTGGCGCTCGGCGGCAACGCCCTGCTCCGCCGCGGAGCAGACGACACCTTCGACGAGATGTACCGAGCCGCCCGCGCCGCGGCTGAGCGGATCGCCGACATCGCGGCCGAGGACTGGGAGGTCGTCGTCACGCACGGGAACGGTCCGCAGGTCGGCCGGATCCTGATCCAGCAGGAGGCGGCGGCCAAGACCGTGTCGCCGATGCCGCTGGACGTGTGCGGCGCGGAGAGCCAGGGCCTGATCGGCTACCTGCTGCAGGTCACGATCGGCGACGTGTTCTTCGAGCGAGGGATGGAGCGTCCCGTGGCGACGGTCCTGTCGCTCACGCGCGTCCGGTCCCAGGACCCCGCGTTCCGCAAGCCCACGAAGTTCATCGGGCCCTTCTACACGGCCGCGCAGGCGAGGAAGCACGAGGAACAGCGCGGGTGGGTGATGAAGGAGGACCCGCACGGTGGCTGGCGCCGCGTCGTCCCGTCCCCGCGGCCCTACTCGATCGTGGAGACGCCGGTCGTGAAGCGACTCGTGGCCGACGGCGTGATCGTGATCGCCGGCGGCGGGGGCGGCGTGCCGGTGATCGAGAAGGGGCCCAGGCTGATCGGCAAGGAGGGCGTGGTCGACAAGGATCTGGCCGCGGCGATCCTGGCCGCCGAGGTCGAAGCCACCACCCTGCTGATCCTCACCGACGTCGAGAAGGTCCAGCGCGGATTCGGCACGCTCTATCCGGAATCGATCGATCGGATGACCGCCGATGAGGCCGGGGATCTGCTGAAACGGGGGGAGTTCGGCGCCGGCTCGATGGGGCCGAAGGTCCAGGCCGCGATCGACTTCCTCGAGGCGGGCGGCAGCCGCGTCATGATCGGCGATCTCGACGACGCCCCCGCGGTGCTCCGCGGCGAGTCGGGCACCGAGATCGTGCCCGCGTGAAGACCAGCACGCTCAACGTCGCCACCTGGAACGTTCACGGTCTGCGCGGAGGCGTGCGAGCCGTCGCGGAGGTAGCTCGAGCCGAGGCGATCGATGTCCTCCTGGTGCAAGAGTCGGGGTCGCGTCGGCGGCTCCGGGACCTCAGCGAGGAGCTGGGCTGGTCGATCGTCGCCGATCCGCCGGCGTTCCCTCGCCGCAGGGTCCAGAACGCCGTCCTTCTCCGATCGTCGCTGACGGGCCGGGCACGCTCCCGCCTCGTCCGATTCGGGGATGGTTCCCCGGTCCACCCGCGAGGTGTGCTCCTTGCGGAGCTCAACGAGGGGTGGACCGCCGCATCGGTGCACCTCGGACTTCGAGGGCCGGAGCGCGGCCGACACGTGGCCGAGCTCGTCGCACTCCTCGACGGGAGCTCGGGCACCTTCGTGCTCGGAGGCGACCTCAACGCTCTCCCGGGTGAAGCGGGGCCGACGCGACTCGCAGCCCTCGGCACGGACTGCTGGGCGGCGGCGGGTGCAGGTCCCGGCGATACGTTCCCGGCTCACGAACCGATGGCGCGCATCGACTATCTGTTCGCCGGACAGGCGTTCCGCCCTCTCCGCGCGTGGACCGCGGGAGGCACGGTTTCCGACCATCTGATGGTCGTGGCGGAGCTCGCGATCACGGAGACGGGGGAGGACGTGGCGACCGTCCGGGGTTCCTGAAGAGCTGGATCGCCATGTACAGCCCGAAGAGGGTCACCGCGACGACCAGGAACGACAGGAGCCCGAGGAAGAACCACTCCAGGAAGCCGTTGATCGCCAGCACGCTCGCATCCTACCCGGCGGGTTTCCGGAGACCGTTCGGTAGGGTGGCGACATGCGCCTCGGGGTCCTCACCGGCGGGGGTGATTGCCCGGGACTGAACGCGGTGATCCGTGCGGTCGTGCGGCGCGGCATCCGATCCCACGGGATGGAGTTCGTGGGGTTCCTGGACGGATGGCGGGGCGTCCTCGACGACGCGACCCAGCCGCTCGGGATCGCGGAGACGACCGGGATCCTCCCGCGCGGTGGCACGATCCTCGGGTCCTCGGGCGCGAACCCGTACCACGTCGACGGCGGCCCGGAGAAGATCCTCGCGACGGTCGCGGCGCACCGCCTGGACGGCCTGATCGTGATCGGCGGCGAGGGCACCCTCGGCGCCGCGGTCCAGCTCGCCGAGGACGGCGTCCGCGTCGTCGGCGTGCCGAAGACGATCGACAACGACCTCGGCGGCACGGACGTGACCGTGGGGTTCCACACGGCGGTGCAGGTGGCCACCGACGCCATCGACCGGCTCCACACCACGGCCGAGAGCCACGACCGGGTGATGCTGCTGGAGGTGATGGGCCGCCACGCCGGGTGGATCGCGGTCTACGCGGGGATGGCAGGCGGGGCGGACGCGATCCTGGTCCCGGAGCACCCGTTCGATCTCGACGACGTCTGCGACCACCTCCGCCACCGGCACGCCAGCAGGAGCTCGTTCTCGATCGTCGTGGTCGCCGAGGGAGCGGTCCCGAAGGAGGGGACCCTCGTGCTCCCGGAGCCGCCGCTCGACGAGAACGGCTTCCCGCGGCTGGGCGGTGTCACGAACCACCTCGCGCCGGAGATCGAGAAGCGCTCCGGATTCCAGACCCGCGTGACGATCCTCGGCCACGTCCAGCGGGGAGGGACGCCGGTGGCCTTCGACCGGGTCCTCGCGACGCGCTTCGGGATCGCGGCCGCCGATCTCGCCGCCGCGGGCGGCTGGGGCCGGATGGTGGCGCGGAAGGCCCAGGACGTGCGGGACGTGCCGATCGCCGAAGCGGTCGCCGAGCGAAACGTCGTTCCGGTGGACCTGTACCGCGAGGCCCAGGTCTTCTTCGGGTAGGAACGCGGGAGCCGGATGTAGGGTCGACGGCATGCGGATCGGCATCCTCACGGGAGGAGGGGACGTCCCCGGGCTGAACGCCTGCATCAAGGCGGCCACGACGCGCGCCGTGCAGGAGGGTCACGAGGTCGTCGGGATCCGTCGCGGCTGGGCGGGGCTGTTGGAGCTCGACCCTGCCGATCCCTCGTCGGCGGCGACGCACACGGTTCGGCTGGACCCCGACGCGGTCCGCACGATCGACCGGACCGGCGGCACGATCCTGCACACCTCGCGCGCGAACCCGGCGAGCGTCCGAGCCGCGGACGAGCCCGACTTCCTGAAGGCGGGCCGCGTGGACGACGAGGCGCGCGATCACACGGCGCACGTGATGGCCGTGCTCGACCACCTCGGGATCGACGCGATGATCCCGATCGGCGGTGACGACACGCTCTCGTTCGCGCTGCGTCTGCACGACGAGGGCGTCCCGGTCGTCGCGGTCCCGAAGACGATGGACAACGACGTCCACGGCACCGACTACTGCATCGGATTCTCCACGGCCGTGACCCGGACGGTGATCTTCATCCACCAGCTCCGCACGAGCGCCGGCTCCCACGAACGGCTGGCGGTCGTGGAGGTCTTCGGCCGCTACAGCGGCGAGACGTCGCTCGTCTCCGCGTACCTCTCCGGCATGGACCGCGCGATCATCAGCGAGGTGCCGTTCGACGTCGAGCAGCTCGCGACGTACCTGATGGACGACAAGCGGAAGAACCCCTCGCGCTACGCGATGACCACGATCTCCGAGGGCGCGCACTTCGTGGGCGGCGAGATGGTGATGGGCGGCACGGCGGACGCCTACGGCCACCGCAAGCTCGGCGGGATCGGCGCGCAGACGGGCGAGGCCCTGAAGGAGATCACCGGCGAAGGGATCATCTACCAGCAGATCGGGTACCTGATGCGGTCTGGCCAGCCGGACGCGCTCGACCTGATGGTCGCCACGAACTACGCGGTGATGGCGGCGGATCTGCTCCTGGAGGGCACCCAGGGGCGGCTCGTCGCCCTCCGCAACGGGATCTACGTGAACGTCCCGATCGAGGTGGTCCGCCAGGGTGTGAAGCGGGTCGACATCGAGGCGCTCTACGACGCGGAGGAGTACCGGCCGAAGATCCGCCACGTCGACGGCAAGCCGATGTTCCTGTACTAGACCCACCCGGCAGGGTTCGGGCTCGTCGGTAGACTCGGCGGGTCATGAGTTCCTTCCGCGTCGATCTCCGTTCCGACACCGTCACGAAGCCGACCGAGGCGATGCGCCGCGCGATGGCCGAGGCCGACGTCGGCGACGACTGGTACGACGACGATCCGACCGTCAACCTCCTCCAGGAGCGGAGCGCCGAGGCCGTCGGGAAGGAAGCGGGCATCTTCGTCCCCACCGGCACGATGGCCAACCAGATCGGCCTCCGCCTGCACTTCTCCGGACCCGGCCACCTGGTGGCTGCCGCCGCCGGGTTGCACGTCACGAGCGTGGAAGTCATGACGGCCGCGGCGCTCGCCGGGATCGCCTACCGGACGGTCGACGCCGGCGCGCGGGGCTGGATCGACGCCGAGCAGGCGGCGCAGCTGCTGGAGCCGGACGAGTTCTACGACGTCGAGGTGATCGACCTCCTGTCCGTGGAGAACACGGTCGGCGGCGCCGGTGGCCGCGTGATGCCCCTCGAGGAGCTCCGAGCGGTGCGCAAGGTCGCGAACGACGCCGGGGTGCCGATCCACCTCGACGGTGCGCGCATCTTCAACGCCGCCACCGCGGCCGGTGTCGACGCCGCCGAGATCGCCGCAGAGGTCGACACTCTGATGTTCTGCCTCTCCAAGGGCCTGGGCGCGCCGATCGGTTCGGTCCTGTGCGGCCCCGCGGAGATGGCCCGTGAGGCGCGTCGTCTGAAGATCCTCTACGGCGGTGCGTGGCGGCAGGCCGGGATCGTGGCTGCCGCCGGTCTGATCGCCCTGGAGGAGGGGCAGAAACGCCTCCACGAAGACCATGAGCGGTCGCGTCGTCTGGGGGAGGGCGTCGCGGAGATCCTCCCCGGGTCCGTCGATCTGGAACAGATCGAGACCAACATGGTGTTCGTCGACACGGAAGCGGTGGGGCTACCGATGCTCGAGACGATCGAGCGGCTGGCAGCCGTGGGGGTCGGCGTGACCCATTCCGGCGGGAAGATCCGGATGGTCACGCACCTCGACGTCGACGACGCCGGCATCGAGTTCGCGCTGAACGCCTGGCGCGAGCTCGCCGCCGAGGAGGCCAAGAAGGGACGAACGGGCTGATGGCGCTGTTCTCGAAGAACTACCCGCCGGAGATCGCTCAGCGGATCCCGCCGGGGCAGCGGCTGGTGAAGAGCTGGCCGGTCCTGCACTACGGACCCATCCCGACGTTCGACGGGCAGAACTGGGACCTGGAGTTGACGGGGCTCGTCGAGAACCCGGTGACGCTCTCGTATCAGGAGCTCCGCGCCCTGCCGAACGTCGACGTCCCGGCCGACATGCACTGTGTGACCGGGTGGACCACCCTCGACAACTCCTGGCATGGGGTGTCGTTCCGCACGCTGCTCGAGCTGGCGAAACCCACATCGGAAGCGAAGTGGGTGATCACACACTGCGAATACGGCTACACATCGAACCTCTCGCTCGAGGCGATGGACGACGAGGACGTCCTCGTCGCGTGGGCCAACGGGGGACAGGATCTCGAGCCCGAGCACGGCTGGCCCCTGCGGCTCGTCGTGCCGAAGCGCTACGCGTGGAAGAGCGCGAAGTGGCTGACGGGCCTCGAGTTCGTGGACAAGAACAAGCGCGGCTTCTGGGAGGTCCGCGGCTACCACACGCACGCGGAGCCCTTCGCCGAAGAGCGGTACTCGTACCAGGAAGGTCCCCGGGCCGAGCTGGAGCCCTAGGATCGAAGGGCCGGCAGGTCCTCCTCAGCGCGGCTGGCAGCTCGGACAGAGATAGGTCGTTCGGCCGCCGACGACGGTCCTCGCGAGCTCGGTTCCGCACCGAGGGCATCGAGCCCCGTCGCGCCCCCGAACGTCGTTCCATCGTGACCGGAACCCTTCGGGATATCGATCCACCGTCTGGCGGCGGATCACCGAGCGAAGCTCACGGAACAGGGTCGCCCGCTCATCGACGGATATGGCATCGATCGGGCGAGCTGGGTGGATCCGAGCTCTCCAGAGCGCCTCGTCGGCCAGGAGGTTGCCCACACCGGCGATGAATGACTGGTCGAGGAGAACGGCTTTGATCCGTCCACGTCGGGTCTCCAAGAGCCGCAGGAATCCTGCCCGTCCCACCTCGAGAGCGTCGGGGCCCAGCCGGGCCAGGAGGCCGTCGACCTCGTCCCGGTTGCCGGCCAGCCACACGCCGCCGAACTTCCGCATGTTCCGGTAGCGGATCTCCCCTTGGTCCAGAATCACGATCACCCTGTCGTGGGGGTGTCGATCGAGGGCGTCGGCCGACCACACGATGTCCCCGGTCATGCCGAAGTGCACCACGAGAGCAGGACCGTCCGTCCAGGCGATCATCCATTTCCCCCTGCGCTCCGGTTCCTCGAATCGATGGCCTCGGAGCGCCTGGTCGAGCTCCGCCTCGGTCACGTCACGCAGGATCCCGTGGTCGGTCACGACCACTTCGGATACCCGGTGACCCGCGGCGCCGCGGGCGAACGTCCGTCGGAAGTGCTCGACGTCCGGAAGCTCCGGCACGGCGCGTCAGGACGAGGTGCGCCGAACGCGGGTCCTCAGGATGTCCCGAAGGCTCACGATGCCGGTGATGGTGTTCCCATCCATCACGGGCAGATGTCGGAACCCTTGGCTCATCATGAGCTCGGTGGCCTCGCCCGTCTCCATATCGGGGCTCGCGGTGACCGGATCTCCCGTCATCCAATCGGCGACCCGGGACGAGGTCAGGTCGGCGCGCGCCGCAGCAGCACGGAGCACGTCGCGTTCCGTGAAGATCCCCATCAAGGTGGACCCTTCCATCACCACGGCCGATCCGAACCGCCCCTTCAGCATGCTGGCCGCGACATCGGCGACGGACGTGCTCGGGGTCGTGGAGAACACGTCGGACGTCATGATCTCTTTCAGCGTGACCATGTCCGCTCCTCACGTCTCCGTCTCAACCGCCCTCGCCTCCGATCTCGTTGATCCCGGTCTCCCCGGCAGGCGTGGCGGGATCGGCGAGATCGTCGTTCAGCTGGCGCCAGAGCGCGCCTCCCCATGAGCTCACATGTGGCCAGCGTTGCCAGAACAGCTGCAGGGTTGTCTCGTCGAAGGCTCTGATCGCGTCATCGGGGGTGACTGCCTCTGCCACTCGTTCGTAGTCCTCGATGATGCGCAACAGCCGATCGGAAGCGTCGTCCACAGGGGCTCCCTCCTGTCGCGGGCGAGTCTAATCGCGAGCCGCGAGCCCCCGCAGGTAGGTGATGTCCGCCCGTTGTCGATCCGCATCGCCGGGCGTCTCGAGGACCCACGGCACCGAGGCGACCACGGGGTCGTTCGCGAGCGCCCGCCAGCCGTCCTCCCCGATGAGGCCGTCGCCGATGTCGGCATGTCGGTCGCGCCGGGCGCCGCGCTCGAAGGCCGAGTCGTTCGCGTGAACGAGGGCGAGCCTCTCGGCGAGGCCGCGTCCACGGAGCTCGTCGGCGAGCCCCTGAACGCCGTCGGCGACGTCCAGAGGCACCCCCGCCGCGAACAGGTGCGCCGTGTCGATGCAGAGCCCGAGGCGATCGTCGGCCACGGCCGCGAACAGCTCTTCCGCGTCGGTCGGGACCGACGCGACGGCACCGCTGGTGCCCGCCATCAGCTCGACCAAGACCCGCACGTGCTCGCTCTCGTCCACGGCGAGGCGGAAGCTCTCCGCGGCCGTCGCTCGTGCCGTCTCCCGTGCTTGAGGTCCGCCCGCACCCGCGTGGACCACCAACAGGTGCACCCCGAGCGTGTCGCAGGCGTGGACGGTGGCGATCAGGAGCTCGCGGGTGCGCCGGAGCGTGGTCGGGTCCCACGAAGCGACGTTCCCGACGTACGAGAGGTGCGCCACGCACGGCGTGAGGCCGCTGGCGGAGAGACCTTCACGGAACCGCTCGATCTGCGGATCGTCGTAGCGCGGCGGGGCCCATGCCCTCGGATTGGAGATGAAGATCTGGATGCAGTCGGCGCCGCGGAGCGCGGCCTCTTCGATCGCACCCTCGATGCCCGTGTGCCGGCGCCGGACGTGGGCGCCCAGGATCACGCGTAGAACACGGTGACGGTGGTTCCGGAGCGCACCCGCGCTCCCGGTTCAGGGAAATCTTGGCTCACGATCTCCTCGCCATCCGCTCCCGGCACCGCCACCGCCGAGAGTCGCAGACCGACCCGCTCGGCCAACGCCCGCGCATCGTCCAGAGACATGCCCACGAAGTCGGGGCATTCGAAGAACTCCGGTCCGAGCGACATCCGCAGCGTGATCGGCTCTCCGGGCTGGAGCTCGGTCCCGGTGCCCGGAACAGTGCCGATCGCACGGCCGCGGTCCACCTTCGCCGAGAAGACCTCCTCGATCACGACGTCGAAGTCGGCGAGCGCCTGGATCGCCCCGTCCTCGGTCATGCCACTCACGTCGGGAACCGGGACCGGCTTCCGCCCGTCGCTGACGATCAACGTGACGGACGTCCCCTGGGGGAGCCTGGCCCGGTCGGGGCGCACCGCGATCACGTGGCCTTCCGGAACCTCGGCGTCGAACCGATGCCTGACCGCCTCCACGTGCAAGCCGGCCGCCACGATCGCCTGGCGGGCGTCCTGGAGCAGGTCCCCGGTGACGGCCGGCACCTTCACGGGCGGCGGCCCGAGCGACGGCACGACCGTGACCACGCTCCCGACGTCGCGTTCGTTCCCGACGGCAGGCCGGATGTGCAGGACATGGTCGACGGGCACGTTCAGGTCGTACTCACCGTCGGCGACCTGGACCTCGAAGCCGAGCGTCGTCAAACGATCGACGGCCCGGTCGATCGGCTCGCCGGCGAGCGCGGGGATCACGGCCGTATGGGGGATCGCGTACGTCCACGCCCCCCAGGCCGCGGCGGTCAGGAGGGCAACGAGCGCCACCACGCCGAAGAAGCGCTTGAGGAACCGCCGCTGCTTCCGGTGCCGTTCCATCCGCGGGATCGCCGTGTCGAGATGCACGCCGACCTCCGTCGTCTCGCCGCCCTCGACGGTGACGGACGGGATGGCGTCGACCAGCGACGAGAGCTTCCGCGCCGGTGGCAGCTGATGCGCGAGGACGTCCAGGTCCATCCGCATCACGTCGGCGGACTCCGGCCGGAGCTCTCGGTCGCGGTCCGTCGCCGCCGCGACGAAGCCGTCGAGCTCGGCGGGCAGATCCGGCAGGATCGACGACGGGGCGGGCACACGGTCCGAGAGGTGCTTATAGGCGACGGACATCGCCGTCTCGCCGGTGAAGGGAAGCTTCCCGGTGAGGAGCTCGTAGGCCACGATGCCGAGGGAGTAGAGGTCGCTGCGAGGATCGGCCGGCTCGCCCCGGATCTGCTCGGGCGCCAGGTACTGCACCGTGCCCGTGACGGCGCCCGCCTGCGTCACGCGGCCGTCGGCGAAGGCGCGCGCCAGACCGAAGTCGGCGACCTTCACGACGCCGTCCTGCGTCACGAGGAGGTTCTCGGGCTTGATGTCTCGATGCACGAAACCTTCGTGATGCGCATGTCCCAGGGCCAGGAGCGACTGGCGGAGGATCTCCGCCGCCTGCGCCGGCTCCATCCGCTCCTGCTCGTTCAGGAGGTGCCGGACGCTCGGGCCGCGGACGTATTCCATGACCATGTAGTACACGCCGTCCACCGCACCCCAGTCGTAGACGTTGACGATGTTGGGGTGCGCGAGCCCGGCGGCGGCCCTGGCCTCGCGCCGGAAGCGGTCCACGAAGGCGGGATCGCCTGCGAGGGACCGGTGCAGGACCTTGATCGCGACCTCGCGCGCGAGGACGGCGTCGTGGGCTCGGAACACCTCGCCCATCCCGCCGGCGGCGATCCGTTCGACCATGTGATAGCGGCCGTCGAGGGTGACGGATGCAAGCCCTCCGCCGTGCGGGGGCGCCGGCTGCGTGATACTCCTTGCGATGGTGCTCTCCTCCCTAGGGAAGCGCTCGAGGGCAGGTCGGAGCGCGTCCGGCGCATCGTACCGCCGGACCTGGAGGCAACCGTGGAAGCTGGGGGAAGTCCCTCCGGAGGGCTGGGAGCCGAGCTCGACCGGATCGAGGCCGCGGTTGACGCAGGAGACACCGATGTCCGACGACTCGGGTTCTGGCGCGTGGTCGGGCTGATCAAACGTGACGACGAGCTGATCGAGCGGCACGCGGAGCAGGTTGGCCGGATCGACATGAAGGCGTTCTTGGCCCGGATCGGCTTCCACGTCCCCGTCGGACTCGGGAACGCGATCTTGCTCGTGGTCGTGGCCGTCGGCGGACTGGCCGTCTGGGTCGCCGTCGCGAGCAGCCTCGCAGACCCGACGGTCGCCGGCTTGGCCCTCCTCGTCGCAGCCGGCGCCTGGGCGATCGGGTTCCACTCGCCGACGCACTGGCTCGTCGGGCGGCTCGTCGGGATCCGGTTCACGGACTACTTCCTCGGTGGCAAGCCGATCCCGTACCCGGGGCTCAAGACCGACTACGCGACGTACCTCCGCGCCGATCCGATGAGACGGGTCTGGATGCACGCGTCGGGCGCGATCGCCACGAAGCTGGCGCCGTTCCTCGCGCTCGCGTTCGCGCCCGCCGCCGGTGCCCCGTGGTGGGCCGTCGCGGCCCTCCTGGCCCTCGGAGCGCTCCAGATCGTCACGGACGTCGTGATCAGCACGAAGCGGAGCGACTGGAAGAAGGTACGCCGGGAGCTCGCGGTCGCGAGGGCGCGCGGCCGGGCGGCGTGACGGGGGTATCCTGAGCCCGACCACTCGGGGAGCTCGGACACGGCCGGGCTGAGAGGCGGGGACCGCCCCGCGACCCGCAGGACCTGAACCGGGCAATGCCGGCGGAGGGAGCGATGGCGAGACTCGAATCCAGGGCGTTGGATCTGTACGTCGTGACGACGGGGACGCTCGTGTCGGGTCGGGCTCACGGCGAGATCGCGACGGCCGCCGTGGAGGGCGGCGCGACCGCGGTCCAGCTGCGTGCGCCGGAGCTCTCCGACGACCGGCTGCTCCCGCTCGCGGCGATCCTCGCCCGGACGTGCGGAGAGGCGGGGGTCCTGTTCCTCGTGAACGACCGCATCGAGGTGGCGATCAGATGCGACGCCGCCGGCGCGCACGTCGGCCAGGACCACGACCTCGACGCGGCGCGTGGCCGGCTCGGCCCGGAGCGGATCCTCGGTGTCAGCGTCGGCAGCGAAGAGGAGGCGCGGGCCGCGACCACGGCGGGTGCCGACTACCTCGGCGTCACCGTCTGGGAGACGGCGACGAAGCCGGAGGCACTCGGGATCGGGCTCGAAGGGCTCCGGGCGGTGACGCGCGCCACCGCGCTCCCCGTGGTCGGCATCGGGGGGATCGACGCGAGCAACGCGCGCGACGTGTTCGCGGCCGGCGCGGCCGGCATCGCGGTGGTCGGCGCCGTCGCGACCGCCGACGACCCGACGCGGTCGGTCCGGGAGCTGCGGTCGCTGGTGGACGACTGCTACGAGGATCGACGCCGGTGAGCGGGACTTCGGAGCAGCGAACCGGGAAGGCCACGTCCGAGCTGTTCGAACAGGTGATCCTGCGGCGCCTCGGGGCCGCGGACGACGACGTGTTGGTCGGCCCGCAGCACGGCGTCGATGTGGGCGTGGTCCGGGTGGCCGACGGCGTCGCGATGGCGCTCACCGCCGATCCCGTCTTCGTCGTCCCGGCCTACGGGTGGGAACGCGCCGCGTGGTTCGCGGTGCACATCCTCGCCTCCGACGCCTCCACGAGCGGGCTCCCGCTGCGCTGGATGTCCGTGGACCTGAACCTGCCGCCGTCGATGTCGGATGAGGATCTGACGGCCCTGTGGGATGCGTTCCACCGCGCGTGCGAGGACCTCGGAATCGCGGTCGTCACCGGCCATACCGGCCGGTACGACGGATGCGACTGGCCGATGGTGGGAGGAGCCACCTGCCTCGCGCTCGGGCCGGCGGACGCGTTCGTCACACCGACGATGGCGAACGCCGGTGACGCCGTGGTCGTCACGAAGGGCGCGGCGATCGAGGCGACGGCGCTCTTCGCCGCCACGTTCCCGGATCGCCTGGCGGCGGCCGTCGGCGCCGACGTCGTCGGGGCCGCCGATCGCCTGTTCGAGTCGATGACCGTGGTCCCGGAGGCCGTGCTCGCGCGCCGGTTCGGCCTGCGCGACGCGGGCGTGACGTCGATGCACGACGCGACCGAAGGGGGCGTGCTCGGCGGGCTGCTCGAGGTCGCAACGGCCTCGGGGACCGGGATCCGCGTCGACCGGGACCGGATCCCGGTGCGGCCCGAGGTCCGAGCCGTGTGCGACCACGTGGGCATCGACCCGTACACGTCGATCAGCGAGGGCTCGTTGATCGCCACGGTGGTGCCCGGTCGGGCAGATGCTTTCGTCGAGGCACTCGGCGGAGCCGGGATCGACGCGGCGATCGTCGGCGAGCTCCGATCGGCGGCCGATGGGCATCGGATCGTCGTCGACGGGCAGGAGGGGGAGCTCCTCCACCCAGGCCTGGACCCCTTCTGGGGCGCGTTCGGCGCGTGGGCCAGCGATGCTTCCAGCGCGGGGTCCTGAGCCGCCCGATACCCGTCGGCGCCGGTACCCTTCGCGCCGATGGATCTGATCTGCGTCGGCGACGTGATGCTCGACGTGCGCGTCGACGCCGGCGAGCTCGCCCGCGGGGGAGACGTGCACGGGCGCGTCGCCCTCCAACCGGGGGGAACCTCGGCCAATGCGGCGGTGTGGGCGGCCGCCTCGGGTGCGTCGGCACGCGTGCACGGCCGTGTGGGGACCGATCTCGTCGGTCGGCTCCTGCGGAACGAGCTCGAGGTCCGTGGCGTCGAGGCCGCCCTCACGGAGGATCCGGCTGCCCCCTCCGGCACGATGCTCGTCGTGTTCGAAGCGGGGGAGCGGTCGATGGTGGCCGACCGCGGCGCCAACGCCCGATTGGAGCCGCAGGACCTTCCCTCCGAGCTCGTCGCCGGCGCGGTGCTCGTCTCCGGCTACCTCTTGCTCCAGGACGGGGCGCGTGAGGCGGGGGTCGAGGCGATCCGGCGATCCCACGCGGAGTGGATCGCGGTGGAGACGGCCACCTGGCCGCTCATCGAAGCGGTCGGCCCGGAGGGCTTCGACGACCTCGTGGCCGGGGCCTCGGTCGTGCTGGCGAACGAGCGCGAAGCCGAGGCGTTGACCGCGCGAGGCCCGGTGGAAGCGGCCCGCGAGCTCGGTGAGCGATACCGCGCCGTCGCCGTGAAGCGGGGCGCGGCCGGTGCGGTCTTGGTGCTGGAGGGGCAGCTGCACGAAGCGGATGCCGAGGCGATCGACGAGCGCGATCCGACGGGCGCCGGCGACGCGTTCGACGGCGTCTTGCTCGCCGCGCTCGCGCGCGGGGTGGACGCCGGTGAAGCGCTCCGTCGTGCGTGCCAGGCCGGCGCGGAGGTGGCGGCGAGCGCATCGGTCTGGCCGGCGGTGCGGCCGTGAGCATCCGGTTCCGCGTCGGCGGTGAGGTGGAGACGGCGCTCGGCGGCGGGGGACCGGTCGTCGGCCTCGAGACGAGCGTGATCGGCCAGGGGCTCCCATATCCGCGCAACGTCGAGTGCATCGATCGGATGGCGGGTGCGATCCGCGAGGTGGGGGCGGTCCCTGCATGGGTCGGGGTGCTCGACGGGGATGTGGTGGTCGGCTTGACGGAGCCGGAGCTCGAGGTGTTCACGGAACCCGGCCGCACGGACAAGGTGGCGAGGCGGGACCTCCCGACGGCGTGCGCGGGCGGCCGCCCGGGCGCCACCACCGTCTCCGCGACGATCTGGGCCGCCGCGCGCGCGGGGATCGCCGTGAGCGCCACCGGCGGCATCGGTGGCGTGCATCCGGGAACGAGGCCAGGGAACGTGATGGACGTGAGCGCGGACCTCGCGGAGCTCTCTCGAACACCCGGACTGTTGGTGTGCAGCGGACCCAAGTCGATCGTGGACCAGGCGGCGACCGCGGAACGCCTCGAGGAGCTCGGCGTCAGCCTCATCGGCTACGGCGTCGATCGCCTCCCCTTCTTCCTGGCGCGGGAGGCGCACGTGGAGCTGGAGCATCGGGTGGACACGCCGGGCGAGGCGGCCGGTGCCCTCGGAGCGGCGCTCGCACTCGACACGCGGTCGACGCTCCTGCTCTGCAATCCGATCGAGGCGGACCTGGCGATGGATGCCGACGAGGTGGCCGCCGCGGCCGCACGGTGCGAGGGCCGAGCCGATCGGGAGGGCATCCGCGGCCGCGCCCTCACGCCGTTCCTGCTCGCGTGCCTGGCCGAGGAGACCGGTGGCCGCTCGCTCGAGGCCAACCTCGCGCTGCTCGAGGCGAACGCCCGGCTCGCCGCCGAGGTCGCCGTCGCGCACGCGGCGTCCGGCGACGGCTCCGCTACCGGAGCCAGGTCTGGATGATCACCTTCAGGAAGTTCCAGCCGTAGAGGAAGGACTTCGGCTTCTTCGATTCGCCTCCGGCACGCGCCAGGAACGTGACCGGCACCTCGACCACCCGGGCCCGGTGACGGAGCGCCTCGATCAGGATCTCCGTGGACCAGAACTGATCCTGCTTCAGCACCACGCGTTCGAGCAGGTCCGCGCGCGCCGCCCGATAGCCGGAGGACGGGTCGGTGATGCGTTGGCCCGTGAGCAGCGTGATGATGCGGGAGAACACGTGGACGCCGAGGTGCCGCACGAGGCTCTCGCGCTCGAACGACCCGAGCAGCCGTGAGCCGTTCACGTAGTCGGCCTCGCCCGCCAGGATCGGCGCGATCATGATCGGGATCTCCTCGGGCAGGTGTTGCCCGTCCGAATCAAGGGTGACGACCACCTCCGCACCGAGGCGCAGCGCCACGTCGTAGCCGACGCGGAGCGCGAGACCGCCCCCGCGCCGGATCGGCAGCTCGGCGACGTAGGCGCCGGCCTCCCGGGCGACGGTGGCGGTGCCGTCGGTGGAGCCGTCGCTCACCACCACCGGCACCACGTGATGGCCTTCGATCATCGCGGGGATCTGCTTGATCACCGCGGCCACGTTCTCGGCCTCGTTGAACGCCGGGCAGATCGTGACGAGCCGCGGACCCTCGGGGAGCCGGCTGGCACGGTCCCAGTCGAACCGCTCCTGCCCGAGCGCCTCGACGAGCAGCCGGATGCTCCGTTCGTTGGTGTCGGCGGTCGTCTGCGCACGCAGGTAGAGGAAGAAGAGGACCCCGACCGCGAGGAGCAGCGCGAAGATCACGCCGTCGGTCCCGCGCTCGAAATCGAACGTCCGCAGGATGGGATCGAACAGGGGTGGGTAGATCGCGAGCGCCACGACGGCTGCGCACAGCCCGAACAGGATGATCAGGTTCAGCCGGCTGATGTTCCTCCGCTCGTAGCCTCGGAGCGCGACGACGAAGAGCGCCGCAGCTCCCAGCCCGGCCAGGATCCGGATCGCGGACATCGGTCAGCTCGCCGGCGCGTCGACGCTCGCAGCCCACCGATCACGCGGGAGGATCGCATCGGCGATCACACGGTCCTTGTACCGGCCGATCACGCCGAACATCGATTCGACGAGGGTGTCCGACAGGAGGTGCGGCTCCAGGCCGAGGTCGAGCAGCTTGGTGTGCTTCGCGTTGTAGTAGTGCTCCTCGAGCTCGATCCGGGGGTTCTCGATCGACTCGATCCGGACATCGAGTCCGTGCTCCTCGCCGGCCCGCTTGACGATCTCGGCCAGCTCCAGCACCGAGAACTGCTCGGTGAACTGGTTGAACACGCGGAACTCTCCACGATCCGCCGGGTGCAGCACCGCGAGCTCTACGCACTGCAGGGTGTCGAGGATGTTCAGGTAGCCGCGCGTCTGCCCGCCCTTGCCGTAGACGGTAAGCGGATGGCCGATCATCGCCTGGACGCAGAAGCGGTTCAGCGCGGTCCCGAACACGTCGTCGTAGTCGAAGCGGGTCGCGAGGCGGTCGTCGAGCGTGGTCTGCTCCGTCTCGATCCCGTAGACGACGCCTTGGTTCAGGTCGGTCGCGCGGATGCCCCACATCCGGCAGGCGAAGTGGATGTTGTTGGAGTCGTGCACCTTCGACAGGTGGTACAGGCTTCCGGGCAGCTTCGGGAAGAGGATCGTCTCCTTCCGCCCGTTGTGCTCGATCTCGAGGTAGCCCTCCTCGATGTCGATGTTCGGCGTGCCGTACTCGCCCATCGTCCCGAGCTTCACGAGGTGGGAGTCGGGCGCGAGCTCGCGCATCGCCCACAGGACGTTCAGCGTGTTCACGACGTTGTTCTGCTGCGTGAAGACGGCGTGATCGCGGTCGCGCATCGAGTACGGGGCGGACGGCATCTCGCCGTAGTGCACGATCGCTTCCGGTTGGAAGGTCCGGAACAGATCGGCGGTCAGGTCCCAGTCCACGAGGTCGCCCTCGGTGACGCCGATCTCCTTGCCGGACACCTCCTTCCATGCGGCCGCGCGCTCGGGGAGCGAGTCGAGGATCGGCACGAGGGTGTCGGTGCCGACCTCCTCGTGCGCGCGGCGTCGCAGGTAGTTGTCGACGACGTGCACCTCGTGCCCGCCGTCGGAGAACCGCATGGCGGTCGGCCAGCCGAGGTAGCCATCACCGCCCAAGATCAAGATCCGCATGTCGTGAAGGTCCTTTCGGATGTGGGTCGAAGGTGTTGGGGTCGGTTCATCCTACAGGCGACCCTTGCGCTCTTGCGCTCGCCCGGCCCGCGGATGCCGTGCGGGCGAGCGCGAAGACGAGCCATCCGACGCCCCCGATCGCCAGCACGATCAGCGTCCCTCCCGGCCGCGCGAGGGAGAGCCCGAGGCGGCTCGCCACGGTGCCGCCGAGGATCAACGCCGCGATCCCGAAGGCAGGGGCGAGGCCGAACGCGGCGAACCGGGACACCTCGAGCAACGAGAGCGTCCATCCGCCTCCGACCACGATCAGCACGACCAGCGCGAGGCCGGTCGCGACGAGCAGCTCCGCCCACGTCGCACGGATCGGGGCGGGAGGTGCGAAGGACGCGGCGGGCGGAGGGCCGTGCACGACCTCCACCCCGGGAGCGAGCTCGAGGGCGCCTTCCTCGCTCGCCCCGTCGGTCCGGCCGGCGGGCCCGATCCGGATCACGAGTGGGTCGCGAGCGAACACCTGGGAGGGATCCGGCCACGCGGAGGCCCACCACTTCTGGGCGATCTCGGTGAGGCGGGGGCGGCTCGGATCGTCGACGGGGCCGGCGGTGGCGAGATCGCTCGGACGCCCGACGAAGACCCAGGTGTCGGCGATCAGGTCGGGCGGAACGGCGGACCGAACGACCCGGTCGAGGAGCCGCGGGTTGCCCTCGGTGACGAAGATCACGGGCCTGCCGGCTCGGGAGACGCCGTCAAGGTATCGGCCGGCGGTCCGCGCCTGGGTCAGCCGTTCCGTGATCGACGCCGCGGCCGCCTCGTCGAACGAAGATACGGACGACCCGCTCGCCCAGAAGAGTCCGCCGGCGAGCACCACCGCGCCGAGGATGGCTCCCGCCCGCCCCCAGCGGGACCCGGCCTCCTTCGCGATCGTCACGAGGAAGAGGGTCACGAGGGCGGGGATCCCGAGCGCGAACGGCGCCACCCGGAAGAGCTTGATCGGCGTCGGGAGGACGGCCGAGACGAGCATCGCCAGGGGAACGGTGGCCGCCCACAGACCCAGGAGCGTGAGCGCGGCTCGACGGGAGCCGTCGGAGTGGCGGAACGTGAGGACGAACCCGAGCACCGCGAGCGGGAGGACGAGGGCGAGTTCGTACGCGTCGAGGCGAAGCAGGTTCCCCCGGTCGCCGATCGCGGGAGGCAGCCGATGGGGGAGGGCGGGGAGGATCGCGAGCGTGACCACGGCAGCTGCGACCGCCACGAGCGCGGCGCGGAGGAGCCGACCCGACGGTGTGGCCGTCCACGCGGCGCCCGCCCGATGGCTCGTGAGGGATCCGGGGAGCAGCGCGAGCGCGACCCCGGCCAGCAGGAGCAGGAAGAGCCCTGCGAACACCCAGTGGGTGGCCGCCGCGGCCGCGAACAGCACGCCGAGGGCGAGGGTTCCCTTCCGACCGGCCGCCACGAGCGGCGCGATCGCGGCGGCCGCCACGAGGAGGACGTCAGCGAGCAACTGGTCGAGGCTGCCGACCGCGGTCCCCACCACGGCGGCGGACGCGCCGAGCCCGACCACGAACGCCGCGAACGCCCATCGAGGTTCGCGGAGCGCCTCCACCGCCATCGCACCGGCGGCCAGACCGATCGCGACCGCGGCGATCGCGCGCAGGACCACGGTGAACGTCAGCGCGTCCGTCCCCGTGACGGCCCCGAGCAGCGAGCCGAGGACCGGCACGCCGGGTCGTTCCGGAACCGCGCCGGTCGGGATCGTGGTGAGGGCGTTGACCCCATCCGACGTGACCGCCCGTGTGCGCCAGACGTAGTACGGCGTGTCGTAGGACAGGCCGGGGTCCTCCCGGTTCCCGTACGGGAGCAGGAGCAGGACGGTCACGAACCCGATCGCGACGGCGGCGAGCGCGGCGGCGATCGATCCTCGACTCATCGGCCCGACGGACCCCGCGACCGCACGCCGTTGTCGCTAGCCGAGCTCGCCGAGGGCGTCCAGCACCCGATCCACCTCGTCCGTCGAGTGGTAGTGGCAGAACCCGATGCGCACCGCGCCGCCGGTCTCGAGGAGACCGAGCCGGACCATGATCTCGCGAGCGTAGTAGTCGCCGTCCCAGACGAAGATGCCGCGCGCAGCCAGGGCCTTCGCCGTCTCGGCCGGATGCTCGTCGCCGAGCCTGATCGCGAACGTGGGCGTGCGCTCAGCGGTGCGATCGCGATCGGCGATGCCCCACAGACGGACCGAGGGGAGCGCCGCCATGCCGGCGAGGAACCGGTCGGCCAGCGTCTGCTCGTGCGCGGTGATCTCCGCATAGGAGGCGGTGAGCCGATCGCGACGCGACGTGTCCGCCCCTCCCGCGAGCCGCGCGAGATAGTCCACCGCCGCGGCGAGCCCGGCGAGCCCCTCGTGGTTCTGGGTGCCGGTCTCCCAACGCTCGGGGATGTCGTCCGACGACGGCACGAGCTTGTACGGCGACCACGTCGCGAGCAGGCTCCGGCGCGCCGCCAGGATCCCGAGATGGGGCCCGAAGAACTTGTACGGAGAGCACACGAGGAGGTCGGCGCCGATCCCGTGGAGATCGGGGAGGCGATGCTGCGCCAGATGCACACCATCCACCGCGACGAGGGCGCCGACACCTTTCGCTCGCGCCACGAGGTCCGCGGCCGGCGGGATCGTGCCGACGGCGTTGGAGGCCAGGGTGAACGCCACCAGCTTCGTACGCGGGGACAGCGCGGCTTCGAACGACTCGACGTCGATCGTCACGTCGTCCTCGCGGACGTCTACCCACCGGACGGTGGCACCCGCGTCGGCCGCGGCAAGCACCCAGGGACGGACGTTCGCGTCGTGATCCAGCCGGGTCACGACCACCTCGTCCCCTGGAGCCAGCGTCTTCGCGAACGATCGCGAGACGTGGAGCAGCAACGTCGTCGCGTTCGGACCGAAGACGATCTCGTCCGGGTCGGCACCGGTGAAGTCCGCCGCGGCTCGGCGCGCGTCCGCGATGACGCCGTCCGTCTCCTGGCTCGTCGCGAACGCACCGTGCGTGTTGCTCATCCCTCGTCGGTAGTGACGTGCGACCGCCTCGATCACGTCGTCCGGCACCTGTGAGCCGCCCGGGGCATCGACCAGCACCACGGGGCGCCCGTCGTCGCCGACACGGGACAGTGCGGGGAACCGGGCACGAACGGCGTCGAGGTCGAGCATCGACACAGGCTCCCGCACCCGGTCGTTCCCGGCAAGCCCGGTCAGGTGGCCTCGCCCGTGGTCTCGGCGTCCCAGCCGGGGCGTAACTCGGGCATGGGCCAGCTCGGATCGGGGCGCCAGTCACCCCAGTCCCGGTCGAAGGGAGGCTCGCCGCCCAGGATGCGCTCGACCGCCCGCTCGCCCCAGGCGCGGAAATCCGCCGCTTCCTCCGGCGTGAAGAGGCCGTCGCGCACTGCCTCGGCGAGCTCCTCCTCGTCCTTCCAGCGCCACGACGAGCGATCGAGCTCGACGACCACGTCGAGCGCGTGGTCGACCGTGTCGAAGCCGAGCGGCGTCCGCCTGAGTGGATCCTGCAGGTTCACGTACCAGACGCGCCGGCGGTCCTCCGCGGTCCACAGGAGCACGGAATAGGGAGTGTCCGGCCAGGCGAACGACAGGATCGGCTGGTCACCGCGTTGCCGGACCTCGAGGTGCCACGGACGGTCGGGGAGCCGGAGCTCGGCCCCGTCCGGGCCGATCGGCAAGCCGCAGCGGACCCCACCGGGCAGCAGGAGCATCGTCTGGTCGGACTCGTCCTGGACGACGGTCGTCGGCCGGGCTTCGAACACGCGGCCCCGCCACACCTCTCGCAGGACGATCCCTTCGCCGGCCCGAAAAACGGGAGAGAAAACGGAAGAGGAAGACACGCGCCCACGGTACCCCTGCCCGTCTTGACGGATGTCGCCGAGGAGGCGTATCGTCCCTCTCCCATCCGAACACCTGTTCGACTCCATGTGGCCGAAAGGTGGGAAGCGCCAAGAGTTGGGACGCGGCCAAGAGTTGGGATCGGCATGACGAAGCGGTTCGACGAGGAGGTGCTGGTCGAGCGGGACGGAGGGATGCCCTCCGGGTTCGAATGGCGCGGCCGGCGGTACCGGGTCGTCGACGTGATCGGGCGCTGGCGGATCGAGGGCCGTTGGTGGGAGGACGGCCGGGACCGCGAGTACTGGCGTGTCGAGGCGCGCGGGGGCGCCGTCTGGGACCTGTACCACGACCGCCAGCGCGATCGCTGGCACGTGGAGCGGCTCTGGGACTGATCCCTCTCGGGGCTACGCTCGCTCGGCGAGCGCGTTCACGACCCGCTCCAGAGCCCACTCGAGGTCGCCGTGGGACACCACCAGGGGAGGCGCCAGCCGGACCGTCGTCTCGTGCGTGTCCTTCGCGAGGATCCCGAGCTCCAGGAGCCGCTCGCAGACGGCGCGCGCGGGCGCGGCCTCCGGCGTGAGCTCGATCCCGAACCAGAGGCCGCGCCCGCGCACCTCGGTCACGGACGTGGGCGCCTCCTCGCGGAGCCGCTCGAGGAACCACGCTCCGAGGTCCTTCGAGCGTTGCTGGTACTCACCGGTCCGCAGCAGACGGAGCACCTCGAGCCCCACGGCGCACGCGATCGGGTTCCCGCCGAACGTGCTGCCGTGCTCGCCCGGACGGAACACGCCGAGGACGTCGGCGCGCGAGACGACGGCCGAGACCGGGAGGATCCCACCACCGAGCGCCTTGCCCAGCAGGTACACGTCGGGCTGCACGTCTTCGTGGTCGCAGGCGAACGTCGTGCCGGTACGGCCGAGACCCGTCTGGATCTCGTCGGCGATGAACAAGACGTTCCGCTCGGTGCAGAGCCGCCGCACCTCGCGGAGGTAGCCGGCCGGCGGGATCACGACGCCCGCCTCGCCTTGGATCGGCTCGACGAGGAACGCGACGACGTCGGGGTCCTCGAGCGCCGCCGCCAGCGCCTCGGCATCGCCGTACGGGATCGAGACGAAGCCCGGGGTGAACGGGCCGAACCCACCCGTCGCCGACGGGTCGGACGAGAACCCGACGATCGTGATCGTGCGCCCGTGGAAGTTGCCGTCGCACACGACGATCTTCGCGCGACCCTCGGGCACGCCCTTCACGTCGTAGCCCCAGCGACGCGCCGTCTTGAGCGCGGTCTCGACGGCCTCGGCGCCGGAGTTCATCGCGAGGACCATGTCGGTGCCGCAGAGCTCGGCGAGCTGTTCGCAGAACGGGCCGAACAGATCGTGGTGGAACGCCCGGGACGTGAGGGTGACCCGATCGAGCTGCTCCTTCGCCGCCCGGATCAGATCGGGGTGGCGGTGGCCGAAGTTCAGCGCGGAGTAGGCGGCCAGCATGTCCAGGTACCGCTTGCCCTCCACGTCGGTCACCCAGGCACCCTCGGCCTCGGCCACCACGACAGGGAGCGGATGGTAGTTGTGGGCACTGTGGCGCTCGACGAGCTCGATCAACGCCGCCGATCCGAGCTTCGGTTCCGTCTTCATGTCGACCCTCCGACCTACGAACGGGAGGCGCCTCGGCGCCGGCGTCGATGATACGGGCTCAGCTCGCGCGGGCCTTCAACGCTCCCTCGGGTGACATCACGGGAGCTCGAGGCGACCGGCCATCTCGTCGATGAACGCACCCGTCTCCGCGAGGGACGTCGATCCGTCCGGCTGCTCCGGATCCCACTGACGATCCCGCCAGCCGAGCGCCCGATCGATCAGCAAGCCCCATCGCGGGAAGTCCCGACCAGCCCGGAGTCCCGCCTCCCTCTTGGAAAGCCGTTCCCCGGTGGTGATCGAGTAGAACCCGCGGCACATCGTGAGGATCGCGTACGCCTGCGAGCGGACGCCGGCATCCTCTTCGAACCGATCGCGGAAGCCGGCGAGATAGGTGAGGACCTCGTCGCGGTACTCGCGCTCGAGGATCGGCGGGATCAACGAGTCGAGCGGTGGACCGACGAGCGCGACTCCGTCGCGGCGAGCCGGGTACCAGTCGAGGAGGAAGTCCCGGCCGGCCTCGACGAGATGGAGGGGTTCGCCGGGGCTGATCCTGGCGATCGTCGTCGTCCTCGTTCGGCACTCGGCGAGACCGCCTGTCGCGACATAGTCGACCTCGATCCGATCGTCCCACGCTCGATGTTCCTCGGCGAGACCGGCGTGCATCTTCCGGAGCCGGGGAACGAACGACGCATCCGGCACGTTGGTGAGGACGGCGATCAGGTCGATGTCGCTTGCGTGTTCCTCGAAATCACCCGTCGCGAGGGATCCGTAGAGATACAGGCCGACCAACGATCCGCCCGTCGTTCCGACGATCGCATCGCGGACGAGATCCACGATCGGGGGAGCCGTCGGCACGTCCATCGCGCGAACCTCCTCGGGCGGAGCCGCGCGCGATCCTCGGCGCGGGAGCCGCTAGCCGACGTAGCCCTCGACGGTGCGAGGGTCGCGGACGGTGGCTTGATCGGGGTCCTGGCCGGCGGCGCGACGGGCGCGACGCTGGTGGAGGAGGTCCCAGCATTGATCGAGCGTGACGCCGAGCTGCTGGAGCCGCTCCCGCTCGGTATCGGTCGCCTCGCCCTGCGCTTCCTTCTCCCAGAGCGCGTGCTCCTCGTGCGCGATCTCGTTGATCCGGTCGATCACCTTCGCGTCCTCCATGCCGACTCCTCCTTCGCTCGTCCAGGCGCTCGTCCCCGGCACTCGTCCCCCTGCAACCCTAGACAGGTTCGATCCCTTCCTCATAGGATTCGAACACATGTTCGATTCCGAGTTCGTCCACCTCGACGTCCGTTCTGCCTTCTCCCTGAAGGAGGGGGCGTTCGTGCCCGAGCAGCTCGCCGCGCTCGCGGCCGCTACGGAGATGCCCGCCGTCGCGCTCACCGACCGAGACGGGCTCTACGGCGCCGCCCGGTTCGTGGCCGCGTGTCAGAGGGAGGGCGTCCATCCGATCCTCGGAGCTTCGCTCACGATCCGGGAACGTGGCCGTGACGCATCGCTCGTCGTGCTCGCGCAAGACGAGCGGGGTTACGCGAACCTCTGCCGGCTGATCACCGACGCGCACATGCTGGGAGAGCGCGGTGACCCGGCGATCGCCACCGCGCAGATCTGCGCGCACGCCTCCGGTCTCGTGGCGATCGCCGGTCCGCGATCGCATGCCGGCCGTCTCGCCGTCCGCGGTCGCACGGATGCGGCGGCCGAGGCGCTCCGTCCGTTCCGCGAGGCGTTCGGCCGCGATCGTCTCTACGTCGCGGCCGAACATCGGATGGAGCGCGACTCGAACGCCGAGATCCGCTCGATGCTCCGTCTCGCCGACCGCGCGGAGCTCCGCGCGGTGGCCACGAACCCGGTCCGCTACCTCGTGCCCGAGGACGCGTTCCTCGCCGACGCGCTCGAGTGCATGCGCGAGATCGTCCCGATCGCCGCCAACCACGTCTCGCGCAGGAACGCCGAGGGATGGTTGAAACCGGCCGAGGCGATGCGCCTGCTCTTCGCCGAACGTCCCGACCTGTGCGACGCCACGATCGAGATCGCCGAGACATGCCGGTTCGACCTCGGCCTCAAGCAGGTCCATTTCCCGGACTTCCCCACCCCCGCGGGACGGAGCGCCGACGCGATCCTCGCCGAGCGCTGCTGGATCGGCGTGCACGACCGGGGGATGACCGAGGACGAGCGCCTGCGCGACCGGATCCATCTCGAGCTCTCGATGATCCGGCAGATGGGCTACGCGGCGTTCTTCCTCACGGTCGCCGACATCGTGGCCGACATCCACGCGATGGGGATCCACGTGGCGTGCCGAGGGAGCGCCGCCGGCTCGCTCGTGTGCTACCTGCTCCGGATCTCCGACGTCGACGCGCTCCGGCACGACCTCGCGTTCGAGCGGTTCCTGAACCCGATGCGCGACGAGCTGCCGGACATCGACGTCGACGTCGAGTCGGCTCGCCGCGAGGACGTCTACGACATGGTCCTGTCTCGCCACGGCGACGAGCGGACCGGCTGCGTCGCGATGATCGACACGTACCGGGCGCGCTCGGCGGTCCGCGAGGTGGGCAAGGCGCTCGGCCTGCCGGAGGTCGAGGTCGGGATGGTGGCGAAGTCGTTCCCTCACATCTCGGCGCGGAACCTCCGCGAGGCGATGGCGGAGCTTCCCGAGCTCGACGGGATCAACCTCCCGATGGCGCAGCTCGAGCTGCTGTTCCGCGTGGCCGAGCGACTCGACGGCTTCCCGCGTCACATCGCCCTGCATCCGTGCGGCATCGTGCTGTCGTCCCACGACCTCGTGCACCGGGTGCCGCTGGAGCGCTCCGCGAACGGCCACCGGATGATCCAGGCCGACAAGGACGACGTCGAGCTGCTCGGCTACCTGAAGCTCGACGTCCTCGGCGTGCGGATGCTCTCGTCGATGCGCCACGCGACCGACGAGATCGCGCGAACGCTGGGGGAGAAGGTCGACCTCGAACGGATCCCGCTCGACGACGAGGCCACGTTCGAGATGATCCGCGCCTCGGACACGCTCGGATGCTTCCAGATCGAGTCACCCGGCCAGCGCGAGCTGCTGCAGAAGCTCCAGCCCGGCCGCTGGGAGGACCTGATCGTCGACATCTCGCTGTTCCGGCCCGGTCCGGTGAAGTCCGACATGATCACGCCGTACCTGCGGCGGCGCGCGAGCTTCGAGTCGCCGGTCTACGTCCACCCCGACCTGCGCCCGGCCCTGCGGGAGACGTTCGGGGTGATCGTCTACCACGAGCAGGTGATGCGGACGCTCGCCGCGCTCGCTGGCTGGGACCTCACCTACGCCGATCACGTCCGTCGCCACCTCGATCACGAGGAGCTGATCCCCGGCTTCCGCGAGGAGTTCCTCCGGCGCGCCGGTGAGCGCGGGGTGGACGCGGATGCCGCCGAACGGACCTGGGACGCCGTGGCCCAGTTCGCCTCCTTCGGGTTCTGCAAGGCGCATGCGGCGGCGTTCGCGGTGCCGACCTACCGCAGCGCCTGGCTGAAGGCGCACTATCCGGCGCACTTCCTCGCGGGGATCCTCACGCACGACCCGGGGATGTACCCCCGGCGGGCGCTGCTGGATGACGCGCGGCGTCACGCGATCGCGATCCTGCCGCTGGACGTGAACGTGAGCGAGCCCGAGTACACGGCAGAACACGTAGGGGGGTCTGGGGGGCTCAAGAAGCGAGCGCCCCGCGCGAGCGTAGCCCCCCAGGGATATGGCATCCGGCTGGCCCTCCAGGACGTCCACGGGATCTCCGACGCCGAGATCCGGTCGATCCTGATCGCTCGCGCCGAACGGCCGTTCACGAGCGTCGAAGACTTCCTACGGCGGACCTCGGTCGCCAGGCCCGTGGTCGAGGCGCTCGCACACACCGGCGCGTTCGACGCGCTCTCGGGGAGCAACCGTCGCGGACATCTCTTCACCGCGATCACCGCCGAGGCCGCGCGCGAGGGAGACCAGCTCCGGCTGTCGCTCGACGCGCCCGTGGCGAGCGCGACCGACCATCCTTCGACCGGCGACTGTTCGACCGGCTTCGCCTTCCGCGACTACACCGACGCCGAGGTGGTGCGCGCGGAGCTCGAGGTCCTCGGGCTGGACGCCACCCGGCACATCGTGAGCTTCTTCGAGCCGCTGCTGCGCGATCTCGGCGTCACGCGCTCGGAAGACGTGTGGCGATGCCGAGCGAACCAGTGGGTGATGGTGGCCGGTGTGAAGGTCGCCTCGCAGACCCCCGCGATCCGCAGCGGCCAGCGGATCATCTTCGTCACGCTCGATGATGGGACCGGTCCTCTGGAGGTCACGGTCTTCGAATCCGTGCAGCCGAAGGTGGCCAAGATCGTGTTCCACGCGTTCGCGATGGTGGTGTGGGGACAGGTTCGCCGGACCGGCCGGCGGGGTGTGAGCGTCGTCGCGGAGGAGGTCTGGGACCTCACGGCGCTGCACCGGGCCCGTGCCGATGGCACCCTCCGCGAGGCGATGGCGGGCCCGGTGCAGCCGACCAGCCCGGACCGGCGCCTGTGGCACGCGAGTCCCGGGTTCAGGCTGATGTTCCGCGGGCTGATGGGATCCGCGGGATGATCGCTCTGCGGGATGATGTCGCCGTGACCACCCGCGAGAGGCCGCCCGAGCCGATCCTGCACGTGGACCTCGACGCCTTCTACGCCTCGGTCGCCGTCCTGAAGGATCCGTCGCTCAAGGGGAAGCCCGTGATCGTCGGGGGGACCGGCTCGCGCGGGGTGGTCACCAGCGCGTCGTACGAGGCGAGGGCGTACGGCGTGCGCAGCGCGATGCCGTCGGTCCGCGCGCGCCGCCTGTGCCCGGAGGGCATCTTCCTCCCACCGGACTTCGAGGCCTACCGCGTCCACTCCAACCGCTTCCGGGAGATCCTCCTCGCGCACACACCGCTCGTGGAGCCGATCTCCCTCGACGAGGCGTTCCTCGACGTCGGCGGCGCCACCCTCCTGTTCGGCTCGCCCGTGGCGATCGCCGAGAAGATCCGCACGGACGTCGCCGGTGAGATCGGCGTGACGTGCTCGGTCGGCATCGCGCCCACGAAGTTCGTGGCCAAGCTCGCCTCGGATGGGTGCAAGCCCGACGGGCTGCTGCTCGTGCCCGCCGGCGGGGTGGCCGCGTACCTCGAGCCGCTCCCCGTCGGGAGGCTCTGGGGGGTGGGGGAGAAGACGGCGGAGCTGTTGGGCCGCTTGGCGATCCGCACGGTCGGAGACCTTGGGAGGACGCCCGAGCCGATCCTCGAGCGCCTGATCGGCGCGGCGGCCGCGAGCCATCTCGGCTCGCTGGCCCGCGGGATCGACGATCGGCGGGTGGAGCCCTACGAGCAACCGAAGTCGATCGGGCACGAGGAGACGTTCGACCGGGACCTGGACGACGAGGAGGAGATCCTCCGTGAGCTGCTGGCGTTGTCGGGGAAGGTGGGCGCTCGGCTCCGCGAGGACGGGTACCGCGCGCGGACGGTGACCTTGAAGGTCCGGCTCGCGAACTTCACGACGCTCACCCGATCGCGGACCCACGCCGACGCCACCGACCTGGGCGGAGAGCTCCACCGGACCGTGGCCGAGCTGTATCGGAACCTCCCGGGGGAACGGCGGCGGGTGCGGCTGTTGGGCGTCCAGGCAGCCGGATTGATCTCGGCGGGTGCACACCAGCTGGCCCTGCTGCGCTCCGAGCGCTGGGGCGACGTCGAACGCACCGTCGATCGGATCGAGCGCCGGTTCGGCACCGGCGCGGCAGGCCGGGCGAGCCTCCTCGACCGATCCGGGCGCCGTTCGGTACCACTCGGTCGGGACCCCTCTCTATAATCGGGGGAACGGGTCGTCTCCCACGGCCGGAGGTGCCATGCCGCTCAACGACCACGAGCAGAAGATCCTCGAGGAGATCGAACGGCGGCTCTCGGAGGAAGATCCGAGACTCGTCGAGCAGGTCACCCGGACCGATCTGCACACGCATGCCTGGGGACGGATGAAGATGGCGATCGCCGGATTCATCCTCGGATCACTGATGCTCCTGCTCGTCGGCTTCTCCGTCTGGATCGCCGCCGTCGGGTTCGTCGTGATGACGCTCTCCGCGGTGCTCGCCTACCGGTACGCGGGTCGTCTCGGCGACGACAGCGTGGCCCCGGGCTCGTTCGGCAGGTTCGCGTCGCGTGTCGCCGGACGGCTCCGCCCGCCGCCGTCGGCGCCTCCCTCCGACGATCGATAGCACCGCGCAACGTCGCGCGCGCGATCGAACGTCGTCTCAAGATCGCGTCGATCACACCGTCTGACCACCACGCTTGCCACGGGTTCGCGGATGGGTGTAGAACGTGCATTCCTTCCCCCTTGGGTGCGAGTACGTCGCCGAGGGCGGGTCCCCCGAGGACCCGTGACGTTCGTACCGGATGGTTCGGTTCCGTGGGGTGTCGTGATCGAAGGGGCGCGCGTTTGATGGAGGGTTTCACCGCGCATCAAGCGTGTAAGTTCACCGGCTGCTCGCCACGCCAACTCCGCTACTGGGACGAGATCGGGCTCGTTCAGCCGTCGGTGCAAGGCACGGGGGGACGCCCGGGCGTGCCGCGCCTCTATTCCTTCCGTGACCTGGTGGCCCTCCGCGTCGTGAAGTCGCTGCTCGACGGCGGGATGTCGCTCCAACGGGTCCGTCGGTCCTGGGACTTCCTCACGAAGAAGGCGGGTCTGACCAGGCATCTCTCCGAGGTGAAGCTCGTGACCGACGGGCAGTCGATCTTCAAGATCTGCCGGCGCGACGGTGAGGTGATCGACGCCCTCCGCGACGGACAGATGGCGTTCTTCGTCGCGATCGACGACATCGCGACGGGCGTGGAGACCAAGGTCCGTCAGTTCGAGGAGGACCGGGAGCGGTTCGTGCGAGCGCTCCGCGCGGCCGCCGCCCATACGGCGACGGGCCGAGCCGCCACCCGCTAGGTCCGGCCTCGGTAGAGGCCGACGAACCACGCCGCCGGCCCGACGGCTCGGCGGATCTCTCGGATCGCGGTGTCGGCGGCGCTCGTCGCGTCCTGCGCCTGCTGCTCGTCCGGTTCGTGCTGTGAGTACGCGGCCGTCGTCGTGAGTCGCGTGAGCCGATCGAGGTGACCGTTGGACAGGTACCCGGTCTCCATCACCTTCCGTCGGTACTCGTCGAGGGTCTCGCCCGGGCCGCGGCCGAGCCCCATCCCGGCGGCGCGCTCCGTGAACACCTCGTACGTCTCCAGGATCAGCCGCCGGGGCTCGGCCGCGGCCCGGCGCAGGCGGACGCGCCTTCGGATGGCGCGGATCGGAGGAACGAGCAGGAGGATCAGGCCCACCACGATCGCTCCGAGGAGCAAGGCCATCCTGGCGCTGATGAACGGCGGCTCCTCCGCGACGTCGATCGGGGGGAGAGCGCCGAAGTCTTGCGCGCGAGAGCCTCCTCCGGGCCGAGAGTTCTCGACGTCGGTTGCCTCGCGACGCTCGATGGAGTTCGTCGTGGGGTCGTCAGGGGAACCCGGTCCTTCGCAATCCGGTCCCGAACAGGTCTCGTCGACGGGGACGTAGGACACGGGGTTCGTCCCGCCCCGGTGTGGGCTCGAACGGCATCCAGCCCCAGCCCGGGAAGTAGACCTCCACCCACGCGTGGGCGTCCTTGGTGGTGATCGAGAACTGCCCCTCCGAGACCGGACTCCCGGCGGTCCACCCCACGACCACCCGCGACTGGATCCCGATCGAGCGGAGCATCGCCGCCATCGTCGCCGAGAACTGCTGGCAGAAACCCGCTCGCGTCTCGGTCAGGAACTCGAGGATCGAATTCGATCCCGCCCGGAGGGACGTGTCGACCAGATACTCGAACTCGCCGGAGTTGCTGAGGCGCTGCTCGATCGCGACCACCTTGTCGAAGACGGTTGTCCGCGTCCGCCGTCCAGTCGCGAGCGATCGTCTCGATCTCGTCCGGCATGTCGTCGGGGACCGACGTGTAACGGCCACCCTCGAGGATCGTGAAGACGCGGACGTTCCGGAGCGCCTCGGCCGTCGCCCGCGGCCTCGACGTGGTGACGGTGTAGACGTCACCTTCGTCGAACGGTCGATCCACGAATGCGGTGCTCGTGCCCGCGTCGTAGCGGACCGTCCGCCCGGCGGCCCCGTCGATCGACAGGAGCGGCGACGGCGCCGGGAGGTAGTTCTGCAGCAGACCGCTCACGACCTCGATCCTGGCGGGAGCCGTCTCCCCTCGGTCGGGAAGTGGGAACTCCTCGCCGAGACCGACGGCCGCACCCTGCGATGCCTCCGCCGGGCGCCAGCCGGCACCGTCGAACTCGGGCGCGGTCACGAGGCGGATGTAGCCGGGTTGCTCCGCCGTGACACGGAGCACTTCCACAGTTTCAGCTTGTGTCAGCGAAGCCCGCACGGAGACGAACGGGTCGATCGCCACGCGGTCCTCGACGGGCGTGCCGAAGTCGACGAGCCCCTTGGATCCGAACCCGGGGACGATCACCGGCGCGATCAGCGCGGCGCCCAGCGCGGTGAACGCGAGGCGGCGGGCGCCCCGGCCGGCCGTCGCCGCGACCCCGCGCGTACCCGATCCCCAGACGGGTCCCCACCCCTGCACGCGGGCGAGCCCGTCCGCGAACACGACCAGGAGGGCGGCCGCGAGGAACGCCACGCCGTAGAGCGGTTTCACGAACTCTTCCAGCACGGTGTCGGCGAAGGCGACCAGCGCCACGGGGGGCACGAGGCCGAGGAGCGGGCTCCCCGCGCGGAACGCCAGCGCGTGCGCCGAGAAGATGGCGGCCCAGAGCGAGACCAACGCGGCCAGGAGGAGCGGATCGATCGGCTCCGCGGGCGCGGGTTGGATCCTCGCCTGCTCCCCGACGAGCGCGGCCGCGTCGAGCGCCGCTCGGAGCGTGTCGGCGGTGGGGAGGCCGTACCAGGTGGTCTCCGGGAAGACGATCAGCCCGATCGCGACGACGAGGCCCAGGCCGCTCACCACCGTCGCCAGGAGCAGGCTCCTGCGCTCGAACGCGACCGCGAGGCAGGCGGCCGCGACGGCCGCGCCGACGAGGTGCAGCGTGGGCGTCGCCCCGAGGAAGACACGGCCGAACGCCAGCGCGGTCGTGACCGCCAGCAGCAGGGCGGCGGCGAGCGCGATCAGACGATGCGCGCGAGCGGACGTTCCATCGGCGTGTGCCATCGCTCCTGCAATCTCATCGACGGGGGCAGGACGATGACGTCCCACCCGGCTCTGGCGAGGGAGAGACGAGCCTGGCTCGCTCGACCCTCAAGCTGTGCTTGCCGCTCCGGAGGGAGGCGCGCCGGATCGGTCGGATAGATCAAGATCGCGAGCTTCTGCCCGAACCCCGCCCCGGCCCGGATCAGCGAGCCGAGCTCCGCGGGGACGGGAGGCGCCGACACGAACACGAGTGACGTGTCGGGGGAGGAGCCGGCGCGGAGATGGGCGAGTGCCGGCCCGATCGACCGAACCTCCGCGTGCGAGATCCCGGTGAGGGCGTCCAGGAAGCGATCCTCCGACAACGCGGCGGCCGGGAGCTCGGTGGTGCCGAGGCGGAGCACGAAGCCCCGACGCGCGAGGAGCACGCCGACCGAGGCCGCGGCCGAGACGCCCCGCTCGAACGGGGGCGAGTGGGCGCGGCCGAGGGCGGCGACGCGCGTATCGAGGAAGACGAGCCCGCTCGCCCGCCGGGTCGACTCGTCCTGGCGGATCATCAGGTCGCCCGTGCGGGCGACCGACGGCCAGTGGATCCTCCGAAGATCGTCACCCTCCTGGTAGGCGCGCATCGTGTAGTACTCCTCGCCGGTCCGGAACAGCTGTCGGGCTCTCGAGGCGCCGAAGGACGGCCCCGACGCCGGGTCCGGAGAGGCGCCGAGGTCCTCGATCTCGGGCGCGACGAGGAGCTCCTCGCGCTCGTCGAACTGGAGGCGGAAACGGCTCAGCGCGAACGGATCCGACACGTCCACCACGAGCGGTCCCAACAGGTACCGGCCCCGCGATTGCGGCACGAGGGTGTACGTCGCCTGTTCGCGCGCGCCCGGCCGCACCCCGCCGATCACGAGGCGCGCCGCCCGACCCAACGGCGTCGGCAGGCGATCCTCCAGCAGGAGGAAGGAGGTGCCGATCGGCGAGCGGTTCTCGACGTCGAGCGTGACCGTCACCCGGGACCCGGGGCTGATCCGGACGTCGGAGAGTCGCCGGCGGATCGACATCTTGCGGGCGCTGCGCTTCGCCGCGTACGAGGCCAGCAGGGGGAGCGCGGCGATGCCGACCCCGACCACCTCGAGGCTGGGTGAGCCCAGGAACCGGGCGGCGAGCCACATCGCGAGGCCCGTCACGAAGACGGCGATGCCTCGTCCCGCGAGCATCAGGGGCCCGCGAGCATCAGGGGTTCTCCGCGACCGGGACCTCGACCTCGTCCACGATCTCGCGCACGAGCACCTCCGCGGAGCGGCCGCTCATGATCGCGTCCGCGGTCACGATGATCCGATGGGACAGCACCACCGGGGCCAGGGTCTTCACGTCGTCGGGGATCACGAAGTCGCGCTCCTCGGCCGCCGCGAGCGCCCGCGCTGCGCGCAGGATCATGATCGATGCCCTCGGGCTCGCACCGAGGTAGACATCGGAATGGCGACGGGTCGCCTCCACGAGGTCCACGATGTACTTGCGGATCATCGGCGCCGCGTGGATCCTCCGGGCCTCCTCGATCATGTCGCGCACGCCGCTCGCATCGCTCACGGGTCGGATGTCGTCGAGCGGCGCGCCGGCGGCGTGACTCGCGAGGATGTCGGCCGCCACGTCGGCATCCGGGTACCCGATCGCGAGGCGCATCATGAACCGGTCGAGCTGTGCTTCCGGGAGCGGGTAGGTGCCCTCGTGCTCGATGGGGTTCTGGGTGGCGATCACGATGAACGGCGTGCCGAGCGTGTGCGTCTCGGTGTCCACCGTCACCTGTCGCTCTTCCATGCACTCCAGCAACGCGGACTGGGTCTTGGGGGAGGCCCGGTTGATCTCATCCCCGAGCACGATGTTGGCGAAGATCGCCCCGGGCTTGAACTCGAAGTCCCCGGTCTCCTGGCTGAACACGTTGACGCCGGTGACATCGGTCGGCAGCAGGTCGGGCGTGAACTGGATCCTTCGGAACGAACAATCGATCGACCGGGCGATCGATTTCGCGAGCATCGTCTTGCCGACTCCGGGCACGTCCTCGATCAGCAGGTGTCCTTCGGCGACGAGGGCGACGAGGGCGAGCCTGATCTCTTTGTGCTTGCCCCGGACCACCCGTTCGACGTTCTCCTCGATCTGGCGGAACCGAGCAGCGAACGCCCGGGGATCCGGGAGCGTCTCTTTGACTTCCATCGTTGATCCGACCCCTGACCTCGGCGGGAGGATGACAATCTTACGTCTGAGAGGGAACTGGGGGTTGCTCCGAGGTAGCAGACGGTCGCCGGTGACGGCAAGTTCCCGAAAGCGGGGCGCGGGGCGCCCGCGTCGGCACGCCGACCGAGCAGAAGGAGAGCGGACCGGCCCACGAACGGACGCCCCGCGCGGCCCCTAGTCGCAAGATCAGGCATCGCGCGCGGGCCGGCCCGCCTCGGGGCGAAAGATTACACGGTTGTGATTCGCGTGCACGTAACCCTCGTGGTTCGTGCGAGGTCGCTACACTGCGCGCATGGGACGCGCCCTCGTGCTGAACGCGTCGGAGTCGCCGCTCGCGGTGGTGGCAGCCAGGCGGGCGGTCGTCATGGTGCTCAAAGAGAAGGCCGACGTGATCCTCAGCAACGGGATGGTGTTCCATTCAGCGCGCCTGACGATCGAAGCACCCTCCGTCGTGCGGTTGCGCCGGTACGTCCACGTCCCGTATCGACCGCACGCTCCCTTGACCCGTCGCGCCGTGTTCGCCCGTGATCTCGGCAGCTGCCAATACTGCGGCGCGGCCGCGGAGAACCTCGACCATGTGATACCGCGGTCTCGAGGTGGTCTCCACACCTGGGAGAACGTCGTGGCGTCGTGCCGCAAGTGCAACGCCCGGAAGGAGGACCGGACGCCGCAGGAAGCCGGATTCTCCTTGTTGCGTCAGCCGTACGCGCCCAGGGACGGCTTCCATCTCACGCTGGGCCGGATCGAACCCGGCTGGGAGCTCTACCTGGCCTCCTAGGGCTCCACGGCCGAGCCGGCAACCGATCCGCCCCGCACCCCGTTCCCGCCCAACCTTTCCACGCCTCCTGTCCAGATATCTGCCCCGAGGCATTGACGGAGTGGAGTGTTGGTGGCATAAACGTGGGGCTCAGTGGAGGAGAGGGGAGGAGGCGTGGCCGAGCTCCTCGGCACGCACAGCTACTCGCTCGACCCGAAAGGCAGGGTGTCGTTGCCCGCGAGGTTCCGCGAGGCGTTCGACGACGGCCTCTGGCTCACCATGGGCCAGGACCGGTGCCTGTACTGCTTCCCCAGGGCCGAGTGGGAGCGTCGCAGCAGCGAGGTCGACGCCTTCGCCCTCTCCGACAGGGACGGCAGGGCTTTCTCCAGGCTGTTCTTCTCCTCGGCGGAGCAGGCGAAGCTCGACGGGCAGGGGCGGGTGACGATCCCGCAGCGGCTCAGGGAGTCGGTCGGGATCACGAAAGAGGTCGTGGTCCTCGGGGTCCGCGAACGGATGGAGATCTGGGACCGCGGCGAGTTCGAGCGGTACCGGGACGCGCACGCCGCGGCCTACGAGAACGGGGACCTCGCACCACGCGGGGAACGGTCCTCGGTGTCCTGACCGGCTCGATGGAGCCGGACGGCGGAACGACGCAACGGAGGGATGGACATGCAGACGAAGCTTTCGACGGAGGTTCGACAGAGCCTCTCCCTGCTCGCGATGACGGCGCTCACGCTGCTGGTGTCGATCGGTATCGGGGTCCTGGCGGGACAGATCGGGTGACGTGGCGAACGACGTCGCGCCGCACGAGCCCGTCATGGTGGCCGAGGTCGTCGACCTCCTCCTCGGGCGGTCGGGGACCGGGGGAACGGGGACCGGGGGGGTGGTCTTCGACATGACCGTGGGCGCCGGAGGTCACGCCGCCGCGCTGCTCGAGTCCGGCGTCGAGCGTGTGATCGGGTTCGACCGCGACCCCGAGGCGCTCCGGATCGCCCGAGAACGCCTGGCGCACTACGGGGACCGCTTCACGGCGGAGCATCGACGCTTCTCCCAGGTCGGAGAGGCCGAAGCCACGGGGCCGCTGCACGGGGTCCTCTTCGACCTGGGAGTGTCGTCGATGCAGATGGACGAGGCCGCGCGCGGCTTCAGCTATCGGGTGGACGGCCCTCTCGACATGCGGATGGGGGACGAGGACGTCTCCGCGGCGGACCTCGTGAACGATCTCCCCGAGAACGAGCTCGCGGATCTGCTCTTCGAGTACGGCCAGGAGCATCGGTCGCGCCGGGTCGCCTCGGCGATCGCCCGCGCACGGCAGCGTGCTCGCATCGAGACCACCGACCAGCTGGCCGGTGTGGTCGCGAGCGCCGTGGGACGACGTCCGGGGGGCCCCCACCCCGCGCGTCGGACGTTCCAGGCGCTCCGCATCGCGGTCAACCGGGAGCTCGAGGAGCTCGCCACCTCCCTGCCTCGGGCGGTCGGGCTCCTCGGCCCCGGTGGCCGCGTGGTCGTCCTGTCGTATCACTCGCTCGAGGACGGGATCGTCAAGCGCGCGTTCCGCGACGACGACCGGCTCCGGGTCCTCACGAAGAAGCCGCTGCAGCCGAGCCCGCAGGAGACCGCCCGCAACCCACGGTCGCGCAGCGCCAAGCTGCGCGCCGCGGAGCGCGTCGAGGAGGCGGCATGAGCCTCCCGGCCCGCGAGGCGGAGCGATGGGCACCCGAGCCCCTCCCTGCACCCCGCCGTCGTGCGGTCAACCCCGCACGTCCGCCCGCGACGCGTCCGTCGGTCCCCAACCCTCCCCATCCCCACCGACGGACGCGTCGCGGGCACCACACCGCGTTCTGGGTCCTCACGACGATCGTCCTGTCCTCCCTGGTGGTCGGCCTCGTGTCCGTCAACGCGATGCGCGTGGACGCCGCCTACCGCAGCCGTTCGCTCACCGAGCAGGTCCGCATCCTGAACGACGAGCAACGGATGCTCGTGAACGACGTCGCCCATCTGTCCTCCCCGTCCCGGATCGGCCGGTGGGCCCACCGTCAGGGGCTCGTGCACCCGGCCCCCGGCGACGTCGTGATCCTCCAGGTGCCCGGCTCGTCGGCCTCGACCGCCGGGGCGGGGGAGTGAGGCGCCCGCCCGCCGGACGTCTCGTCGTGGTCCTGATCGTGATGACGCTCGCGCTGGCGGGCGTCGGGACGCGGCTGGTCGTCCTGCAGATCGGAGATCACCAAGCGTTCGCGGCCCAAGGACTCGATCAGCGGGTGCACCCGATCGACCTTCCTGCGGAACGAGGGGCGATAGTGGATCGCACCGGCGTCCCGCTCGCGCTCACCCTCGAGGCGCGTGACGTCTACGCGGACCCTCGCTACGTCACGGATCCGATCGGGGAAGCAGCGACGATCGCGCGGGTCCTGGACCTGCGTCCGCGGAAGGTCGAGCGGCTGCTGCGGACCCCCGACGCCTCGTTCGTCTACCTCGGTCGCCAGATCGACGCGGAGGTCGCCGATCGGCTCGAAGCGCGGGGCCTCCCGGGTATCGGGTTCCTCGACGTGCCCAAGCGCTACTACCCGGCCGGCCCGCTCGCCCCCCAGGTCCTCGGGTTCGTCGGCGTCGACGCCACCGGCTTGGCCGGCCTCGAGTTCGAGTACCAGGACGAGCTGGCTGGGACCCCGGGCAGGCGCACGGTGGAGCTGTCGGCGGACGGCCTGCCGATCGCGAGCGGGATCGAGGTCGTGGAGCCTGCGACGCCGGGACGCACCCTGGTCACCACCCTGGACCGCGAGGTGCAGTACCTCGCGCAGGAGGCGCTGGAGCGCGCGGTGAAGGAGAACGGCGCCAAGGGCGGCACGGTCGTCGTGATGGACGCGCGGACCGGCGATGTCTTCGCGATGGCTTCCTATCCGTGGTTCGACCCGAACGCCTTCGAGGTCGCGGAACGCGACGCGATCCGGAA
The DNA here is from genome assembly GCA_963724415.1 of uncultured Actinomycetota bacterium. Classification (GTDB taxonomy): domain Bacteria; phylum Actinomycetota; class UBA4738; order UBA4738; family HRBIN12; genus JAJNBA01. The sequence goes on along the minus strand of CAVRUS010000005.1, from coordinate 310,749 downwards.
CCGGGCCGTCACCGACATGTTCGAGCCCGGGTCGGTCAACAAGGTCGTGACGGCCGCGGCGGCGCTGGAGACGAGGGCCGTCGGCCTGCGCGAGGTCTTCCAGGTCCCGTGGTGGATGAAGGTCGGGGGCTACACGGTCAACGACTCTCACCCGCACCCCGTCCAGGACATGACGTTGGCCGACATCGTGGCCCAGTCCAGCAACATCGGATCGGCGATGGTGGCCGAACGCGTGGGGAGCGCGGACCTCGCCTCGGTCCTCGCGCGCTTCGGCTACGGGACCCCCACGGGGATCGGGTTCCCCGGCGAAGCGGGGGGCGTCGTCCCCGATCTCCTCAACTGGACGGACATCACGCGGGCGACCGTGTCCTACGGACAGGGCATCTCGATGACCCCCCTGCAGATGGCGGCCGTCTACGCGACCGTGGCGAACGCGGGGATGTGGGTCCAACCCCGGCTCGTGCGCGGCACGTCCGGCCCGGACGGGCAGCTCGTCGAGCCGCCCCGCGGAGCGCCGCGACGGGTCCTCTCCGAGGAGACCGCCCGGATGCTCACCCGGATGCTCGCGTCGGTGGTCTCCACGGGCACGGGCGGCGCGGCGGAGATCCCCGGGTATCAGGTCGCGGGGAAGACGGGGACGGCCCGCAAGCTCGTCGACGGTCGGTACGTCCGGCGCTACATGGCGTCCTTCGTCGGGTTCCTTCCGGCATCCGATCCGCGCGTGGTGATCGTGGTGTCGATCGACGAGCCGCGCACGATCTACGGCGGCGTCGCGGCCGCCCCGGTCTTCTCCGAGATCGCCCGGCACGTGATCCAACGGCTGGCGATCCCGGCGGCGCCGCCCGTGAGCTTGCCGCCGTTCGCGTCCGATCCCTGACCCAGGCCGCCGGTCGAGCGGTCCGCACGAGACCGCGACGTCGCCTCCGGGGTCCGGGACCAACCGCCGGTACGCTGGACCGCGGTGAGACCTCTTCCCCAGGTGGCGCTGTCGGCGGTCGCCGACGCGGTGCGCGGCGCCGAGATCCGCGGCGACGCGGGCGTCGTCGTCCGCGAGGTCGGCTTCGATTCGCGCGACACGGTTCCCGGGGCGCTGTTCTTCTGCGTCGTGGGCGCGAACACCGATGGCCACGGCCATGCTCGTGACGCGATCCGGGGGGGTGCCGTCGCCCTCGTGGTCGAGCGATGGCTCGACCTCGACGTCCCCCAGATCCGCGTCCGCTCCGTCCGCGAGGCGATGGGACCGATGTCGGCGGTCGTGTTCGACGAACCGTCCGGCTCGCTCACCGTGGTCGGGGTCACCGGCACGAACGGCAAGACCACGATCGTGCACCTCCTCGACGCGGTGTTCCGGACCGCCGGCCACCGGACCGGCGCGATCGGGACCGTGGGGGCGCACGTCGGCGGCGAGCCCGTCGCGCTCGCGCGGACGACGCCCGAAGCCCCCGATCTCGTGCGCCTGCTCGCCCGGATGCGCGACACGGGGATCACCGCGGTGGCCATGGAGGTCTCGTCGCACGCGCTCGATCTCGGCAGGGTCGGAGGCGTCCGGTTCGACGCCGCCATCTTCACCAACCTCTCGCAGGATCACCTGGACCATCACGGGACCATGGAGCGCTACTTCGAGGCGAAGGCGTCGCTCTTCACCCCGGAACGGATCGATCACGCCATCGTGAACCTCGACGACCCGTGGGGGCGGAAGCTCCTTGACATCGCCGTCCCGCTGACCACCTACGGGGTGGACCCCGCGGCCGACGTGCACGGCGAGGATCTCCGGACGACGGCCGAAGGCCTCACGTTCCGGGTGGCGGGTCGCGAGGTGACGAGCCCGCTGCGAGGCGTCTTCAACGCGTCCAACTGCCTCGCCACGATCGCCGCCTGCGAGGTGCTCGGCATCGACGACACGGACATCCTCCGGGGGCTGGCGAGCGCGGCCCAGGTGCCCGGCCGGATGGAGCCGATCGAGGCGGGGCAGGATTTCCTGGCGGTGGTGGATTACGCGCACACGCCGGATAGCATCCGAACAGTGCTTGCCGCGGCACGCCCGTTGGCGACGGGCCGGGTGATCGTCGTCTTCGGTTGCGGTGGTGACCGTGACCGCGCGAAGCGGTCCCCGATGGGGGCGGCGGCAACGGAGGGAGCTGATCTCACGGTCATCACCACGGACAACCCACGCTCCGAAGACCCCTCGGCGATCATCGCCGAGGTCGAGCGGGGCGCTGCCGTGGGCGGCGGGACCTACGTGGTCGAGCCCGACCGTCGCGCCGCGATCCGTCTCGCGCTGCGGGCCGCGCGGGCCGGCGACGTCGTGGTGGTGGCCGGCAGGGGTCACGAGCCGATGCAGGAGGTGGGGGGCGCGTTCTTGCCGTTCGACGACCGCGTCGTGGTCCGCGAAGAGCTCGATGCGATCGGCGGAGCCGCATGAGACCGCGACCGCTGTCGGAGATCGCTCGCGTGGTCGAGGGAACGCTGGAGGGAGACGACGTCGAGGTCCGATCGGTCTCCACGGACTCGCGAGCCGTGGAGGCGGGGGGCGTCTTCGTCGCCATGCCGGGCGAACGCACCGACGGCCACCGATTCGTGGACGCGGCGTTCGCGGCCGGTGCCGCCGCCGCGATCGTGGGTGAGCGCGAGGGCGGCAGCGTGGGTCCGGTGGGTCCGCTCGTGCACGTGAGCTCCACGCCGGAGGCGTTGCTGCGGCTCGCAGCGGACGAGCGGGCGGCGATGGATGCCACGGTCGTCGGGATCACGGGGGCGAACGGGAAGACCTCCACCAAGGACCTGACCGACGCGGTCGCGCGATCGCGCTTCCGCGTCCACTCCAGCCCCGGGTCGTTCAACAACGAGATCGGGCTGCCCCTGACGCTGCTGGGCGCGCCGCCGGACACACAGGTCCTCGTCGCCGAGATGGGGGCGCGGCGTCTGGGGGACGTGAAGCTCCTCTCCGGGATCGCCCGCCCCGACGTCGTCGTGGTCACGAACGTCGGCGTCGCGCACATGGAGATCTTCGGATCGTGGGCCTCGATCGTGGAGGCGTCCGCCGAACCGGTCGATGCCCTCGGCGCCGACGGCGTGGCGGTCCTCAACGCCGACGACCCGGTCGTGATCGGCTACGCGGACCGGAGCGCGGGGACGGTCCTGACGTTCGGGACGCGATCGGCGGCCGACGTGCGCGCGGACGACGTCTCCCTCGACCCGGAGGGGCATGCCTCGTTCCGGGTGTCGACCCGAGACGCGGAGGCACGGGTACTGCTCGCGGTGCCGGGCGAGCACATGGTGTCGAACGCGCTCGCGGCGCTGGCGGTGGGCCGGGCGATCGGCGTCTCCCTCGAGGACGGGGCCGGGGCGTTGGCGGGGGCCGGCGTCTCCCGCTGGCGGATGGAGTCGTTCACCAACGAGGCGGGCGTGCGTGTGCTGAACGACGCGTACAACGCCAACCCGGAGTCCACCGCGGCCGCCCTGCGGACCGCGCGATGGATCGCGGGGGAGGATCGTCTGATCGCGGTCCTCGGCGAGATGGCCGAGCTCGGGCCGATCTCGGCAGACGAACACGACCGGGTGGGATCGCTCGCCGCGCGGGTCCGCGTGGATCGCCTGATCACCGTGGGCGACGCCGCTCGCGCGACGGCACGGGCGGCCCTCCGCGAGGGGATGGACCCCCAGGACGTGGCCAGCTACGACACCGCGGGGGAGGCCCTGGAGGACGTGCGCGGCGCATCGAGGGCGGGCGACCTCGTCCTGTGCAAAGGTTCGCGCGTCGCCGCGCTCGAGTCGATCGCCGAGGCCCTGCGGTGATCTCGGTCCTCGTCGCGGCCGCGGTGGGACTCGCGCTCACGCTGCTCGGAACGCCCGTCGCGATCCGCGTCTTCCGGATCTGGGGGTGGGGTCAGCGGATCCGCGAAGACGGCCCGCATACCCACTTCGAGAAGGTCGGAACCCCCACGATGGGGGGCATCGTCATGCTGGGGGCGCTCGTCGTCGCCTACCTGGCCTCGCGCTTCACGCTGGCCTCGGGGGTGACGTTCAGTCCCGCGGGGCTCGCTCTGATCCTCGCCGCACTCGGATTCGGGGTCGTGGGGTTCATCGACGACTACCTGAAGATCCGTCGCAAACGGTCGCTCGGCCTGTCGAAGCTCCAGAAGTTCGCCGGGACGGCGCTCGTCTCCGTGCTCTTCGCCATGGTGGTCTCCGCGTTCTCCGACGAGACGGGCACGTCGACGAGCCTGTCGTTCCTCCGCCCGACGGCCCTGAAGCTCGGCGTGCTCTTCTTCCTCTGGGTGTTCGTGATGCTCACGTCGTCCTCGAACGCCGTGAACCTCACCGACGGGCTCGACGGCCTCGCCGCGGGGTCGACGATCCTGTCCTTCGCGGCGTACGTGTTCATCGCGTTCTGGCAGTTCCGCCACACGTGCACCGAGCTGGAGAAGCTCGCCGACGGGATCCAGAGCGCGTGCTACGGAGTCGACCTCAACGCGATGCAGGACACGGCGATCATCGCGGCGGCGATGATGGGCGCCGCCGCCGGCTTCCTGTGGTGGAACGCCGCCCCGGCGAGGATCTTCATGGGGGACACCGGATCGTTGGCCCTCGGAGGACTGCTCGGCGCGCTCGCGATCACGACGAACACGCAGCTGCTCCTGGTCATCCTCGGCGGGCTGTACGTGATCGAGACGATGTCGGTGATCGTGCAGGTGATCTCGTTCCGCGGGTTCGGCAGGCGCGTGTTCCGCATGTCGCCGATCCACCACCATTTCGAGCTCGCGGGGTGGCCGGAGTTCACCGTGATCGTGCGCTTCTGGATCATCGCGGGCCTCTGCGTCGCGGTCGGGCTCGGCGTGTTCTACGCGGACTTCATCGCTCGAGGGGGTCTCGATTGACCGGGCGGTTCGTGGGGGAGCGGGTCGTGGTCGTGGGCGCGGGCGTCGCCGGGACGAGCGCCGCGCGCGTCCTGTCCGCCGAGGGAGCCTCCGTGCTCGTCACCGAGGCCCGTCCCGCGGCGGAGATCCCGACCGTGGCCGGGCTCGAGGCGCTCGGCGTCGAGGTCCGGACCGGCGGCCACGATCCGCGTCATCTCGACGGCGCGACGCTCGTCGTGGTCGGGCCCGGCGTGCCGCCCGATGCCGACCCCGTGCGATGGGCACGGGATCGCGCGCTTCCGATGTGGGGTGAGATGGAGCTCGGCGCCCGGCTCGCGCGCGGGCCCTACCTCGCCGTGACCGGCACGAACGGCAAGACGACGGTCACCTCGATGCTCGAGGGCTGTCTGCGCGAAGCGGGACACGACGCGCTCGCCTGCGGCAACATCGGCCGGCCGTTCCCCGAGGCGGCCCTCGAGGACCGCGAGGTCTTGGTCGTGGAGGTCTCGAGCTTCCAGCTGGCGCTCCAGGAGTCGTTCCATCCCTCGATCTCGGTCCTGCTGAACGTCGCCCCCGATCACCTCGACTGGCACGGGTCCTTCGAGGACTACGTCGCCGCCAAACGCCGCGTCTACGCACGGCAATCCGGCACCGACGTCCACATCGGCAATCGCGACGACGTCGCCGCCGCGGCGATCTCGGAAGCCGCGCCCTGCGAGGTCCGCTGGTTCACGTGTGGGCGTCCCGGCGGCGGGGGAGGTCGGCTACGAAGGTGACGAGCTGATCGCGCGCGTCGACGGCGTCCATCGGCTCGGCCGGATCGCTCCGGGCTCCGCCGGGTATCGGGAGGATGCCGCGGCCGCGGCCGCGGCGGCCCTCGCGTTCGGGGTGGAGCCCGCCGCCGCCGCGGCCGCGCTCGCCTCGTTCCGGCCGGCGTCGCACCGGGGTGAGGTCGTCGCGACCGTGGACGGTGTCGGGTTCGTCGACAACTCCAAGGCGACGAACGTCCATGCGGCCGCCGCGGCGATCGATGCGGCCGGCAGCTCCGTCCTGATCGCCGGGGGTCGCGCGAAGGGGGCCGATCTCTCTTCCCTCCGGGATCATGCGGGGCGGCTCCGCGCCGTCGTCGCGATCGGCGAGGCTGCGGCGGACGTCGTTCGGGTGTTCGACGGCGTCGTGCCGGTCTCCACCGCGGGGTCGATCGAGGACGCCGTGCGCGACGCGTTCGCGGCCGCGGCTCCGGGCGACACCGTCCTGCTGGCGCCCGCATGCGCGAGCTGGGACCAGTTCCGCGACTACGCCGAGCGCGGGGATCGGTTCGCCGCGGCCGCGAGGTCCTTGCGGGCGGAGGCGGGTGCCCGTGGCTGATCGCACGATCGCCCGGCGCCGCCCCAAGCAGGCGGCGGCCGAACCCCGCCTGCGGCTCGTGCGCGCCGATGAACTCCGCGCACCCAGGGCCATCGCGGTCGCCACCGCTCGAAGGAACCTGACGCTCCTCCTCGTACCGACCGCGCTCCTCACGATCGTGGGTCTCGTGATGATCCTGTCGGCGGGCTCGATCTCCGCGGTCGAGGGCTACGGGACGAGCTTCTGGTACTTCAATCGACAGGCCGTCTACGCGCTCGCCGGCGTGATCGGTCTCGTGGTGGCGGCGCGCGTCCCCTACACCTTCTGGCGGCGGGCGGCGATCCCGATGCTGCTCGGTCTGCTCCCGCTGATGCTCCTCGCGCTCCACCCGGTGATCGGCTCGTCCCTCTACGGGGCGTCACGGTGGATCGACCTCGGCCCGATCACGCTCCAACCCGCGGAGTTCGCGAAGCTCCTGACCGTGTGCTCGGCGGCGGCCATCCTGTCTCGGCCGTGGAAGGACCTCGGTCGCGCCCGGGACGCGTTCCTTCCGCTCGGGCCGCTCGTGCTCGCCGTCGCTGGACTGGTGCTCCTCCAACGAGACCTCGGCACGATGCTGATCATCTGCGGCAGCGTCTTCCTGGTCCTGTTCGTGGCGGGGCTCCCTCTCCGGTACCTGACCTGGACCGCGATGGGCGGCATCGGGGCGATCGCGTACTTCATCTTCGGCACCGCGTACCGGCGCACGCGGTTCCTCGACGCCTGGCTCAACTGGGAGCTCGACCCCAGCGGGGCGGGCTGGCAGCTGCGCCAAGGCTTGATCGCGCTCGGGTCCGGGGGATGGTTCGGCGTCGGGCTCGGCAACAGTCGCCAGAAATGGGACTACCTCCCGAACGCGCACAGCGACTTCGTGTTCGGCGTCCTCGGAGAGGAACTGGGTCTGGTCGGGGCGATCGCGGTGTTGTCGCTCTTCGGCGTCCTGCTGTTCGCCGGCATCCGCATCGCGATGCAGGCCCGGGACCCCTTCGGCCGGTTGCTCGTGGCGGGGATCATGGGCTGGATCGGGTTGCAGACCCTGGTGAACCTGGGGGCCGTCACGGGGTTGCTGCCGATCACCGGCGTGCCGCTCCCGTTCCTCTCGTTCGGCGGGACGGCGTTGGTGGTGACCCTCGCCGGCGTGGGCGTGGTGGCGAGCGTCGCGCTCGATGGCGTCCGATCCACCGAGAGGAGGAACGCTCGGTCTCGCTCCTCGGGTGCACGGAGCCGACCGTGAGGGTCGTGATCGCCGGAGGTGGCACCGCGGGCCACATCACGCCGTCGATCGCCGTCGCGAACCGGCTCCGGTCCGAGGGTGCGACCGTGGAGTTCATCGGCTCGCCCGCAGGGCCGGAAGCGTCCCTCGTGCCTGCCGCCGGCTTCCGGTTCCACGGTGTGCGGGCGATCCCGTTCCGCCGGGAGATCTCGCTGCGATCCGCCTCCGCGCCGTTCGTGGCGCTCCGTTCGGTCGCCGCGGCGCGACCGATCGTCCGGGACGCGTCCGTGGTGCTCGGGATGGGGGGCTACGCCAGCGTCGCCCCGGTCCTGGCAGCCCGGTCGCTCCGGGTGCCGACTGTGGTCCACGAGCAGAACGCGGTGCCGGGACTCGCCAACCGGTTCCTGGCGAGGACCGTCACCGCCGTGGCGCTCACCTTCGCGAGCTCCCGCGCCCGCCTCCCCGCCTCGGTCCGCGCCGCGATCACCGGTCTGCCGCTCCGGCGGGAGGTCCTCTCGGTCGCCACCGATCGGGCGTCGTTGGTCGAGGAGGCTCGGGGGACGTTCGGACTGCAGGCCGGACGAACGACCGTCCTCGTGACCGGCGGGAGCCAGGGCGCGTTGCACGTCGACCGCACGATCGCGGGCGCGATCCCGTTGCTCGCGGGTCGAACCGACCTCCAGATGCTCGTCCTCACGGGCGCCGGGAAGGAGTCGGTGGTCACCGACGCCGCTGAGGTCGAGATGGACCTCATCGTGCGAGCCCTCCCCACCCTCGATCGGATGGAGCTCGCGCTCGCCGTCGCCGACGTCGCCGTCGCCCGCGCCGGCGCCAACACGATCCACGAGCTGGCGGTCTGCGGCATCCCGGCGATCCTGGTGCCCTACCCGCACGCCACCGACGATCATCAGCTCGCGAACGCGACGGAGCTGCGGGACGCGGGCGCGGCGCAGATCGTCCTCGACCAGGAGCTCAGCGCGGAGGATCTCGCGCGCAGGATCGAGACGCTCGTCGACGATACGGATCTCCGCTCGGCGATGGGGATGGCGGCCGCCCGCTGGGCCACGCCGGATGCCGACGAGCGGGTGGCCGCCCTCGTCACGTCGGTGGCGCGATCGTGAGCGCGCCGCGCTACCGCCCTCGCCCCGGCTCGATCCCCACTCTGGGGGTCCCGTCCCTCGAAGGCGTGCGGTCCGTGCATCTGATCGGGATCGGCGGCGCGGGGATGCGGAACCTGGCCAAGCTCCTGCTGGCACGCGGGGTCGGCGTCTCGGGGTCGGACCTCAAGGACTCCGAGGGACTCCACGAGCTCGCGGGAGCCGGCGCCGCCGTCCGGGTGGGGCACGATCCGAGCGCGCTCGGTCGCCCGGATGCGGTCGTGATCTCCAGCGCGATCGACGAGGGCAACCCGGAGCTCGCCGCCGCGCGCGCCGCGGGCCTCGCCGTGTGGGCGCGCCAGCAGGCGATCGCCGCCGTCGCCGCATCGCATCGCTCCATCGCGGTCGCCGGGACCACCGGGAAGACGACGACCACGTCGATGATCGCGACGATCCTCGAGCGCGCCGGCCTGGATCCCACGTACCTGATCGGCGGCGATCTGAACGAGAGCGGGAGCGGCGCCCACGCGGGGGAGGGCGACGTGTTCCTGTTCGAGGCCGACGAGAGCGACGGCTCGTTCCTGCTGGCCGACCCCGCGATCGGCGTCGTCACGAACGTCGAGGTCGATCACATCGACTTCTATCCGGGCGGCGAGGAAGAGCTGCGCCTGGCCTTCGCCGAGTTCTGCGTCCGCTCCGGCCAGGTGGTCGTCTGTGCCGACGATCCCGGAGCCCGCGAGGCCGTCCGACTCGCCGGCGTCCGTCCGATCCGGTACGGCACGGGGCCCGATGCCGATCGACGCCTGACGGTCACCACCGCGGGTCCGGGAGGTGCCCGCGGATCCCTCCTCGTCGACGGGGCGGAGGTGCCGCTCTCCCTCCGGATCGACGGCGCCCACAACCTCCTCGACGCGGCCGCCGCCGTGGCGGTCGGCGAGCTGGTGGGTGTGGCCGCGCCGGATGCGGCGCATGCGCTCGCGTCCTTCGCCGGCGTCCATCGTCGTTTCGAGGAGCGCGGTCGCGCACGTGGCGCCCTGTTCTTCGACGACTACGCGCACGTCCCGACGGAGCTCGCCGTGACCCTCGCGGTGGCCCGTGCCCGGCAGCCGGCCCGCGTGGTCGCGGTCTTCCAGCCGCATCGCTACTCGAGGACGCAGGCGCTCTGGCGACAGCTCGGCGCCGCGCTGACCGCCGCCGACCTCGTCGTCGTGACCGACGTGTACGGGGCGAACCAGGCGCCGATCCCCGGCGTCACGGGCGCCCTCGTGGTCGACGGCGTCCGGGCGGCGGCCCCGGACCACGCCGTGGTCTACGCACCCCATCGCGAGGATGCGATCGCGTTCCTGGCGGACGAGGTCCGTGCGGGCGACCTCGTGATCACGCTGGGATGCGGCGACATCTGGACGGTGGCCGACGCGGCGCTCGCCCGGATCGGAGAGGTGGACGGTGCCTGACCTCGCCGATGCCGAGCGGACCCTCCGCGCACGGTTGGGGCCCGCGCTCCAGGTGCGGTTCCCGATCGCTCCGCTGACGACGTTCCGGATCGGCGGCCCCGCGGCGCTATTCGTCGACGCCCAGGACGACGCCGCGTTGACGGCGGTCGGCGAAGTCGCCGCCGCGTCGGGCGTCCCGATCGCGGTGATCGGCAAGGGCTCCAACATGCTGGTGGCCGACGAGGGGTTCCCCGGCATCGTCGTGCGCCTCGGCCGCGGGTTCCGCTGGGCGGGTCGCGACGGGGACCTGCTCAGCGCGGGGGGTGCGATGCCCTTGCCGGCCCTGGCCGGCGTCGCGATGCGGCATCGACTCTCGGGCCTCGAGTTCGGGGTCGCGATCCCGGCGAGCCTCGGGGGCGCGGTGAAGATGAACGCGGGTGCCCACGGACGCTCGATGTCCGATGTGATCGAACGGATCGAAGTCCACCCGCTCGCCGGCGAGGGCGGACGCCGGTGGCTCTCCGGGTCCGAGGCGAGGTTCTCGTACCGTCGATCGCGTCTCCCCGACGGTGCGATCGTGGTCGGCGCCTCGGCCAGGCTCGCCCCCGCCGGCGAAGAGGAGATCCGGGCGCAGATGGAGGAGGCGCGGGAGTGGCGACGGCGGACCCAGCCGCTCGCGGAGCCCAACTGCGGGTCGGTCTTCAAGAACCCCCAAGGCGACCATGCCGCCCGCCTGATCGAGGCGAGCGGAGCGAAGGGTCTCCGGGTCGGGGGAGCGAGGGTCTCCGAGAAGCACGCGAACTTCATCGTCGCGGACCCGGGCGCCTCCGCGTCCGACGTCTGGGCATTGATCGGGCAGGTGCGGTCGCGCGTGGAGTCCGACGCGGGGATCCGCCTGGAGACCGAGGTGGATCTGATGGGGGCGATCCCTGATGCGGACGATTGATCCGCACGGACGCCTGGCCCGCAGGTGGGCGATCGTGGGGCTGGGCGTGGTGGTCGTCGCCACGGTCGCGGTCTCCCTCACGTACACGCCGCTGTTCGCCGCCGGCGATATCCGGCTCGACCTTCCCGCGGGGATCCCTCGTGCCGAGATCCTGTCGATCGCGCGCGTCACGGATCGTTCGAACGTGTTCCATCTGGACACCGCCGCGGTCGAGCGCAGGCTCGAGCGCGATCCGCGGATCCTCCGGGCGACCGTGACCACGTCGCTCCCGGATCGCATCACGATCGAGATCTCCCCTCGAACCGCGGTGGCGGTCGTGGGGACACCCGCGGAGCTCGTCGGCGCCGACGGTGTCGTGATCGGGAGCGCGGGATCCGCCCTCGACCTCCCGACGCTCCGAAGCCCGGACGGGACGGTGCCCGCGCCGATCGGTCTGCGGGCGGCGGCGGCCACGGCGGGCGCCCTTGGACGGGAGCTGCGCGCCGAGAGCGAGGCCGTGATCGTGGCCGCCGACGGCACGGTGCGGGTGCGGCTCCGGGACGGGTTCACGGCGCTGTTCGGCGAGACGAGCGAGCTCGATGCGAAAGCGGCTTCCCTGGCCGCTCTCCTGGAATGGGTGCGGGTCGAGGGGGTCTCCATCGTGTCCGCCGATGTGAGCGTTCCGGGGAGCCCCACCGCGAAGCTCGAACGGGGCGCGGAGGCGGTCCAGATCCCCTGAGATCCGCAGCACGATCCAAGCGATCTGCGTCCGTTCCGGGTTGTCGCGAGAAAGCGCAGGCGGGGTCCCGCACAGGGGCTGTGACTTCTTGACGGACCTGCGAATTCCAAGTAGGGTCGCTACCTCCACATGAGCTAGATATGGTAATAACGTTCAAGTGGAGCCTTAGGGTTTACAGCAGCGCCAGTGCAGGGCGACGGTGCAGTTGGCCAAAGCCTCAACACGAGGAAGAGAGCCTCAACAAGAGAACTCCGAGTAACGCGGGCCGGGGCCCGGGGGGGATTCGGATGATGGATGCTCCGCAGAACTACCTCGCCGTGATCAAGGTGGTCGGCATCGGCGGGGGCGGCGTGAACGCCGTGAACCGGATGATCGAGGCAGGCCTCCGGGGCGTCGAGTTCACCGCCGTCAACACCGATGCACAGACGTTGCTGATGTCCGATGCCGAGGTGAAGCTCGACATCGGGCGAGAGACCACTCGAGGTCTCGGCGCCGGATCCGATCCCGATGTCGGGAGGCGTGCAGCGGAGGAGCACGCCGACGAGATCGAGGAGATCATCAAGGGCGCCGACATGGTCTTCATCACGGCCGGCGAAGGCGGCGGGACCGGCACGGGCGGGGCGCCGATCGTCGCGGAGGTCGCGCGGAACCTCGGCGCTCTGACCATCGGGGTCGTGACCCGACCGTTCGGGTTCGAGGGCCGCAAACGCGCGACCCAGGCAGACCTCGGGATCACGGAGCTGAAGAAGGCGGTCGACACGCTGATCGTCGTCCCGAACGATCGACTGCTCCAGGTCGCCGACGCGAACATGCCGATGATCGACGCGTTCCGGATGGCGGACCAGGTCCTGTACCAGGGTGTCGACGGCATCACGTCCCTCATCACGACCCCAGGGCTCATCAACCTCGACTTCGCCGACGTGAAGTCGATCATGGCCGGGGCCGGCTCCGCGTTGATGGGGATCGGGCTGGGGTCCGGCCAGGACCGTGCGACCGAGGCCGCGAAGGCCGCGATCAGCTCTCCGCTCCTCGAGTCCTCGATCGACGGGGCGAAGGGCGTGCTGCTCTCGATCGCCGGCCCGACCGACCTGACCCTGCACGAGGTGAACGCCGCCGCGGATGCGATCACCCGCGTCGCGCACCCGGACGCCAACATCATCTTCGGGGCGGTCGTGGACGATGCCTTGGGCGAGGAGGTCCGCGTCACCGTGGTGGCGGCGGGCTTCGACAAGGTGACGGCCCTCTCCGACAGTCGCTTCGAGAACCGGCTCTCCCGGTTGCTCGAGGAACCCGGTGGACAGTCCGAAGAGGAGGAGGAGCCGCTCCCGTCGATCCTGGCCGAGGACGACGAGGACCGGGTCTTCACCAACGGTGAACAGTCGCCATCGGTGAGTTTCGACGCACAGGAGGACCTGGACATCCCGGACTTCCTGAAGAGCTGAACGTCAGCCCCGCCGGCCCCTGACCCGGGGCGGAGAGGTCCGAGTGAGGAGGCGCCCTTCCCCCGCCTCCTCTCGGAAGGACCTCCCCGCCCCGTTCGTCGTTGGGGGGCGGCCCGGGACTCGGAGGTCTCGGGAGGATCGATGCTCGAGGATCGGGAGCAGATCCGCCGGAACGTCCAGGAGGTCCGACGCCGGATCGCGGGCGCGGCGACAAGGTCCGGCCGCGATCCCGACACCGTGGTCCTCGTGGCCGTGACCAAGACCGTCGGGATCGAACGGATCCGGTGGGCCGTCGAGGCGGGCGTGGTCGCGTTCGGCGAGAACTACGTGCAGGATCTCCGGCGCAAACAGGAGGGGCTCGCCGGCGTCTCCTGGCACTACATCGGCACCCTGCAGTCGAGCACCGCGCACCGGGTCGCGGATCACGCCGACGTCGTGGAGACGGTGGCCGGGGAGCGGGCGGCCCGACGCCTGGCCGGTCGCGCCGATCGGTCCGGGCGGACGATCGACGCGTTGATCGAGGTCGACCTGACGGAAGGTCGCGCGGGGGTTCGACCCGACGATCTCGCCGCGTTCGCCGATCTGGTCGGATCGCTCCCGGGACTCCGGCTGATCGGACTGATGACCGTACCGCCGATCCCGCGCGATCCAGAGGACTCCCGCCCCTCGTTCGCACGACTCCGCGAGCTGCGGGAAGCGCTTCAGGAACGGCACCCCGATGTGCTGGAAACGTCGATGGGGATGTCGTTGGATTACGAGGTCGCGGTGGAAGAAGGCGCTACGATGGTCCGCATCGGGACCGCGCTGTTCGGACCCCGAGCAACCGTCACGACACCGAGGAACGAGCCGACGAACGGGCCGATGAACGAGCCAAAGGACGGGGAGGAATCAGCATGACGGGCGTGTGGAAGAAGACGCTGAACTATCTCGGTCTGGTCGAGGACGACGAAGAGTTCGTGGAAGAGCTGCCGGACGTCGAACCCGCACCGGTCCGTCGCATGCGACCCCATCCGGTCCGCGAGGTGTCATCCGAGGCCGAGGGCGTCGTGCGGACGATCGCGGGACCTCGCCCGGCCGGTGGATCGTCCGCGATCCACAAGTCGGAACCCAAGCGATTCAACGAAGCGCGCGAGGTCGCGGACCGCTTCAAGGAGGGGACCGCGGTCATCATGAACCTCCAGGGGACCGAGGACTCCACCGCGCGGAGGCTGGTCGACTTCGCCTCCGGTCTCGTCTACGGACTCGACGGCAAGATCGAGCTGGTCGCGAACCGTGTGTACCTGCTCACGCCGGCCGACGTCGAGGTCTCCGCCGAGGAGCGGGAGCGTCTCGCCGGCGGCGGGTTCTACAACCAGTTCTGACCCTGTCGCCGGCCGAGACCGGCAGCCCCGCTGCTAGCATCGCGCGTCGATGACGGGGCGAACGGCGGGACCTTCCTGAGCGAGATCATCTGCGTCGCGCTGCTGATCGCGATGATCGTCCTGTTCATCCGGGTGATCGTGGACTGGGTCGCTCTGGCCGGTTGGCGCCCACCCCACTCCGGACCGATCCGCGCGGCCCTCGACGTCATCGTCGACGTGACCGAGCCGCCCCTCCGGCTGCTCCGCAAGATCGTCCCGCCGACCGGTGCGTTCGATCTGTCCGTTCTCGTTGCGTTCGTGACGCTCACCGTGTTGCGTACAGTGGTCTGTTGACCGGAGGATGAGAGGTTGAGATGAGGAAGAAGGACGAGGCGATCGACGGCGGATCAGAGTGGAGCGCGCCGGCCGGCGGCCGGGTGACCCCGCTCGACGTCCAGCAGAAGGAGTTCCGCGTGACGCGGGTCGGCTCCGGCTACCGCATGCGCGAGGTCGACGAGTTCCTCGATCAGATCACGGACACGCTGACGGCCCTGGTCGCGGAGAACGACCGACTGCGGACATCGGGTGGAGCGGTCGCCGCGGCGCCGGCGGGCGAGACCCGTCCGTCGACCACGCCGAGCCGGACGGACCCCGGCGCGGTGGATGCCTTCCTCCAGCAGGAGAAGGGGTTCCTCCAGGACCTCGGCGGTCTCGTCCAGGCGCACGCCGAAGAGCTGCGATCGATGATCCGCGCCGCTCGGAGCGTGCCCGCGGCGCCGGACACGCCAACGGAACCCGAGGCCCCGGTGGCACAGATCGCAGCACCGATCGCGGCACCCGTCGCGGAGCCGATCGTGGAGGCCGAGCCTGCTGCGATCGACGAGCCCGCTCCCGCGTCCGATGAGATCGAGGAGCAGACGGAGCCTCCGGCGAGCGCCGTCGAGGACGAGCGCGACCCGGACGCGGACACGCGCCTGGTCGCCGACGAGCCGATCCGCCTGGAGGAACCGCAGCCGGCGCGGTCGGGTCGGTCCGACGAGAAGGAGGGCGATTCGCTCCGGGAGCTGTTCTGGGGCGAAGAGTAGGAACGGCTTTCAGGTCGCTTTCCTGAGGCTCACGGTGACCGCGACGCCGTCGAGCTCCGACTCCTGACGGAAGCCGTCCACGCCGTCCGACAGCAGCTCCGAGGCGAGCGTCTCCTCGGCGATCTCGTCGCGATGCGCGGCGAGCGCCTCGGCGGGTTCCCCCGACGTCTCCACGCCGAGCTCGATCCGATCCGTCACCTCGAGGCCCGCTTCCTTGCGCGCCTCCTGGATCGTGCGGACCAGCTCGCGGGCCACGCCCTCACGCCGGAGCTCCGGCGTGACCTCGAGCTCGAGGGCGACCGTCACCCCGCCCTCGGTCGCAACCCCGTAGCCCGCCCGCACGTCCTGGCTGAGCGCGACGTCGCCCGGTGCGATCGAGACCGCGGGACCCTCTCCCGCGGAGACCTCGACGTGCTCGCCGGCCGCCAGCCGACCTGCCAGAGCGCCATCGTCCTCCGCCAGGGCCGACGCCACCGCCTGGACCCGGGCACCGAGCCGTGGGCCGAGCACTCCGAAGTCGGGCTTCGCGCGCCAACGGCCGAACACGTCGGCCGAACCGGCGAGATCGACCCGCTTCACGTTCAGCTCCTCAGCGACCGTGTCCAGCAACGACGCGAACGCCCCGGGATCGGTCGACAGGTGGACGGACGCTGAGTGCAACGGCTGCCGCGTCCGTGTCCTGGTCTCGGTCCTGATCCGCCGCCCGAGCTCCACGACCTGCCGGGCGAGCGCCATGCCGTCGTCCAGGCCGGGATCGATCGCGGCCTCGTGCGCCACGGGGTAGTCGGCGAGGTGGACGGAGTCCGGACGTCCGGCACGCCCCGCGGCGAGGTTGGACCACAGCTCCTCCGAGAGGAACGGCGTGAACGGTGCGAGCATCGTCGTCACGGTCACGAGGCACTCGTGCAACGTGTGGAAGGCGGCGGCGCTGTCGCCCGCGCCTTTCCCGCCGGGGTTCCAGAACCTGCGGCGGGAACGCCGCACGTACCAGTTCGACAGGTCGTCGACGAAGGCCTGGATCCGGCGGCCGGCTCCGCTCACGTCGTAGGCGTCCATCCCGTCTCGAACGTCGCGCACCGTGCCGGCGAGCCGCGACAGGATCCACCGATCGAGGAGCGGTCGTTCCGCGGGTGGAGGGGCGGGTGCGGCGTCCGGGTCCGCCCCGTCGGCGTTCGCGTAGAGCACGAAGAAGGAGTACACGTGCCAGAGCGTCAGGAGGAACTGGCGCACCGCCTCCTCCAGCACCGTGTCGCCGAGCCGTCGGGAAGTCCACGGGGACCCGCTCGTGAGCAGGACCCAGCGCAGCGCGTCTGCTCCGTGGCGCTCCATCACCGACATCGGGTCGACCACGTTGCCGAGCGACTTCGACATCTTGCGCCCCTGCTCGTCGACGATGAAACCGAAGCACACCACCGCGCGGTAGGCCGGCGAGTCGAAGTGCAGGACCCCTTCGGCCATCAGCGTGTAGAACCAGCCGCGGGTCTGGTCGATCGCCTCCGAGATGAAGTCCGCGGGGAACCGCCGCTCGAACAGCTCCTCCCCGCGGCCGAGCTCCGGGTGGTACCCCCACTGCGCGAAGGGCATCGCGCCGGAGTCGTACCAGGCATCGATCACCTCGGGAACCCGGCGCGCCTCCTCTCCGCACTCAGGGCACGCGAAGACGACCTCGTCGATCGCGGGGCGGTGCGGATCCAGATCCGTGAGGTCCCGACCCGCGTGCGTGCCGAGCTCCCCGAGCGATCCGACCACCGTGAGGTGCATCGACGGGCATCGCCAGATCGGCAGCGGCGTGCCCCAGTAGCGTTCCCGCGAGAGCGCCCAGTCGACGTTGTTCTCGAGCCAGTTGCCGAAACGCCCGTGACGGATGTGCTCGGGATGCCAATCCACCGCGTCGTTCACGGCGAGGAGACGCTCCTTCACCGCGGTGGTGCGGACGTACCACGAGGTCCGCGCGTAATACAGGAGTGGGGTCTGACAGCGCCAGCAGAACGGGTAGGTGTGCGAGATCGTTCCGGCGCGGAACAACCGGCCGCGACCCGCGAGATCCTCGATGATCGCGGGGTCCGCGTCCTTGACGAACAGCCCGCGGACGAACTCCGGACCGAGATCGGTGAACCGCCCGTCGTCCCCGACGGGCTTGAAGACCGGCCAGCCCTGCGCGCGCCCCACCTCCAGGTCCTCTGCCCCGAACGCCGGAGCGAGGTGGACGATCCCGGTCCCGTCCTCCATCGACACGAAATCGCCCGCCACGACCGTGTGGGCACCTTCGACGTTGGCGTAGGGGGGCTCGTAGCGGGCTCCGAGCAGCGCCCGCCCGCGAACGATCCGGCCTCGGGTCCACCCGGCTCCGGCACCGTCGACGTCGTCGACGACCCCCGCCGCGAGCGGCGCCGCCACGACGATGCGCTCCTGCGTCCCACCCGCACCGCCCTGCTCGAGCACCACGTACTCGGCGTCGGGATCCACCGCGACCCCGGTGTTCGCCGGGAGCGTCCAGGGCGTGGTCGTCCAGACGAGCAGGGACGCGCCGACCAGATCGGCGTCGGACGCCTCGACGATCGGGAACCGGACGTCGACGCTCGGGTCCTCCACCGTGTCGTAGCCGAGGGCCACCTCGGCGTCGGACAGCGCGGTGCCGCAGCGTGGGCAGTACGCGGTGACCTTGTCGGCCTCGACGAGCAGCCCCCGTTCGTGGAGGCGCTTCAGCGACCACCAGACCGACTCGATGTAGACCGGGTCCATCGTCCAGTAGGCGTCCGTCATGTCGATCCAGAAGCCGATCCGTCGCGTCAGGTCCTCCCAGTCGCGCACATACCGCCGGACGGACGCGCGACATCGTTCGTTGAACGCCGCGACGCCGAACGCCTCGATGTCGCGCTTGCCGGAGGTCCCGATCTCCTTCTCCACCTCGATCTCGACCGGCAACCCGTGGCAGTCCCACCCCGCCTTGCGGTGCACCAGATGGCCCGTCATCGTGCGGTAGCGCGGGAAGACGTCCTTGAACGTCCGCGTCAGGGCGTGCCCGATGTGGGGCTTGGCGTTCGCCGTCGGAGGGCCGTCGTAGAAGACCCACTCCGGCGCGCCCTCGCGCTGCTCGAGAGACCGCCGGAACACATCGGCCTCGTCCCAGAAGGCGAGGATCCGCTCCTCGAGCTCGGGGAACCGCACCCTGGGGTCGACCGGCCGGAACCGTGGCCCGTCGTCGTTCGCCATCCGATCGCCTCCCGACATGCGAAACGCCTCGTCCTCGTCTGCGAGGACGAGGCGCGAGCCCCGCGGTCCCACCTCGCTTGCCGGTCGCCTTGCGGCGCCCGACCGCTCACGGCCGCGATCACGGCCTGCCGCTGTCACGGGCGGACCCGCCTGCGCCTCCCACGGACCGAACCGGTTCGGGCAGGGGCTCGGGGAGGATGTCCGCGCGGCGCTCGGCACCGGGCTCCCACCATCCCCGGCTCGCTCGTGCTCCGCAGTCCGCGCGACGCGTTCCCGTCGTCGCCTGTCGCGTGCATGCTACACGCGTGGGGATCGTGACGGTTCGCGTGGTCCCGCGATCCGATCGCACGGTCGTGGAGGCCTCGGGGGGACGGATCGTGATCCGGGTGCGCGCCGCCCCCGTCGAAGGCGCGGCGACGGAAGAGGCGAGGAGAGCGCTCGCCGACGCCCTCGATGTGCCCGCCTCCGACGTCACCCTCCGTCGGGGGCATCGCTCCCGGGACAAGGCTTTCGAGGTCGCGGGACTGAGCAGAGATGAAGTGGCGCAACGCCTTCGATGACCGTGCCACCCCTTCGGGACCCGAGGACTGGGGAGATGCGTCGACGTGCTACCCTTCGCCCCCATGACGCCGACCAAGCTCACCGCGGCGGAGGTCAAGGACCTCCGAGCCCGGCTCACCGACGAGCGCGGCCACCTCGAATCGCAGCTGGCCTCGATCGTCGAGGGCTCCTTCGCGGCGACGCAGTCGGACATGGCCGGTGACGTGGGGCTCGATGACGAATCGGCCGACGCCGGCACCGCCACCTTCGAGCGCGAGAAGGATCTGTCGATCGAGAACAACGTGCGAGACCTCTTGCGGAAGATCGACGGGGCCCTGAAGCGGATGGATGCGAAGACCTACGGGCTCTGCGAGCGCTGCGGCAAGCCGATCGAGAAGGCGCGGATCAAGGCCCTCCCGTACGCCGAGCTCTGCATCAAGGACGCGCAGGCCGCGCAATCCCGCCGCTGATCGCGTGGACACGCCCCGGCGTAGGGCGGCGCTGGCGCTCTTCGTCGCGGCGCTCCTGACCTACGGCCTCGACCGCGTGACGAAGATCATGGCGGAGGCGTCGCTCCCCGGCGATCCGATCGACCTGATCCCCGGCGTGCTGACGCTCCGGTTCACGACCAACTCCGGCGGGGCCTTCAGCATCGGCCAGAGCGCCCCCTGGTTCTTCGTGGGCGTGTCGGCCGTCGTCGCGGTGGTCATCGTCGCGACCGCGTTCAAACACACCAGCCTGCTGGTCGGCGTGTCCCTCGGTCTGGTCCTGGGGGGTGCGCTCGGCAACCTCACCGACCGTCTGATCCGAGCGCCGGGGATGCGAGGGCGGGTGGTGGACTTCATCGACCTGCACGTGTGGCCGGTCTTCAACCTCGCCGACTCGGCCATCGTCGTGGGTGCGATCCTCCTCGCGTGGGTCGGTTTCCGGGATCGAGGGGAGGGGTCCGAACCGACCCAGGCTGCGTCGTGAGTCGGGAGGCGTCATGAAGCGGACGCTGGAAGCGGAGCCCGGCCGGCTCGACGTCGTCGTGGCGCGGGTGACGGGAGCGGCGCGAGCCGACGTGCAGCGCGCGATCGCCGCCGGCGCGGTGCGGGTCGACGGCGCGCCGCGCGGCAAGTCCTTCCGCCTCCGCGGGGGCGAGCGCCTCACGATCGAGATCGAGGTGGACGCCCCACTCGAGCCCGAGGGGCCGCCGGTGCCGATCCGGTTCGAGGACGAACACCTCGCGGTCGTGGCCAAGCCGGCCCCGCTCGTGACCCACCCGACCGCCGGCCGGCGCGGCGGGACGCTCGTGAACCGGTTGCTCGGGATGGGGGTCCCGCTCGCGCCGGCCGGCGGCACGCTCCGGCCCGGCATCGTGCATCGCCTCGACGCCGGGACGTCCGGCCTCCTCGTCGTCGCGAAGACCGACGATGCCTACACGTCGCTCCGTCGCCTGTTCCACGACCACGCGGTCGACCGCGCCTACCTCGCGCTCGTCCGGGGCGACGTCGCGAACGACGCGTTCGCGGTCGACGCGCCGCTCGGCAGGCGCGCATCCAGGATCGTGGTCGACGCGACCGAGGGCAGGCGCGCGGAGACCGCGTTCGACGTCCGAGAGCGCTTCGAGAGCGCCACCTTCCTGGAGGCCGTGCCCCGGACGGGGCGGACCCATCAGATCCGCGTCCACCTCGCGGCGATCGGGCATCCGATCCTCGGCGACCGCGCCTACGGCGGCGGGGGAGACGACGCGCGCGGACTCGGGCTCGAGCGCCCGTTCCTCCACGCCTGGCGCCTCTCCTTCGTGCACCCCGTGACGCACCAGGAGATCTCGCTCGAGGAAGACCTCCCGGAGGATCTCCGCGCGGCCCTCGAACGGCTCCACTGAGCGGCTCGCTTGACGGCGCCGAGGGGCGACGCTAGCGTTGGCCTTCCACGAATCACAGGCATGTAAGTTTCCACAGCGCCCGGGGAAGCTGTGGATAACCCCTCTCCGGAGGTCACCACGGCGGCGCGAGACGGCTTCGTTCATCTGCACGTGCACTCCGAGTATTCGCTGCTGGACGGGGCGGCCCGGATCGAGGCGCCGGCCGCCAACCGGTCCGCCCCGACGATCTTCTCCGAGGCAGAGCGCCTGGCGATGCCCGCGGTGGCGGTCACCGACCACGGGGTGATGTTCGGGGCCCTCGGCTTCTACGAGGCCGCGCGGGCACACGGCATCAAGCCGATCCTGGGGGTGGAGGCCTACGTGGCGCCGGGGTCGAGGTTCGACCGCGAGCCGGGTGAGAACGAGGAGAAGTACCACCATCTGACGTTGCTCGCGCGCGACGACGTCGGGTACCGGAACCTCCTCCAGCTCGTGTCGGCCGCGCATCTCGAGGGCTTCTACCACCGGCCACGGATGGACAAGCAGCTCCTGGCCGAGCACGCCGAGGGACTGACCTGCCTATCCGGGTGCCTGTCCTCCGAGCTGTCGAAGCTCCTGTTGGCCGGCCAGGATCAGAAGGCGCGCGACGTGGCCGCCGGCTACCGCGACATCTTCGGCGCCCACTACTGGATCGAGCTCCAGGACCACGGTCTGCCCGAGCAGGGCCGGGTGACCCCGCGACAGGTGGAACTCGCGCGCGAGCTCGGGATCGGCCTCGTCGCCACCAACGACCTCCACTACACGACGGCGGCCGACGCGAAGCCGCACGACGTGCTCCTCTGTATCCAGCAGCAGAAGCTGCAGTCCGACCCGAAGCGGCTGCGGTTCGACGCCGAGGAGTTCTACCTGAAGTCCGCCGAGCAGATGCGCACGCTCTTCGCCGAGCTGCCCGAGGCCTGCGACAACACGCTCGAGATCGCCGACTCCGTGGAGCTGGAGCTGATCTACGGCGACGCGGCCGCCCCGGAGGACCGGTATCACCTGCCGCGCTTCGAGGCGCCCGGCGACCGGACGCTCGAGGGGTACCTGCGAGAGCTGACCCTCGGAGGCGCGGCCGACCGCTACGGCGATCCGTTGCCCTCGGACATCCGCGACCGCCTCGACCTGGAGCTCGGGGTGATCCTCCAGATGGGCCTGGCCGGCTACTTCCTGATCGTGTGGGACCTGATCCGGTTCGCCCGGGAGCAGGGCATCCGGGTCGGCCCGGGCCGAGGATCGGCCGCCGGCTCCGTCGTGTCGTACTGCCTCCGCATCACCGACGTCGACCCGCTCCGGTACGGCCTGATCTTCGAGCGGTTCCTCAACCCCGAGCGGATCCAGATGCCGGACATCGACATGGACTTCGACGAGCGCCGGCGCGACGAGGTGATCAGGTACGCGAGCGCCAAGTACGGCGCGGACCACGTCGCCCAGATCGTCACGTTCCAGACGATCAAGGGAAAGCAGGGGATCCGCGACGCCGCGCGCGTCCTCGGGTTCCCGCCGGCCGTGGGGGATCGCCTCTGCAAGATGTATCCCATCGCCCGTGATGGGCCGCGACCATCCGATCGAGGAGGCGCTGAAGCTGTCGCCGGAGCTCGCGGTCGCGTACGAGCGCGAGCCCGAGGCGAAGGAGATCGTCGACACCGCGCGCGCGCTCGAAGGTCTGCGCCGCGAGGACTCCGTGCACGCCGCCGGCGTCGTGATCGGTGACGCGCCCCTGGTGCGGTACCTCCCGTTGAAGCTGTCGAAGGACTCCCGTGACGACTCGAAGCGGATCGTCACCCAGTTCGACATGCACGGCGTCGAGAAGCTCGGGCTGCTGAAGATGGATTTCCTTGGTCTGCGCAACCTCTCGGTGATCGAAGACACGCTGCGCCATCTCCGGGCTCAGGGCACGGAGCTCGACATCGACCACGTGGCACTCGACGACGCCGACACCTACGCGATGCTCCGCCGGGGGGAGACGACCGGCGTATTCCAGATGGAGTCGGGCGGGATGCGGAGCCTGATCAAGCTCCTGGAACCCGACCGGTTCGAGGACCTGATGGCCCTGGTGGCGTTGTACCGCCCTGGTCCCCTGAACAACGGCCTGCACACCGAATACGCCGAACGCAAGCACGGGCGGAAGGCGGTCTCCTACCCGCATCCCGCCCTCGAGACGATCCTGCAGGGCACGTACGGCGTGATGGTCTACCAGGAGCAGGTCATGCAGATCGCCGTCGCGATGGCGGGCTTCTCGATGGGTGAGGCCGACACCCTCCGCAAGGCGATGGGCAAGAAGAAGATCGAGTACCTGATGCCGTTCAAGGAGCGGTTCGTGAAGGGGGCGGTGGATCGCGGGTACGCCGAGCGGTCAGCCGCGGACATGTTCGAGATGTTCGTACCGTTCGCCGACTACGGGTTCAACGCGTCGCACGCGTGCGCGTACGGGCTGGTCGCGTACCAGACCGCCTACCTGATGGCGCACCATCCGGTCGCCTACATGGCCGCGATCCTCACGTCCGTGAAGGACGACAAGGATCGCAAGCCCTACTACCTGTACGCGTGCCGCGCGATGGGGATCGAGGTCCTGCCGCCCGACGTGAACGGCTCCACGCACGACTTCGCACCGGCCGGCGACGACGACCAGGCGATCCGCTACGGGCTGTCGGCGGTGCGGAACGTCGGTGACGCGGCCGTCCAGCAGGTGATGGAGGCCCGCGCTGCCAAGGGCCGCTTCGAGTCCTTCTCCGACTTCTGCCGCAAGGTCGACCCCTCCGTGCTCACGAAACGCGCGTTGGAGTCCCTGATCCTCGCCGGCGCGTTCGACTCGCTCGGGTACCGGCGCCGCGCGCTCCTGATCGGGCACGACAAGGTGTCGGGCCCTATCGTCGCCGAGCGCAAGGCGGAAGCCGCCGGACAGTTCTCGCTCTTCGGCGGCGATGCGGAGGTGGGCCAGATCGACGAGTCCGTGCTCGCCGGCGAGGAGTTCGACAAGCCGGAGCTCCTCCGCTTCGAGAAGGAGATGCTCGGTTCGTTCGTGTCCGACCATCCGCTGCTCGAGGTCGCCGACGACCTCCGGGCGCAGAGCACCCACGAGATCGGCGACCTCGAGGGCGCGGACGACGGCGAGCTGGTGACGGCCGCCGGGATCATCGGCGGTGTCTCGAGGAAGTACACGAAGCGAGGGGAGCCGTACGCGCAGTTCCGTCTCGAGGGCCTCTCGGCGGGCGTGGACGTCGTGGCGTTCCCCTCGGTCTATGAAGCCGACCCGGACCTGATCGCCGCGGACCGGATCGTCCTCGTCGTCGGCCGGATCGACCGGCGCGGGCGGGAGCTCCAGATCCGCGCCAACGACGTGCGGCAGCCGATCCTGTCGGGGATCGTCTCCCCACCCAGCGGCGAGTCCGTCGTGATCGACCTGACGGCGGCCGCCTGTACGGACGCCGTGCTGTCCAAGATGGCGGAGCTCCTCCGGTCCCGGCCGGGCTCCGCCCCGGTGCGGGTCCGCTTCCATTCGACCGATGGCGTGCGCCCACTCGACATGGGTGAGTTCCTCGTCGATCCCTCCTCGCTGATGGGGGAGCTCGCGGGCTTGCTCGGCTCCGGCGCCGCCCGCGTGGAACGCGTCACCTGAGCCTCCCGAACCGCACAGCCCTTGGGATGTCTATCGTCCGTTCCGTGTTCGAGGTCATACCCGCGATCGACGTGTCCGATGGCGCGCTCACGCATCTCACGCCGGAAGGTCGCGTCTCGATCGGCGCGTTCGGCGGTGACCCGTTCGCCGCGGCGGTCCAGATGGTCGATGCCGGCGCCACCTGGCTCCATGTCGTGGATATGGACCTCGCGTTCGAAGGAGAGGCTCGGAACCTCGAGGTGGTGTCGGCGATCGCCTCGCTCCAAGTACGTGTCCAAGCTGGCGGCGGTGTCCGAACCCCCGACGAGGTCGACGCGCTGCTCGCCGCCGGGGCGGACCGCGTCGTCCTCGGATCCGCCGGTCTGACAGACGCATCCAGCGCGAGTGCCCTCCTGCAGCGGGAAGGCGAGCGCCTCATCGTCGGGATCGAGGTCGGCGGCGACGGTGAGATCCGATCAAGGGGCCGCGACCCCGTCCACCTGCCGCTGATGGAAACGCTCGGATGGCTCGCCGCCGCCCAAGCTCCCATGTTCCTTGTCACAGCCGTGGCCAGGGTGGGTTCGTCGATCGGTCCCGACGTCGGAGCCCTGAAACGGGTCGTACGCGCCGGTCGCCCGGTGCTCGCCGCGGGAGGGATCCACTCCGTCGACGATCTCCGAGCCCTGCGGGCGGCGGGCGCGTCGGGCGCCGTGGTCGGGCGAGCCGCCCTCGAGGGCACCCTGGACCTGGCCGAAGCTCGCTCGGCCCTCGGCTGAGCGACCATGTCTAGACTCGCCGCCTCCATGGGCTTCCTCACCGATCTGGTCGAACGCCTCCGACGCGACCTCCAGGAGCATCCGCTGGACGACGCCTCCCTCATGGCTCGGGCATCGGCGATGCCGCCCGCCAGGGACTTCGAGGGAGCGCTGCGCCGGGCGGCCCCGCCGGCCCTGATCGCGGAGGTGAAGCGCGCGTCACCGTCGGCCGGTGCGATCGCCGAGGATGCGAACGCCAGCGTGCTCGCCCGCGCGTACGAGGCCGGAGGCGCGACGGCCGTGTCGGTCCTCACCGAACCGCGGCACTTCCACGGCTCGCTCGCGGACCTGCAGGCGGTCCGATCGTCGGTCTCGATCCCGGTCCTCCGCAAGGACTTCGTCGTGCACCCCGCGCAGGTCATCGAGTCGCGGGCGGCGGGGGCGGACGCGGTCCTGCTGATCGTGGCCGCGCTCAGCGACCCCGAGCTCCACGCGCTCCTCGAGGCGGCCGCCGACCTGGGTCTCGCGGCGCTCGTGGAGACACATTCGGAGGAGGATCTCCGGCGCGCGCTCGCCACGGACACGCCGATCATCGGCGTGAACGCACGCGACCTCGAGTCGCTCGAGGTGGACGTCGAGGGAGCGCTCGAACGGCTCGCGCGCGTGCCGGAGGATCGCATCGGCATCCTCGAGAGCGGCGTCGGGAGCCGCGGGGACGTGGAGGCGGCCCTCGGCGCCGGGGCGTCTGCCATCCTGGTGGGCGAGGCGCTGATGCGTGCGGACGACCCCGCCCGCGCCGTGAGGAAGCTCCTCTGGAGGGAGCTGCGCACATGACGATCGCCACCGCGCTCCCGGACGCGCACGGCCGGTTCGGGACCTACGGCGGACGCTACGTCCCCGAGGTGCTGATCCCGGCGCTCGACGAGCTCGCCGAGGCCTGGGAGACGCTCCGGGACGACCCGGCCTTCCGCGCCGAGCTGTCGTCGCTGTCGAAGGACTTCGTGGGTCGGCCGACGCCGCTCACGCGGGCGGGCCGCCTGTCCGAGGAGCTCGGCTACGCGATCTGGCTCAAGCGCGAGGACCTCGCGCACACCGGGGCGCACAAGATCAACAACGCGCTCGGTCAGGCGCTGCTCGCGAAGCGTCTCGGCAAGGAGCGGATCATCGCCGAGACCGGCGCCGGGATGCACGGCGTCGCCACGGCGACCGCGTGCGCGCTGCTCGGCCTGCCGTGCGTCGTGTACATGGGCGAGGAAGACACGCGGCGACAGGCACCGAACGTCTCGCGGATGCAGCTCCTCGGCGCCGAGGTGGTGCCGGTGACGGCAGGGTCGAGGACCCTGAAGGAGGCCGTGAACGAGGCGCTCCGGGACTGGGCCGCGTCGGTGCGGACGACCCACTACATCATCGGCTCCGTCGTCGGCCCGCATCCGTTCCCGGTGCTCGTCCGAGACCTCCAGCGCGTGATCGGCGACGAGGCGCGCCCGCAGTTCGCGGACGCTGCGGGCGGCGAGCCCGACGTCGTGGCCGCCTGCGTCGGCGGCGGGAGCAACGCGATCGGGATGTTCACGGCGTTCGTCGGCGAGGCGGGGATCCGGCTGATCGGCGTGGAGGCCGGCGGCCGGGGACCGGGACTGGGGGAACATTGCTCGTCGCTCACGCGGGGGGAGCCCGGCATCCTCCACGGCGCGCTGAGCTCCCTGCTCCAGGACGACGACGGCCAGGTGGCCGGCACGCACTCGATCTCGGCCGGGCTGGACTACCCGGGTGTGGGTCCGGAGCACGCCTACCTCCGCGACGCCGGCCTGGCCGAGTACGTGAGCGCCTCCGATCGAGACGCCCTCGACGGCTTCCAGGCCCTGTCCCGCGCCGAGGGCATCCTCCCCGCGCTCGAGCCGGCGCACGTGATCGGGTGGCTCCTCCACCGGCCGCTCGCTCCCGGAACCTCCGTCCTCGTGTGCCTCTCCGGCCGCGGGGACAAGGACCTCGACACGGTGCGGACGAGCCTGGGGATCGGCTAGGTGGGACGGCTCGAGGAAGCCCTGCGGGCACGCCGCGACGGCGGCGGCCGGGCGTTCGTGCCCTACGTCACCGGTGGGTACCCGGGCGTGGACGCCGGTCTCCTTCGCCGGTTCGCGGCCGCCGGCGCGGACGCGATCGAGGTCGGGATCCCGTTCTCGGATCCCGTGATGGACGGGGGAGTGATCCAGGAGGCCTCCGCCGAGGCCCTGCGGACGGGGGTCCGGGTCGTGGACGTCCTCGACGTGATCCGGGAGGCCGCGTCCGAGGTGCCGGTCGCCGTGATGACCTACGTGAACCCCGTCTACCGTCACGGGGTCTCGGCGTTCCTCGACCGAGCGGCCGATGCGGGCGTGACCGGCGTGATCGTCCCCGACCTCCCCGTCGACGAGGCCGAGGAGCTGGCGCGCGAGAGCCTCGCACGCGGGATCGACGCGGTGCTCCTGGCGGCGCCGGGGACGCGCGAGGAACGGCTGGCGGAGATCGGCCGCCGGTCGCGGGGCTTCGTGTACTGCGTGTCCACCTACGGTGTGACCGGCGCCCGCGATCGGGTCGAGGACACCGCCGCAGCGGTCGTCGCCGGGCTCCGCCCGCACACCGACCTCCCGTTGCTGGTCGGGGTGGGGATCGGCGCGCCTGAGCAGGCGGCGGAGGTGTGTGGCTTCGCGGACGGCGTGGTGGTGGGGAGCGTGCTGATGAGTCGGATCGTCGGCGGGGACGTCGAGGGTGCCCTGCGCCTGGCCGCCGAGTTCCGAGCAGCGATTCCTTCCTGAGACCTCTGGCCTGAGGCATCTCCGCCGCTCGGCACGGACGTATGACCAGAGCGGATACGGACGTGGCGATTGGCCAACCGTAGCTGGGATGTGATAGTCACATCCATCTCGGGGGACCGGGAAGAAGGGGGGCTTCATGAAGCACCGTATATGGTTCAAGGCGCTTGCCCTGATGGCAGTGCTCACGATCGTCGCGACGGCGTGTGCCAGCGATGATGATGGCGGCGATGGCGCGACCGGCGGAGACGTCGACTGCGCGACCGTCGAGTTCGGATGCGTCGAGGTGGGGGCGGACGAGCCGATCACCCTCGGGGCGGCACAGGTGATCAGCGGCGCCGACGCGTCGCTCGGCCAGGACCAGGTCAACGCGCTCGAGCTGTCGCTCGACTACCTCGACGGCACGTTCGATCAGACGAACGGAACGCTCCTGGACCACCCGGTCGAGCTCACGGTCGAGGACGAGCTGTGCTCGGCCGACGGCGGGCAGACTGCGGGCACCGCGCTCGCCGCGGACGATTCGATCGTCGCGGTCGTGGGGACGAGCTGTTCCAGCGCCGCACTGGGCGTCGCGGACACGATCCTCGGCGACAAGGGCATCACGCTGATCTCCGGATCGAACACCAGCCCCGCGCTGACGGATCCGGAGCTGCACAACCCGTTCTACGCCCGCACCGCGCACAACGACCGGATCCAGGGTGCGATCGGCGCCGAGTTCGCGCTGGGCGAAGACCTCGGCGCCACCACGGCGGCGACGATCGCCGACGAGAGCCCGTACACCCAGGGACTCGTGGGCGCGTTCGAGGCGAACTTCGAGGCCGGGGGCGGCACCATCACGGGATCGGATCAGGTCGATTCGGAGGACACCGACTTCAAGCCGGTCCTCCGCAAGCTCGCGGAACAAGATCCGGACGTCCTGTACTTCCCGATCTTCGTGGCAGCGTGCACGCTGATCATCAGGCAGGCGCAGGACATCATGCCCGATGCCGAGCTGATCGTGGCTGACGGATGCCTGTCGAGCGACACCCTGAAGAACGCTGGAGCAGCAGCGGATGGCGTCTGGGCTTCCTCGCCGGACCTGTCGGCGTTCCAGACGAACGAGTTCTACTCGGGCGAGTTCATCCCTGCGTACCAGGCAGCGTTCGGCAGCGAGCCGCTCGCGGTGTTCCACGCGCACTCCTTCGACGCCGCGAACGTGGTGTTCGAGGCGATCAAGGAAGTCGCGATCGACAACGGCGACGGATCCCTGACCATCCCACGGCAGGCGCTCCGCGACGCGATCTTCGCGACGGACGGTTACCAGGGAGTGACGGGCACGATCACGTGCCTCGACACGGGTGACTGCGCGACGGACGTCACGATCGGTCTGTTCCTCGCTCCCGGCTGGCCGGTCGAGGGCGGCACGGACGCTCCTGCCGTGTACACCGACACCAAGTCGCTGGACGAAGTCCTCTAGCGAGAGACGAACCACGGCGGAGGGGCCGCGGGCCGAGCCGAGAGGCTCGCCCGCGGCCCCTTCCCTCGAAGGAGGGGGATCCGGCGGGAACCGAGGCGCCACCCGTAGCCAGCGCGCAGCTCAGCCTTCTCGAGCGGCTGCCGTGGAGGCGCATCATCCTCGTCATCCTGGGGATCGTCGTGATCGGCGTCGTCGGGATCGGGGCGGCCCGCACGCTCGCCCTCACCCCGGCCGAAGGCGGGTTCTCCGCGGACGCCTGGGAGGACTTCATCGTGCAGGGCGCGGCACAGGGCGCGATCTACGCGATGATCGCGCTCGGCTACAGCCTCGTGTACGGGATCCTCCGCATGATCAACTTCGCGCACGGGGAAGTCTTCATGGCGGGGGCCTTCGGCTCGTTCTTCTTCGCGGACGCGTACGCGAAGAGCGGCTTCCTCAACAGCAACCCCTTCATGGCGCTCGCGATCGTGACCCTCGTGGCGGTCGTGGTGTCCGTCGGAACGGCGGTCCTCCTCGAACGACTCGCGTACCGCCCCCTCCGCAACGCGCCACGGCTCGTCCCGTTGATCACCGCGATCGGCGCCTCGCTCTTCCTCGCGAACACGTTCCGGGGGTTCTTCGGCCCGCAACCGTACGGGTATCCGAAGCCCGACGTGCTGGCCGGGAACGTCACCGTCCTGGGAGTGACCCTCCAGCGCACCCAGTTGCTCGTCCTCGCCGTCGCGGTGCTCTCGATGATCGTGCTCCAGTGGTTCGTCTCGACGACGCGGACGGGGCGCTCGATGCGGGCGGTCGCCCAGGATCGGGAGATCGCCAGCCTGATGGGGATCAACGTGGATCGCGTGATCGTGACCACGTTCGCGATCGGCGGGGTGCTCGCGGGGATCGCGGGTGTCCTGTTCGCCCTCTCCTTCGAACAGGTGCAGTTCAACATGGGGTTCAAGCCGGGGATCGCGGCGTTCACCGCCGCCGTCCTCGGCGGCATCGGCAGCATCGGCGGCGCGGCCCTCGGCGGGTTCGTCATCGGCCTGTTGCAGGCCGTCGGGCCGCCGCTGATCCTCACGGGGTACGGGATCCCGAGCGTGTTCTCGCTGAAGGACGCGTTCGTGTTCCTCGTGTTGGTCCTTGTCCTCGTGTTCCGACCCGGCGGGCTGCTCGGCACCGGCGAAGCGGAGAAGGTCTGATGGGGGCGGAACGGTGGGCCCGCACGGGAGCTCTCGCGGGGATCGTCACGATCTTCCTCGCACTCGTGGGCCTGATCGGCGAGTTCACCGACGTGTACCTGATCGGGGACGAGGTCACGTTCGCCGGGCTGATGCTGATCCTGCCGGCGTTCGTCGCGGGGATGGTGGCCGCCGCGCCGCGGATCGAGGCCGGTGAGCGTCGCGAGATGCGGTTCGGGGAGGCCGCTGCGGCGGCAGCTGTCGCCGCCGCGGCCGCGGGGGGCGTCTTCGCGGCGGCCGTGCTGCTCACGGACCTGATCGGGGTCGAGCGCATCCGAACGGTCTTCATCAAGATCTCGCCCCAGCTCATGGAGTTCCTCACCTTCGGCCGATCGACCGTGGGTGGGGCCGTGATCATCGTCGTGGTCTCGACGGCAGCGGGGGTGGCCGGCGGTCTCCTGCGGGTGGCGCCGCCGACGATCCGGAAGCCGGTGAGCATGGCGCTGATCGTGACCGCCATGTTCGGATTCCTCCAGCGCGTGATCCCGATCGCCCTCGACCAGCTCGATCTGGCGCGGGACTGGCTCTACAGCCCGATCTACGACGGTTTGACTTGGATCGGCGCGTTCGTCGTGGCAGGGGTCACCGCCGGCGTGACCGTCCTGTGGTCTCGGTTCGGCGGACGGATCCGAGGAAGCCTCTCCGGGGCCGCCGCGGCGAGGCGAAGGACCGGCGATCAGTCCACTCCGCCTCGTCCTGGCGGCGGTCGTCGTCGGCATCCTCGTCGCCGCCCCCCTCTTGCTCGGGTCCGTGATCTCCGAGGTGCTCGGCAGCGTGATGGTGTTCGCTCTGCTCGGGATCGGTCTCAATATCGTCGTCGGCTACGCGGGTCTGCTCGACCTCGGCTACGTCTTCTTCTTCGCGCTCGGCGCGTACTCGCTCGCGCTGCTCACCGGGGCCACCCTGAACGCGTACGGGATCCCGCCCGAGCCCGCGATCTCGGGGGACCTGAACTTCTACGTCGCGATCCCGATCGTGATGCTGATCGCGGCGGCGGCGGGACTGCTCGTCGGTGCCCCGGTCCTCCGGCTCCGCGGCGACTACCTCGCCCTCGTGACGCTCGGCCTCGGCGAGATGGTGACGGTCCTGATCGCGAGCCCGTGGCTCGTGCCGCTCGTGGGCGGTCCGAGCGGCATGCGCGGGATCACGGACGCAGCGATCGGGAACGTGGGCTTCCGTGACCCCCAGGCCTTCTATTACCTCGCGCTCGCGTTCGTGTGCATCGCTGCCTTCGTGTCGTGGCGGCTCGCGGCCTCACGGATCGGACGAGCCTGGACCGCGATGCGCGAGGACGAGCAGACCGCCGACGCGATGGGGATCAGCACGACGCGCTTCAAGCTGCTCGCGTTCGCGATCGGTGGCGCGATCGGCTCGCTCGGCGGCGCGCTGTTCGCCGTGAAGATCGGGTCGCTCACGCCCGCGAGCTTCCAGGTGATCATCTCGATCCAGGTGCTGGGGATCGTGATCCTCGGCGGCATGGGCAGCATCCCCGGGGTGCTCGTGGGATCGCTCGTGCTGGTGGGCCTTCCCGGGCTGCTGCGGGAATTCGAGGAGTACCGCCTCCTCGCGTACGGGGCTGCCGTCGTGACCGTGATGATCCTCCGTCCGCAGGGGTTGATCCCGAACGTCCGCCGCAGCCGCGAGCTCCAGGATGAGGAAGTCGCGCAGGACGAATGGGCGAAAGCGGTGGAGGAAGGCGAGACCCCCGGCGAGGTCGGCACGGTCACGGGGGTCGCGCCGTGAGCGAACCATCGGCCACCGGCTCGGACGCTGATGCTCGAGATCCGTGGTCTCCAGAAGCACTTCGGTGGGCTCTACGCGCTCTCGGGGCTCGACATGGACGTCCGACGGGGCGAGATCGTGTCGGTGATCGGACCCAACGGCGCGGGCAAGAGCACGCTCTTCAACGTGATCACGGGGATCTACGAGCCCGACGCCGGCGACATCGTGTACCAGGGGCTCAGCGTCGTCGGCCTTCGCCCGCACCAGCTCGTGAAGCTCGGGATCGCGAGGACCTTCCAGAACGTCCGGCTGTTCCCCAACATGACGATCCTCGAGAACGCGATGGTCGGCCAGCACTGTCGGAGCAAGGGCGGCGTGTTCGGCTCGATCGTCCGTACCCCCGGGGTCCGCGCCGAGGAGGCCCGGATCCGGCAACGCGCCGAGGAGGCGCTCAGCTTCTTCGGCAAGCGCCTGTCCGGGTACCGATTGGAGCAGCCCGCCTTCTCGCTCTCCTACGCGAATCGCCGGCGGCTCGAGATGGCTCGCGCGATGGCGACCGACCCCCAGGTCCTGCTCCTGGACGAGCCGACGGCGGGGATGAACCCGCGCGAGACGTTGGAGCTCCGCGACCACATCGTGCGGATGCGCGACGAGCTCGGGCTCACGGTCGTCGTGATCGAGCACGACATGCGGGTCGTGAAAGGCGTCTCGGACCGCGTGATCGCCTGCGACTACGGACAGAAGATCGCCGAGGGCACCTACGAAGAGGTCGCGAACGACGAACGCGTGATCGAGGCCTATCTCGGAACGAAGGCGGCCGGATGAGGCCCGAGAGCACGAGGCTGGTCGGATGACGGCCGAACCCACCGAAGTCCGGGCGCCGATCCTGGAGCTCCGCAACGTGTCGACCCACTACGGGTTGGTCGCGGTGCTGCGGAACGTCGACATGGACATCTACGCGGGGGAGATGGTCTGCCTCCTGGGTGGCAACGCCAGCGGGAAGACGACCACCTTGAAGACGATCCTCGGCTACGTCACCCCCTCGGAAGGCGAGGTGGTCCTCGACGGGAACGTCGTGTCGGGACTGTCCACGACCGAGGTCGTGCGGCGCGGGGTCTCGATGGTCCCCGAGAACCGCCGGCTGTTCGCCGACATGTCCGTCGAGGAGAACCTGCGGCTCGGGTCCTATCTCCGTCGCGACAAGGCGGCGGTCGAGGAGGCTCGCGAGACGGTGTTCGAGACGTTCCCGCGGGTCAAGGAGCGGCTGAAGCAGAAGGCGGGCACGTTGTCGGGCGGGGAGCAGCAGATGGTGGCGATGGGCAGGGCGTTGATGGCCAACCCCAAGGTGCTGCTGATGGACGAGCCGTCGATGGGGCTCGCCCCGATCCTCGTGGAGCAGGTCTTCGAGATCATCAAGAAGATCCGGGAGCTCGGGAAGACGGTCTTCATCGTGGAGCAGAACGCGAACATGGCGCTGTCGATCGCCGACCGCGGGTACGTGATCCAGACCGGACAGGTCGTGCTCGCGGATACGGCCGAGAACCTCCTGCAGAACCCGCTGATGCGCGAGGCATATCTGGGTGAGCTCTGAGCCGCGGCTGATCGGGGCGGAGGAGCTGCGCGCTCGCCTCCCGATGGCCGGGGCGATCGACGCGCTCGAGACCGCCTTCCGGACGCTCGACGCCGGCGCCGGACCGCTCCGATCGACCGTGGAGACACCGAGCGGCTCGCTGCTCCTGATGCCGGCGTTCGGCGCGGCCGGGGTCGGCGTGAAGCTGGTCACGCTCACGCCGTCGAATCCCGGGCGCGGGGTCGCGTACATCCAGGCGAGCTACGTGCTGTTCGACGCCGACTCGCAGTCGCCCGAGGCCGTCCTCGACGGGGCCGCCCTCACCGCGTTGCGGACCGGCGCCGTCTCCGGCCTGGCGACGCGACACCTCGCGCGAGCGGACGCGGCCAGGCTCGTGCTCTTCGGCGCGGGCGTCCAGGCGAGAGCCCATCTCGAGGCGATGTGCGCCGTGCGACCGGTGTCGGAGCTCGTCGTCGTCTCTCGGTCACGTGCCGGCGGCGGAGTCGCTCGTCGAGGACGGCCTCGGCCGCGGCCTCGCCGCTCGGGTGGGCGATCCCGATGCCGTCGCCGATGCCGACCTGATCTGCACCTGCACGACGTCGGAGGACCCGGTGTTCGACGGGTCCCTGCTGCGGCCCGGCGTCCACGTGAACGCGGTCGGCTCCCATCGCCCGGATGCTCGGGAGCTGGACACCGAGACCATCCGTCGCGGGAGGGTCGTGGTCGAGACACGTGACGTCGCGCTCGCCGAGGCCGGCGAGCTTGCGATCCCGATGGCCGAGGGCACGTTCGCCGCAGGAGACGTGGCTGCCGACCTCACCGAGACGGTTCGGGGCGCGCCGGTCCGACGGTCACCCGAGGACCTGACCGTCTTCAAGAGCGTGGGGATGGCGTTCGAGGACCTCGCGGTCGCCCGTGCGGTCATCGACGCTCCCCGTCCGTAAGCGCCGAGGGAACTCGACGACTGCCGCCGGCTCGTCGCCCCGTTCGACATCACCCTCGAGGAGGCGTTACGGTCTGAGGACGGAGATCTCCGAGACGCCAGATGACGCTCGGTCTCGCGCGAGGGAAAGGGGCGGCGGATGATCCGACGGGCGCTCGTGACGACGCTCGCGATCACGGTCATCGTGATCACGATCGCATTCGCATGGACCGGTGGCTCGCAGGGCGGTCTGCGGAACGGGGGTGAAACCGCGGCCGAGGAAGCATGCGAGGCGCGGTACGACGAAGCGAGATGCGAAACCGAGGCCATGCTCTCCGGTCTCCCGCATCCCGAGAACATCATCGAGCATCTCGACGGCTACGTGACCCACTTCTACGGACAGCGCTCGGCTCCGGCGAAGCGGATCCCGGCGGGCGCGTTCCCCGCGGCCGTGAAGCAGGCGTCGACCGTGGATCAGGCCAGCGCACGGATGGCGGTGGGTGCGACCTCGACGTGGCAGAGCGCCGGCCCCCAGCCGGTGAACTCCGAGGACCCGACGTACCAGGACCCGGTCGTGAACAACTTCGGGGCCGGATGGGGTATCGACGCCGGCCGCGTCACGGCGGTGGCCGTCGACCCACAGCACGACGACACCGTGTACATGGGCGCCGCGGACGGCGGGATCTGGAAGACCACGGACGGCGGCGCGACCTGGGCCTCGATCGGCGACGAACTCGACACCCAGGCGATCGGGGCGATCGCGATCGCGACCGGACAGCCCCGACACGCTGTACGTGGGTACGGGTGAGGCCGTCACGAGCCAGGATGCCTACTTCGGCCTCGGCGTTTACCGATCCACCGACGGGGGTGCCACCTTCGCCAAGGTCGGCGGCACCCTCTTCGACCGCAAGACGGTCTTCAAGATCCTCGCTCCGGTGAACGGCAGGTTCGTCTTCGCGGCCACGAATCAGGGCCTGTACAGGTCGACCGACTTCGGAGACACGTGGGAGCTCGCGCTCGCCCCCGGCGACACGAACACGTTCGGCAACTTCGTGAGCGATGTGATCACCCTCGAGGGCGACGGCACGCGGCTGCTGGCAGCGATCGGCTGGCGGGGAGGCGCGCCCTCGAACGGTCTCTATCTGTCGAACGACCGCGGACAGAGCTGGACCGCTCTGGGCTCGCCCCCTGGCTTCGCTCCCCAGGCACGGCTCGGGCGGATGACCCTGGCCCAGGCGCCGTCTGCCCCGGATCGGCTCTTCGCGATCGTGCAGGACGCCCGGTACTTCAACCTGGGAGGTCCCAACGGGACCGTGCTGAACGGGGTCTATCGCAGCGAGAACGGCCCGACGGGGCCTTGGACGCCCGTCGTGCGCTCACAAGAGTTGGAGAACGACCCGGGTTCGGCCATGGACCGGCGCAAGATCGGCGTGGGATTCGGGCCGGGTGTGCAGGCCTGGTACAACCAGCACATCGAGGTCGACCCGACCGATGCGGATCACGTGATGCTCGGGCTCGAGGAGATCTACCAGTCGAGCGACGGTGGCGAGGAGTGGGACACCGTGGGTCGATACTGGAACTTCTGCTACGCGAAACCACCGTGGCCCCAGTCGCCGTGGTGCAACGCGGGCCCGGGGACCGAGGAGAACACGCTCACCACGCACCCGGACCAGCATGACGCCGCCTTCACGTCGACCGGCGACTACTTCGCCGGGAGCGACGGCGGCATGTACTTCCAAGAGGGACCGATATTCGACAACGACAGCTGGGAGAACCTGAACCGAACGATCTCGACCATCCAGTGCTACTACGGGGACATCGCGGCCGACGGCACGATGCTCTGTGGGACGCAGGACAACGGCACCGCCAAGTTCACGGGGGAGGCCGAGTGGCCCGTCGTGACGGGAGGTGATGGTGGCGACGTCGCCATCGAGCCGGACAACTCCCAGAACATGTGGGCGGAGTACGTGTTCCTCACGATGTTCGCGTCGAGCGACGGCGGTGAGTCATGGGCGGTCGTCGGGCCTCCCGACGCCAGCCCGCGCTTCATCTCCCCGTTCGAGATGGACCCGCTCGAGCCGGAGCACGTGGTGGCCGGTGGTCAGCAGATCTGGGAGACGTCTCTCGGCGTGGCGACCCAGTCGGGTGATTGGGACGAGCTGTTCGACCTCGGCGCCCCCAGACAGGCCACCGCGATCTCGGTCCAGGGAGCCGACATCTACGCTGCCTGGTGCGGGCCGTGCAACCCGTCCTCGTTCTCACCGGGCACGCCCTTCGAGGCGGGCCTGGTCTCGAACATCGGCGGGACGTTCCACGAGCTCGCCGGGGCGGGCCTGCCGAACCGGTACATCACGTCGACCCTGGTGGATCCCGCGGATGTGAACCACGTGTGGGTGACGGTCTCCGGGTTCTCGCGCCGGTGGATCCCGGCGGCCGGCATCGGCCACGTGTTCGAGTCCACGGATGGAGGCGCCAGCTTCACGGACATCTCCGCCGACCTGCCCGACATCCCGGCCAACGACATCGTCATGGTCGGAGACACGTTGGTGGTCGCCACGGACGTCGGCGTCTTCGTGCGTTCCGGCGACTCATGGTCCGCGTACGGCGAGGGCCTGCCGAACGTCAGCGTGCTGGACCTGGCCCTTCAGCCGGGAGGGAGCCGATTGATGGCGACGACACACGGCAGAGGGGTGTGGCTCCTGGACGTGAGCTGAACGGACGTGAGCTGAGCGAGTCGACCGCTGAGCTTGACTCCGTGAGCCCGCGTCTCCGCGCGTTCAGGTCGCGTCCGTGTGCGCCGAGCTCGCCAGGTCTCGGAGCCGGTCGACGGCGAGCGGTCCGTCCGATCGGGCCCAGCCGGTCCACGACCCATCGGTCCAGACGCACGCGGATCCTCGGCGCATGCGGGCGCACGTGTACGTGACCCCGTCCACCGCCCCGGCCGTGACCCTGCTCGTTTCGACCGGCACGCCGGCCGACGCGAGCAGCGTCTCGTGCGGCCATCGGCTGAGATCCACCTCGAAGAGGCGGACCTCCGCCGAGACGTCTCCGTCCTCGTACACCGCCCAGCGATGCACGATCGCTTCGGGCGTCGGGTCCGGGAACGTCGTCACCGGCGGACCGAAGATCACGCCCGCGTCGACGTCCATCGTTCGGATGAGCCGGAAGCCTGCCGCCCGTTCCGGGAACTCCCCTCCGCCTCGGCCCAGCCAGAGGATCAGGCCGGCAGCGGTCCCCGCCAGGAGGAAGATCGCCAGGGGCAGGATCAGCGACGGCCGTTTCGGGGCCGCCGCATCGGCCGGGGGCGGCGGGATCGTCGCGCGGCGTGCCGGGCGGCGGCATCGGCCACCGCCACGGCTGCTCTCCACCGCGCATCCAGCGGATCGCCGACGGGAAGAGCAGACAGAGGAGGAGCACGAGGCTCGGACCGAGCCAGATCACGCCGAGGGCCGGGCGGATGTCCGACGCTCCAGGACCCCGAACCTGCTGGAGGTACCAGACCCCGAAGGCCAGCCCACCGACCGCGATCAGCACCCCCGTGTACCAGCTCCAACGCCATCCGCTGACGAACCCGATCCCGGTGGCGACCGTGATCAGGAACGCGACCACGGCGAGGGAGGAGATGCCCGGTGCGCCCCCGGACGCGAGCGTCCCCATCGAGGAGGTCGCGAAGGCGATGAGGTTCAGGACCGACGAAGCGAGCAGGACCCATCCCCAGATGCGGATCGATATCGGCGCTCGCGGTGGTGCGGGCTCCATCGCCCTCGATGCTAGGCCACCCGGGTCGCCCGACGGCGTCGATAATCGCGGACGATGGGTGGATGGCGGACCGGTCACGACGAAGGGTGCAGCGTGCCGGGAGAGGGGGTCGAACCCTCACGGGCCGAAGCCCACGGGTTTTTGAGACCCGCGCGTCTGCCGATTCCGCCATCCCGGCAGAGCCGGTCTAGGGTAGCGGGCCGAGAGACGCGGGCGAACCGGTCCTTCCGCGCCGGCCTGGTGATGCTCCTCGCGCTCGTCCTCCCCGCATGTGCGGACGGCACCCGTGCCCCGTCGGCGACCGATGTCCCCACCGTCGCCTTCCTGTTCGACGGATCGCCGCCGGATGCCGAGCTCGTGACCGCCCCCGCGCTCGCGGGCCTGGAGCTCGCGGCGCATCGGACCGGCGCGATCGAGATCGAGCCCCTCGACGTCGGCCTCGCTCCCGCGGACGTGACCACCTCGTTGCAAGACCTAGTCGAAGACCGCGGCGTCGTTGCCGCGGTCATCGCACCCTGGACCGCGCCTCCGAACGGCGCGGTCGACCTCCTGGCCGCGCACGGGCTGCCTGTCGTCACGCTGTCGTCGGCGTGGGGTCCCCCCGCGGCCGGGGACGGCCTGTGGCTCTCGCTCGTCGTCGATCCGGCTCGGGAGGCGGTCCTGCTCCTGTCCTCCGCCGATATCGCCCCGGAGGGCGCGCCGGTCTGCCTGGCCGGAGACGGCCTGGCGACGAGCCGGGCCCTGCTCGCGAC
The DNA here is from genome assembly GCA_963724415.1 of uncultured Actinomycetota bacterium. GTDB lineage: Bacteria > Actinomycetota > UBA4738 > UBA4738 > HRBIN12 > JAJNBA01. The sequence continues at coordinate 271,049 of CAVRUS010000005.1, read as the reverse complement.
GGCGGAGGAGCTCGCCCGAGCGGCGGGCGACCCGGAGGTCCAGACGGCGGACACCGGCTGCCCGGTCCTCGCGTGGACCGGGGGAGCGCCGGGTGCGGAGGCCGTCCTCCGGTCTCGCGCCGACGGCCTGCCGTCGGTCGTCGTCGGGACCTCGAGGATCAAGACCGACGAGGGCCTGGCGCTCGCCACGTCCGCGGTCGAGGTGCTCACGGTCTGCGCGTGCGCGGACGTGACCCTCGCGCTCGACCCGGTCCTCCAGCGGTTCGTCCACGACGTGCAGGCGGAGAGCGGGGCACCGCCAGGTCCGTTCGGCGTCGAGGCGTACGACGCCGGCAGTCTCCTCGCGTCGATCGTGACCGACACCCCGGGCGAGGACCTGCGGGCCGGCGTGGCGGCCGCGCTCAGCGATGCACCCGACGTCGAGGGGATCGCGGGCCCCTACGCCTTCGAACCGGACGGTTCGAGGGCTCCCCGCACGGTGCCCGTGGGTGTGTGGCGAGCGGCGGGCTCACGCTGGCTCCCGGTGGAGCGATCGACCGTCCCCCCGTGACTGCGTTGCCCGCCCGACCCCTCCCGCCTATAGTCGCCCCGGTACGGGGAGGGGCGTTACCGCGCGTCTCCGGGAGAGAGGGGAGATCTCATGCCGAAGTTCCGGATCCGCTTCGTTGCAGCGCTGGCCATCATGGCGATGGTCGCGGCGGCGTGCGGGGACGAGCCGACCACCGATACCTCGCAACCTGCGGAGCAGGATCTCCTGGAGCGGGTGGAGGAGCGCGGGGTGCTCGAGATCGCGACCGACTCCAAATACAAGCCGCAGTCCTGGTTCGTCTACGCGACCGGCGAGTGGATGGGCTTCGACGTCGATGTCGCCAAGGAGGTCACGGCGCGACTCAGCGATCAGCTCGGCGTGGAGGTCCAGCCCGAGATCGAGCACCACGACTGGTCCACGGACGTGACGGCCGGGTCGTGGAACGATCGATACGACATGAACGTGGGGTCGATGACCGTCACGCCGGAGCGAGAGGAGCTCTTCATCTTCGCTCCCGCGTACTACTTCACGCCGGCGTCGCTGGCCGTGCACGCCGACAACACCTCCGTGCAGGACGTCACCACCGACCTCGACGGGAAGAAGATCTGTGTGGGCGCCGGCACGACGTACGAGCTCTACCTGCAGGGTGCTCTGAACATCACCGGGTACGACATCGAGTACGTCATCGATGACCCGACGATCGTGCCATTCGACACGGACACCGACGCGCTCGACCAGCTGGCGCTCGGCGATGGGGTGCGCTGCGACGCTGCGATGACCGCCACGCCCACGATCGACCAGTACGTGCAGGACGGCGGGACGGTGAAGGGTGTCGGAGACGCGCTGTACGACGAGCCGCTGGCGATCGCATTCGACAGGAACGCGCCGATCGACAACCAGAGTCTCGTGGACGCCGTCAGCGCCATCATCGAAGAGATGCACGCCGACGGCACCCTGACCGCGTTGTCCGAGAAGTGGTACGAGGGCGAGGACATCACGCAGCCAAGCGCATGAGGTAGCACATCCGAGGTGGTCGGCGTGTCCACGGATACGCATCAGCAGAGGGCTGGGGACACCCGGCCCTCTGCCCGCTACGTGAGCGAGGTGGTCCCGGGCTCGACGCCCTTGCTCATCGCCGCGTGGTTGCTGCTGGCGGAGGGGACGCTCTCGCTGATCTTCCTCCCCGTGATCATCTTCACGTCGGACGTCATCATCCCGCCCGGCGATATCGCGGTGTTCGGGATCCTCGGCATCTGCCTCCTGGCGGGTGGCACGCTCCTGTACTCGCGCTGGGCGGCGACGTGGTGGATCGCGTTGGCGAGCGCCGTGGCAGCGGCTGTGTGGCTCGTCGCCGACAGGGGTTTGACATCGTGGGCCGAGGTCTTCATCGGCGTCGGTCTCGCGGTCGCGCAGGTCGTCTGCCTGATCCTCGGCCGGCGAGCGGCCGGCAAACCGGATTCGTTGGCGCTGGCGAGCGCACGGATCCCGTTCCGGCTGAAGGTCACGCTGGTCTGGGTGGCCACGTTCGCCATGATCGGGCTCTTCCTGGCTCTGTCGGATCTCGATGGGGCCTGGATGGGGGAGAACGCTCGCTACATCGCGTTCGGACTCGTGTACACGATCGCTCTGGCGATCGGCGCGATCGTGCTGGCGGTCCTGATGGCCTTGTTCGGAGCCCTCGGCCGGCTGTCCCAGAATCCGGTCGCCTACGGCCTCTCGGGGTTCTACACCTCGTTCTTCCGGGGGACGCCCCTGATCGTGCAGCTGTTCCTGATCTACTTCGCGCTTCCCCAGATCGGCGGGAACCTCGACAGCTTGGCGCTGGTGAACGTGCTCACCCTGACGGCGTTCCAGGCCGGCGTCATCGGGCTCGGGCTGAACTACGGCGCGTACATGACGGAGATCTTCCGCGCGGGGATCCAGTCCGTCGGACACGGCCAGGCGGAGGCGGCCGATGCCCTCGGCATGTCGTACGGCCAGCGGATGCTCCGGGTCGTGCTTCCTCAGGCGCTCCGCGTCGTCGTTCCTCCGACGGGCAACGAGTTCATCGCGATGATGAAGGACACCGCGCTGGTGAGCTTCCTCGGGGTCGAGCTCGCGAGGGCGGAATTGTTCCGGCGCTCGACGCAGGCGGGCAACCAGGACCTCCGGAGGCTCGAGTCGTTCATCCTGGCCGCCGCGATGTACTGGGCGCTCACGGCGATCTTCACGTACTTCCAGGCGCGCTTGGAACGCCGTCTGTCGAAGGGATACGTGCGGGCGGCGGCCGAGACGACCCGCGGTCGGCGCCCCAAGGTGCTCTCGATGGGTCAGGGCCAACCCGGGGTCGAGGTGGTCCCTCCGGTCGACCCGGGGGCCCTCGGATCGCTCCCGGAGGACGACGGATGAGCGCCCCGAGCGGCCGGGCGGTGGTGAGGGTCGAGGACCTCCACAAGTCCTTCGGAGAGCTCGAGGTCCTCCGGGGCATCGACATGGAGGTCCACGAAGGCGAGGTGATCGTGATCTTCGGTCGGTCCGGATCCGGGAAATCGACCCTGCTCCGCTGCGTCAACTTCCTCGAGGATCCGACCTCGGGGTCGGTCGAGGTCGCGGGCATCAAACTCGAAGGGGGGCACCGGACGAAGAAGAAGCGCGAGGAGATCCGGCGACTCCGCACCCACTGCGGGATGGTCTTCCAGCAGTTCAACCTCTTCCCGCACATGACGGCTCTCGGCAACGTGATGGAGGGGCCGGTCACCGTGAAGAGCATGGAGGAGGAGAGGGCGCGGCATCTCGCGATGGAGGTCCTCAGGAAGGTCGGCCTCTCGGACAAGGCGGAGGAATACCCGATCCGCCTGTCGGGAGGTCAACAGCAGCGCGTTGCGATCGCGCGGGCGCTCGCCATGGAACCCGACGTGATGCTGTTCGACGAGCCCACCTCCGCGCTCGACCCCGAGCTGATCGGGGAGGTCCTCGGGGTCATGAAGGCCCTCGCGATGGAGCTCCATATGACGATGATGGTCGTCACGCACGAGATGGGGTTCGCGAGAGAGGTCGCGAATCGGATGGCGTTCTTCCACGAGGGCATGATCCTCGACGAGGGGACGCCGGAGCAGATGTTCGACGAGACGCGCTCGTCGGAGATGAGGCGGTTCCTCGACGCCGTTCTGTAACGTCAGCGACCCCCAGAACGGCGACGGGTCGCATCCCCGATCCGCGACGCTCGCGCCTTCCCCATACGCGAGCGTCCCTTCCCGGCGACGCGACCCGTCACGCTGTGGTCTCCGCGAACCGCCACCGCGATCGGCGTGAACCGATCGAAGCTCGCGTCCCGTGGAGAACCGTCGCGGACTGTAAACGGGAGGTTGAGGGGTGTCAACCCGCCGAACGCGCGGACAGACGCGTTGCGATGCAGCGCCGAACGGACAACCTTGCTGGTAGGGAAGCCGGAAGAAGAGTGACACGAACCCGCCGCACCCGCCGATCGCTGCCGTGACTCGGCTCCGACGACTCCACCGACGAAGTCTCGTGTTCGGGTCGAGACTTCGCCTGCGGGCCCGTTCGCCGGCCCGCTCGTCGGTGGCGACGGCTACCATTGCGCCGTGGCCCCCCCCTCCACCGACCCAGCCACCGAACAGCCGCTCCGGCTCTTCATCCTCGACGGCCATTCGCTCGCGTACCGGGCGTTCTTCGCCCTCCCGAGCACCCTGGCGACCACCACCGGGCAGGTGACGAACGCGGTCTACGGGTTCACCTCGATGCTGATCAAGCTCCTCGCGGAGGAGCGCCCCGACCTGATCGCCGTCGCCTTCGACGTCGGCAAGCCGACGGCCCGGCTCGCGATGGACGCGGACTACAAGGCGGGACGCCGGGAGACGCCGGAGGACTTCCGCCCACAGCTCGGATTGATCCAGGAGGTCGTGGAGGCGCTGCGGATCCCCATGCTCCTCGTGACCGATCACGAGGCGGACGACGCGATCGGCACGCTCGCCGTCCGGGCGGCCGCGCAGGGGATCGAGGCGACGATCGTCACCGCCGACCGCGACTTCTTCCAGCTCGTCCGGCCGGGCCTCCGGGTCCTGTTCAACCGCCGCGGGATCTCGGACATCGCCCTGATGGACGAAGCCGCGGTCGAGGAGCGCTTCGGGCTCCCTCCGTCGAAGTACCTCGAGTACGTGGCCCTGAAGGGCGACACCTCGGACAACATCCCCGGCGTCCCGGGGGTGGGCGACAAGACGGCTGCCAGGCTCGTCCAGGAGTTCGGCTCGGTCGAAGAGCTCCTCGCTCGGACCGACGAGCTGAAGGGGAAGCTGAAGGAGAACATCGAGGCCGCGGGGGAGCGCCTCGCACTCAACAAGAACCTGGCCAGGATCGTGACCGACCTCGAACTCGACGTCGAGCCGGGGGAGGCGGTGATGGGGGACTGGGACGTCGAGGAGGTGCGCCGCCTGTTCACGTCCCTGGAGTTCCGGAGCCTGTTCGACCGGCTGATGGAGCTGGCGAAGGAGGCCAAGCCGAAGGTCGAGGTGGCCGAGCTCGACCTCCGGCGCGTGGAGCCCGAGGAGCTCGCGAGCATCCTGGCCGACGGCCCCGTCGGCGTGGCGATCCGGGAGGAGGACGACGTGCTCGTCGGCCTGGCCGTCTCGGCCGGCGGCGCGCAGGCCGCCTACGCCGACCTCCCCGGCCCCGGCCCCGTCGCCGACCCCTTGGCCGATCCGGCGATACGGAAGTGGACCCACGATGCCAAGGCGCTCGAACGCGTCACCCTCCGCGCGGGAGCGGTGCTCGACGGCGTGGCGTTCGACACGATGCTGGCCGGCTACCTGCTGGAGCCGGGGACCGCCGACTACCCCGTAGCGGCACTGTCCGAGAAGTACCTCGGGACCGATCTGTTCGGTGCCGACGAGGAGGCCAGCGAGGCAGAGGGGCAGCTCTTCACCGAGGATCCCTGGCGGCGCGTGGCGTCCGAGGCCGCGGCTGTGTCGCTGCTGGCGCCGGTCCTGGAAGAGCAGATCGACCGGCAGGGACTGCGGCCGCTCCTCGAGGACGTGGAGCTGCCGCTCGCGTCCGTCCTCGCCCGGATGGAGGCTCGAGGGGTCCGGCTCGACGTCCCGTACCTCGAGGACATGGGCGAGTCCGTCCGCGACCGGATGGCCACCCTCCACGCCGAGGTGTTCCGGCACGCCGGGCAGGAGTTCAACCTGAACTCGCCGCCGCAGCTCCGGGCGATCCTCTACGACCAGCTCGGCCTCCAACCCGGCAAGAAGACGCCGAAGGGTGAGCTCTCCACCGACGCGAGCGTGCTCGAGAAGCTCCGGGATGCCCATCCGATCGTGGACGCGCTCCTGTCGTGGCGGGAGCTGGACAAGCTCAACTCCACCTACCTCGAGGCGCTGCCGAGGCTCGTCGACGCGAAGGATGGCCGGCTCCACACCTCGTTCAACCAGACCGTGGCGGCCACCGGGAGGCTCTCGTCGTCCAACCCGAACCTCCAGAACATCCCGATCCGCTCGGACCTCGGCCGGCAGATCCGCCGGGCGTTCATCCCCGGCGGCGACGATCAGATCTTGCTCGTGGCCGACTACTCGCAGATCGAGCTCCGCATCCTCGCGCATCTCTCGGGAGACGCCGGGCTCCGCGAGGCGTTCGACTCCGGGCTCGACATCCACGCGGCCACCGCCGCGACGGTGTTCGACCTGCCGCCCGAGCACGTCGACGCCGAGATGCGCCGGCGCGCGAAGGCCGTGAACTACGGCCTCGCGTACGGGATGAACGCCTGGGGCCTCGCCACCCGCCTGGGGATCACGGCGGACGAGGCGCAGGAGTTCATCGACGCCTACTTCGAGGGCTTCCCGGCGATCAAGGACTACCTCCAGAACCAGGTGGATCGCGCGACCGTGGAGGGATTCACCGAGACCCTGCTCGGCAGGCGCCGCTACATCCCCGAGCTCCAGGCCGCGAACCCTCGGGTCCGCGACCTCGGGCGGCGGCAGGCGCTGAACGCGCCTATCCAAGGGAGCGCCTCGGACGTGTTCAAGGTGGGGATGATCGGGGTGGACCGAGCGCTCCGGGACCGTCCCGAGCTCGACTGTCACATGCTGCTCACGGTCCACGACGAGCTCGTCTTCGAGGTCGCCAAGGACCGGGCGGAAGAGGCCGTCGACCTGATCCGAGACCGGATGGAGGGAGCGATCGAGCTCGTCGTCGACCTCCGAGCCGACGTCGGCCTCGGACCGAACTGGTCGGAGGCGGCCCCCGAGGGGCACTGAACCGGCCCGTCGCCCGTTGACGGCGTTTGCGCTGCTCACCTACCCTTCCTCCGGCTCGCGGATCGCTCGCGTGCCGCGTCGCAAATCCCAACCCGCGATGCGGTGAGCCCCGCGTGCCGGAAGGAGAACCACCGCATGAGCGAGACCGAGACCACCACCGAGAGCCCAGCCGACGGGGACGCCGAGAACGTCGAGACGTCCGAGAGCGTCCCCGAGGCTCTCGAGACCACCACAGGAGCCCCCGAGGCGGAACCCGCGCCGCCGCAGGACACGACCCCCCTGGTCGCCACGCTCGAGCCCGAAGGCGAGGACTACACGCCCGAGGAGCTCGTCCGCGCGATGGAGGCGTCCCTCCGGGACTTCAAGGACGGCGACATCATGGAGGGCGTGGTCGTGAAGATCGACCGCGACGAGATCCTCCTCGACATCGGCTACAAGTCCGAAGGCGTGATCCCCTCCAAGGAGCTGTCGATCCGCCACGACGTCGACCCGAACGAGGTCGTCAAGGTCGGGGATCGGATCGAGGCCCTCGTCCTGCAGAAGGAGGACAAGGAGGGCCGGCTGATCCTGTCGAAGAAGCGCGCGCAGTACGAGCGCGCCTGGGGGCGGATCGAGGAGACGATGGCCTCCGGCCAGACGATCAAGGGTCCCGTGATCGAGGTCGTCAAGGGCGGCCTGATCCTCGACATCGGCCTCCGCGGCTTCCTGCCGGCCTCGCTCGTCGACCTCCGGCGCGTGCGCGACCTGCAGCCGTACATCGGCACGGAGCTCGAATGCAAGATCATCGAGCTCGACCGCAACCGGAACAACGTCGTGTTGTCCCGTCGGGCCTTCCTCGAAGAGTCGCAGTCCGAGGGCCGCAAGAAGTTCCTCGAGAACCTCGAGAAGGGTGAGCGCCGCAAGGGCACGGTCTCCTCGATCGTGAACTTCGGCGCGTTCGTGGACCTCGGCGGCGTGGACGGGCTCGTCCACGTGTCGGAGCTGTCGTGGAAGCACGTCGACCACCCCAGCGAGGTCGTCACGGTCGGCCAGGAGGTCGAGGTCCAGGTGCTCGACGTCGAGCTCGACCGGGAGCGCGTCTCGCTCTCGCTCAAGGCGACGCAGGAGGATCCCTGGAAGGAGTTCGAGCGGTTGCACAAGGCAGGCGAGGTGATCGCCGGCCAGGTGACGAAGCTCGTGCCGTTCGGTGCGTTCGTGCGGGTCGCCCAGGGGATCGAGGGTCTGGTGCACATCTCCGAGCTCTCCCACGAGCACGTCGACACGCCGGAATCGGTGCTGTCGGTCGGTGACGAGGTGCAGGTGAAGGTCGTCGACGTCGACGTCTCGCGCCGTCGGGTGAGCCTGTCGATGCGCCAGGTCACGCCCGCGCCCGCCAAGGCGACCGAGATCGAGGTCGAGCCCGAAGCCGAGCGCGCGCCCGCGGATCCGCTCGTGCCGACCGTGCAGATCCCGCAAGCGGTGCTCGATGCCGTCGCGGAGGCGGAGACGGACTCGTCGTCGGCGGCGGCCTCATCCGCCGCGCCCGAGCCGGAGCCCGCCGCGCCAGCGCCGGAGCCCGCCCTCGCCGATACCCCTGCACCGGACGCCTCGGTGACGGCACCGGAGGAGGCTGCGCCGGTCGCCGACGCCACCGTGGAGCCGGTCGCTGCACCCGAGGAGGAAGCGCCGGCGGCGGAAGCGCCCGCGTCGGATGAGCCGGCGTCGGACGAAGAGGTCTCGCTCGAGGCGATCCTCGAAGACCTCAAACGGCGCGAGGGTCGATCCGGCTAGGGGAGGCATCGTGCTCCTGGTCGGCTTGACCGGCGGGATCGGCTCCGGCAAGTCGACGGTGGCTCGTCTGTTGGAGCGGCTCGGCGCCGTCGTGATCGACGCCGATCAGCTCGGGCGCGATGCCGTCGCGAAGGGGACGCAGGGGTTCGAAGCGGTCGTGCGCGCGTTCGGCGAGGAGATCGTCGCCCCCGACGGGAACCTCGACCGGCGAGCGCTCGCCGCGATCATCTTCTCCGATCCCGAGCGGAAGTCAGCCCTCGAGAGCATCGTGCACCCGGAGGTCGCGCGGCGGTTCGGCGAGCAGGTCGACGAGCTCCGCGGCACCGACCGGGTCGTGGTCTACGTCAGCCCACTGCTCGTCGAGCTCGGGCTGGCACCCGCGTTCGACGTGGTGATCGTCGTCACGGCATCGCCGCACCTGCGGGTCTCACGGGTGGCGTCCGGCCGCGACCTCTCACCCGACGACGTCCGCGGGCGGATGGCCTCGCAGGCCACCGACGAGCAGCGGATGGAGGTGGCCGACATCCTGGTGGACAACGACGGCTCGCTCGGGGAGCTGGAGCCCCAGGTCGACCGGATCTGGAGCGACCTGGTCGCTCGTGCGGGCGACTGAGGCCAAGGGGTCAGGAGCTATCCTCAGGCCATGCGGTTCCGAGCGGTCTTCTTCGACGTCGGGGAGACCCTCGTCCACGTCGACCCGACCTTCGCCGACCTCTTCGTGACGGTGCTCGCCGGCGCGGGCCATGAGCGGTCCGTGGACCAGGTCCGCGACGCCTCCGCCCACGTCTACGAGCGCTTCTCCGAAGCGGCGCGTGACGGGTCGATGTGGACGACGACGCCCGAGCGCTCCCGTGCGTTCTGGACGTCGGTGTACGAACGGATGCTCGGCGAGCTCGACGTAGCCGACGACGACGGTCTCGCATCGACCCTCCACCGGGAGTTCACGCGGATGGAGAACTATGCCCTGTTCGACGACGTGCTCCCGACGCTCGCCTCCCTCCGGACCACCGGCGTTCTCCTCGGAGTCATCTCGAACTTCGAGGCGTGGCTCGAGGATTGGTTCGGCGCGCACGAGCTCCTCGAGCTCTTCCCCGTACGCGTGATCTCCGGGATCGAGGGGATCGAGAAGCCGGACGAACGGATCTTCCAGCTGGCGCTCGATCGAGCGTCCGTCTCGGCGGCAGAGTCGGCCTACGTGGGCGACAACCCTGAGTTCGACGTCGACCCGCCGGCGGCCCTCGGGATGTTCCCCGTGCTCGTCGACCGCCGGGAGCGCTTCCCCGGCCATGCCGGCGCCCGCGTGACGGACCTCCGCGACCTGCCCGCTCTCCTCGAGGCGGTCCGCCCCGACGACGCCGGGATGATGCCGTGATGAACGAGGAACGCCTGTTCACGAAGGCCGTCGCCGAGGCCGAGCTCCGCGAGCTCCGGGTCCGGCTCCCTCGGCTCCGGGAGGCTCGGCAGCGATTGATCGATACGAGCGAGCGCATCACGACCGCCGTCGAGATCGACGGTGGCGGGGTCGAGGGCAGCGAGTGGTTCCGCGCACAGGAGACGCTCAAACACGAGCTCCAGTGGCTGGCGGATCGGGGAATCCTCCTGCGCGATGCCGACACCGGGCTCGTGGACTTCCCCGCGGACAGGGACGGGCAACGGGTATTCCTCTGCTGGCGGCTGGGGGAGGAGGGGATCGGATGGTTCCACTCGGAACGGTCGGGCTTCTCGGGACGGAAGCCGCTCTGACGACGGGGTAGTGTGTTCCGATGGCTGAGCGCGTCATCGACCTCAAGGGATTGCGCAAGTCCTACGGTGACGTGGAGGCGGTTCGGGGGATCGATCTCTCCGTCGACCGAGGAGAGGTCTTCGCGCTGCTCGGCCCCAACGGCGCCGGGAAGACGACGACGGTCGAGATCCTCGAGGGCTACCGCGAACGCACGGCCGGCGAGGTCTCGGTGCTCGGCCGAGATCCCGCCCACGCGGACATCGATCTCAAGGGCCGGGTCGGCATCGTGCTCCAATCCACCGGCGTGGACCCGTACCTCACGGCGCGGGAGACGGTCGACCTCTACGCCGGCTACTACCCCTCGCCGAGGGACGTCGACGAGGTGCTCGATCTCGTGGGTCTCGCGGAGAAGCGAACCACCCGCGTGAGCAAGCTTTCAGGCGGGCAGCAGCGCCGCCTGGATGTTGCGATCGCCCTGGCAGGAGACCCGGAGCTCCTGTTCCTGGATGAGCCGACGACCGGATTCGACCCGAGCGCGCGACGGCACGCGTGGGAGATCGTGCGAAACCTCGCCGACATCGGGAAGACGATCTTCCTCACGACCCACTTCATGGACGAGGCCCAGTACCTCGCGAGCCGCGTGGCGGTGATCGCGAAGGGCGAGATCGTCGCGGAGGGAACCCCGGAGACGATCGCTGGCCGCGATCGGATGCAGACGCGGATCCGGTTCCGACTGCCGGAAGGGACGCGTCCGGCGCTCGAACTCACCGACGCGACGGCGCTCCCGGACGGATCGTGGGAGGTCCGGACGGACAACGCGACGAAGGCGGTGCACGACCTGACCGCGTGGGCTCTCGAACGAGGGCATGTGTACGAGATGCTCGAGGTGACGCAGCCGAGCCTCGAGGACGTCTACCTCGAGCTGACCGGCGGCGAGGAGGGGGACGAATGAGCGCCGTCCCGCAGGTCGGTCGCCAGTTCCGGTTCACGAACAAGGCGTTCTGGCGGAACCCCGCCTCGGCGTTCTTCACGTTCGCGTTCCCGCTGATGTTCCTCGTGATCTTCACGGCGCTGCTCGGGCAGGGGCAGGTGGAGCTGGGGGGGTTCGAGCTCGATACGACCACGTATTACGTGGGCGCCATGGCGGCGTTCGGCGTCGTGTCCGCGTGCTTCACGAACATCGCGATCCAGACGACGTTCAACCGCGACAAGGGGATCCTGAAACGGCTCCGGGGCACACCGCTCCCGGCCGGCGCGTACATGGCCGCGAGGGTCCTCCACGCGATGGTGGTCGGGGCGATCCTCGTGGCGATCACGCTCGTGTTCGGCCGATTCGTGTACGACTCGCCGATCCCCACCGGCGGTCCGCTCCTCGAGTTCACGGTGACGTTCCTCGTCGGGTCACTGTCGTTCGCGGCGCTCGCCCTCGCTCTCACCTGCGTGATCCCGAACGCCGACGCCGCGCCGCCGATCGTGAACGCCGCGATCCTTCCCCTGCTCTTCCTCTCCGGCATCTTCATCCCGCTGGACGACGAGGCGCCGCAGTGGATCACGACGGTCGCCGACATCTTCCCGGTGAAGCCCTTCGCGGACGCGATGCGGGCGGGCTTCCTCGGCAACATCGAGGTCGCCGGGCAGCGTGTGTTCGTCTTCGACTGGGTCGACGTCGCGATCGTGGCCGCGTGGGGACTCGTTGGCCTGGCGCTGGCGGCCCGGTTCTTCAGCTGGGAGCCGCGCAGCTGAGGGCCTGTGCTACGCTCCGCGCTTCCACGGGAACGAGGGGGTGCCTCCGTGCGGAAGTGGTTCGTGATGCTCGCGGCGACCGCGCTCATCGCCGCGGCCTGCTCCGAGGAGACCCCTCCCGCCACGGACGGGAGCACCGGATCGGCGGACCCGGAGGGGGCGGCCGAATGCACGGCGGGCCACGCCGCGGATCTGCTCGAAACCGAGACGTTGACCGTGGGGACGGACTTCGACTTCATGTTCCCCCCGTGGATCCTCGATCGCGATCCTGAGTCCGGGAAGGGGTTCGAGGCCGCGTTGACCTACGCGGTGGCGGAGCAGATGGGCTTCGCGGACTCAGAGGTCAACTGGGTCAACGTCCCGTTCAACCGCTCCTACGCTCCCGGACCGAAGGACTTCGACTTCGACATCAACAACATCTCCGTCACCGAGGAGCGCGACCAGGCCGTCGACTTCAGCGACAGCTACTACGACCTCACGCAGGCCCTGATGGTGTTGAAGGGCTCGCCGATCGAGAACGCGACCACGATGGAGGAGATCCAGGATTCCGTCTTCGGGGCGCAGATCGGGACGACGAGCCTGACGTTCATCAACACGGTGATCCAGCCGACGCAGGATCCCAAGGTGTTCGACTCCACGAGTGACGCGAAGGCCGCGCTCCGGAACGGGACCGTCGACGGGCTCGTCCTGGATCTGCCCACCGCGTACTTCGAGGCGACGATCAACACACCGAACGGCGCCCTGGTGGGCCAGTTCCCGAACGCCGGGGAGTATCTCGGGATCCTCTTCGAGGAGGGGAACCCCTTGGTGGAGTGCGTGAACCTCGCGCTCGCCGAGCTGACGGCCGACGGCACCCTGCAGGACCTCCAGAACGAGTGGCTGGCCGACTACCTGGCCGTGCCCACGATCCAGTAGGCGGCAGCCGAGGCCCTCGGTGACCGAGCCGCCGGAGGCCCTTCCCGGGCACGACCGGAGGTCACGCCTGCTCGGGAACCGTGGCTTCCTGATCTCCACGGCCAGCACGATCGTGTTCTTCACGGTGGTGACGGTGATCCTCGTGGCGGCTCCGGGGTTCGACGCCGTCCGCGAGAGCTTCTTCAACCTCGAGGCGATGAAGGAATCCTTCTTCGGCGTGCCCGAGGAGGGGCTGCCCGGCATCGGACAGGCGTTCCTGCTCAACATCCGGATCTTCCTGATCGCCGAGGTCCTGATCCTGATCTTCGCCCTCGTGATCGCCGTGATCCGGAGCCTCCCAGGGCCGGTGTTCTTCCCCTTCCGGTTGCTCGCGATCGTCTACACCGACCTGTTCCGGGGCATGCCCCTGCTCCTGGTGATCTACCTGTTCGGGTTCGGCCTGCCCGCGCTCGGCATCACGGGCCTGTCGACGCAGTCGGAGGTCGTGTACGCGACCGCGGCGCTGGTCCTGTCCTACTCCGCATACGTTGCGGAGGTGTACCGAGCGGGGATCGACTCCGTGCACGAGAGCCAGGTCGCGGCCGCGAGATCCCTCGGCCTGTCTCGCGTGCAGTCGCTCCGCTTCGTGGTGCTGCCGCAGGCCGTCCGCCGGATCATCCCGCCGCTCCTCAACGACTTCGTGAGCCTCCAGAAGGACACGGCGCTGCTCGCCGTGCTCGGCGTCGTCGAAGCGGCGCGAGCGGCACAGATCTACTCCGCCTACCGGTTCAACTATTCGAGCTTCGTGGTCGCGGCGTTCCTGTTCATCCTGATGACGATCCCGTTGGCGCGGCTGACCGATTGGTTGATCGCGCGGGATCGGCGGCGGCGACAAGCACGGGGGACCCCGTGACCGAGGCGGTTCGCGTGGACGAGGTCCGGAAGTCCTTCGGCGAGCTCGCGGTGCTGCGCGGTGTCGACCTCGTGGTCCAGGACCATGAGGTCGTCTGCCTGATCGGAGCGAGCGGGTCCGGGAAGTCGACGCTGCTGCGGTGCATCGATCTGCTGGAGGAGGTCGACGGCGGTCGCATCTGGGTCGAGGGGATCGAGATCACGGCGACCGGCGTCGATCAGAACGCGGTCCGCCGGCGGATCGGGATCGTGTTCCAGGCGTTCAACCTGTTCCCGCACATGACGGTGCTGCGGAACATCACCCTCGCGCAGGAGAAGGCGCTGGGACGGACACCGGCCGAGGCGCGCGCCACGGCGACCGAGCTGCTCTCGCGGTTCGGCCTGGTCGAGAAGGCCGAAGAGTACCCGGACCGTCTCTCGGGCGGCCAGCAGCAACGGGTCGCGATCGCGCGCGCGCTCGCGATGGGCCCGGATCTCCTGCTGCTCGACGAGGTGACCAGCGCTCTCGACCCCGTCCTCGTGGCCGAGGTCCTCGATGCGATCCGCGAACTCGCCGCCGGTGGCATGACGATGGTCATCGCCACGCACGAGATGGGCTTCGCCCGCGACGTCGCGAACCGGGTGGCGTTCCTCGAGGAGGGACGGATCCTCGAGGAGGGACCACCGGAACAGATGTTCTCCGAGCCGCGGGAGGAAGCCACCCGACTGTTCCTCGACCGCATCATCGCCGCCGGGCGGATGTGAGGTCGTCCGCACGGTGCAGTGAAAGAGGATGGCCTGTCGCCGGTCAGACCTAGACTGATTCCCCGATGCCGCCGTTCAAGATCACGTCCGAGTTCCGTCCGTCCGGCGACCAGCCGGAGGCGATCGAGCAGCTCGTCGAAGGCGTCCAGGCCGGCCAGGAAGACGTGACCCTCCTCGGGGCCACCGGCACCGGGAAGACGTTCACGGTCGCGCACCTCGTCGAGCGGGTCCAACGCCCCACGCTCGTGATCGCGCCGAACAAGTCCCTCGCGGCGCAGCTCGCCAACGAGTTCCGCGAGGTGTTCCCGGACAACGCGGTCGAGTACTTCGTCAGCTATTACGACTATTACCAACCCGAGGCCTACGTCCCGCAGACCGACACGTACATCGAGAAGGACTCGTCGGTGAACGACGAGATCGAGCGGCTGCGTCACTCGGCCACGGCCGCGCTGCTGTCCCGGCGAGACGTGCTGATCGTCGCGAGCGTCTCCTGCATCTACGGGCTGGGCTCGCCCGAGCAGTACGAGGGGCAGCTGCTGCGAACGGTCCGGGGCACCGACCTACCGATGGAATTCGCGATGCAGCGCCTCGTCGACATCCAGTACCAGCGGAACAACGTGAGCCGGGCGCGCGGCACGTTCCGCGTCCAGGGCGACACACTCGAGGTCTTCCCGAGCTACGAGCAGGTCGGCTACCGGATCGAGTGGTGGGGCGAGACGATCGAGCGGATCAGCCGGTTCGACCCGCTCACGGGTGAGCTCCTCACGGACACGATCAGCGACCTCACCACGTTCCCGGCCTCGCACTACGTCGCGAGCGACGAGCGGATGGCGAACGCACTCGTCACGATCGAGGAGGAGCTCCACGAGCGCCTCGCCGAGCTGGAGTCCCAGAGCAAGCTCCTGGAGGCCGAGCGGCTCCGGATGCGCACGACGTACGACCTGGAGATGCTGCGGGAGGTCGGCTTCTGCTCGGGGATCGAGAACTACTCGCGGCACATCGACGGACGCGAGGCGGGGAGCGCCCCCTACACCCTGCTCGACTACTTCCCCAGCGACTACCTGGTCGTGATCGACGAGTCGCACGTGACGGTGCCGCAGCTCCACGGCATGTACGAGGGCGACATCTCCCGGAAGTCGACGCTCGTCGACTTCGGGTTCCGCCTGCCGAGCGCGATCGACAACCGGCCGCTGCGGTTCGAGGAGTTCCAGGAGCGCGTGCAACAGATCGTCTACATGTCCGCTACGCCGGGACCGTGGGAGCTGAAGGTCTCCGATCGGATCGTGGAGCAGATCGTCCGCCCCACCGGACTGATCGATCCGGAGGTCGAGATCCGGCCGACGAAGGGCCAGGTCGACGACCTGATCGAGGAGATCCGCCGCCGGGCCGAGGCCGAGCAGCGAGTGCTGGTGACCACGCTCACCAAGAAGATGGCGGAGGACCTCACGGACTATCTGATCGAGATGGGGATCCGCGTGCGCTACCTCCATTCCGAGGTCGACACGATCCAGCGGATCGAGATCATCCGCGACCTCCGGCTGGGGGAGTTCGACGTGCTGGTCGGCATCAACCTGTTGCGGGAGGGACTCGATCTGCCCGAGGTCTCGCTCGTCGCGATCCTCGATGCCGACAAGGAGGGGTTCCTCCGGTCGGACACGTCGCTGATCCAGACGATCGGCCGCGCGGCGCGCAACGTGGACGGCACCGTCCTGATGTACGCGGACGCCGTCACCGACTCGATGAAGACCGCGATCAGCGAGACCCAGCGCCGGCGGATGATCCAGGAGGCGTACAACACGGAGCACGGGATCGACCCGCAGACGGTCCGGAGGCGGGTGCACGACATCCTGCTCTCGATCTCCGAGGACCCCGCGAAACGCGCGACCTCGCCGCGGAAGGAGCGGCGGCAGCGGGCGGCCCGGCCGGAGATGCCTCAGGAGGAGCTCGAGCGGCTCCTCCTCGAGTTGGAAGAGGAGATGCACCAGGCGGCCAAGGACCTGCGGTTCGAATACGCCGCTCGGTTGCGCGACGAGGTGGTCGACCTCCGCAAGGAGCTCAAGGCCCTCCGCGCGGCCGGGGTCGGCGCGTGAACCGTCTCGCCGTCCGCGCCCCGGTCGCGTGGCTGGGGCCGGGCGGTCTCGTGGAGGACGCGCAGGTCGTCTGCGAGGGGGGCCGGATCACGTATGCGGGCGGCGCCACGGGCGTCGACGCCGCCGATCAGGAGCTCGCCGTCGACGGGTTCGTCATGCCGGCGGTGGCGGATCGTCATGTCCACATCGAGCTCTCGGACCCGGCCACCGTCCTCGCGGGGGGCGTCACCGCCGTCCGAGATCTGGCGTGGCCGCCCGAACGGATCCTCGCGCTCGCCGACGCCTCCGAGATGCCGTCCTTCGACGGCCCACTGATCAAGGCGGCGGGCCCGATGCTGACCGCCCCCGGCGGCTACCCGACCCAGGACTCCTGGGCGCCGGTGGGAACGGGACGAGAGCTCACGTCGGCGGAGGACGCCACGGCGGCGGTGGAGGAGCTCGCCCGGCTCGGGGCGGCCGCGATCAAGGTGTCGTTGAACGCGGAGGCCGGCCCGACGCCGACGGACGGCGAGCTGTCCGCGATCTGCGACGCGGCACACGCCGCGGACCTGCCCGTCACCGCGCACGCCCAGGGGTCGGGCCAGGTCGAGCGCGCGTTGGGAGCCGGGGTCGACGAGCTCGCCCACACCCCATGGACGCGGCTCTCGGACGAGGTGATCCAGACCGCGGCGTTGCGGCTGCGGATCGTGACGACGCTCGACATCTTGAGCTTCGGTCGCGACACGCCAGAGATCCGAACCGCGCTCGACAACCTCCGCCGCTTCCATGTGGCGGGAGGCTCGATCGTCTACGGCACGGACCTTGGCAACGGCGCCATCCCACCCGGCATCCACACGCGAGAAGCACTGCTGATGGCCGAGGCAGGCCTCGAGCCCGAAGAGATCCTCGAGGCGATGATCCGGGCGCCGCTCGCCCCCGACGCGCCTGCCGACCTGATCGTCCTTCGCCGGAGCCCGCTCGAGGATCTCCGCGCCCTGGACGACGTCACGCACGTGATCCGCGCCGGTCGTGTCGTGGCCGGCGGCTGACCATCACGGCGATCCGTGGCACGATGAGCGGCCGGAGGTGATCGTCATGGTCCACACGGATGCGACGACATGGCAGGGCGTGACCCGGCAGGAGCTTGGCCAGGCGGCTCGGAACCACGCGATGCATCTCGAGGGGCTGCGGTACGACGTCACGCCGCCCGGGATGCACTACCTCGTGATCCATTGGGACATCCCCGCCGCGGACGAGGCGACGTGGACCGTGGACGTCGACGGGCTCGTCGACCGGCCGCTCACCCTCTCGCTCGCCGACCTCCGCGCGCGGCCGTCCGTCACGCGCCCCGTCACGATGGAATGCGCCGGCAACGGGCGAGCCCTGATGCCACCGCGCGCGGAGAGTCAGCCGTGGCTCGACGGCGCGGTCGGCAACGCCGAGTGGACCGGCACGCCGCTGCCGCCGATCCTCGAGGAAGCCGGGATCCGACCCGGCGCCGTCGACCTCGTCTTCACCGGCGCCGACCACGGGATCCAGGGGGACGTCGAGCAGGACTACCAGTGGGGGTTCTCGCTGGCCGACATCGTCCGCGACGACGTCCTCCTCGCCTACGAGATGAACGGACAGCCGCTGCCGCCGCAGCACGGGTTCCCGGTGCGGCTCCTGGTGCCGGACTGGTACGGCATGTGCAGCGTGAAGTGGCTCCGGAGGATCACCGCGATCGCCGAGCCCTTCGACGGGTTCCAGCCCTCGGCCTATCAGCTGCGACAGGAGCCGGACGGCCCCGGCGTGCCCGTGACGAAGAAAGCCGTGCGCGCCCTGATGCTGCCTCCGGGGTTCACCGACTTCCCCGGGCGCCAGCGCTTCGTCGACGCCGGACCGTGCCAACTCGTGGGCCGGGCGTGGTCCGGCTGGGGACACATCGCGCGGGTGGAGGTCAGCGTCGACGGGGGAGCGACGTGGGCGGACGCCGATCTCGGTCCGGCCCCGGCGTCGCCGTCATCGTGGAGGGCCTGGTCCTTCACGTGGGACGCCGTCCCCGGCGAACACGAGCTGCTCGCTCGGGCCGCGGACGAGGCGGGCAACGTGCAGCCGGACGATCCTCCGTGGAACTACGGCGGGTTCATGAACAACACGGCACAGCGCGTGCCCGTCACCGTCCGCTGAGCCGACGATCTGCGGCGTTCAGAGCATCTCGCGGAGCTCCGCGAAGCAGCGGTCGATGTCCTCCTCCGTGTTGAAGAAGTGCGGGCTGATCCGCAGGCCGTCGCCGCGGAAGTCGGTGCAGACGTCGCGCGCGAGGAGCTCGTCGCAGACCTTCTCGGCCTCCGGGCCCACCTTCACGTTGACGACGCCTCCACGGGCCTCGCGGTCCCGGGGCGTGCGCACCTCGAGGCCGGCCTCGTCCGCGCGCGCGATCAGGTGGTCGGTGAGCTCGCCCTGTCGCGCGCGGATCGTGTCCGGCCCCACCTCGGAGATGATGTCGATCCCGCCCTGCGCGAGGAAGAACACAGGAGCCGGCGGCGTGCCGTGCTCCAGCCGCCGGGCCGTCGGGTGATAGTCGAGATGCTCCACATCGAACGCGAACGGCTCCCGCTGCGCGAACCAGCCCGTGATCGTGGGCTCCAGCGAGGGGAGGAGGTCGCGGCGCGCGTACAGGAACACGAGCCCCGGGCCGCCGAGCATCCACTTCAGGACCCCGGCGGTGTACAGGTCACAGCCGAGGTCGTGGAGATCGAGCGGGACGATCCCCAAGCCGTGGTAATCGTCGACGAAGGAAAGCGCGCCGCGCTCCCGTGCGATCGCGCACACCGCCTTCGCGTCCACGATCGCGCTGGAGCGGTACAGCACCCGGTTCACCATCACGAGCGCGGTTCGCTCGTCGATCGCCCGGTCGTACTCCTCGATCGGGATCGTCAGCCCGTCGGCGCTGCGCAACCATCGGATCTCCGCGCCCGTCTTCCGCGCCCACGCCAGCCAGACGTGGCCGTCGGTCGGGAAGTCGAGCTCCGACAGGATCACGGTCCTGCGATCGCCCGAGAGGTCGAGACAGGACGCGATCGTCGAGAGCGCGATCGAGATGTTCGTCGTCAACGCCACCTCGTCGGGATCGCAGCCCGCGAGGGCGGAGAACGACCGCTTCAACGACGCCATGCGCGGGAAGATGTCCTCGAACCAGACGGGATCGGGAGCGCCCTTGGATCCCCACGCGTCGAGGTACTCCTCGAGGTAGGTTCGGGACCGCCGAGAGACGGGACCCAGCGACGCGCTGATCAGGTAGGTCTTGCGCTCGAGCACGGGGAACTCGTCCCGCCACGACGTGAGGTCCATCAACCCTCCGCGGACAGGAACCGCTCGAACCAAGCCGTCGATCGCGTGACGAGATCGAGGTACGCCGGGTATTTGCGGACGCCGTGTCCCTCGCCCGGATAGATCACGACCTCGCTCGGGACGTCGTTCGCCAGGAGGGCACGGTAGAACTCGATCGCCTGACCGGGCGGCGTGCAGCGATCCTCGGTCCCCGCGGTGAGGAGCGTGGGGGTCCTCACGCGGTCCGCGAGGAAGACCGGGCTGCGCTCCTGGTATTGGCTGGTGCCGTCCTGGGGCTCGCCACCGAGGAACCATGCATCCCAGGCACCGATGTTGCTGTTCCAGTGCTCGCTGTAGAAGTCGGTGACGGGGGACATCGCGACCGACGCCTTGAATCGCTGGTCCACGACCGGGAGCCAGCAGGACATGTACCCGCCGTAGCTGCCGCCGGTCACACCGATCCGCTCCGGGTCGGCGATCCCTCGCTCCACGAGTGCATCGACGCCCGCGAGGTCGTCGAGCGCGTCCGCGCCGCCCATGTCGCCGATCACTGCCTCGATGAACGCTCGGCCACGTCCGGTGGAGCCACGCGGGTTCGGCATCAGGATCGCGAACCCGCGCGACACGAGCCAGGCGAGGTAGGGCCTCGGGAACCACTCGGCGTAGGACCAGACCGGTCCGCCGTGGACGTAGAGGATCAGCGGGTGCGGGCCCTCACCGGCAGGCGCCAGGAGGTAGCCGTCCATCTCGAGACCGTCGGGAGCGTTCCAGGTCAGCCGCTCGGCTCGCCCGACGAGACCCCGGGCGTGATCGTGGCCCTCGTGGCGGAACGAGGCGACCGTGCGATCGGCACCCGCACGGACGACCATCACCTCGGCGGGACGATCGAACCCCTGCCGGACGAACGCGAACCCGTCCTCACCGACGGCTGCCGCATACGGAGCCCACGAACCTACGCTCTCGCTCGTCGACCATGTCTCCGTCCGCTCTCCGCTCGCGGCATCGATCTCACCGAACACCGTGTCGCCTCGTCGGAGCATCGTGTACGCGAGGCCCCCGTTCTCGCGCCACCCGAGCCACGTGATGTCGGCGTCCTCGACCTCGACCTCCCGGCGCGAACCGCTGGATGCGTCGATCACGACCGCCCGGCCGGACACCAGCTGGCGGTCGCTGCACGGAGCTTCGATCGCCGCCGCCCGCGAGCCATCGAGCGAGCCGACCGGGAGGCCGAATTGGACGTCGCTCGTGGCGAGTACGCGATCGTCGCCTGTCTCGGCATCGATCAGCACGAGTGGAGCCCGGTACCAGGATGACTCGCCGGGATCCTCCGACGCGACGGCGACGACCGCGGCATCGCCGCACCAATCGGCCTCCCACACGTTCAGGCCGTCACGGGAGAGTGCGCGCACCTCGCCGGACCCCAAATCGATCAGCCACAGCCGTCTCCAGACGAGGCGGTCCTCCCAGGAATCGACCGTGGGGGTCCATTCCGGGAGGTCTCGCTCGGACTCCAGCGCCCCGGAGCCGTCCGCCCCGGCGCCGTCGGCGTGCATCCCCGCCGTCCGCACCAGGATCCGCGTGCCGTCGGGCGACCACGCATGCTCCTCCACCGTGCCCTCGATCTCGGGGAGCGGCACTGCCTCGCCGAGATCGTCGAGGGAGAGCGCGAAGAGCTGCATCCGGCCCTTCTCGCGGCGATCGGACACGAAGCTGAGCCGTCGTCCGTCCGGCGACCAGCGCGGGCCGGCGTCGTGCTCCGGCCCCGCGGAGACCTGTTTGGTATCTCCTTCGGGGCTCTCCCCGTCGGCCGGAGCGAGGCAGATGCGGCTCTTCGGCGTCCCCTCGAGCTTCTCCCAGAGGCTCCCCGTGAAGGCCACCCATCGCCCGTCGGGGGATGGGCGAGGATCCGAGGGCTCCGTCACGCGCCCGAACCCCGGCGCGTAGACCTTTCGGAAATGCTCCTCGACCTCCTGATACAGCGGCGACGTGCGCAGATCCCTGTCCATGGGGCAGAGGATAGGACGAGGTCCGACCGAAGGCCCACCGACGGCCCCGCCGACGGCCCCCTTCGGGCGTGTCACGGGACGCCGGTACACTCGGCCCGTGGGCTCCGACAGACTCGTCATCCACGGCGCCCGTGAGCACAACCTCAAGAACGTCACGCTCGACCTGCCGCGTGACCAGCTGATCGTGTTCACGGGGCTGTCCGGCTCCGGGAAGTCGTCCCTGGCCTTCGACACGATCTACGCGGAGGGACAGCGCCGGTACGTGGAGTCCCTGTCCTCGTACGCGCGCCAGTTCCTCGGTCAGATGGAGAAGCCCGACGTCGACTTCATCGAGGGGCTCTCGCCGGCGATCTCGATCGACCAGAAGTCCACCTCGCGCAACCCCCGGTCCACCGTCGGCACGATCACGGAGGTCTACGACTACCTCCGAGTTCTCTTCGCGCGGATCGGCCACCCGCACTGCTACAACTGCGGCCGCCCGATCGGGCGGCAGACGCCCGACCAGATCGTGGATCAGGTCCTCCAGCTCCCCGAAGGCACCCGGTTCCAGGTCCTGGCTCCGGTGGTCCGCGGACGCAAGGGGGAGTACGAGAAGCTGCTCGGGGACCTGGCGCGCCAGGGGTTCCCGCGGGCTCGGATCGACGGTGAGGTCCGGGAGCTCTCCGAGTCGATCCGCCTCCCCAAGACCTACAAGCACACGATCGAGGTCGTGGTCGACCGTCTCGTGGCGAAGCAGGGGATCCGTCGCCGCGTCGCCGACAGCATCGAGACGGCCCTGGGGCTCGCGGAGGGCATCGCATCGATCGCGGTGACGACGCACGAGGGTCACGAGGAGCTCCAGACCTTCTCGGAGAAGCTGGCGTGCACGTTCTGCGGGCTGTCGTTCGACGAGCTGGCGCCGCGGAACTTCTCGTTCAACTCACCCTACGGTGCCTGCCCCACGTGCGACGGGCTCGGCAGCAGGCTCGAGGTGGACGCGGAGCTCGTGGTGCCCGATCCCACGCTCTCCATCAACGAAGGCGCGCTCGCGCCGTGGGCGAACAACACGTTGGAGTACTGGTACCGCGTCCTCGACGCCGTGGGCGATGCCCACGACTTCTCGCTCGACACGCCCTGGCGGAAGCTGCCCAAACGCGCGCGGGACGTCGTGCTCTCCGGATCCGACGAAGAGGTGTACGTCCGCTACAAGAACCGGTACGGGCGGCAGCGCACGTACTACACCACCTACGAGGGTGTCCTCCCCAACATCGAGCGGCGCTACGAAGAGACGGACTCGGATGCCTCGCGCGAGAAGCTCGAACAGTTCATGCGGGAGGTGCCGTGCCGGGCCTGCAACGGCGACCGGCTCCGCCCCGAAACGCTGGCGGTCACGGTGGGCGGGCTCCACATCTCCGCGCTGACGAACCTGTCGATCCGCAAGACGCTGTCCTTCCTGGAGTCCGTGGAGCTCTCGGAGCGGGAGCAGATGATCGCGGAGCGGCTCCTGAAGGAGATCCGCGCGCGGCTCGGGTTCCTGGTCGACGTCGGTCTCGACTACCTCACGCTCTCGCGGCCCGCGGGCACCCTGGCCGGTGGTGAGGCACAGCGGATCCGGCTGGCCACCCAGATCGGCTCGGGTCTCGTCGGTGTCCTCTACATCCTCGACGAGCCGTCGATCGGTCTCCACCAGCGCGACAACCGGCGGTTGCTCGACACCCTGATCCGCCTCCGCGACCTCGGGAACACGCTGATCGTCGTCGAGCACGACGAAGCCACGATCATCGAGGCCGACCACATCGTGGACATCGGTCCGTTGGCGGGGGAGCACGGCGGGCGCATCGTGTACTCGGGCGATCTGAAGGGCCTGCTGGGCTCGGAAGAGTCGCTCACCGGCGCGTACCTGTCCGGGCGGCGGTCGATCCCGCCGCCCGCCTCGCGCCGCACACCCAAGCGGTGGCTCCGGCTCGAAGGGGTGAAGCAGCACAACCTGAAGGACATCACGGTGCGGTTCCCGCTCGGCCTCTTCGTGTGCGTCACGGGTGTCAGCGGGAGCGGCAAGTCCACGCTCGTCCAGGACGTCCTGCTCCGGGCCCTGATGCAGAAGGTGTACCGCTCGCGCGTCCTGCCCGGGAAGCACCGGCGCATGGTCGGATGGGAGGACGTCGACAAGGTGATCGACATCGATCAATCGCCGATCGGCCGGACGCCGCGGTCCAACCCGGCCACGTACACGGGGGTCTGGGATCACGTCCGCAAACTCTTCGCCCAGGTGCCCGAGGCCCGGCTCCGCGGCTACCAGCCGGGACGGTTCTCCTTCAACGTGCGCGGCGGGCGGTGCGAGAACTGTGCGGGTGACGGCCAGATCAAGATCGAGATGCACTTCCTGCCCGACGTCTACGTCACGTGCGAGGTCTGCAAGGGACGGCGCTACAACCGAGAGACGCTGGAGGTCAAGTACAAGGGACGCACGGTCTCCGACGTCCTCGAGATGAGCGTCGACGAGGCGCTCGAGTTCTTCCAGAACATCCCTCCGATCAAGCGCCACATGCAGACGCTCTCGGACGTCGGTCTGGGCTACATCAAGCTCGGGCAGCCGGCACCCACGCTCTCCGGCGGCGAGGCGCAGCGCATCAAGCTGTCGAGCGAGCTCCACAAGCGAGCCACCGGCAACACCGTCTACATCCTCGACGAGCCGACGACGGGACTGCACTTCGAAGACATCCGGAAGCTCCTCCACGTCCTGCAGCGGCTCGTCGACACCGGGAACACGGTGCTGGTGATCGAGCACAACCTCGACGTGGTGAAGACGGCGGATTGGCTGATCGATCTCGGTCCGGAAGGCGGCGACCAGGGCGGACGGGTCGTCGCGGAGGGCCCCCCGGAAGCCATCGCAGCGAACGCCGAGTCCCACACCGGGCGCTTCCTCGAGGAGGTCCTCGGGGTGTTGCCGATCGGCGTCGGCGCCACCGCCTGACGTGACCGGGGTGGCCGCGGATGCTTGCTAGGATGCGGCCCGTCGTGTCGAGACCCGCGCGTTCCCAGTCCCGCTTCATCGGTCTCGCCTGCATCCTCGCCGTCCTCGCGGCGGCGTGCGGCGGTGCCATCCCGGCACCCGAGGTGCAGACACCCGAGGGTCGGCGGTTCATCCCCTTGGTCCCGGATTCGATCGACAACGTGGGGCTCGCGCCGTCGGTCGCGGTCGACGCGCAGGGGCTGCCCGTGATCTCGTACTTCGGGTTCCCGGCGGTGCTGGAGGAGGGTGAGATCCCGGTCGCCCGGCCCGTGGGGTCCCCGTTCCTCACCACCGAGGATGGCGACGACGCCGGCGCGGTGCTGCTCGCGAGCGTCACACCGGACCAGATCTGGACCCGCGGTGCGATCGCGCAGCCCAGGGCGACGCCCGGCGGGGTTCCCGTCCCCTTCGAGCCCGTCGAAGAGCTGTCGCTCGCCTCCCTGACCCCGGCGGATGCCGCGGGGACCGACATCGCGATCGCCGGTACCGACATCCATGCCGTGTGGACCACCGACGTCGGCGTGTTCTACGGCCTCGGTCCGCCGTTCGAGAACGAGCCCGTGGAGGAGACCGAAGGGGCCGGTGCGCCCTCGATCGTGGTCGACGGCGCCGGCGCACCGATCGTCGCCTACACGGTGGCCGGACCCGAGCCCGAGGTCCGGGTCGCCGAGCTGGCGGAGGACGGCTGGACGACCACGCCGGTGACGACGCTCACGCCCTGCAACGAGGGATGTTCGCCTCCCACCCAGGTAGCGCTCGCCGGCGGCGAACCGCTCGTCGTCGTGACCGACCCGGTCTCGGGCGAGGTGATCGCGGCACGGCGGCAGGGTGATGCCTGGACCACGGAGGTCGTGGCGACCGGTTCTACCGGGGGCGCGTCGCTCGGCACTTCGGGGGACACGGCCTCGATCGCCTTCTCGACAGCGGATGGTGTTGCACTCGCGACCGGCGGGTTCGGCTCGTGGTCGGTCGAGGATGTCGCTCCGATCGAGGCGGCGGGCGGGGATCAGGCGACCTCCGACGTCCCGACGCTGCCCACCACGAGCGTCGCGATCGACGCGGATGGCATCACGTGGGTCGCATGGCAGGACGCCGAGGGGATCCATCTCGCCTCCAGCGGCGATGGCGGGTTCGAGGAGATCGAGCTCCCGGACACGAGCGGCGGACTGCGCCCGAGCCTCGCCGTCACGGAGGACGGTGCATCCGTCTACCTGGCCTGGTACGACTCGACCGAGGAGGACCTCCGGCTCGGCACGTACGGGGAGATCGCGGACCTGCTGATCGCGGCGCCGCCGCCCCTCCCGTCGGTCGCCCCGCCGCCGAGTTCGGCGTGCGGCGTGGACGGTCAGATCGTCCTCGATATCGTGGCGCAAGGCACCACGTTCGATCCGACCTGCCTCGTCGCTCCGGCCGGCGAGCACGTTCACGATCACCTTCGACAACCAAGATCCCGCCGCGACCGTCGGTCAGCACAACATCGCGATCGCCGTCGACGAGGCCGAGCGTCCTCGAGGAGCCGATCTTCGATGGAGAGCTGGTCACGGGACCCGCCACCGTCGAGTACGCCGTCCCCGCGATGGACGAGGGGTCCTACTTCTTCCATTGTGACGTCCACCCGTCGATGACCGGAGCCCTCGCCGTGGTCGCCGGTGGCGGTGGCGGGAACGGTCGGAGGAGGCGGCTAACAGCCCCTCGTTCCCGGCCGGGTCACCCACCGGCGCTACGATGGTTGGGTGAGCTTCACCAAGCCGGCATCGTCCACCATCCCGGACGCTCCCGGCGCCTACCTCTTCCGGGACCCCGACGGGAGGGTGGTCTACGTCGGCAAGGCCAGCTCCCTCCGCAAGCGGCTGGCCAACTACTGGTCCCGGCCGCTCCATCCCCGGACCGAGGCCATGGTGGACGCGGCGGCGAGCGTCGAGTGGATCGTCGCCTCCGGCGAGGTCGACGCGCTGATGCTGGAGTTCAACCTGATCCAGCAGCACCTGCCGCGCTTCAACATCCGCTACCGCGACGACAAGTCCTATCCGTACCTCGCCCTCACGATCGGGGAGAAGTGGCCTCGAGCGCAGGTCCTCCGAGGCACGAAGCGCAAGAAGGTCCGGTACTTCGGTCCCTACGGCCACGCGTGGGCGATCCGTGACACCCTCGACGCACTGACCCGGGTGTTCCCGATCCGGACGTGCACGAACCACTTCTTCGACCAGCGCGCCCGCGCGGGACGCCCGTGCCTCTACTACGACATCGGCCGATGCTCCGGGCCTTGCGTTCCCGCGGCCACGGGGATCACCGAGGAGGCCTACCGGCGCGACGTGGACGCGCTGGGGGACTTCCTGGCCGGGAACTCGAAGCCGGTCCTCAAGCGGCTGGACGAGCAGATGGCCAACGCCTCCGGCCGAGAGGAGTACGAGCAGGCGGCGCGGTTCCGCGACCAGCTCCAGGCTGCGCGCCGGGCGCTCGAGAGCCAGGAGATGGTCCTCGTCCAACCGGAGAGCCTCGACGTCGTCGGCCTCGCCGAGGACGACCTGGAGGCCGCCTTCCAGGTGTTCACGGTTCGAGGCGGTCGCGTGCTGGGTCGCAAGGGCTGGATCGTCGACCGCGTCGAGGACCTCCGCAGGCCGGAGCTCGTCGCGTCGTTCCTCCGCCAGCTCTACATGGAGCGTGAGGAGGTGCCGCCTCGGATCCTCGTGCCGACCGAGCCCGCGGACCTCGAGGTGCTCGAGACCTGGCTGTCGGACCGGCGCGGCTCCCACGTCACGATCGCGGTGCCCGCCCGCGGCGCGAAGCGACGGCTGATGGAGGTCGTGACCAGCAACGCGACGGAGGCGTTCCATCGGCACAAGCTGCGGCGGGCATCCGACTTCGGCGCCCGCTCCCGCGCGCTCTCGGAGCTCGCCGAGAAGCTCGGCCTCGAGCAGGCACCGCTGCGGATCGAGTGCTACGACATCTCCAACCTCGGGCCCTCCGACACGGTCGGATCGATGGTGGTCTTCGAGGACGGCCTGCCCAAGCGCTCGGACTATCGCCGCTTCGAGATCAAGGGCGTCCCCGGACAGGACGATTTCGCCAGCATGGAGGAGATGCTCACCCGACGGTTCTCACGACTGCTGAAGGAGAAGGACACGCGCCCCGAGGGCAAGCGGCGGCGGTTCTCCTATCCGCCGGCGCTCGTCGTGGTGGACGGCGGCCGCGGACAGCTGAGCGTCGCGACGAAGGTCCTCGAGGACTTCGGGCTCCACATCCCGCACGTCGGCCTCGCCAAGCGACTCGAGGAGATCTACTTCCCCGATCGCCCCGACCCGCTCGCGATCGCGCGCGGGTCGGAGGCGCTCTTCGTCTTGCAACACATCCGCGACGAGGCCCACCGCTTCGCGATCGCCTATCACCGGCAGCGGCGCGATCGCCGGGCGCTCTCCTCACCGCTGGACGAGATCCCCGGCGTCGGCCCGTCCCGCAAGCGCGCGCTGATGAAGCGGTTCGGCTCGCTGACCAAGATCCGTCAGGCCGAGGCGGCGGAGCTCGCGGCCACGCCGGGCGTCGGCCCTCGGCTCGCCGACGAGATCCATCGGCGACTTCACGCCGTCGTGGCTTCCGACCGACGGGAGAGCGCGTGATGGCCCGGGCCGCGAAGCGCGCGGAGACCGAGGCCCCCACGACGCCCGGGTTCCTGTTGATCACCGGGCTCTCCGGCGCCGGTCGTTCCGAGGCTGCGCGGAGCCTCGAGGACCTCGGGTACTTCGTCGTGGACAACCTGCCGCCGGCGCTGCTGCCCAAGATGGCCGAGCTCGCCGCGAGCCCCGGCGGACCGGGGCGCGTCGCGATCGTCGTCGACGCGCGCGGCGGCGTGTTCTTCGGCGAGCTCTCCAAGGCCCTCGAAGAGCTCCGCGAGCAGCGCGTCCCGTCGCGGATCGTCTTCCTGGACGCCTCGGACGACGACCTCGTCAACCGGTACGAGGCCACCCGCCGGCGTCATCCGCTCGCCCCCGCCGACCGGGTGGGGGAGGGGATCCGCAAGGAGCGGCTGATGATGGAAAGCCTCCGCGCCGACGCCGACCTCGTGATCGACACCACGGGGCTGACACCCCACGATCTGCGCGACCGGATGCGGGAGACGTTCGCGGAGGCGCCGCCCGAAGCCGGCCTCCTCGTCTCGGTCGTCTCGTTCGGCTTCAAGTACGGGAGCCCGCGCGACGCGGACCTGGTGATGGACGTCCGGTTCCTCCCCAACCCCCATTGGGTGGACGAGCTGCGCCCCCTTCCCGGGACCAACGAGAAGGTGCGCGAGTACGTCGAGGGGCAAGAGGAGTACGGCCCGTTCATGAAGCGGCTCGAGGAGCTCCTCGAAGTGGTCGTCCCCGGCTACGTCGACGAGGGGAAGTCCTACCTCACCGTGGCGATCGGGTGCACCGGCGGCCGGCACCGGTCGGTCGTGGTCGCGGACGACCTCGCCGACTACTTCCGCGAGCACGGTCATCGCGTCTCGGTGGTCCACCGCGACATCGATCGCGACTGAGACTCGGTCCGCCGGGAAGGCCGCCTCGAGCGACCCGGCAACCTGCATGCAGGCATGGACGGACAGCCGCGAGGCCCGCTCGTAGGATGGAGAGACCGAGGCGCCAACGAGCCCCGAGGAGGTTCTCCACGATGAGCGTGAAGGTCGGTATCAACGGTTTCGGAAGGATCGGCCGCAACTTCCTGCGCGCCGCCAGGCAGACGGGCGCGGACGTCGACTTCGTCGGCGTCAACGACATCACGGACGCGAAGACCCTCGCGCATCTGCTGAAGTACGACTCGGTCCTGGGTCGCTTCGACGGCGAGGTGGCGGTGTCGGAGAACGGGATCTCCGTCGACGGCGACGAGCTGCGTGTGTTCGCGGAGCGCGATCCAGCGCAGCTCCCGTGGAAGGAGGTCGGCGCTGAGATCGTGATCGAGTCGACCGGCCTGTTCACGGATCGGGAGAAGTCGGCGGCCCATCTCGAGGCGGGCGCCCAGAAGGTGATCATCAGCGCGCCGGCGAAGGGCGAGGACATCACGATCGTGATGGGGGTGAACGACGACGTCTACGATCCGACGACGCACCACGTGATCTCCAACGCGTCGTGCACGACGAACTGCGTCGTGCCGCTCGCCAAGGTGCTCGAGGACGCCTTCGGGATCGATCGCGCGCTGATGACCACCGTGCACGCCTACACGAACGATCAGAACCTGCTCGACCTGCCGCACAAGGATCTGCGACGCGCTCGCGCCGCGGCGATCAACATCGTCCCCGCGTCGACCGGCGCCGCGAAGGCGACGTCGCTCGCGCTCCCGCAGCTGAAGGGGAAGATGGACGGCATCGCGATGCGCGTGCCGGTGCCGGACGGCTCGATCACCGATCTCGTGGCGATCGTCAACCGCGACGTCACCGTCGAGGAGGTCAACGACGCCTACCGAGCTGCCTCCGAGACCGACCGTCTGAAGGGCAAGCTCGTCTACACCGAGGACCCGATCGTCTCGAGCGACATCGTGGGATCTCCCGCCTCGTGCACCTTCGACTCCCTCTCGACGATGGCGATGGGGAACATGGTCAAGGTGATGGGCTGGTACGACAACGAGTGGGGGTACTCGAACCGCTTGGTCGACCTCACGAACCTGATCGCCTCGAAGCTCTAGTGACGCTCCGCACCCTCGACGACCTCGGCGACGTCGCCGGCTCCCGCGTCTTCGTCCGCGTCGACTTCAACGTGCCGATCGAACGTGGCCGGGTGGCCGACGACCTGCGGATCCGCGCGGCCGTCCCCACCCTCCGCGAGCTCCGGGAGCGCGGGGCGGCGCTGGTGGTGGCCTCGCACCTGGGCCGGCCCCACGGCGAACCGAGCGACGAGCTCCGCCTCGGGCCCGTCGCCGACCGCCTCGGGGAGCTCCTCGAGGTGGAGGTGATGGCGCTCGACGAGATCGTCGGCGACGGTCCCGAGGCCGTCTGCGACCACATCGAGGGCGGGGACGTGGTCCTCCTCGAGAACCTGCGGTTCGACCCGGGCGAGGAGGCCGACGACGTCGGTTTCGCCGGCCGGCTCGCCGAGCTCGCCGACGCCTACGTGGGCGACGCGTTCGGGGCGGCGCACCGGGCGCACGCGAGCGTGTCGGCCCTGCCCGAGCTGATGCTCGCATCCGGCCGCCCCGCCGTCGCCGGCCGTCTGCTGCAGCGGGAGGTCGAGGTCCTCGGCCGCTTGCTCGCCGATCCCGACCGGCCGTACGTCGCGGTGCTGGGTGGCGTGAAGGTCTCCGACAAGCTCGGCGTGCTCGGCGCGCTCGTCGAACGCGTCGACGCGCTGCTGATCGGCGGCGCGATGGCGTTCACGCTGATCGCCGCGGACGGGGGAGAGATCGGCGACAGCCTCGTCGAGCGCGATCGCTTCGACGAGGTCCGCGCCGTCGTGGCGGGCGCGGGCGACACGTTGATCGAACTGCCCCAGGACGTGGTGGCCGCGCCGGAGGTGAGCGCCGACGTTCGACCGCAGACCGTGCCGGCCCGGGAGATCCCCCGCGGACTGAAGGGGCTCGACATCGGACCCCGCACCGTGGAGGAGTTCGCCCGTATCCTCGCCGACGCCAAGACGATCCTGTGGAACGGACCGATGGGGGTCTTCGAGCTCGAGCCGTTCTCCGCCGGCACGCGCGGCGTCGCCACCGCGATCGCCGGCGCCGCCGCGTTCTCCGTCGTGGGCGGCGGGGACTCGCTCCTCGCGGTGAAACGGGAAGGGTTGGAGGACTCGTTCGATCACCTCTCGACGGGAGGTGGCGCCTCCCTCGAGTTCCTCGAAGGGGCGGCGCTCCCCGGCATCGTGGTGCTGGAGGACTGAGATGGCCGGACGCACGCCGCTGATCGCCGCGAACTGGAAGATGCACAAGACGCACCTCGAGGCGATCCAGGCCGTGCAGAAGCTCTCGTACCTGCTCGACCGGGACGAGGCGGAGCGCCTCGAGGTCGTGATCTGCCCGGCGTTCACCGCACTCCGCTCCGTCCAGACGTTGATCGACTCCGACCGGCTCCCGTACCGCCTCGGCGCACAGGACGTCCACCACGAGGACGAGGGCGCGTTCACCGGCGAGGTCTCCGGCCCGATGCTGGCGGCGCTCGATGTCGCCTACGTGATCGTCGGTCACTCCGAGCGCCGCCAGCTCTTCGGGGAGGACGACGGGACCGTGAACCGGAAGGCGAAGGCGGTGGCCCGCCACGGGATGGTCCCCATCATCTGCGTGGGGGAGACCCTCGATGAGCGGGAGTCGGGGGGGACCGAGACGACGGTGGCCGAGCAGGTCCGGCGGGCCTTCGAGGGGATCGACCCGGGGGCGGCCGCGACCGCCGTCGTGGCCTACGAACCGATCTGGGCGATCGGCACCGGCCGCACCGCCGAGCCGACCGACGCGGGGCAGGTCGCGGAGGTGATCCGGTCCACGGCCGCTGAGCGCGTTTCGTCCGAGGTCGGAGCCACGCTCCGCGTCCTCTACGGCGGGAGCGTGACGCCGGGGAACATCCGAGAGTTCATGGCCCACCCCGAGATCGACGGAGCGCTCGTGGGGGGCGCGAGCCTCGATCCGGAGAGCCTGGCCCTGATCGCGCGGTACCGGTGAGTCCCTTTCGCTTCCTTGCCCCTCAAAGCCCCTGTGAGGGTGGCGGTCACGTGGTTGCTGGATTGCGGGACCCCCACAACCTCTCTAGTATCCCGTTCCGGGCATGAGTCGATCCGACACGGACACCGACGTATCCCAGGCCGAGCAGCGCGAGCAGGCCGCTCGCGACGACCTGGACATCAACGCGCCGTCGGCCGAGACGCCGGCCTCGATCATCGGCAGGAGCCCCTGGGAGATCTTCTGGAGTCACTTCCGCAAGGACCGGTTCGCGCTCGCGGGTGTGGTGATCATCATCTTGATGCTCCTCATGGCGATCTTCGCGCCGCTCATCGCTAGCTGGTCCGGCCACGCACCGAACCAGGTCAACCTCGAGTCGCTCGACGAGTTCGGCCTCCCGTCCGCACCCACCTGGTGGCCCGGACCCGAGACCAAGGCTCCCCCCAAGTATTTCCTCGGGGTGGATGACACCGGCCGAGACCTCTTCGTGCGGATCGCCTACGGGGCACGCACGTCGCTGACGGTCGCGTTCTTCGCGACGGGGATCGCCGTCGTCATCGGCGTGCTCCTCGGCCTCTGGGCCGGCTTCTACCGGGGGAAGATCGACACCGTCATCTCGCGCGCCACGGACGTCGTGCTCGCACTCCCGATCCTCCTCCTCGCGCTGGGCATCGCATCCGCGTGCGGTGCGAACCAGGAGGGGTGCTTCTGGGGCTTCATCAAACCCGGGCTTCGGCCCGTGATCTTGATCATCGGCCTGTTCGGATGGCCTTACATCGCCCGGATCGTTCGCGGGCAGGTGCTTTCGATCCGCGAGAAGGAGTTCGTGGAGGCCTCGCGCTCGCTCGGAGCCTCGAACCGGCGCATCGTCCTCCGAGAGGTCCTTCCGAACGTGGCCGCGCCGATCATCGTCTACACCACGCTGATCATCCCGAGCAACATCCTCTTCGAGGCCGGTCTGTCGTTCCTCGGTGTGGGGGTTCCTGACGGGACACCCTCGTGGGGGGCGATGCTGGCCGACGCGGGTACCGCGTTCCGATTCGCTCCCTGGCTGATGATCTTCCCGGGGCTCGCCCTGTTCCTCACGACGTTGGCCTTCAACCTCGTGGGGGACGGTCTCCGAGATGCACTCGATCCTCGGAAGGCCGTCTGAGCGTATCGACAGGGGGAACCCGGTGCGAAAGGAGGACGACCCAGTCTCGACGTGACTCGATCCATGGATGTGTAACGGAACCATGAGAAGGGGGGTAGCTTTGAAACGAGTACTCAGAGTGATCGCCGTGCTGACGGTCCTCGGTATCGTCGCCGCCGCGTGCGGCGACAGCGGGGACACGGGCGACGAACCGACGCCGAGCGCGGCCGATAACCTCGCGGGTGGCACGCTGACGATGGCCATGCTGGCCGACGTCACCGCGGCGTTCGACCCACAGAAGGAGTATTACTCCGTCACGTGGGAGTACTACCGCTGCTGTCTGCTCCGGAACATGATGTCCTATGAGGGCGTTCCGACGGACGAGGGCGGCGCCGAGATCCACCCGGACCTGGCGGCCGGTGAACCGGAACAGTCGTCGGACGGACTGACCTGGACCTACCAGATCAAGCCCGGTCTGATGTACGCGCCGCCGATGGAAGACGTGGAGATCACGGCGCAGGACTTCATCCGCGCGCTCGAACGGACGGCGGACCCGAAGGCGAACATCGGCGGGTATTCCTTCTACTACTCGGTGATCGAGGGCTTCGATGACTTCGCAGCCGGCGATGCCGACGAGATCTCCGGGCTGTCCGCTCCGGACACGCACACGCTCGAGATCACCACGACCACACCGATCGGAGACATGAGCTACCGGCTGGCCATGGGCACCGCATCGCCGATCCCGCCCGACGAGGAGGGTGAGCGGTACGGTGTCGCCGAGGGACACGACCGCAACTACGGCCGTTTCCTCGTGGCCTCCGGCCCGTACATGTTCGAGGGATCCGAGACGATGGACTTCTCGGTAGACCCGAAGGAGCAGACCGAGGCGCCGGGCTACGTCCCGGGCCGTCAGATCGTCCTGGTCCGCAACCCGTCCTACGATCCTGCGTCGGACGGACTGCGGGACGCCTTCCCGGACCGGATCGAGGTTCGGATCGGCGGCGACAACGACGACCTGTACAACCAGGTCGCCGCGGGGACCCTCGACTTCGTCGTCGACGGTGTCGTCCCGGCCGAGAAGATCCGGGAGTACCAGACCGACCCGGATCTCCAGGACAAGATCAACGTCTACGCATCGGACGCCATCCGGTACGTGTCGTTCAACCTCGCGGTTCCTCCGTTCGACGACGTCAACGTCCGCAGGGCGGTCAGCTGGGCGTTCGACAAGCAGGGGTTCCGACAGCTACGGGGTGGCGAGTCGGTCGGTGAGATCGGCACGCACATCATGGTCAACAGCCTCGAGAACGACATCTTGGCCGACTACGACCCGTACGAGACACCGAACGCGTCCGGTGACATCGAGAGGGCCAAGGAGGAGATGGCCAAGTCCGAGTACGACACGGACGGGGACGGCGTCTGCGACGCTCCGGAGTGCAGCAATATCCTCACGATCACTGACCGCGAGGACCCGTACCCGGACCAGATGGCGCTCCTGAAGCAGTTCCTGGAGCCGATCGGGCTGACGCTCGACGACAAGCAGCTCGAGCGCGGCACGATGTACAACCAGTGCAACGATGCGAACTCGCATCACGCGCTGTGCGCCGGCCCGGGTTGGGGCAAGGACTACGCGGACGGCATCACGTTCGCCGAGCCCTTGTTCACCTCCCACGGTCTGTGGGAGAGCTGCTGCAACTACTCACTGTTGGGCGCAACGTCCGATCAACTCTCCGAGTGGGGCTACGACGTGAGCGAAGTCGACTCGGTGGACGATCAGGCGTTCGAGTGCGCAGCCTTGGAGCCCGGTGACGAACGGTTCCAGTGCTGGGCGGAGCTCGACCAGTTCCTGATGGAAGAGGTAGTGCCGATGGTGCCGTACCTGTTCGACAACAGCGTCGACATCCTCTCGGACAACATCGTGAACTACTCGTTCGACCAGTTCGCTGGTCTTGCGGCGTTCGATTCGTTGGCCGTGCCCGGCAACACCTCGTAACACCTGATCCAAGCGGTCGAGGGGGTCGCGCGAGCGGCCCCCTCACCGTTCGAACGTAGCGGGAGGGAGGAACGCATGGGCCGGTACCTGATCCGACGAGCCCTGTTCATGATCCTCGTGATCATCATCGTCTCGCTCCTCACGTTCTTCATCTTCGTGAAGCTCCCGGCAGGCGATCCGGCGCGCCGTGCGGTAGGCCGGACCACGACGCCGGAGCAGATCGAGAACGCCCGGGTGGCCTTCGGTCTGGACAAGCCGCTCTACGTCCAGTACTGGCGCTTCCTGAAGGGGTTCATCCCGTGGCCGGTGTCAGATCCGGTGCTCATGTTCAGTGGCCACCCCCCAAAGAGTGCGGATGGCCTCTGGCTCAACGAAGAGGTGTATTACTCGTACGACGGGTTCGTTCCGGTGAGGGAGGAACTCGCCCGGCGCATCCCCATCACGGGCACCCTCGCGATCGGCGCCGCCGTGCTGTGGCTGTGCCTCGGCATCCCCATCGGCATCCTGTCGGGCATCCGGCGAAGATCCGTCGCCGACCGCGCCGCGATGATCTTCGCGATCATCGGGGTCTCGATGCCGATCTTCTGGCTCGCGCAACTGCTCTTGTACACGTTCTGGTACAAGCTCGAGTGGTTACCCGAATCGGGCATCCCGATCGGCTACACCGGCTGGGGCGGGGCGTTCCGCGCCGCCCTCGAGGGCCGGTTCATCCTTCCCTGGGTCTCCCTCGCCTACATCAACGCGGCCTTCTACGCTCGCATGGTGCGCGGCAATCTGATCGAGACGATGAACGAGGACTACATCCGCACGGCGCGAGCCAAGGGTCTGTCCGAGCGCCGGGTGATCTACAAGCACGGCCTCCGCGGAGCCCTCACGCCGGTCGTGACGATGCTCGGCCTCGACGTCGGCCTGCTGCTCGGTGGCGCCTTCATCACGGAGACCGTCTTCGGGCTGCCGGGGATCGGGCAGAAAGCCGTACAGGCGATCGGCACGAACGACTTCCCCACGGTGATGGGCGTGACGATCCTCGGGGCATTCATCATCGCGGTCGCGAACCTGATCGTTGACGTGGCGTACGCGTTCGTTGACCCGAGGGTGAGGTACACCTAGGTGGCGCAACCGCTGCTGGAGGTGAAGGACCTCAAGGTTCATTTCCCGACCGACGACGGGCTGGTCAAAGCCGTCGACGGTGTGAGCTACACCCTGGCACCAGGAGAGACCCTCGGGATCGTGGGGGAGTCGGGCTCGGGCAAGAGCGTGAGCTCGCTGACCGTGATGGGCTTGATCAATCCCAAGCAGGCCACGATCTCCGGTGAGGTCTTCTTCCAGGGTCAAGACCTCCTGAAGGTCCCCAAGGACGAGATGCGCACGATCCGCGGTGCGAAGATCTCGATGATCTTCCAGGACCCGATGACGTCGCTGCACCCGTTCTACAAGGTGGGGTACCAGATCGCGGAGTCGATCCTCGAGCACCAGGACATCTCGAAGAAGGAAGCCCTTGATCAGGCCGTCGAGATGCTCGGGCGCGTGAACATCCCGCATCCGAAGGATCGCGCCGAACAGTACCCGCACGAGTTCTCCGGCGGCATGCGTCAGCGCGCGATGATCGCGATGGCGCTCTCGCTGAACCCCGACGTCCTGATCGCCGACGAGCCGACCACCGCGCTCGACGTGACCGTTCAAGCGCAGATCCTCGACCTGATCGACCGGTTGAAGTCGGAGTTCAACGCCGCGGTCGTGATCATCACCCACGACCTCGGCGTGGTGGCCGAGCACTGCGACAACATCATGGTGATGTACGCGGGCAAGGCCGCCGAGTTCGGCAACACCGACGACATCTATTACAAGCCGCTCCACCCGTACACGTGGGGGCTGCTGAGCTCGATCCCGCGGCTGGACGAGGAGAAGCAGGAACGGTTGAACCCGATCCGCGGCCTCCCCCCCTCGTTGATCCAGGTCCCGCCCGGCTGCGCGTTCCACCCTCGCTGCCCGTACCGCTTCGAACCGTGCGACCAAGACGTCCCCGAGCTCCTTCCCGTGGACGGACACCACGCGGCCGCGTGCCACCTGAGCCTCACCGACAAGGAGCGCATCCGCGAGGAGGAGGTCCTGGCTCGCCGATGAGCGTGCAAGCGGAGTCCGTCCCCCCGCCGCCGCCGGCCCCCACCGGCGAGCCGCTCGTGAAGATCGAGGGCATCAAGAAGTACTTCCCGATCACGCAGGGCATCCTCTTCCAGCATCACGTGGGCAACGTCCACGCCGTCGACGGCGTCGACCTCGAGATCCTTCCGGGCCAGACGGTCGGGCTGGTCGGGGAGACCGGTTGCGGCAAGTCCACC
This sequence comes from uncultured Actinomycetota bacterium, assembly GCA_963724415.1. Lineage (GTDB taxonomy): Bacteria > Actinomycetota > UBA4738 > UBA4738 > HRBIN12 > JAJNBA01. The sequence goes on along the minus strand of CAVRUS010000005.1, from coordinate 233,035 downwards.
CTCGCGCGGGTCGTGATGCGTCTCTACGACGCGACCGAGGGGAAGATCTGGTTCCAGGGGCAAGACATCACCCATCTGAAGGGCAAGGAGCTCCAGGAGCTCCGCGAAGACATGCAGATGGTGTTCCAGGACCCGTACGCGTCCCTGAACCCCCGGAAGACCGTCGGGACGATCGTGTCGGAACCGTTCCGCCTCCACCAGACGGTGCCGAAGAATCGGGTCAAGTCCGAGGTGCAGCAGCTGATGGAGCTCGTGGGGTTGAACCCCGAGCATTACAACCGCTATCCGCACGAGTTCTCGGGCGGGCAGCGGCAGCGGATCGGCGTGGCGAGGTCGCTCGCGCTGCGGCCCAAGCTGATCGTCTGCGACGAGCCGGTGTCGGCGCTCGACGTCTCGATCCAGGCGCAGATCCTCAACCTGCTCGGCGACCTCCAGGACGAGTTCAACCTGACCTACCTCTTCATCGCGCACGACCTCTCGGTGGTCAAGCACGTGTCCGACCGCGTCGCCGTGATGTACCTGGGGAAGATCGTGGAGATGGCGGAGGGCGGCTCCCTCTACAAGACCCCGAAGCACCCGTACTCCGGAGCCCTGCTGTCCGCGGTGCCGATGGCGGACCCCGACCTTGCCCGGCAGAAGCGGCGGATCATCCTCCAAGGGGACGTGCCGTCCCCGATCGATCCTCCTTCCGGCTGCCGGTTCCACCCGCGGTGCCCGCAATCGAAAGCGATCGCGAAGGCCGAGGGGATCGACGGCCCTCACCCTCGGTGCATGCAGGAGGAACCGCAGCTCACGGAGGAGGGCCCGGGACAGCGCGCCGCCTGCCACTTCCCGTTGGAGGGAAGTATCATCCAGGCTGGCGATACCGGATCGCGCTTCGATGACGCGGTCGTCGAGATGCAGGAGGAGTCGCTCGAGAGCGAGGACCCCTCACCGGGCGGAACGTAGCCCGAGGTCCGCGAACCCGAGATCGTAGGAGGAACGTGCCGTGCTGAACGCCGTCGTGATCGTGATCGACATCATCGCGTCGCTGTTCCTGATCCTCGCGATCCTGCTGCACTCCGGGCGAGGGAGCGGGATGTCGGAGCTCTTCGGCGGCTCGTCCACCCTCGCGGGCGGCACCGCGTTGGAGCGGACGCTCGATCGGGTCACCGTCGTCACCGCCGTGGTGTGGGGGCTGGCCACGTTCTGGCTCTCCTGGAAGTGGGTCCCGTAGCGGCGAAGGCCGCTGGTAGCATCCACCGCGGACCTCGTCGGAGTGGCGGAACTTGGTAGACGCGCTAGGTTGAGGGCCTAGTCCCCTTCACAGGGGGTGGGGGTTCAAATCCCCCCTCCGACACCACCTCCGAGCACAGTCGACCACTCTCCGCGGTCACTGGCCGCCGCGACCTGCTGGGTTGCGCACTGGGCGACCGGTCGGGCAAGATTGTGGAACTTCGAGCCCAGAGGGGGTTGTTGCATGAGGCACCGAGGTCTCCCCGCAGCGTTCGCGCTGGCCATCGTCCTTGCACTCCTCGTCCCGACAGCGGCCGCGGCACAGGGTGCCGACGACCTCACGGTCGGAGCGGGGACGATCACGCGAGCCGAGTCCTTCGACGCGGCCAAGTCCGCCTCCGGCAAGCTCGCCAAGACCGACCCTTCGCTCCTCGGGCAGTCGAGCTCCGAGCTGATCAACGTGCTGGTCAAGCTCGACTACGACGCGATCGCCTCGTACAAGGGCGGCATCGCCGGCCTCAGCGCCACGAGCCCCTCCGTCACGGGCAAGGCGGTCGCCGACAACAGGCGCGCCGTCGCCGCCTACCGCTCGTATGTGACCGGGATCGAGCGGGCCGCGGTCCGCTCGGTGGACGCCCGGATCGCCCGGGCGACCGTCGGGACGAGGCTCCGGCTGGCGTACGGCGGATTCGCCCTCCAACTGCCGGCCAACCAGGTCGGCACGCTCCTCGCGATCGACGGCGTCGCCGCGGTCCAGCGCGACGTTCCGCAGCAGCCGCTCGCTCTGGAGGAGCCGTACCAGTTCATCGGCGCCGAGGCGGTCTGGAACCAGCTCGACGGTCCGGTGCTGACCGGCCAGGGGGTCGTGGTCGCGAACCTCGACACCGGTATCTGGCCCGAGAACCCGATGTTCGAGGACAAGGGTCTCCCGAGCCCCCCGGGCGGTCCGTACGGCTGCCAGTTCGGGCTCTCCGGTGACGCGAACGATCCCGCCTTCGCCTGCAACGACAAGGTGATCGGCGCCTACGCGTTCACGGACACGTACACGACCTTCCTCGGAGCGGAAGCCGGGGAGTACTGCGACACCGTCGGACTCGACCCGGACGCCGTGTGTTCGGCCCGGGACGCCGACGGCCACGGGACGCACACGCTGACCACGGCCGCGGGCGACTTCGTCGACACGGCGGAGATGTGGGGGATCGACCGCGGACCGACCAGCGGGATGGCCCCCGGCGCGCACGTGATCGGGTACCGGGTCTGCCTGGACCAGGGCTGCTTCCCTTCCGACAGCATCGCCGCGGTCGGCCAGGCGATCGTCGACGACGTCGACGTCATCAACTTCTCGATCGGCGGCGGGGCCAACGCGTTCACCGACGGGGTCGAGCTCGCGTTCCTCGACGCCTACGCGTCGGGGATCCTCGTGAACGCCTCCGCCGGGAACGAGGGTCCCGGCGCCGCGACCGCGGGCCACGCCGGCCCGTGGACCAACACGGTCGGCGCGTCCTACCCCTCGCGGATCTACGAGGCGTCGGTGCACCTCGCCGCCGACAACGGCGACGTGCTCGACGCGACCGGCGTCACGATCACGCCGGGGATCGGAACCCCCACGCCGGTGATCCGTCCGTCGGCGGTGGCCGGCTACACGGGGAACAACACGTGCAACGTGCCCTTCGCGGCCGGGTCGGTCACCGGGCAACATCGTCCTGTGCGATCGAGGCAACCCGGCCGGTCGCGCGGATTCCGGCTTCAACGTGCTCCAAGGCGACGGCGAGGGGATGCTCCTCGCCAACGTCGGTCACCAGGACCTGTTCACCGACCTGCACTGGCTGCCGACGATCATGGTCGACGACGGCACCTGGGAAGGAGAGGTGCAGCCGGGGACGGCGATCAGGGACTTCGTCGCCGGGCACACGGGCGTGACGGCGACGTTCACGACCGGCGCCGCCACGGAGCAGACGCCCGACATCATGACGACCTTCTCCTCGCGCGGGCCGTTGGGCGACTGGATCAAGCCCGACGTGACGGCACCGGGTATCGAGATCCTCGCGGGCCGGAGCCCGCAGCCGTGGCCGGGCGCGATCCCGAGCGGGCCTCCCGGTGATCTCTTCATGGCGATCGCCGGGACCTCGATGTCGTCACCGCACGCGGCGGGCGTCTCGGCGCTCGTCAAGGCCGCCCACCCGACGTGGACGCCCGGTCAGATCAAGTCGGCGCTGATGACGTCGTCGGTCCAGGACGTCCTCAAGCCGGACGGCGTGACGCCGGCCGACCCGTTCAACACCGGCGCCGGATCGATCCGGGCCAACCGGGCGACACGGCCGACGCTCACGTTCGACGTCACGGCCGCGCAGTACGCGGCCCTCGCGGCGGCTCCGCTGAGCCGGATCCACGCGAACACGCCGAGCATCAACGCGCCGACGATGTCCGGACAGGTCACCACGACGCGGACCGCGCGGAACGTGAGTGGGTCGAACCAGTCGTTCTCGGTCCAGACGGTGGCTCCGGCCGGGGGGTCGATCTCGGTGTCGCCCTCGAACTTCACGATCCCGGCCGGGAAGACGAAGTTGCTCACGATCACGATCAACGGCGAGGGGCTCGCGGCGAGCCAGCAGTACTTCGGGTCGATCACCCTGAACGCCGCGAACGCCAGCGCGAACGACGTCTCCATCCCGGTGGCGTTCTTCAAGCAGCAGGGCGGGGTCAGGCTGACCCACTCCTGCTCGCCGACGACGTTCCCGCGCGGTTCGAGCGCGGAGTGCACCGTGGTCGCGCAGAACTTCCGTCCGGTCGGACGCCGTCACCCACGTGTCGGTGGACAGCCCGAACGCGAGCGCACTCGGGGTCCGGAACGCCGCCGCGACGACGAACCCGTCGTCGTCGGGGACGCTCTCGCCCAACCCGGACAAGGGGTTCACGTGGGACGGCACGCTCTCAGCGTCGCTGGCGCCCGCGATCGATTCGATCACGGCCGGTGGATCGCCGGCAGGCGGCTACCTCCCGCTCAGCGACTTCGGGACGCCTGTGATCGGAGGTATGACCGACGAGACGATCGCGAACTTCAACGTTCCGGCGTTCCTCTGGGGTGAGGAGGAGTACACACGGGTCGGGATCACGTCGAACGGGTACATCGTCGTGGGTGGCGGCGTTGCGGCGGACGTGGAGTTCGTCCCGCAGACGATGCCGAACGTGGCGCGACCGAACAACGTGATCGCGCCCTGGTGGACGGACATCGACCTGTCGCAGGCCGCGCCGTCGGGCCTCACCGGGGCCCGCATCGACATCCTCACGGACGGCTCAGACGACTGGCTCGTGATCGACTACCAGGACGTCGCCACGTTCGGGAGCTGCACACCGGGACCGTGCGACCTCCACGACTTCCAGATCTGGATCGGCCTCCTCGGGGACGCCAATCCGGGCGAGGACGTCACGATGGCGCACGGCGATCTCGGCGTGGGCTCGTCCGACGGCCTGAACGCCGGAGCCGAGAACCGCGACGGGACGAGCGGGGTGAACATGTCCCCGCTGCCCTCGGACAACACCGATTGGACGATCAACACCTCGCCGCCCACGCCCGGCGGCTTCGTCCAGATCACGTACGACGCGCTCGGGAAGAAGGTGGGCGTGTACGTGCTCCCGGCGAGGATGACCAGCGATCAGACGCTCGGGACGACCACCGAACGCGTGACGCTGACGGTCACCTGACAGGAGGGTCGGCGGGTGCCCGGTCTCGATCGAGGCCGGGCACCCCGGCCCCTCCCGACCGGAGATCGTCGGCGTCTGCATCCGGGGCGCCGACGTGCAACGGCACGCTGACCACCACGACCCCCGGCTCGAACAGCAGCAGCCGCTTGAAGAACAGGGCGCTCTGCGTGTGGAGCACCTGCTCCCACCAGTGGGAGACCACCACCTCCGGGAGCACGACGCTCACGATCGTCCCCTCTCTCGACGTCTGCCGTCGCACCTCCTCGAGCATCGGCTCGGAGAGATCCCGGAACGGCGCATCGACGATCGACAAGGGGACGCCCATCCGCTGGTCGATCCAGGCTCCGGCGAGCTCTTCCTCGTCTCCGCGGTCCGTGGAGAAGAAGAGTGCCTGGACCTCGGCGGCTTCGAGCGACAGCGCGTACGACACCGCGCGCGCCGAGGCCGCATGGACCGACGAGACCGGCACCAGCACCACGTGCCGGGCGGGCTCCACCCGCAAGGCATCCGCCCGCGCTCGCTCTTCGGGGAGGAGCGTCACATCCGCGACCACGATGCCGACCTCGAAGAAGAGCGAGAGCTTCAGCCAGAACCCCCAGCGACGGCCGAGGTGCCGGAGCAGGGACCTGCTGGTGAGCTCCTCCGCCACGACGACCGTGACGAACCCGTCGGTGCCCTCCCGCAGTGACCGGAGCCTCGCACGGAGGGCCGGGATCGGGCGGGCGCCGTCGACGTCCAGCTGCTGAAGGGTGCCGAGACGTGGTGCGAAACCGGGCCACCGCTCGGCCGTGCTCTCGAACGCGTCGGCCTCGCCGACGAAGACCGGGATCAGGTGCTCGGGACGCAGCGCGCGCACGTAGCCGACGGCCTTCGCCGTCGCAGGACCGAGGTTCCGCACGAGGAGGACGAAGGTGTTCGTCGTGCCGGGGGTCGGCGGACGGATGTCCAGCCGCATCACACGCCCGATCGATCCGTAGTGCCGGTGGACCGCCAGGAAGAAGGCGATGATCACGGGCATCGCGGCCAGGACGATCCAGGCCCCGTGACTGAACTTCGTGATCGTCACGATGACCAGGACGATGCCGGTCGCGGTTGCGCCGATCGCGTTGATGATCATGCTGCGCCGCCAGCCGGGACCACGGAGCCGGCGCCAGCGCCGCACCATCCCCGCTTGGGACAACGTGAAGGCCGTGAACACACCGACCACATACAGCTGGATCAGGTGGGTGAGTTCCGCGTCGAACGCGTAGATCAGGAGGCAGGCGAGGACCGCCAGGATCACGATCCCGTTGGAGAAGACCAACCGATCGCCCCGGTTCTTGAACTGCGACGGCATGAATCGGTCCCTGGCGAGGATCGCCGAGAGGCGCGGGAAGTCCTGGTAGGACGTGTTCGCGGCGAGGATCAGGATCCCGGCCGTCAGCCCCTGGAGGAGGAAGTAGGGGAGGCTCCTGCCGAAGATCGTCTCGCCGATCTGCGACAGGACGGATGAGGAAACGGCGGTCTCCTCGGTCACGCGGACGTGGAGGAGGACCGAGAGGATGGTGATCCCGATGAACATCGTCACCGTCAGGAACAGCATCATGCTCAGCGTGGAGGCCGCGTTCTTCGATTGCGGCCGCCGGAAGGCCTGCACGCCGTCCGCGACCGCCTCGACCCCCGTGAGGGCCGTGGCGCCGGACGAGAACGCCCGCAGGATCAGGAAGAGGCTGAGCGTCGCGGTGGCCTCCAGCGGGAGATCGGCCGACTCGGCGATCGGGCAGCCCGAGAGGCATCGGACGAAGCCGGTGAGGAACATCACGTAGATCAGGGTCACGAACCCGTAGGTCGGGATGGCGAAGAAGGTGCCGGCCTCCTTCACACCTCGCAGGTTGGCGAGAGTGAGCAGGACCACGAGTCCGATCGACAGGATCACCCGATGCTCGGCCAACGACGGCGCGGCCGACGTGATCGCCACGGATCCCGCGACAACGGACACCGCCACCGTGAGTACGTAATCGATCAGAACCGCGGCCGCGGCCACGAGACCGGGGAGCGTACCGAGGTTCTCCCGGGCGACGATGTAGGAACCGCCGCCGTTCGGATAGGCCCGTACCGTCTGCCGGTAGGAGACGACGACGATCGTGAGCATCGTGGCGATCGCGATCGCGATCGGGATCCGAAGGGTCAGTGCCCCCGCCCCCGCGGTGACCAGCACGAGCATCAACTGCTCGGTCGCGTACGCGTTCGAGGACAGCGGGTCGGACGCGAAGACCGGCAAGGCCAGGATCCGGGGGAGAAGCTGATGCTCCGCGTTGCGGCTCGCGAGAGCCCGCCCGACCAATACCCTCTTCAGGGCTGGGGTCGCCATGCCGCCCCCGCCGTCGGACGGTCCGGATCGGCACGCTCGTCGAACCGGGCGGCGTCCGCCTCCATGCGTTCGAGCAATCGATCCGTCACGTCCGCCTCACGCGACGCTTCCTCCCATTCGCGGTAGGCGAGCCAGGACCGCATCGCAGGGCCCGCGAGGAGCCCGAGGCAACCGCCGACGAGCAGACCGGCGAGGAAACCACCGAGTCCAGCGCTCGTGACCGCGAGGAGAGCTGATGAGGTGCATACACGGATTGTCGACCCGGACCCATAGCCGTCAGATAGGGAAAGGGCTCCTCCGCATAAGGGTTCCGTAAGGGTCGGGGGAACCCGCCGTGGGCGCTTGCTACGCTCCCTCGAGGGGAACTGGGATGGTCGTGCGCGATCGAAGGCGATGGCCGCGGACCGCACGCGTCGTCGTCTCCGGCCTCGCGCCCGCGGGGGTCGTCACGATGGGAGCGCTCCTGCCGGTCCAGGTATCCACGACGACCGCCGCCCTCTGCTACGTGCTCGCCGTCGTCGTCGCGGCCGCCACGGGTGGCCTCGTGTCCGGCCTGATCGCGTCCGTCTGCTCCTTCCTCGCACTCAACTTCTTCTACACGCCCCCGTTCCACACGTTCGCGGTCGAGCAGACGCGCCGACCTCGTCGCGCTGGCGGTGTTCATCGCCGTCTCCGTGGCCGTCGGCACGATGCTCTCGCGCGTTCTGGAGCAACGTGTTCGCGCGGAACGCCGTGAGCGCGACGCCCGCCTGCTGCACCATCTCGGCTCGCGCCTGCGGTCGGGCGCGCCGACGGACGAGGTGCTCCGGACCCTCGCCGTCTCCATCGCCGAGCACTTCGACCTCGCCCGCTGCGAGATCGTCAGCGACCTCGCCGATGGACCCGTCGTCGTCGAGGGGACGATCGGCCCGGTCGACGGAGGCCACGAGGAGAGCATCCCCCTCGATGCGCACGAGCGGAACCTCGGTCGGATCGTGGTCGTCACGAACGGAAGCCGGCCCGTGCTCAGCACCGAGGACCGTGGAGTGATCCAGACCCTCGCCTCGCAGATCGCGCTCGCCATCGACGGGATGCGGCTCGGCTCCGAGGCCGAGGAGGCGCGGTTGGAGGCGGAGACGAACCGCCTCCGTGCGGCGCTGTTCTCATCGGTCACCCATGACCTCCGCACGCCGCTGGCGTCGATCACGGCCTCGGTGTCCGCCCTCCTCGAGCAGCAGTCACCGTTGCAGCTCGAGCAGCGCCACGAGCTGCTCGAGACGATCGATCAGGAGGCCGGACGCCTCAACCGGGTCATCGGCAACCTCATGGACCTCTCGAGGATGCGGGCGGGCGCGATCACGCCTACGAAGGCGCCCGACGGCGGTCGACGAGCTGATCGAAGGGGTCGTCGCTCCGGGCCGCGTTCCTGCTGAAGGACCACGACATCCGGCTGATGCTGCGCGAGAACCTCCCCGAGATCCCGCTGGACCTGGGGCAGATCGACCAGGCGCTGACGAACATCCTCGAGAACGCCGCGAGATTCACGCCGCCGGGACGCACGATCACGATCGCGGCCGCGCGCTGGCACGACGGCGTGCAGATCCGGATCGCCGATCGGGGCCCGGGAATCCCGCGCGAGGAACGGGAGCGGGTGTTCGAACCCTTCGTGCGCGGTGAGGGGAGCACCGGCACCGGTCTCGGGCTCGCGATCGCCCGCGCGATCGTGGAGGCGCACGGCGGGACCATCCGGATCGCGGACGAGCCCGGTGGCGGCGCGGCGGTCGTGATCGAGCTCCCCGGAGCGGCCAGGTGACGGAGGGTCGGGTGCTGATCGTCGACGACGACCCCCAGATCCTCCGGGCGGTGCGCACGAGCCTCCAGGGTCATTCCTACGACGTCGTCACGGCGGGGAACGGCGAGACCGCGCTCGACCTGCTGCCCGACGCGGACGTCGATCTGATCGTCCTCGACCTCGGCCTGCCGGGCATCGGAGGCCACGAGGTGATCCGACGGGTGCGATCGTGGTCCGACGTGCCGATCATCGTCCTGTCGGTCCGCGACGGTCAGCGCGACAAGGTCGACGCGTTCGAGGCCGGCGCGGACGACTACGTGACGAAACCGTTCGGCATGCCGGAGCTCCTCGCGAGGATGCGCGCCGTCCGCCGCCGGGCGGAAGGGGACCGCCGCCCTCCGGTCGTCCGGTTCGGCGATCTCGAGGTCGACCTCGGCCGGCAGCTGGTCAAGGTCGACGACAGCCCGATCCACCTGACGCCCACGGAGTACCGGCTCCTCGAGGCCTTCGCCACGAACCCCGGGAAGCTCCTGACCCACCGGTGGCTCCTCCAGCGCGCCTGGGGGCCCGGGTACGCCACGGAGCACCAATACCTGCGGGTGTTCATCCGCCAGCTCCGGAGCAAGCTCGCGGACGACCCGGCGCGTCCCCGGTTCATCGTCACCGAAGCCGGTCTCGGCTATCGATGGAAGCCCGATCCCGACGAAGATCCCGCCGTATCGTGACGCGATGCCGATCATCGAGATCCAGTCACTGCCTCCCGCCGGTGAGATCGACATCTCGTCCGCCCTGGCGCAGGTAACGAGCCGGGTCGCGGCGTACCTCGGCGAAGAGCCGCGGGGGACGTGGGCGATCTGGCGCCCGATATCGCCCGGGGCGTACGCGGAGGGCGCCGATGCGCCCGTCGCGCAGCCCCGTGGCACCCATCCAGCGATCGTCGACGTGTTCGCCGCCCGCCGCGACGACGCGGCCGATCTCCTCCGGGAGGTGGGACACGCCGTCGTCGAAAGCTTCCGCCTCGACGACGGCAACGTCGTGGTCCGGCTCACGGAAGCGGACCACACGCGCGTGTACTGGGGCGACTGAGGGCCTACACTTCCCCCGTGAGCTAGCGGGATCTCCTCGAGCGGATCGGGCCCACCGACGGCGGCCCGGTCACGTCACGCCCCGCACCCATCGCGGCGGCCCAGCCCCTCCAGGAGGAACCGATGCCCGTCCCGCCCACGACCCGCGACACCCGTCAACCAGGACCGTCCCCATGAACGCACTCGAGGTCCGAGGCCTCTCCGTCGAGGCCGGCGGCACGACGGTCGTGCGCGACCTCGACCTCTCCGTCGCGAGCGGCGACAAGGTGGGTGTCGTCGGTCGCAACGGCGCCGGCAAGACGAGCACGCTCCGGGTCCTCGCCGGCGAGATGCCTCCCGAGTCGGGGACGGTGGAGCGCCGCGGGGCGTTGGGCTACCTCCGACAGGATCCTCGGCAGCATCGGGACGACGACGCGACGAGCGGCATCGAGTACCTCCTGGGCGCTCGCGGGCTCGTCGAGCTGCAGCGAGGGGTGGAGAAGGCGCGGCTCCGGCTCGAGGAGCACGCGTCGGAGGATCGGGTCTCTCGCTTCACCCGGCTGCAGGAGGAGTACGAGCGGCTCGGCGGGTACCGGGCCGAGTCCGATGCGCGCACGATCGTCGCCGGGCTCGGGCTCTCCCAGGATCGGCTCGGCCTGCCGGTCGGAGCGCTCTCGGGCGGCGAGCGTCGTCGGCTCGAGCTGGCGCGGATCCTGTTCGGCGGCTCCGACCTCCTCCTGTTGGACGAGCCGACGAACCACCTCGACGCCGACGCGAAGGGTTGGCTGATGCGGTTCCTCGCGGGGTACCGAGGGGCGCTCCTCGTCGTGAGCCACGACATCGCGCTCCTCGACGCCTCGATCACGCGGATCCTGCATCTGGATCGGGACGGGGTCGTCGAGTACCGGGGCACGTATTCGCAATACCGCGAGGCGAGGGCCCGCGACGAGAAGCGACTCACCGCGCTCGCCTCCCGCCAGGAGACCGAGATCCGGCGGCTGAAGACCCTGGCCGACTCGATGCGGGGGCAGACCGCGAAGCGCGCTCGCAAGGCGAAGACGCTCGACACGCGCGTGGCCCGACTGCAGGCGCGGAAGGTCGCTGCGCCCACCCACGAGCGCGGGGTTCGGTTCCGGTTCCCGGAGCCGCCGCACTCGGGCCGCACGATGCTCTCCGTCGAGGGGCTCGCGAAGGGCTACGGGGGACCCGCCGTCTTCGAGGACGTGTCCTTCGACGTGGAGCGAGGGGAGCGCCTCCTCGTGATGGGCCTCAACGGCGCCGGGAAGACGAGCCTGCTTCGCATCCTCGCGGCGGAGACGCGCTCCGACGCCGGCACGTTCCGGCTGGGCCACGGGGTGCAGCTCGGGTACTACGCGCAGGAGCACGAGGGGATCCACGACGGGATGGCCGTGCTGACCCACATGCACCAGGCATCGCGCGCCGACGACCAGTCGCTCCGTTCGCTCCTGGGGATGTTCGGCCTGCCGGGGGAGCGCGCGTTCCAGGATGCGGGCACGCTCTCCGGCGGGGAGAAGACGAAGCTCGCGCTCGCCCAGCTCGTCGCCGGGCGGAAGAACCTGTTGCTGCTCGACGAGCCGACCAACAACCTCGATCCGCCGTCGCGGACGGCGATCGCCCAGGCGCTCCGGGACTGGCCGGGTGCGATGGTGATCGTGAGCCACGACACCGAGTTCGTCGAAGCCCTTACCCCGGAACGTGTCCTGTTGATGCCGGACGGCGGTCTCGACTACTGGAGCGAGGACCTCCTCGACCTCGTCGCGCTCGCCTGACCGCTATGCTCCGCCGATGAGCGCGGCCGAACTCGCCTTCGTGAACGGCTCCGTGTACACGGTGGACGCGGCTCGGACCCGCGCGAGCGCCGTCGCGGTGGAGGACGGACGGATCGTGTCGGTCGGCAGCGACGACGACGTACGCGATCGGATCGACGCGACCACGGAGGTGCTCGATCTTCGCGGACGGATGCTGGTGCCCGGCTTCCAGGACGCGCACGTCCACCCGGTCAGTGGCGGTGTCGATCGGTTGCAGTGCGATCTCCACGATCTCCATTCGGTCGACGGATACGTGGAAGCCGTGCGGTCCTACGCGGAGGCGCACCCGGAACGAGAGTGGATCCTCGGGGGCGGCTGGTCGATGGACGTGTTCCCGGGCGGGACACCGTCGAAGGATCTCCTCGATGCCGTCGTGCCCGACCGCATCGTGATCCTGCCGAACCGGGACGGCCACAGCGCGTGGGTGAACAGCCGCGCGCTCGAGACGGCCGGCGTCACGGCGGCCACGCCCGATCCGGCCGACGGCCGGATCGAGCGCGACCCGGACGGCGAGCCGAGCGGCACCCTCCACGAAGGTGCCGCCAACCTGGTGGGCGACCTGGCGCCCGTGCCGACGCCCGCGGACGTCGACGAGGGACTGCTCGAGGGGCAGCGGTACCTGCACTCCCTGGGGATCACGGCCTGGCAGGACGCCATCGTGACCACGGGGACGTGGATGGACAACTACTCCGCCTACCTCCGAGCGGGGGAGAGCGGCGATCTCACGGCGCGCGTCGTCGGCGCCCTGTGGTGGGATCGCGATCGCGGTGCGGAGCAGGTCGACGAACTGGTCGCGCTCCGCGAAGGAGGCCGCGCCGGGCGCTTCGCCGCGACGAGCGTGAAGATCATGCAGGACGGCGTGTGCGAGACGTTCACGGCCGCGGTGCTGGAGCCCTACCTCGACGCCGACGGCAACGTCACGGATCAGCGAGGGATCTCCTTCGTCGATCCGGAGGCCCTCAAAGGCTTCGTGACGGCCCTGGACGGGCTGGGGTTCCAGGTCCATTTCCACGCGCTCGCCGAACGCGCCGTCCGGGAATCCCTCGACGCGATCGAGGCTGCCCTGCGCGCGAACGGACCGAACGACCATCGCCACCACCTCGCGCACCTGCAGATCGTCCACCCCGACGACGTCCCGCGGTTCCGTCAGCTCCGAGCGGTGGCGAACGCGCAGCCGCTCTGGGCGGCGCACGAGGGCCAGATGGACGACCTGACGATCCCGTTCCTGGGCGAGCCGCGCTGGCGCTGGCAGTACCCCTTCGCCTCGCTGGTTCGATCCGGCGCGGGTCTCGCGATGGGGAGCGACTGGTCGGTATCCAGCCCCGACCCGCTCGAGGAGATCCACGTCGCCGTCAACCGCGTGGCGCCCCCGACGTACCTCTACGGCAACGGGAACTCCGAGGTCTTCCTTCCGGACGAGCGGATCGACCTCGCGACGGCGATCGCGGCGTTCACGATGGGCTCCGCCTACGTGAATCACCTCGACGACGTGACCGGCTCGATCGAGGTCGGCAAGTTCGCGGACCTCGCGGTCGTGGATCGCGATCTCTTCGCCCACCCGGTCGAGGAGATCGCGAACGCGCAGGTCGACGCCACGTTCGTCGAGGGTGTTCCCGTCTACCGACGCGTCGGAGCGGACTGACTTCGGGTCAGCCGGCGTGGTTGCCTGGTCCGGACGGCGCTCGCACGATAGCGGCGGCATCTTGCCACCTTCCGATCCGGCCACCTTCCGAGAGGAGTCACCCACGATGACCCAGCCCTTCGACATGAGCCTGGTCCAGCGCGGCGCCCGGAACCGCCGGACCCCGTACTTCGAGGCCACCCAGCGGTACGGCCCCAAGGGCTACACGGTCTACAACCACATGTACTTCCCGATCCGCTTCGACTCCTTCGAGGCGGAGTTCGACGCGCTCCTGAACGGCGTGACGCTCTGGGACGTGGCCGTCGAGCGGTGCCTCGAGATCTCGGGTCCCGACGGCTTCCGATTCGCGCAGCTCCTCACCCCGCGCGACCTCTCGAAGTGCGCGGTCGGCCAGGGCAAGTACGTGCTGATCTGTGACAGCGACGGTGGGATCGTGAACGACCCCGTCCTGACGCGGATGGACGAGCAGACGTTCTGGTTCGCCCTCGCCTCCTCGGACGCGCTGCTGTTCGCGCGTGGGCTCCGCAACGCCTACCCGGACCTCGACGTCACGATCCGCGAGGCGGACGTGGCGCCGCTCCAGGTGCAGGGCCCGAAGTCTCGGGACCTGATGGCCAAGCTCCTGGGTCCCGAGATCCTCGACATGAAGTACTACTTCTGGACGGAGGCGAAGATCGCGGACGCGCCGGTGGTGGTCACGCGCACCGGATGGACGTCCGAGGTCGGCTACGAGGTCTACCTCACGGACACGACGAAGGGCACCGAGGTCTTCGAGGCGATCATGGAGGCGGGCCAGGAGTTCGGCATCGTCCCCACGGGCCCGAGCGACATCCGCCGGATCGAGGGCGCCATCTTCAACTGGGGCGCCGACATGACGGTCGACAACAACCCGATCGAGATGGGGCTGGACCGGCTCGTCGCGTGGGACCTCTCGGACGACGCGTCGATCTCGCTCGCCGCGCTCCGGCGGATCCGCGAGGAAGGCGTCACGCGCCGGATCAACGGTGTGGAGTTCGATGGCGACCCGTTCCCGGAGCTGAACAACGTGAAGTGGTCGGCCCTCGACGGGGAAGAGGAGGTCGGCACCGTGACGTCGGCGATCTACTCCCCGCGGCTCCGGAAGAACCTCGGGTATTGCTGGCTCCCGACGGATCGATCCATCGACGGCTCCTCGGTGTCGGTGCAGACCGAGTGGGGGACACGGACCGCGACCGTCGTGCCGATGCCGTTCGTCGATCCGGACAAGGCGATCCCGGTCTCGTAGCCGTCCCTGAGGGCGGATTCCCTAACCGCCGTTCAAGACCATCGCTGCTGTTCAAAGGCATCTACCGCGGGTTGCGCGGGGACCGTTCTTGAACGATGATTCAGTCTGCCAACGATCGGCCGAGGAGGAAGCCATGGTGAACGAACGACCGGAGATGCTGGCGAAGAGCGCGACCCTGTACTTCGGGCCGTGGTACCGACAGTCGCCGTTCTTCAAGTCGACGCTGCGCGCGGGATGCACCGCCTACGACATCTACAACCACATGTACCTCCCCGGCTACTTCGACGACCCGGAGACCGAGTACGAGCTGCTCTCGACCGGGGTCACGATGTGGGACGTGGGCGTCGAGCGGACCGTGCAGGTGGCGGGGCCGGACGCCGACCGGCTGATCGACATGATCACGTGCCGGGATCTCACGACGTGCGCCGTGAAGCAGGGCAAGTACATGATCGTGACGTCACCGGACGGCGGCATCGTGAACGACCCCGTCTTGCTCCACGTGGCGGAGAACACCTGGTGGATGCAGCTGGCGGACTCCGACGCCGGGCTCTACGCGATGGGCGTCGCGGCCTCCTCCGGACTCGACGCGGAGGTGACGTTCCCGGACGTGCACCCGATGCAGGTGCAAGGGCCCCTCTCCGCGAAGACGCTCGAGAAGCTCGTCGGCCCGGCGATCTACGACATCAAGTACTACTGGGTCGACGAGTTCGAGATCCGCGGCATCCCGGTGCTGATCAGCCGGACCGGATGGACCGCGATCCCCGGGTTCGAGGTGAACCTCCTGGACGGCTCCCAGGGCGACGAGCTCTGGACCGCGGTCTCCGAGGCGGGAGAGGAGTTCGGCATCAAGCCGATCGCGCCGTGCGAGGCCCGCCGGATCGAGGCCGGCATCTTCAACTACGGGTCCGACATGTCGATCGGCGACACGCCGTTCCACGTGATGGGACTCGAACGGCTCGTGGAGGAGCAGCCCCAGGACTACATCGGGAAGGACGCGCTCGAACGCATCAAGCGCGAAGGCGTCGACCGCAAGCTCGTCGGCATCGAGCTCGAGGGCGACGAGCTCCGGGCGGAGATGTCCGAGTACTGGCCGGTCCACCACGGGGGCGCGAAGGTCGGGCACATGACCGACGCGGTGTGGTCACCCGGGCTGGCGAAGAACATCGGCTACGTCTGGGTGCCGATCGAGCTCGCAGATCCCGGGACGGCGCTCGACGTCGAGACGGAGGACGGCGACCACCTGGTCGGGCGCACGGCCGCGATCCCGTTCGTCGACCCTCGCAAGGAACGGCCAGCCGGCTCGCTCCTCGGGTAACCTCGAGGCTCGGCCCGCGTCCCCGAACATCGGGTGACGCCGAACCTTGGCACGACCGGGAGCGAACCCCTCGCGTGAAACCCACCACGACCACACGACGGATGCTGCCCTGGTTCGCGTGCCTGGCACTGGTGCTCACCGCCTGCACGACCGCCGCCGTCCAAGGGGCGACCTCTCAGTCCTCACCCGTCCCGCCGCTCGATCAGGGGAATGAGCCGTTCGCAGCCGTCGCCACCCGGGTGCTGCCCTCCGTGGTCAACGTGACGACGAACGTGTACCAAGACTCGCCGACGGGAGCGCCCGAGCAGGGACAAGGGGTCGGGACCGGCTTCATCGTCCGGCCCGACGGCGTCGTCGTGACGAATTGCCATGTCGTGCAGGGCGCATCACGCATCACCGTGTTCACCTCGGAGGATCCCCCGACCCGGTACGACGCCCACGTGATCGGCGGCGATTGCGAGCACGACCTCGCGGTCCTGAAGGTCAACGCCGACGGGCTCCCGACGATCCGGTTCGGCTCCAGCACCGACCTCCGGCTCGGCCAGCAGGTCGTCGCGATCGGCTATGCGCTGGCGCTCGAAGGGGGACCCTCGGTGACGGCGGGCATCGTCTCCTCGCTCGACCGGACGATCGAGGTGCAGGACCCACAGTGCACGGTCTGCACGAACGGCGTCCGCACCTACAGCGAGGTGATCCAGACGGACGCGGCGATCAACCATGGGAACTCCGGCGGGCCGTTGGTCGACATGGCGGGTCGCGTGGTGGGGATCAACTCCGCGGGCAGCGACGACGCCGAGAACATCGGTTTCGCGATCGCGATCGACTCCGTGAAGGCGGCGGTCCGGTCGGCGATCTCGGATCCCCTGCAGCCCACCGCCTACCTGGGCATCTCGACGCGGAGCGTGACCGCGGACCTCGCCTTCCAGCTCGACCTGCCGGTCGAACAGGGGGCGCTGGTCCTGGCGACGCTGGCGGACGGCCCGGCGGCCGACGCAGGCATCCGCGAGGATGACGTGATCGTCGAGATCGACGGCAACGCGATCGACGCCGCGGAGGACCTCGGCCGTGTCCTCGACGCCCTGGCACCCGGCGACGTCGTCGACGTCCGCGTGATCGGCGAGGGAGGCGAGGAGCGCACCCGGCGCGTCACGCTGGGGACGAGGCCCCTGCCCACCGAGTTCCTCGAGCCCTAGCTCGAGGCGCCGGGGACGTCTGCGCTAGCCTCTGCCGATGACGCGCACGCCGCACGAGGACCCGGCCGGTCGATGACGGCGCCCTTCGAGGCCGGCGAGAAGGTCCTGCTGATCGACCAGCGGGATCGCACGTACCTCTTCGCCCTGCAGGCGGGCGCCACGTATCACACGCACGCGGGCACCCTCGCCCACGACGACGTGATCGGGCAGCCCGAAGGCAGCCGGGTCACGACCGCGCGCGGGATGGTCTTCTCTGCGTTCCGGCCACGCCTCGCCGATTTCGTCCTGAAGATGCCCAGGGGCGCTCAGGTCGTCTATCCGAAGGATCTCGGGCCGATCGTCGTCTACGCGGACGTGTTCCCGGGCGCCCGCGTCCTCGAGGCCGGGACCGGGTCCGGCGCCCTGACGATCGCCCTCTGCCGGGCCGTCGGTGAGCACGGCCGGGTCGTCTCCTACGAGCTCCGCGACGAGCATCGAGCGCAGGCGCAGGCGAACATCGAGTCCTTCTTCGGGAAGGTCCCGGATCATCTCGAGCTTCGGGCCGGCGACGTGACCGAGGTCGGTGGGGACGGCGAGCGGTTCGATCGGGTCGTCCTGGATCTCCCCGAGCCGTGGACCCCCCTGGAGCGGCTGCGCGCGGCGCTCGAGCCGGGGGCGGTGCTCTGCGCCTACCTGCCGACCACGATCCAGGTCCATCAGCTGGTCCTCGCCTTGCCCCGAGCGGGATTCCTCCACATCGAGACGTTCGAGGTGCTGAAGCGCGGGTGGCACGTGACGGAACGGAGCGTGCGGCCCGACCACCGGATGGTCGGTCACACCGGCTTCCTGACACTGGCCCGCGTCGGCCCGGGGGACTAGCATCGAGGAAGTACCCGTTTCCAGGCATCGGCCTCGTTCGCCTGGTTGCCGTATCTACAGAAAAGGACCCCCTGAGGGGTCAAGATGCTGCCAGCACCAACGATGACTCCGGTGGGAGGTGAGACCGGGTGGCGGATAGCCAAGAGCAGGCGGAGCAGCGCGAGAAGCAGGTGCACGAGCTGCAGACGCAGATCTCCTTCCTGGAGGAGGAGGTGGGTCTGCTCCGGCGCCGCCTGACCAACGCGCCCCGCCAGGTGCAGCTCCTGGAGGAGAAGCTCGTCGAGACCCGGGAGGCGCTGGCCCGCGCGTCGGGCCAGAACGAGAAGCTCGCCGACGCCCTCCGTGACGAGAAGCAGCGCATCGAGACGCTCGCCGAGGAGGTCGAGAAGCTCTCCCAGCCGCCCGCCACGTTCGGGGTGTTCGTGGGGAGCAACGAGGACGGCTCGGTCGACGTCGTGACGGCCGGCAGGAAGATGCGGGTGATGCCCGCCCCCGATCTCGATGACGACAAGCTGGTTTCGGGCGCGCAGGTGATCCTGAACGACGCCCTCAACGTCGTGGAGGTCCTGGACCCCGACGGGACCGGCCAGGTGGTCAAGGTCAAGGACAAGCTCGGAACCGATCGTGCCGTCGTCGTCAGCCGTGGCGACGAGGAGCACGTGGCCTACCTCGCCGGCTCGCTCCTCGGGGCCGTCGTGCGGGCCGGCGACCCGGTCCTCTACGACGCTCGCTCGGGCGTGGCGACCGAGCTCCTGCCTCGGGAAGAGGTCGAAGAGCTCGTCCTCGAAGAGATCCCCGACATCACGTACGAGGACATCGGGGGCCTCGAAGGGCAGATCGAAGCGATCCGCGACGCGGTGGAGCTCCCGTTCCTCTACGCCGAGCTGTTCCAGGAGCATCAGCTCGAGGCCCCGAAGGGCGTGCTGCTCTACGGCCCGCCCGGCTGCGGGAAGACGCTGATCGCCAAGGCCGTCGCCAAGTCGCTCGCGGACAAGGTCCGGGAGCGGACGGGTCGCGAAGACGCTCGCAGCTATTTCCTGAACGTGAAAGGCCCCGAGCTGCTGAACAAGTACGTCGGCGAGACGGAACGGCAGATCCGCGAGATCTTCCAGCGCGCCAAGGAGCGCAGCGAAGAAGGTCTCCCGGTGATCGTCTTCTTCGACGAGATGGATTCGATCTTCCGCACGCGCGGCACGGGCATCAGCTCGGACGTCGAGTCCACGATCGTCCCGCAGCTGCTCTCCGAGCTCGACGGTGTCGAGACCCTCAAGAACGTGATCGTGATCGGCGCGTCCAACCGCGAGGACCTGATCGACCCCGCGATCCTGCGGCCCGGTCGGCTCGACGTGAAGATCAAGATCGAGCGGCCCACCGCCGAGCAGGCCAAGGACGTGATGTCGAAGTACCTGCACCCGGTGGTCCCGATCCACCCCGACGAGGTCGACCGGCACTCGGGCGACGTCCAGGTGGCCGTCGCCCGCATGATCGAGCGGACGGTCGAGCAGATGTACGAACCGTCCGAGCGGAACCGGTTCCTCGAGGTCACGTACGCATCGGGCGACAAGGAGATCCTGTACTTCAAGGACTTCAACTCGGGCGCCATGATCGAGAACATCGTCCGTCGCGCGAAGAAGGACGCGATCAAGCGGTTCCTCTCCACGGGCGAGAAGGGCATCAAGACCGAGGACCTCCTCACGGCGATCCGGGACGAGTTCAAGGAGAACGAGGACCTCCCGAACACCACCAACCCCGACGACTGGGCAC
Source organism: uncultured Actinomycetota bacterium (assembly GCA_963724415.1). Classification (GTDB taxonomy): domain Bacteria; phylum Actinomycetota; class UBA4738; order UBA4738; family HRBIN12; genus JAJNBA01. The sequence continues at coordinate 213,068 of CAVRUS010000005.1, read as the reverse complement.
GGATCTCCGGCAAGAAGGGCGAGCGGATCGTCTACGTCCGCACGCTGCTCGGTGACGAGGGTGACGGCCGCCAGGTGGAGCGCGTGAGTCCCGGCCAATATCTGTAGGGTCGCCGGGTGGCCATCGCGAAGGTGCTCGGCACCGAGACGGAGTACGGCATCGCCGCCGTCGGTGTGCCGGACTTCAACCCCGTCCTCGCCTCGTCCATGCTGATCTCGACGTTCGCGGGCTCGCTGCGGCGGATCCGCTGGGACTACGAGCAGGAATCGCCGCTCCGCGACGCGCGCGGATTCGAGCCGATCCCCTCGCGGGAGGTCTCCGACGAGGACCTCGGCCTCGCGAACGTGATCCTCCCGAACGGCGCTCGGTACTACGTCGATCACGCCCATCCGGAGTACTCGACGCCGGAGTGCCTCACGGCGCGCGACCTCGTGATCCACGACAAGGCGGGGGAGCGGATCCTCGAACGCTCGCTGCGGGAGGTCGCCACCCAGCTGCCGGACTCGCCGCCGCTCGTGATCTACAAGAACAACTCGGACGGCAAGGGCAACTCCTACGGCACCCACGAGAACTACCTCGTGGACCGGCAGACGGCCTTCGCCGACATCGTCCGTGACCTGACGCCGTTCTTCGTCTCCCGGCAGATCTTCTGTGGTGCAGGGAAGCTCGGGTCCGAGGCCCCATGGGACGAGCGCGGCCGGCCGATCTACCAGCTCACGCAACGCGCCGACTTCTTCGAGACCGAGGTGGGGCTCGAGACCACGCTGAAGCGGCCCATCATCAACACGCGCGACGAACCCCACGCCGACCCGGAGAAGTACCGGCGCCTGCACGTGATCATCGGCGACGCGAACATGTGCGAGGTCGCGCAGTTCCTGAAGGTCGGGACGACCGCGATCGTGCTGAAGATGATCGAGGACCGGTTCCTGCCGGACCTGTCGCTCGAGGGACCCGTGCGCGCCCTCCATGAGATCTCGCGCGACCTCACCTGTACGGTCGAGGTCCCGCTCGCCGACGGCAGGCGGCTGGATCCCGTGCAGCTCCAGTGGGAGTACTTCGAGCACGCGAAGAAGTACGTGGAGCGCGAGGACGACACGCCGGATCAACGCGAGGTCCTGGAGCGGTGGGAGGCCATCCTGACCGCTCTCGAATCGGAGCCGCTCTCGTTGCATCGCGAGCTCGACTGGGTGGCGAAGTACCGGCTCCTGGAGGCGTATCGCGAGCGTGGGGGACTGGATCGCGGGGACCCGAAGCTGCACGCGATCGACCTCCAGTACCACGACGTTCGGCGTGAGAAGGGCCTGTACTACCGCCTCGAGCGCGCGGGCAAGGTGGAGCGGCTCGTGGACGAGGCCGACGTCGAGCGAGCCGTGATGGAGCCCCCCGAGGACACGCGGGCCTATTTCCGCGGGCGGTGCATCGGCAAGTTCCCGGATGCGATCGCGGCGGCGTCGTGGGATTCCCTGATCATCGATACGGGAGCCGAGGCCCTGCAACGGATCCCGATGCGGGAGCCGCTACGCGGGACGAAGGCCCACGTCGACGAGCTGCTCGATGCGTCCCACGACGCGGCCTCCCTCGTCGCCGCGCTCCAGGGATAGATCAGCGCGCCCGACGGCTACAATCGGCCCCGGAGGAGGAACGATGCCAGAGCAGGAGCGCAAGCAGGTCCAGAAGAAGGGCGGCGGCGGGGATCAGGGCGACGCCGACGCCGGTCAGGTCGCCGCGACCTCCAAGGCCGCCGAGCTCAAGGAGGAGATGGACGACATCCTCGAGGAGATCGACTCGGTCCTGGAGGAGAACGCGGAGGAGTTCGTGAAGTCCTACGTCCAGAAGGGCGGCGAGTGACCGACCGGGTCGAGCTCCCGCTCTCGGGAGCCGCGTTCGGCGCCGATCCCAGCTTCGTCGAGCTCCTCAGACGTCAGCACCCCGAGGCACTGCCGTCCTCGCTCCAGCTGAGCGGCACGGTGGAGGTCGCACAGGGAACCACCGTCCTGGGCCTCCGCTTCGCGGACGGCATCGTGATGGCGGGCGACCGCCGCGCCACCGCCGGCTACACGATCGCGGACGCGAAGATGAAGAAGGTCTTCGCCGCCGACGACTTCTCCGCGATCGCGATCGCGGGGGCCGCCGGCCAGGCCGTCGAGACCGTGCGCCTGTTCCAGCTGGAGCTCGAGCACTACGAGAAGCTGACCGGTGACCGCCTGTCGCTGGAGGGCAAGGCGAATCGGCTCGCCCAGATGATCCGCGCCAACTTCCCGCTCGCGGTGCAGGGGCTCGTGGTGGTGCCGCTCTTCGGCGGCTACGACGTCGCACGCAGCGAGGGACGCCTCTTCTACTACGACGCCACCGGCGGGCGGTGGGAGGAAGAGGACTATCAAGCGACGGGCTCGGGAGCGCAGCCCGCCAAGAACTCCCTGAAGAAGCGCTGGCGGCCGGGGTTGGCCCACGACGAGGCGATGCGTGTCGCGGTCGAGGCGCTGATCGACGCCGCGGAGGACGACGTCGCGACGGGGGGCCCCGATCTCGCTCGCGGCATCTTCCCGGTCATCGTGACGGTGACCGCGCAGGGAGCGACGGAATCCACGGACGACGACGTGTCCGCATCCGTCCGCGCCGTCTTGGAGACGAGGTCGTAGATGTCGTTCATGCCCTACGTCTCGCCCGATCAGCTGATGAAGGACCGCTCGGAGTACGCGCACAAGGGCATCGCACGCGGGCGGTCCGTGATCGGCCTCGAGATCGCCGACGGGCTGCTGTTCATCGCCGAGAACCCGAGCGCCACCTTGCACAAGATCAGCGAGATCTACGACCGGATCGCCTTCGCGGGCGTCGGGAAGTACAGCGAGTTCGAGGACCTGCGGATCGCCGGGATCCGCCTCGCCGACCTCCGCGGGTATTCGTACGGGCGGGAGGACGTGAAGGCACGGGACCTCGCGAACGCCTACTCGCAAGCCCTGTCGACGATCTTCACCCAACAGATGAAGCCGTACGAGGTCGAGATCCTCGTGGGCGAGGTGAACGGGGAGGTCGACGGCACGTCGATCTACCACGTCCTGTTCGACGGGAGCGTCACCGACGAGCACGGGTTCGTGGCGATCGGCGGTCACGCGGACGAGCTCACCGAGGAGTTGAAGGAGCGATACAGCGCGGGCTGGGATCTCGCGACGGCGGTCAAGACGGCCGTCCAGGTGCTCGGCGCACCGGATACGCGCACGATCGAACACGATCACATCGAGTCGGGCGTCCTGGAGCGGAGCCAGTCCAAGCGCCGGAAGTTCCGCCGGCTCACCGACGAAGAGATCGCCGGCTTCCTCGCCGGCTGAACCCCACCCTCACGAGAAGCTCGCGTCCGGTCGCGGCGAGCGTAGGCTGGACCCGTGGAGCGCAGGATCTTCGGACTCGAGAACGAGTACGGCGTGACCTGCACGTTCCGCGGACAGCGACGCCTGTCCCCGGACGAGGTCGCGCGGTACCTCTTCCGTCGCGTCGTGCACTGGGGCCGGTCCTCGAACGTGTTCCTCGAGAACGGCGCGCGGCTGTACCTCGACGTCGGTTCGCATCCCGAGTACGCGACGCCGGAATGCGACGACGTCGAAGAGCTCGTCGCCCACGACAAGGCGGGGGAGCGGATCTTGGAAGCCCTCCTGGGAGCGGCCGAGCTCCGACTCCACGAAGAGGGCATCTCGGGGCAGGTGTACCTCTTCAAGAACAACACGGACTCGGCGGGGAACTCCTACGGCTGTCACGAGAACTACCTCGTGGCGCGTCACGGCGAGTTCGCGCGGATGGCCGACGTCTTGATCCCGTTCTTCGTGACCCGCCAGATCTGGTGCGGCGCAGGCAAGGTGCTCCATGGGCCACGCGGTGCGCAGTTCTGCATCTCGCAGCGTGCGGAGCACATCTGGGAAGGGGTCTCGTCGGCCACCACGCGCTCGCGGCCGATCATCAACACCCGCGACGAGCCGCACGCGGACGCAGAGCGCTTCAGGCGTCTCCACGTGATCGTGGGCGACTCGAACATGAGCGAGTGGACCACCTACCTGAAGGTCGGCATCACCGACCTCGTCCTTCGGATGGTCGAGGGCAACACGGTGATGCGCGATCTCACGCTCGAGAATCCGATCCGCGCGATCCGGGAGATCAGTCACGACACCTCCGGCACCCGGAAGGTGAAGCTGGCGAACGGTCGGGAGCTGTCCGCGATCGAGATGCAGCAGGAGTACTTCGAGAAGACGTCACGCTTCCTCGAGCGGCGGGGGACCGATGAAGCGTCCAAGGTCCTGCTCTACGAATGGGGTGAGGCCCTCGAAGCCCTGACCGAGGGCGACCCCGAACGCCTCGTGCGCAAGGTGGACTGGGTCACGAAGCGCATGCTGATCGAGCGTTACATGGCGAAGCACGACCTGTCGCTCGCCTCCCCGAGGGTCGCCCTCCTCGATCTGACCTACCACGACGTGAACCGGGGCCGGGGTCTGTACTACCTCCTGGAGAAGGCGGGGAAGGTCGACCGTGTCGCCGCCGAAGTCGAGATCTCGAAAGCGATGCGAGAACCGCCGCAGACGACGCGCGCCAAGTTGCGGGGCGACTTCATCCGGCAGGCCAAGGCCAAGCGTCGCGACTACACGGTCGACTGGGTGCATCTGAAGCTCAACGACCAGGCGCAGCGGACGGTCCTCTGCAAGGACCCGTTCAAATCCGTCGACGAACGGGTGGAGCAGCTCATCGCCCACATGTGACCGGCCGACGGAGCGATCCCTTGCGCCGTTGCGAGCGCGTCCGCTCAGTCGGCCGACTGACGCCAGCGACGGTTCTCGGCGGCGAGGCGGCCTGCGAGGACGCCGGCCGCCCCGGCGGCGAGGAAGAACGCGGGATCGTCGTCGACCCCGCGTCCCATCGATCGGACGTCGACCCCTCGCGCGCGGAGCTCGTCGACCGCGGGCCCTCCGTCCACCTCGACCAGGTGATGCGTCTCCTCGAGCTTCCGCGAACGGAGGGCGTCCCAGACCGCCGTGCGCTGCCCGTCGTCGTCGAGCACCGGGACGGGGACGTTCACGTCGACCCGGCAGACATCGGCCAGGATCGTGAGGGAGTGGTGAGACACGCCGCGATGCCGTGCGCGCTCGTCAGCGAAGCTCACGCGGAGCGCCGGGATCGGCCTCCCGCCGAGCGTCGCGGCCGCCATCAACGCATGGCCGCTCGCCAGAGCGCTCACACCCCACGTCGTGTCCGTGCCGAGGTTCCCGGGCCCGTCGGCGACGACGACGACCTCCGCCTCGAGCAGCTCCTTCGCCGCCAGCAGGCCCGACCAGACCGTCACGGCCTCCAGCTCGCCACCGAACGACTGCCCGCACGTGATCCAGCCATCGAGGAGATCGCCCGACCGCAGCTCGTGGACGAGCCGGGAGAACCCCCCGGGCAGGGCTGCGCCGTCCGTCATCACGTACACGACCCGAGCGTCGGACGATCGCTTCACCCCCGCCGCGATCGGCGCCAGCATCGAATGCAGCGGCGCACAGACGACGGGGATCTGGGCGAGGCCCTCGGATGCCTCCAGCCGTGCAGCGTGGGTCTCCTCGACGCTCGCCACCGCCGTCTGCACCGGCGTGTACCTGACCTTCATCACGTGGCCGGGCACGGGCTCCGCGGCGAGGTCCCGCCCCTCGATCGCGATCACGACGTGCATGCCTCCGGTCCCGAGCTCCAGATCGAGCGCCGTCGTGTTCAGGAGCACGGTGTCCCCGGTGAGGACCTCACCGCCGAGGGCCGGATACGCGATCGCGGCCGCGACGCCCCCGTCGGTCTCGACCTCGAGCTCCTGCGCGCCCGGCCGGATCGTCGTCACGCGCCGAACGATCCCTCGGCGGACGTGGATCACGAGACGCTCCGGTCGAACAGCACGGCGCCGATATGATGCCGCAACCATGGGGGAGGGGGACCGCGCGGAGCCGCTGGAACGCTTGCTGAACCTCGTCGGCCTCCTCCTGGAGACACCCCGGCCGCTCACGTTCGAGCAGATCCGTCAGGTCCTGGAACCGTACGGGCAGGCCAACCCCGACAGCGCGAAGCGGATGTTCGAGCGCGACAAGGACGTCCTGCGCGAGTACGGCGTCCCGCTCGAGCTCGTCGACATCGACGTCTGGGGGACCGAGCAGGGGTACGTGATCCCGAAGGAGAAGTACTACCTCCCGGAGATCGAGTTCGAGCCCGGCGAGCTCGTCGCGCTGCTCGTGGCCGCGCAGAGCGGCGGGCAGGACCAGGCTGCCGAGAGCGGCGCCCGCAAGCTCCTGTACGGAGCCGACGGAGGCGTGCTGGCCGGCCTCGGTGGGGGACCGCTCGCGTCCGGGTCGGATGCGAGGAGCAACCTCGTGCACGCCGTGGCCGAGGCGACCCAGGAGCTCCGGAGGATCACGTTCACGTACCGGACCTCGCAGGGCAAGACGAGCGATCGCGACGTCGACGCCTGGGCGATGGTGTTCCGCGCCGGTCACTGGTACCTGGTGGGGCACGATCGGGAGCGGGACGACGTCCGTGCGTTCCGGCTCTCCCGGATGGCGGGGGAGATCACGGACACCGGCGAGGGATCGGCGCCGCCCGACGACTTCCGAGCCGCGGATCACGTCGACGCCGGTCCGTGGGTCGCGGCCGGGGACGACCGGGCCGTGGTCCTGTTCTCGACGGATCGGGCCTGGTTCGCCGCCTCCCAGTTCCCGGGTGCCGACGAGGTCGCCACGGAAGACGACGGGATGGTCGTGATGGAGATCCCCATGGCCGACGAGGAAGCCCTCGCGGCGATGCTGCTCGAGTACGGGCCCGACGCCGTCGTCCGGTCGCCGGCGTCGTTGCGGGACGCGGTCGTCTCGCGCCTGGAGGCACTCGTTGACTGAACGCACGCGGAGCGTGCCGAAGACCTCGGACCGCCTCGGGAGGATGCTCGCGATCGTGCCGTACCTGGTGCAGCATCCGGGGTCCGCGCTGAGCGAGGTCGCGGCCGCGTTCGACGTCGGGCCCGCCCAGCTCCGGCGGGATCTCGACCTGCTGTTCATGTCCGGACTCCCGCCGTACGGCCCCGGCGACCTGATCGACGTCGACGTCGACGAAGACGGTCACATCTGGATCTCGATGGCCGACCACTTCTCTCGACCGCTGCAGCTCACGAGGATCGAGGCCCTCGCCGTCTATCTCCGAGGGACGGAGTTGCTGGCCCTGCCCGGGATGCCCGACGCGCCCGCGCTCGAGAAGGCGCTCGAGAAGCTGCGCGGCTCGCTCGGCGCGGAGACGCTCGGCGAGGCCGAGGGACGGATCGAGATCGCCCGGCGGGGACGAGCACCGGAGCACCTCGCGGCGCTGCGGGAGGCGGCCCGCGGGCACGAGCGACTGTCGATCGAGTACTTCGCCGCGTCGACGGGGGAGTGGAGCCAGCGCGAGATCGACCCCGAGGAGGTGTTCTCGGGGATGGGTCATTGGTACGTCGCCGCGTGGGACGTGGACGCGGACGCCGAGCGACTCTTCCGCGCCGATCGCGTTCGGAGCGCGGCGCCCACCGGTGAGACGTTCACCCCTCGGGGTCTCCGGGGAGCCGGTCGGGACCTGTACTCGCCGACCGGTGACGATGTGTCGGTGCGCTTGCGACTTCGGCCGGCGGCGCGGTGGATCGCGGAGTACTACGCCACCACGGAACTCGAGGAGCGAGCGGACGGGGGCGTCGAGGTCACCTTGCCGGCACGTCAGCTCGGGTGGGTCGCACGACTCCTCCTGCGTGTCGGCGACGACGCAGAGGTCGTCGAACCCGTCGAGCTCCGCGATGAGGTGCGCCGGTTGGCGCGCGAGACCCTCGCCGGGTACGGCCACAAGACCTAGTTAGACGGGTCTAGCCCCGACAACGTCCGGGAGCCTCAAGCCGCGTCCAGAGAGGGCCGATAGCTGTCCTGAGATGACAACCATCCGGACGACATGCCCCCGCTGCGGAGAGGTCGACATGGGCCCCGAAGCGATCTCGCTCTCGGTCCGCTCCAGCGGCCGGGAGGGGAGCTACCGATTCACGTGCCCGCGCTGCGACGATGCCGTGGAGAAGCGAGCCGATCGCAAGATCGTCGCGCTGCTCGTCTCCGCCGGCGTGGATCTCGAGCCAAGGGGCGGCGGATCAGAGATGGGCGAGACCCTCTTCGATCAGGAGCCCACCGAGGCTGTCGACCCGCTCGAGCACGCCTCGGATGGCCCCGCGTTCACGATCGACGACGTGATCGAGTTCCATTTCCTCCTCGAGGACGATCGCTACCTCGAGGAGTTCCTGGCCGGCTCCGAGGAATCGTAGCTCCAGGTTCGCGGCGCCCGGTAGCATCCCTGACGTGGAAGCCTGGCTCGTCGTCTGGCTCGTGGTCGGCCTCGTGACCACCGCCGCGCTCCTCGTGATGCTGGGGTTCCTCGTCCGCCACGTGATCCTCCTCGGACGGACCGCGGGCCGGATGCAGGAGGAGCTCCAGCCCATCGCCGACGAGGTGGCGGCCGCTTCGGCGCGAGCCGCCGACACGGCCGCGCGCCTCTCCGAGCGGGCGTCCCCCCCTCGAGCCCCCGCCCGCCGCAGGGGCCCCCGATAGACTCGCTGCCGGGAACATCCCCAAACCGATGCTCAACGTAGGACCCCTCGAGCTGTTCGTCGTCCTCGCCGTGGCACTGATCGTGGTGGGGCCTGAGCGGCTGCCCGAGCTCGCCCGTTCGGTCGGGAAGGTGATCCGCCAGTTCCGGGACGTGCAGAGCGAGGTCCGCGACCTCGTGTCCTCGGAGATGGATGACGCTGACGTGAAAGGCGCGGTCGACGAATTCCGCAAGGCCGCCGGCGGTGTCACCCGGGCGACGGACGTGAAGGGTGCGGTCCGCCGGGCCGAGCGCACGATCCGCGACGAGACCGCCAAGCTCGGAACCCCGCGATCCACGCGCACACCCACGCAGAAGCCCTCGGCACGCCCCGGCGAACCGGCGGAGGTCGCCGGGCCGCCCGCCGACAGGCTCGTCGATGACGCGGCGGCCACCCCGTCGCCGGATCGACCCGCGGACGCTCCGGCACGCGACGGTGCGACCGCGCCGGATCGACCCGAGCCCGAGGCGCCGACGGAAGGATGAGGACCCTCCCGAAGTGGCGGCGCAAGTCCCCGGAAGAGCGCGAAGGCGCGATGTCGTTGATGGACCACCTCCGGGAGCTCCGTCATCGATTGATCATGGTCCTCTGGGCGTTGATCGCGGGATCGATCGTCGGCATCTTCCTCTACAACCCGGTGATGGACATCATCAAGACCCCCTACTGCGACTTCCTCCTCGAGAATCCCGACAAGGCCCCGTTCGGACAGCAGGGGTGCACGCTGATCTTCCTCTCCGCGATCGACGGCTTCCTGATCACGGTGAAGGTGGTCGTGTTCCTTGCCCTCGTCGTCGCGTTGCCCGTGATCCTGTATCAGCTCTGGGCATTCATCGTCCCCGGCCTCACGGCGCGGGAGCGCAAGTGGGCGATCCCGTTCGTCCTGGTCTCCGTGCTGCTGTTCCTGCTCGGCGGCCTGGCCGCCTACCTGACGTTGCCGGCGGCGCTCAATTTCCTCCTGTCGGTGGGGGGCGACTTCGTGAGCCCGCTCCTGACCGTCGACAAGTACATCGGCTTCGTGATCTTCACGATCCTCGCGTTCGGGCTCGGGTTCGAGTTCCCGATCCTGCTCATCTCGCTCTCCGCCGCGGGCGTCCTGACGAACGAAACGATGCGCAAGTACCGGCGCCAGGTCATCCTCGCCCTCGCGATCTTCGCCGCGGTGATCACGCCGAGTCCCGACCCGATCTCGATGCTCGCGCTCTTGATCCCGCTCTACCTCTTCTACGAGGGCGCTATCATCGTCAGCCGTTTGCTGAAGCGATAGGACGAGGACATGGCGATCAAAGGCAAGGGACGGACGAAGACGCGACAGCCCGTGCGCGCTCCACGGAGGGAGCCCGTCCCGGTGCCGGTTCCCTTCGCGAAGCGCCGGGGTGTCCAGGCGCTGGCGGCGTTCATCGCCGGGCTGCTCGTGTTCTGGGGAGGCATCTGGCTGACCAACGGCCTGCGCGAACAGGACCAGACCACCGAGAGTGCCCAGCAGGAGCTCCTGCGACGGCGAGCCGGTGCCGCCTGGAAGTCCTTCATCGAGACCCAGGCCGGAACGATCGGGACGGTCACGGAAGGGTCACCGCCCGTGGTCCTGCCGCAGGTCTCCGCCGTTCTCACCGGGCTCGGCGAACGCACGCCGGAGGACGCCGTCTCGACGCTCCAGGGCGCCGCTGCCGACGCCAAGGAGGTGTCGGAGGCGATCGCGTCCTTCGACCTGTCGGGCTCCCTCACCGGCAAGGGGTTCGACAAGGGCGAGGCGTTGCGGTTCCTCTCGGCCAGGGACGAGATCGTCACGTCGCTCTCGCTCACGCGTGAGGCGGCGCTCCTCGGGGTCGCCGCGGCGCGTCTCGACGTCGCCGATCGAGCCGCCGCCATCGCCCGCGCGCAGACGCTCCTCGCCCTCGCGGACGCCGCGATGGCGCGGTTCCAGACGCACCAGAACGAAGCGCTCAGCGCCGCCGGGTTCAACCCCCAGCCGGGCCTGCCCGGCGTGCCGGGCGCGTAGGACCGCATGGCCGACGCCCCCGACGTCGTGGTGGTCGCGAACCCCGCGGCCGGCCACGGGAGGGCGGGCAAGCTGATCGGGAAGGTCACCACGGGGCTCCGCCGGCTCGGCGTCTCCCATGAGATCCGCGTCTCCGAGTCCGGCCCCGACGTGGAACGGATCGCGCGCGACGCCGCGGAGGGTGGCACGAGGATCGTGGCCGCCCTCGGCGGCGACGGGACCGCCTCGCTCGCGGCGAACGGTCTCCTCGGGACCGGTGCGGCCCTGGCCGCCCTTCCCGCGGGAACCGGCGACGACTTCGCGAAGGGGATCGGCGCCGGGAAGCTGGATACCGCGATCGCGCTGCTCGCCGACCCGAAGACCGCGGACCTGGACGTGATCGAGGTCACCACCGGGTGCCGCCCGTCGGAGCTTCATCAACATCGCCGGGGCCGGCTTCGATTCCGAGGTGAACGAGACCGCGAACGGCATGACGATCAAGCTCGGCGCCACCGGCACCTACGTCGCCGCGTTGTTGAAGACGCTCTCTCGGTTCGCGCCTGCGGCGTTCGTCATCACGGTCGGCGACGAGCGGATCGAGACCGATGCGATGCTCGTCGAGATCGGGAGCGGCCGGTGGACCGGTGGTGGGATGCGGGTGCTCCCCGATGCCGTGATGAACGACGGGCTCCTGGATCTCTGCATCGTGCGCGCGCTGTCGAAGACCGCGTTCCTCCGAGCCTTCCCGCGCGTGTTCACCGGGTCGCATACGACGCATCCCAAGGTCACGATGCGCACCGGCACGAGGGTCGAGGTGGAGGCGAACCGGCGCGTCCTCGTGTACGCGGACGGCGAGCTGGTGGGACCACTGCCCGCGATCTTCGAGGTCCGCCCGGGCGCCCTGCCCGTCGTGGTCGGTCCGGACGCCAAGAGCGTACGGTGAGCCCATGACGACAGGACTGCTGCTGATCCATGCCTTCCCGCTCGACGCCCGGATGTGGGAGCCGCAGCTCGGCTCGCTGGGCAGCCGGATCCCGTTGGTGGTCCCGCACCTGCCCGGGTTCGGCTCCACGGAGGGGCCGGAGGTGCTCACGATGGCCGCGGCGGCGCAGGCGTGCACCCGGGCGCTCGATGAGGCCGGCGTGGACACGGCGGTCGTGTGCGGGCTGTCGATGGGTGGCTACGTGGCCTTCGAGCTGTGGAGGTCCTCGCGGCCGCGCGTCGCCGCCCTGGTGCTCGCCAACACGAAGGCCGAGCCCGACACCCCCGAAGCCGCGACCGCGCGGCGGGCGCTCGCCGAACGCTTGCGGACCGAGGGACACGGCTTCCTCGTCGACCAACCGCCGCCGTTGCTCCGGGAGGAGGCCCCGCCCGAGCTCCTGGAGCGCGTTCGAGGCTGGATCGCGGAGCAGACCCCCGACGCCATCGCGGCCGCCGCGCTCGGGATGGCCGAGCGGCCGGACTCGGTGCCGGACCTCCCCACGATCGACGTGCCGACGCTCGTGATCACCGGGACGCTCGATCGGCTGATCCCGCCCGACGTCACCGCCGGCATCGCCGAGGGAGTGGAGGGTGCGGAGCTCCTGCGGATCGAGGACGCCGGCCACCTGTCGAACCTCGAGGCGTCGGATGCCTTCGGTGAGGCCCTCGGTGGCGTGCTGACCGGGCTCGGGCTCTAGTCCTCGTTCGGACGGCATCTACGGGCTCGGACGGGGTCCTCCGTAGACTTGCGGCACCGTGACCACGCCCGTTGACTTCGCACGACAGTTCCCCTTCGCGCTCGACACGTTCCAGCGCGATGCGATCGACGCCGTCGACCGGGGGATGTCGACCCTCGTGGCGGCACCGACTGGCTCCGGCAAGACGGTCGTCGCGGAGTTCGCGATCGAACGCGCACTCGACCGGGGAGGGAAGGCCTTCTATACGACCCCCCTGAAGGCCCTCTCGAACCAGAAGTTCGGCGACCTCGTCGCCAAGCACGGTGCCGAGAGCGTCGGCCTGCTGACGGGCGACAACGCGATCAACCCGGAGGCGTCCGTGGTCGTGATGACCACGGAGGTGCTCCGCAACATGCTGTACGAGCGGTCGACGACACTCACGGGACTGCTCGCCGTCGTGATGGACGAGGTGCATTACCTCCAGGATCCGTACCGCGGTGCCGTCTGGGAGGAGGTCCTGATCCACCTGCCCCCGTCGGTGAGCGTGGTCGCGCTCTCCGCCACGATCTCGAACGCGGAGGAGTTCGGTGAGTGGATCACGACCCTCCGCGGCGACACGCGCGTCGTGATCGAAGAGCGGCGTCCCGTGCCGCTCGAGCATCACTACCTCGTGGGGCCGCGCCTGCATCCGATGCACATCGAACAGGACGGGATCCTGCTGCCGAACCCGTACGTCGTCTCGCTCGACCAGCACGAGCTGAAGACGAAGACCTACTACCGGCGTGGGTCCGCCTTGCCGCAACACCAGCGGATCTCGCGGCCGCGGGAGGGGTACCGCCGCGTGTACGTGCCCCGGCGGGAGGAGGTCGTCGAGGTTCTCGCTCGGGAGGGGATGCTCCCGGCGATCTACTTCGTCTTCAGCCGGTCCGGATGCGAGAAGAGCGTGCGATGGCTCCGGGACGCCGGGGTGCGCCTCACGACGAGGGAGGAGGCCGCGACGATCCGCGATCGGGCCGAGGCCCGGGCGGCGTGGGTGGACGATGACGATCTCACGAGCCTCGGCTTCTCCGAGTTCCTCGAATCGCTCACCACGGGTGTCGCCGCGCACCACGCCGGGATGCTGCCCCTGTTCAAGGAGACGGTCGAGGAGCTGTTCCAGGAGGGGCTCGTGAAGGTCGTGTTCGCCACGGAGACCCTCTCGCTCGGGATCAACATGCCGGCGAAGAGCGTGGTGATCGAGGACCTGTGGAAGTTCCAGGGCGAACGGCACGAGCTGGTCACGCCCGGGGAGTACACGCAGCTCACGGGGCGCGCCGGACGGCGGGGGATCGACGCGCTCGGCCACGCCGTCGTGGTGTATCAGCGGCAGGTGCCGTTCGAGCGTGTCGCGGGGCTCGCGGCCACGCGCACGTACGACCTCGCGTCGTCGTTCCGCCCCTCGTACAACATGGCGGTGAACCTGGTGCGGAACTACACGCAGGAGCAATCGCATCACCTCCTCAACTCCTCGTTCGCACAGTTCCTCGCGGACCGCGGCGTCGTGGTGCTCGAGCGGTCCCGGCAGCAGGATCAAGCGACGCTCGAGGGCTACCGGAAGAACATGACCTGCCACCTCGGGGACTTCGAGGAGTACTGGGCGTACCTGGAGAAGGCGCGCCGGCTCCGCGAGGACGACCGCAGGACGCGCGACCAGGGGCGCCGCGACGACGTCCGAGCGGGCGTCGCCGGGCTGCGGCCGGGCGATGTGGTGTGGGTGCCGCGCGCACGGCGACGCGGCCTCGCGGTGGTCGTCTCCTCGCGCGACGGGAAACCGACCGTGTTGGCCCAGGACCGGCAGTTCTTCCGGCTGACCCCCAGGGACTTCGAGGATCCGCCGCAGGTCGTCACCAAGATCCCCCTGCCGCGATCGGGGAGCGTGCGCAACCCGCGGTTCCGGCGCGACGTCGCCGCCCGCCTGGTCGCCCTCGACGTGAAGACCGGGGGCGGGAAGCGACGTGCGCAGACGAGCCCGAAGGTCGAACGAGAGGCGGCGCGACTGGAGGCGCTGGCCGACGCGCACCCCTGCCGCCGATGTCCCGAGCGGGCGAAGCACGAGCGCTGGGCGGGACGGGCCACGGAGCTGCAGCGCCGCCTCGGCGGCGTGGAGCGCCGGATCCGCGTCCGCACCGAGACGCTCGCGCGCCAGTTCGACCGGGTCCTGTCGGTCCTGCGCGCGCTGGGATACGTGGAGGGGTGGGAGCTCACCACGAAAGGCACGACCCTCACACGCATCTACGGGGAGGGCGACCTCCTGGTGGGCGAGGCGCTCGCGTCGGGCCTCCTCGACGACCTGCAGCCCTCCGAGGTCGTGGCGCTGCTGTCGGCCGTGATCTACGAGGGACGCGAACGCATCCCGCTGTCGGGCGAGATGCCGACCGCCGAGACGAAGGAGCGGTACGAGCGGCTCCAGCGGCTCTGGCGGAAGGTCCGCCGCACGGAGGACGAGCACCAGGTACAGCTCTGCCGCGAGCTGGAGGCAGGCTTCGCCCGGCCGATCCACCGATGGGCCGAGGGCGACTCCCTCGACGAGATCCTCGCGGAGACCGAGATGGCCCCCGGAGACTTCATCCGCAACTGCAAGCAGCTCGTGGATCTGCTCCGCCAGATCGAGGACGTCGCGACCCCGGAGACCGCGGCACAGGTCCGGGCGGGTCGTGGGTCGATCCTCCGGGGCGTCGTCGCCTACACCGGCGTCTAGCTACGATGCCGCACGTGGGATCACGGCCATGACCAGCCCGTTCGGCACGATCGCGGTGATCGTCGACCCGCGGGCCGGCATCGCGCCGCAGGTGCCGATCCTCGAGCGGGCCCTCGACGCGCGGGGGCTGGAACATCGCACGCTGGTCGCGAACGGGTCGGACCCGTCGACGCTCGCGGCATCCGCCCTCGACGAGGGGTACCGGTTCCTCGTCGCGATGGGCAACGACGCGACGGTGCAGGACGTCGTGAACGGCATGTTCCGTGAAGGTCACCCGATCCGCGAGGATCCGGTGCTCGGGGTGATCGGCGCGGGGAGCGGGTGCGACCTCGTGCGGAGCTTCGGGATCCCCGGCGACACGGAGGCCGCCGCGGCCCACCTGGCCGGCGAGAACACCTACGGCCTTGACCTGATGAAGATCACGTCCACCGACATCACAGGGGAGCGCCGGACGCGCTACGGGCACAACCTCGCGCAGGTGGGGATGGGAGCCCAGCAGGTGGTGTGCGCGGCCAAGGCTCCGGCCTGGCTCGGCGGATCGCGGCGCTTCTACGGCTTCTGGTGCGGCTACCTCAAGACGAAGGCGTCCCGGGTCACGGTGGAACACGACCGGCGCACCTGGGAGGGTTCGGCGTGGAACGTCGTGGTGGCGAACGCGCAGTTCACCGACGGCGGGCTGCGGCTTTCACCCCGGTCCTTCCCGGGGGACGGGGTGCTGGACGCCCTGGTGTTCACCGGCCCCCGTTCCGGCGCCTACACGCAGCTCCCGCGACTGTTCCGCCACGGCGACCACGTGCCCGATCCACACATCCACGAGCTCAAGGCGAAGATCCGGTTCGAGGTCCGGTCCGAGCGACCGCTGCCCGTCCTGGCGGACGGCGTGGCGCTCGGGACCACCCCGGTCACGTTCCAGATCCTGCCGCGGCCGATCCTGCTCAAGCTATGACGGGGCCGCATCTCGACCGGATCCGCCGAGCCCGCGAGGAGGCCTCGAACCGCGGGCTGGACGCGCTCGTGGTCTCTCCGTCGCCCGACCTCGCGTACCTCACGGGCTACGACCCGATGCCCCTGGAGCGACCGACGCTCCTCGTCCTCCGGCCGGGGAACGACCCGGCGCTCCTGGTCCCCGAGCTGGAGCGGCCGCTCGCGGCGGCCTCCCCGGTGGGGGAGCACCTCGAGCTGGTGGCCTGGCGTGACGGCGCCGATCCCTACGAGGCCGCCGCGAGCCTGCTGGGTGGCGCGGCGCGGATCGCGGTCACGGACCGGCTCTGGTCCTCCCACCTGATCGGCCTGGAACGGGTCCTGCCCGATGCGTCGTTCTCCCCGGCATCGCCCGTCCTCGGCCGGCTCCGGAGCGTGAAGGACCCCTCCGAGCTCGAGGCCCTCCGCCGCGCCGCCCGGGCCGCGGACGAGACGTTCCGGGAGATCGTGACGATGTCCTTCCAGGGCCGCAGCGAGGAGGCCGTCGCGCACGACCTCGCGGAGCTCCTGGTGCGCAACGGCCACGCGCGCGCAGATTTCACGATCGTCGCGAGCGGCCCGCACGGGGCCTCACCGCACCACGAGCCGAGCGGGCGCACGATCCTGCCGCGCGACGCCGTGGTGATGGACTTCGGCGGCGAGCTCGGCGGCTACTTCAGCGACACGACGAGGACGGTGGTGGTCACGGAAGCCCCCGACGGCTTCGAGCAGGCGTACGCGGCCGTCCAGGAAGCCCAGGCGGCGGCGGTCGACGCGGTCGCGCCCGGCGTCGAGGCGCAGCAGATCGATCGCGCCGCCCGCGCGGTGATCGACGCCGCGGGGTACGGGGAGCGGTTCATCCATCGGACCGGCCACGGCATCGGCCTCGAGGTGCACGAGCCGCCGTACATGGTGGAAGGCGACACGACGGTCCTCGAGCAGGGGATGACCTTCTCCGTGGAGCCGGGCGTGTACCTCGAGGGACGCTTCGGGATCCGGATCGAGGACATCGTCGCGGTGAGCGCGGACGGGGTGGAGCGCCTGAACCGGAGCACGAGGGATCTGCAGGTCGTCGCTTGACCGGTCGGCGACGACTCAGGTAATCCTGTCCCTCGAGGACTGCGAACACCGCTGAGGAGCCCTTCGCGAGCGGGAGGTCGGCTGCATGAAGGACGGGACCATGACGATGGACACCAGGGAGTTCGACCTGGACAAGTACCTGCGAGCATCCACGCGGGTCGACCTGTCGAGCGTCGAATGGGAGCGGATCGGCGAACAGCCGGTCACGACCGCCGAAGCGCGCTGCCTCACGTACATGATGGACATCGAGACCCACACCGTCGTGTTCCTCCGGGACCTCCTCGCCACGCGGGCATCCTTCGATCCTGAGGTCACCGCGTTCCTGTCGTGCTGGGTCTACGAGGAGCTCTGGCACGGGGAAGCGTTCAGCCGGTTCCTCGGTGAGGCGGGGTTCCGCGTCCCCCCCACGTTCGAAGGGGTCTCGGGCGACGACCCGTTCCCCACCCGTGTCGACCGGAACCAATGGGTCCGGCAGAAGTTCGGGACGAAGGGATACGTCTCCCACATCGGGACGCTCCTCGGCTCGGCCCTGTTCCGTGATTTCGTCGCCGTGCACATGACCTGGGGCGCCGTGAACGAGCTCGGCACGCTGACCGGGTACCACCGGATCATCGCGCAGACCCAGAACCCCGTCCTGATCCAGCTCCTCCAGGCGGTGATCAAGGACGAGCGTCGGCACTTCGCCTTCTACCGGGCGCAGGCCAGGATGCGCCTCGCGCGATCGAAGCAGGCGCGGACGATCACCCGATGGGCATTGGAGCATCTCTGGGCACCGGTCGGCACCGGGGTGCGCCCCCAGGCGGAGACCGACTTCGTGATCCACCACCTCTTCGGCGACGCCGACGGGGTGGTCGCCGTCAAGGAGATGGAGGGCATCCTGGGGGAGCTCCCGGGGCTGGGGGGGAGCCGCTTCCTCTCCGACGCGCTCCGGGGCGCCGCGGTACGTCTCGGCCAGCCCCTGGGTCTGGGCTGAGCCTCTCGCGGTCTCTCTGGCTCAGTCCCGAGGGCGGACCTGGGTCCCGTCCGCCGTATCCATCACCTCGAGACCGAGCCTTTGGAGCTCGTCGCGGAGCTCGTCCGAGCGCGGGTAGTCCTTCGCCTCCCGTGCCGCATCGCGCTCCGCCACGAGCCGCCGGATGTCCTCGGAGGGCTCCCATGACGTTCGCGCCTCGCGCTCGAGATCGAGCGCGAGCACCTGATCCCAGGACCCGAGCAACGAGCGCTTCTCGCCGGACGGCACGTCGGCGGACCGGTCCAGGTCGTTCACGACGCGGACGGCGGTCGGCATGTCGAGGTCGTTCGCGAGGGCCTCGCGGAAGCGGGAGTCGAACTCCTTCGCCGCCGGCCCGAGGTCATCCGCGGCCGGGTCCCACCCCGCGACGTGACGGCGGAGCTGTTTCACCCGCTGGTCCGCCGTCTGGAGCGCGTCCTCCGTGAAATCCATCTCCGACCGGTATCGAGCCTGGAACGTGAACCAGCGGTAGGCGAGCGGGTCGAGGCCCTGCTCGGCGAGATCGGTCACCCGCTTGATGTTCTTCGCGGACTTCGCCATCTTCTGTCCACCCATCTGCAGGAACCCGCCGTGCACCCAGATCGACACCACGGGATGCCCGACCGCTCCCTCGGACTGCGCGATCTCGTCCTCGTGGTGGGGGAACTTGTTGTCGTTGCCACCGGTGTGCACGTCGAAGCGATCGCCGAGGTGCTTGATCGACATCGCGGAGCACTCGATGTGCCACCCGGGATACCCGTCGCCCCACGGGCTCGGCCACTTCAAGAGACGGTTCGCCCCCGCGCTCTTCCACAGCGCGAAATCCTCCGGGTGACGCTTGGCGGGATCGACGGCGAGCTCCTGCCGGTGCCCGGCGCGGAGCTGATCGAGCGTGTTCCCGGAGAGCTTGCCGTAGCCGGGGAAGGTCGTGACGTCGTAGTAGACGGTGCCGTCGACCTCGTACGCGTTGCCCTTCTCGATCAGCGTCTCGATCATCGAGATCATCTCGGGGATGTGGTCCGTCGCCCGCGGGTAGAGATCGGCCCGCTCGATGCCGACGAGATCGGCGTCCTCCAGGAAGGCCTGCGTGTACTTCTCCGCGATCTCGGCAGCGGAGAGGCCCTCGTCGGACTCGGCGAGCTCCATCTTGTCCCGACCGGTGTCGGTCACCTCGTCGGTCATGTGACCGACGTCGGTGATGTTCATGATCCATCGGACATCGTGCCCCTCGAAGCGGAGCGCGCGCCGGATCAGATCCCCGAGCATGAACGAGCGCATGTTGCCGATGTGGATGTACCGGTACACCGTCGGACCGCACGAATACATCCGGATCTCCCGGCCGTCGACCGGCACGACCTCCTCGACCTGACGGGTCAACGAGTTGTAGAGGCGCACGGAGCCAATCCTACTGAGGGCCTTGGCCTACTGAGGGCCTTGGCCTACTGAGGGCCTTGGCCTACCGAGGGGTCACGGACGCAACGGGCGGCCCTCGAACGGGATCGACAACGCGATCGTGGTGTTCGTGGTCACGGCCGCCTTCTCCCGCAGCCGTCGGATCAGATCCTCGAGGTCGCCCGTCGTCTTCGTCCGCACCTTCAGCACGTAGTTCGCCTCACCCGCGACCGAGTAGCAGTCCTCGACCTCCGGGAACTCCTTCACGCGCGCCGGGAGGTCATCGGGCTGATGAGGGTCGAGCGGGATCGCGGCGATCAGCGCCGTCACGTACAGACCGACCGCTTCCGGGTCCACGATCGCCCGGTATCCCCGGATCACCCCGTGCTGCTCCAGCTTCCGGACGCGTTCGTGGACCGCGCTCGCCGAGAGCCCGACGGTGGCGCCCACGTCCGCGTACGTCGCCCTCGCCTCGGCCTGGAGGGCGGTGAGGATCGCCAGATCCCGCTCGTCCAGCACGGCGGCATCGTCCCATACGGAACCGAGGTCGGGGGAGTCAGATATCCCCGCGACGGCCGATTGCCCTCACGGGAACCGGGAGGTACGGTCGGCGCCTCCTCCTCCGATCGCGGGAGGACGCGTCGATGCGGAGGGGTTCCACCGGGCCCGCGGGCAGGAGCGATCGCCTCGGTGTCCGTTCCGTCCCGGTCCCGAAACCCGGCGGAGGCACACGATGGCTGACCGTGCTCGATGCGGTCGATCAGACCGAGTACCGGGCGGCGGTGCGTCCGCTCGCCAGCCGGATCGAGCGATCGCTGGGTCCTGAGGTGCTCGCGATCCGCGCCTCGTCAGGAGGAGAGCCGTGGGCGCCCGCACCCTGGGGACCGGCCCGAGGCTCGTGGCGGCGGAGCGTGCGGCGCGCGATCGGGGAGGCGACCCGTGGCACGACGTTCGCCGTCGCCGACGTCCGGGACTGCTACGGATCGATCTCGCCGGAGACGCTCGCCGAGCTCCTGGGTCCGGATGCCGCGGACGCGCTCGCCGTCCTGCGTCGGTTCCGCGACCGTGGCGTGCGCGGCCTCCCGATCGGCCCGGAGCCGTCGGCGGTCCTCGCGAACGCGGTCCTGTCGCGGCTCGACGACGCGATCCGGAGCAACGGCGTCTCCCACCTCCGATGGGTCGACGACGTCGTGCTCTGGGGGCCGGCGGCCGACGTGCGGGCGGCGATGGGGTCGCTGCCTGCCGCGGCCGCCGCCGTCGGCCTGGATCTGCATCGCCACAAGACGAGGATCCTCGAGGACCGATGCGAGGCGACGGTGGTTCTGCTCGGCGACCGAGACTCCTCTATCATCGCGGCGCCGTGAGGACCCTCTATCGCGCATCGCGGGTCGTGACGCTTTCCCATCCCACGATGGGGGAGTGGATCCTCGTAGACGACCGGCACATCCAGCGCGTGGGAACGGGCGAGCCTCCTCAAGCCGAGCTCACGATCGACCTCCCCGGGACGACGATCGTCCCCGGGTTCATCGACAGCCACGTCCATCTCACCGCGACCGGCAGGGCCCTGGCCAACGCAGACGTGCGGGACGCGACGTCCAAGGAGGACTTCCTCGCGTTGATCCACGCGCGTGCCGCGGACGGCGTCGACGTCGTGCACGTCGAGGGGTTCGACGAGACCCGTTGGGAACGGCACGAGCTCCCCACGATCCACGAACTCGACGAGATCACGACCGTCCCGGTGGTGGCGACGAGGGCGGACGGACACATCTCGGTGGTGAGCTCGTCCACCCTCACGGGGATCGACCTCACCGACGCCGACGGCGTGGAACCCGACGCCGACGGGAGGCCCACCGGACGCCTCACGAGGGAGGCGAACCGCCGGGCGATCGCGTGGGCCGAGGCCTCCTACGACACGCAGCGGATCGAGGGATACCAGCTGCAGGCCGCGGGGCTCGCCGCGTCACGGGGGGTCACGTCCGTCCACGAGATGTCCCTCAGCGTCGCCGATCTCGACGTGCTGCTCGGGCACCGGAACCGCCTTCCGGTCGACGTCGCCCCGACGCCCGGCTCGATGTCGCTCCCGGATGCGATGGAGCGTGGGTTCCGCGCGATCGGCGGCGACCTCCCCGTCGACGGCTCGATCGGGGCCCGGACCGCGGCGCTGTCCCACGCCTACGAGGACGGGTCGGATCAAGGAGCGCTCTATCACGACGACGACACGATGGCGGAGTTCTTCCATGCGGCGCACAACGCCGGACTCCAGGTCGGTGTGCACGCGATCGGGGATCGGGCGATCGAGCAGGTCCTCGCCACCTGGGAGCGCGTCTACCTCGCGCTCGACTCCCGCGAGCGCCGGCACTTCCGAGCGCGCCGCCATCGGATCGAGCACTTCGTCCTGCCCTCCGGCGACCAGATCGAGCGGACGGCGATGCTCGGACTCGCGGTGTCCGTGCAGCCTGCGTTCGACCGGTTGTGGGGACACGGAGGGGGCATGTACGAGGAGCGGCTCGGTCCGGCGCGCGCGATGGCGGCGCACCCGATCCGCACGATGCTCGACCGCGGGATCGAGGTCGGCGTGGGCTCCGACACGCCGATCACGCCGTTGGACCCGATGCTCGCCATCACCGCGCTGGAGGAGCATCACGAGCCGACCCAGCGACTCACACGCCTGGAAGCGCTCAAGCTGCATCGCGTCGGCAGCGCTCGGCTGGGGAGGCAGGACGGGAAGAAGGGTGCGCTGGAACCAGGGTGGCACGCGGACTTCGCCGCCTACGACGCCGACCCGCTGGAGGTCCGCTCCGTCGAGGGGCTCCGTCCGGTCCTCACGGTCTCCCTGGGACGCGAGGTGTTCCGCGCCTGATCGTGGCGCTCTGGATCGTTGTTTGTCACTGTTTCTCCTGCCTTCGGGTTGCCCTCGGGCCCGGCCGTCGGTAACGTCCTGCATGCGTCGCCGCCCCGGCGGAGGCGCAAGCGGAGCCCGAGAGGCTGAGTAGAGAACGCGGCGCCCCGGCGTCGCGGCCCCAAAGGTCTCTCGGGCTTTCGCGTTTCCGCGTTCCGCGCTCCGGGAACATCCTGGGTCTGCGTGGCGTCCCTTTCCCCAGTGCCGAACCTTGGCATCGATACCGAGCTTGGCGTCAGTGCGAGCCAAGCGGGGGAGCGAACGCTAGAATCCGCGGCCGTATCGAGGACCCGACCGGAGGAACAGGTGGCCGAGCGCACCGAAGAGCGCGAAGACGACGACGCCGGATCTGACCAGGCGCTGGACGACCTCGAGCCGACCGAGGAAGACCTGGAGGATGCCGCACCCCCGGCCGATCCGGCGGGGGCCGATGTCGAGTCGATCCAGGAGGTCCTCGAGAAGCAAGAGGCGCGAGACGACGAGGACGAGGCGGACGAGGACGAGCCGGTGGTGCCGGTCTCGACCGTCAAGGGGGACGACCGGCTCGAGCCGATCGAGGCGCGGGTCGTCCCGATCCAGTCCACCGAGTTCGTATGCAAGAACTGCTACCTCGTGAAGCATCGCAGCCAGCTCGCGGACAAACGGCGGATGTTCTGCCGCGACTGCGCCTGACCGATCGCAGGCTGCCGGTCGCGCTCGCCCTCTCCCTGATCGGTGGCGTGCTGTTCTCGCTCGCCTTCCCGCCCGTAGCCGCCTGGCCGCTCGCGCTCCTCGCCCCCACGCTGCTGTTCATCGCGCTCCGGGAGGCGACACCCGCCCGCGGCTTCGCCCTGGGCCTCGCGTTCGGTCTCGTGGGATTCGGGCTCACCCTGTCGTGGCTCCAGCTCTTCGGCACGCTCGCGTGGGGCGCCCTGACCGTCCTCACGGCCCTGTCCATCGCGCTGTTCGGCGCCCTGTTCCCCCTCGTCCGGCGGGCCGGCCACCCGTTCCTCACGGCGGTGGGGGCGGCCGCGCTGTGGACCTCGATCGATTGGCTCCGCGGGCTGTGGCCGCTCGGCGGCTTCACCTGGGGATCTCTCGGCGCCTCGCAGGTGGCCAACCCTGTCACCGTGCGCCTGGCCGTGGTCGGCGGAGTCTTCGGTGTGACGTTCGCGGTGGCGTTCGCGGCCGCGCTGATCGCCGAGGCCGTCGGAGCGGACCGCGCGAGGACCCGAGTCGCCGCCGTGGCCCTCGCCATCGCGGCCGTCCTGGGCCCGGGCGTGATCCCGTTCGCCGGAGCAGCGGGTCGGCCGATCGACGTGGCCGCGATCCAGGTCGACTTCAGGGAAGGGGTCCGTGGGCGAACCCGGGAAGCCGGAGACGTCGCGGTGACGAGGCTCAACCTGGACCTTCACGAGACGTTGAGAGAGGACCCTCCCGATCTCGCCATCTGGGGAGAGAGCGCGCTCGACCCCGGGTCTCTCACGATCCTGGACGAAGTGCGGGGGACGATCGCCGACGTCGGCGCTCCGGTCGTCAGCGGCGCCACGTCGGTGGCGATCCGGTCGACCGCCACCGGGGACCGTCGCCTCTTCAACCAGGCGGTCGTCTTCGACGGCGGGGGAGCGGTGGTCGACGTCTACCGCAAGAGCCATCTCGTTCCCTACGGCGAGTACATCCCTTGGAAGCCGATCGTGGGGTGGATCTCCGCGCTGGACCAGATCGCCTACGAGCTCACGCCGGGGGAGGGGCCGCACACGGTGAGCGCGCCGGGCCTGCCTCCGTTCGGCACGCCGATCTGCTTCGAGAACAGCTTCCCCGCGCTCGACCGCGAGCTCGTCCGACAGGGCGCGGAGTTCCTCGTCGTCCTGACGAACAACGCCGCGTACGACGAGACCGCCGCGTCGGCGCAGCACCTGCAGATGTCGCGGCTCCGCGCGATCGAGAACGGCCGATGGATCGTCCATGCCGCCGTGTCCGGGATCAGCGCGTTCATCGACCCGACGGGCCGGGTCCACGACCAGACGGAGCTGTTCGCACCGGAGGTGATCCGGCGGACGATCCGCGCGTCCACCGAGCGGACGTGGTCGGTGCGGCTCGGGGACTGGGTGCCGATCGTCTCCCTGGCGATCGTGATCGGTCTCGCCGCGATGCCCCGGGGCCGGCGACGCGAGCGACCGCAGCCGGGCCCGCTCGCCGCCGACGCCCGCACGATGGTGATCCTGCCGACCTTCGACGAAGCCGCCACGATCCGCCAGGTCGTGGCGGGCGTGCTGGCGCATCCGGGGGTCGACGTGCTCGTGGTCGACGACTCCTCACCGGACGGAACGGCCGGCATCGTTCGCGAGCTGATGGCGGGGGAGCCGAGACTCCGGCTCGTCGAGCGCCCGGCCAGGTCGGGGCTCGGGAGCGCCTATGAGGAGGGCTTCGGCCGGGCGCTCGAGGAGGGCTTCGACCTGATCGTGGAGATGGACTCGGATCTGTCCCACGACCCGACGGAGCTCGGTGCGCTCCTCGAGGCCGCGCGCGGTCGGGCCCACCTGGTCGTCGGGAGCCGGTACGTGCCGGGTGGCTCCGTCACCAACTGGAGCCGCGTCCGGCTGGCGCTCTCGAGGATGGGCAACACCTACGCTCGCCTGATGCTCGGGCTCCCCCTGCACGACGCGACGAGCGGCTACCGCGCGTACCGGCGCGAGCTCCTCCAGGACCTCGTCGCGGAGCCCTTCCATGCCGACGGCTACGGCTTCCAGGTGGAGCTGGTGATGCGGTCCTGGCTCCGCGGATGGACGCTCGCAGAGGTCCCGATCACGTTCCGAGAACGGGAACACGGGCATTCCAAGCTCTCGCGCCGGATCGTCGTCGAAGCCCTCTGGCTCGTGACGCGCTGGGGGATCGCTCTGCGGGTGCTCGGAAGGCCGTACCGCGGCGGACCCCCGGCATCGTGAGCGCGAGGCTCCTCTCCCTTTCCGTTCCCCGATAACGTTCATTATGTCACCTTCATCAGAACACGGCGGATCGGGCGCTCCCCGACCCCAAAGCACGCGTGTGCTCGCGCGCGTCCGCGGATCGCCCGCGTCCTTGCTTCGTTGCAAGGCGGATGGGAAGCTCCATCCCGCGATCGGCTGCGACCATCGGGCCGATGACCTGAGCCATCTGGCCGATGGACCACTCCCCCGGGACCCCTAGGGTGTGGGTCGACCGGCCGACAGACGATCCAGCACCGAACCGACCAGGAGGAGAGATGAGGAGACCGAAGCACCGGGCCCGCAGGCGCACCGCGCTTCTCGCCCCCGTCGTGTGGCTCGCGCTCGTCGCGGGCGCGGGGCAGATCGGCATCCTCGCCGTCCAGGCCGCTCCGCCGGTCGACTCCCCCGGACCCCCTTCGGCCGACGGCGTTCACCCCGTCATCGCCGACACGCAGTCCTCGAACGGGGACTGCGGCCAGCTCGGCTTCGATCACGGCATCTCGGTCGCCGGCAACGGACAGGTCTCGAGCGGCGCGATGACGGTCACGGTCTCGGGCTACAACAGCCCGACCGGGTTCGCGGACTGGTCCTCGAACCTCCCCATCCTCGGCGTCTACGTCAAGGGTGGTCCGAGCGGGGGCAACCTGTTCAGCTATCCCGCGGGCGACACCGGCGACCAGGACCTGCACACGCCGCAGAAACCCGACGGCGGCTACTACGGCGTGAGCCATCTCGCCCTCTGCTGGAACGACGTGACGACCGCTCCGGACGTCTCGATCGTGAAGGCCAACGATCCGCAGGGCGTCGTCCAGCACGGCGACTCGGTCACCTACACGCTCACCGTGACGAACGACGGTGACGCCACCGCGACCGGGGTGCACGCGACGGACCAACTCCCGGCGGGCGTGACGTTCGTCGATGCCACCGCGGGGTGCAGCGAGGCGGCCGGCCTGGTTACCTGCGCGCTCGGCGACATCGGCGCCGGCGCTGGCGTCTCGGTCGACATCACCGTGACCGTCGACGACACGGCCTGCGGTTCGATCGCGAACGCGGCGCAGGTGTCCGCAGCGAACGAGACCGGCGACGCGACGGAGAACAACACCTCGAACGAGGTCACCAACTCCGTGGAGTGCGAGGAGCCATCGCCTCCCGACCTCCAGGTAACGAAGACCTCCGACGCCGAAGGCCTGCTCCACGAGGACGACGAGTTCAACTACACGATCACGGTGACGAACGTCGGCGACGAGGTGGCGACAGGCGTGAGGTTCCTCGACGAGCTGCCACCCGGTGAGGCGCTGTTCGTCGCGATCCCTCCCTTCCCGACGTTCGACGGCCACGCGTGCACCGTCGCGAGCTCCACGTCGACGGGTGGCATCACCCACACGACCGTCCAATGCGGTCCCATCACCCTCGACCCGGGGGAATCGGCCTCGGTCACGATCCGGGTCGTCGTGTCGGGTGCGGTGTGCGGCTCGATCACGAACATCGTCGACGTCGAGGGCGGAAACGAGCCCGCCGCGAACGTCGGCCCCGACAACCACGCCGAGGCGACGGACGCGGTCGCCTGCGAGCCCCGGATCCGGCTCCAGAAGGGCGGTCCCAGCCTGGCGCACCTCGGCGACACCGTGACCTACGTCTTCAACGTCACGAACACGGGCGGCGTCGATCTGATCGACATCGACCTCACGGATCCTCGGTGCGACGGGACTCCGGCGCTCACGGCCGATGGCGACGGCGACGCCGTGCTCGCCGTGGGCGAGAGCTGGTCATTCGAATGCGACCACACGGTCGTCGCGGGTGACGGCGACCCGGTCCACAACGTGGCGACCGTCACCGGCGACCACGGCGAGGGCACCGTGTCGGATACGGACGTGCACGACATCGACGTGATCCATCCGGACATCGACCTGGACAAGACGGCCGGCCCGACCTCTGGCCCGGTCGGCACGACGATCGTCTACACCTACTCGGTGACGAACACCGGGGACACGACGCTCTTCGATATCTCGGTCGACGACGACACGATCGGACACATCGGGGACATCCCGTCGCTGGGAATCGGCCAGACGACCGAGCTCACGGCCGAGATCACCCTCGGCTCCTCCCCCATCACCAACATCGGCACGGCGGCGGGCTCCGACGTCCTCGGCCTTTCCGTGAGCGACGTCGACGAGGCCACGGTGACGGTCGTGGCGAGCGGAGGCGGAGGGGACGGCGACGGTACGGGCGGGAGTGGGAGCCCCTTCACGGGGTCCGACACGAGCCTCCTCGCCGCCTGGGCTGGCGCTCTGGTCGTGCTCGGCGCGCTCCTCCTCGTGGCTGCCCGGAGGCGTCCGCAGACCGACCGATAGCGCCCTCCGCGGTCGCGCTGAGCACAAGGGACGCCCTCCGAAAGGGGGCGCGCGCACATTTTCTGCCGCGTTCCGCGGTTTCTATCTTGCGCAATCGGCCGAATTCATCCACAATCGGACCCCTCCGAACGGACTACTCCGTACGTCCGAACGGATGTCGGGCCATTCGCCCGATGGTGTCCCCCGGTTGAGGGGGACTACTTTGCTGTAAAGCGGACCACGGACCCCGCCGTAGGGCGTGGGGCCGGTCCATAGGTCATCGAAGCAACACGACAGCATTTGGGGGGTGGAGGATGGGTACCAGAGCGAACCCTGGGCGGCGTCGCGCAACCAAGCGCGGTCTTGCCTCGTTCGTATCGTTCTTGCTTCTGTTCGCGTTCGCACTCGGACAGAGCTCGTTGAGCGCGCTGGCGGAAGACGCCGGCACCGATCCCGTCGCCGCCGAGGATCTCGTCTCGGACGGCAGCAGGGCCGACGCAACGCTCCCGGTTGCGGATGCTCCAGAAGAGGAGTCACCGGCCGACGTTCCGGACGCTCCGGATCCGGTGGCTTCTGACGACGCCACGGGTGACTCCGACGGCAGCTCCGGAGGAGGGGCGGCTGCCGCGGCCCCGACAACCCGTCGCGAGAGCAAGGAAATCGCACCCACCAACCGTGACGCGATCATCCAGTCGCACGGTGGCCTCCACGGGGGCGACGTCAGCCTGGACTACGTCGCGGCCGGTCCGTTCACCTACAACCACGCGACCGGTCTCGGGACCTATCCGACCTTCGGGTTCAACGACAGGACGATCGACCCGAACGACGGCGTCGTCGAGTCGCTGGAGAGCGGCGACTTCGCGTGCGGCGACCACGTGACGTTCTTCACGCAGATCGCCATCGAGGATGGCGCCGACGGCCCAGGAACGGTCCAGCTCCACCAGACGTGGGGCATGGAGCCGACCGGTGGGGCCGGTCTCGGCTTCAACAACATCGTGTCCGTCGCGATCAACACGCCCGACGACGGCAACGTGGGCAACGTGGCCGACAACGTCGTGACCCTGGACCAGGAGTTCACCGAGACGGTGGGCTACGACCAGCTGCACGGGGTCATCTCGGTCACGAACCTCGCTCCCGGTGAGACCGCGATCCTCCGGATCGTCGTGATCCTCGCGTGTGGGGCCGGCAGCCCGACCGGGAACATCCTGAACAGCATCCAGAGCGCGACCGCGGACGGGGACACCGTCTCCGTCGGACAGCAGACCGTCCCGATGAAGGTCACCGGGTTCGTCGGCGCGCCCGCGATCGACATCACGAAGACCTGCCCGGCGTCTGTGCCGTTCGGCCAGCCCGTGGTCTTCCAGTTCACGCTGGTGAACGACGGCAACGAGCCGCTGACCAACGTCGTGGTGAACGACCCCCTGCTGGGCGGGAACATCACGGCCGCGTTCGGCCTGCCGAACCCGGTGCCGGTCGGCACCACGGTCTACACGGCGTCGATCCCCTACACGCCGGGTGCCAACGAGGATCCGGTGCAGAACGCGGTGACGGTGACCGCGGCCGGCTCGATCTCGGCGATCGCGGTCGCGGACGGAGCCGCCTGCGACACCGACATCACGCACGTGCCGAACATCGACGTCACCAAGTCCTGCCCGGCGTCGGTGCCGTTCGGTCAGCCGATCACGTACACGATCACCGTCCAGAACACGGGCAACGAGCCGCTGACCGGCGTCACCGTGACCGACAGCCTGCTGGGTCCCATCTCGGCCACCGCGTTCAACCCGGACCTGCCGGACCCGCTGCCCGTCGGTAACACGGTCTACACGGCGACGGTCTCCCGCACGCCGGTGGCCGGCGATCCCGACCCGCTCACGAACACCGTGACGGCATCGGGGACCGGCGCGGACTCCGGCGTGGTGGACACGGACACGGCGTCCTGCACCACCGACATCACGCACGTGCCGAACATCGACGTCACCAAGTCCTGCCCGGCGTCGGTGCCGTTCGGTCAGCCGATCACGTACACGATCACCGTCCAGAACACGGGCAACGAGCCGCTGACCGGCGTCACCGTGACCGACAGCCTGCTTGGCCCCATCTCGGCCACCGCGTTCAACCCGGACCTGCCGGACCCGCTGCCCGTCGGTAACACGGTCTACACGGCGACGGTCTCCCGCACGCCGGTGGCCGGCGATCCCGACCCGCTCACGAACACCGTGACGGCATCGGGGACCGGCGCGGACTCCGGCGTGGTGGACACGGACACGGCGTCCTGCACCACCGACATCACGCACGAGCCGAACATCGACGTCACCAAGTCCTGCCCGGCGGAGGTGCCGTTCGGTCAGCCGATCACGTACACGATCACCGTCCAGAACACGGGCAACGAGCCGCTGACCGGCGTCACCGTGACCGACAGCCTGCTTGGCCCCATCTCGGCCACCGCGTTCAACCCGGACCTGCCGGGCACGCTGCCCGTCGGTAACACGGTCTACACGGCGACGGTCTCCCGCACGCCGGTGGCCGGCGATCCCGACCCGCTCACGAACACCGTGACGGCATCGGGGACCGGCGCGGACTCCGGCGTGGTGGACACGGACACGGCGTCCTGCACCACCGACATCACGCACGAGCCGAACATCGACGTCACCAAGTCCTGCCCGGCGGAGGTTCCGTTCGGTGAGGACATCGAGTACACGATCACCGTCGAGAACACCGGCAACGAGGCCCTCGAGCGGCGTCACGGTGACCGACACGCTGCTCGGAGACATCACGGGCGAGTTCGACTTCGACTTCGCGAACCCGTTCCCGGTCGGTGGCTTCGCCACAGCGGTCGTCACCTACTCGCCTGCGGCCGATCAGGACCCGGTGACCAACACGGTGACCGCGTCCGGCACGGGTGCGGACTCGGGTGTGGAGGCCTCCGATGAGGCGTCCTGCACCACCGACATCACGCACGAGCCGAACATCGACGTCACCAAGTCCTGCCCGGCGGAGGTTCCGTTCGGTGAGGACATCGAGTACACGATCACCGTCGAGAACACCGGCAACGAGGCCCTCGAGGGCGTCACGGTGACCGACACGCTGCTCGGAGACATCACGGGCGAGTTCGACTTCAACTTCGCGAACCCGTTCCCGGTCGGTGGCTTCGCCACAGCGGTCGTCACCTACTCGCCTGCGGCCGATCAGGACCCGGTGACCAACACGGTGACCGCGTCCGGCACGGGTGCGGACTCGGGTGTGGAGGCCTCCGATGAGGCGTCCTGCACCACCGACATCACCCACGAGCCCGGCATCGACGTCACCAAGTCCTGCCCGGAGGCGGCCGGCGTCGGTGACGTCATCACCTACGAGATCACCATCACGAACACGGGGAACGAGGCGTTGGTGGACATCACCGTCAACGACTCGATCCTCGGCAACGTCTCGGACGAGTTCCCGGACACGCTCGGGGTCGGAGATAGCTTCACGGCCTTCATCGACTACACGGTGACCGAGCAGAGCCCCGACCCGATCCACAACGTGGTGGACGGCGTCGGGCTCTCGGTGCGGACTCCGAGGTCGAGGCCACGGATGAGGCGTCCTGCGACACGGACGTCGAGCACCCGGCCATCCAGATCGTCAAGGACGGCCCGGCACTGGTCCACGTCGACGACACGATCACCTACACCTTCGAGGTGACGAACATCGGTGACGTCGACCTGTTCGACGTCGAGCTGACCGACCCGATCTGCGACGAGGGCACCATCACGCTCGTCGACGACGGCGACGGCGACTCGATGCTGGCGATCGGCGAGGTGTGGCACTACACGTGCACGCACCTCGTGACCGACGACGACCCCGACCCGATCCCGAACACGGGCACCGTGACCGGTGACACCGACGAGGGTGAGGGTGGCGACGAGGTCACCGACTCCGATGACCACGTGGTGGACATCATCCATCCCGGCATCGAGATCGTGAAGACGGTGGACGAGGAGACGGTGCCGATCGGCACGACGGTCACCTACACCTACGTCATCACGAACACCGGTGACACCACGCTGTACGACATCAGCGTCGACGACGACATCCTTGGCCACATCGGGGACATCGAGGTCCTCGAGCCCGGGCAGTCGGTCACGCTGACGAAGGACTTCGTGGTCGGTGACGAGCCCGTCACCAACGTCGGCACGGCCGAGGGCGAGGACATCCTCGGTCGCTCGGTGAGCTCGCTCGACGACGCCACCGTGACCCCGATCGCCGATGTGCCGCCGGAGGAACCGCCGACCCCGTTCACGGGTTCGGACGCGGGACGGCTGGGGATCATCTCGATGGTGCTCTTCGGGATCGGCGTGACCGTGGTCGCGACGACCCGCAGGCGCCGGCCGGAGCGTGAGGCCGCGTAACCGTCGAGCGGTAGGAAGGAACAGGGGCGGGGTCCCATCGGGACCCCGCCCCTTCCATATCTGGTGTCGGCCTCGGTTCAACCGACGAAGCCCCCCCCCCGAACGGACTACTCCTTACGTCCGAACGGATGTCGGGCCATTCGCCCGATGGTGTCCCCCAATCGAGGGGGCTACTTTGCTGTAAGCGGACCACAGTCTCCGCCGTAGGGCGTGGGGCGGGTCCATCGGTCATCGAAAGCAACACAACACCAGTAGGGGGTGGAGGATGGGTACCAGGTCGAACCTTCGGCACGGCCGGCGCGTAACCAAGCGCGGTCTTGCCTCGTTCGTATCGTTCTTGCTTCTGTTCGCGTTCGCACTCGGACAGAGCTCGTTGAGCGCGCTGGCGGATGACGCCGGCACCGATCCCGTCGCCGCCGAGGATCTCATCTCGGACGGCAGCAGGGTCGGCGAAACGCTCCCGGTTGCGGAGGAGGAAGCCGCAGCCGAGGAAGAGGCTCCTGGCGCCGAGGAGGAGGCTCCTGTAGCCGATAGCGGCGACGGTGGCGCGGCAGCCTCGACGGATGACGGATCCACGTCGACGTCGAGCATCGTCGCAGAGCCGGACTCGTCAGATCAACGTGGCGCGTGTCAACGCCGACGCCGGATCGGCAGAGGCGGCGGCGGCAGCCACGCTCGCTGGTGGCGACGTCGGCCTCGACTTCGTGGCCGCCGGTCCGTTCACCTACGACCACTCCACCGGCCTTGGGTCGCCACCCCAGTTCGGCTACGACAACCGGAATATCAGTAAGACGAACGGCGTCGTGGAGTCCCTCGAGGGTGGCGACTTCGCCTGTGACGACCTGGTCACGTTCTTCGTGCAGGTCGTGATCGCCAACGGCGCCGACAGCGGAGCGGTCGAGCTCGACCTGTCGTTCGGCAACGAGACGACCGGTCAGCCCGGCATCGGGTTCGACGACATCGTGAGCGTCGCGGTCAACCTGCCGGACGGCGGGAACGTGGGTCTCGACGGAAATGAAGCCGCCACCCTGTCGAACGAGCATCTCGACACCGCGGGCTACGACACGATCGACGGCACCGTCACGGTGACCGGACTCGACGCGGGCGAGCACCTCATCGCTCGCGTGATCGTGCATCTCGCCTGCGAGGTGGGCGGTACCCCGACCGGGAACATCCTGAACGCGATCACGGCCGCCCGCGTGGTGGGGGGCGGCACGATCAACGTCGGGCAGGAGACGGTTCCGATGAAGCAGGTCGGCGGCATCGCCGCCGAGCCGATCATCTCGGTCACCAAGGACTGCCCGGCCGAGGCTCCCTTCGGCGAAGCGATCAGCTACGAGATCACCGTCTCGAACGACGGGAACGAAGCCCTGACGGGCCTGTCCGTGACGGACACCCTTCTCGGCGACATCACGAGCGAGTTCCCAGACACGACGCTCGACGTCGGGGAGATCGACACCGTGACCGTCAGCTACACGCCGCAGGCCGGCGACCCCGACCCGCTCACCAACACGGTGACGGCCGAGGCCGACGGAGGCATCTCCGCCACGCACGTTTCCGACGACGCGTCCTGCACCACCGACATCACGCACGAGCCCGGCATCGACGTCACCAAGTCCTGCCCGGAGTCCGTGCCGTTCGGTGAGGACATCGAGTACACGATCACCGTCGAGAACACCGGCAACGAGCCGTTGGTCGGCGTCACCGTGGACGACACCCTGCTGGGTGACATCACGGGCGACTTCGACTTCGACTTCGCCAACCCGTTCCCGGTCGGTGAGGTGGCCACAGCGGTCGTGTCCTACACGCCGCAGGCCGGTGACCCCGACCCGATCACCAACACGGTGACCGCGACGGGCACCGGTGCGGACTCGGATGCGGAAGCCTCCGACGACGCGTCCTGCATCACCGACATCACGCACGAGCCCGGCATCGACGTCACCAAGTCCTGCCCGGAGTCCGTGCCGTTCGGTGAGGACATCGAGTACACGATCACCGTCGAGAACACGGGCAACGAGCCGTTGGTCGGCGTCACCGTGGACGACACCCTGCTGGGTGACATCACGGGCGACTTCGACTTCGACTTCAGCGCCCGCTTCCCGGTCGGTGAGGTGGCCACAGCGGTCGTGTCCTACACGCCGCAGGCCGGCGACCCCGACCCGCTCACCAACACGGTGACCGCGACGGGCACCGGTGCGGACTCGGGTGCGGAAGCTTCCGACGACGCGTCCTGCACCACCGACATCCTGAACCCGGCCATCGACGTGGAGAAGTCCTGCACCGAGCTGGCTCACGTCGGCGACACGGTCACCTACACGATCACGGTCACCAACACCGGTGACGAGGACCTCGACGGCGTGACCGTCATGGACTCCGTGCTCGGGGACCTCTCGGCGTCCTTCGCGGACGAGCTCGCGGCCGGTGCTTCCGAGTCACACGAGTTCGACTACGTGGTGCTCGAAAGCGACGCCGATCCGCTGGTCAACGAAGTGACGGCGGCGGGTTCTGGCGTCGGCAGCCGGGTGGTCGTGGATGACCTGGCCAACTGCGCCACGGACCTCATCCACCCGGGGATCGAGATCGTGAAGACGGTGGACGAGGAGACGGTGCCGGTCGGCACGACGGTCACCTACACCTACGTCATCACGAACACCGGTGACACCACGCTGTACGACATCAGCGTCGACGACGACATCCTTGGCCACATCGGGGACATCGAGGTCCTCGAGCCCGGGCAGTCGGTCACGCTGACGAAGGACTTCGTGGTCGGTGACGAGCCCGTCACCAACGTCGGCACGGCCGAGGGCGAGGACATCCTCGGTCGCTCGGTGAGCTCGCTCGACGACGCCACCGTGACCCCGATCGCCGATGTGCCGCCGGAGGAACCGCCGACCCCGTTCACGGGTTCGGACGCGGGACGGCTGGGGATCATCTCGATGGTGCTCTTCGGGATCGGCGTGACCGTGGTCGCGACGACCCGCAGGCGCCGGCCGGAGCGTGAGGCCGCGTAACCGTCGAGCGGTAGGAACGGAACAGGGGCGGGGTCCCATCGGGACCCCGCCCCTTTCATATCTGGTGTCGGCCTCGGTTCAACCGACGAAGATCATCGTCACCCAGAGGAACCCGTCGTGGGCGTACACGCCGATACCCACACGGCGGAACCGCCGCTCGAGGATGTTCGCGCGATGCCCGGCGCTGTCCATGAACGCGTCGTACAACCCACGCATGCTGAGACCCGCTCCCACGTTCTCCCCCGCCACGGTCCACGACACGAACGTGAGCCTGGAGCCCAGGGACCCGCTGTGGAAGATCCGCCCCGCGTCGGCCATCTGCCGGCTGTGGGCGTCCGCCAGCTCCCGGATCCGCCATCCGCGATCCAGGACGACCGCTCCGTGACCGGTCCGCGCGGTGTTCATCCAGCCGAGCATGTCGCGGCGCGGCGTCCAGGTGGCACGTGCGCTCGGCGCCAGCGCGCCCAGCGCCACGGTGATGGCGAGCGTGAGTCCCAGGACCTTGGTGATCCTGACCAGACCTGCTCTCATCGGTTCGCCTCCTTGCCACGGGCAGCCCCGTCGGCCGCCCCTGCACACCGAACATCGGCAGGGGACGGACGGGCTTGAGGGGGAACTGCCTGAAGATGACCAGGAGGCGCTACCCGCATCCCGGTAGTGCCGGGAAGGCGGCGGTTACCAGCGCAGCTTCAGCGCGCGGGCGGCCCGTGCTTCATCGAGGCGGCGCACGGGGGTGGTCACCGGAGCGTCCCGGAGCAGATCGGGCTGCTCACGCGCCTCGCTCGCCGTACGGCGGAGCGCCTCGGCGAACGCTTCGAGGGTCGCCTTCGACTCGGTCTCCGTGGGCTCGACCATCAGAGCCTCCTCCACCACCAGGGGGAAATACACCGTCGACGGGTGGAATCCGAGATCGATCACGCGCTTCGCGACGTCCATCGCCCTGATCCCGGTGGCCTCGCGGAGCGGCTTCGCGGTCGCGACGAACTCGTGCATCGGCCGCATGCCCGGGTAGGCGAGCGGGAACTCCTCCCCCACGAGGCGAAGGAGGTAGTTCGCGTTCAGGGCCGCGAGCTCGCTCACCTCTTTGAGGCCGTCCGCACCGTGCAGGAACACGTAGGCGTACGCCCGCACCAGGATGCCCACGTTGCCGTGGAACCCGTGCATCCGACCGATCGAGCGCTCGCCACCGGGATCGAGGGAGAAGATGCCCTCCTCGCTCCGCTGGACGGCGGGGCCGGGCAGGAAGGCGGCGAGCTCGTCCGTCACGCCGACCGGTCCGGCGCCGGGACCCCCTCCCCCGTGGGGGGTCGCGAACGTCTTGTGGGTGTTGATGTGCACGATGTCGAACCCCATGTCCCCGGGCCGGCAGCGACCGAGGATCGCGTTCAGGTTGGCCCCGTCGTAGTACAGGAGGCCGCCGACGCCGTGGATGGTGGCTGCGATCTCCTCGATCTCCTCCTCGAAGAGACCGAGCGTGTTCGGGTTCGTGAGCATCAACCCGGCGACCGATTCGTCCACGAGCTTCGCGAGCGCCCCGACGTCGACGAGCCCGCGGGCGTCGGACCGGACCGGCACGGCGTCGAACCCGGCTAGGCGAACGCTGGCCGGGTTCGTCCCGTGGGCCGAGTCCGGGATGATCACCCGGCGTCGCGCGTCACCTCGGTCCTCGTGGAACGCCCGCATCAGCAGCAGGCCGGTCATCTCCCCGCAGGCGCCGGCGGGAGGCTGCAACGTCGCCCGATCCATCCCCGTGATCGCGCAGAGGGCGCGCTCCAGCCGCCACAGGAGCTCCAGGACGCCCTGCGTCGTCCCATCCGGCTGGAGCGGGTGGAGGCGCTGGAATCCGGGCAGCGCCGCGACGGTCTCGGCGACCTTCGGGTTGTACTTCATCGTGCAGGAACCCAAGGGATACATCCCCGTGTCGAGGCCGTAGTTCATCTGCGCGAGACCCGTGTAGTGCCGGACGAGATCGACCTCGGAGACCTCGGGCAACGAGGGCGGCTCAGCCCGGGCGTGCTCGGGAGGGATGGGTGCCTCGGGAACGTCGAGGGGCGGGAAGCTCCACGCCCGCCGGCCGGCGACGGAGCGATCGAGGATCGTCCCACCTCCGACCTGCGGCCCCTGACTCCGGACCGGGGCTCCGACCGACCTCACGCGATCACCTCGGCCATCGCTTCGGCCAGGCCGTCGATCTGCTCCTTGCTCCGCCGCTCGGTGACCGCGACCAGCAGGACGTCCTCCCCTTCCCGAGGAAGGGGCACACCGGCCAGGAACCCTCGATCCGCGAGGTCCGCGACGACTCGATCCGCGCGGCCCGGGAGCCGCAGCGCGAACTCCTTGAAGAACGGGGCTGCCGGGTGCAGCAGCGACACGCCGTCGATCTCGGTGAGCCGGCCGGCGGCGTAGGAGGCCTTGGCCGCGCAGAGGCGCCCGATCTCCGACAGCCCCTCCGGCCCGAGCCAGCCCAGATAGATCGTCGCCGCCACGGCCATCAGCGTCTGGTTCGTGCAGATGTTCGAGTTGGCCTTCTCGCGCCGGATGTGCTGCTCCCGCGCTTGGAGCGTGAGCACGTATCCGGGGGCGCCGTCCACGTCCACGGTCTCGCCCACGATGCGGCCCGGCATCCGACGGACGTCCGTCATCCTGGCGGTGATCAGTCCGAGGTACGGGCCTCCGAAGGCGAGGTGGTTCCCCAGGGACTGCCCCTCGGCCACCGCGATATCGGCGCCGAGCTCCCCGGGAGGCGCGAGCACACCGAGCGACAGAGGGTCGAAGACCTGGATCGCCTTCGCGCCCGCCTCCCTCGCCGAGGAGAAGAGCGCGGCGGCCGGCTCGAGGATCCCGAGCACGTTGGGATGCTGGACCACCACCGCAGCGACGTCGTCGCCCACGGGCGGCGTCCCTCCCCTGCCGCCCTCGGATGCGAAGATCTCGGGCTCGTAGCCGGACCCCTTGCCGTACGTGCGCAACGTGTCGACCAGTCTCGGATCGACCCCCTCGGACACGAGGACCCGCGTCCGCGCCCCGCTCCGCGCCATGTTCACGGCTTCCACGAGCGCCGTCGCACCGTCGTAGAGGGAGGCGTTCGACACCTCCAGACCGGTGAGCTCGCAGACCATCGATTGGAACTCGAAGAGGACCTGCAGGACGCCTTGCGACAGCTCCGGCTGGTACGGCGTGTACGACGTCGAGAACTCCGAACGGGAGGCCAGCGCCCACACCACGGCGGGGATGAAGTGGTCGTACGCCCCGGCCCCCGCGAAGCAGACGAGGTCGTCGAGGTGACGATCGCGGGCCGCGAGGCTCCGGAGGTCATCCACGATCTCGAGCTCGGACACGCCGTCGGGAAGGTCGAGCCCGCCCTCGAGTCGGACGGCGGGAGGGATCTGCTCGAACAGCGAGTCGAGCGAGGTGATCCCGATGGCCGAAAGCATCTCGCCGATCTCGGCATCGGTGTGCGGAGCGAACCTCACGGCGGGCAGTGTACGAGGAGACCGTCGATCAGCCGGAGCGGTCCTCGAGCCCGTACTTCGTCACCAGCGAGAGGTAGTCCCGCTGGTAGAAGACCTTGCACCGGATCTCCGGGTAGCGCTCGCGCAGCTGGCGCACCTTGCGATTCTTCCTCGTGACGAGCTTCTGGTTGAGCGTCGTGATCTCGATGTAGAGATCGAAGTCCGGCAGGAAGAAGTCCGGGGTGAACCGGCGCACGACGTGGCCCTCGCGATCCCATTCGATGTCGAACGACGTGGGCTCGTAGTCCCAGACGATCCCGTAGAAGTCGAGCAACTGCGCGAACTGGCGCTCGGAGGCGTGGGCGAAGCGGACGGTGTCACTCTTGGGCAGGGACTCCTGGATCGATGTGGCCGGGGCCTCGGGACGCGCGTTCACGACCCTCCTGCGGCCGCCCGCTTGCGTTTCGCAACGGTGCCCTCCAGATCGTCCCAGACCTGGTCCAAGGCGATGGCGAACACGCCCTGCCCCTTCTGGAGGAGGTCGATCACGGCCTCCGCCGAGTGCGCCTCGTAGACCCCACGCCCGTCCGACATCAAGGTCACGCGGTGCGTGGGCCGCTTCATCGAGTGGAGATGCTCCACCGCCTTGCGAACGCGTTGGAGGGATACCCCCGTGTCCAGGAGCTTCTTGATGACCTTCAGCGAGACGAGGTCCTGGAACGAGTACAGACGCTGGGACCCGGAGCCGTGCGCGTCGCGGATCGAGGGGGTGACCAGTTCCGTTCTGGCCCAGTAATCGAGCTGACGGTAACTGATGCCGACGATCCGACAGACGTCCGGTACGCGGAACCCTTCTTCGCTCGTCATCGCTCCCCGCTCATGACAGGCCGGTAATTACGACCGTGTCGTCGCAGCGTATGCCCGCCGGCACGACGTGTCAACGGAAGCGGGCGGTCACCGGTGGGACCAGGCTCAAGTTCCGTGCTGTCCCGGTCGATGAGAAGGCTGGAGTCCCATGCACAGCCCAAGCACAGCGCCTAAGCACAGTGAAGGAACGACGATGACGCACACCCGAGCCTCGATCACCAGGATCGCCCTCGTGGCCGCCCTCATCACGGGCCTCACCAGCCTGCTCCCCTCCCCGGTGAGCGCCACGACCCTGACGCCCCGGGCGCGGATGTACCAGGCCACGAACAACAGCCGCCTCAACAACGGGGTCCGGCGCGTCGACATCCACTGGCAGATCTCGAAGCTCGCTCGCCAGCACAGCATCGCGATGGCGAACAGGGGCTCCCTCTTCCACACGTCGACCTCGGTGGCCCAGGGGACCTACCTCAGGGGCATCAACTGGTCGAGGTGGGGCGAGAACGTCGGCATCACCGGTGGATCCGTCGCGGACCTCCAGCAGGCGTTCATGCAGTCGCCGGGTCACCGCGCGAACATCCTCAACCACCGCTTCCGACGGGTGGCGCTCGGGACGTACCGCGACGACGACGGCCTGCTGTGGGTCACCGTCTTCTTCTACGGCTGATCGCGTGCCCGGGGCGCACCGGGCTCAGTCCGGTGTCCCCTCCGGCTTGAAGTCCTCCGGCGTCACGTTGTCGAGGAACTCCCGGAACTTCTCGACCTCCTCCTCCTCCTCGCCCGGGATCAGGATCGAGGCCTCGTCGAGGACGTCCTCGCTCGCGAAGATCGGCACGGCGAGCCGGACGGCCAAAGCGATCGCGTCGGAGGGTCGCGAGCTCACCTCGTAGTGGTCCCCGTTGCGCTGGAGCTCGATCGTCGCGTAGAAGGTGGAGTCCCGCAGCTCGGTCACGACGATCTTCTGCACCGCGACGGAGAGGTCCTCGAGGATGTTCTTCATGAGGTCGTGCGTCATCGGTCTCGGCGTCTGGACCCCTTGCAGCGACAGGGCGATCGCCGCCGCCTCGGAGGCCCCGATCCAGATCGGGAGGTAGCGCTCGCCGTCCCG
This sequence comes from uncultured Actinomycetota bacterium, assembly GCA_963724415.1. Classification (GTDB taxonomy): domain Bacteria; phylum Actinomycetota; class UBA4738; order UBA4738; family HRBIN12; genus JAJNBA01. Next base: position 172,643 of record CAVRUS010000005.1, on the reverse strand, counting down.
TTCGCGCAGCAACACGATCGGCTGGTTGGTCGGAAGCTCCACACGGACACCTTCCAGCTGCATCTCGATCATGTGCTGGCACTGTACGAGGGGCCCGCGACCGAGCGCAACCTCCCTCTCAGGCCGTGACGGCGAGATGCGGGAGCAGCGCGTCGGGGTCCGCCTTGAGGGCGGCCGTGTCCGCGACCTCCAGGATGTCGGCCAGGTTCCGGTAGCGCTGCTCGAAGTCGAGCCCGTAGCCGACCACGAAGCTGTCCGGACAGTCGAACCCGACGTACCGAGGGGTCAGCGGTGCGATCCGTCGGATCGATCGATCCAGGAGCGTGCAGACCTCCAGGGAGGCAGGCCGGCGGGAGCGGAGGATCGAGAGCAGGTACGACAGCGTGAGTCCCGTATCGACGATGTCCTCGACCAGGAGGACATCCCGGTCGGTCAGGTCGATCTCGACGTCCAGGAGGATCCGGACCCGCCCCATCGAGACCTCGTTGCCCCCGTAGGGACTGATCGCCATCAGATGGGTCTCCAGCGGGAGCGGGATCTGGCGCATCAGATCCGCGAGGAACACCGTGCCGCCCTTCAGCACCGAGATGAGGACGGGCTCCCGCCCCACGTAGTCCCCGGCGATCGTGGCGCCGAGCTCGTCCACGCGGCGGTGGATGTCCTCGCGCCCGAACAGCACGCGAGCGAGCTCCGTCATCGGGTCGGGAGCCTAGCATCCGTGCCCCGGCAGTTGGTGGAGCCCGGCCGATCGGGCCGTGCCGCGGCCGCACGTAGGTCCGATCAGTCGAGCAGCGCCTGCACCACTCCACCGACGGCTCCGGCGACGGCGCCGGCGGCCCGACCCCACCAGGACCCGGCCGGCGCGCGTGGGGGCGGGAGGTCGGCGACGAGGACGGAGACCCTCCCGAGCGTCGCGCCGGCCAGGCTGAGACGCAGGCTCCCCACCACGGAACCGCTGGTCGGGGGGAAGGCCGCCGACGGCAACACGGTGAAGTGGCGCTCGAGATCCTCGCTCCCCTGCACCGGGACGAGGGCTTGGAGCCTCTCCCCCGCCACGACGGGCACGGTGCCTCCTCGCACCCGGACGCTCCCGAGGGCCGCCCCTTCCGCCACGAGGGTCTGCAGGCGGTAGGCCGCGAACCCGTGGTTCAGGAGCGCGGCCGCGTCGGAGAAGACCTCGTCGCTGACCGCCCAGGACGACGACGGCCAGCTCCCGAGCCCCGCGGCGGGCGGTCGCGACGAGGCACCAGCCCGCCCCCGCCGTCGTTCCGGTCTTGACCCCCGAGGCACCCGGATAGAGCCAGAGCATCACGTTGCGGTTCTGGATCCGCCGCGGCGGCGCCTGATCCGAGCGGATCACCGCGAACCTGCTCGCGACCAGATGCCGGAACACGCCGTGCTCGCGTGCCGCTCGGAGCAGCAACAGCACGTCGGCCGCCGACGAGACCCCTCGGTCGTCGAGGCCGTGCGGGGACGCGAACGTCGTCCGCGACATGCCGAGCGCACGCGCGCGTGCGTTCATCGCGTCCACGAACGCCCCGACGCTCCCGGACTCCTCGATCGCGAGGGCCTCGGCGGCGTCGTTCGCGGAGCCGAGCAGGAGACCGGCCAACAGGTCACGGATCGAGACGCGCTCACCGGCCCGCAGTCCGATCGTCGAGCCGGCACCGTAGTCCCCTCGAGCGAAGACCGCGTCCGGATGGATCCGGACGGTGCGATCGAGTTGCCCCTCCTCTTCTTCGAGGACCAAGAGCGCGGTCATCAGCTTCGTCAGGCTCGCGATGGGCCGCGCCTCGTCCCGCGACTCCTGGACGAGGACCTGTCCGGAGCCGAGGTCGACCAACAGCGCCGCGGCGGCGTCGATCCGAGGGACGGGCAGCGGGTCGGCGGGGGTCGAGAGGCTGGAGACGAACGGGGACGGCGACCCGTTGGGAGGGACCGGCGTGGGCGGCGGCGTGGCCCGCGACACGATCGCGATGAGCGCCGATCCACCGGCGGACAAGAGGACGGACAGGAGAAGGAGCGGCAGGAGGGCGGCCGCGACGGCGGCGACCCTCCGCTTCACGCGCTGTGCAGGTGGTCGCGCAGGTTCGTGCGCAGCAGGGCCTGCTTGAACTTCCGCGACGTGGCCGAAAGGTTCGCCAGGGTCTGCGCCGCGGTGCGTCGGGCGTCAGGGTTCTTCTGGCGGAGCGTCGGCGCGACGATCTGGTCGAAGAACGAGGATTCGCGATCGGCGAAGTGCTTGTACATCGTGAGGTGACGGGCCTCGATCCCGTACCGGAAGAAGTCCTTCACGATCGACAGGATGATGAAGTCGTCGCCGTCGTAGTACCGGGCGCCTTCCGGGCCGTGGGTCGAGATGATCCCGAACGCCTCCAGCTCCTTGATCCGGTCGCGATCGATGCCGGTGGCGGTCGACATCTCCTCGAGCGACATCTGGAGCCCGGTCGGCGCATCGGCGATCTCCGCGCTCGCGGTCGCCTCCTCATCCGCGGCGGCGTCGCCGTCGGAAGACACGGCCGAGGCGTCCGCGCCCTCGTCCTGATGGAGCAGCCGCTCCTTGATCACCTTGAGGGGGAGGTACTCGTCGCGTTGGAGCCGGAGGATCGACTTCAGTCGTTCGACATCGTGGCGGTAGAACTTGCGGTAGCCGGACGGCGTGCGCTCGGGCTCGATGAGGCCCTCGGCCTCGAGGAAGCGGATCTTCGAGATGGTGATGTCCGGGAACTCCGTCTTCACGGACACCAGGACCTCGCCGATCGATTGGTAGTTGCGCGTGCCGGCCATCTCAACCTCTCTCCTTCTTGGCTCACTCCCTCTTGGCTCGCTCCCTGCGCGGCTCATCCCTCTGCCTGGAAGAACGTCAGCCTGAACCGTCCGATCTGCACCTGGTCCCCCGTCGCGAGCTTCGTCTCGTCCACCTGTTCCCCGTTCACGTAGGTCCCGTTGAGGCTGCCGGCATCACGTACGAACCATTCGTGATCCTTCCGCTCGAACGACGCATGGAAGCGCGACACGGTGATGTCGTCGAGGAACACCACGCTGTCGGTGTTCCGGCCGACGGTGCTCACGTCGGTATCGAGAAGGAACGTCGACCCCGCGTTGGGGCCACGCTTGACCTGAAGGAGCGCCTGTCCGGGTTCGAGCTCATCCTCCGGGAAGGGGAACTCGACGTTCTCGTCATCTTCGCCCTCGACGGGGGTGAGGGTGACCGTGGAGTCATCCTGAAGGGCAGCTCCGCATTCCGCGCAGAACCGTGCGTCGTCGCGGTTGCGATGTCCACAACGCGTACAGAACACCGTCTGCTTCCCCTCTCCCCCGACGTCGGGTCGACGTTTCCCGGTCGCGACGAACCGTCGACCTCGATGCGTCGTGGACGTTATCGCAGGGTATCAGGAGGGTCAACCGAGCCCTCCATGAACCCTCGACCAACGGAAGCTGTCACCCTCGACCTGCGCTGAAGCATCGGTCGAGGGTCGAGACGTGATCGCTCAGGAGCTCGAGACGTGCTCCTGATAGGCGGAGGCGTCCAGGAGCGCCCCGAGCTCGGCGGGGTCCGTGGGATCGATCGCGACGAGCCAGCCATCCCCGTACGGTTGCTCGTTGACCAGTTCCGGCCGCTCCTCGAGCGCCCCGTTCCGCTCCACGATCGTGCCCGAGATGGGAGCGAAGACGTCCGAGACGGACTTCGTGGACTCCACCTCTCCGAACGCCTGGCCTCCCGTCACCTGCGTACCGGCCTCGGGGAGGTCCACGTACACGACGTCGCCCAGCGCGTCTTGGGCGAAGTCGGTGATCCCGACACGAACGCGTCCGTTCTCGGACCGCGCCCATTCATGCTCTCGTGAATACTTCAGGTCCTCCGGGAACTCCACCTCTGCCTCCGTTCTAGGCTCCCCCGACTCCACGGGCGTGTCCGCGTGAACTTACTCCTCCAGCACGCCTCGCTCCGCGAGCGCGTCACGGACATCGATCGCGTACAGGCCGGCGGCGAGGTAGTACTCGACGATCCCCACGACATAGGCGAGCCAGCCCCCGACGAGCAGGACGTCGCCGAGGGGTCCGCCCGCGTTCCCCCACGCGATCCACGTGATCGCGACCATCAGCGAGAACGTGGCGATCTTGCCGATCCCTCGGACATCGACGCGGAGGTTCCGGCCCCAGAGCAGCACGGCACCTCCGAGGAGGAGGGTGACGTCTCGGACCAGGATCAGCAGGGCCGCCCAGAACGGGAAGATGCCGGAGATCGCGAAGGTCAACAGGCCCGCCGCGATCGCGAGCCGGTCGGCGACCGGATCGAGGATCCGACCCAGCTCCGTCACCTGGCCGGTCCGGCGCGCCACGTAGCCGTCGACCCAGTCGGTGCTGACCACCACGGCGAACAGCAGGATCCCCCAGAGCCTCGTCTCCTCGTTCGCCGAGAGCCAGCAGAAGAGCGGGATCGTGGCGATGCGAGCGAACGACAGGATGTTGGGGACCGTCACCACGGCGGAGGATGCGGGCATCGTGTCCGTCGTTCCTCTCATCCGTCGGGCCGGCCGGATTCGAACCGGCGACCTTCTGACCCCCAGTCAGACGCGCTAACCAAGCTGCGCCACGGCCCGCACGAGGCAGTGTAACGGGGTGGGGTTCGGGACCACTACCGGGATGCTGATCCGCCCCGGGTGCGCGGGCGGAACCGCATCCGGATCGGGATCCCCTCCAGATGGAACACCTCCCGCAGCCGGTTCTCGAGGTATCGCCGATAGCCGGGGGCCGGCGGTCGGCCGCCTCCGAAGAAGACGAACGAGGGCGGCCGGACCGCGACCTGAGCGGCGTAGTGGAGGGTCCCCGACGATCGCGGCGGGGGTTGGGCCCGCTGCAGCTCCTGCAAGACCTGGTTGACCCGGGACGTCGGCGCTCGCCCCGTCCATCGCGAGCGGAGCTCGAGGAGCAGTTCGGGGATCCTCGCGACCCCTTGTCCGCGTGCCGCCGACGTCCGGATCACGGTGGCCCGCCCGAGCATCGTGGCCTCCTCGGTCAGCTGTTTGAAGACCCGATCCTTGTCCTCGACCAGATCCCACTTGTTGGCGACGAGGAGCAGTGCCCTTCCGGCCTCGAGGACGCGGAACGCGATCTTCTGATCCTCGGCCGTGAACCCCTCGCTGGCGTCGAAGAGGACGGCCGCGGCATGCGCTCGGTCGATCGCCTCCCCCGCCCGGACGAAGCTGTAGTACTCCACTCCCTTGACCCGGATCGCACGGCGCATGCCGGCGGTGTCGACGAAGCGAACCCGCCCCACGTCGGGCCACTCCACGAGCGCGTCCACGCTGTCCCGGGTCGTGCCGGCCTCCTCGAACACGACCGACCGCTCCTCCCCCACCAGCTTGTTGAAGAGGCTCGACTTGCCGACGTTCGGACGCCCGACGAGCGCGAACCGGGGCTCGTCCTCCTCGTCCGTGCCGTCGGTCGAGGAGGGGGCGTCGGGCAGGAGGTCGACCAGGCGGTCGAGCAGCTCGCCCACGCCTCGCCCGTGCTTGGACGACACGGGGATCGGTTCCCCGAGGCCGAGTGCGAGGAACGCCGGCACATCGGCCTCGTCCGCGGCGGCATCCACCTTGTTCACGACGACCACCACCGGCGAGGTCGCCCGACGGAGGCGGTGCGCCAGCTGGGCGTCCTCCTCGGTGATCCCCGAGGCGACGTCGACGACGAGGAGGACGAGCTGGGCCTCCTCCATCGCCCGCGACGCCTGCCGACCGGCGAGGGCCTCGACCCCGGTCGCCTTGTGGAGGTAGCCCGCGGTGTCGACCAGGCCGAACCGCCTCCCGTTCCATGTCGCCTCGAGCTCCACGCGGTCCCTCGTCACTCCCGGGTCGTCGTGGGCGATCGTCTCGCGCTTGCCGAAGAGCCGGTTCACCAGGGTCGACTTGCCGACGTTCTGGCGGCCCACGACGGCGATCCGAGGGGCGATCACGGACGCCGGCCCTCGGGCTCCTGATGGGAACCGCTCGGCAGGAGGTCCGGCGAACGCTCCGCGACCACCTCCAGCGCGGCACGGAGCGTCGCGTCGACGTCGAGGTCGCTCGTGTCGATCACGACCGCGTCGCTCGCCGGCACGAACGGATTCACCTGCGCATCCCGGCGGTCCCGCTCGTGGAGCGCGCGGGCCACCGCCGTCGCCCCCCGCTCCTCGACGCGCCGGCCGGCGCGGTCCTCCGGTTCGGCCACGAGGTAGATCTTCACCGGCGCGTCGGGGAACACGACGGTGCCGATGTCTCGACCCTCCATCACGGCCCCTCCCTGCCCCAGGGCGCGCTGGGCGAGTCGCATCGCCGTGCGGACCGCGGGTGCTTGGCGACCGCGCTCACGTGCGTCTCGACGTCGGCGGTCTCGAGCTCGTCCGACGGGGGACCGCCGTCGATCAGGAGCTCCCCCTCCGGTCCGGGGCTCAACGTGAACCGCAGGGTTCCCATGACGCCGACGAGCGCAGACCCATCCTCGACGTCGACACCTCGTCGCCGTGCCGTCAGGGTCAGCGCCCGGTACATCGAGCCCGTGTTGACGTACGGGAGCTGCAGCTCTTCCGCGAGGAGTCGTGCGAGCGTGCTCTTCCCGCTCCCGGCGGCGCCGTCGATCGCCACGACGCGGAGGCTCACGACGCCTCCGCCACGTCGGTCCCCAACGTCCGCAGCAGTCCGAGGAACCCCGGGAAGGACACCGCTGCCCACTCCACCCCGTCGATCTCCGAGGGCGCCTGGGCAGCGACCGCGGCCACGGTCAGCGCCATCGCGATCCGGTGGTCTCCCGAGGAGCGCGCGACGCCGCCGCCCATGCCCCCGCCGCCGATGCCGAGGTCGTCTCCGTCGGCCTCGGCGGCGCCGCCCAAGGCGCGGATCCCCTCGACGAGCGCGGCCAGTCGGTCGCTCTCCTTCACGCGCAGCTCGGACGCTCCCTCGAAGCGGGAAGGACCCTCGGCGTGCGCGGCGAGCGCTGCCAACAGCGGGACCTCGTCGATCACGAGGGGGAGCTCGTCGGCCGAGACCCGCACGGGGCGGAGACCGCCGCTCGACCGCAGCCGCATCGTGCCCACCGGCTCACCCAGCTCGTGCGCGTGGGTCTCGATCTCCACGTCCGCCCCCATCCTCCGCAGCACGTCGAGGAAGCCGAGCCGGCTCGGATTCACTCCGACCCCCGTGATGGTCACCTCACCGCCGGTGAGCGCCGCGGCAGCCAGGACGAACGCCGCCGAGGACGGGTCCCCCGGCACCCTCGCCGTGAACCCCGCGTGCTGGAACGGCCCGTCCAGGACCACACCGGCGTCGCCGTCCTCGATCGGCGCGCCGAGTGCGGCGAGCGCCCGCTCCGTGTGATCGCGCGTCCGGACGGGCTCGACGACGGTCGTGGTGCCTTCCGCGGCGAGCGCGGCCAGGAGCACCGCGCCCTTCACCTGCGCGCTGGGCATGTCGGGCGCGAAGTGGAGTCCCGTGAGGTCGGCGCCACGGATCGTGACCGGCGGATGCCCGTCGTCCGTCGCCACCTCCGCTCCCATGGCTCGAAGGGGCGTCGCGACCCGCTCCATGGGCCGTGTCGACAGGCTCGCGTCCCCACGCAGCACCGTCACGAACGGCGCCGAGGCGACGAGCCCCGCGAGCAACCGCATCGAGGTGCCCGAGTTCCCGCAGGCGAGGTCGCGTCCGGGCGGACGGAGCGACCCCCGACCTTCACCGTGAAGCTCCAGCACCTCGAGGTCGAGGGTCGAGACCTCCCGGTTCCACGTGGAACCATGGCGTTCACCGATGCCCGCAGGGCTCGAGCCCCAAGCCTCGAGTGCAGGTCGAGCCGTGGGAGCCAGGAACGAAAGGCACGAGGCGGTCGATGTCGTGTCGAGGGATCGCGGCACCCCCCTGAGCTCGCTCCGGCCGGCGGCGGTAACCCCCAGGAGGAGCCACCGATGAGCGATCGACTTGTCTCCCGGAACGCTCGCCTCCCCTCGGAGGACGCCTCCCGGTGTCACGCGGACCCTCATCGCTCCATCACGCCAGTCTGATCGGGTCCAGGCCGGCACCGATCAGCACTCCGGTCGCCGCGTCGGCCGCGGCCGCGGCGACGGTCAGGTGCACGGTCCCGCGCCCGCCCTCCGGGGAATGGACGATCTGGAGGTCCTCGATGTTCACGCGGCCCTCGGCCAGGACCGCGGTGAGGCTCGCCAGGGCGCCGGGTCGGTCCGGCACCTCCACCTGCAGAACGGCGATGCCGGATCGCACCTGCGGCTTGGCGGCGAGCCCGAGGCGGGCCCCCTTCGCCTGGGCGAACGTGGATCGGACCGCGTCGGCGCGGCCGCCGATCACGTCATCACGCAGCAGCCGGAGGCGCTCCACGTAGAGGTCGATCGCCCGCGCGATCTGCTCGCGGTTCGCGAGCAGGATCGACGACCACAGTCCGGGGTCGGAGGCGGCCAGCCTGGTGAGGTCGCGGAACCCCCCGGCCGCCAGGAGAAGGATCTCCGGTTCGTCCGCCTCCTCGGTGGCGGCGAGGCTCATCAGCGCCGTCGAGGCCACCTGCGGCAGATGGCTGACGAACGCCACCAGGCGGTCGTGACGGTCGGCGGGCATGCGGACGGGACGGGCGCCGAGCCCGGACACCCAGGCCTCGAGCACCTCGACCGCGGCCGGGTCGGACGCCTCCGTGGGCGAGAGGACCCACACGATCCCGTCGAGGACGGACGGCGAGGCGTGCTCGGGACCCGATCGCTCGCTCCCGCCCATCGGGTGGCCCGGCACGAACCGGGGAAGGTCTGCGGCGCTCGCTCCCTCCACGACCTGCCCCGCGACCGAGTCCATGATGCTGCCCACATCGGTGACGATCGCCTCGGTCGTCGCGCCGAGGGCGGCGACGACGGACGCCGCGATGGTCGAGATCGGCGTGCACACGACGACGAGGTCGGCCTCGCGGACGGCTTCCTCGAGGGTCGCAGCCGCGGTGAAGGAGCCGACCGCGGCGGCGCGAGCGGTCGTGGCGGGGTCCGCGTCCCATCCGCTCACGGTCGCGCCGGCCCGCGCCGCCGCCAGGGCGACGGAGGTGCCCATCAGCCCGGTTCCCACGACGGCCACGCGCTCGATCGACGACCCGTCGGGCCCGGCGCCGGCCCTCATCGGCGCATCCCGTCAGTCAACGTCATCTCGGAGCGACTCCGCGCCGTCGAGGTAGACGTGCGCGACCTCGTCGAGCGACCGATCCGAATGGAAGTGCACGAGGATCCGGATCACCGACGGCATCGCGCCGACCACCGGGATCTCCTGCGAGCAGAGCAACGGGACGCGCCCGAGCCCCATCCGACGGGCGGCCTCCGCGGGGAAGACGGAGCGCAGGTCCTCGGTCGCCGTGAACATGATGCTGACGAGGTCCTCGGTGTCGATCTCGTTGCGCTGCAGCAGCGACGACAGGAGCCGCTCGGTCGATGCGAGCAGCACCTCACCGTCGTCCGATGGCACGCGGATCGCGCCGCGCGCCGCACGAAGCCTCATGGACACCTCTCGTCGCTCTCTGGCTCCGGGCGCGGCGCCCCGAGGTTCCCAAGGCTACCCGTCGACGACGCGCCTGAGCGCGACCACCTCGTCGTGGGTGAGCTCACGCCGCTCCCCCGGGCCGAGGGAGCCGAGGCGCACCGGTCCGATCCGCACTCGGACGAGCCTGGCCACCGGCAGCCCGACCGCGGCGAGGAGGCGGCGGACCTCGCGCTTGCGTCCCTCCGTCATCACGAGGCGGACTGCCCCGCGATCGCCGGACCGGCCTGCGACCCGGGCGTTCGCGGCGCTCGCGTGACCGTCGTCGAGATCCACGCCGCGGCGGAGCATCCCGAGGTGCTTCGGTGTGGGCACGCCCTCCACCTCCGCCAGGTACTCCTTCTCCACGCCGAACCTCGGGTGCGTCAGGCCGTTGGCGAGGTCGCCGTCGTTCATCAGGAGGAGGAGCCCTTCGGTGTCGCGATCGAGGCGTCCGACCGGGAACACCCGGGGACCGTCGGGCGGGAGGTAGGAACGGATATCGGGGCGCCCTTGCGGGTCGCGCATCGTGGTCACGACACCGGGCGGCTTGTGGAGGGCGTAGTACTTCACGTTCGGGTCGAGGTTGACCTCGAGGCCGTCCACCCGGATCTCGTCCTCCGCAGGGTCACCTCGGTTCCCGAGCGTTGCGACGGTCCCGTTCAGGGTGACCCGTCCGTCGACGATCAGCTCCTCGCAGGCTCGACGGGAGCCGTACCCGGCGCGCGCGAGCAGGCGCTGGAGGCGCTCGGCCGGCACGGCTAGTCGCCGGGCTCGGCCGACTCCGACGTGGGCAGGGCCTCGGCCGGTTCCTCCTCCGGCTCCCCGCCATCCCCCTCGGTGTCGAGACCGAGGAGCGGCGCGAGCGAGGGCAGGGCGGCGAGCGAGGGCAGCCCGAGGCGCTCGAGGAAGGACGGGGTCGTGGCGAACAGTGCGGGGCGCCCCGGTGTCTCCTCGCGACCCGCTTCCTCCACGAGCCCCTTGTCCTGGAGGGCCCGGAGGACCCCGTCGGAGTTGACGCCCCGGATCGACGTGATCTGGTGGCGGGTGACCGGCTGCTTGTAGGCCACGATCGCGAGCGTCTCGAGCGCCGCCTTCGTGAGCCGGGCCTGCCGCGAGGACAGGACGAATCGCTCGACCTCGACAGCGGTGTCGGGATGGGTGAAGAGCCGCCACCCGCCCGCCACGTTCCGGAGCACGACCCCGGCCCCTCGGCCCTCGAGCTCCTCGGCGAGCCGGTCGCAGAGCTCCTCGGCCGTCTTCCGGTCGGTCTCGAGCGCCTGGGCGAGGACGGACGACGTGAGCGGCTCATCCGAGACGAACAGCAGCGCCTCGAGGGCTCTCGTGTCCGTGGCGCCCGTTTCCATCCCCGTTCCAGCCCCCGCGCGCGTCATCCCTGCCACTCGACGCGGATCTCGCCGAACGTCTCCCCCTGCACCAGCTCGACCCGACCGTCACGGTACAGCTCGAGGAGGGCGAGGAAGCGAACCACCACCTGGATCCGTTCGTCGCAGTCGCTGACGAGATCGCGGAAGGACGCGGCTCGGCCGAAGTCCTCGATCCGGCGCTCGACCGCGCTCATCGCCTCCGCCATCGAGTACCGGATCGGGGTGACGTGGCTGAGGTCGAGGGTCGGCGGTGGCCGGAGGAGCTGCGCGGCCAGACGCGCCAGGGAATCCGTGTCCACCTTCGTCATCGGATCTGGATACAGATGCGAGAACTCGGGGCCGGGCCCGACGTCGCGGGTGAAGAAGCTCGCTTCGTCCTCGAGACGCCGGGCGAGCTCGACCGCCACTTTCCGGAACGCCGCCAGCTCCAGCGAGCGCGCGTAGGCGAGATCCGGGGAGGCGCCGAACAGGTCGTCCTCGTCCGTCTCGGTGTGCCGCGGCATCAAGCGACCGACCTTCAGCTCCAGCAACACCGCGCACATCGCCAGGAACCACGTGACCTCCTCGAGGTCCCAGTGGTCGGCATCCTTCGCGTACGCGAGGAACCCGTCGGTCACTGCGGCGACCGAGACGTCGCACACGTCGACCTTCTGCTCGAGGATCAGCTCGGCGAGCGAACGGAAGGGTCCGGTGAACGCGGGCAGCTCGACCGCGAACGCGCCCGCTCCCTCACCGCTCACGGCCGCGAGAACCCCATCGCGTCGCGGACGGCGTCCAGGGTCTCGCGAACCACAGGTCGCACCCGCTCGCTGCCCTCGCCGAGGACCTTCCACACCAGCCCCGGTTCGGCGGCGAGCTCGAGCCGCCGTTCCCGGATCGGCCGGAGCTCCTCGATCAGGCGGTCGGCGAGGTTCGTCTTGCAGTCGACGCACCCGAGCTCGCCGGAACGGCAATGGTCGCGCGTCCAGTCGACGATGTCGGGCGAGAAGCGTGTGTGCAGCGCGAAGATCGGACAGATCTCCGGTCTCCCGGGGTCGCCGAGGCGGACCTTCTGCGGGTCGGTGATGAACGAACGGACCTTCGCGCGGATGGTGTCCGGCTCGTCGGCGATCCCGATCGCGTTGTCGAGCGACTTCGACATCTTGCGGCCGTCCGAACCGGGCACGAGCGGGAAGTCCGACAGGAGCGGCTGCGGCTCGACCAGCACCTCGCCGAAGAGTCGGTTGAAGCGCCGGACGATCTCCCGGGAGATCTCGAGATGGGAGACCTGGTCCTCCCCCACCGGAACGAGCTCACCTCGCACGATCGTGATGTCGACGGTCTGGAGCACCGGGTACCCGAGGAGCCCGAAGTTCGCGATGTCACGCTCCGCCATGTCGCGCAGCCGCTCCTTGTACGTCGGCACGCGCTCGAGCCAGCCCAGGGGTGTGATCATCCCGAGGAGGAGCGCCATCTCGGCGACCTCGGGCAGATCCGACTGCAGGTAGAGGGTCGAGCGGTCCGGGTCGATGCCGCACGCGAGGAGATCCAGGACGATCGCCTCGACCATCGACGCGAGCTCCGCCGTCCGGTCGTAGTGCGTCGTGAGCATGTGCCAGTTCGCCACGAAGTAGTAGCACTCGTACCCCTCGTCCTGGAGGCGGACGGCGTTGCCCACGTTGCCGGCCCAGTGCCCGATGTGGAGGTCGCCGGTCGGACGGAACCCCGTCAGGACGCGACCGCGCCGCGCCTGCGCTGTCTGGGTTCCGGACGCGTCGGCCGACGCCGAGGACGAAGAGGTCACGATGCGGGCGATGATACCGGCACCGTCTCCCGCCCTTGGGAGGCCACGGTGAGGGCGGATCAGAAGCGGAAGAGGCCCGAGCAGTCGACGCCGGTGAGGGCGTCGCAGATGGCCCCACCGAGGAGCCGTGCGATCCCGAGGAGGAACGTGAACAGGAACAGGGCGACGAGGACGATCAGCGCCAGGTACCGGTCCGCGTTGCGGAAGATCTCTCGCGCCGGTGGGGGGAGCAGCAAGGCCACGAGCCGGCCCCCGTCGAGTCCCGGAACCGGCAGGAGGTGGAACACGAACAGGGAGACGTTCGTGAACGTGAAGGTCAGGACCGCGACCGCCGCTTCGCCGCCGAGACCGGCGCGGATCACGAGCCCGGCGATCGCGGCGAGCCCGAGGGACGCGGCCGGCCCGGCGAGCGAGACCAGGACGACGTCCCGCGGGTGCCGCCGCAGGTAGTTCGCGTCGACCGGCGCGGGCTTCGCGTAGGCGGCCGGCATCATGAACGCCTGCACGGACCACAGGAGCCCCACCAGCGCCGGGATGAACCCGCTCCCGAACGGCTCGAACCACGGCTTCGGACGGAGCGTGATGCGGCCCCAGAGCCGAGGGGTGGGATCGCCGAGCGCCGTGGCAGCTCGAGCGCGGGCGTACTCGCGAACCGTGAGCCCCACGAACAGCGATGCCAGCATGTAGAGGGCGAGGCGGAGGCCGAGCGCCGTGAAGTTCCCCAACTCCCATCACATCCAGGCGTGCACCAGGGGCGGCGGCGTGACAGGTCCGTCGGCGACATCCATCGCGGCGAGCACGCGCCGGGCAGCCTCCGCCGCCGCGTCGCGATCCCGCGCGTGCACCTCCCCGATGGGCTGTCCGGCCTCCAGCCGGTCACCGATCTTCGGATGCACCACGATACCGACGGCCGGGTCGATCGGGTCGCCTTTGCGCCGTCGGCCGGCTCCGAGGTCCACGCTCGCCAGGCCGATCTCCTCTGTCTCGACCGCCGCCAGGACCCCGTCGCGGTCCGCGACGAGCGGCTCGCGAACCGGGGCGGCCGGGAGCACTCCCGCCGGGTCGTCCACGACCCGTGGATCCCCGCCCTGAGCCTCGACCATCCGACGGAACCGCTCCAGCGCCGCACCCGACGCGATCGCGTCGGCCGCTTGCGCGAGCGCCTCCTCCTGACCGCTCCCTCGCGTGCGCTCCAACGCCCGAGCCGCGAACAGCAGCGCCGCCTCGCGCAGACGGCCCCCGCCCTCCCCTTTGAGCACGGCGACCGTCTCGACGATGTCCAGCGCGTTGCCGACCGCGTCCCCGAGCGGCTGCGACATGTCCGTCACCGCCGCGCTGGCGGAGCGCCCCCATCCGGCGGCGAGCGCGAGGCATCGTTCCGCCAGCTCGCGCGCGTCCTCCGGGGTCTTCATGAACGCTCCGGATCCCGTCTTCACGTCGAGGAGGATCAGGTCCGTCTCGACCGCGAGCTTCTTCGACATCACGCTCGCGGCGATCAACGGGATCGAGGGGACCGTGGCCGTCGCGTCGCGCAGCGCGTAGAACGCGCCGTCGGCCGGCACGAGGTTGGGCGACTGCGCCGCGACGGCGCACCCCACCTCCTCCACCTGCCGCCGGATGTCCTCCGGCGAGAGGTCCGTCCGCAGCCCGGGGATCGACTCGAGCTTGTCGAGCGTCCCGCCCGTGTGCCCGAGCCCACGACCCGAGAGTTTCGCGACGCGGAGCCCCAGCGCCGAGGCGAGCGGGGCGAACAACAGCGTGACGCCGTCGGCAACCCCTCCGGTCGAGTGCTTGTCCACGGTCGGTCCGAGACCCCGATGTGATCCGTCGCCCGTCTCCCCTTCAGAGAACCGGAGCGTGTCGCCCGAATCGACCATCGCCTTCGTCAGAGCGAGGGTCTCGTCGTCGTCCAGGCCGCGGAGCAGCGACGCCATCAGGAACGCCGAGGCGAGCGCGTCCGAGATCTCTCCCGCCGTGTATCCCTCGACGAACGAGCGAACGTCGTCGGGAGACAGAGCCTTGCCGTCCCGCTTCGCGGCCACGATCGACCGAGGGTCTCTCACGCTGAAGCACCGATGGAGGGGACCCTCGAGAACCGGCCGAGCCCAACCTCTCCTCGAGGTCGAGCTCTTCGGCCTCCTTCGGCCTCACCGTCGACCGCGAGGATCATCGAGGTCGACATCAGCTGGAACCCTCGATGCCCATGAGGTCGACGAAGCTCGACCCTTCGAGTCCTTCGCCGTCGGCCCCGAGGAGCTCGGCCACCGTCTGTCCCAGGTCGGAGAAGGAGTCCCTCGTCCCGAGGTCGTGGGGGCCGCCCTCCAGACCCGCCGCGAGGATCGGCGTCCGCTCGCGGGAGTGATCGGTCGGCGGCGTGGTCGGATCGCAGCCGTGATCCCCCGTGATCAGCAGCACGCCGCCGTCGAGGGCGCCGATCAGCTCTGGCAGCCTCGCGTCGAACGCCTCGACGCAGGCCGCATAGCCGGGAGGATCGTTGCGGTGGCCGTACTTGGAATCGAAGTCCACGAGGTTCGCGAATACGAACGTAGGCGGCGGGCGGCGCAGGTACTCGATCGTGAGATCCACCCCGTGGTCGTTGGAATCGGAGTACCGGGCTTCCGTGATCCCCTGACCGGAGAAGATGTCCTGGATCTTCCCGACGCCGAAGACCGAAACGCCCGCATCCTGCAACCGATCGAGCACCGTGGGGCCCGGTGGGGGGACGGAGAAGTCCCGGCGTTCCGGGCTCCGTACGAAGGCCCCCGGTTCGCCTTCGAAGGGCCTGGCGATCACGCGCCCGACGCTGTGCGGTCCGGTCAGCAGGCGCCGCGCCGTGCGCGACCACTCGTAGAGCTGCGGCAGATCCACGACCGACTTGTGGGCGGCGATCTGGAACACGGAGTCGCCGGACGTGTAGACGATCGGCCGCCTGGTGCGCAGGTGCTCCTCACCGAGCTCGGCGATGATCTCGGTCCCCGACGCGGGGCGGTTCCCGAGCACCTCCCGACCGATCTCCCGTTCGAAGGCCTCGATCAGATCCGGCGGGAAGCCGTCCGGGTACAACGGGAACGGATCGTCCAAGTGGATCCCCATCATCTCCCAGTGGCCCGTGGTGGTGTCCTTGCCGGCCGAGCGCTCGGTCGCGCGGCCGGCGGCGCTCCCCGGTCCGGCCGCGGCGTCCACACCCCTGATCGTCGTCAGGCCGCCGAGCCCCAGCGCGACGAGGTTCGGGGCCCGGATCCCTCCGACGGCGGCGGCCGTGTTCGCGAGTGTGTCCGATCCCACGTCGCCGTAGGCCGCCGCGTCGGGCGCGTCGCCGACGCCCCACGAGTCGCAGACCACGACGAGCACACGTGGGACCAGCGCGCCCGTCACCGTCCGCCCGCCTCCTGCTTGCAGTCGATGCCCAGCGCGGCCCACGGCAACGCCTCGAGTCGCTCACGCCCGATCGGCCCGCCGCACCGCTCGCAGATCCCGTAGGTCCCCGCGTCCATCTTCGACACGGCCCGCTCCACGTCGAGGAGGTTCGAGCGCAACGCGCCCACCACGGCGATCACCTGCGAGCGCTCTCCGGTGCTGTGTCCCCGATCCGCGAACCCCGCGTCATCGACGAACGCGACGTCGTCGGAATCAGGATCCGCGCCCTGCGACTCGATCTCGGCCCGGAGGAAGGACCGATGGCGCACGAGCTCTTCCCGGAGCCGGGCGAGCGCCGCCTCGTCGAATCCCTCGACCGCCATCACGCGCGGACGCGCCGGCGGGCGCGGGGATGCGACTCGTCGTAGACCTCCCGGAGGTGCCGGGCGGTGACCAGCGTGTAGATCTGCGTCGTGGCGACGCTCGCATGACCGAGGAGCTCCTGGACGACGCGAACGTCGGCACCCCCTTCGAGGAGATGCGTCGCGAAGGAGTGCCGGAGCGTGTGCAGGGTGACGCGGCGGTCGATCCCGGCGAGCCGAACGTACCGGCCGAGGAGCCTCGCGCAGCTCTGACGCGAGAGGCGGCCTCCCCTCGCGTTCAGGAAGAGCGCACCCCGGCTCGCGGCGGTGGCCAGCGCGGGGCGGCCGCGCGTGAGGTAGGCGCCGACGGCATCGCGACCGAACGAGCCGAGAGGGACCTCCCGCTCCTTCCCCCCCTTGCCGAGCACGCGGAGGCTCCCCTCCGCCAGGTCCAGGTCGTCGACGTCCATCCCCGTGAGCTCGGAGATCCGGAGCCCCGAGCCGTAGAGCAGCTCGAGGATCGCCCGGTCGCGCAGACCTGCGGGCGTGCCCTCGTCCGGCGCCTCGAGCAGGCGGCGGACGTCGTCGACGGGGAGCGGCCGCGGGAGCGACCGGGGCAGCCGCGGCGGAGCGACGCGCGCGGCGGGATCGTGATCCGTCACGCCTTCCCGCACCAAGAAGCGATGGAAGGAGCGGACCGCGGACAGGGTGCGGGCAACCGAGCTCGCGCGATACGGGGCCGCCTCGGGGCCGTGGGTCGACGCAGACAGCGACGCGACGAACGATCGGACCGTCGCTTCGTCGACGGCACCGAGGTCGACGACGTCACGATGTCGGAGGAAACCGACGTACCGATCCAGGTCGCGGCGATAGGCATCGAGCGTGTTCTCCGAGAGCCCTCGTTCGACCGTGAGATGGTCGAGGAATCGCTCCGCCTCCACCGCGAGCTCGTCGGCCACCGAGTCCCCTCTCACACCCCGTTGATCAGGTTCCCGAGTGGGACATAGGCCACCCCGTGCGCCTCCGCGACGCCCTCGTTCGTGACCGAGCCCCCGAGGACGTTGACGCCGCCCGCGAGGACAGGGTCGGATCGGACCGCTTCCTCGAGTCCCTTCTCCGCGATGGCCAGCGCGTACGGCAGCGTCACGTTCGTGAGCGCGTAGGTGGAGGTGTTCGGGACCGCGCCGGGCATGTTGCCGACGCAGTAGTGCACGACATCGTGGACGACGTAGGTGGGATCGGAGTGCGTCGTCATCCGGGACGTGGCGACGCAACCGCCCTGGTCGATCGCGATGTCGACGATCACCGATCCGGGCTTCATCGACGCCACCATCTCCTCGGACACGATCACCGGCGCCTTGGCCCCCGGAAGCAGGACGCTGCCGATCACCGCGTCCGCCTCGCGGACCCGCTGCTCGAGCGTGAGCCGGTCCGACATCAGGGTGACGATCCTGCCCCGATAGATCTGGTCGACGAATCGGAGCTTGTCCAGGTTCTTGTCGACCACGATCACCTCGGCCTCCATCCCTGCGGCGATCCCTGCGGCGTTCGCACCGGCCATCCCGGCACCCAGGACGAGCACGCGCGCGGGCCGCACCCCCGAGACACCGCCCATCAATACACCGCGACCGCCGGCTTCCTTCTCGAGGAACCGAGCCGCGACGTGCGGCGCCATCCTCCCGGCAACCTCACTCATCGGCCCGAGGAGCGGGAGGCGTCCGTCGGGCAGCTGGACGGTCTCGTAGGCGACGGCCTCGACCTTCCGCCGGATCAGCTCTTGTGTGAGCTCGGGATTCGCGGCGAGGTGCAGGTACGTGAAGAGGATCTGCCCTTCCCGCATCAAGGCGTACTCCGACGCGATCGGCTCCTTGACCTTCAGGATCATGTCCGAGCCGCGCCACACGTCTTCGGCGGACGAGACGAACTGCGCGCCGGACCGCTTGTAGCGCTCCTCGGAGAGGCTCGAACCGAACCCCGCTCCTTCCTCGATCAGCACCGTCTGTCCGGCATCGACGAGCTCGCGGACCCCTTCGGGGGTTGCCGCGATGCGGTACTCGTTGTCCTTCACCTCTTTGGGGATGCCGACGATCAACGCCTGCCCCTTCCGACTCGGAGAAAGCCTACCCCGCGGCCATTCGGGCGTCGGCGAGGAGCAGCGCGAGGGCCGTCTTCGCGTCGTCGATCCGGCCCGCGCGCACCTCCGCGACGGCATCGGCGAACGGCCGCCTCACGACCTCGATGCCCTCCTCCGGCTCACGCTCCGGTCCTGCACCGGTCCCGGCCAAGAACAGATGGACGAGCTCGCTCGAGGAGCCCGGCGATGTGTGGATCGCGCCGAGGGGCTCGAGCGAAGCCGGGCGGAACCCGGTCTCCTCGAACAGCTCGCGGGCGGCGCAGGTGGCCGGGTCTTCTCCCTCGACGTCGAGGAGACCGGCCGGGATCTCCTCGATCGGCCGTCGGGCGCCGGCGCGGAACTGGCGGACCAACACGACGTCTCCGTCCGGCGTGACCGGGAGCACCGCCGCGGCGTCCTCGGGCCGGAACACCTCCCAGGTGCCGATGCCCGGCCACTCCTCCTCGTCGACGCGGACCCAGCGTCCCTGGAACAGGAGGGTCGATCGGGTGGGCTCGCCCACCCGCTAGCCGACGGCGATCCGGCGCTGCCCGGACCGCTCCGCCGCGCGTGCCGTGGCGGCGCCGACGAACTCGCGGAACAACGGATGCGGCCGGGTCGGCCGCGACCGGAGCTCCGGATGGAACTGGCCGGCGATGAAGAACGGGTGGTCGGGCAGCTCGATGATCTCGGCCAGACGACCCTTCTGCGAGCTCCCGCTGATCGTCATCCCGTGCTCACGGAGGACGTCGAGGTAGGCGGGGTTGACCTCCCAGCGGTGGCGGTGTCGTTCCTCCACGACCTCCTGGCCGTAGCAGCGCGCGGCCAGGGTGTCGGGCTCCAGATAGCAGGGCTGCGCGCCCAGGCGCATCGACGCCCCGAGGTCGGTGACGTTCTTCTGCTCGGGCAAGAGATCGATCACAGGGTCCGGCGTCCCCGGAGCGAACTCCGAGGAGTTCGCGTCCTCGAGCCCGCAGACGTGACGCGCGAACTCGATCACCGCGCACTGGAGGCCGAGGCAGATCCCGAGGAACGGCACGCGTCCCTCCCTCGCGAAGCGGACGGCATCCACCTTGCCCTCGACGCCCCGGATCCCGAACCCACCGGGGATCAAGATGCCGTCGGCCTCGCCGAGCGCCTGCTCGGTGGCGTCACCGCCGAGGTCGTCCGAGGCGATCCAGTCGATGCGCACCTCCACCCCGTGGTGGATCCCACCGTGATTCAGGGCCTCCATCACCGAGAGGTACGCGTCCCGCAGGTTGACGTACTTGCCGACGACCGCGATGCGCACGGGATCGGTCGCCGCCCGCACCCTCGCGACGAGGTCCTCCCATTCGCTCAGATCGGGCTCGCCATCGATCCCGAGGTGCCGGGCGAGCTCCGCGTCCAACCCCTCTTGGTGCAGGGTCAGTGGGACCTCGTAGATGGACTTCGCATCCGGGGCGCTGATCACGCCGCTGATGGGAACGTCACAGAGCAGCGACACCTTCTCCTTGAGGTTGCGGCCGATCGGCCGGTCGCTCCGGCACACGATCGCGTCGGGCTGGAGACCGAGGGAACGGAGCTCTTTCACCGAGTGCTGGGTCGGCTTCGTCTTGATCTCGCCGGAGGGGCCGATGAACGGCATCAGTGAGACGTGGACGAAGGCGCAGCGGTCCCGGCCGACCTCGTTGCGGAGCTGCCGGACCGCCTCGAGGAACGGGAGCGACTCGATGTCTCCGACCGTGCCGCCGATCTCGACGATCTGGATGTCCGCCTGATCGGTCTCCGCGAGCGCCCGGATCCGCTCCTTGATCTCATCGGTGATGTGCGGGATCACCTGCACGGTCTTGCCGAGATAGTCACCGCGGCGCTCCTTCGCCAGGACGCTCGAATAGACCGCGCCGGTCGTGAAGTTGGACCCGCGATGGAGATCCTGATCGAGGAACCGCTCGTAGTGGCCGAGGTCGAGGTCGGTCTCGGCTCCGTCGTCGAGGACGAACACCTCGCCGTGCTCGAACGGGTTCATCGTGCCGGGGTCGACGTTGATGTAGGGGTCGAGCTTCTGGACGACCACCTTCTGACCACGAGCTTTGAAGAGGCGACCGAGGGAGGCGGTGGTGATCCCCTTGCCGAGTCCGGAAGCGACTCCGCCCGTGACGAAGATGAACCTCGTCTCATTCACCACGGGAAGCGACTCTAACAGACGGGACCGACCAGACCGCCGAAAGGGCTCACGAACTTGCTTCCCGCACGCGTCCGAGGCGGTCGAGCCACCGGAGCGGAGCGATCGCGTCGATCGTCCTCGTGAACGTGACCGTCTCGGCCAGGACGTTCAGGCCGATCACGACGAGCGCGGCGGGGACGAGCCAGACTTCCGGGAGCCGCCGCACGATCTCCGCGCCGGCGAGGAACCCGAGCAGGTTGGCCCCCGAGTCGCCGAGCATCCCGCGCTCGCGGAGGTCCGGCACCAGGGTCGCGACCGCGGCTCCGGTGCACACGAGGAGGAACGCTCGCACGTCGACGACGAGGAGGACGATCGCCACCCCCAGGAAGCCCTTGAGCGCCCTCCCGGGGGCGACGTCGAGGCCGTTCCACACGTTCGTGCAGCCGGCGATCGCGATCAACGCGAGGAGGTTCGCCCACAGGTGTTCACGGGGGGTCCACGCCACGGTGATCGCGGCGGCGAGCACCGCCGCGATCAGCTTCACGCTCCCGGTAGTCACCTGGCCCTGCAGCAGGGCCCGGAGATGCCCCCGGAGCCCCCGGACGGAGCCCCCGAAGCCGTCGTCGATCACGCCGGCCAGGAACACGATGGCGGCACCCATGAGCTCGCCGGCCTGGGAGTTCCGGAGGCCGTCGGCATCGACCTGGCGCACGACCACGAGCGCGATCCCCGCCACCGCGACCGCCACGGCCCAACCGAGCGTGGCGGGGATCGCGCGGCCCCGATGGTTCGGCTTGCGCCACCGAGGCCCCGCCCGGCGAGACACGAGCCATCCGACCGTCGCGAGCCCCAGCCCCCAGGCGAACCACGCGATCCCCTCCGCCGGCTCGATCACGGCCTCCTCAGCATCAAGGCTCCTCGTGCATCAAGGCCTCTGGCGTCGTCGTGGCCTCGGGACGGCGCGCCCCGCGACGGCCAGGACGATGTCGACGCCCTGACGGGCACGGTGGGCGAATCCGCGCACCCCTCGTCCCGTCGGGCGGTGGGCCAACCCCTCGATCGGGATCTCGACCACCCGCAGGTCAGCGCGGACCGCGTCGATCGTCATCCCCACCTCGAGCCCGAACCCCGGCGCGAGCGGGCGCACGGCCGTGAGCGCCGCGGCCGTGAGCGCCCGCTGTCCCGAGAGCGGCTCACGGGCGTGGAACCCGCAGACGATCCGGATCGCCTGCGCCGCGAACCGCTTCACGATCCCGAACCCGCCGCCGGCGAGCTTGGGGAACCCGGCGATCGCCACGTCGGCCCTGCCGTCCCGGACCGCATCCACGACGGGACCGAGGAGGGCGGCGGTGTCGGCGAGGTCGGCGTCCGCGAAGAGCCACACACCGGCGGGAGGCAGTCGGAGGAGCGCTTCCTCGATCGCCCGCCCCTTGCCGCGGCGACGGGAGGCGCGCAGCACGGTGGCGCCGGCCAGGAGGGCAGCCGAGCTCGTCGAGTCGCTCGATCCGTCGTCGATGACGACCACCTCGTCGGCGAGGGCATGCAGCGCGGACACCGTGCTGGCGATCCGCTCCGATTCCTCGTGGGCGGCCACGAGCGCCACGACCTGCCGCTCCATCAGCCGAGACAGGACTGCGGAGGCTCGTCGGCTCCCGGGACCACCATCATCGAATCGTCCCCGAACCCGTAGTCGCCACCCGGTCGGAACGTCGGGTCCTCGTCGGCGAGGAACCGCTCGATCCCCATCGTCAGCGTGATCCCGCCGATCGCCTCCACATCGATGTCGTCGACGGTGACCATCGCGCAGTCGGGGATACCGGGCGCCTCTCGGAGGGATCGGACGAAGCCGTAGGGGTCGTCGACCGGCCCGACACCCGACGTCGCCGTACCGAGCTGGACCAGACGTTCGACGAACGGGACGAGGAGGGACTCAGGGTCGACGAGATCCGGCAGGGTGCGGCCGCCCGCAGTGACCACGACGAGCTGTCGGATACCGCCGATGCCCAGAAGGGCGTCTTCATCGAGGTCTCGATCGGCGGTGACGAGACCCGCGGCGAGGAGCGCGCCGAGGAGGTCCGTGCCGTCTTCCGGTCCCACGGCCAGCCGGACCGCGAGCGCGTCCGCGATCCGAGCCGCGACAGAGCCGGGGTCCGACCCGGTGACGCCGAGGATCTCCTCGATCTCGGCGACGGTGTCGTCGTTGGGCACGTCGGTGAGCCGCCGATCCATCGTGAGCGTCGCGAGGACGTCGACGCCTGCCGCGGTGAGCTCGTCGACCGTGACCTGGGCAGGGCCGTCGATCCCCTCCACCGTGACCACCACCGCTTGCTCGCCGGCGAGCACACCGTCGCGGAGGGTCGGGCGCAGGCCGGCGGCGAACCCCTGCTGGAGGGCCACCATGTCCAGCGCCGCGTCACGCTCCTCGATCGCCTCGTCATAGTTCAGCTGCAGGTCGCGGGCGAACCGATCCCCGACGACCGATGTCCCCGCCAGGATCCCGAGCCCGAACGCGAGGATCACCGCCACGATCGAGACGACGTGGTACCGCCAGGAGATCACAGGATCCCCTGCAGCAGGTCCACGAAGTCGTCGAGCGTCTGGTCAACGTAGAGACGCAGCCCCCGTGACGCGACGAGCATCAGGCCGAACGTGATGAGCACGGCTCCGACGAGGATCGCGACGTCCCAAACGCGCGCCCGGCTCGGGTACAAGCGGGCCACCCCTTTCGCGTCCACCAGGATCTCTCCCACGCGCAAGCGGACCAGGAACGTCGAGGACATCCCCGGGCGACCCTTGTCCAGGAACTCCCGGAGGTTCCCGTGCGTACCGACGGCAACGATGAGCTCCGCTCGCCGCTCGTGGGCGAGGAGGAACGCGACGTCTTCGCTCGTGCCCGCCGAGCGCACCTCGACGTGCGGTATCCCGAGCCGCTCCAAACGGGCACGCCCGGGCGCGCGGCCGTCGGGGTAGGCATGGAGGACGATCTCCGTCGCTGCTCGCCGCGGCCGACGGATCAGGTCGAGCGCTCGGTCCGAGATGCTGTCCATGTCGCCGATCACGACGTCCGGGACATAGCCCGCGTCGAGCAGCGCGTCCGCGCCGCCGTCCACCCCGACGAGGACGGGCCGGACGTCGCGGATGTAGGAACGGAGCGCCGCCAGGTCCTCGCGGTACCCGTACCCGCGCACCACGACCAGGACGTGCCGTCCGGCGAGCTCGTGGCTGAGCTCCGGCAGGCCGGCGCCACCGAACAGCAGGTCGCGTTCCTCATGCATGTACTCCAAGGTGTTCCGCGCGAAGGCCTCGAAGCGCTCGTCCACGGCCTCGCGCGCCGATTCCATCGCCTGGAGGATCGAACCGCGGTCCTGCCGCACGCCGACGCCCATGAGCCGATCCCTGGAGAAGATCCGATCGTGCTCGAGGCGAACGGGATCGCCCTCGCGGATCTTCTGGAGCACGAGGTCACCGACGCCGTCGACGAGGGGCACCCCGGCCTCCTCGAGGATCATCGGTCCGAGGTTCGGGTAGCGGCCGCTGATCGATGGCGCGGCGTTCACCACGGCGGAGACGCCCACGCGCACGAGCGCCTCGGCTGCGACCCGGTCGAGATCCTCGTGGTCGATCACGGCCACGTCACCGGGCTCGATCCGACCGACGAGCTCCTTCGTGCGGCGGTCGATCCGAGCCCTGCCCCCCGGCTGACGGGTGCGAGAGGAGCGGATGCGAAGCAGCTTGGAAGCCAGTGGATCCTTCCCCGGCCCGGACCGTCCCGGCCGTCCTCGGCGGCTCCGAGGGTAGCCCAGAGCGGGCCTCAGGTGACGGCGCCGGCCCCGCGGAGCCGTGTGGATCCATCGCGGAGCCGATCCGCCTCGGCGAGGAGCTCCTCAGCGTGGGTGACCGCGCTCTCGCTGCCAGGGAGCCCCGCCAGCATCCGGGAGAGCTCCTCCGTGCGAGCCGTGCCCTCGAGGCGCTCGACGGACGCGGTGCCTCCATCCTTGGTCACGCGGAGGTGCCGGTCCGCGAAGCACGCGATCTGCGGCAGGTGGGTCACGACCAGCACCTGACGTCCACCTGCGAGACGGGCGAGACGCCGCCCCACGGCAAGTCCGGCCTGGCCGCCGATCCCCGCATCGACCTCGTCGAACACCAGGGTGCCGATCTCGTCGAGGTCGGCCAGCACGCTCCGGCACCCCAACATCACCCGGGAGAGCTCACCGCCGGATGCGGCCTTCGCGATCGGCCGGGCCGGTTGCCCGGGCGATGCCGAGAACCAGAGCTCGGCGCGCTCGCCACCCCCGGGGCCGGGCTCGTCCAGCGGGACGAGCCGAGCTTCGAAGACGGCGCCGGGCATCCCGAGCTCCTCGAGCTCCGCGCGGACGGCCTCCTGGAGGGATGGGACCGCTCGCACGCGTCCCGCGGACACGGTGGCCGCGCGAGCGGCCGAGGTGGCCGATGCGGCGGCCAGCTCCCCCTCGAGCTCCGATATGCGGTCGTCGGCGCCGGCGAGCGTCGCGAGCCGATCGGACGCCTCCGTGAGGAAGGAGGCGACGTCCGCATCGGTCGGCCCGTACTTCCGGTGCAGTTGCTTCAGGTCCGCGATCCGCACCCGGACCGCCTCCAGCCGCTCGGGATCGGGCACGAGCGACTCGGCGTACGTGCGGACGTCGCGCGCGAGCTCCGCGATCTCGGCGGCCAGCCCACGGGCTCGATCGGCCACCTCGCCCGCCGAGGGATCGAGGTCTGCCACCCCGTCCAGCACGGAGGCGAGCGACGCGGACGCGTCCGTGACGCCGTCCTCACCGGTGAGGGCGCGCTCGGCCGCGGACGAGCGCTCCATCAACCCCTCGACATGCGCCAACCGGCCCTCCTCGGCGGTCAGCTCCTCCGTCTCACCGTCGCGCGGCCCAACGGCCTCGATCTCGCGCACCTGGTACGCCAGGAGGTCGAGTTCTCGCTCCCGCCCCCGCGCGGCCTCCTGCAGCTCCTCGAGCTCGATGGCGACGCTCCGGAACCGCTCGTACGCCTCGCGATACGCGCCGAGCGCGACCAGCTGGGTGTCGCCGGCGTACCGGTCGAGGAAGCCCGTCTGGACCGCCGGCGCGAGCAAGCGTTGCGTCTGCCCCTGTCCGTGGTGCTCGACGAGTCCGCCGCCGAGCTCGGCGAGCGCCGAGGCCGTCGCCAGCTGCCCACCGATGCGCGCGGTCGACCGTCCGTCCTTACCGATCGACCGTGCGAGGATCAGCTCGCCGTCTTCGGCCCAATCCCCGGCTCCGTCGATCGCGTCGAAGCGAGCCTGGACGCGGGCCGCGGGGGCACCGTCGCGGACGAGCGAGGCGGAGCCTCGCTCGCCCAGGGCGAGCAGCAACCCCACGGTCACCATCGTCTTCCCGGCGCCGGTCTCGCCGGTGAGCACATTCAGGCCCGGGGCGAGCTCCAGGTCGAGGTCGGCGATCACCCCGAGGCCGCTGATGTGGAGCTCGCGCAGCACACTCGGGATGCTAGTGCCCTCCCCCGACATCTCGGCCCCCTCCACCCGGCGGGTCGCCCGGGAGATCGAACTTGTCCCGGACGCGCGTGAGGAAGCCGGGGGCGTCCTCTTTCGAGACGAGGCGCGCCGGCCGCGGCGCCGCCAGGATCCGGATCCTCGACCCGACCGGGAGCTCGATCCCCTCCCGCCCGTCGGCGGACAGCACCCCGGGCTCGTCCCCGACGACCTCCAGGACCACGACCTGATCGGCACCGAGCACGAAGGACCGGTCGAATACCATATGGGCCGCGATCGGGGTCACGACCAGGCAGGCGACGCCAGGGCTGACGATCGGTCCGCGAGCGGAGAAGGAGTAGGCCGTCGACCCCGTGGGCGTCGCCACGATCACCCCGTCGGCGGAGAACGTCGTGATGTACTCGTCGCCGACGTGCACCGCGAGCCGGAC
This sequence comes from uncultured Actinomycetota bacterium, assembly GCA_963724415.1. Lineage (GTDB taxonomy): Bacteria > Actinomycetota > UBA4738 > UBA4738 > HRBIN12 > JAJNBA01. Next base: position 146,037 of record CAVRUS010000005.1, on the reverse strand, counting down.
GAGCCGATGGCGCGTCCACTTCTCGACCATGATCTCGTTCATCGCCCACTGTGCGGGGAAGGGCGTCCCGTCCGCCGGCTCGGCCATCACCGCGAGTCGCTCCTCGACGGGGGCCCGACCCTCGAGCGCGGCCCGTACCAGCGCGATCGCGCCGGATCCCGGCTCGATCTCCGTCAGGAACCCCAGTCGTCCCACCTTCACGCCGAGGACCGGACAGTCCGCCTCGGCGGCCACGCGTGCGGCTCGCAGGAACGTGCCGTCGCCACCGACGGAGACCACCAGGTCCGGGCGATCCTCCCGCACGTCGTCGGGGGTCCGAGCGATCCGTGTCCCCACCGACTCCGCCTCCAGGTCGCGGCGGAGCGTCTCCGCCGTGTCGACGGCGGTCGCGCGACCCTCGTGCACGACGAAGGCGACGAGGCTCACGCGCCCACCAGCCCCCGAGCGGCGGTGATCGCGCGGTCGACGTCGAGCGGAGCCGGTCCGCCGCCGACCCGAGCGTGCAACAGGAACTCGGCGTTCCCGGCGGGGCCGGTGATCGGCGAGGCGGTCACGGCCGCGGCCGGCGCGCCGGCCGCGGCTCCCGCCGCGGCGACCTCCTGGATCGCGCGACGCCAGACCGCCGGATCCGTGACCACGCCGCCCGACCGGACCTCGTCGCGACCGGCCTCGAACTGGGGCTTGATGAGGAGCACGAGATCGGCGTGCGGATCCGCCGCCGAGACCAGCGGACCGAGCACCGAGCGCAGAGAGATGAACGACAGGTCCGCTGTGACGAGCGACGGGCGGAACGGGAGGGTGGTGGGGTCCAGGTCCCGGGCGTTCGTCCGGTCGAGGACGGTGACGCGCGGGTCCGTTCGCAGCGCCCAGGCGAGCTGGCCGTAGCCGACGTCGATGGCGAGGACGTGACGGGCGCCACGCTGGAGCAGGCAATCGGTGAATCCGCCGGTCGACGCCCCCGCGTCCAGGCAGTCACGACCGGATGGATCGACCGCGAACGATTCGAGGGCGGCGGCGAGCTTCGCCCCGCCGCGGGAAACGAAGGGGCGAGCCGGTCCCCGCAGGGCGAGCGCCTCATCGGCACCCACGAGCGTCGTGCTCTTGGTGGCCGGCGCGCCTCGCACCGTCACCTGTCCGGTCCGGACCGCTTCCTGCGCCTCCGCTCGGTTCCCGGCCAGCCCGCGACGCACGAGCTCGGCGTCGAGGGGGCGTCGGCCCACGGGTCGGTCAGGACGAGGCCGACGACCCGGCGGCGGTCGAGGACGACGTCCCGGAGCCCGACGTCCGCTTCGCGGCGGTCTTCTTCCGGGCGGCGGTCTTCTTCCGGCCGGACGCGGTCATCCCGGCGCGCCGCTCGAGATCGCGCACCCGCTTGCGGAGCGCGTCGAGGTCGTCCTGCGTCGCCGCTCCCATCGACTTGATCTGCGAGGTGACCTCTTTCTTGACCGCGTCCCGGAGGCGCTGTTGCACGCGCAACAGGTCGCTCGCGGTCTTCGCCACCTGATCCTTCGCCGCGCCAGGCTCCAGGTAGCGCTTCGCGAGCTCCTGAGCCTTGGCCGGCGTGAGGCCGATCATCGATTCGAGCGCTTTCCTGACGTCGTCGAGCACCATGGGATCTGTCCTTCCGTTCGCGGTCGTGGACGCAGGATACCCCGCGCCACCTGGGCGAGGACCGCTCAGACCAGGTCGGCCACGCTGTCCACGATGAAGGTGGGCTTCCAGTCGGATCGCCCCACGGCCTCGCGCCGGGTCGAACCCGTGAGCACGAGCACCGAGTCCCAGCCGAGTCGAGCCGCGCCCGCGACGTCGGTGTCCAGGCGGTCGCCCACCACGAGCGGGCGTCCCCCACCCGCCGCGTCGAGCGCGAGCTCGAGGAGCGGTGCCTCCGGCTTGCCGATCAGCTCCGCCGTCGCGCCCGTGGTCGTCTGGATCGCCGCGACGAGGGCGCCGGCACCGGGCCACGCCTCACCTCCGGGGGCGGGGAAGGACGCGTCGGCGTTCGACGCGATCAGCGGGACCCCGCGCGCCACGAGGACCGAGGCGTCCTTCAGCTTCGTGTACGTAACGCCGCGATCGAACCCCACGACGACGGCCCCGACGTCCTCGGCCGATCCGTCCACCACCTGGATCCCGCGGTCCTGCAACGCGACGATCAGCCCTCCCTCGCCGACCACGAACGCCGACCGCACGCCCCGCTCGCCCAGCGCCGCGGCGGTGGCGAGGGCCGACGTCACCACCTCCTTCGGCTCGGCGCGCACGCCGACCGACGCGAGCCGCTCCGCGACCTCCTCGGGCGTGCGGCTGGCGTTGTTCGTGACGAAGGCGACCCGCTTCCCCATCTCGCGGAGGGTCGCGACCGCGTCGGCGGCTCCCGGGATCGGTTCGGGCCACCGGTACAGGACGCCGTCCAGGTCGAGGAGGATGACGTCGTACGGGTCGACGAGCACGCGTGTCAGGCCGACAAGCGCTCGAGCACCCGGACGTAGTCCGGCACGTCGGGCCGCAACACGACCGCGAGCTTCGCGTGCCCGCGGGCTCGCGAGCGCTGCCCCGTGCGTTCGCAGGCCAGCGCGAGCGCGAAATGCGCGTAGTCATCGGACGGGTTGAGCTGCACCGCCTTCGCGAACTCGCGCCGGGCGCGGGATGCACGGCCGCACGCGTAGAGCGCACGCCCGAGCGCCTCCCGGATCGACGCTTTCTCGGGCTCGAGCATCTTGGCCTGCGAGAGCAACATCACGGCCTGATGCGGATGACCACCCGCGAGCATCGACCGTCCACGCGCGAAGAGGTCGTACGCCGAACGCTGCTCCCTGTCCGCCTGCACCGCCCGTCACCTCTCCGGCCATCGATCCCGGACGCTCGCGCGCCGTCGCACCAGTCCGACGTTAGCAGCGGCGAGGCGGAACGGGCCTCGACCCTCAGGCCGCGGGTTGCTCCAGCTTCTTGATCCCCGTGGCCACCACCTCCGTCAAGCTCCGCGCGCCGGCGCCGCTCCGGTAGAACCGCCGGACGAGCTGCCCGTGCACGAGCACGGCATCGCCCTTCGCGATCCCATCGACGGTCCGCGCGCCGACCGTGGCGTGCCACGCCGCGACCGGCAGGGGGAGGAGGCGTCGTCCCGCCTCCGGAACGGACAGCCGGAGCTCCGTGACCTCGTCACCCGACGGCATCCGACGCTGCACAGGATCGGCCGCCACGGTCCCCGCGAGCACGACGACATTGACGGTCACCATGTGTGTGCCCCCACTTCGTTCCTCCATTCCGGGGGAAGCGTGACCGTATCCCGCGGCACCGACACGGCCTGCGACACTGAGGCGGATGGAGACCGCCGCCCCCGTCGTGTTCCCGGTCGCCGACGGGATCACCGCGATCGACACCTTCATGGGCGGCCGGGCTCGCTACACGGCCGCCTACCTCCTGGATGCGACCGAGACCACGTTGGTCGAGACCGGCCCCGGGACGTCGGTGGAGCCGGTCGCGGCCGCGCTCGATCACCTCGGCGTGGCGGCCGACGAGCTGGCCCACATCGTCCTCACGCATATCCACCTCGATCACGCGGGCGGCGTCGGCCAGCTCGCCCGCCGATTCCCGCGCGCGACCGTGTGGGTCCACGAGCGGGGCGCGCCGCACATCGCTGATCCGACGCGCCTCGTCGCCAGCACGGCCCGTGTCTGGGGCGAGGCCGAGATGCGCGAGCTGTTCGGACCCGCCGCTCCGGTCGCGGGTGACCGCGTGCGATCACTCCAGGACGGCGACGAGATCGCGATGGGCGATCGCCGGCTGGCGGTCCTCGACACGCCGGGGCACGCCTCGCACCACGTGGCGCTCGTTGACTCGCGCACCGGCGCGGTATTCACGGGCGATGCGCTCGGGATCCACGTGCCCGACCTCCCCGTACTCCGCCCTGCGACGCCGCCTCCCGAGTTCGACCTCGAGCGCTACGTCGCGTCGATCGACCGGATCCGCGACGCGGCCCGATCGATCCTGCTGTTCGCGCACTTCGGTCCCCTCGCGGACGTGGACGCCACCTGCGAGCTGGCGATCCGTCGCGTGCGGGACTGGGCCGGCGTCGTGCAGGGCGCCGTGCGAGACGGTGTCGACCCGGACGAGCTGGCCACACGTCTCGAGTCCACCGCGCTCGCCGACATCGAGACCGGAGCCGAGGCGACGCTCGACCTCGAGATGCTGGAGGATCGACTGCGTTTGATCTCGAGCATCCGGATGAACGCCCAGGGACTCGCCCGCTACTGGCAGCGGCGCGGGAAGCGGGCAGACGCGCCGCCGGGCGCGGCCGCTAGCTGACCTCGGCGAGGCGCTCGGCCGCGTCGTAGGCGCCCGGGTCGTGCTGCATGATCCTGCGGAATTCCGCCGCCGCCTCCTGCCGCCGCCCGGCGCGCGCGAGGATGTCGCCCTTCACGTACCACAGACGGAGGGTGTACTCCTCGGATCGATCGTCACGGGTCTTGGCCCGCGCGAGGAACGCGAGGGCCTCCGCGAACCGCTCCTGATCTGCGAGCGCCGATGCGGCGACGATCACCGCCTCGGCCTTCGCCTCGTTCGGGACGCCCTTGACGCGCAGGACCTCCTCCGCGAGCGGCACCGCCTCCTTCGGCCTGCCGAGGCCTCGGAGGCTGTCCGCGATCAGGTGGTTCTGATCGGTCCGGCCGCTGATCCGCTTATAGGCCTTCAGCTCCGTGACGGCCTCCTGCCACCGGCCGAGCCCGTAGAACGCCAGGCCGAGCACCTCTCGAACGGCGCCGGATCGCGGGGCGAACGCCTTGGCCTTCTCCGCTTCCGCGGCCGCGCCCTTGGGGTCGTCGCGATCGAGCAGCTCGATGGCGCGGCCGAGGCGAGACATCGCATCGCGTTCCTTGCCCGGCAGGGCGGTCCGCCGGATCTCGTCCTGGATCGCTCGCGGCAGGGCGGCGGTCGGCGCGGCGGCTCGAGAGCCGCCACGCCCCTTCGGATGGAAGGAACCGGACATGCCGGAAGCCTACGGAAACGCGGACGGGCCGCCCTCGCGGGCGGCCCGTTCGTTACGAAGTCTCGGCAGCGACCTACTCTCCCACTCCGTCTCCAGAGCAGTACCATCGGCGCTGGAGGGCTTAACTTCCGGGTTCGGGATGGGACCGGGTGTTCCCCCTCCGCCATGGCCACCGAAACAGCCTGCCTCGATCGTCGTTCCCCTTCGTTCGGATCCTTGGCGTTCGGATCGTCGGAAGGTCGTCGCACGATCGAGACGGAAGCGAGGATGCGCCCCGAGCAGAGCTCGGAACACGATAGCGAGCGCGAGCAAGAGTCAAGTCCTCGGCCTATTAGTACGGGTCAGCTCCACACGTTGCCGTGCTTCCACTTCCCGCCTATCAACCTCGTGGTCTGCGAGGGGCCTTACCTGGTCGAGCCAGTGGGAGATCTCATCTCGAGGCAGGCTTCGCACTTAGATGCTTTCAGCGCTTATCCTTTCCGAACGTGGCCAACCAGCCATGCCGCTGGCGCGACAACTGGCACACCAGAGGTTCGTCCACCCCGGTCCTCTCGTACTAGGGGTAGCTCCTCTCAAATCTCCTGCGCCCACAGCGGATAGGGACCGAACTGTCTCGCGACGTTCTAAACCCAGCTCGCGTGCCTCTTTAACGGGCGAACAGCCCGACCCTTGGGACCTGCTCCAGCCCCAGGATGAGACGAGCCGACATCGAGGTGCCAAACCCTGCCGTCGATATGGACTCTTGGGCAGGATCAGCCTGTTATCCCCGGCGTACCTTTTAGCCGTTGAGCGACGACCCTTCCACATGGAGTCGTCGGATCACTAGGCCCTGCTTTCGCACCTGCTCGACCCGTCGGTCTCGCAGTCAAGCTCCCTTGTGTCCTTGCACTCGACGCCTGATTGCCAACCAGGCTGAGGGAACCTTTGGGCGCCTCCGTTACTCTTTAGGAGGCAACCGCCCCAGTTAAACTGCCCACCAGGCGCTGTCCCCGACCCGGATCACGGGCCAAGGTTAGGGTCCCAACAAGTGAAGGGCGGTATTTCAAGGTTGGCTCCACCCGAACCGAGATCCGGGCTTCGAAGCCTCCCGCCTATCCTACGCAACACATGCCAGAACGCAACACCAAGCTACAGTAAAGGTGCCGGGGTCTTTCCGTCCTGCTGCGGGTAACGAGCATCTTTACTCGTAGTGCAATTTCGCCGAGTCCCCGGTTGAGACAGTGCCCAAGTCGTTACGCCATTCGTGCAGGTCGGAACTTACCCGACAAGGAATTTCGCTACCTTAGGACCCTTATAGTTAGGGCCGCCGTTTACCGGCGCTTAGGTTCAGAGCTTCGCTCCGAAGAGCTAACCCCTCCCCTTAACGTTCCGGCACCGGGCAGGCGTCAGTCCGTATACATCGTCTTGCGACTTCGCACGGACCTGTGTTTTTAGTAAACAGTCGCTTGGGCCTGGTTTGTGCCACCTCTTCGAGCTCGGGCCGCGAAGGCCTTCACCCTACAGAGGTCGTCCTTCTCCCGAAGTTACGGACGCAATTTGCCGAGTTCCTTAACCAGGGTTCTCTCGATCGCCTTCGTATTCTCTACGTGCCCACCTGTGTCGGTTTGGGGTACGGGCACCTCGTCCACTCGCTAGAGGTTTTTCTCGGCAGCGTGGGATCACTCGCTTCGCCTGGAATGGCTCGGCATCGTGTCTCGGGGTTGACGGCCTCCCGGATTTGCCTAGGAAGCCCCCCTACACACTTGCCCCAGGACAACCAACGCCTGGGTCGAGCTACCCTCCTGCGTCCCCCCTTCGCTGGCCTACTACAGGGAGGGTCGGTAGCCCCCGAAGGGGTTCCCTTAGCGTCCCTGATTCAGCATGGGCGCGGATGAGGTGGTACTGGAATATCAACCAGTCGTCCATCGCCTACGACTCTCGTCCTCGGCTTAGGGCCCGACTAACCCTGGGCGGATGAACCTTCCCCAGGAACCCTTGGGCATTCGGCGGACGGGCTCCTCCCCCGTCTTTCGCTACTCATGCCGGCATTCTCACTTCCCACGCATCCACGACTGGGTTACCCCGCCGCTTCACCCGCGTGGGAACGCTCCCCTACCGATCCTTCCGCCTGGACCCACGAGGCTGCCCTCGAGGGCCGAGCGATAGTGAAGGATCCCGCAGCTTCGGTGTCGTGCTTGAGCCCCGCTACATCGTCGGCGCAAGATCACTTGACCAGTGAGCTGTTACGCACTCTTTCAAGGGTGGCTGCTTCTAAGCCAACCTCCTGGTTGTCTGGGCGATCTCACATCCTTACCCACTTAGCACGAACTTAGGGACCTTAGCTGGCGATCTGGGTTGTTTCCCTCTCGGACACGGAGCTTAGCCCCCGCGCCCTCACTCCCGGGCTCTGGTCCGACGGCATTCGGAGTTTGACTGAGTTCGGTAAGCTTGTAGGCCCCCTAGTCCAATCAGTGCTCTACCTCCGTCGGAGAACGCCCGAGGCTGCCCCTAAAGGCATTTCGGGGAGAACCAGCTATCACCGAGTTTGATTGGCCTTTCACCCCTATCCACAGGTCATCCCCCAGGTTTTCAACCCTGGTGGGTTCGGTCCTCCACGAGGTCTTACCCTCGCTTCAACCTGCCCATGGGTAGATCACTCGGCTTCGGGTCTAGGGCACGCGACTCTTCGCCCCATGCAGACTCGCTTTCGCTTCGGCTTCGTCAGAAGACTTAACCTTGCCGCGTACCACGAACTCGCCGGCTCATTCTTCAAAAGGCACGCCGTCACCCGCACTGGTTGCCCAGTACGAGCTCCGACAGCTTGTAGGCTCACGGTTTCAGGTGCTCTTTCACTCCCCTCCCGGGGTGCTTTTCACCTTTCCCTCACGGTACTGGTTCACTATCGGTCGCCAGGGAGTGCTTAGCCTTAGGGGGTGGGCCCCCCAGATTCGCACGGGATTTCAGGGGTCCCGTGCTACTCGGGAACACCGCAAGGAGGCACGTCGCCTTTCGTCTACAGGGCTGTTACCTGCTGTGGCGGCCCTTTCCATGGCCTTCGACTAGGTGCGTGCTTTGTAACTCCTCGGATCCTCCGACACGGATCCATGCGGGTCCCACGACCCCGGTACGGCAACGCCGTCGGGCTATCACACCGTACCGGTTTAGGCTCTTCCCCGTTCGCTCGCCGCTACTTAGGGAGTCGCGGTTGCTTTCTCTTCCTCGCCCTACTGAGATGTTTCACTTCGAGCGGTTCCCTCCTCGCCGCCTATGTATTCAGCGACGGGTGACCGGGCATGACCCCGGCCGGGTTTCCCCATTCGGACACCCTCGGATCACAGCTCTCTCGGCAGCTCCCCGAGGCTTTTCGCAGCCTGACGCGTCCTTCTTCGGCTCCTGGCGCCAAGGCATCCACCGTAAGCCCTTGTTCACTTGACTACTAGATGCTCGCGCTCGCTATCGAGTTCTCAAGATGCTCGAGGGTCGCACCCTCAAAGCTGAACAGCGTGTCTCGAGCAGATGATCAACCTGGAGCTCCGCGTCCGCCGAACGAACGCCGGCGAAAACGGGTTGCCAAATGGCTCCTTAGAAAGGAGGTGATCCAGCCGCACCTTCCGGTACGGCTACCTTGTTACGACTTCACCCCAATCGCGAGCCCCACCTTCGACGGCTCCCTCCACAAGGGTTGGGCCACCGGCTTCGGGTGTTGCCCACTTTCGTGGTGTGACGGGCGGTGTGTACAAGGCCCGGGAACGTATTCACCGCGGCATTGCTGATCCGCGATTACTAGCGACTCCGACTTCACGAGGTCGGGTTGCAGACCTCGATCCGAACTGAGCGCGGCTTTCTGGGATTCGCTCCCCCTTACGGGATCGCAGCCCTCTGTACCGCGCATTGTAGCATGCGTGCAGCCCTGGACATAAGGGGCATGATGACTTGACGTCATCCCCACCTTCCTCCGGTTTGGCACCGGCAGTCTCCCTAGAGTTCCCGGCATGACCCGCTGGCAACTAAGGACAGGGGTTGCGCTCGTTGCGCCACTTAAGGCAACACCTCACGGCACGAGCTGACGACAGCCATGCACCACCTGTGCAGGCTCCGAAGAGCGCCCGCTTTCACGGGTTTCACCCTGCATGTCAAGCCCAGGTAAGGTTCTTCGCGTTGCATCGAATTAAGCCGCATGCTCCGCCGCTTGTGCGGGCCCCCGTCAATTCCTTTGAGTTTTAGCCTTGCGGCCGTACTCCCCAGGCGGGGTGCTTAATGCGTTAGCTTCGGCACGGACGGGGTTGATATCCGCCCACACCTAGCACCCAACGTTTACGGCTAGGACTACCAGGGTATCTAATCCTGTTCGCTCCCCTAGCTTTCGCGCCTGAGCGTCAGGTAAGGCCCAGAGATCCGCCTTCGCCACCGGTGTTCCTCCTGATATCTGCGCATTTCACCGCTACACCAGGAATTCCGATCTCCCCTACCTACCTCTAGCCTGACAGTATCGAATGCAGTCACGGGGTTGAGCCCCGGGATTTCACACCCGACTTGCCAAGCCGCCTGCGCGCTCTTTACGCCCAATGATTCCGGACAACGCTCGCCTCCTACGTGTTACCGCGGCTGCTGGCACGTAGTTAGCCGAGGCTTCTTCTGCAGGTACCGTCACGGTATCGCTTCGTCCCTGCCGAAAGGGGTTTACGACCTGAAAGGCCTTCGTCCCCCACGCGGTGTCGCTGCGTCAGGCTTTCGCCCATTGCGCAAGATTCCCCACTGCTGCCTCCCGTAGGAGTCTGGGCCGTGTCTCAGTCCCAGTGTGGCTGGTCGTCCTCTCAGACCAGCTACCCGTCGTCGCCTTGGTAGGCCGTTACCCCACCAACAAGCTGATAGGCCGCGGGCCCATCCCCGACCGGCGGACCTTTCCTCTTCCGATCATGAGATCGGAGGAGAGTATCCGGTATTAGCTCCGGTTTCCCGGGGTTATCCCAGGGTCGGGGGCAGGTTGCCCACGTGTTACGCACCCGTTCGCCACTGATCCCCGGGCCGAAGCCCGGTTCACCGTTCGACTTGCATGTGTTAGGCGCACCGCCAGCGTTCGTCCTGAGCCAGGATCAAACTCTCCGTAGAGATCGAGCGGTACCGACGGATCGGTCCCGTTCGACTTGATGGAGGTTGGCCCTCCGAGCGAGGCACTCGCTCGCAGGGCCATTCCCCGCCAGACGTTGCCGTCTGGACGGATGAAGCGTGCCCTCGTTCTCGAGGCACGTCGAAACGTGCCGACGTGAACGATGGCAAGCATCGGCTCTTGACACGCTGTTCAGTTCTCAAGGTGCGGCCGGGCGCGAAGTTCCTGGTCAGAGCGCTGAACACCCTCGGGGAACCGCGCCGGATGGGTAGGATAGCAGTCCGGGTCTCACCGTCAACCGAGCAGGGGAGCTCGAACCGCTGTTCGAGCCGTTACCTCGGGGTGGAACCCGCCTCCCCTTCGACCCTCTCCAGCCGCGCGAACTTCCGACGGCCGACCTGCCAGATCGATCCGGCCAGCTCCCCCGGAGGAGGTCCCTGGACCCTGAGCTCCTCGTCCGGGACGGGTTCCCCGTTCATGCGAACCCCTCCCTGCGACTGCAGCCGCCGGCCCTCCGACTTGCTCTCGACGAGGCCGAGCGCCTCCAGGAGAGCAGGGACGTACACCACCCAATCGTCACCATCGGCCCGGAAGACGTCCGCTGATACCGAAACGCCCGGGACCTCCTCGGGGAGCTCCCGCTGGCGATGGACGAGATCGAAGCGCGATTCGGCCGCCGCCCCCGACCCCGGTCCGTGGTAAAGGTCGACGACCTCGCGAGCGAGCCGCCGTTTCGCGTCGTTCGGGCCGACCGATCCGTCCGTCAGGCCGCGCTCGACGTCGTCGACCTCGCTCGGATCGAGCGACGTGCTCAACCGGAGGAATCTCGGGATCAGACGGTCCGGGATCCGCATCAGCTTGCCGAACATGTCGTCCGGCGGCTCCGTGAGCCCGATGTAGTTGTCGAGCGACTTGGACATCTTCCGCACGCCGTCGGTGCCTTCGAGCAGCGGAAGGGTGAGGACCACCTGCGGTTCCTGTCCGTAGGCACGCTGCACCTCGCGACCCATGAGGAGATTGAACGTCTGGTCGGTTCCGCCGAGCTCCACGTCGGCCCGCACCGCGACCGAGTCGTAGCCCTGGAGCAACGGGTACAGCAGCTCGACGACGCTGATCGGCCGCTCGCCCTGGTAGCGATCGCGGAAGTCCTCGCGTTCGAGCATCTGCGCGAGCGTCGCGGTCGCCGTCAACCGGATCACCTCGGCCATGTCCATCTCCGCGAGCCACTCCGCGTTCCCGTGGATCTCCGCCGCGTCGACGTCGATCACGTGCCCTGCCTGCGCGAAGTACGTCGCGGCGTTCGTCCGGATCTCGTCCTCCGTCAGCATCGGACGGGTCTCGGATTGTCCCGACGGGTCGCCGATCCGCGCGGTGAAGTCGCCGATGATGAGGACCGCGACGTGGCCGGCATCCTGGAACTGCCGGAGCTTCCGGAGCACGACGGCGTGTCCGAGCGTGAGATCGGGACGGCTCGGATCCACTCCCAGCTTCACGCGGAGCGGCCGATCCGCCGCCAGCCGTTCCTCGAGGCCGCCTTCCGGCACGAGGTCGACGGCGCCGCTCGCGAGCATCCTCAGCGCGTCGGCGGCCATGGCGGCGCGATGCTACCAGTGCACCTCCCCGATCCCGCGCAGGACCCGGGGTACACTCGCCCGCGATGACCCGCCGGTACTTCCCCCTGGCGGCCTTCACGGCAGCCTGCGCTGTGTTCTCTGCTGCGTGCGGCGTCCACCTGGAGGACGTCCCTCGTCGCGTGCTCGCGCAGACGTCTTTCGTGTATGCGGCCGACGACACCGTGATCACCGAGCTGCACGCCGTCGAGGACCGCGTGGTGCTGCCGACGTCGCAGATCCCCGACTGGATCCGCGACGCCGCGGTCGCGATCGAGGACCGGCGCTTCTACCAGCACCACGGGATCGACGGTCGCGCGATCATCCGGGCCTCTTACGTGAACCTCCGGGACGGGACGATCGAGGAGGGCGGCTCGACGATCACCCAACAGCTCGTGAAGAACCTCTACACGGGCGGCGACCGGACGCTCGCTCGCAAGCTCAGCGAGGCCTCCCTGGCGTGGCAGCTCGAAGACCGGCTCTCCAAGGAGGAGATCCTCACGCGCTACCTGAACACCGTGTACTTCGGACAGGGCGCCTACGGCGTGCAGGCTGCCGCCCGGACGTTCTTCGACGTGGACGCCGCCGACCTCAGCCTGGCCCAGTCCGCCCTGCTCGCGGGTCTCATCACGAGCCCCGGGCATTTCGATCCGTACGAATACCCGCGCCGAGCGCTCGGCAGGCGCCGCGTGGTCCTCCGCCTGATGCACGAGTTCGGCATGATCACAACCGCCCAGCGTCGTGAGGCGCGCCGCGCGCCGGTCGACCTCCACCCCGTAACGACGCTGGGCCGCTACGACTACCCCTACTTCGTCGACTACCTCAAGGAGTGGTTCCTGTCCAACGCCGCCTTCGGCGAGACGCGCGAGGATCGCTACAAGCTCCTGTTCACCGGCGGCCTCCGGATCCACACGACGTTGCAGCCGGCGGTCCAGGCAGCGTCGCAACGCGCCGTCGACTCCGTGCTGTCCTACCCGAACGACCCCTCCGCGGCCGTGTCCGTCCTCGATCCGCGCACCGGCTTCGTTCTGGCGATGGTCGGTGGCGACCAGCTCGACTACTGGCTGGACCGCAACGCCGGCCGCGTGAACCTGGCGACCGCGATGGGCGGGACGGGGCGACAGTCCGGTTCGTCCTTCAAGCCGTTCGCGCTCGTGGCAGCGCTCGAGGCCGGCTTGTCACCGTCGGAGATCTTCCCCGCTCCCTCCACGCTCCGACTCGCCCTCGAGTCGGGGGAGATCTGGGACGTGACGAACGCGGAGGGCGCCGGGTACGGCTCGATGTCGCTCCGGGCGGCGACGGTGCACTCCGTGAACACGGTCTACGCCCAGGTGATCGACCGGCTCGGCGCCGGCACGGTCGTGGAGGTCGCGGAACGGATGGGGCTCCGGTGCTGCCCGCGGGTCAGCCGACCGCGCCATCCGCTCGAGCCCTATCTCTCGGCCGTCCTCGGGACCAACGAGGTGAACACGCTCGAGATGGCCTCCGCGTACGGGACCCTCGCGACCGGAGGCGTGCGGACCAGGCCCGTTCCCGTCTCCCGCGTGACCGATGCGCACGGCGCCGTCATCTGGTCCGCGAACACGTCGGGCGACCGCGTCCTCGACCCGCAGGTGGCGTCCGTGACCAACGAGATCCTGCACGAGGCCGTACTGTTCGGCACGGGCACCGCGGCCAACATCGGACGGCCGCAGATCGGGAAGACCGGCACCGCGATGGATCACTCCGACGCCTGGTTCGTCGGCGCGATCCCGCAGATGGCTGCGGCGGTATGGATCGGGTTCCCCGAAGGGCAGATCCCGATGGAACCTCCGGAGACCAGGATCACCGTCTTCGGAGGCACGTGGCCCGCCCAGATCTGGCGCTTGCTGATGCTCGAGGCCTCACGCGGCTTGCCCGTGATGGCGTTCCCGAACCCGGAGGTGGGATTCGTCTCCGTCTCGGTCGATGCCTCCCAGGAGCCGAACTGCCTCCCGAACCCGTTCACGCTCCCCCAGAACATCCAGACCTTGCAGTTCATCGAAGGGACGGAGCCAACCAAGGTGTGCACGTCCCCGTCGTCGTTGCAGGAAGTGCTCGTCCCGTCGACGATCGGGTCCGCGGAGACGACCGCGATCGAGGCGCTCACGCAGGCCGGTTTCTACGTCGAGGTGGTCACCGCGCCCTCGACGCAGCCGAAGGGCACGGTGCTCGCGCAGACGCCGGCGGCCGGCACGCAGGCCTTCCAGACCAGCACGGTCACGATCACGGTGTCGTCGACCGAACCCGAGGAGCTCGCCGCTTCGCCGTAGGCGGCCCGGGTCGCCCGCGCGAGACGAACGGGTTGCCCTCGATCCAGAAGCGCCAGGAGCGGCTCGTTTCGTGCACACCCACGCGGTTCCCCGTGGCGACCGCCTCGGGTCGCGGACCGTCCTCCACCCAGATCTCACCTCCCGCGACCAGGTCCTCGCCGTCGTGACGACGATCCACCCCGAAAGCCTGTGTGAGCCGGCCGGGTCCCGAGCACAGATCGAGGAGGCGCTGGCGGGCCCGCCGGGCGACCATCGCGTCCGCGCCCTCGATCGGCTCCGCGGCGCGGAGGAGGACCGCCGCCCCTTCGCCGACCCGACCCGTGACGGCGTTCATGCAGTGATGCATCCCGTACGTGAGATAGACGTAGAGATGGCCCGGGGGTCCGAACATCACCGCGTTCCGCGCGGTCCGCCCGCGGAAGGCGTGGCTCGCGGGATCGTCCGGACCGTACGCCTCCACCTCCACGATCCGCGCGGCGGCCCGTGAGCCGTCGGGGAAGGTCCGCACCACGACCTGTCCGAGGAGATCGGGCGCGACGTCCTCGGCGGGCCGGGCGAAGAACGACCTCGGCAGCCGGACCGCGGTCACGGACGGCCCACGGCCAGGAACCGTTGGAGCTTCTTGAGCGGCCACGCGTTGATCACGTCGTCCTTCGTGAGCCAGCCTCGCTGGGCCATGCCCACGCCGTAGCGGCGATGATCCAGATGTGGCACCGCGTGCGCGTCGGTGTTCACGGCGAACCGCACGCCGTGCCGCTTCGCCCAGAGCACGTGCTCGTCGGAGAGATCGAGCCGGTCCGGATGGGAGTTGATCTCCATCGCCGTTCCCGTGCGGCCCGCGGCCCCGAACACAGCCTCGAGGTCGAGATCGACGGGCGGCCGCCTCCCGATCTGCCGCGTGGTCAGGTGACCGATGATGTCGACGTACGGGTTCTCGATCGCTCGGATCACGCGCGCGGTCATCTCGTCCCGCGATTGCGTGAAGTGGGAGTGGACCGAGGCGACCGTGAGGTCGAACCCGGCGAGGAAGTCGCCCTCCCAATCCACGTTGCCGTCCGGATCGATGTTCAGCTCCGTCCCGTGGAGCAGCGTCATCTTCGGGTACTTCGCCTGGAGCTTCTCGACACGAGCGCGTTGCGCGAGGATCTTCTCCTCGGTCATCCGCTGCATGTAGAGGTTGGGCGCGTGATCCGTGATCGCGAAGTACGCGTACCCGAGGTCCGCCGCGCGCGCCACCATCTCTTCGAGGCTCGCGAGTCCGTCGGTCAGGTTCGTGTGCGTGTGGAGATCGCCCTTCAGCTGCCGCTCGGTGAGCACCGTTGGGAGCTCACCGGCGAGCGCGGCCTCGACCTCGCCGCGATCCTCACGGAGCGTGGGCTCGATGGGCTGCATCTCCAGGCGCCCGTAGACGCTCTCCTCGGACTCGGCTGCGAGGAGATCGCCCGACTTCGCATCGAACAGCCCGTACTCGCTCAGCTTGAGACCCCGCCGGACCGCGATCTCGCGGATCCTGATGTTGTGCGCCTTGGAGCCGGTGAAATAGATCATCGCGGCCCCCCAGGCCTCCTCCGGGATCACGCGGAGGTCGATCTGGAGCCCGGCGTCGGTCACGATCGAGCACTTCGTGTCGCCCTTCGCGATCACCCGAGCGACCGCGGGGTGGCCGACGAAGGCCTCCATCACCGGCGGGGCGTCCGAGCCGGCGACGAGGAGATCCACGTCACCGATCGACTCCTTCATCCGCCGCAAGGAACCGGCGTACGAGACGCGACCCGCTTGGGGCAACGGCCGAAGGACGGCGAGGAACGTCTCGGCCACGTCCAGCGCGACATCGATCTTGACCCGCCCGCCGGCCGACCGCATCTGCTGGATGCCGCGCGCGATGTTCTCCTGCGTCTTGGCGCCGAACCGCGGGAGCGCGGCGACGCGATCCTGTTCGATCGCGGCCACGAGCTCGTCCACCGAGCCCACGCCCAGCTCCTGATGGAGCACCATCGCCTTCTTCGGGCCGAGCCCGGGGATCGACATCAGACCGCGGACGCCCGGCGGGATCTGCTCCCGGAGGTCCTCGAGCTCCGCGAGGGTGCCGGTCGTGAGGAACTCCAGGATCTTCTCGCCGATCGACCGGCCGACCGAGGGCACCTTCAGGATCTCGGGCAGGTCCTTCCCTTCGAGGTCCACCGGGTAGCCGCCGACCGCGCGGGCCGCCTTCTCGTAGGCCCGCGGCTTGTAGGGATCCTCGAACAGGATCGACAACAGGTCGGCGTACTCGATGAGCATCGCCTCGACGGCGTCGTTCGCCCGGGGCATCGCCTCAGGCTACGCCGAAGAGGCGGAGCAGCAGCGCCTTCTGCGTGTGCAGCCGGTTCTCGGCCTGGTCCCAGACCACGGACCGGGGTCCGTCGATCACCTCGTCGGTGATCTCCTGCCCACGGTGCGCGGGGAGGCAGTGCAGGACGATGACCTCCGGGTCCGCGAGATCGACGAGCTTCTGGCTCAGCTGGTAGCTCGGGAAGACCAGGGCGCGCTCGTCGGCCTCGAGGTCCTGCCCCATGCTCGTCCACACATCGGTGGACAGGACGTGCGCGCCGACCGCGGCGCCCTCCGGATCGTGGGTCAGCTCCACGGAGCCACCCGTCTCCGCGGCGATCTCCTCGGCGCGATGTACCACCTGCGGGATCGGCTCGAAGCCGGGCGGTGTGGCGACACGCACGTGCATCCCCGCCTTCGTGCCGGCCAGCAGCAGCGAGTGCGCGACGTTGTTGCCGTCGCCGAGGTACGTGAGGACGCGGCCTCGGGGGTCGCCGATGTGCTCCCGGATCGTGAGCAGGTCCGCCAGAGCCTGGCACGGATGCTCGAAGTCGGACAGCGCGTTGACCACCGGCACCGTCGCGGTGGTGGACAGGATCTCCAACCGCTCCTGTTCGAACGTCCGCAGCACGATCGCGTCCACGTACCGCGAGAGGACGCGCCCCGTGTCCTGGATCGTCTCGCCCCGGCCGAGCTGCAGCTCAGCGGCCGACAGCACGACCGCATGGGCGCCGAGCTGCTCGACACCGACCTCGAACGACACCCGGGTCCGGGTGGACGGCTTCTCGAAGATCAGGGCGATCGACCGGCCCGCGAGCGCCTGCGCGTGCGCACCGCGATCGTCCTTCAGGGCGCCGGCGAGGTCGAGGAGGTCGGGGAGCTCGGTCGTAGAGAGGTCGTCGACGCTCAGGTAGTGACGCATGGTGCACGAGTGTAGTGGGACCGCCGACGGCGGGTGTCGCGTTGCTCAGGTCCGGAGCTCGGCGCCCAGCTCCGCGCGCGAACGGTCGACGATGGCAGCCAATGCGGGTTCGACCTCCTCGTCCGTGAGCGTGCGGTCCGGCGCCCGGAACTCGAGCGCGAAGGCCAGGCTCGTGTGGCCTTCCGGGATCGTCCCACCTCGGAAGACGTCGAACAGCGTGGATCGGTCCAGGAGCGTCCCCCCTGCGGCATCGACGATCGCCTGGAGCGCTCCCGCCGGCACATGGTCCGGCACCACGAACGCCAGATCTCGTCGCACCGGCGGGAACCGCGGGGCCTCGACGAGTCGGAACGGCCGGGCGGCCGCGGATCGGAGGGTGTCGAGTCGGATCTCGGCGACCGCGACCCGGCCGTCGATCTCGAGCGACTCCGCGATCCGAGGATGCAGCTCCCCCAGGACCCCGGCCTGCTCGTTCCCGAGGAGGATGCGCGCGGACCTCCCGGGGTGGAACGGGTCGCCGAGGGCGTCGCCGAGCGACCAGTCCACGGCGCCGACGTCCCCGAAGAGCGCCTCGAGCGTTCCGCGGGCGTCCAGCACGTCGAGCACCCGGTCGTCCGCGGCCCACCCTTCCCCGGCTGCGCCGCAGTGGACGAAGCCCACGTGCGCCCGCTCCTCGACCGGTTCCCCGAGGCCGAAGACGGTGCCGACCTCGAAGATCGAGACGGACCCGGAACCCCACCGCTGGTTCCTCGCGACGGTCCGGAGGAGGCCCGGAAGGAGCCGCGTCCGGAGCCATGCCTCCTCGGCGCGGAGCGGGTTCGCCAGCGGGATCGCGTCGTCGTCACCTATCAGGCCGAGATCGTCCTCGGACGCGAACGGCAACGGCTTCGCTTCGCGGAGCCCGGCCCGCGCGAGCGCGTCGCGGACCCGGCGCGCGAACGCGTACCCGTCGGGCAGACCACCCGGTTCCGGCGATCGGGGCACGGTGGCACCGACGCCCTCGTAACCCTGGATCCGCACCACCTCTTCGATCAGGTCGACCTCGTGCTCGATGTCGGGCCGGTGGCCCGGGATCTCCACCTCGACGACGTCGGCCTCCTCACGGTGGGCCATCCGCAGCGCGTCGAACACAGCAGCGGCATCCGACGGGCCGACGGGATAGCCGAGGAGCGCCGTCGCCCGGGAAGCGCGCATCGACACCCGGCGCCGCGGGGGCGGGCCGCCCGCCTGCGCGGCGCCCTCCAGCACGCGGGCTCCGGTCCACCGGGCGATCAGAGCCGCGCACCGGCGGGCGGCCCGGTCCACCCCTTCGGGGTCGGTGCCTCGCTCGAAGCGGTGCGACGCCTCGGAGTGCAGGTCGAGTCGACGGGCCGTCCGGATGACCCCAGTCCTGGTGAAGTACGCCGACTCGAGGAGGACGTCGGTCGTCGAGTCCGAGACCTCCGAGGACCGCCCCCCCATCACGCCTGCGAGCGCGACCGGCTTCTCGACGTCGCAGATCACGAGGTCCTCGTCGAGCAGCTCCCGATCCACGCCGTCGAGGGTCGTGAGCCGCTCCCCGGCCTCGGCCCGGCGGACCAGGATCCCGGGCCCGGCGACCCGGTCGAGGTCGAACGCGTGCAGCGGTTGCCCGAGCTCCAACATCGCGTAGTTGGTGGCGTCGACGATCGGGGCCACCGGCCGCATCCCGGCTGCCGTGAGCCTGGCCTGTGCGCGGATCGGCGTCGCACCCTGGGACGCTCCGCGGAGGATCCGCGCCAGGTAGAAGGGGCAGCCCTCGGGCGCGCGGAGCTCGACGGTGGCCACCGCGTCCGCTCGTTCCTCCTCCTCTCGGAGATCGGTGTCCGGGTCCGCGAGCGGCAGTCCGAGGATCGAGGACGTCTCGCGCGCCACCCCGTAGACCGAGAGGAAGTCCGGCCGGTTCGGTTCCACCTCGATGTCGATGAGGGCGTCATCGAGACCGAGCGCGCTCTTGAGATCGGTGCCCGGCGTGAGGTCCGAGGGAAGGATCAGGATCCCGGTCTCGTGCTCCTGCGAGATCGCGAGCTCCCGCGGCGAGCACAGCATCCCGTTCGACATCTCCCCGCGGAGCGATCTCGCGCCCAGCGGCTCATCGAGGAGCGGGACCCGGGAGCCGGGTTTCGCCCACGGCACCAGGTCGCCCGGGGCCATGTTGCGGATGCCGACGACGACCTGGACGGGACCGTCCCCCGCGTCCACGGTGGCGAGGCAGAGCTTCTCCGAGTTCGGGTGGTCGCGGACCTCTCGCACGGTCGCCACGACGACGCCGTCGAGCCCCGCCCAGGGACGCTCGATCCCCTCGACCTTGATCCCGCGCGCGTCGATCCGCGCCGCGAGCTCCTCGGCGTCGAGCTCGATCGGCACGAACTCCCGGAGCCACGTCAGCGAGACCTTCATCGGCTCGCTCCGAACTGGGCGAGGAACCGGATGTCGCCGTCCACCAGGAGCCGGATGTCCGGGATGCGGTACTTCAGGAGGGCGACCCGGTCGATGCCGAGGCCGAAGGCGAAGCCCGTGTAGCGCTCGGGGTCGTAGCCGCAGTTCTCCAAGACGGCGGGATGCACCATGCCGCAGCCGAGCAGCTCGATCCACCCGTTCCCGCACACCGGGCATCCCGCCCCGTCGCAGCGCATGCACGTGACCGCCAGCTCGGCGCCGGGCTCCACGAACGGGAAGAACGCCGGGCCGAGCTTCGTCTCACGATCCTGGCCGAACAGCGCCTTCGCGACGGCGTCGAGCGTCCCCTTCAGATCGGCGAACGTGATCCCTTCGTCCACCACGAGCCCTTCCACCTGATGGAAGACCGGCAGGTGCGTGGCATCGGACGTCTCGCGACGGTAGACGCGGCCGGGCGCGATGATGAACACGGGCGGTGGCTGGGACTGCATCGTGCGGATCTGCACCGACGACGTCTCGGTGCGCAGGAGCAGCTCCGGATGGCCGGGGACCGCGACGTAGATCGAGTCCTTCACCGTCCTCGCGGGATGGTCCGGGGGGATGTTCAGGGCGTCGAAGTTGTGCCACTCGTCCTCGATCTCCGGTCCTTCGGCCACCCGGTAGCCGAGACGGAGGAAGATGTCCACGATCTCGTCCTCCACGAGCGAGAGCGGATGGAGCGACCCCCGGCGGAGCCGCCTGCCCGGCAGGGAGAGATCCACCCGGTCGGCGACGAGGAGCGCGTCCTCGGCCACGGCCTCGAGCGACGCGCGGCGGGCGTCGGCCGTTGCCTGCAGCCGGGAGCGAGCCTCGTTCACCCGCTGCCCGATGTCGCTCCGCGCCTCCGGGGGGAGCGATCCGATCGATCGCTGGACCTGCGACAGGGGCGCCTTCCTCCCGAAGACCTGCACGAGCGCCGCCTCCAGCTCGTCGAGCGAGGTGGCGCCGTCGAGCGCCTCGACGCCTCGCGTCAGCACGTCATCGAGGGTCCGGATCATCTCTTCGGCGTTCATCGGCGCGTTCCTCGAGGCGTCATGAGGTTCGCCGAGTCTACGGCGCGAGGGACTGCGGATCGGTCACGGGGAGCTCGACGCGGAAGGTCAGTCGCCCCGCATCGAGCTCGCCCCACGCGTGCCCGCCCTGCGCCTCCGCCACCCGCCGGGCGACGTACAACCCGATCTTGGATCCGCCGCCCGACCCGGGCCGACGCGCCGCGAACACCCCGTCGACATCGACGTCACCGTCGGCGGCGCGCGAGGCCCAGACGACGAGGCGGTCGTCGCGGATCTCGCTGCCGACGCGGATCGGTCCCTCGCTCCCCCACCAGACGAGCGCCTCCATGAACGCGAGCAGGGTCGTCTTGAGTCGCCCGCCGTCGAGCAACAGCTTCGGGCCCTCTCCCCCGGCCCACTCCACCGGGGGGTGTTCCGGATCCCGGCCCTGCTGCTCGGCGATCTGCCGGACGACGTCGGAGACGTCGACGACCTCCGCGAACGGCTGGAAGGTCCCGCTCATCACCCTGGCCGCGTCCAGGAGCTGACGGACGATCGTGTCCATCCGGTCGGCGTCGTGGGCGATCCCCGTCAACATCAGGTCCCGCTGCTCGTCCGTCATGTCCGACCAGCGCTTGCTGAGCGCGTAGCCGAAACCCTTCATCGCCGTGAGCGGCGACCGGACGTCGTGCGCCGCGGCCGCCACGAGCCCCTCGAGCGTCTCGGCGTGTGCGCGGCCGCGGCGCACCCACTCGAACAAGCAGACCGTCGCGGCCGCCGCGAGGTTGAGGCTCTCCGCCCGCCCCGCGTGGGGCACGCGCACGCGCCGATCCGCGACCTCGAGGATCGACGTCGGCAACCCGTGGGCTTCGTTCCCGAACACGAAGGCCGGCGAGACCGGGATCTCCGCCTCGAAGAGGTCCTCCTCGCCGTGCATGTCCATCGCCACGATCGTGAACCCGCGCTGCCGCAACGTCGCGATCGCGTCCTCCGTCGGCACGTCGCGGACGACGGGCACGTGGAAGATCGAGCCGGCCGATGCCCGGACGCTCTTGGGGTTGTAGGCGTCGACCGAGTTGCCGGCGAACACGACGCCCCCGGCCCCGGCCGCGTCGGCCGACCGCAGGATCGTGCCCGCGTTGCCGGGGTCCCGCACCTCGTGCAGCACGGCCACCGCGTCGGGCGGGTCGAGGGCCTCGAGCCCCACGTCGACGAACGGGGCGATCCCCACCACACCTTGCGGCGTGACCGTCGACGTCAGGCGCTCCATGACCCGGTCCGTGACGGGGTCGACGGTCACCCCGGCCTGCCTCGCCCGGACCGCCAGCGGATCGAGGTCGTCCTCGACGAACAGCGACAGGAGGCGGCCGTCCTCTGCGAGCGCCTCCGCCACCGCCTGCGCGCCCTCGACCAGGAATCGACGATCGGCTTCACGCAGCGCCCGTTTCTTGAGCCGGACGGCGGCGGCGACCTTCGGGTTCTTGGCAGACGTCAGCATGACGACACGCGCACCCCTCGCACGGGCGGAGTGTACGCGGGGCCGGACGGACCCCGGACTAGGAGCCGGCCTACGAGCCGGAGGGAGCCGCAGCCTTCGCGGTCTCCACGAGCTGCGCGAACGCGCCGGGATCGCGGACCGCGAGGTCCGCGAGGATCTTGCGGTCGACCTCGACGCCGGCGGCGTGGAGGCCGCTCACGAAACGGGAGTACGAGAGACCGTGGGGCCGGACCGCGGCATTGATGCGCGTGATCCAGAGCCGGCGGAACTGTGCCTTGCGATCCCGGCGATCGCGGTACGCGTACATGCCGGAGTGCATGACCTGTTCCTTGGCCACGCGGAGCCGCTTGCGGCGGCTGCCCGTGTAGCCCTTGGCCGCCTCGAGGATCTCGCGGCGCTTCTTCTTCGCGTGCACCGAACGCTTGATGCGGGCCATCGCTCAGTCCCCCAGCAGCCGCTTGATCGTCTTGGCATCGGCCTTCGAGCCGACCTCCGCCAAGCCCTCGACGCGGCGGCGTCGCGACGACGACTTCTTCGTCATCATGTGGTGCCCCGTGGCCTTCCGGTGCAGCACCTTGCCGTTCCGGGTGATCCGGAACCGCTTGGCGGCGGCACGGTGGCTCTTGTTCTTCGGCATCGCTATCCCTCGTCTGTCTCGGAGGCGGTGATGACCGGCTCGGGAGCCGTTTCCGGCTGCGGTTCCACCGCCGCCTCCGGCACCGAGCCCGGCTCGACCGGAGGTTCGACGACCGCTTCGGGTTGACGAGCCTCGGCGCGCGCGAGCTGCTCGAGGTGCCGCTTGTTGGGCGAGATCACCATGATCATGTTCCGCCCCTCTTGCTTCGGCATCGACTCCACGGTCACCATCTCACCCAGGTCTCCCACCAACCGGTCCAAGATCTTGCGCCCGAGCTCCGTGTGCGTCATCTCCCGACCGCGGAACATGATCGTCACCTTCACCTTGTGCCCGCCCCGGAGGAACCGCTCGACGTGGCCCTTCTTCGTTCCGTAGTCGTGCGCGTCGATCTTGGGACGGAACTTGATCTCCTTCAGCTCGGTCCGGGCTTGCTTCTTCCGAGCTTCCTTCTGGCGGATGTCTCGCTCGTACTTGAACTTGCCGTAGTCCATGATCCGGCAGACCGGGGGGTTCGCCTGCGGCGCAACCTCGACGAGATCCAGGTCGAGCTCACGTGCCCTACGGATCGCTTCCTGGGTCGCGACCACCCCGATCTGTTCACCATCAGCGCCGACCAGGCGCACCTGGGGGATCGGATCCTGTCGTTCAAGCGTGGCTCGGTCGAGACCCCGCATCACTCCCTTCGAAAACGAAGCACCGGACCAGCCGGTGCTTGTGGCGGATCACGCGGAACACGTGCGCAGAGTATAGGGGCAGGCTCGGACGCTCACCAGTCGCGCTCGAGGGAGCGCCCGTACGCTCACCAGTCGGGCTCGAGGGAGCGCCCGTACGCATCCTGGAGGCGCTGCGTGTCGTCCTCGGTCGTGTAGCCGTAGGCGACCTCCAGGATCCGTCCCTGCTCGGATCCGGTGCAGCGGATCCGATGCGCCTGCTCCGCGGGTATCACGAACTCTTCCCCGGGGGCGGCGTCGACCGTTCGCTCGCCGATCTCGATCGTGAGGCCCGGATCGAGCACGACCCAGGTCTCGTCGCGCATCCGGTGGTAGTGGACGCTCGTCTCCTGCCCGGGCTCCACGGTGATGACCCGGACCGACGACGGCTGGTTCAAGGCGTACGTGACCACCCGTCCCCACGGCTTCTCGACGATCATCGCAGGCTCACCTCCCGTCGCTCCTCGGGGGCCCCGTTCGGCAGCCGCCGGAGCAGGTCGGCCGTCTCGAGGGCTGCCTCCGCGGCATCCCAGCCCTTGTTGCCGTGCGGACCACCGGCTCTCGCCTCGGCGTCGGCCAGTGACTCGGTGGCGAGCACCTCGAAGATCACGGGGATGCCGGCCTCCCTGCCCGCGCTCGCGATGCCGCGCGCGGCCTCACGCGCCACGAGCTCGAAGTGTGCCGTGTCGCCACGGACGACGGCTCCGAGGCAGATCACGGCGTCGTACGCCCCGCTCGCGGCCATGCGCCGAGCGACGAGCGGGATCTCGAACGCCCCCGGCACCCAGGCGACGTCGACGGCTTCGTCGGCCACACCGTGCGCGCGCAAGCCGGCGAGCGCGCCATCGAGGAGCTTGGAGGTCACGTGCTCGTGGAACCGCGCCACCACGACTCCGACGCGCCGGCCCGTGCCCACCGGCTCTCCTCGCGTCACCGTCACGCTCGCGCCTCCACTTCGTCGATCGTCGGCTCGTCGATCCCGGGCCCGTCGACGTCGGGGAGATCCAGGAGATGGCCGAGCTTCTCGCGCTTGGCCCGGAGGTAGCCGACGTTCTGCGGCGTCGGGTCGGTCTGCAGGGGAAGCCGCTCGGTGATCGCGAGCCCATGCCCTTCGAGCCCGGCCCGCTTCTCCGGGTTGTTCGTGAGCAGCCGCATCGACCGTACCCCGAGGTCGAAGAGGATCTGCGCGCCGATCCCGTAGTCGCGCTGATCGGCCGGGAACCCCAGCTCGATGTTGGCCTCCACGGTGTCCCGGCCTCGATCCTGGAGCGCGTACGCCCGGAGCTTGTGGGTGATCCCGATCGCCCGCCCTTCGTGCCCGCGCACGTAGAGGATCACGCCCCGCCCCTCCCGGCCGATCAGCTCCATCGCTCGATCGAGCTGCCCCCCGCAGTCGCAGCGGAGGGACCCGAACACGTCGCCCGTCAGGCACTCGGAGTGCACGCGTGTGAGGACGCCCTGGCCGTCATCGAGGTCGCCCATCACGAGCGCCACGTGGGTCCGGGCGTCGGAGACGCTCTCGTAGGCGATCGAGCGGAACTCCCCGTGACGCGTCGGGATGACCGCCTCGGCGACCTTCGTGACCAGGATCTCGTGCCGTCGGCGATGCTCGATCAGGTCGGCGATCGAGATGATCTTCAGGTCGTGCGCACGGGCGAATCGCTCCAGGTCCGGCATGCGCGCCATCGTGCCGTCCTCGTTCACGGTCTCGCAGAGCACGCCCGCGGGGAAGAGACCGGCCAAGCGGGCAAGATCCACCGCGGCTTCCGTGTGTCCCGCCCGCTGGAGGACACCACCTTCCCGGTACCGCAGCGGGAAGACGTGACCCGGCCGGGACAGGTCCGCGGGTTCGGTCGCGGGGTCGATCATCGCCTGGATCGTGCGGGCGCGGTCGGCGGCCGAGATGCCCGTGGTGACCCCTTGGCGAGCATCGACGGAGACCGTGAACGCGGTGCGCCGGCTGTCCGTGTTCGCGGCGACCATCAAGGGGATCTCGAGCTCGTCGAGGCGCTCGCCGACCACCGGCATGCAGATCACGCCGCTCGTGTGTCGGACGATGAAGGTGATCGCCTCCGGGGTGACGCGCTCCGCCGCCATGATCAGATCGCCCTCGTTCTCCCGGTCGGCGTCGTCGACGACGATCACCATCCGGCCCCGCCGGATCTCATCGATCGCCTCCGGGATCGAGGCGAACACGGTGCCTCCGCTCAACGCGCTCATGCCGTTCGTTCCTTTCCGGGTCGGACGACGGCCGCGCCGTCGGTCGTGAGGTACTCCAGGTTCCGGGCCACGTACTTCGCGATGACGTCGACCTCCACGTTCAGGCGATCGCCCACGCGGGCCGAACCGAGTGTCGTGACGTGGAGCGTGTGCGGGATCAACGCGACGTCGATCACGTCCCCGTCCAGAGCCGCCACCGTGAGACTCACTCCGTCGAGGGTGATCGAACCCTTCTCCACCACGTGACGGAGCAGGCCCACAGGCAGCCGGACGGACAGACGGATGCCCTCCGCGGCTTCGGGCCGGACGGCGGTCACCTCGGCGAGCCCATCGACATGCCCCTGCACGAGATGGCCGCCCAGACGGGAGGCGAGGGTGGCCGGCCGCTCGACGTTCACGGCGTCGCCCGGGCGGAGCGCCTCGAGGCTCGTGCGGTCGAAGGTCTCCCGCGAGATGTCGAAGGAGAGCTCGTCGCCATCGAGGCCGACCACCGTGAGGCACACGCCGCCGATCGAGACGGAATCGCCGATCGCCGTGTCCGCGGCGGCGACCGGCGATCGGACGACGATCCGCGACCCCTCTCGAGCCGCGACGTGCCCGAGTTCCTCAACGATCCCGGTGAACATCCGCCACCACCTTCAGATCTCGACCGATCCGTTCCATGGACACGATGTCGGCCGGCGAGGCCTTCGCGAGCGTGGGAGCGCCGAGCCCGGCCAACCACCCGGGCGCGTCCACGCCTCCGATCACGATCGGCGCCAGGTAGAGGACGATCCGATCCACGACACCCTCGTGGATCGCGCTCCACGCGAGCGTCGGTCCCCCCTCTACCAGCACACCCTGGACGTCTCGCTTGCCGAGCACCTCCATCAACGCCGAGAGCGACACCCCGGTCTCGTCGTGGTCCACGATCGCGACGTCGGCGCCGGCGTCGACCCATTCCTGACGCCGCGACGGTGAAGAGAGCTCGGTGGTGGCCACGAGCGTCGGCGCGGCCGTATCGAACGCCCGGCGGTCACCGGGAACGCGTCCGGAGGGATCCACGATGACCCGCAGGGGCGGCCGCGCCGATGCGTACGAAGGATCGCGGACCGTGAGGCGCGGGTCGTCGGCGAGGGCGGTGCCGGAGCCGACGACGATCGCGTCGGACCACGCGCGCAGGTGCTGGACGTCCGCCCTCGCCTCCTCACCGGAGATCCACGTCGACGAGCCGTCGCGGGCGGCCGCCTTCCCGTCGAGCGAGGACGCCATCTTCAGCACGACGAACGGGCGGCCGGAACGGACGTGGGTGCGGAACGCGAGGTTCTGGCCGATCGCGTCGTCGGCGAGCAGGCCCTCCTCCACGGTGAGTCCCGCCTCGCGGAGGGTTCGGAACCCGCTCCCGTCCACGATGGGGTTCGGATCGCCCGTGGCGGCGATGACCGCTTCGACGCCGGCGGCGATCAGTGCGCGAGCGCAGGGGGGCGTCCGACCGTGGTGATCGCACGGCTCGAGCGTGATGAACGCCGTCGCGCCCGCCGCGCGATCTCCCGCCAGCCGGAGGGCCATCGCTTCGGCGTGCTCGGTCCCGGGTCCTTCGTGCCAGCCTTCGCCGACCGCACGGCCGTCGCGCACGAGGACGCAGCCGACGAGCGGATTGGGTGAGACCCTCCCCCAGCCTCGCGTCGCGAGCTCGAGGGCCCGCCGCATATGCCGCTCCCGGTCCACGCTCCTCCGTTCTCCGGAGCGGGACAGAGCGAAAGGGGAAGGCGCTACGAGACCGCGCGCGGCGGCCTCCGCGCCTGTTCCCTCCCTTCCCGACTATCACGGTCGGTCCCGGGATCGCACCGGGTCAACCCTCGCGTGGCTCGCGAGGGGTCGCGGACTGTCACCGCCGGTGGGGATTCTCACCCCGCCCCGGAAACAGGCTTTCTCCCAGTATAGGACGGGGGTGCGTCCGGACGCTACGGGGCCCGGCGGTCCACGGCGTAGGAGGAGCCGCCGTCGCGCTTCGCGAACTGCTTCATCTCGGTTGCCACCGCGACGGCCTCGCCGTAGTGGGCGAAGGCCCGCCTGGACGTGGTGGCGATCCCCACCGACACGCTCACGAGAGGGATGTCCTGCTCCACGCCCTTCCGGTCCTCCATCCGGACGAAGCCCCGATCCAGGTCGTCGTCTTCGTAGTACAGCGCGCGGTCGGTGTCGAAGCGATCGCACACGGCCTTGGCGACATCTTCCGCGACCTCCGGTTCGACCACGGCCACGAAGTCGTCTCCGCCCACGTGCCCGACGAACCCGTCTTGATCGCTCGCCATCACGGCGTCCTGGATCATCCGGGCGGTTCCCTGGATCAGGCGGTCGCCCCGGACGAAGCCGTACTTGTCGTTGTACGTCTTGAAGTTGTCGAGATCCACGTAGAGGACGGCGAAGGGCCGGTGCTCCCGGACCTGCCGCTCGATCTCCTCCTGGATCCGGATGTTGCCGGGGAGACCCGTGAGCGGCGACAGGTTGCGCATCTCCTTCGCGCGCCGCAGGGTCCCCTTCACCCGTGCGAGCAGCTCGATCGGGTCGAACGGCTTGATGATGTAGTCGTCCGCGCCCGACTGCAGGCCCGTCACCTTGTCCGAGGACAGCGCCTTCGCGGTGAGCATGATGATGCTCGTGTTCGCGGTCTGCGGGTTCTTGCGGAGGCGCTGCGCCACCTCGAAGCCGTCGAGCCGCGGCATCATCACGTCGAGGAGCACGAGGTCCGGACGCATCTCCGTCGCCCGCTCGAGCGCTTCCTCGCCGTCGCCCGCCACGGACACGTCGTAGCCGGCCGAGCGGAGGTTCACCTCCACGAACCGGGCGATGTCCGGGTCGTCGTCCACGACGAGGATCGACTCGGGCATCAGCCCTCTCCTCCGCGGGCGATCGCCGCGAGCGTCCGCGCGGCGCTCGCCGGGTCGGGTGCCTGGTAGATGCCCGAGGCCGAGACGAGCACCGTCGCACCGGCGTCGACGGCTCGCTTCGCGTTCTCGACCTTCACACCCCCGTCGATCTCGATGTCGAGCGGGAGCCCTTGTCGGTCCGCCTCGGCCCGCGCCGCGGCGATCCGCGGGTAGACGTCGGGGTTCAGCTCCTGGCCGCTCCAGCCCGGGCGGATGCTCATGAGCATCAGGTCGTCGATCTGATCGAGGTACGGGAACGCCGCTTCCACGGGGGTCTCGAGGTTGAGGGTCACGCCGGCGCGCAGGCCGGCCGCTCGCGCTTTCGCGATCGCGGGCTCGGGGTCGCCGACCGCCTCGTGATGGAACGAGACGACGTCGAGTCCGGCCTCGACGAGCTCTTCGAAGAACGCCGCCGGTTCCTCCACCATGAGGTGGCCGTGGAGGACGCGGTCGGTCCATCGCCGCAGCGAGGCAACGACAACCGGCCCCAGGGTGATCGGGGGCACGAAATGACCGTCCATGATGTCGATGTGGATGATGTCGGCAAAGGGCTCCACCAGCTTGACCTCATCGGCCAGGTGGGCGAGGTCCGACGAGAGGATCGATGCCGCCAGCTTCCCCATGTGGGCGGATTGTAAGCGGCGGCGGCGCGTGCAGGCGTCAACCGGTGCGTTCGAAGGCCGCGACGAACATCCCGTCCGTGCCGTGGCGATGCGGCCACAGGCGGTGCCGCGTGGCGGGATCTGCGCCGGCCGGTCCGGGCGTGGTCACCGGTTCGAGATCCGGGCGGTGCCGGAGGATCGCGTCGCACGCGGCGTCGGTCTCCGCGCGAGGGAACGTGCACACCGAGTACACGAGGCGCCCTCCGGGGCGGAGGAGGTCGGCGCCCGCGGCCGCGATCGCGACCTGGAGGCGAGCCAGCCGTGAGAGCTCGTCGCGGCGGCCGCGCCACAGGAGCTCCGGCCGCCGGCGCGCCGACCCGATCCCCGTGCACGGAGCGTCGACGAGCACCCGGTCGAAGGGACCGCGGACGGCGGGTCGCGCGGCGTCGTGAGTGAGGAGAGCCGCGCGCTGACCGAGGCGCTGGAGCAGGCTCCCGACCAGCGCCGTGCGTTCCGGCCGGAGATCCGCGGCGACGACCAGGCCTTCGTCTCCGATCCGGCACGCGATGAACGCCGTCTTCCCTCCGGGTGCGGCGCAGGCATCGAGGACCCGGTCGCCGGGCTCCGGCGCGAGCACCTCGACCACGAACGCGGAGGCTTGATCCTGCACGGTGATGTGACCGTCGTCCCATCCCGGGAACCCGGTCGGGTCCCCGCCGGCGGCGAGGATGCAGTCGGGGTGGACGGGACCGATCCGCGCATCCACGCCGGCCTCGAGGAGGGTGGCAAGGACCTCCTGCGGGGTCGATCTGCACGTGTTCACGCGGAGGGTGAGCGGCGCCCGCTCGCCGAAGCCGGCCGCGGCCTCC
The DNA here is from genome assembly GCA_963724415.1 of uncultured Actinomycetota bacterium. Lineage (GTDB taxonomy): Bacteria > Actinomycetota > UBA4738 > UBA4738 > HRBIN12 > JAJNBA01. Next base: position 115,940 of record CAVRUS010000005.1, on the reverse strand, counting down.
TCGACCTCTTCGGGCGGGAGGAGCGTCCGCAGCTCGGCGATCGCCCACGGGGTCATCCCGGTCCGGAGGCTGATCGCGCGATCGTCCCGCCCCGCCGGTGGTGCGGGCGGCTCCTTGGCCACCTTGCGGAGGATCGCGTTCACGAAGCCGCGCTCGCGAGGGACGACGATCCCCACGGTCTCCCCGACCGCCGCGTGGGCCGGGATCCGCGTGTGCAGGATCTGGTACACGCCGAGCCGGAGCGCGGCGCGCGCGCCCGGCGTCATCCGTTCGACCGGCCTCGCCGCGCGCGCGCCGATCGCGTCGTCGAGCCCGGGAACGTGGCGGATCGTGCCGTAGGCGAGCTCGGTGGCGAGCGCCCGATCCCGCTCGTCGAGGCCCGAGCGTCCCAGGGCCGCCGGCAGGACCCGGTTCGAGTAGGCGCCCTCGTCGGTGACCCGGCGGATCACCTCGAGCGCGACCTCCCGGGCGCTCGGGCTCATCCGAGGTGCTCGCCCGGCTGGATCCGCGCGCCACGGGCCCAGTCCGCCCCAGACATCCGCTTCCGGCCGGCGGGAGCGACCTCGACGAGCTCCACAAGTCCCGGCCACGCCTCGACCAAAGGGTTGCGGTCCCAGGCGGCGATCTCACCGGGGGTTGAGCCACCCGCAAGGAAACGACCACCTCCCTCGTGTGCCCGGGCGACGAGCACCTTCAGGCGACCCTGACGGAACGTCGTCACCGCGCCCGGCTCAGGCGCGAACGCTCGCACCCGCCGGACGATCGCGTCGGATGGGTGGGTCCAGTCGATGGTCCGCTCGTCGGGAAGGAGCTTCGGTGCGACGGTGGCGGCCGCGTGGTCCTGCGAACGCGGCTCCAGGGATCCGACATCCAGTCCGCGCAGGGCTTCGATGAGGACCGGACCACCGAGTTCCGCCAGACGGGCACCGAGCGACCCTTCGTCCTCGTCCTCCCCGATCGGCGTCTCGGCCGTGAGAAGGACCGGCCCGGTGTCCAGACCCTCGTCCATCAGCATCACCGTGACACCGGTCGACCTCATCGCCCTCCAGGATCGCCCGAGCCACGGGCGCCGCGCCTCGCCACCGAGGGAGCATCGAGAAGTGCACGTTCACCGCGCCGAGGCGCGGGATGTCGAGCACATCGGGCGTCAGGATCTCGCCGTACGCGACCACGACGATCGCGTCCGGCTCCATCGCGTCGAGAGCGTCGAACCCCTCGCCGTCGCGCACCCGATCGACCTCGAGCAGCGGCAGGTCCAACTCACCGGCGGCGTCCGCCACCGCCGTGGGGGTGAGCTGCGAGCCACGCCCCGCCGGCCGCGGCGGGTTCGTGAGGACGAGCTCGACGTCGACGTCGTCCGCTGCGGCGAGAGCACGCAACGACGGGACCGACCACGTGTCGTTGCCGAGGAACGCGATCCGCATGCCGCGAGGATACGGCGGTCAGTCCTCCGAAGGGTCCCGAGGCTCCGCGATCCCCATCTCGATCCTCCGCAGCTGCGCCATCACGTCGCGCCGGCCGTCGTCGTCGAGTCGGTCGATGTAGAGCATCCCGTCGAGGTGGTCGGTCTCGTGCTGGAAGATCCGCGCGAGGAGGCCCTCGCCGACCATCTCCGAGGGCTTCCCGTCGAGATCCTGCCCGCGACAGCGGATGCGAGCGAACCGCGGTGTCGCGTGGTACGGCCCGGGGATCGAGAGACACCCTTCGTCCTCGAGCAGCTCCCCCACCCCGTCGGACAGCTCGGGGTTCGCCATGAACATCGGCCCGGTCTCGCCGTCGTCGAACACGAACAGGCGGCTCGAGACGCCGACCTGCGGACCGGCGAGGCCCACGCCGGGCGCCGCGACCATCGTCTCGATCATGTCCTCGAACAGCGACCGGAGCGCGGGTCCGAACTCCGTCACCGGCTTCGCGGGCTCGCGGAGGACCGGTTCGCCGAGCGTACGGATGCGGAGGATCACGTCGGTCTCCCTCGAGATGCGCTACAGGTGCGGCTCGGCCTCGACGCGGTCGACGACGCCTTCCGTTGCCAGCTCGCGGAGCCGCATCCCGAGCGGCGGAACCCGCCCGGGGTCGAGGGCGAGCAAGCATACCGTCCGGCCCTCCGCGGAGGAGACCAGGAGCGTCGAGGGCTCGAACGCACGGAGCTCGGTCTCGATCTCCGTGGACCCCGTGATGCGGAAGACCGCCGCGCCGACCGGGAGGCCGGCGTCGGACCGCCGCTTCCGCTCCTCCGCGTGGAACCGATCCGGGTTCCCGCGGACGAGCGCTTGCACGATCGCATCTCCGGGAGTCGACGCCTGCACGATCGCCCGACCGCGTGGCCGCGCCCAGCCGACCGCCTCCATCCAGGTGGCCAGGCTCCGCTCGCGAGCCGCAAGCCCGGGCCGGCGTTCGGCCAGATCGACGTCGAGGATCGCCACGAGGTCCAGGTCGCCCGTGCCGAGGTCGTGGACGTCGTCCGATCCACCGACCAGGATCTCCTCCTCGCCGGGCAACCGCGCGGGCTCGCCGTCGCCGATCCGCCGGACCGGGACCGGCGCCGCGCGTCCAGCCCACCCCTCCACGTCCTCCTCGCCGCCGCGCCGCACGCCGAAGGACGTTCCACCGCAGGTCCGGCAGCGCCCCACGGCTCCGCAGACGACGCACGTGACCGCTCCGCCCGCCGCGCGCAGAAGCCCGCCACAGGCGGCGCAGGCCGCCGGCTCCCCGCACGACCGACACACCTGTGCCACCCCCGACCCGGGGAGCGGCGCGAACACGAACCCCCGCCGGACGGTCCCCAGGGCTCGGAGGAGCCGCGAGGCGCGTCCGGCAGGTCCGGGCCGCACGACCTCGACCGGCGGCCAGCGCCGAATCGCCGGGGTGACGGTGGGGAGGTCGAGTGCCGACGCCTCGGCGGACGGGCATGCGGCGGCGAGCACGCAGACGGCGCTCTCGAACCGGGCTCGCGCGAGCGCGACGTCACGGCCGTGGTAGTACGGGGCGCGGTCCTCCCGATGGGCGGCGTGGCTCTCGCGCGCCACGTAGAGGAGCCCCAGCCGGTCGACGGGTGCGAACACGGCGGGGCGGGTCCCGATGACGACGTCGTAGCGACCGGCGGCGATCGCCAGCCAGGCTCGATACCTGGTGCGAGTGCCTCCGCCGAGGAACAACCCCGCCCGGTCGCCGAACGCGTCGAGCACCGTCGACGCGGTCGCCGGCAGGGGCACGGCCTCCGGGACCAATACGATCGCCCGACGCCCTCCCGCGAGACACGCGCCCACGGCCTCGACCGCCGCCCGCTGCTCGTCCTCAGGCGCTGGTCGGAGGACGAATGCGCCGTCGCCCTTCCCGATCGCCCTGAGCAGGTCGTCGCCGCCCCGATACTCGGCGAGGACCGGTGCCGGCTCGGCGGAGGCGCCGCCGAGACCGGACGATGCCGCCTCCCATCCGACTTCCTCGGACGCCACCCGCGGCGGGACCGCCCGACCGATCACCGCCGCCAACGGCGAGACGTAGCGCTCGCTCATCCAGCGGAAGAGCGCGAGCCTCCCCTCGTCGAACGATCGCACGGGAGAGACCACCTTCTTGATCGCGAGCATCCGGGCGGGAACGTCGCTCGTCGGGCCGAGGACCCAGCCGCGGCTGGCACGCCCGTGGAAGGGAACCTGGACGAGCGAGCCCACCCCCGCCTCCAGTTCGGCGGAGAGCTCGTAGGTGAACGGTCGGTCGAGCGACAGCAACGGACGATCGACGCAGACGCCGACCGGGCCGGAGAGGCGCTCAGCCGACGAGGCTGCGGAGGTCATCGGCGCGTTCCGTCCCCTCCCAGGGGAACTCCTTGCGCCCGAAATGGCCGTAGGCGGCGGTCTCCTCGTAGATCGGCCGGGAGAGATCGAGGTCGCGGATGATCGCCGCCGGCCGGAAGTCGAAGACCTCGCGGACCGCTCGCAGGATCGCGTCGGGATCCGCGTGCTCCGTCCCGAACGTCTCGAGGTTCATCGAGGTGGGATGCGCCGTGCCGATCGCATACGCCACCTGCAGCTGAGCGCGATCCGCGAGCCCGGCGGCCACGATGTTCTTCGTGGCGTATCGCGCCATGTACGCGGCCGACCGGTCCACCTTGGTGGGGTCCTTGCCGCTGAACGCTCCCCCACCGTGCGGCGCCATCCCGCCGTAGCTGTCGACGATGATCTTGCGGCCCGTGAGGCCCGTATCGGCCTTCGGCCCGCCGATCTCGAACCGGCCGGTCGGGTTGACCATCGGCGGTTTCATCCTGCTCGCGTCGATGTCGGGGAACTCCCGGAGCACCGGATCGATGACCTCCGCGATGATGTCGGGCCGCAGGAGGGTCTCCACGTCGACCTCTTCGCGATGCTGCGCGGAGATCAGGACGGAGTCGACCCCCACCGCCTTGCCATCGCGGTACTCGATCGACACCTGGCTCTTCCCGTCCGGCCGAAGGTAGGGCACGACACCGGCCTTGCGAACGTCGGCCAGACGCCGCGCCAATCGATGCGCCATCGCGATCGGGAGCGGCATCAGCTCATCGGTCTCGCGGCAGGCGAAGCCGAACATCATCCCCTGGTCCCCCGCACCGAGGAGGTCGAGCTCGTCGCCGGAGTTGCCCTGCCGATGCTCGAAGGAATCTTCGACGCCGCGGGCGATGTCGGGTGACTGCTCCTGGATCGCCGTCACGACGCCGCAGGTCTCACCGTCGAGGCCGAACTTCGCATTCGTGTAGCCGACGTCCGTGATGGCTGCGCGGACCACGGAGGGGATGTCCACCCACCCCTCGGTGGTGATCTCGCCCGACACCATCACGAATCCGGTGGTGACGAGGGTCTCGCAGGCCACGCGGGAATGGGGATCCTCGCGCAGCATCGCGTCGAGGATGGCATCGGAGATCCGGTCGGCCAGCTTGTCGGGATGTCCTTCGGTGACCGATTCGGACGAGAAGAGGTAGGACCCGCTCATGCGCGCGCGAGTCTAGCGGTCGTGACCGACGGCGGTCGGAGCGTCGGGGAGGATCGCGACGACCTGATCGAGCGTGGCCGCCGCGAGCTCGCGTTTCGTCCAGGTGCGGAGCGGCTCCTGCTCCCCGGAGGCGCCCAAGATCATCGCCTCGTTCGCATCGGCCCCGAAACCGGTGCCCTCCCGACCCACGCGGTTCACCACCACGAGATCGAGGTGCTTCGACGCGAGCTTGGCCCGACCTGCGCGCTCCAGATCCTCGGTCTCCGCCGCGAAGCCCACGAGGATCTGCTCCGTCCGCCGTTCTCCCAGCTCGGCGAGGATGTCGGGGGTCGGCTCGAAGACCAGCTCGGGGACGCCGGCCTCCTTCTTCAGCTTCTGGTCGGCGACGGCTTTCGCGCGGAAGTCCGCGACCGCCGCCGCCATCACGACCACGTCCGAACCGTCGAACCGTGCGAGCACGGCCTCCCGCATCTCCTCCGCGGTCCCGACCGACACCACCTCCACGCCCGAGGGGACGATGGCTCCCGGGCCGAGGACGACCGTGACGACGGCCCCCCGCGCGGCCGCCTCCTCGGCGAGCGCGGCTCCCATCTTCCCGGTGGACCGATTGCCGATGAAGCGGACGGGATCGATCGGCTCGTGGGTCGGACCCGAGGTGATCAGGAACCGACGACCGGCGAGGTCCTGCGGCGCGAGAGCCGCTCGCACCGCAGCGACGACGTCCTCCGGTTCCGCGAGCCGCCCGATCCCTTCGTCGCCGTGTGCGAGCGGCCCGGTCACGGGTCCGACGATCGTCGCGCCCCGAGCGCGCAGCTGCTCCACGTTCGAGCGGGTCGCCGGGTGCTCCCACATCCCGGAGTGCATCGCAGGCGCGAGTACCAACGGGCAGGTCGCTTCGAGCAGCGAGGAGGTGAGCAGGTCGTCGGCGAGCCCCTGTGCGAGGCGGGCGAGCACGTTCGCGGTCGCGGGGACCACGACGGCGACGTCGGCCTCCCGCGCGAGTCGAACGTGGAGGACCTCCCCCGGCCGCTCCCAGAGGGACGTGTGGGCGGGCGAGCCGGTCAGTGCCGAGAACGTGTCGGCACCCACGAACCGGGTGGCAGCCTCGGTGAGCACCGTGCTGACCTCGGCTCCGGCCCCGTGCAGGAGCCGGGCAACCAACACCGCCTTGTACGCGGCGATCCCACCCGAGACGCCGAGCAGAACGCGGCGCCCGGCGAGTGGATCGCTACTCGGCCTCGGGCTCCTCGGGTCGCTCGTAGTCGATCTTCCCTTCCGCGATCTCCTCGAGGGCGATCGAGAGCGGCTTGTTCGAGAAGCCCGTCTCGACCAAGGGCGGGACGAACTCCCCGCGGCCCTCGCCGAGCTGGTTGTAGTACGAGTTGATCTCGCGAGCGCGCTTCGCAGCCACGATCACCAGTGAGTACTTGGAATCCACCGCGGCGAGCAGGTCGTCGATCTTGGGTTCGATCACAGGGAGGCCTTCCTTCGGGTCTGACGTGGCGCAGATCATCCTGCGGAGCGGGATGCGTCGATGATAGCAGCGACCTGCGACGACGCTCGTTCCAGGTCGTCGTTCACGATGACGTGGTCGAACCACTCCCGCTGCTCGAGCTCCCAGTCCGCGGTCTCGAGCCGGAGCCGGATCCGCTCCTCGGTCTCGGTCCCCCGGCCCCGCAGCCGCCGCTCGAGCTCCTCCATCGACGGTGGGTCGACGAAGATCAGCACGGACCCCGGGACGCGCTCCCGGACCTGGGAGGCGCCGACGACGTCGATCTCGAGGACCACATCACGCCCGGCGGCCATCCGGTCCTCGACGAACCCCCGCGGCGTGCCCGACCGGTGTCCGACGATCTCGGCCCACTCGAGCAGCTCGCCCGCGCGGATCATCCGATCGAAGGCGTCGTCGTCGACGAAGAAGTAGTCCACCCCGTCGACCTCCCCGGGCCGTGGCGCGCGGGTGGTCACGGAGACGGAGAGGGACAGACCTTCCGGATCACGGGACACGAGCTCCCGAACGATGGTGCCCTTGCCGACGCCCGACGGTCCCGCGAGGACGAAGAGCTTCCCGGTGCGGATGGCGGGGTTACTTCTTGAATCGGTCGAGGAGTTGCGCACGCTGCTTCGCACCCAGTCCCCGAACGCGACGGCTCGCCGAGATGTCGAGCTCTTCCATCAGCTTCTGCGCGCGCACCTTGCCGACGCCCGGCAACGACTCGAGGACCGCCGACACCTTCATCTTCCCCACGGTGTCCTCCGTCGAGCGCATCAGCACGTCTCCCAACGTCCGCTTCCCGGACTTCAGCTCTCCCTTGAGCTCCGCGCGCTTCTTCCGCGCCTCCGCAGCCTTCGCGAGGGCCTGCGTGCGTTGTTCCGGGGTGAGTGTCGGGAGTGCCATGCTCATGCTCCTTCTGATCGGTGGCCGACATCGGTGGCCGACGCCAGTGGCCACGGCCGTTCGCCGGGGCCGGTGCAGGTGAGGGCGCGAGTATACGCACGGCTCGTGTCGGCGTGGCAAGCCGATCATCGGGTGTGGCCTGCGGTTTCCTCCCCGAGGCAACGGATCAGCGGAGGTCGCGCACGATCCCGCGGACCACGCCGACGGGATCTGCTGCTTCCGTCAACGGGCGCCCGATCACGAGGTAGTCGGCACCTCGTTCGATCGCTTCGACGGGCGTCAGGACGCGCACCTGATCGTGCCCGTTCGACCCGGCCGGGCGGATGCCGGGCACCACGAGGCAGAACTCCTCACCGCACGTCGCGCGGACGTCCTCCACGTCCTCACCCGAGACGACCACTCCGTCCAACCCGGCGGCTCTGGCTTCGAACGCGAGCGACGCGGGGCTGGCGAGGCCCTCCCCCGCCTGGCTCGAGAGCACCGTGACCGCGACGACCAACGGCAGATCGACGCCGGCCTCCTCCGCGCCACGGCGCGCGCCCGCTCGAGCGGCTCGCATCATGGCCTCGCCACCGAGCGCGTGGACGTTCAGCATCGCGACGCCGAGCCGGGCGACGTTCGCGGCCGCTCGCTCGACGGTGGTGGGGATGTCGTGGAGCTTGCAGTCGGCGAAGACCGGCCCGTACGTGGCCACGCGCCGGATCGCCTCCGGCCCTGCCGCCCACGCGAGCTCGAGCCCCACCTTCAGCATCCCGACGTGCGGCCCGAGGATCCCCGCCAGTCGCTCGGCGTCCTCGATCGTCGAGACATCGAGGGCGGCGACGATCGGATCGGCCGGTCGAGGGATCACGGCTCCTCCGGTTCCCGGAACCCCACGGGGACGCGCAGCCGCCCCCGGAGGTCCGCCGGCGACGCGACGCCCTTCTCCTTCAGGTAGGACGCGATCCCCCGCGCGATCTCGACGGGCGCTGCGGGGTCGACGAGCACGGCGGTCCCCACCTGCACGGCCGATGCGCCGGCGAGGAGCATCTCCACCGCGTCCTCGGCCGATCGGATGCCGCCCACGGCGATGATCGGAGCCTCGGGGACGACACGCGCGGCCTCGAAGACGGCCCGGAGGGTGATCGGCTTGAGCGCGGGACCCGACATCCATCCGGTCACCGGACCCAACGCGGGGCGCAGGGTCGCGGCGACGACACCGATCGCTGCGGGCGGCCCACCGATCGTGAGCCCGTGGGCGCCGGCGCGGATGCACGCGCGCGCGAGCTCCGGCAGCTCGGTCGCCGTCATCGGCAGCTTCGCGAAGACCGGCACGAGCGACATCCGCGCGACGGCGCCGACGACCTCCCCCGTCCGATCCACGTGTTCCCCGAGGACGTCGCGGCGGAGCTCCTCGTCGGGTCCCGAGAGATGGAGCTCGATCGCGACGACCTCCGGTCGCGTCTGCAGCGCGCCGATCGCTCGCACGAACTCCTCGAGCGATCCCCCCGCGATCGACACGATCACGGGCGCCCCACCGCGGGCGAGGCGTGGGAGCTCGGCATCGATGAACGCGTGGATGCCGGGGTTCTGCAGCCCCGTGGTCCACACCGTCCCGGACGGGGTCTCCGCGATGCGAGGGGGCGGCGCGCCCTTGCGCACGTCCATCGTGATGCTGCGGCTGACGATCCCACCCACCTTCTTGAGGTCGACGAGTCCGCTCAGCTCCCGGCCGGTCCCTGCGCACCCGGACGCGATCAGGACGGGTGTGGGCAGGACCAGACCCGCGCCGAGATCGACCGCGAGCGTCCGCTTCGTCGCAGGCCGCGCACCCACGGCACTCAGCCCGGCCAGGAGCGCACGACCGGCAGCCCCTCCGGCGGCGTCGGCAGCATCGTCGGCCGCTCGCCGAGCCATCGATCCCACAGGACGCGCGCGGGGTTGAACACCGGCCCGTCGACGCACGCGCGGAGGTTGTCGTACCCGCTGCCGTCCTTCCGCGCGACCGGCACCACGCACGTCTGGCACAGCCCGAACCCGCACCCCATGCGCTCCTCGAGCGCCATCTGCGCCGGCAGCCCTCGTTCCTTGCAGAACATGGCGATGCGCTCCAGCGTCCGCGCGGAGGCGGCCGCGTAGATCACCTGGGCACCGCAGCGATCGGTCGCCTCGGGAAGCACGTCCAGCACCCCGCCACGGTCGCCGAGGGTGCCGTCGGCCGTCACGATCGACACGGTCTGGGACAGCCGCTTCGCTTCGATCGGCTTGAGGACGCGCTCCATCGACTCCGCGCCCACGACGATGTCGACCCGCTTGCCGCCGGCCACGAGCTCCTGGGCGAGGAAGTAGAGGGTCGCGGCGCCGTGCCCCTCCGCCACGAGGAGGCAGTTCGTCAGGCGTCGAGGATGGGAGAAGCCCTTCCCGAGCGGGCCGATGAGATCGAGGAACGAATGCGCCCGAGCCGACGCGAGCCACGCCGTCCCCGGACCCGACGGGTCGATCACGAACTCGAGCGTGCCGGCCCATCCTCCGCGACGCGAGGCGTCGTGGATCGCGAGGTGCCGACGGAGGAGGAACTCCCGGCCCTCCGGCATCCGGGCGGCGACGAACTGTCCGGGCCGCGCCTTCTCCGCGATCTCCGGCGCGACGACCGTGAGCTGGTGGTAGGCGCCGAGCTTGCGCGTCGACAGCACCTCCGCGCGCACGCGCTTCACGCGACCCCCCCACCCGGCGCGCGGACGTGGCCCACGTCGAACGCGAGCCGCTCCTGGACCGGATGCGCCCGCGCGCCGGCGTGATGCTCCTGGATCGACACGGGCTCCGTGGCGCCCGCGCGGAGCGCCTCGATGCCGCGGACGGCAGCGAAGGCCCCCTGCATCGTGGTGAGGCAGGGCACCCCGGCGGCCGCCGCGGCGGTCCGGATGTGGTAGCCGTCCGTCCGGGGGCCGCGGCCGAACGGCGTATTGATCACGAGGTCGACGCGTCCCGCGCGGATCAGCTCCGCGACGTCGCTCCGGTCGCCCCCGGGCTCCGCATCGGGTGCCTCGCTCACCTTCGCGACCGTCTCGACGGGGATGCCCGCGCGCCGGAGCACACCTGCCGTACCGGACGTCGCCAGCAGCGCGAAGCCGAGGTCGGCCAAGCGCTTCGCCGGGAAGACGATCGCGCGCTTGTCGCGGTTCGCGACGCTCACGAACACGGTGCCCGATGTGGGCAGCGCGTGACCGGCCGCGACCATCGCCTTCGCCAGGGCGGCCCCGGGGTCGGCGTCGATCCCCATCACCTCGCCGGTCGAGCGCATCTCGGGGCCGAGCACCGTGTCCACGCCCGGGAACCGTCCGAACGGCAGCACGGCTGCCTTCACGGCCGTGAACGGCAGGTGCCGGTAGAGGCCCGGATCGCCCGGAAGCACGTGATCGGCCGCCAGCTCCGCGAGGGTCCGACCCGCGAGCACCAGCGTCGCGATCTTCGCGAGCGACACGCCGATCACCTTCGACACGAACGGCACGGTACGCGACGCGCGCGGGTTCGCCTCGAGGACCCAGATCTTCTCGTCCTTGACCGCGAGCTGCAGGTTCAGCAGGCCGACCACGCCGATCCGACGGGCGAGGCGCCGAGCGATGTCCTCGATCCGGTCGAGCTCCTCGTCCGAGAGCGTCGCCGGCGGGATCTGGCACGACGAATCGCCCGAGTGCACGCCCGCTTCCTCGATGTGCTCCATCACGGCGCCGATGAACACGTCGACCCCGTCGCAGACGGCGTCGACGTCGACCTCGATCGCCCCTTCGAGGAAGCGGTCGATCAGCACCGGGTGTTCGCGGCTCGCCTCGGCCGCCGTGCGGACGAAGGTCTCGAGGTCGTCGTCGTCGTAGACGATCTCCATCGCGCGGCCACCGAGGACGTAGGACGGACGCACGACGACGGGATAGCCGATCCGTCGGGCGACGATGCGGGCCTCGTCGATCGTCCGGGCCTCCCCGTGCGGCGGTGCCGGGATGTCCATCTCCTGCAGGAGCGCGGCGAACCTCCCGCGATCCTCGGCCAGGTCGATCGCCTCGGGCGAGGTTCCGAGGATCGGGAACCCGGCGTCCTGCAGCGTTCGCGCGAGCTCAAGCGGCGTCTGCCCGCCGAGCTGCGCGATCACGCCGACGGGCCGCTCCGCTCGGCAGACGGCCAGGACGTCTTCGGCGCAGAGCGGCTCGAAGTACAACCGGCTGGACGTGTCGTAGTCCGTGGACACGGTCTCGGGGTTCGAATTCACCATCACCGACTCGAAGCCGGCATCCTCCAGGGCGAACGCCGCGTGCACGCAGGCGTAGTCGAACTCGATGCCCTGTCCGATCCGGTTGGGGCCGGCGCCGAGGATCACCACGCGCGGCCGGGAGGCCGGCTCGACCTCCGACTCCTCGTCGTAGGTGGAGTAGTGGTACGGCGTCCGCGCGGGGAACTCACCGCCGCAGGTATCCACCGACTTGAACACCGGTACGACGTCGAGCGCCTCCCGCCGCTCGCGGACCTCGCGCTCGGTCGATCCGGTGGCCCGCGCGATCCGCGAGTCCGACAGACCGGCGCGCTTGGCACCCTGGAGAGCGTCCCGGTCGAGCGCCGCGAGCGACGACCCGTCGAGACCGGTCGCGCGCTCGAACACCTGCGCGAACTGGTCGACGAACCAGGGATCGATCGCGGACGCTGCGGCGACCTCGTCCACGGTGTGGCCCTCGGCGAACGCCCGCTCGATCAGGTGGAAACGCCCCTCGGTGCCGACGCGGAGCGCGCCGAGGACATCGTCTCCCGCGGGGACGTACGCCGCCCCCAGGTCCGCGCCCGCCTTCTCGAGCCCGCGCCATGCCTTCCCGTACGCCTCCCGGAACGTCCGTCCGATCGCCATCACCTCGCCGACGGACTTCATCGTCGACGTGAGCCCCGCGTCGGCGCCGGGGAACTTCTCGAACGCGAACCGCGGGATCTTGACCACGACGTAGTCGAGCGTGGGCTCGAACGAAGCGGGAGTGGCGCCCGTGATGTCGTTGCGGATCTCGTCCAATCGGTACCCGACCGCGAGCATCGCGGCGATCTTCGCGATCGGGAACCCGGTCGCCTTCGAGGCCAGCGCGGACGAACGGCTCACGCGGGGGTTCATCTCGATCAACACGCGGCGCCCGGTGTCGGGCTCGACGGCGAACTGCACGTTCGAACCGCCGGTCTCCACGCCGATCGCCCGGAGGCAGGCGAGGGCGTCGTCGCGCATCGCCTGGTACTCGCGATCCGTGAGCGTCTGCTGGGGCGCGACCGTCACGGAATCGCCCGTGTGGACACCCATCGGGTCGACGTTCTCGATCGAGCAGACGACCACGGCGTTGTCGGCGTGGTCCCGCATCACCTCGAGCTCGAACTCCTTCCAGCCGGCGATCGATTCCTCGACGAGGACCTCCGACACGGGGCTGGCGTCGAGCGAACGGCGCGCCAGGACGGCCAGCTCCGGCGGGGAGGAGGCGAACCCGCTCCCGCCCCCGCCGAGGGTGAACGACGGGCGGACGATCACCGGGAACCCGAGCTGCGCGCCGAGCTGCAACGCCTCGTCGAGGGTGTGGGCGATCCCGGCTCGCGGGACGTCGAGCCCGGCTTTCGTCATCGTCTCCTTGAACCCGCTCCGGTCCTCGGCGCGGTGGATCGTCTCCAGACTGGCCCCGATCAGCTCGACCCCGAGTCGGTCGAGGTCGCCCGACTCGGCGAGGGCGACGCTCACGTTCAGCCCCGTCTGCCCGCCGATCGTGGGGAGCAGAGCGTCCGGGCGTTCCCGCTCGATCACGGCGAGCACGGACTCGGGCGTGAGGGGCTCGAGGTAGGTCCGGTCGGCGAACTCCGGGTCGGTCATGATCGTCGCCGGGTTCGAGTTGACGAGGGTGACGCGATACCCCTCCTGCCGGAGGACCCGGCACGCCTGCGTGCCCGAGTAGTCGAACTCGCAGGCCTGTCCGATCACGATCGGTCCCGAGCCGATCACCAGGATCGAGGAGAGGTCGGTTCGCTTCGCCATCAGGAGGGCGACCCCGACTCGATCAGCGCTCGGAAGTCGAGGAACAGTCCCGCGGCGTCGTGCGGTCCCGGAGCCGCCTCGGGGTGGTACTGGACCGAGAACGCGGGGACGTCGAGGCAGCGGATACCTTCCACCGTGTCGTCGTTCAGGTTCCGATGGCTCACCTCGACCCGTCCGAACGCGGTCCGGGCGACGCCGTCCGGGTCGCGTTCCCAGCCATCGGGGTCGACCGCGAACCCGTGGTTGTGGCTCGTGATCCGCACCTCGCCGCTCCGCGTGTCGCGCACCGGCTGATTCACACCGCGATGGCCGAACGGCATCTTGTACGTGCGGCCCCCGAGCGCCAGCCCCAGCAGCTGGTGCCCGAGGCAGATCCCGAACAGCGGGAGGGTGCCCAGGAGCGCCGACGCGGCGGCGACCCCGTACCGCGTCGCCGCGGGGTCCCCCGGGCCGTTCGACAGGAGGACGCCGTCGAAGCCGCCCGCAGCCACGGCCGGCGCCGGGGTTTCCGCCGGGAACACGGTGGCTTCGAGGCCGGCCGCCGCCAGCATCCGCAGGATGTTCCGCTTCAGCCCGAAGTCGTACACGGCCACGCGCCGGACCGGCCCACGGGCGCGGTCCGCGGGGCCCACGACCGCTTCCGCCTCGTACGGGTCGGGCGCGGTGACGGAGGACGCGAGCTCGGCCCCTGCCATCCCCGGGGTCTCGCGGACGCGCGCGACGAGCGACGCCGGGTCGAGGTCGCGCGTGGAGACACCCGCCCGCATCGCGCCCACGTCGCGGATCCGTCGCGTGAGCCTGCGCGTATCGATGCCCTCGATCGCGACCACTCCCGCGGCGGCGAGCGACTCCCCCAGCGTGGCGTCCGCGTGCCGATCCGAGGAACGCCGGGACGCCTCGGTGACCGCGAACGCGGAGACCTGGATCCGCTCGCTCTCCGCGTGGTCGGCGTGCAGCCCGTAGTTGCCTTGCATGGGAGCCGTCATCGTCACGATCTGCCCGGCGTAGGACGGATCGGTCAAGACCTCCTGGTAGCCAGCCATCCCGGTGTTGAAGACGGCCTCTCCGAACGCCTCGCCATCGGCACCGAACCCCGATCCCCGGAAGACGGTGCCGTCCTCCAAGACGAGGAGTGCGGCGGGTCCCGTCACCGCGTGGCCTTCCCCTCCGCGATCGTCAGCTCGCCGTGCAGCACCGTCGAGCGGACCCGCCCGACGAGCTCCCGCCCGGTGAACGCGCTGTTCCTCGACCGGGAGAGGAACGGCGGCTCGACGGTCCACCGCTCCTCCGGATCGAAGACCATCAGGTTGGCGGGCCGGCCCGCCTCGATCGGGCCGCCGTGGTCGTGGGCGCCGAGGATCCGCGCGGGGACGGACGACAGAGCCTCCAACGCCCTGGACAAGGGCATGAGCCCGGGTGCCACGAGTTCCGTCAGCGCGACCGCGAGTGCCGTCTCGAGGCCGATCGTGCCGGGAGGCGCCCGGTCGAACTCGGCCTCCTTCTCTTCGACGGCGTGGGGCGCGTGATCCGTGGCGATCGCGTCGATCGTGCCGTCCGCCAGGCCTTCCCGGAGCGCGTCCCGGTCCGCCTCCGACCGCAGCGGCGGGTTCACCTTCCGGTTCGTGTCGTAGGTGCGGAGATCCTCGTCGATGAAGACGAGGTGATGCGGCGTGACCTCCGCCGACACGCGGAGCCCGTCGGCCTTCGCCCGTCGCACCAGGTCCACGGACCGCGCCGACGACAGGTGGCAGATGTGCAGCCGGCCGCCGGTGAGTCGGGCCATCTCGATGTCGCGGAAGACGATCGCGTCCTCGGCGGCGGCCGGCTGCCCGGCGAGGCCCAGCGAGGAGGAGCTGATCCCCTCGTGCATCTGCTGTCCGATGGAGAGGGAGGCGTCCTCGCAGTGCTCCGCGATCACGACGTCGTCGAAGGCCCGCGCGTAGGTGAGCGCGTTCCGGAGCGTGCGCGCCGTCGGGACACACCGGCCGTCGTCGCTGAAGACGCGGACCCCCGACGCGACCATCTCGCCGATCTCGGCCAGGACCTCCCCCTCGAGGCCCTTCGTGATCGCACCGACCGGGAAGACGTCAGCGAGGCCGGCGCGCGCGGCCGCGGCCCGGACCTCGGCGATCACGGATGCGTCGTCGGCCACCGGATCGGTGTTCGCCATCGGGGCGACCGCGGTGTAGCCGCCGGCCGCGGCCGCCCGCGTGCCCGTCTCCACCGTCTCCTTCTGCTCGAACCCCGGCTCGCGGAGGTGGGTGTGCATGTCCACCAGCCCGGGCGCGAGCACGAGCCCGTCGCAATCGACGATCTCGGCGGATGCGCTCCCGAGCCCCTGCCCCACCTCGACGACGAGGCCCTCGCGGACGTGGACGTCGGCGACCTCGTCCCGCCCGCCGCGTTGATCGACGACGCGCGCACCTCGGAAGAGCAGCTCGGGGCTAGCCATGCGCGGCCTCCTCCCCGACGTCCCCGTGATGCCCGCCGAGCAGCAGGTACAACAGGGCCATCCGCACCGCGATGCCGTTCGTGACCTGGTCCTCGATCACGCTCTGCGGGAGGTCGGCGACGTCGGAGTCGATCTCGACGCCGCGGTTCATCGGACCCGGATGCATGATCAGCGACCCCTCGGGGAGGAGCCCGACCCGCGCACGGTTCAGCCCGAACAGGCGCGAGTACTCGCGCACGGACGGGAAGTACTCGAGACGCTGCCGCTCGGTCTGCACGCGGAGCAGGTAGCACACGTCGAGCTTCTGGAGGACCCCGTCCAGGTCGTAGCTCACCTGGACGCCCCACTGCGGTGCGTCCGGGGGGATCAGCGTGGCCGGACCCACGAGGGTCACGTCCGCGCCCATCTTCACGAGGCCGAACGAGAGTGACCGAGCGACGCGCGAGTGCAGGACGTCGCCGACGATCGCCACGCGCAACCCCTCGAGGCGTCCGAGCCGCTCCCGCATCGTGTAGAGATCGAGCAGGGCCTGTGTCGGGTGCTCGTGCGTGCCGTCCCCGGCGTTCAACACGTGACCCCGGACCCACTTCGTCAGCTGGAACGGCGACCCGGACGAGGAGTGGCGGATCACGATCGCGTCCGCCCCCATCGCCTGCAACGTGAGGGCCGTGTCCTTCAGGGACTCCCCCTTCGACACGCTGGACCCGCCGGAGGAGAAGTTGATCACGTCCGCCGACAGTCGCTTCGCCGCGAGCTCGAAGGAGATCCGCGTGCGAGTGGAGTTCTCGTAGAAGAGGTTCACGACGGTGCGTCCGCGGAGCGCAGGGACCTTCTTGATCACGCGCGTGCCGACCTCGCGGAAGGACTCGGCGGTGTCGAGGATCCGGATCACGTCCTCCGCGGACACGTCGTGCATCGACAGCAGGTGCTCGTTCACGCGGTCTCCTCCTGACCGGCGACCGCCGGGGCCTCTCGCAGGTTCGTTCGGGACGTCGCTTCCTGGACGACGGCGCCGTCCTCGCCGTCGACCTCCGTCACCATCACCCGCACGTCGTCGGTGAGCTTCGTGGGGACGTTCTTCCCGACGAAGTCCGCGCGGATCGGCAGCTCCCGATGGCCGCGGTCGACGAGGACCGCGAGCCGGATCCGCCGCGCGCGGCCCAGGTCCGTGAGCGCGTCCATCGCGGCGCGGACCGTCCTTCCGGTGAACAGGACGTCGTCCACCAGGATCACCGTCCGGCCGCCGATGTCGAACGGGATCCGCGTCTCGTGGACCTCGGGCGCTTCGGCGGTGAGCCCGATGTCGTCGCGATAGAACGTGATGTCGAGGGCGCCGACCGGGATCTCGACGCCCTCGATCGAGGCGATCTCCCGTGAGAGTCGCAGGGCCAGGTGGTCCCCTCGGTCGGCGATCCCGACCAGGACGAGGCCGTCTGTGCGTTCCCGCTCGACGATCTCGTGGGCGATCCGCGCGAGGGCGCGGCGCACGTCGTCGGGACCGAGGATCGCGCTCACACGGGAACGCCCCCTCGAGCATGCGAGGAGGCGCGCTGGTTGTGACGCATCTCGTGGTCTCCCTTCCCGGCCTCACGGGACCGGACTTAAAGGGGAAGTGCGGCCGAAGGATACCCCGGCGCAGCGATCCGGGCAATGAGCCGTGCCGACCTCCTGCACGGGACGCGGCGTAGACTGAGCGGATGAGAGCGGATAGGAGCGATCGAGATGCCTGACTGGGGATGGATCGTATTGGTCGTCGCCGTGGTGTTCGGCGCGAGCAAGCTGCCCGACATCGCGCGGAACCTCGGCCGGTCATCGGGAGAGTTCAAGAAGGGCCTCAAGGAAGGGAACGAAGGAGAGGAGGAGGACCCCTCGGCACCGCCACCCTCCTCCGGCGTCGATCCCACGGGCGCGGCCCCTCCGTTGACCTCCGCGCCGGAGTCGGACCAGCGCCCCCCCGGATCGACCGGCTAGCCCCTCCCCCGCTCCTCGGCCGCCGCGGGCCGCATCTCGCTCGCGATCTTCCCGAGGATCCCGTTCACGAACCGCGGTGAGCCCTCCGAGGACAGGTCCGTCGCGGCCTCCACGGCCTCGCTGATCGCGACCGATGCGGGAACGTCCTCGCGATGTCGGAGCTCGTGGATCGCCACGCGGAGGATCGTCCGGTCGAGCGCGGTCATCCGGGCCACGGTCCATCCTTCCGAGCGCTCCTCCAGGAGCAGGTCGATCTCCGGGAGATGGTCCTCGACACCCTCCACGAGCTCGGTCGTGAACGGCGACAGGACCCGACCGGCCTCGAGCCACTCCGCCAACACGAGGCGCGGATCCGCCTCGGTCAGGTCCGCTTGGTACAGGATGTCGATCGCCGTCCGGCGAGCCGCGCGGCGCGAGGTCACGCCTTCACGCGCTCGATGTAGTCGCCCGAGCGCGTGTCCACCTTCACCCGGTCGCCCTCCTCGACGAACAGAGGCACCTGGACCACCACGCCCGTCTCGAGCGTCGCGGGCTTCAAGGCGTTCGTCCGCGTGTCCCCCTTCGTGGCGGGGTCCGTCTGCGTCACCGACAGGGTCATCGACGCGGGCAGGTCGACCGAGATCGGCACACCCTGGTGGGTGGCGACGGTCGCCTGGCCACCTTCCGTCATGTAGCGACCCGCGTCACCGACGATGTCGCCGGGGACGTGGAGCTGCTCGTAGGTCTGCAGGTTCATGAAGACGAGGTCGGAGCCGTCGGAATAGAGGTACTGCATCTCCTTGCGCTCGACGATCGCGAGCCCCACCTTCACCCCGGCGTTGAACGTCTTGTCCGCCACCGCGCCGGTCTTGACGTTCCGGAGCTTCGTGCGGACGAACGCGCCGCCCTTCCCGGGCTTCACGTGCTGGAACTCGACCACCTGGAACAGGGTGCCGTCCAGCTCCAGCGTCATGCCGTTCTTCAGGTCGTTGGTGGAGACGCTCATCGGCTACAGCTCGATCAGCTCTCGGGTGGATATCCCGAGCGGGTCGGGGCCGTCCTCGCTCACCGCGACGGCGTCCTCGATCCGCACGCCTCCGAGTCCGGGGAGGTAGACGCCCGGCTCCACGGTCACCACGGCGCCGGCCGGGATCACGTCCTCCCCCTCGCGGCGCAGGGAGGGGCCTTCGTGGATCTCGAGGCCGACCCCGTGCCCGAGGCCGTGGGTGAAGCGGTCGCCGTAGCCGGCGTCTTCGATCACGCCGCGGGCCGCGCGGTCGACGTCGGCGGCGAGGGCGCCCGGACGCAGCGCGTCGATCCCGGCCTGTTGCGCGGCCGCGACGACGTCGTGCACCTTCCGCAGCTCCGCGACGGGCTCGCCGAAGGCGACCGTCCGCGTCATGTCCGTGTGGTAGCCGGCGACCAGCGCACCGAAGTCCATCTTGATGACGTCGCCTTCGGCGAGCGTGCGATGACAGGGGTGGTGGTGCGGCTCGGCGGCATGCTCACCGAAAGCGACGATCACGTCGAACGACGTCGTGTCGGCGCCGTGTCGAGCCATCGCCAGCTCGAGCTGCGCCGCGGTCTGTCGCTCCGTGATCCCGACGACGAGCACCTCCAGGATGTCCTCGAACGCGCCGTCGGTGGCGTCCTGCGCGGAGCGCAAGAGCGCGAGCTCCTCGGGATCCTTCTCCCACCGGAGCCGCTCGACCTCCTCTCCGATCCCGGCCAGCTGGATCCCCTCGAACCGCTCCTCCCAGCGCTCCAGCTGCGCGACGGTCACGGCGTGACGCTCGAACCCGAGCCGCCGGACCCCGTGGGCGCGAGCCTGGTCGAGGATCGCCCCGGCCGGGCTCTCCATCGAGGCCACTCGGGGAAGGTCCGGAACCTCGTGCCGGGACTGTTCGTCGTAGCGTCCGTCGGTGAAGAACGCCGAACCCTCGGGGCCGACCAGCGCCGTCGCGGCCGACCCGGTGAACCCGGTCAGGTAGCGGACGTTCGCGAGCTTGCTGATCAGCATGGCATCGACGTCCAGCTCCGCGCATCGCTCCGCCAGCCTGTTCCGTCTCATCAGGTGATCCACGGCATCGCCTCCAGGGCCAGATGATAGCCACCGGCCCCCAGGCCGATGATCGACGCGCGGCAGACCTCGCTCACCACGGATCGGTGTCGGAAGTCCTCACGCGCCTGCGTGTTGGACATGTGCACCTCGATCGCGGGCAACCCGGCGGCCTCGATCGCATCGCGGAGCGCGTAGGAGTAGTGCGTTAGCGCCCCGGGGTTGATCACGATCGCGCCGATGCCTTCGTCCGCGGCGCCGAGCAGCCAGCCGACGAGATCGCCCTCGTGATCGGACTGCCGCCACGCGACCTCGTGTCCGAGCCCCGCGGCCCGCTCCCTGACCGAGGCCATGATCTCCTCGAGGCTCTCGGAGCCGTACATCGACGGCTCCCGGCGTCCCAGCGCGCCGAGGTTCGGGCCGAACAGGTACAGGACCTTCATGCGGGCGCTCCCATCTCGTGCAGGGCGGCTGCCACCTCCTGATCGGACACGTCGTCGACGACGACGGGACGGCCGACGTCTTCGAGGAGCACCCATCTCACCCCGTCGCGGTACTTCTTGTCGAGACGCACGCAGTGCAGCACCTCGTCGACGGGGGGTAGATCGCCGTCCGGAGCGATCCCGAGGGAACCGAGGAGCCGCTCCGTCCGCGCGCGGAGGCCCGGCGCGAGCCCCCGTGACTCCGCCAACGCGGCCGCGAACACCATCCCGTGGGCGACGGCCTCGCCGTGGGTTCGACCCCGGAACGAGTCCAGGCGCTCGAGCGCGTGGCCGAGCGTGTGACCGTAGTTGAGGACGAGCCGAGCGCTCGCGTCCCGCTCGTCCGCGGCGACGATGCGAGCCTTGGCGGCAACGCAGCGGGCGATCACATCCTCCAGGACGGCGGTGTCGCGCCGCACGACCGGGCCGGGATCCCGTTCGAGCATCGCGAGGAGTTCCGGATCCAGCGTGAGCGCGTACTTCGCCACCTCGGCCAGCCCCGACCGGAAGTCGCGTTCGTCGAGCGTCGCGAGGGCCTCGACGTCCGCGAGGACCGCGATCGGCTGGGTGAACGTCCCGACGAGGTTCTTGCCCTCCGGGAGGTTCACCGCCGTCTTGCCCCCGATCGCGGCGTCGACCTGTGCGGTCAGCGTCGTCGGCACCTGGAGGAAGGGCATGCCCCGCATGTACGTGGAGGCGACGAACCCGGCGAGGTCCCCCACCGCGCCGCCTCCCAGGGCGAGCACCGCGTCGTCGCGATGTGCCTCGCGACCCGCCAGTTGCCGGAGGAGGCTCTCGTACGCTTGGAGCGACTTCGCTTCCTCGCCCTCGGGCACGAGCAACAGCACGGAGGCGAGACCACGATCCTCGATCGCCCGGGCGACCGTCGCGTGATGGAGGTCGGCGACGGTGCGATCGGAGATCACGTACGCGGTCGTCGCCCCGGGGAGGTCGGGGATGTGCTCCCCCAGGTCGAGCAGCAGGCCCGCACCGATCGTCACGTCGTAGGGCCGCCCTGGCACCGGGACGGTCACACGGACCAACGGAGCTCCTCGACGATCGCCGCGGCCACCGCGCCGGGCTCGCCGCTGCCGTCCACGACGTGCGCGGCGAACTCTCGGTAGAGCGGTCCGCGGGAGGCCAGCAACCGCTCGAGATCGCCTTCCTGTCGGATCAGCGGCCGGTCCGAGGCCGGCTGGACGCGGCGGCGAAGCTCGTCGAGGGGGACGTCGAGGTAGACGGCGACGCCCGTGTTCCTGAGCGTGATCCGATTCGCCGGCTCGAGCACGACCCCTCCACCGCACGCGACGACGGACGGGTCCTCCATCGACGCCTTCACGAGCGCCGCAGCCTCCAGCGCCCGGAACGACGCCTCGCCTTCGTCCCGGAAGATGTCGGCGACCGCGGCGCCGGCCTCTCGCTCGATCTCTTCGTCGAGGTCGACGAATGGCACCCCCAGCCGCCCCGCGAGCTCCCTCCCGACGGTGGACTTGCCGGCACCCGGCATCCCGACGAGGTAGACGATCACGGCAGGCCCGCCACGAACGCGTCCAGGTTGCGCCGCGTCTCCGCGAGCGCGTCTCCGCCGAACTTCTCGACCACCGCGTTGGCGAGCTCGAACGCGACGACGGCCTCGCCGACCACGCCGCCGGCGGGGACGGCGCAGACGTCGGTCCGCTGCTTGATCGCGACCGCGTCCTCGCCGGTGGCGAGATCGACGGTCGCGAGGGGCTTCGGCACGCTCGAGAACGGCTTCATCGCCGCCCGGACGCGGATCGGCTGACCGGTGCTCATGCCTCCCTCGATCCCGCCCGCCCGGGCGGTCGCCCTCCCGATCCGACCGTCGCGGCGGACGATCTCGTCGTGCGCCTCCGACCCGGTGCGGGCGGCCGAGGCGAAGCCGTCGCCCACGGCGACTCCCTTGACCGATTGGATGCTCATCAGGCCGAGGGCGAGCCGCGCGTCGAGCTTCCGGTCGTAGTGCACGTGCGAGCCGAGCCCCGGTGGGCATCCGTACGCGATCACCTCGAACTCGCCGCCCACGGTGTCCCGCGCCTTCCTGACCCGGTCGATCTCGGCCACCATCTTCGCGCTCGCGGCGTCGTCGAAGCAGCGCACCGGCGACGCGTCCACCGCGTCGAGGTCCTCCGGCGCCGGCACGCGGCCGGATGCACGCACCGCCACCGACCCGATGCGCACGACGTGGGACACGATCCGGATGTCCAGCTCCGCGAGGAAGGCCTTGCAGACCGCGCCGATCGCCACACGCGCGGCGGTCTCGCGAGCGCTCGCGCGCTCCAACACGTTCCGCACGTCGTCGAAGCCGTACTTCATCGCGCCGGCGAGGTCCGCGTGACCCGGCCGCGGCCGCGTCAGCCGATCCGACGGGTCGCCCTCGCCTTCGACCGCCATCAGCTCCTGGTACTTCCGATCCCACTCGGCGTTCGGGATCGTGATCGCGATCGGCGAGCCGAGGGTCTTCCCGTGCCGGACGCCGCTCAGGAGGTCGAGGGCGTCGGTCTCCAGCTTCTGACGGCCGCCACGGCCGTGCCCGTGGCGGCGACGGGCGAGCTCGGCGGCGATCTCCTTGGGAGCTACGGGCACGGCCGCGGGCATCCCCTCGAGGATGGCCACGAGCGCCTTCCCATGGGACTCACCGGCCGTGAGCATCCTGAGCACGCACGCATCGTAACGGACCCCATCGACGGGGCTGGAGCGCACATCGGGGTGTGCGGGGGCGGCGCGAGCGCCGCCCCCGCGCCGGCGACCGCTCCCCCCGTGGGCGGATCGCCGGGACCTATTTCTGCGGCGTGATGCAGAGGGTGAACCGCTCGTCGCCGAACAGGAACGTCGCGCAGCTGTCGGCGACCGAGGCCAGCTCGAACCGTCCGCCGGCGAACTGATCCCCGATGCCGACGTCGTAGACGGTGCCGTCGACCTCCACCTGGACACGCGTCGCGCCGTCGCGCTGGAAGACGTCGAGCAGCACGACCGTGGACCCGCCCATGTTCTGACTCGAACCGTTGCCCGGCGTCGTGGGCGACGGGGTATCGGACGGACCCCCGGACGGGCCGCCGGACGGTCCTGGGGACGGCGAGGGCGTCAGGGCGGGCGGGACGGAGAAGGGGTCCCGCCCGGTGAAGCTCTGGATCGGGGGTCCGCCGTCGCCGGGAGACGGGCTCGGAGAGCTGGGCGGCGGCGGTGTCTCCGGGATCGGCGGGAAGGCCTCCTCCCCACCCCCCAGGACGGAGAACAGCACGAATCCCGCCAGGAGCACACCCACGACGATCCCGCCGATCGTGACGGTCCTTCGATCCCGTTCAGACAGCGCCATCGTTCATCCTCCCGGTGCCACGGCGGTTTCGGTCGGACCGGGCTCCGAACCGGGCCCGGCGCTCAGATCGCTCGTGAACAGCGTGATCGTCGCGGTGAACCCGAGCTGGGAGCCCTCGATCGGCGTCAGGCTGACCGCCTCCACCTTCGCGGCGCGAGGCAGCGTCTCGATCTCGTGGAGGTACTTCACCATCGCGAAGTACGTGCACTCCCCGCTCGCGGAGACCGAGATCGTCGAGAACGAACCGGTCGTCGATGCGATCGGCGGCGCCGGTGTCAGGCTGACGACCTCCACCCCCGCGACCGTCGCCGAGTTCCGCAGGAGCAGGATCACGGCCGACAGCTCCGCCGTCGGAGGCACCTGCCCCTGCACCCGGCGGATCGTGGCCTCGTTCTCCGGTGCCTCGTCGCGCGCCTGCTCCAGCGCGTTGAGCCGAGCTTGCAGGACCGCCTGCTGGGCCGTCGTGTCGGCGAGCTCCTCCTCCGCCTCGGTGACCTCTCCCATCTTCGGCAGCACGAGGAACACGATGAGGAGGAGGGCGAGGATCCCGGCCCCCGCGCCGGCGACGATGATGGCGCGCCTACCCTGCATCGGCCGTCCCGCCCGCTTGCTGGCCCCGCTCGGTCACGACCGCGGTCGTGAGATCGACCCCGGACGTGTACGTGATGGGTCCGGCCTCGGGGT
Organism: uncultured Actinomycetota bacterium; assembly: GCA_963724415.1. Classification (GTDB taxonomy): domain Bacteria; phylum Actinomycetota; class UBA4738; order UBA4738; family HRBIN12; genus JAJNBA01. The sequence continues at coordinate 91,606 of CAVRUS010000005.1, read as the reverse complement.
CGGAGATCGAGGTGACCCACGGGTTCACCCAACCCTGGATGCGCTCGATGCCTATGAGCCACGAGGCGATCGACTCGTAGTTCAGCGCGATGCCGGCCACGTCGAGCCGGCCGACGAGCAAGGTCGAGCCGCCCGACGACGGCGTGGGCTCCTGCGCGGCCGCGGTCAACGAGGTGAGGGCGGCATCGCTCGGGATCACGCGGGAGACGTCCATGAGGAGGCCCGAGAAGGAGATCTCGTTCGCGTAGACGTCGTTCAGGAGCGCCTGCTGCGTTTGCGCCTCGGCGCGCAAGTCCTCGAACTCCTGGAGGTTCTCGATATCCCGCTGCAGCCCGGCGTTGTTCTGCTCCGCTGCCTCGATGTCGTCCTCCACGCCACCGAGGGAGCCCAGCTGGAGGACGTAGAACACGAGGATCAGCCCGATCACGCCGATCCCGGCGAGCGCCACGACGCCCGCCAATCGGCGCTGGCGCTGGGCGGCGAGGATATCCGGCGGGAGGAGGTTGACCTGGCTCACGAGCCGCTCCACGGGATCGCGAGACCCACGGCGGTGGCAAGCACCGGTTCCGCCTCCGCCTGGGCATCCTCGGACAGGGACAGCTGCGAGCCGACCTTGCTGAAGACCCGGCCGGGTTCCACCGAGACCGGGATCCGCTGACGGAGGATCTCGATGAATCCCTCGAGCTTGGAACCACCACCGGATACCAGCAGGCGATCGATCCGCGCGCCCTGCGTCTGCGCGGTGTAGAACTCGAGGGAAGATCGGATCTCGTCGACGAACTGCGTCGCGCGTTGCATCGCCACCTCGAGCGCCTGCGCCGGGGTCGCATCGACCCCCTCGACGATCTCCCCGCGCTTCAGCCGTTCGGCGACCTCGTCATCGACCGAGAGCCCTCGAGCGATCGCGACGGTGATGTCGCGGCCGCCGGAGGGCAGGATCCGCACGAACCGGGTCTCACCCGCGGCGTGCACGACGATGTTGGTGACATGGGCGCCGACGTCGACCACCGCCTCGCCACCTGTGCGCTCGAGCTCCATACCCGCACCGGTGGCGCCCACCGCGCGGACCATCGCGAAAGGCACCAGGTCGAGCCCCATCGGCTCCAATTTCGCGTTGGTGGCGGCGGCGACGAGCGTGTCCACCATCGCTCTCTGAGCGGCCACGAGGAGGAGCCGGAGCATCTGGCGGCCGTCGACCTCGACCTCCTCGATCAGGTGGTAGTCCAGAACCGCCTCGTCGACGGGCATCGGGATGAACTCCTGGACCTGGAACCCGAGGGATTGCCGCAGCTCCTTCTCGGGCATCGTGGGCAGCGCGATCTCTCGCACGACGACGCGCTGGTTGCCCACGCCCATCCACACTTTGCGGGACTTGAACCCACCCCGGGTCCAGAGCTCGCGCAGGGCCTCCGACACGGCCTCCGCCTCTCGCACCTCGCCGTTCTCGACGGCGCCGCCCGCCAGCGGCACCTGGGCCGCTCGGATCACGGTGGGCGGAGATCCTTCGGTCAGCTCCGCGGCGCGGACGGCGGTCGAACCGACGTCGAGCCCGATCCGTGTCTTCGGCACTAGCTGCCCTCCACGTGCACGGAACGGCCCTCGAGGAAGCGCTCGAGGTCCGCCTCGAAGATCCGGTAGCCCTTTCCGACCCGCAGCGCCGGGAGCTCACCCGAGCGGATCAGCCGGTAGACCGTCATGTTCGAGACGCGCATCGCCGCGGCCACCTCGGCCACGGTGAAGAGACGTCCCGTCACGAACGATGGTGAACCGGCCACTCGACCCCTCTCAGATGTTGGTGGGTCTCATGTGCCACATGAGTCACATCAGTCACACTGAGTGCTCACGAAGCACACCTGCCTCTTTGGGGATGCTCACGAAACACCAGGCAACGGGTGAAGTCAAACATCTCCCGTGAAGTGCCTCGGAGCCCTTCTGAGACGACCGGAGCGAGGTTCCTGAGGGGTTTGGTCAGCGCGAGATCAGAGGAAACGGCCGGCGTACCAGGAGGCGAGCGGTTCTCCCCAGAGTCCCGCCACCACCGCTCCCGCAGCCAGATAGGGCCCATAGGGGATCTTGCTCTTCATCCCACGGCCCATCGCTAGGGCGATCAGAGCTCCGAGCCCGCCGAGCACGATCGTCGCCCCCGCCGAGACCCCGACGAAGCGCAGTCCGAGGGAGCCCAGGACGAGCCCGATCACGGCGGCGAGCTTCACGTCCCCCAAGCCCATCCCCCCGGGCGAGATCACCGCGACGATGAAGATCCCGCCACCGAACAGGAACATCCCGAGCGCCGCCTTCACGGGGTCCGCCGCGTCTCCGATCAGCCACGCGAGCAGGATCAGCACGGCGAACAGGATGAGGGCCGGATAGGTGAGCTTGTTCGGGATGATCCGGTGCCGGAGGTCGATCAGCGCGATCCCCGGCATCAGGGCGAGGAGGCCGCCGACGAGCACGGCCTGCCACGGGTTCGGATAGCGGACGGCCGCGAGGACCACGAGACCCGCTGTAGCGAGCTCCAGCAAGGGGTACTCGGCGGAGATCCGCTCCCCGCACCGGCGGCACTTCCCGCGGAGAAGGAGCCAGGAGAGGACCGGGATGTTGTCACGGGCCCCGATCTCCGCCCCGCATCCGGGACAGCGCGACCTGGGGCGAACGACCGACTCACCCTTCGGCAACCGATACACGGCCACCGTCATGAAGCTCCCCACGACGAGCCCGAACGGCAGGGCGACGATCGCGCGGATCCACGCCTCGTCCACGGGGCCGAACCCTACCCGCGTTCGGCCCGACGGTGGGGGAACCGCGGTCGCCGTCGCCCCGATCACTCGTGGATGTACGAGATGTCCTGCTTGAATCCGGTCACGCCCGTGATCCCGGGGACGAGCACCGGCTTGTAGGCCATCTTGAAGTTGTTCCCGAGAGTGACGTCCTTCGACAGGACCTGCCCGGCGAAGGAGTTCTGATTGTTCAGCGTCGCCCGACACGGCGTGTAGAACGAGACGTTCGTGTAGCTGTTGAAGTTCGTGTTGTTGCTGACGGTGATGTCCTTCGTCGTCCCGCTGCAGGTCGCCGAATAGACGCTGATGAAGTGGATGTTCTTGATCGTTCCGGCGGTGCCGTTCCAGTTCGACTGCTGGGTGAGGTTGAATCCGCCGTCCGACAGGATCGCGAGATTGCCCGTGATCGAGAACGTGTCGTTGTTGCTGTTCGTGAACGTGCAGGTCGTGTCGATCCTGATCAGCGGGTTCGTGATCCCGCTCGTGGACCAGTGGTTCTTGATCCAATCCCGTGCCTTCGCGCAGAGCGTCGCACCCGTCGCGGTGCTGAGGTCGACGAGCGTGTAGCCGCTCGCGATCCACGCCGCCGTCGACGAGGTGATCTGGGGGAAGGTTTGGGTGGGGACCGCCGGCATCGTGACGCCTTCCGTGATGATCCCTCCGATCGTGAGGCCGGCCGTGACGACGTCATCGGCGGCCGTGGCGTCATCATTGATGAACCCGGAACCGGTGATGTCGTCGGTCGAGGACAGGGCGTCGCCCTGGATCGTCGCCCCGTTCTGGAGCGTGACGGAGCCGTTGGCCCACACGTTCCCCTTGACGGTGGAGTTGTTCTCGATCTGCGCGGTCCCGTTGGGGACGTAGATGTTCCCGGAGAGCGTCATCTGGTTCGTCACGCGGAAGTTCCCGTTCAGGATGTAGATGTCGCCGTCGTTGCCGCTGTTGCCCGTGATCGTGAAGCTGTTCGTGATCGTGGTGCCGTTCACGGCGAGGATGGCGGCTCCGAAGCCACCGTAGTTCGGGGTCAGACGCACGAACGTCTCGAGGGTTCGGTTCGGCGCCCCGTTGATCGTGCCGGTCGAACTCACCTTGACGAAGGACGGGAAGGCGGTGTCCGAGAACGTCGCGCAGCTCATGGGCGTCACGCCGTCGGACCCGTAGAAGGTGCCGACCGCTTCGTAGGCCGCCGGTGATGGACCCGACTGCACGGTGTCCGAGATGCGTGAGCTCTCCCGACGTCGCGTCGCAGCCGGGGTCCACGGACATGCTCAGCGAGGGTGTGGTCTGGAGATACGCGTACCACTGGTTCGTGCCCGCCTCCGCCGCATTGACGGACAGGAGGCGCTCCCGGTCGTACCCGCTCGAATCGAGCGAGTGGATCGACTGGGCCACGACGACCGTGGCGAGCAGGAGCACCACGAACGCGACGGAGATCGCGATGATCATCGCGACACCCTGTTCGTCGTCTCGGAGTCGGGTCAGCATGTCGTTCTCCTCGTCAGATGAGTGGGTCGGGCAAGGTCTCGCAGAGCTGCACCGGATACCCGAAAGACGTGTTCCGTCCCGTCAGCGACGCCTCCACGACCTGCGTCGCCTGGGGTCGGTTCGCGAGATCGGGGTTCACGTGGAACTCGGCGGCGATCGTGCGGCCGGCGGGGTCGAGCGTGAAGGCGGGCTCGTCGAGCGTCCGGTTGACCACGCCCTCGGCCACGACCGTCCAGTTCGAGGCGTCCTCGGGCGCGAGGATCGGCCACGTGCGATAGAGGAGGCGCTCCTGGTCGTCGACGAGCCACAGCGCGCACCGGGCATCCTGGTCCGCGCTCTGCTCGGCCTGGGTGTAGATCCGGAACATGTAGCCGGTCGCGGTCGCGTCGAAGGGGTCGTTCCCCGACTCGTCGACCGGGTCGTAGAGGATGTTGCCGGAGCGGACCAGCCGGTCGATCGACTGCACCGCGAGGCGAACCTGGTCGTTCAGCCGGATGCGGACGTCTTCCTCCACGACGGCCCGCTGCACGCTGGAGAGCGTCGTGGTGAAGACGAGCGACACGATGGACAGGATCGCCATCGCGACCATGAGCTCGACCAGCGTCATCCCGTCCTCGCTCCGGAGCCGTCGGATCGTCGCGCGCATCATCGCCACCTCACGAGAGGGCCGCCGGCGGCGGCTGGTAGATGCCGTGGGCGAACAGGTCCCCCGGGTCGAACGTCGCGAGGAGGTTGATCTCGTTGACGCCGTCCACGATGTACTCGTAGCGGATCGTGATCTCGATCGGCTGCACCGTGGCTTCCGCGTCCCACCGCGTCTGCGCGTCGGCCGGATCCGCGGTCTGCGTCGTCGTGGTCGAGGCGTGGCGGAGGCCTCCGGCCGCGACCGTGACGCGCCACGTGACCGTCGACAGACCCACCAGCTGGGTCTTCGAGCACGTGACCGTAAGGTTATCGAGCTCCGCGGCGGTGACGGACTTGTTCGTATACCCGGCGCCGTTGTAGAAGGAGAAGGTCCCGGCCGAGATCGACGCCGAGGGGTTGCTCGCCTGCCGCTCTCCGGCGATCGCGTGCACCGTGTCCGAGTACCCGACGAGCCGGACGCAGTAGTTCGTGTCGAGGGACTGGTTCGTCGACATCCCGGTCGGCGCCACCATGCCCGACGCCGGGAACCCACCGAGCTGCACCGTCCCGAGCGTTCGGGATGCCTGGACATCGATCAGCCCGTCCTCGGCGGTGCCCGCCGATGCATCGCGATCGATCTTCGCGGTCGTATCCGTCCCCGGGCCCACGATCCGGAGGAGGTTCGCCGACCCGACGAGCGGTGTGGCGTGCGTCACCGGAACCGCCACGGTGATCGTCCCCACCTGCCGGATGTGCCCACCGGCGCACGGAAGCAGGTCCGTCTCGCGCGTGCCGGTGGTCGGGCACGCGTACGGGTCCGCCACCTTGGCGTCCACCGTGGTCGCCCGGGACTCCAGGTCGCCGGTCGGGACCGATGCGATGAGGCCGATCTCGTTGCAGCAGTCCGCGTTCAGGCGGGAGGCCGAGAGGGCCGACAGGTTCGTGGTGTTCCCCCCGCTGGCCGAAGTGGCGCTCGTGTCCACCACGTCGTCGGCTTCCGACGACGCCTGCTGGCTTCCGACGTCCGTGATACCCGTGCTGTCGACGAACTCGATCCCGGAGAGCGTCGTGGCCGCGTTGAGCTGCGTCGTCTGCTCCTCCTGCGCGTTCGCGGAGACGCCGGGGAGCGTGAGCGCGAGGGAGTCGAAGTCGACCGCGAAATCGTGCAGCTGGCCCGTGACGTCCAGGCGCGCTTGGGGCGCGTCGACCTGGCCGTAGAAGAAGGGCTGGCAGGGTGCGGCGAACGGATGGGTGTTGGGGTTGACGCATCCGTTCGGCGACCAGAAGAGGCTCTGGAGCCGCACCGTGTTGTTCGGCGCGCTCCTGATCGCCCCGTTCGCCCACTCGATGATCACCGTCACTCGATACGGCGTCGTGGTGGGCGAGTCGTTCGTGACGTACGTGTGGTAGGTGAAGTCGAGGTTGCCCACGGACAGCTGGTCGGTGTGCGGCACCAGCCACGCCGCTTCGTAGCCCGAGGCGAACGTGGACGAGACGATCTTCTCGCCGCTGCAGGTCTCGAAGCGATACGTGCCCGAGCAGCTCACGATGCGGCTGTCGGAGGACAGTTCGTTCGAGGGGATCCCGTTCGTGATCTTCGTGTACGCGAGACCGCGGATGTCCTCCATCACGCGGTTCGCCACGCCGGTCGCCTGGATCCGGTCGCGCCCGTACCCCACGTAGCGGAACCCGATCGACGCCGTGTACGCCAGGGCGGTCAGCGACGCGAACACGACCATGATCGCGATGACGGTTTCCAGGATGGTGAACCCACGCTCGCCGTCGAGGCGTGCGCGGATGCGCCTGATGAGTGTGCGTCGTGTCATCGCCCGTCCTTGATGAGACCGTCTGGTGGTAGACCTTCTGCCTCAGGATGTCGGCATAGGCTGTCCCTCACTTGAGGGTCCCCCGGTCGTTGCCGCCGAAGCCATCTGGAAGCGGGAAGGGCGGCCCCGAGGGGCCGCCCGACCAGCCTTGCAGTGCTCGGTGGCTTACCAGCCGCCGGATGTTCCGATCGCGGCCGTGCCGGTGCACGTCGCAGCCGCGCCGACCCCGAACGTGGTGCCGGGTCCGGTCGCGTTGTCCGAGATCTCGAAGCAGTCCCCGGACTCGGACAGCGACGCTGCTGACCACACCTGCTGGTCACCCACGACCTGGTCCGAGACAGCGACGCTCACTGCGGTCGGCGTGGTGGACGCGACGCCCGCGGCGAGGTACGTCAGTGCCGGCTCGATCAGCACCAGCTCAGCGGACGTGTCCGCACCGCTGTAGTCGCTGTCGTCCGTGTAGGCCACCTTCGCGGCGACCAGTGCATTCCGGAGGCTCGACTGAGCCGCCCGGTTCTGCGCCCGCTCACGGGCGCCGAGGAACGTCGGCAGAGCGATGGCGACCAGGATGCCGATGATCAGAACGACCACCATCAACTCGATGAGGGTGAAACCCTCCTCACGCTCACGCATACGCTTGAGCATTCTGCCTTCGCCTCCCTTCCTTTGAGTCGGCGCACCACAGCGGTGCGCGTTCCCCACTCATTTCGGCGTCCCCCGGCCCGAACTGAAGCCCTGGGAGCAGGAACATCGAAATACCCCAGAATGACTAGGAGGCATGGCGAGGCGGGGTGAGCGGGCTCCACCAGACGTGACGGGGCCGGCGGCGCCGGAGGCGCCGCCGGCCACCATCTCCGTCCGGCGATGACGGAGCTCTTCTGACTTCCTGAGGGCTACGCTCGCGCTGACGCGCTCGCTGCTCGAGCCCTTACTGGATCAGCTTGATGATGTTGAACATCGGGAGGTAGAGGGCCACGACCGCTCCCCCGACGCAGGCGCCGATCACCGCGATCAGGATCGGCTCGATCAAGGACGTCAGGGCATCGACGGCCGCCTCGACCTCCTGGTCGTAGAACTGCGCGATCTTCTCCAGCATCTGGTCGACCTGGCCCGTCTCCTCGCCGACGGAGATCATCTGCACGACCATCGGTGGGAAGACCGGGTACTTGTGGAGGGGCTTCGCGATCGATTCCCCGTCGCGCACCGAGATCTGCACCTCCGTGATGGCCTTCCCGATGACCTTGTTGTTGACCGTCTCGCTCACGATCTCCAGGGCCTGCAGGATCGGCACACCGGCCTTCATCAACATCGCGAGCGTGCTCGAGAACCGTGAGAGAGCCGTCTTGTGGAAGAGCGATCCGAAGACGGGCGCCCGGAGCTTGATCGCGTCGACGGCCTCACGGCCCTGCTCCGTCCGCTTGTACCGCCGGAAGAGGAACCGGGCGATGAGCGCACCTCCGAAGAACACGTACCAGTAGGACTTGAACATGTCCGACAGCCACATCAAGGCACGTGTGGGGAGCGGGAGCGTCCCCCCGAGCTGGCCGAAGATCGACTCGAACTGCGGGACCACGAACAGCAGCATCGCCGACATGATCAAGATCACGAGCGCCACGACGGCGACCGGGTAGGTCATCGCCGACTTGATCTTGCCGCGGAGGCGAACCTCTCGCTCGATCATGTCCGCGAGGGCGATCAGCGTGGTGTCCAACGAGCCGCCGGTCTCACCCGAGCGGACCATCGAGATGTAGAGGTTGTTGAAGACGTGATCGTGCTTCGAGAGCGCGCCGGAGAGCGAGGAACCCTGCTCCACATCGAGCCTGGCCTCGTTGAGCACACGCGCGAGCTCCTTGTTGGAGCTCTGCTCCGCCAGGATCGCGATCGCGCGCAGGATCGGCAGTCCCGAGTTGACCATCGTGGCGAACTGACGGGAGAAGATCGCGACCTCTTTGAGCTTGACCTTCTTCCCGCCGAACTCGATCTGGCCGATGCTCTTCTTCTTGCGCCTGACGTCGAGCGGCGTGAGGCCCTGCTCGCGCAGTCGCGCCAGGACGAGCGCCTCGCTGTCGGCGACGAGCGACCCGCTCGTGACGACCCCGGAACGGTCGCGCACCTTGTACTGGAAGGTATCCGCCATCTCAGCCTCCCATCAGCATGCCGCCGGAGCCCTCGTAGGAGGACCCGTAGGCGGCGGGACTGTCGTAGCCGTCGGAGGGACCGGTCGAGAACGAACCGCCCAGGAGCCGCTGGAGCTCCTCGGGATCGTGGCACCGTTCGAACGCGATCTGCTGGGACACGCGCCCCGCCTTGATGTGCTGGGCGAGCGACATGTCCATCGTCTGCATGCCGTAGCGACCGCCGGCCTGCATCGAGGAGTAGATCTGGTGCGTCTTGCCCTCGCGGATCAGGTTGCGGACCGCGGGGGTGCACACGAGCACCTCCACCGCGGCGATCCGTCCCTGCCCGTCGGTCGTGGGGACGAGCTGCTGGGTCACCACGCCCTGGAGGGTGGTCGAGAGCTGGACGCGCACCTGCTGCTGCTGGTGGGGCGGGAACACGTCGATGATGCGGTCGATCGTCTGGGGCGCGTCCTGCGTGTGGAGCGTCGCGAAGACGAGGTGGCCGGTCTCGGCCGCCGTGATCGCGGTCCCGATCGTCTCGAGGTCCCGCATCTCGCCGACCAGGATCACGTCCGGGTCCTGTCGCAGCACGTGCTTGAGGGCTTGCGCGAAGCCGTGCGTGTCCGCTCCGACCTCCCGCTGGTTGACCACGCAGCTCTTGTGCCGGTGCAGGAACTCGATCGGGTCCTCGACCGTCATGATGTGGCCGGACCGCTCCCGGTTCACGATGTCGACCATCGCCGCGAGCGTCGTCGACTTGCCGGAGCCCGTCGGGCCCGTCACGACCACGAAGCCGCGCTGGAAGCGGGCCAGATCCGTGACGACGTTGGGGATCCCCAGGTCGTCGACGTTCTTGATCTCGAAGGGAATCACGCGGAACACGGCGCCGACCGCGTCGCGCTGTTGGAACACGTTCACACGGAACCGGGAGCGTCCAGGCAGCGAGTACGACATGTCCAGCTCGAGCTCCTGCTCGAACCGCTCGCGGAGCTTCTGCGGCAGGATCGCGTAGACCATGCCCTGCAGCGCCCTCGGCGTGAGCAGCGGGTATTCGCCCGCCGGCTCCAACTCGCCGTGGACACGGACCATCGGCGGGGATCCCGCCGTGAGGTGCAGGTCGGAGCCTCCCTTCTCCAGGAGCGCGCCGAGCAACTCCGGCACCGGGATCTGGACGTCCTCATCCTGTTGGACCACTGAGCTCATCTCACTTCACCACCCTCGCGACTTCCTCGATCGACGTGATCCCTGCTCGGACCTTGGCCAGGCCGTCCTCCCGCAGGGTCTTCATCCCCTGCTGGATGGCGACGGTCCTGATTGCATCGGCAGATGCACGCTCCACCGTGAGTCGTTCGATCTCTTCGCTCCTGAGCATCACTTCGTAGAGCCCGATCCGGCCCCGGTACCCGGTGCCGGAACAGGCCTTGCATTCGTTCTTGGCGATCCGATTGTCGGGAGCCCGGAACACCTCTCCGATCTCCGCCAGCGCGTCCTCCGTGTAGCCGGCCGCCCGGAGCTCGGCCTCGTCCGGCGCGTAGGGCTGCTTGCACTTGTCGCAGAGGATGCGGGCGAGACGCTGGGCGACCACGGCGTCGATCGAGGACGCCACGAGGAACGTCTCGACGTCCATCTCCACCAGGCGGCTGATCGCCGACGGAGCGTCGTTCGTGTGCAGCGAGGAGAGCACGAGGTGACCGGTCAGCGCGGCCTCGATCGCGATCGTGGCCGTCTCCTTGTCCCGGATCTCACCGATCAGCACGATGTCGGGGTCGGCGCGCAGGATCGATCGCAACGCCGACGCGAACGTGAGACCCGCCTTCGGATTCACCTGGATCTGGTTGACGCCGGCCATCCGGTACTCGACCGGGTCCTCGACCGTGATGATGTTCTTCGATTCCTCGTTCAGGATGTTCAGCGTGGAGTACATCGTGGTCGACTTGCCGGAGCCGGTCGGTCCGGTCACGAGGATCGCGCCGTACGGCTTCGAGAACGCCGTCGCGAACCGATCGTAGGAGTCCTCGAGGAAGCCGAGGTCGGCGAGGTCCAGCATCGCGTTGCTCTTGTCGAGGACGCGGATCACGACCTTCTCCCCGTGGACGGTGGGCAACGTCGCGACGCGCATGTCGAGCTGCCGGGTCCCGACCTTCATCGAGATCCGGCCGTCCTGCGGCACGCGCTTCTCCGCGATGTTCAGGTCCGCCATGACCTTCAGCCGAGAGATGAGTCCGCCCTGGAGGTTCTTGGGCTGCGGTCGCATCGGCTCGTGGAGCACGCCGTCGACCCGGAACCGGATGCGCACGTCGCGCTCCCCCGGCTCGATGTGGACGTCCGAGGCCCGCTCGGCCACGGCCTGGGTCATGATCGCGTTGACGAGCTTGACGATCGGTGCGTCTTCGAGGGCGGCCTCGAGGTCGAGCTCCTCCCCCTCGCTCCCCTCGGCCGCCTCGGCGGCGAGCTGCTCGACCTGCGAATCGAGGCCGGCGAACTTCTGGATCGCTTGCTCGACGTCGGCAGACGTGGCCACCACCGGCTGGACCTCTCGGCCCGTGATCGTCCGGATGTCATCGAGTGCGTAGACGTTGGCGGGGTCCGACATCGCCACGAGGAGCTTCCCGTCGCGCTCCCCGATCGGGAGGGCGCGGTAGCGACGCGCGAGCGCCTCCGGGAGCATCGCGGTGCTGGCCGGGTCGATCTGCGTGTCCGTCAGGTCGACGAACTCGAGTCCGACCTGCTCGGCCAGGGCGCGGACGAGGTCGGCCTCCTTGATCATGCCGAGGTCGATCAGCACGCGGCCGAGCGCCTTCGGGGTCTTCTGATGCTCTTCGAGTGCCGAATCGAGCTGCTCGGGCGTGATCAGGCCGAGCTCGATCAGGATCTGCCCGAGTTGCTTCGACTTCCGCTTCACGGTCGTCATCGCCGGTCCGTTCGCTCTAGGTCAGTCGCCGGATGGATCTCGCAAATGGAGCTACCTGCTTGCTTCGTCATCCTCTCGGGGGACCTGAAGCAGACCGGCGAACTCTTTCGCGAGGAGGATCCGATCGACTTCCGACTCGTCTTGCTTGCCCTCCTGCGCATCTGGCGGGTCCTCAGCCGGAGGGCCGACCCCTTCCTCGCTGTCGGACTCGTCCTCGTCGGAGGCACCCGCGGCCGGCTCGTCCATCCCGGAAGGCTCGGTGTCGGCCGGTCCCACGGGCACGGCGACATCGGAAGCTGCAACTGGGGCGGACACCTCGGATGGGACGACCGTCGGCTCAGGCTCGGCCGTGGTCGGCCGTTCGGCCTTGTGCAGGGTCGTGCGAGGCTTGCCCGACGGCGCGGCCGAGGCATCGGGAAGCCGCATCATCTCCCGGTCGTTCGCGCGATCCTGCTCGCCCGCCATCAGCGCCTGCTCGAGCATGTCCACCAGCACACCCGGACGGACGCCGATGTCGGCGACCGCGAACGCCCCGTAGGAGCCGCGGCGCACGAACGCCCAGATCTGATCGGGGAACTCGACGTAGGAGCGTTCCGGGTCTCCGACCCCGGCGAACCGGACCCAGGCGGCGCGGAGGGCGGACTCGTCCTCACCCTCCGGATGGGCGCCGAGGATCATGCCGTCGCGAGACAGCATGAGACAGCCGCGGACCCCTGTGACGCTCAACGAGACCCGCTGCGCGAGTACCGAGTAGTCGCTCATCCCTGCTCGGAGGCATCGACCGGGCGACCCCGGCGCTTGAACCCGCGGGCGCTATCGAGCCGAGAGAACGGCGATGGCGGCGGCCGACATCGCCTCCAGCGGCGCCGGCGATCCGGTCCACAGCTCGAAGGACAGCGCAGCCTGCTCCAGGAGATGCCCGAGCCCACCGAGCGCGGTCGCCCCGGCCTCGCGGGCGCGTCGCTGGAGGTCCGTGGTGGGCGGGTCGTACAGGAGGTCCACGACGAGGACGCCAGCGCCGAGCCGGGGAAGGCTGGGGTGCGACGCCTCCGCGTCCCTGCCGCCGACCGGTGTTGCGTTGATGACGAGATCCGCGGACAGCCCGCCCACCTCTCGCGGGTTCACTACCGCGATCGGCACACCGACCCCCTCGACGATCGACGCGAGAGGTGCGGCCCGGGCTTCGTCGCGCGCCGCCACCGTGAGACCCGCGATCCCCGCTCGGGCGAGCGCGAGGGCGCAGGCCCGCGCGGCACCCCCTGCTCCGTAGATCAGCGCGGTCGTGCCCGACGGGTCGAACCCGGCATCCCGCCGGAGGAACCGATCGAAGCCCGGCGCATCCGTGTTGTGCCCTTCCAGCTCACCCCCGCGGACGACGATCGTGTTGACCGCCCGCAGGAGCCTCGCATCCTCCGAGAGTTCGCCGACCAGGTCGGCGGTCTCGGTCTTGTGCGGCATCGTGACGTTGGCCCCTCGGAACCCGAGTGCGGCGAGTCCCGCGAGCGCCTCCGCCAGCGCCCGGGGGGGCACAGGAAGCGGAACGTAGATCCAGTCGAGCCCCGACGCCTCGAACGCTGCTGTGTGGATCGCAGGCGACAGGCTGTGCTCCACCGGCCACCCGACGATCCCGACGACGTGGGTGGCGCCTCCGATCCTGGGCTCAGCCGAGGCACGCATCGACGTTCCGGTTGTGCTCGGAGAGCGTGAGCGCGAACTTGTGGTGACCGTCCGCTCCGCAAAGCACGTAGTAGAGGAACTCCGTGTCGGCCGGGTCGAGGGCGGCGCGGAGGGACTTCTCCCCGGGGCTGGCGATCGGTGTCGGCGGCAGCCCGGCGTTGATCCGCGTGTTGTACGGGGAGTCGTACTCCAGGTCGGAGGACGAGAGCTCCCCGTCCGGCGTGGGATCGTCGTAGAGGAGCGTGGCGTCGATCCCGAGCGCCATCCCGATCTTCAGCCGGTTGTAGATCACGCCGGCGATCAGCCGCCGGTCCCGGTCGACCCGCGCCTCCTCCTCGATCATCGACGCGATCGTCACGAGCTCGTACGGAGACACGCCCAGCTGCTCCGTCCGATCGAACGGGAGCGCCTCGGCCTCCGTGTGGAACTGATCGAGGAGCTGTGTCGCGACGATACGGGCGGTCAATCCTTCCTCGACGAACTCGTAGCTCTTGGGGAACAGGAACCCCTCGGGTGACTCCGTCCCTGCCGGCAGGTAGGGCGGCAAGACATAGCGACCGCTCTGGACCTCCTTCAGGAAGCGCTTCGCCGGGATCCCCAGACCCTCCTGCACGCGCTCCGCGATCTGCGTGAGCCGGAACCCTTCGGGGATCACGAGCTCCACGGTCGGGACCTCCGGCGGAGGCGTGGTGAGGACCTCGAGGGCCGCATCGAGCGTCATCCCGGTCGTGAGCTCGAAGGATCCCGTGCGGATCCGATCGGCCTTCCCGGTCCCCCGCAGCTGGAGGTTCCCGAGGAACCCCGCGCACGGGATCACCCCCCGGTCATGGAGTGCCTCCATCACCTCGCTGGCGGGGGTGTCCGGTTCGACGGTGAACGCGACCGGCCGCTGCGGGCCCGGGGCGGCTTCCCCGCACGTCCGATAGTGGTTGACCGCCCACGCCCCGGCGCCGACGACGACGACGAACAGGAGGAGGGCGATGACCAGGGATAGCCGGCGGGAGCGGCCGCCGCGCCTCGTCCGCCGGAGGCTCGGTTCCGCCGACATATGCGCGAGGATACCGGGCGTCCGGTCTTCAGCCGTTGCGCCCGTGCGCGTCGAGCCAGGACTGGAGGATCACGGTGGCCGCGGAGGCGTCGACGACGCGGCGGCGCTCCCGGCCGCGCGATCCCGCCGCCGCGAGCGCCCGCTCGGCCTCCACCGTCGACAACCGCTCGTCCTGCAGCTCGATCGGCACCTCGACCACGCCCGCGAGGGCCTGGGTGAACGCGTCCGCGTGTCCGGCTCGGGTGCCGCGCTCCCCTCGCAGGGACAACGGGAGCCCGACCACGATCAGGGTCACCCCTCGGTCCTTCGCGAGCTCGGCGATCGCGACGAGCTCCCCGGGCGGTTGACCGACATGGACCGTCCCGACGGGCACCGCGAGACGCCGAGCGTCGTCGGAGATCGCGACCCCGATCCGCGCGTCGCCGAGATCGAGCCCCAGGACGGGCCCCTGGTCCCCAGGAGCGCTCACGTCGAGGAGGCGAGGAGCTGGCGGGCGCGCGCGGGGATGCCGCCGAGCGCCGCCGCGACGGCGGAGGCATCCCGGCCGCCGGCCATCGCCAGGATGTCCTTGCCCCCGGCGCCACCGCCGATCGCCGAAGCCGCCTCTTTGAGGAGCTCAGGAGCCGTCACGCCCTTCGCGACCGCCTCCGCGGTGGAGGCGGCCACGAGCTGCGCCTTCCCGTCCGATCCCCCGCCGAGGACGACGGCGGCCGGGCCGCCCTGGAGACGGTCGCGCACCTTCTGAGCGAGCTCGCGGAGCCCGCTCGCGTCCTCCCCGGCCACCTCGGAGACGACGAGCGAGAGCCCGTCGACCTCGACGGCGCCGTCCACCAGCGCGCCGATGACCGCGTCCCGGTCCCCCTTCCGGAGCTTGCCCAGCTCGCTCCGCAGCCGCTTGTTCTCCTCGATCACCTTCCGGGCGTGTTCCACGGCCGCGCGCGGATCCGTGCCACCGAGCGCGTCCACGAGATCGTGGAGGAGCGCTCGCTCGGCGTTGATCTCGTGCAGGGCATCGGGGCCGACCAGGGCCTCGATCCGCCGCATGCCCGCCCCGATCGAGCCCTCGTGCAGGAGCCGGATCAGACCGATGTGTCCGGTTCTCGCGACGTGCGTCCCGCCACAGAGCTCTCGCGAGTAGTCCCCGAGCTCGACGACGCGGACCGCGTCGCCGTACTTCTCTCCGAAGAGCATCACCGCACCGAGCCGCTTGGCCTCCTCCATCGAGGTCTCGAAGATGTGCGGCTCGTCGTCCCTCGAGAGGCGACGGTTCGCGATGAGCTCCGCCTCCTGGAGCTGATCGGGCGGGACCGCCGACGGATGCGGGAAGTCGAAGCGGAGGCGCCCCGGCTCGACGAGCGACCCCGCCTGCCGAGCGTGCTCACCGAGCAGCTCGCGCAGCGTCGCGTGGACCACGTGGGTCGACGTGTGGGCCCGCGCGGTCGCCTCGCGGCGCTCGGGGTCGACCTCGGCGTGCCCCTGCTCCCCCACCTGCACCTCGCCCGACTCGACGACACCGCTGTGGACGATCGATCGATCGCCGGCGGGCACCGTGTCGAGCACCCGGATGACGCCCGCGGGCGTGCGGATCAGCCCCTGATCGCCGACCTGTCCTCCGCCTTCGGCATAGAACGGCGTGCGATCGAGGAAGACCCGGACCTCGTCGCCCTCCTCGGCCGCGTGCAGCTCACGGAACTCGGGGTCGAGCAACGACACGAGCGTGGCGTCGGCCGCGAGCGTGTCGTAGCCGACGAACGTCGACGGGGGGGCCGCGCCCGCGTCCAGGCCGATCGGAACCTTCTTCGCGGCGTCGCGGGCGCGGCGGCGTTGCTCCTCCAGGAGCTCGGCGAACCGATCCGTGTCCACCGTGAGCCCCGCCTCCGCGGCGAGCTCCTCGGTGAGCTGGAGGGGGAACCCGAACGTGTCCGAGAGCTTGAACGCGTCGTCGCCGCGGACACGGCCATCCTCGGCGCGATCCTTCGCGTCGTCGAACAGCACGAGACCCTGCCGCAGCGTGGCGGCGAAGCGCTCCTCCTCCGAGGCCGCCACCTGATGGATGAACGCCTCGTTCTGCCTGAGCTCCGGATACGCGTCGCCGAACACGGCGACCACCGAGTCGATCAGCGGATCGAACACGGCGCGCTCGGTACCGAGACGCCGCGCATGCGCGACGACGCGCCGCAGCAGGCGGCGCAAGATGTACCCGCGTCCCTCGTTCGAGGGCTGGACGCCGTCGGCGATCAGGAACGTCGTCGCCCGGCCGTGCTCCGCGATCACCTTCAGGGACAGGTCGTCGAGGGGATCGTTCCCGTGCGTGCGGCCCGAGAGGGTCTCCGCGACCTCGAGCATCGGACGGAGCAGGTCGGTCTCGAACACGTTCTCCACTCCCTGGAGCACCATCGCCACCCGTTCGAGCGACGAGCCGGTGTCCACGTTCTTCGCCGGCAACGGGCCGGTGACCTGCAGCTCGTGGTCGACCTGGTCCTGGATGAAGACCAGGTTCCAGATCTCCATGAACCGCTCCTCGTCGACGTCCGGCCCTCCCTCCGGGCCGTACTTCGAGCCACGGTCGACGAAGATCTCGCTGCACGGCCCGCCCGGTCCGGCCGTGTGCGTGTGCCAGTAGTTCGCGAGCTCGCCCTCGGCGTCGACGAACCCCCGTCGAACGATCCGCTCCGGGGCGATCCCCACGCCGTCGACCCACGCCTCGACCGCCTCCTCGTCCTGATCGAACACCGTGACCCAGAGGAGGTCGTGGTCGATCCCCCACTGTCCCGTCACGAGCTCGTGCGCCCAGCGGATCGCGTCGGCCTTGAAGTAGTCGCCGAAGGAGAAGTTGCCGAGCATCTCGAAGAACGTCTCGTGACGCGCGTCCTTCCCGACGTTCTCGATGTCGTTGGTCCGCATCACCTTCTGGCACGTGACCGCTCTCGGATAGGGAGGGTCCGCCTGGCCGAGGAAGAACGGGATGAACTGGTTCATCCCTGCGTTCGTGAGGAGGAGCCCGGACTCGGGCGGCGGGATCAGGGACGAGCTCGGGACGCGCGTGTGTCCCCGCTCTTCGAAGAACGACACGAACGACTCGCGGATCCGATGACCCTCCACGGACCGAGTCTACCGAGGGTCCTGTGCCGCTCAGGCAGCGTTCGGCTCGTCGGGGTCGGGCTCGGGTGCGGTTCCCTCGAGCTCCGCGCGCAGCTCGCGCTCCCGCTCCTCCATCGCCTGCCTGCCCTCCTCGATCGACTCGGCCACGAGCTTCGAGAGGTCCATCAGACCACCCTTCGCCTCGCGGGCGAGCGTCGACGGCTTGACCTTGTTCGCCTGCCGCTTGGCCCATCGGGACGCGACGACGGCGCCGGTCGCGCCGGCGCCCAGCCCGAGCGCGACCCAGAAGCTTCGGCGCATGTCAGGGGCCCGGCGCGCCCGGCGCCGTGGGCCCCTTCGACCGCCTTCCGCCCTTCTTGCCGCTTCTTTGGCCGAAGGACTCGGCCGCCTTCTTCACCCCGGCCCCCACGCTCAGGAACTTCACGATCGGGCTCGATGCGGCATGCTCGATCAGGCCGGTGAACCGCTCGACGCGCCCGACGATGCCCCCGACGGAGTCCAGGACGCCGCCGAGCCGATCGAGGTGACCGTTCGTCCGCTCGACGGATCCCTTGATCTCCCGGAGCAACGGGACGGTCTCCTCCCGCATCGCATCCACCGTGAGGCGGGTCGCTTCGAGCACGCGGAACGTGTTCAACAGGACGAGGCAGAGGAACACGACCAGCAGTCCCCAGAACGCGGCGAGGACGATCAGGGCGGTCTCGCCGCCGGTGAGTGCCAAGAGCGTCATCCGTACCTCCGAATGTCCGTGGGGTGGGCAGTTCGCCCAGCATACCCATGGCTCCGGAGGTTCTCTTCCGCCTGTCGCGACGGCGCTGGTCCCTCTCCTACGGCGCCGGATCCCTTTACGGCGCCGGTTCCCTTTACGGCGCCGGTTCCTCAGCGTCGGCGTCAGTTACGGGCGCGCCCGTGCCCGGCTCCAACTCGACGTCGCCGCCCTGGCCCGTCGGCTCGTAGTAGAAGGAATCCTCGAACCGCTCCGGTCGGTACTGCTGCTCGACGTGATGACCCTCGAAGTCGTGTGGGTACTGATAGCCCTCGCCGTGCCCGAGCTTCGCGGCGCCGGCATAGTGGGCGTCGCGCAGGTGCGAGGGGACGGGGTCGGTGGAGTCCGCGTCTGCCATCGCCTTCTCCAAGGCATCGGTGACCGAGTTGGACTTGGGCGCCCGGGCGAGGTACAGCGCGGCCTCGGCGAGGTTGTAGCGAGCCTCGGGCATGCCGACGTGCTCGAGCGCATGCGCGGCCGCCACGGCGACGGGCAGCGCCTGGGGGTCGGCGAGCCCGACGTCCTCGGAGGCGAAGATCACCATCCGCCGCACGATGAACCGGGGGTCCTCACCGGCATGGATCATCCGCCCGAGCCAGAACAGGGCCGCGTCGGGATCCGATCCCCGCATGCTCTTGATGAATGCGGAGACGACGTCGAAGTGGCTGTCCCCACGGTCGTAGGCCACGATCCGCTTCTGGACGGCGTCCGCTACCCGCGCCCCGTCGATCAGCGTTTCGCCCGCGTCGGCCAGCAGGACGGCGGCCTCGAGAGCGGTGAGCGCCGCGCGCGCGTCCCCCGCGGACAGCTCCACGAGGTGGTCGAGGGCGTCGTCCGTGAGCGTCACGCCGAGCGCGCCCATCCCTCGCTCGGCGTCGATCACGGCGAGCTCCAGGAGGCCGCGGATCTCCTTGGGCTCGAGCGGCTCGAGGCGCAGGAGCAAGCACCGGGACAGGAGCGGGCCCACCAGGCTGTGGTACGGGTTCTCGGTGGTGGCGCCGATCAGCGTGATCGAGCCGTCCTCGATCGCGGGGAGCAGGATCTCCTGCTGCGCCTTGTTCCACCGGTGGACCTCGTCGACGAACAGGACCGTCCGGAACAGCGTCGTCTTCGAGTGATCCATCACGCGGCGCGCGTCCGAGACGCCGGAGCTCACCGCCGAGAGCTGTTGGAAGTCCGCGCCGACCGCGACGGCGAGCAGATGGGCCAATGTCGTCTTCCCCGTCCCGGGTGGACCCCACAGGATCGTCGAGGGAAGGTGGCCACCGTCGATCAGCTTGGTGAGCGGCTTCCCTTCACCGAGGAGATGGTGATGCCCGACGAACTCCTTGAAGTTGCGCGGGCGCATCCGCGTCGCGAGCGGTCGATCCATGAGGGAGGAATTCCTTTCCTGCCAGCCGTTCCTCGGCCAACCGAGTCTCCGACCCCGTCAAAGCCGGAAGCCAGCATGATAGGCCCTCCCGGGCGGCGGAGGAACCGTCATCGGGCCTAGGGCGATGGATCACCACGTCTCCGGAGTGCGTGGGACACGAGACACACGCTGCGTCGCAGGCTCACCCGTCGTATCGGCGGAGGACCCGACCGGGCGTGATCCGATAGATCACCCGCTCCTGACCGGCCTTGTACGTCCACCGCTCGCCGTCGTTGTACCGCTGGTTCAGGGCGTCGATGTGCTCCTCCGCTTCGGGCCCGGTCACGAACGCGTCCACGACGCCGTCGACGCGGAGCCAGCGGTACGGATCCTCCTCGTCGTGGACCGTGACCGAGACGCGCGGGTCCAGTCGGACGTAGCGGTCCTTGACCCTGCCCACGGCGGTGTTCACGAGGACGGCTCCGTCCGCGGCGTCGATCCAGGTCACGGTGACGTGCGGCGACCCGTCCGGTCTGATCACGGCGACGTGGGCGAAGTTCTTCCCGGTCAGCAGCTCGACGTCATCGTCGTGCAGGGTCTCCATCCTGTTCCTCCCTCCATCGCCGTCGTCGCGGCACCTACTCCGTGGCTTCCGGTGGCGCGATCACCTGGATGCCGAGCTCGCGGAGCTGCTCGGCATCCACCGGAGCCGGGGCCCCGGTCAGCGGGTCGGTGCCGGACTGGGCCTTCGGGAACGCGGTCACTTCCCGCAAGGTCTCCTGCCCGGCCATGAGCATCACGATGCGGTCGAGTCCCATCGCGATCCCGCCGTGGGGAGGCGCCCCGTATCGGAATGCCCTGATCAGATGCCCGAACTTCTCCTCGATCTCCGCCTCCGTGAGCCCGAGCACGGCGAAGACCTGCTCTTGCACCTCCGGCCGATGGATGCGGATGCTCCCCCCGCCGACCTCGTAGCCGTTCAGGACGAGGTCGTACCCCTTGGACCTCGCCGTCTTCGGGTCGAGGTCGTCGGTGGCGGGCGCCGTGAAGGGGTGGTGGTTGGAGACCCACTTCCCTTCCTCGTCGCTCCAGTCGAAGAGCGGCGGATCCGTGTACCACACGTACCGCCACTCCCCCTCGGGGATCAGGCCGAGCCGGTCGGCGAGGTGGCGTCGCGCGCCGTCGAGCGCCACGTGCACGCGATCGATCTGATCGGCCACGATGCAGACGAGGTCGCCTGCGGAGGCTCCGGTCGACCGAAGCACACCTTCGACCTCATCCGTCGACAGGTGCTTCTCGACCGGCGAGCGGACGCCGTCTCCCTCGACGACGATCCACACGAGGCCCGCCGCGCCACGGCCCTTCGCGTCCTGGACGAGCTGATCCAGCTCTTTCCGCGAGAGCTGCCCACCGCCGGGCGCCGCCAGTCCTTTGATCGCTCCCCCATCCGAGGCGAGCACCGACGCGAAGGCGTTGAATCCCGTCCCCGCGAACACGGATCCGAGGTCGGCGAGCTCCATCCCGTAGCGGAGGTCCGGCTTGTCGCTGCCGAAGCGTTCGAGCATCTCGTCGTACGTCATCCGAGGGAACGGCGTGGGGACCTCGACGCCGTGGATCTCCCGCACGTAGCGCGCGTAGAGCGGCTCGATCACGGCGAACACGTCATCCTGGTCGACGAAGGACATCTCGACGTCGAGCTGCGTGAACTCGAAGCTCCGATCCGCGCGCGGCGCCTCGTCCCGGAGGCACCGGACGATCTGGTAGTAACGATCCTGACCCGCCACCATCAGCAGCTGCTTCAGTTGCTGCGGTGACTGCGGGAGGGCGTAGAACGAACCGGGCCACACGCGCGATGGCACGAGGAAGTCGCGCGCGCCCTCCGGCGTCGAGCGGGTGAGCAGCGGGGTCTCCACCTCGAGGAAGCCGAGCGAGTCCATGTGGTCCCGCGTGATCGCGTTGATCCGATGACGGATCCGGAGGGCTTCCGTCATCTCGCGCCGGCGGAGGTCGAGGTAGCGGTAGCGCAGGCGCAGCTCCTCGCCCGCCTCGATCCGATCCTCGATCGGGAACGGCGGTGTATCGGCCTCCGACAGGATCTCGAGGGACGCCGCGGCCACCTCGATGTCGCCCGTGGGGAGGTGCGGGTTCGCCATCCCATCCGGCCGCGCCCGGACCGTGCCCGTCACCCGGACGACGTCCTCGGCCCCGAGGCGCTGCGCGGCGGCGTGGGCGTCCGCCGCGTCCTCGGGATGGAAGACGACCTGGACGATGCCCTCTCGGTCCCGGAGGTCGATGAACGTGACGCCGCCGTGGTCCCGGCGACTGGCGACCCAGCCGCAGAGGACCACGGCGGCGTCCACCTGTTCGGCGGTCAGTTCCCCGCACGCATGGCTGCGCATCGTGGTCCGATAGATGCTCATCCGTCCGTTCCCTCGGCTCTTCCCTCGGCCAGCGTCTCGACCATGCGCCCTGCCGCGATCTCCTTCTGGTCGCCGTCCGACATCCGCCGCAGGGTGACGCTCCCGGTCTCGAGCTCGCGTTCCCCCACGATCGCGGCGTAGACGGCGCCCGCGCGGTCGGCCATCTTCAGCTGCGCCTTCAACGGGCGATCCTCGAACGACGTGTCCGCGGCAACGCCGGCCTCGCGAAGCTCCCGCACCAGATCATGCGCCCTCGCGCGGCCGGCGTCGCCGACACCCACCACGAACACGGCGAGCCCCGGTTCCTCGGGCGCCCCGATCCCTTCCTGCTCGAGCGCCAGCAGCACGCGCTCCAGGCCCATGCCGAACCCGACGCCGGGGACGTGCGGCCCGCCCAGCACCTCGGCCAGGCCGTCGTACCGGCCGCCGCCGAACAGCGTGGCCTGCTGAGGCGAGAGGCCCGGGCTCACGAACTCGAACGCCGTCCGCGTGTAGTAGTCGAGCCCGCGGACCAAGGTGGGCTCGATCGTCCACGAAAGCCCGGCCTCCTTCAGCCCGGCGTGCACCCCTTCGAAGTGCGTGCGGCACGGATCGCAGAGGCGTTCGGTGATCCTCGGTGCCTCGCGCGCGACCGCTCTGCATGCGTCGTCCTTGCAATCCAGCACGCGGAGCGGGTTGTCCTCGAACCGGTCCTTGTGCTCGTCGGTCAGGCGATCCCGGTTGGCCCGCAGGAACGCCACCAGCTCGTCGCGGTAGGCGGGCCGGCAGACCTCGTCGCCGATCGAGTTCAGCTGCAGCTCGATCCGCGTCAGTCCGAGGCCGCGGAGGAACGCGTCGCCCACCGCGATCACCTCGGCGTCGGCGCCCGGGTCCTCCGTCCCGAACACCTCGATGCCGAACTGCCGGTGCTCCCGGTAGCGGCCCTCCTGCGGGCGCGAATACCGGTACATCCGGGTGAGGTAGTACGCCTTGAACGGCGAGGGCTGTTCCTGCATCGCCCCCAGGTAGGCGCGCATCACCGGCGCCGTCCCTTCCGGTCGGAGGGTGAGCGAGCGCCCCTTCCGGTCGGCGAACGTGTACATCTCCTTCGTCACGACGTCGCTCGTCTCGCCCGACGTCGCCGAGAAGAGCTCGGTGGCCTCGAAGCCGGGCGTCTCGACGTAGCGGTACCCGTGCAGGCGCGCGAGCGCGGCGGCGCGATCGTAGAGCGCTCGGATCCGGCTCCCCTGCGGCGGGAGGAGATCGAGCGTCCCTCTGGGCGGACGCAGCTCCATCAGGCGACGTCCGCCAGGAACGGGTTCGACGCGCGCTCTCGCCCCACGGTCGTGCGCGGGCCGTGACCCGGGAGGACGTCGTCGCCGTCGTCGAGCGTGAGGAACCATCGGAGGCTCGCCCGCATCGCCTGGGGCGACGAGTTCGGGAAGTCGGAGCGGCCGATCGAGCCGGCGAACACGAGATCGCCCGCGAACACCATCGCGTCGGTCACGAAACAGCAGTGACCGGGCGTGTGGCCCGGCGTGTGACGCACACCGATCGAGAACCCGGCGAACGAGAGCTCGTCGCCGTCCGCGAGCCGGCGCAGGTCCTTCACCGGCTCGAGAGGGTTGTCGAACCCCGGGTTCCAGGCATCGATGTCGTCGAACGCGACGGCGTCGGCCTCGTGCACGAACACGGGCACGTCGTCGCCCGCGGCGAGGCCCGCCGCGTACGCGTGGTCGAGGTGGGCGTGCGTCAACAGGATCGCGGCCGGCCGTCTCCCTGCCCGAGCGAGGACCGAACGCAGCGCGTCCGGCTCGAAGCCGGGGTCGACGAGCACCGCGTCCTCGCTGCCGTCCGCGCCGAGCAGCCAGCAGTTCGTGCCGAACGGGTTCCGATCGAAGACATCCAGGTACATCTCGCGCATGCTACCGGGCCACCCGTCGGCGCCACCCAGCCACGCGTTCGGATCGACGATCCGTACGCTGGTGATATGGAGCGGCACGTCGTCCTCTTCGACGAGGGATGCGGGTTCTGCCGATGGTCGCTCGATCGGCTGCTCCGCTGGGACCGGCGCGGCCGTCTCCGGGCCGTGCCGATCCAGAGCGAGGAGGGAGATCGACTGCTGGCCGACCTGGCCGTGTCCGACCGGCTCGACTCGTGGCACCTCGTCACGCCCGACGGACGGCGGTACTCGGGTGGCGCGGCGACGGCCCCGCTCGCTCGGCTCCTCCCCGCCGGAGCCCCCGTCGCGATCGTGGCCGAGACGTTTCCCCGCACGACCGATCACCTCTACCGATGGGTGGCTCGCAACCGGGGCTCGCTGGCCACGCGTATCGGCGAGCAAGCGTGCTCGGTCGATCCGAGCCGGCGATCCGGCCGCCCTACGTCGAGCTGAGGGACGAGCCTTCGATCACGAGCGTGAACGGCCCGTCGTTCAACAGCTCGACGTCCATCATCGCGCCGAAGACCCCGCGGCCGACCTGCACCCCGCGGGCTTCCAGCGCCGACGCGAGCGCCTCCACACGCTCGGCGGCCACCCCGGGCTCCTCCGCCTGACCCCATGAGGGCCGCCGTCCCTTCCGCAGGTCCGCATAGAGCGTGAACTGCGAGACCACGAGCACCTCGCCCTTCACGTCGAGCAGGGAACGGTTCGTCTTGCCCTCGTCGTCGGCGAAGAGCCGCAGGTGGACGATCCGATCCGCGAGCGGGTCGATCTCCTCAGGTGAGTCGCCCTTCCCGACGCCGACGAGCAACAGGTAGCCGCGGCCGATCTCCGCGACCCGCCGGTCGTCCACCATCACGGACGCCCGGGCCACCCGCTGGAGGACGATCCTCATCGCAGCGGACGTCGCGCGATGACGTGGAACACGTGCCAGTGTTTCGGTCCCGAGAAGGCCTCGCCGTCCTCTTCCTCCTCCACGAAGGACTCGAGCTCGAGCCCGTCGAACCGGGCCCGAGCGGCCGAGGCGTCGTGGAAGGTCATGTCCGGGTCCGAGGCCCACGAGTCACGATCGCCGAAGAGCTCCCCAACGATGCGCCCGCCCGGCGTGAGCGCCGAACGGATCCGCTCCCACAGATCGGGGAACGCCTGGGGAGGACAGAACGGGAGGCTGAAGCTCGCGTGTACGAGGTCGGCCCGAGGGAGCTCGGGCTCCTGCATCGGCGACACCAACGTGCGCAGACGGTCGGCGTGCTCGTCCGGAACCCGCTCCCGCAGGCGCCGGATCCCCTCCTCCTGCGCGTCGATCGCCAGGACCTCCCATCCGCGGCGGAGCAGCTCGGCCGTCTCGAATCCCTGCCCGGCCCCGAGGTCGACGGCCACGCCGACCCGCCCCTCGGCCTCGAACGAACGGAGGGCTTGGAGCAGCAGGTCGCGCGGCTCTCGGTCGCCCTGCCCGTCGTAGTAGCCGGTCCAGTCTCCGGAGCTCACGCGCTAGCTCGGGACGACGCGGTAGGCGTCGTACACGCTCTCCACTCGTTTCACCGCCGACAACAGGGACGACAGGTGTGTGACGTCGGCCATCTCGAACGTGAACCGGAGCCGCGTGATGCGGTCCCGCCCCGTGCTCGAGGTGGCGGCGAGGATGTTCACGTGGCTGTCCGACAGCACCGTCGCGACATCGGACAGCAGCCGCGTCCGGTCCAGCGCCTCGACCTGGATCGCCACCGAGAAGGACGTGGGCTTCCCCTCCGCCCAGTCGACGTCGATGATCCGCTCCGGCTCGCGCCGTTGGAGCGTCCGGAGGTTGGGACACGTATCGCGGTGGACCGAGACGCCCTGACCGCGGGAGACGAATCCGACGATCGCATCGCCCGGTACCGGCGTGCAGCACCGTCCGAGCTTGACCCAGACGTCGCCGAGTCCGCGAACCACGACGCCCTTCGAGATGTCCGGTTTCCCGATCCTGACGGGGCGGGCGAGCGGGACCTCCGTGACGTCCTCGTCGGGGGTTCCCGAGACGAGCCGCGACATCCGCGCGACGATCGACTGCGGCGAGACGTGTCCCTCCCCCACCGCCACGTACAGCGCCTCGAGGTCCGCGTACTTCAGGTCGTCGGCCACGCGTGCGATCGTCTCCTCCGACGCCAGCCGCTTGAACGTCTGATCCTGTCGGCGCACGAACGTCTTGACCGCGTCGCGACCGGACTCCATCGCGTCCTCGCGCCGGCCACGGCTGAACCATTGGCGGATCTTCGTGCGAGCCCGCGGCGTCTTCACGAACTGGAGCCAGTCCTGGCTCGGTCCCTCGCCCTGCGCCTTCGAGGCCAGGATCTCCACCGTGTCCCCGGTCCGGAGCTCGTAGTCCAAGGGCACGAGCTTCCCGTTCACCTTGGCCCCGATCGTGCGGTGGCCGACCTCGGTGTGGATCGAGTACGCGAAGTCGACGGGGGTCGCGCCCTGCGGGAGGTTCTGCACGTCGCCCTTGGGCGTGAAGCAGAACACCCGGCCACCGGACAGGTCGATCCGCAGTCCCTCCATGAACTCCTGCGGATCGGCCATGTCCTTCAGCCAATCCATCATCTGCCCGAGCCAGACCATGTCCTGGGCTTCCTTCGAGGACTTGCCCCCTTCCTTGTAGCGCCAGTGCGCGGCGATCCCGAACTGCGCGGTCCGGTGCATGTCCTGCGTCCGGATCTGGATCTCGAGAGGGAGCCCTTTCGGCCCCACGACCGTGGTGTGGAGGGACTGGTACATGTTCGACTTGGGCATCGCGATGTAGTCCTTGAAGCGTCCGGGGATCGGCTTCCACAACGCGTGGACGGCGCCGAGCGCGCCGTAGCAGTCACGGAGCGAGGGGACGAGGACGCGGAGTCCGACGAGGTCGTGGATCTCGTTGAACTCCTTGCCGCGGATCACCATCTTCTCGTAGATCGAGTACAGGTGCTTCGGGCGGCCCTCGACGTCCGCCTTCACGCCGAGCTCCTTGAGCTTCGCCCGGAGCGCCCCCTTCACGCCCTCCAGGAGCTGCTGGCGCTCGCCGCGGCGCGTCTCCACCAGGTGCGCGATCTCGCGGTACGGACCCGGGTTCAGCGTCTTGAACGCCAGGTCCTCGAGCTCCCACTTCAGCTCCTGCACCCCGAGGCGGTCCGCGAGCGGCGCGTGGATCTCGAGCGTCTCGTTCGCGATCTTGTGCCGGCGCTCTTCGGACAGGGGCGCGAGCGTCCGCATGTTGTGGAGCCGGTCGGCGAGCTTGACGAGGAGGACACGGATGTCGCCGGCCATCGCGACGATCATCTTGCGGACGTTCTCGGCCTGCGCGAGCTCGCCGCTTCGGAACTCGAGCTTCTCGAGCTTCGTGAGGCCGTCGACGATGCGAGCCACCTCGTTGCCGAACTCGCGCTCGATGTCGCCGAGTCCCACCTCGGTGTCCTCGACGGTGTCGTGCAGCAACGCGGCGGTGAGCGTGGTCGTGTCGAGCCGGAGGTCGGCGAGGATCCCGGTCACGGCCACGGGGTGCTCGACGTAGGGCTCACCGGAGAGGCGATGCTGGCCCTCGTGCGCGTCCTCGGCGAAACGGTAGGCCCGCTCGAGGAGCTTCGTGTCGGCCTTGGGGTTGTAGGAGCGGACCTTCTTCAGGACCGGAGCGAGGCGATTCGGAGGTCCCGTCTCGCCTCGCCGCAGGCGTGGGCGCGGGATCCCGGGCAGACGCCGGCCGCGCTCGGGCGCGACGGGCTGCTCCTCGTCGACCCGGTCGACCGGTACGTCCTGCTCGGTACTGCCCACGCGCGCCTCCTGCACCAAGTGTAGGGGACGCCGTCTGACGGCTCGGGAACGGATGCGCTGTGGTCGATCCGCCCTCAGTACTGGATGAAGGTGTGGACCTCGTAGTCCTCGAGCTTCGAGCGCCCCTTCAGGAACTCGAGCTCGATCAGGCACGAGATCCCGCGGATCACGCCGCCGCAGCGCTTCACGAGCGACGCGGCCGCCTGTGCCGTCCCGCCGGTGGCCAGGACGTCGTCGACGATCAAGACCCGCTCGCCCTGCTCGATCGCGTCCCGATGCAGCTCGAGGGTCGCGGTCCCGTACTCGAGCGCGTACTCCTCCGAGGCCGTCTCCCACGGGAGCTTCCCCTGCTTCCGGATCGGCACGAAGCCGGCGTTGAAGTGGTACGCGACGGGCGCCGCGAGGATGAAGCCGCGCGCCTCGATCCCGACGACCTTGTCGACGGTCCCCCGGCCGAAGTGCACGACGATCAGGTCGATGATCGTCGACATCGCGTCGGCGTGCGCCAGGACCGGCGTGATGTCCTTGAAGACGATGCCCGGCTCGGGGAAGTCGGGAACGTCCCGGATCAGCGCCTTGATCTGCTCGATCTCCATGAACTCACCTCCGCTTGCGCTTGGCCGGCGGCTTGCGCCGCTTCGACTTCTGTCCGGGGTGGCCGGCCGTTGTGGTCCGTGCGGTCGCGCGGGGTGCGGCCGCATCGCCGGTGGCGGCACCGGCGGTGGTCGCGGGGACGGCAGCCGCCCGCCGGGCCACGACACGCTCCCGATCGGTGAGCTTCTGCTCGAGCTCCCGGAACCGCGCTTCTCGCTTCTTCAGCACCGCGTACAGCGGTGCCGCGAGGAAGATCGACGAGTACACGCCGATCGCGGTCCCGATGAACATCGCGAACGCGAAGTCCTTGAGCGTGTCCCCTCCGAAGAGCAGCAGGGACAGGATCGGCAGCAACACGACGAGCGAGGTGTTCACGGAGCGCATCAAGACCTGGTTCAGCGACAGGTCGATCGTGCCGTCCGACCCGAGCCTCGCCACCAGCGACTGCGTCTCCAGGTTCTCCTTGATCTTGTCGTAGATCACGACGGTGTCGTAGAGCGAGAATCCGAGGATCGTCAGCACCGCGATCACGGTCTCCGGCGTCACCTCACGGCCGGTGAGCGCGTAGACGCCGACCGTGATGATGACGTCGTGGATCAACGCGACGATCGCTCCGATCGCCATCTTGAGCTCGAATCGGAGTGTGATGTACGCCATGATCGCGGCGAGCACGACCACCAGACCGATCGCCGCCTTGCGTGAGATCTCGCCACCCCAGGTCGGCCCCACGTCCTCGATGTTCACGTCGACCGGATCGATCCCCGCCTGCTCGGCCAGATCCCGGCGGATCGCCTCCGCGCTGCCCTCTCCCGCGGCCGAGAGCGAAGGCGTGCGGACCGAGATCGCCTCGTCGTTCACGATCTGGACCTCGGCGTCGTCGATCCCATGCTCCTCGAGCGTGGTCTGGACGTCCTCGACGCTGACCGGTTCGGCGAACACGTAGCTGATCCGGGCGCCGCCCTCGAAGTCGATCGAGAAGTTCAGGGTGCCGAACAGCAGTCCCAACAGTGAGACGAGCACCATGACACCGGAGATCGTGAACCAGATGTTCCGGCGCTCGACCCAACGGACGTGCGGGATCGTATGGCCGCGGTAGGTCTCGATCGCCTCGTGGAGGTTCATAGGCCGGCTCCTTCGCGGGCGGCCTCCGCGGCGACACCGCTCGTGAGCCCGAACCCGGGCATGTTCACGAGCTTCTCGTTCTTCGCGATCAGGAACACGGTCGGGCGCTTGAAGAACCACACGACGAACAGATCGAGCAACGTCGCCACTCCCAGCGTGAGCGCGAACCCACGGACCGAGCTCACGGCGGTCAGGTAGAGGACCCCCGCCGCGAGGATGGTGACGATGTCGGCTGCCACGATCGTCTTGTACGCACGCGCGAACGCGGGCTGGACGGCAGCACGCGGCGACTTGCCCGAACGGACCTCATCCTTCAACCGCTCGAAGAAGACGATGTAGGAGTCGGCCGTCACGCCCAACGAGATCACGAGGCCGGCGACGCCGGCGAGTGAGAGCGCGTAGCCGAACTGGTCGCCCGCGATCGAGATCAGGGCCACCGCGAGCACGGCCCAGATGGTCATCCCGAGCCATGCGACGACCCCCAGGAGCCGGTAGTAGAAGAGCAGATAGAGGAACAGCAGGATGAGGCCGGCGAGGCCGGCGAGGATCCCCTGCTGCAGCGACTCCTCACCGAGCGTCGGGCTCACCGTCCGCACCGACTGACGGGTGAGCTCCACGGGCAGCGCACCGGCGTTCAGCTGGGTCGCGAGGTCTTTCGCCTCCTGTTCGGAGAAACCGCCGGTGATCACGCCGTTCCCGCCGGTGATCGGCTCGTTGACGACCGGGGACGAGATCACGACGCGGTCGACGATGATCGCGATCTGGTTCATCGGCTCCGGAGCCGCGACGGCGGCCGTGGTCGCGTCAGCGAAGCTTTCGGCGCCGTCGTCGTTCAGGTCGAAGCTCACGGTCCACGCACCCGTCTGAGGGTCGATCACCGCGGCAGCGCTGTTGAAGTCCTCCCCGCTGATCACCGTCGGGCCGAGCACGAACTTCGCGACCCCTTGGCCGACCGGAGACGGCCCCGGATAGACGACCTCCTCGCTCGCGAGCGCGTCGTGCGAACAGCGCGGGAGCTCCCGCTCCTCCTCGGTGCCGCACGTGATCGGTCGCGGATCGGACACGGGGACGATCTCCAGCACGGCCCGTTCCTCCAGGCGCGCGGTCTCCCCGATCACTCGGAGCAGTCGCTCCTGGCCGGACTGGCGCTGGAGGTCCAGTGCTTGGTCCCTGCGGACGGAGCATCCGAGCTGCTCGCCCGCCGAGCTCACGACACAGAACCGCTCCACCTCGTGCACGATCTCGATCGCTGCCAGGGCGTCGTCGGCCTCCTCCCGAGAGCTGAGCTCGCACGGCGGCGCTTCCGCCTCGGAGAGGTCGAGATCGGCGAAGGTCGCCGGTGACGGTGACGGAGACGCGGATGCCGACGGGGATGCCGATGCGGACGCGCTCGGTGATGCCGATGCGGACGGAGATGGCGTCGGCGACGGTTCGGGCGCCGCCGGCACGATGCAGTACGAGCGCTCGGTCACTTCGACCTCGAGCGCGTCCTTCGCGTCCTGCGCCTTCGCCCGGGTGTCGAAGCACTGGATGCGTTCGCCCGTCGGCTGTCAGCAGGCAGTAGGCGCTCGCGGCGGGCGAGGGACCTGCCGACGGCGACGCCGAGGCGGACGGCGACGCACTCGGGCTCGCCGAGGCGCTCGGCGACGGGCTCGGTTTCGGCCCCACCTGGACGCCGGCGAGGAACGTCTCGGCCTGGGCGCGGCTCGAGAAGCACTCCACCTGCTCGCCGTCGCCGTCGACGACGCAGACCTCCGATGGCTGACCCTGCACCTCGAGGCTCGCGAGGACGTCCTGGACGTCGTTCTCGTCCTCGGAGCATCCGTGGATCAGTTCTTCGCTCTCCAGGCAGTAGATGTTCGCCTCTCGCCGGCGCACCGTCGCATCCGCGCTGCCGGGGATCTGCACCTCGATCGTCGTTCCCGACAAGGCGATGTCGGGTTCGCCGACACCGAACGCGTCGACCCGGTTCCGGATGTTCTCCAACGCCTGCTCCATCACGTCCTGCGGCGTTCCTTCGGGCGCCGTGAGGATCACGGAGGCGCCGCCCTGGAGGTCGAGGCCGAGGGTGGGCTGGAGCCCGCCCCCGAGGAGCCCGATCACCGAGGCGGCGACGAGGATCAGCACGAAGATGATGGACGCCCAGAGGGCGCGGTTGCGCCTCACGCCAGCTCTGCTCCGTTGATCACCAGACGGAAGCGCGCATCGAGCAGCTCCGCGGCGTGGCGGCAGAGCTGCATGCGTCCAAGGAAGATCTCGAAGTACTCCATGACCTGACTGATCCCGGTGTCGATCGTCAGCTCGAGGCTGACGGTGCGGGCCTCCGAGTCTACCGAGAGGAACGAACGTTCGACGGCATGGTTCACGCGATCGTGCACGTCGAGCTCGATCCTTCCGGACCTGCGCACCCGGCTCCGATGCACGTCGGACTTGTCGGCGAGGATCACCGCGGCGGAGATCGGGCTGACGGCGACGCCTTCGGTCTCCTCGTGGTTCGCGATCGCCGCGAGGATCGGCATCAGGTCCGCGCCGTGCACCGAGTCGCGGAGCGATCCGTACACGAGGATCGCGCCGGTCTGCCCGTGTGCGTCACGGGCGAGCGAGTTCCCCACGTCGTGCAGGTAGCCGGCCACCGACGCGAGGGTCGCCTCCCGCTCCGTGTACCCGAGCCGGCTCAACACCTGGTAGGCGATGTTGGCCACGAGGTTGGCGTGGCGGAACCCGTGCTCGGTGTATCCCATCGCTTCCATCACGCGATCCGCGGCGGCGATGTAGAGCGAGAGCTCCTCGCTCGCCTGGACGTCCTCGAGCGTGACGGTGGCGTGCTCGTGTGGGCCGGCGGGCGTGGGTGCCGGTATCCGTCGGGACCGGCTCCACCGGCATCCGGGGAGCCGGTTCGTCGGGTGTGCGGACGGCCGCCGCGGGGTCCTGGGGATCGCGAGGCTGAACCGGGTCGCTCACGACCCCGGCTCGGCGCCTTCCACCTCGTCCTCTTCGTCGATGTCGTCCTCGTCCATCAGGCGCGTGGCGACGGCCGCACGGGCCAGCCGGATCTCCGTGTTGGGGGCGACCTCGAGCGTCACGATCCCGTAGTCGTCGTCGATCTCGGTGACCGTGCCGTAGATCCCCGCCGTGGTCACGATCTCGTCGCCCACCTCGATCGAGGACTGCATCTCCATCTGTGCGCGGCGACGCTGGTTCTGCGGTCGGATCAGGAGGAAGTAGAAGACGACGCCGATCAGCAGGAGCGGGGCGAGTCCCAAGAATGGATTCGTTGCGTTGGTCTGGGCCAGCAAGGCGAGCATGGAGAACCTCCGTTGAGGGAACCCGGGAGTCTACCTCTCTCCCTGCGATGTCCTGACCTACAAGGGCAGGGTCCCCGGCACCGACGTGCCCAGGTGACGGTACGCGTGCTCCGTGGCCACGCGGCCTCTCGGCGTCCGCCGGAGGAACCCCAGCTGCAGGAGGTACGGCTCCACGACGTCCTCCACGGTGTCGGTCTCCTCGCCGACCGCTGCCGCGAGCGTGGAGAGCCCCACGGGGCCGCCCCCGAACTTCTCGATCAGCGTCCGGAGGATCGAATGGTCCAGCCGGTCGAGGCCCTGATCGTCCACCTCGAAGACCTCGAGGCCGGCGGCGGCGACCTCGAGCGTGACCGAGCCGTCGTGACGGACCTCGGCGAAATCTCTGACCCGGCGGAGGAGCCGGTTGGCGATCCGCGGCGTGCCGCGCGAGCGTCGCGCGATCTCCGCGGCGGCGTCGCCGTCGACGGGCACGGTGAGGATCCCCGCCGAGCGCATCACGATCTTGGCCAGATCATCCGCCGAGTAGTAGTCGAGGCGGGGCGAGAAGCCGAACCGCTCCCGGAGCGGGAGCGTCAGCCGCCCCGGCCGTGTGGTGGCGCCGACGAGCGTGAACCGAGGCAGCTCCAGCCGGATCGAACGCGCCGTGGGTCCCTTGCCCAGGACCACGTCGAGGTTGAAGTCCTCGAGCGCCGGATACAGCACCTCTTCGACCGGTCTCGGCATCCGGTGGATCTCGTCGACGAACAGCACGTCGCCCTGCTCCAGGTTCGTCAGGATCGCCGCGAGGTCGCTCGGACGATCGAGCGCCGGTCCCGACGTGGGCTGGAAGCCGGCGCCCATCTCGTGGGCCACGATCCGGGCGAGCGTCGTCTTCCCGAGGCCGGGCGGGCCGCTGAACAGGAGGTGGTCGACGCCTTCGCCCCGCTTGCGCGCGCCGTCGATCAGGAGGTGGAGCTGCTCCTTCACGCGCTCCTGGCCGACGAACTCGTCCAGCGTGCGCGGGCGGAGCGCGATGTCGAACTCGCGGTCCTCCTCGGTGAGCGCGTCCGGGTCGACCGGGCGATCGTCGGATCCCTCAGCTTCTGGCATCCGGATCGTGTCGTCGGCTCCCGGTTCCACGGAGTCGGGTGTCATCGACCCACCTTCTGCAGCGCCTCGCGCAAGATGTCGTCGGCCTCGCGTCCATCCGCCTCGATGCCCCGCATCGCCTCGCCGGCCTCCGTGGCGGTGAGCCCGAGCGACAGGAGCGCGTCGCGGACGTCGGCCATCGGCCCGTCGGAGGGGAGCTCGGCTTCGCCGCCGAGCTTCTCGGCGAGGTCGAGGACGACGCGCTGCGCGACCTTCTTCCCGACGCCCGGAACCACCGTGAGCGCCGCCGCGTCGCCGTTCGCGATCGCGCGGGTGAGTGCGGCCGGGCGCAGGACCGAGAGGAAGGCGAGCGCGACCTTCGGGCCCACGCCCGTGACGCCCGTCAGCAGGTCGAAGAGATCGCGCTGATCGACGCCCGAGAAGCCGTAGAGCGTCATCGAGTCCTCTCGTACGACCATCCGGGTGTGCAACCGGGTCGTCTTCCCCACCGCGGGGAGCTTCGCGACGACCGAGGTGGGGACGAGGATGTCGTAGCCGACGCCGCCGACGCCGATCACGACGCGGGTGGCGCCCTTCTCCACGACCTCACCGTCGACGAACGAGATCACCGGGACCCCGATCGGGCGAGGGCACGCATCCGGACCCCCACCAGATGGGTGAGCGCCACCGCCACCGCGTCGGCGGCGTCGGCCTGCACCGGCACGTCCCGCAGGCCGTGGACCTTCACGAGCGCCCGCCGTACCTGGCTCTTGTCGGCGTTCCCCATCCCGGTCACCGCCATCTTCACCTCGTTGGGACCGTACTCCGTGACCGACAGGCCCGCGTCGGCCGCGACGACCATGATCGCGCCCGTCGCGCGAGCCACCGAGAGGGCGCTCACCTGGTTCTTGTTCCAGGCCACGCGCTCCACCGCCATCGACGAGGGGCGATACGCCGAGATCGCCTCCCGGACGGCGACGCAGAGCTGGCGGAGTCGCTCGGACTCCTCCGAGCCCGAGGCGGTGTCGACGGCTCCCGCCCAGACCAGGTCCGTCTTCCTGCCGTCACCGTCGACGACGGCGAGGCCCAGCCTGGCAAGGCCGGGGTCCACGCCGAGCACACGACTCTCGAACATCCGTTCGCTCGAGTCTAGGGTGGCCGAGGTGCCCGGGCAACGACCGGACGCGGCTACAGGGACGCCATGACCTCTTCGGGGATGTCGAAGTTCGCGTAGACGTTCTGCACGTCCTCGAGGTCCTCGAGGGATTCGATCAGCTGCAGGACCTTCTTGGCCTCGCCGCCGTCGACGGGGATCGTCGACTGCGGCAGCATCGTGAGCTCCGCCGAGAACAGCTCGATGCCCGCGCCGCGGAGCGCGTCGCGCACCGCGGCGAGGTCCGTCGGGTCGGTCACGATCTCCCAGGAGCTCTCGGAGTCGTTCATGTCCTCGGCGCCGGCCTCGAGCGCCTGCTCGAGCAGGCGCTCGTCGTCGGGCGATGCCGCCTTCTCCACCACGATCACGCCCTTGCGCGTGAACATCCAGGCGGTCGACCCCGTCTCGCCGAGGTTGCCGCTGTTGCGTGTGAACGCGTGGCGGACGTCTTGCGCCGTTCGGTTGCGGTTGTCGGTCAGCGCCTCGACGAACAGGGCGATCCCTCCGGGCGCGTACCCCTCGTAGGTGATCTCCTCGTACCGGGCGCCATCGGCGTCCGATCCGCTCCCGCGCTTGATCGCGCGGTCGATGTTGTCGCCGGGGACGGAGGACGCCTTCGCCTTCTCGACCGCCGACGCGAGCGTCATGTTCGACGCGGGGTCGCCGCCGCCCTCCCGCGCCGCGACCTCGATCGCGCGCAGGAGCTTGGCGAACTGGTTCGACCGCTTCGCGTCGTTCGCGGCCTTCTTCCGCTTGATCGTCGCCCACTTCGAATGTCCGGACATCGCACCTACCTCGACAGGGAAAGGAAATACTCGTGGAGCGCGGTCTCGCCGACGAGCTCCGGGTGGAACGACGCGGCGAGGAGAGAGCCCTGCTGCAGGACGACCGGCCGGCCCTCGTAGGAGGAGAGCACGCGGACCTCGGATCCCACGTCCTCGATCCACGGGGCGCGGATGAACACCCCGCGCACGGGGTGGTCGATCCCGTCGACGTCCACGTCGGCCTCGAACGACTCGACCTGCCGTCCGTACGCGTTGCGCCGGACCGTCACGTCCATCAGCGAGAGCAGGGGGTCGCCGTCGATCACCCGTTCCGCCATCGCGATCATCCCGGCGCACGTGCCGAGGATCGGCATCCCGTCGCGCACACGTTCCCGCAGTCGGACCCACCAGGTCGCCTGCGTGCGCCAGCTTCGCGATCGTCGTCGACTCCCCGCCCGGGATCACGAGGCGGTCGACGTCCGCGAGCTCGGATGCCGTGCGGACCTCGACGGGGACGGCGCCGGCGATCGAGAGCACGCGGACGTGCTCGCGGAAGTCTCCCTGCAGCGCGAGGACGCCGACCTTCACGGGAACCGCTCCCTACCAGCCGCGGTCCTGCAGCCGGGTCTCGAGGGTGCCGATCTCGAGGCCCTGCATCGGCTCCCCGAGTCCGTGGGAGACCTTCGCGAGGATCTCGGGGTCGCTGAAGTGCGTGGTCGCCTCCACGATCGCCCGGGCGCGCGGGGCCGGGTCCTCCGACTTGTAGATGCCGGACCCGACGAAGACGCCGTCGACGCCGAGCTGCATCATCAGCGCGGCGTCGGCCGGTGTGGCCAGCCCGCCGGCGGCGAAGTTCACGACCGGCAGCCGTCCCTGCTCGGCGACGATCCGCACCAGGTCGGCCGGCGCACCGAGCTCCTTCGCCTTCGAGACGTACTGCTCCGGCCGGAGCTGGGTCACCTCCGCGATCTGCCGCAGCATCGCCCGCTGGTGCCGGACCGCCTCCACGACGTTGCCGGTTCCGGCCTCGCCCTTCGTGCGGATCATCGCGGCGCCCTCGGCGATGCGGCGGAGCGCCTCACCCAGATCGCGAGCTCCGCACACGAACGGCACGGTGAAGGCCCACTTGTCGATGTGGTACTCCTCGTCGGCGGGCGTGAGGACCTCGGATTCATCGATGTAGTCGACGCCGAGGGACTGCAGGATCTGCGCCTCCACGAAGTGCCCGATCCTCGCCTTCGCCATCACCGGGATCGTCACGGCCTGCTGGATCTCCTCGATCTTCGTCGCGTCGGCCATGCGGGCCACGCCGCCGTCTCGCCGGATGTCGGCGGGCACGCGCTCGAGGGCCATCACGGCGCAGGCGCCGGCGTCCTCGGCGATCTTCGCCTGCTCGGCCGTGGTGACGTCCATGATCACGCCGCCCTTGAGCATCTCGGCCAGGCCGGACTTCACGGTGAAGGTGCCGGTCTCGCGCTGCATTCGCCCTCCCTTGGTTTCTCCGCGTCTCGCGTGTCCTCATCCGGAGTGGGCGCGCTCGCGGGGTGCACTCAGATGACCCGAGTGTACCGCCGCCGACCTGCGGAGAAGCCGGACGCTAGCGCTCGAACGTGGCTCCGGCGCCGTCCTTCGGCATCAGCTCGACGAACGTCGTTCCGGGAGCGAGGGCGATCTCCTCCCCGGCCTTCGTCTCGAAGACCGTGACGTCGCCGAGCGACGCCCGCCGCCACCGACCGATGATGAGGCGGCCGTCGCGCAGGATCCACGCGCGGCCCTCACCCAGGAGCTCCACCTCCGGCGAGGGGTTGCCGGCCGCATCGAGGATGTCGGACATGGTGACGACGACCTCCTGGATCACGACGTTGTCCACGGCGATCGGCGCCCCGTTCTCGGCGGTCATCGGCGCGCCGTCGAGCTGCCGCACCCAGCGGCCTCCCGACCATGCCCAGGCGGCCGAGTTCGAGGCGGAGAACGAGATCGTCGCCGACGTGCGGCGCCGGCTCGGGGACGGCACGGCATCGTCGTAGCTGAAGAGCGCGTTCGGGAGCGAGGTGTCCGCCCCGGTCTGCTCCGCGACCCGGTAGAGCGCTTTCGTCGAGACGAAGAGGTTGTGCGGCGCGGACCGCGCGTCGTCACGCTCGTACGCGGCGTTCGCGCTCGTTTCGGTGAGCTGGACCACGCCGGCGTTCTCGAGGGCCGCCGTCACCTGCGGGTGGGCGCCGGAGAACGCGAGGAGCGGTTCGTCCCCGAGCGGCAAGAGGATCTTCGGGTCGGTCGTGCGGGCGCTCCTCACCGGCCCGACCCGCCCGGCGTCCCGGCACTGGAACAGCGCGGCGAACCGCGTGAGCCCGCCCTCGACCGGCTCCTCGTAGATCACGTCGGCGCGTTCGAGACCCGCGAGCGGATACGCGTCACTGGTGTTCTCGACCTTCACCGTGAGGGCCGGTCGCTCGGGTGGGTCCTCGCCGGCCCGGACCCTGCCGGTGAGCGGACACGGGTTCGGACGATCCACCACCGTGTCCACGATCCGTTGGAGCGGTCCCGGTGCGTTGCCGGTGAACGCCAAGATGCCCACGAGGGCGACCACGCCGGCGGCCGCGGATCCGATCACAACCTTGCCTCGATGGGTCAACGCCACGTGGAGAACCTCCGGGATCTCGATGGGTACGTCGTTCGCGGAACGGCCAAACGGAACGGGTCCCTATCGGGACCCGCCGTTCGAGGTTATCTCCGGTCGGCCACTCGCCCAAGCACCCCGAGGCATCTCGACGGGAACTTCACATCTCCTCCAGGCGTCGGATGCGCTCCTCGAGCGGCGGATGCGTGGAGAACAGCTTCTCGAGCGACCCGAGGCGGTCCCCTTCGATCCGGGAAGGCTGGTTCAGCCAGAGGTGGGCGGTCGCGTTGTTGGCGGAGCGCATCGCCGTGGGCGCGGACCGGAGCTTCTGCAGCGCCGAGATCAAGCCGGGTGGGTATCGGGTGAGCATCGCCCCCTGCGCGTCGGCGAGGAACTCCCGGTTCCGGGAGACCGCGAGCCGGATCAGCTGTCCGAAGATCGGCGCCAGGATCAGCAGCAGGAACCCGACCGCGAAGATGATCGCGGAGGCGGCGCCCCCGCCCGAGTCGTTGCCGCGGCGGCCGCGGAACCCGCCCCACCACCACATCCGCATGAAGAACTCGGCGAGCAGCACCGCCGCGCCCACGAGGGTGGCCACCACGGTGCCGACGAGGATGTCGCGATCCTGGATGTGGGCCATCTCGTGTCCGATCACACCCTCGAGCTCGACGCGGTTCATCGTGTCGAGCAGACCCTGGGTGACCGCGACATGGCTGTGCTCCGGGTCGCGCCCGGTCGCGAAGGCGTTCGGGGCGCTCTCCGGCACGATCCAGACGCGCGGCTTCGGGGTCCCCGCCGCGATCGCGAGGCCCTCGATGATGTTGTGCAAGCGGGGCGCGTCTTCCTTCGTGACCTCCTTCGCGCGGGTCGATGCCAGCACGATGCGGTCGCCGTACAGATAGGAGCCCACCGACATCGCGACGGCGATCACGAGCGCGATGATGAGACCGGCGGGACCGCTGTTCGTGATCACGCCCAACGCGTACCCCACGCCGCCGAGGAGGAGGATCGCGAGCACGAAGAGGATCGCGGTCTTGCGCTTGTTGGAGGCGATCTGCTCGTACACGGCTAGGAGAGGTCCACCTGCACGGGCCCGCGCGTCGGTTCGTCGATCTCGAAGAAGGTTCGTTCGTCGAAGCCGAACGCGTTCGCCACGAGCGAGGAGGGGAACGAGCCGATCAGCGTGTTCAGGCGCATCACCTGGTCGTTGTAGAACTGCCGCGCGTAGGCGATCTTCGACTCCGTGCCGACCAGCTCCTCCTGCAAGGCGAGGAAGTTCTCGTTGGCCTTGAGGTCGGGATAGTCCTCGACCACCGCGAGGAGCTGCCGGATCCCGGCCGTGACCTGGTTCTCGGCCGCCGCCTGCTCCGAGACCCCGGACGCGCCGATCGAACGCGCGCGCGCTTCGGTGACGTGCTCGAAGAGCTCGCGCTCGTGGGTCGCGTAGCCCTTCACGGTCTCGACGAGGTTCGGGATCAGGTCGGCCCGGCGACGGAGCTGCACGTCGATCTGCGACCAGCCGTTGTCGACGCGCGTGCGGAGCGTCACCAGCCGGTTGTAGATCCACACGCCGCCGAGGAGCACCAGCGCGACGATCCCGAGCACGATCCACAGAGAGGTCA
Source organism: uncultured Actinomycetota bacterium (assembly GCA_963724415.1). Lineage (GTDB taxonomy): Bacteria > Actinomycetota > UBA4738 > UBA4738 > HRBIN12 > JAJNBA01. The sequence goes on along the minus strand of CAVRUS010000005.1, from coordinate 51,550 downwards.
TCTCGGCCTATCGTAGCCAGCGGTCTCGATCGCGCGGCCGTAGAGCTCCTCGAGCCGGTCCACGACGATCGGCCAGTCGAACGTGCGGGCGCGCTCGCGGCCGGCCTCGCCGAGACGCTTCGCCAGCTCCGGCTCGCGGAGGACGCGGGCCAGGCCGCCTCCAAGCGCCTCCGGGTCCCGAGGCGGCACGAGGATGCCGTCCAGGTCGTCGTGCACGACCTCGCGGTAGCCCGGGATGTCGCTCGCCACCACGGGAAGACCGGCCGCCATCGCCTCGACGATGGCGATCCCGAAGCTCTCCTGCCCGACGGCGGACGCGACGAACACCTCGCACGCGGCGTGGTAGGCGGGCACCTCCGCGTTGTCGACCGCGCCCCGCATGTCCACGCGCGCGAGCGCTTGCTCCGTGAGGAGCCGGAGCGACTCGCGGTCTTTCCCCTCCCCCACCACGATGAGGGTCGCGTCGGGGATGTCGACGAGCACCTTGGAGAACGCGGCCAGCGCCACGGGGAACCCTTTCTGCGCGTCGAGTCGGTTCACCCAGAGGATCCGCCGCCCGGCGGGAAGATCGGTCCGCGGCTCCGCACCCGAGAAGGCCGAGACGTCCACGCCGTTCGGCACGATCTCGAGCGCCGCCGAAGGCACGGCGCGGCGCAGGAACGAGGCCGCGGCCTCGGAGACGGCGACACCGACGGTGACGCGGTTCCAGACACGGCGGAGGATCGGAGCGGCGAGCTCCATCGCGACCGACCTGTCGAGGTACGCGTGCACCGTCGCCACGACCGGCGCCGTCGCGGCGAGCGCCGCGAACATCGACGCGCTCGGAGTCAGTGGCTCGTGGACGTGGACCACGTCGGGACGGAATGCGGCGAGTGCGGCGCGGGTCCGTCGGTACGCGAAGGGGGCGATCGGGGCAACGGTTCCCCGGTACGGGACACGGATCGGCGCGCCGACCGATCGCACCCAGGGCTCCGCCGGCGTCGCGGTGGTCGGCGCGAGCACCGTGACCTCGTGTCCCCGATCCCGCAACCGTGCGGCCACGCTCCGGACGTGGACCTGGACGCCGCCGGCGGCCTGCCAGGCGTACGGACAGACGAGCGCGATCCGCACCGGCCTCTACACGTCCCACCCGGGCTGGAACAGATGCCAGTCCGGGGGCGCGGAGGCGATCGCCTTCTCGAAGGAGGCGGCGAGCGCCCTCGTGAGCGCGACGACGTCCTCCTTGCGGCGACCGGTGGGCTCGATCGAGACCTCGGACAGCACTTCGAGCCATCCGTCGGTCGTCGTGAACGTGGGACCCGAGAGGAGCGGTGCGCCCGAGGAGAGCGCGATCAGCGCAGGACCGGCCGGCATCCGTCTGGTCCGACCGAACATCTCGACCTCGATGCCACCGCCCGAGAGATCGCGGTCGGCGACCAGTGCGACGATCCGGTTCTCCTCGAGGCGTTGCGTGAGCTGACGCCCCACGTGGGCGCTCGACAGGTCGATGATGTCCATCCCCAGCTGCCGCCGATGCTCGAGGAACAGCGCGAACAGGCGGTCCGGCTTGAGGTGCTCGGCCACCGACACGACGGGAGCGACCCGGAGACCCATCGCGCGACCCCCCACATCCCAGTTCCCGGTGTGCGGGAGCGCGATCACCACGCCCTTGCCCTCCGCGAGGCCCTTCTCGACGTGCTCGATGCCGTCGAACCGGAACGCCGCGGCGATCGCCTCTTCGTCCCAGCCCAGGATGTTGAACGTGTCGAACCAATAACGCCCGTACAGCGCGAACGCCTCGCGGGTCGACGCCTGCACGAGTGGATCCTCGGGCGGACGCCCCAGGACCTGGGCCTGGTTCGCGGAGACGACGGCGCGGGTCCCTGCCGCGAGCCGGTAGAACAGCAAACCCGCACGTGCGTAGAGGGACCGACCCGTCTTCACCGGGATGATGGGTCCGATCCAGCTCATGAATCGATAGAGGAGATACGTCGCGGTCTCGCCGGCCGACTCCCGCACGCTCACGTCGCCCGCTCCTCCTGCGCGACCTGTCCCGCGCGCACGAGCGCGGCCAGTCCGGACATCACGGCCACCATCCAGACCGCCCAGGTCCATCCGAACAGCAGGAAGGCCATCACCAGGGCATAGCGCGCTCCGCGCGTCACATGTCGCTCTTCCACCGAGTACCCGAGCGCGGCGCCACGGGCGCGGATGTAGCCGGCCACGAACGAGAGGCTCAGCGCCGCGATCGCCGCCACCGCGACGGAGGCGCTGCCGTCGCGAGCCACCCACGCGATCCCCGACAGCACCGCGCCGTCCCACAGGCGATCGAGGAGGTCGTCGAGCATCCGGTCGGTGGGGCCGCCTGCGCCGTGGTTCGCTCGATGGCCTCCCAGGAGGAGCAGCGCGCCCGAGGCGCCGGCGGCCCACGCCGCGGACCGCGGCTCCCGAGCGACCACGAGGAATCCCGCCCCGACAGCGAGCGCGCCGCCGGCGACCAGGACCGAGCGCGTGATCGCGGTGCCGGGTGGCTGGCGTTCGAACCGCAGCAAGCTCCGCATCGCAGGTCTGGCGAGCGTAGCAACTCTGTAGGATTCCACCTTCATCCGGCCGAACCTCACCCTCACCAGCGCCCGAGCTCGAGGGCCTCCAGCGAAGGAGCCGCGGTTGAAGACCTACGACGCGAAGGACATCCGCAACGTCTTGCTGGTCGGACATGGGGGCTCGGGGAAGACGACGCTGCTGGAAGCCATGCTGTTCGCGTCCGGCGCGATCACTCGGATGGGCACCGTCGAGGACGGCAACACCGTGTCGGACCACGACGCGGACGAACAGCGGCGGCAGATCTCCGTCTCGCTCTCGGTGGCACCGATCGAATGGAACGACGTCAAGATCAACGTGCTCGACGCCCCTGGGACCGCGGACTTCGTCGGCGACGTGCGCTCGGCGGTCCGCGCCGCGGACGCCGTGATCGTCGTGGTCTCCGCCGTGGACGGCGTCGAGGTGCAGACGGAATACGCGTGGGAGCTCGCCGTGCAGGAGGACCTCCCCCGCGCGATCTTCGTGAACAAGCTCGACCGCGAACGCGCCGACTTCCAGGCGACGCTCGACCAGCTCGTGTCCGCCTTCGGGAACCAGGTGGCGCCCTTCGAGCTCCCGATCGGCGCGGAGACCGAGTTCAACGGCATCGCCGACCTCCTCCACGAGAAGGCAGACCTCTACCCGTCCGGACCCCGTGCCGAGGAGTCCGACTGGCCCGACGAGATCCACGCGATGGCCGACCCGGCCCGGGAGAAGCTCATCGAAGCCGTCGCCGAATCCGACGACGCCCTGATCGAGCAGTACCTCGACGAAGGCACGCTTCCCGAGGCGACGATCGCCCAGGGAGCGAAGGCCGGCTTCGCGAACGCGCGCCTGGCGCCCGTCTTCGTCGGCTCCGCTTCGAAGGCGATCGGGATCGACCGGCTCCTCGACTTCATCGTGGAGGAGTTCCCGTCGCCGGCCGAGCGCGCGCCGTTGGCCGTGATCGCCAAGGGCGGCGAGGAGCAGACGCGATCGTGCGACGCGAACGGTCCGCTCACGGCCTTCGTGTTCAAGACGGTCTCCGACCCGTTCGTCGGACACATCACGATGTTCCGCGTCTTCAGCGGGAAGGTCCGCCCCGACACCTCCGTCCACAACGCCACCCAGGGGACGGACGAGCGGATCGGACAGCTGTTCGCGCTCAAGGGCAAGGACCACGAGAGCGTCTCCGAGGTGCCGGCGGGCGACATCGGGGCCGTCGCGAAGCTGCCCCACACCCACACCGGCGACACGTTCTCCACGAAGGACGACCCCGTGCAGCTCCCTGGCGGTGGAGCTCCCCGAGCCGCTCCTCGCGTACGCGATCTCACCCAAGACCAAGGGCGAGGAGGACCGGCTGGCCACCGGTCTCGCGCGCCTCCGCGAGGAGGACCCGACGTTCCGGGTCGCCCGCAACGACGAGACCCACGAGACCGTGATCTACGGGATGGGCGAGGCGCATCTGGGCGTGCAGATGGCGCGCCTGAAGTCGAAGTTCGGCGTCGAGGTCGAGGCGAAGCCCGCGAAGATCGCCTACCGGGAGACGATCCGCGGCAGGGGGAAGGCGCAGGGGCGCCACGTGAAGCAGAGCGGCGGCCACGGCCAGTACGCGGTGTGCGAGATCGAGATCGAGCCGCTCCCGCGGGGCGAGGGCTTCGTCTACGAGGACAAGATCTTCGGCGGCGCGATCCCGCAGCAGTTCATCCCCTCGATCGAGAAGGGCATCGTGAAGACGATGTCCGAGGGCGTCCTGTCCGGCAACCCGATGGTCGACATCAAGGTCACGCTCGTCGACGGGAAGTTCCACTCGGTGGACTCCTCCGACATGGCGTTCCAGATCGCGGGCTCGCTCGCCCTGAAGGAGGTCGTCGAACAGGCGGGCGTCGCGCTGCTCGAGCCGATCGTGCAGATGTCGGTGACCGTCCCCGACTCCTTCACCGGCGACATCATGGGCGACCTCAACGCCAAGCGCGGGAAGATCCAAGGCATGGACCAGCTCGGCGGCGGCAAGCAGGTGATCAACGCGCTGGTCCCGCAGGGCGAGGTCGCGCGCTACGTGATCGATCTTCGGTCGATGACGGGCGGCCGCGGGGCCTTCTCGATGTCGTTCTCCCACTACGAGGAGATGCCGCAGCACCTCGCGCAGAAGGTGATCGACGAGTACCAGCACGCCCGCGAGGAAGCCCACAAGAGGTAGACGCTCGGACCGCCCGCGAACCCGTCGGTATCGTTCTGATCTATCCGTCCGCCGCGACCCGATAGACGTTCCAGTTGTGCACGTTGGAGCAGTTCACCCGCGCGAAGTACAACCTTCGGTTCGCGTTCGACTCGTCGAGATCGGAGATGTTCGCGTCGATCCCAGGCGCGAAGTCGACGAGCGTCGTCGGCGCGGCGCCGATCTCGTGGCGGCGGATCTTCACGTTCGCGCCGCACCCGATCCCGCTCTGAACGAACCAGACGGTCCCGTCTCCCCCGATCGCCGACGTGTAGATCAGGCGGGCGCTGGACGGAACCTCCGTCTTGGCGGCCGTGGAGATCTGGTAACGCCAGACGCGGCAATCGGACAAGCTGCATTCGGTCCATGTCGCCCAATCTCCGCTCACGGTGCCGGGGAAGACGATGCCGTTGGTGGGCGCTGTGTCGATCACCAAGGGCGTGTTCGGTCGCGAGATCGAACAGGATGATGCGGGCGATCGACTGTCTGTTCGCCGGCCCACGGCCGAAGAGCAGATGGTCACCGTCCAGGCTCGGCTTGGCCTCCGAGGCCTCGGTGTTCACACCGATCGGCGGGTTGCTCCGGCCCCCCGAATCGACGTCCCAGATCTTGATGTCCGCGTCTCCCCCGCCCTTCTGCACGAACACGAGTGCGTCTCCGAAAGTGGCATTCGCCATGTCGATGCTCGGGTGGTACCCCTGCGTCCCACCGGCGTTCACCTTGACCCGCGCGAGGCCGGGTGCCTTCAGGTAGGCGTCGAACCGGTTGGGCTCCCCTGCCCGGCTCTGGCTGTACGCGAAGTATCCGTCCTCCGCCGTACCGTCGAACTCGTTTCGGGGCGTACCCAGGACCTTCGTCGGCGTCGCGGCGAGGGCCAGGTCGGCGAGCACGAGCAGCGACGCAAGTAACGACACGACGATGAACCAGGGACGACGACGCGCGATCGGCACGGTGGGCCTCCTCGATAGGGGTGCAGGAGCATGCAACAGCCGACTCGGGGACGCAAGCCCGCTAGGGAGGAGCCGTTTCCGCGAGGAACGGGAGGACGAGCTCCTCGAACCGATCGGGCTGGCGCAGGTTCACGACGTGGTCGGCTCCCTCCACCACGACCTTCCGCGAGCCCATGATCTCCCGCGCCAGGAAGTCGCTCGCGCGACGCATGTCCGGCGGATCATGCTCGGCCTCGAGGATCAGCGTCGGCACGTCGATCTCTCCGAGCCGGTGCGCCGCCGGTGGATCGAGCCGCTCCGCGCCGCTCTCGTCCATCGTCAGCTCGTGGAGGTTGTCGAAGGCGATCTGCTTGATCCGGGCGCCGCGTTCGTCGTCCGTCCCGAGCGGCGCCCAGATCTCCAGACGGAGCTCCTGCGCTCGCTCGAGGTCGCCTGCCTCGATCGCCGCCTCGATCGGAGCGTCGCGCTCCGCCCACCAGTCGTCCTCCTCCTCGGTCGACTCGAACCCGCCGAGACCCGAGGCGACCAGGACGACTCCCCACACCCGCTCCGGATGCACGAGGGCGTAGTCGAGGTCGATGCCACCACCCATCGAGCACCCGATGATCGCGGTCTGTGTCACCTCCTCGGCGGCGAGGAGCGCCTCGAGGTCCCGCACGTTCGAGTACGCGACTCCCGGTTCGGGCCGGCTGGACCCCCCGTACCCGCGGACGTCGTAGCGGAGCACGCGGTAGCCCGCATCCGCGAACCTGGCGAACTCCCGGTCCCAGGTGCGCATGTCCCAGAGCCCGGGGTGGATGAACGTCACCGTGGGACCGTCCCCCGCGATCTCGTAGTTGAGGTGCGCGCCGTCCGGAAGATCGAGCGTCGACATCGTCCCGAGCGTAGCCCCTACCGCGAGACGGGGACCAGCACGAGCGGGAACAGCGCGAGGAGCCAGCTCGTGAGCGATCCGATCAGCAGGTACTCGGTCACGACGTCGATCGTGCGCGCGGACGGACCGGCCGCGCCGGATTCGCCGCGCAGGCCGTTCAGCTCCGGGTAGCGCAGGAGCCCCTTGGCGCCGATCACGAGGGCCGCCGCGGTCGCCTCCCCGGCGAGCCCGAGGCCGAAGATCAGCACACGCTCGAGTGGACCGATCACCCGACCGCCACGGAGCCGCTGCTCGGCGTTCGAGAACCTCGTCCCCATCGCGGTCAGCACCAGACGGACGATCGCGTTGCTCGTCGCGAAGAGCATCACGAGCACGCCGAGGACGAACAGGACCTGCTCGGGCGATGACGAAGCGAGCAGCGAGAAGGGCGACACGCCGATGCTGCGCTCGAGGAGCGATCCGGTCGCGAACGTCGTGATCGGCTCGCTCCCGATCGCCGAGACCACCGCGAACGCGGCCAGGAGGAACAACAGCGCGACCAGGGCGCGAACCGCGCTCATCCGGGGCGCGTCCCGGCGGAGGACGAGCCACGCGGCCGTGGTGGCGCCGGTCAGGACGGTCAGCATCACGAGCGTGCCGACGTCGGCGCCGGCGATCGCGCAGAGGATCGCCGGCGCGACGACCCCGGTCACGATCGCCCCGATCGTCCGGGCGCCGTCCTTCGGCTCGCCGGAGAGGCCGGCCACGAGGTCGGCGAGCCCCACCGACAGCAGCCAGATCCCGACGGCGATCACGCGACGGCCTCTCGCAGATCCCCGTGCGCCCGCCGGATCGCGTACAGACCGCCGCGGATCGCGCGCTGCGAGACCGCGGAGACGCTCACGCCCACTCGCTTCGCGATCGAGGTCAGCGGCTCGTCGACCAGCAGTCCGAGCAGCACGTCGGCGTCGCGCGGGTCCATCGCAGCGACGAGCTCGTCACGGCACTGCAGGAACGCGTTCACTGCTCCGACGAGTGCCGGCGCTTCGGCCCCCCCGTCGATCCAGCGGGTGCGCAGACCGCGCGGTCGCTCCCGCCGCTGCTCCAGATCACGAACCATGTCGACCGCCTCCCGTGCCGTCCACCACGCCGGACCGTCCTGTTCGAACGGACCCCGCGACACCTCGTAGCCCAGCAGCTCGCCTGAGCCGATCCCGAACCGGACATCGACCTCGCCGAGGAGAGCGAGCCGCACGACCAGCGTGGCATCGAGCGCCGACACGAGGTCCACGTACAGGCCCTGGAACTCATCGCCGATCGTCGGCGTGAGCGACTGGGTCGCCGGGACCCTGCCGTTCGCCAGGTCCAACGCGCCGCCGATCGCGGCCAGCCGTCGGTCGCGATCCGGATGACGGCGTGAGGCGACGACGTCGCCGAGCACCGCCACATACGGTCCGGTTCCCGCCGCATCCACACTGTGAAGCCTACCCCTTTACTCGATAGAAGTAAAGGCAGGCGCTTCATAGTATCGGAGTGAAGATGTTAGCTTCAGAGCTGCTCCTCCCCACGCTCACCGATCGGCGAAACGGGGTGCGAGACGCCGTGCCGTCTCCTCCAGCAGCTCCGGCATCACGCGGGTCTGCCCCACCACCGGCATGAAGTTCGTGTCGCCGCCCCATCGAGGCACCACGTGCCAGTGGAGATGGTCGGGCACCCCCGCTCCCGCGATCCGCCCGAGGTTGGCACCGACGTTGAAGCCGTGGGGAGCCATCTCTTCCCGGAGCGCCGCGACGGACCTCTTGACGAGGCGTTGCATGTCCAGGAGCTCCTCGTCGGCGACCGCTTCGAGATCGCCCACGTGGCGGTTCGGGACGACCATCACGTGCCCCGGGTTGTAGGGGTACTTGTTGAGCACCACGAACGCGGCATCCGTCCGAGCCAGGACACGCTCCTCCTCTTCGCCGTCCCGGATCCGACACAACACGCAGCCCGCATCCTCCGGCTCGTCCTTGTTCGCCTGGAGGTACTCCATCCGCCAGGGGCTCCAGAGGTGCCCGCCCTCGTTCTGGCGCTCACCCTCGTTCTGGCGCTCACTCATCGCGGGGCCTAGCGGACTAGAAGGCGCTTTGCTCGAGGGCGCGGGTCCGCGCCTCCTCCGCGAGGGTGGAGACGATCGCGTCGAACGGCACGCCCGCGTGTTCCTCCCCCGAACGGTCCCGGACCGTGAACGTCCCCGCCTCGATGTCACGATCGCCCACGACGACCACGTACGGCGCCTTCATCAGCTGGGCGGCGCGGATCTTCTTCCCCACCGTCTCCTTCGCCTCGTCGACGTGGACGCGCAGCCCTGCCTCGCGCGCGGTGGCCGCGAGCTCCTGGCAGGTGGGGACGTGGCGGTCCGCGACCGGCACGAGCCGGAGCTGCTCCGGCGCGAGCCACAGAGGGAACGCTCCGCCGTAGTGCTCGATCAGGACCGCGCTGAACCGCTCCAACGTTCCGAGGATCGCGCGGTGGATCATCACCGGCCGGTGGCGTTGGTTGTCATCGCCCGTGTACTCCATGTCGAAGCGCTCGGGCAGCGCGAAGTCGCACTGCACGGTCGTCAGCTGCCAGAGACGGCCGATCGCGTCGCGGAAGTGGAAGTCGACCTTGGGCCCGTAGAACGTGCCCTCGCCCTCGGCGATCCGATAGTCGAGGCCGCTCTTCTCCAACGCGAGCGTCAACGCCTCGATGGCCCGAGCCGCCGTCTCCTCGTCCACGATCGACTGAGCGACGGGCAGCGTCGACAGCTCCACGATGGGTCGGTGAAGCCGAACGTCCGATGGATCTCGAAGGTGAGATCGAACACCGCGAGGATCTCGTCGATCAGCTGGTCGGGGGTGCAGATGATGTGCGAGTCGTCCTGGGTGCCGCCGCGGATCCGGAGGAGCCCGTGGAGCGTGCCGGCCTTCTCGTGCCGGTAGATCGTCCCCAGCTCCGAGAGCCGCATCGGGAGGTCGCGGTAGCTCCGGACCTGTGACTTGTACACGAGCACGTGGAATGGGCAATTCATCGGCTTGACGTAGTAGTCGCCGGTGTCCGCCTCCATCGGCGGATACATGTTGTCCTGGTACTTGGCGAGGTGGCCGCTCGTCTCCCACAGGACCGACCTGGCGATGTGCGGGGTCACGACCAGGTCGTAGCCGCGATCGAGATGGAGGTCGCGGACCCAATCCTCGAGCTGCTTGCGGAAGATCCCGCCGCGAGGGTGCCACACCCAGAGACCGGGGCCGAGCTCGTCGGGACTCGAGAACAGATCCAGCTCGCGGCCGAGGCGTCGATGGTCGCGCTTCTCCGCCTCCTCCAGCCGGAGGAGGTGCGCGTCGAGATCCTCCTGGGTGGCCCACGCGGTGCCGTAGATCCGCGTGAGCATCGGGTTGGTCTCCATCCCGCGCCAGTACGCGCCCGCAGTCGAGGTCAACCGGAACGCGCCGAGCCGGCCGGTCGAGGGGACGTGGGGTCCCTCGCACAGGTCCACCCATCCGTCGTTGCGGTAGAGGGACACGACCTCGCCGCCGGCCACCTCGCCCTCCGCCGAGCCGATCGACTCGACGATCTCGCGCTTGAACGGCTGGTCCTCGAGGCGAGCGATCGCGTCCTCGCGGGTGACCTCCTCGCGGAGGAACGGCTGGTCCTCCTCGACGATCCGGCGCATCTCGGCCTCGATCGCCGGCAGGTCGCCTTCGCCGATCGGCGCGGGCAGGTCGAAGTCGTAGTAGAAGCCGTCCTGGACCGGCGGTCCGATCGCGTACTTCGCTCCCGGATGGAGCCGGCAGACCGCCTGCGCGAGCACGTGCGCGGTGGAGTGCCGGAGGATGTGGAGCGCGTCGTCGGACCCCGGGGCGATCGGCTCCGCCGACGCGTCGCTCCGCCGGCACGAACGAGAGATCGCGCAGCTCGCCGTCCACCCGCGCCGCGATCGCGTCCGGCGACAGCACGGCGCCGACCGGCTCCCCCTCGGGGAGCTCCACGGCGGTGCCGTCAGGAAGGGTCAGACGAGGCACGTTCGCCATGATATCCGCGGCGTCCGGGCGCCCCGCCGGACGCTACTCGTAGGAGATCGCTTCCAGAACCTTGATCCGCGAGGCACGGATCGCCGGTCCGATCGACGCCACGAGCCCGAGGATCGCAGCGATCACCGCGAACGTGAACAGGAGACCCCATGGGACCGCCAGACGTGACACACCGAGGTCGGCCAGCGCCTGCTGCATCGCCCATCCGAAGAGGAGCCCGATCGCGATCCCGAGCACGGCACCCAGCAGGGACACGATCACGGCCTCGATCACGATCATCCAACCGATCTGGCTCCGCTGCATGCCTACGGCGCGCAGGAGCCCGAGCTCGCGGACGCGCTCGTAGATCGACAATGCGAGGGTGTTCGCGATCCCGAAGGCGGAGATGATCACCGACAGCACCAGGAGCACCAGGACGATCCCGAAGACCTGATCGATCAGCTTGTCCTGCTCCGCCTTGAACTGCGCCTGATCGTTGATCTCGACGTTCGGGAACTCGCCCGCGACGTCCTCGATGGCGGCTCTCGCCTGTTCGAGCGAGACGCCGTCGGCCTTCCGAACGAAGACCAGGTAGTCCAGTTGCTCCGCGACGTTCGCCTCGTACTCATCGAGCGAGATCGTGTAATCGCCGAGCAGGCGGTTGTCCGTGTAGATGCCGACGATCTTCAGCTGCTGCGTTCCCGTCCGAGCGAACCGCACCGGGAGGTCATCTCCTATCTCCAGTCCACGGGCTCGCGCGGGTCCCTTGTGGATCAGGATCGTCCCCGGCTCGGCCAGCGCGGTGGGTGTCCCGGCCTCCATCGGCACGCTCACCACGTCCTCGACCGTCGTCTCGTCGACACCGGCGATGAAGGTCAAGCTGCCGCCGATCTTCACGCCGGCCTGCCGGAAGGGCGACACGGCGGCGAACTCGTCGCGCTCCGACAGCTCGTGGGCGATGCTCGGGCTGAACGGCTGGAACCCGGAGGAGCTGAGGATGAAGTCCGCGCGCAGTGTCTCGTCGAGGGTGTCGGACGCCGACGCCTTCAGGGTCGTCATGAAGACCGAGACGAACACCACCAGACCGAGGCCGATCATCAGCGCTGCGGACGTCGACGCCGTCCGGCGCGGGTTCCGCTTCGCGTTCTCCTGACCGAGGCGGCCGGTCATCCCGAGACCCCGCGCGGGAGCCCCGATCGCGGTCGCCAGCGGCCTCGCCACGAACGGGGAGAGGACCGCGACGCCGATGAAGGTGAACATCGCGCCGGCGCCCACGATCGCGGCGGGCTGCGGCACGTCTCCGAACAGTCCCGCGGTGATCGCCGCCACGCCGATCGCCGTGAGCGCCCCACCGACGATCGAACGACGACGGAGCGACGCGGTCGGAGCGACGGTTCCCTCGCGCAGCGCCTCGATCGGCGAGACGCGCGACGCGCGACGCGCCGGGAACACCGACGCGACGACGGTCACGACGGTACCGACCACGAACGCTGCGATGATCGTGGTCGGTCGGATCGCGAGCGGGGTCGGCGGCAGCTCCAGCCCGATCGCCTCGAGGCCCTTCTTGAGCAGGAGCGCGAGTCCGATCCCCGCGGCGAGCCCGACCGCGGAGCCAAGGAGCCCGATCACGAATGATTCGATGACCACGGACCTGAACACCTGCCCGCGGCTGGCACCCAGCGCTCGCAGGAGCCCCAGCTCGCGGGTCCGCTGCGTCACCACGATGTTGAACGTGTTGAAGATCACGAAAGCCCCGACGAACAACGCGACGAACGCGAACACGAGCAGCGCCGTGCGGAGGAATCCCAAACCCTCGCGAACCTGCTCCGTCTGCTCGGAGGCGGCGTCGGTCGCGGTGATCGCCTGGAAGCCGGACGGGAGCACCTCTTGGACCTGCGCGGCGACCGTGGCCGCCGACGCCCCCTCTCGCGCCACGATGTAGATCTGATCGAAGCTGCCCACGCGGTCGAAGAGACGCTGCGCCGTCTCGAGCTCGAACGACGCGACCGTGGCCCCGCCGATCGTGGTGGTGGTCGGCAGCGCGATGACGCCGGTCAGTCGGTACGGGTCGACACCGAGCGGTGTGACGATCTGCACCTCGTCACCGATGTCGAGACCCGCCTCCTCGACGGTGTCCGCGTCGATCACGACCTCGTCGTCGGCCTGTGGCGGCTCCCCCGTGAGATCGAACGGGGTGACGTCCGGATCCCACGAGCTCCCGATCGTCGGCGCGCCTCCGCCCGAGATCACCTCATCGGTCTGCGGGTCGATCACCTGCGCGAAGCCGCCCACGCTGCCGTTGGCCGCGGCCACATCGGGCACGGCCTCGACATCTGCCAGGACCGCCTCCGGGATCGGGTTCCGCTCCTGGCCTCCTCCCCCGCCACCACCTGCCGCGATGTCCTGGAACGCGTTCTGCGCCTGCACGACGACGTCGGTCTTCGCGAAGATGTCCCCGAACAGGTCGTCGAACGCAGACAGCGCGGTGTCGGTCAGGACCAGCGTGCCCGAGACGAAGCCGACGCCCAGGACGATCGCCAGGGCGGTCAGCGCCAGGCGGACCTTCCTCGCGAGGAGGCTCTTCAGCGCGGCGCGCCACATCTCAGGTCTCCAGCGACTTCATCCGGTCGAGGACGCGCTCGGCCGTCGGATCGCGCATCTCGTCCACGATCTGACCGTCCGCGAGGAACACGATCCGATCCGCGAAGCTCGCTCCGACCGGGTCGTGGGTCACCATCACGATCGTCTGGCCCCGGTCCGTCACGGCGGCCTTCAGGAACGTGAGGAGCTCCTGCGAGGCGCGCGAGTCGAGGTTCCCCGTGGGCTCGTCCGCGAACACGATCTCCGGCCGGGAGACGAGGGCTCGGGCCGCGGCGACCCGTTGCTGCTGACCTCCGGAGAGCTCTGACGGCAGATGGGTCAGCCGGTCGCGGAGCCCGATCGTGTCGATCACCTCGTCGAATCGCTCGCGGTCCACCTTCCGGCCGGCGATGTCCGCAGGCAGGGTGATGTTCTCGGCCGCCGACAGCGTCGGGACGAGGTTGAACGCCTGGAAGACGAACCCCACTCGGTCGCGCCGGAGCTCCGTGAGCGCCTTGTCCTTCAGATGGGTCAGGTCCTGATCCCCGATCCAGACCGTGCCGGAGGTGGGTTTGTCGAGGCCGGCCATGCAGTGCAGCAGGGTCGACTTGCCCGAGCCCGAGGCGCCCATGATCGCCGTGTACTCGCCGGCTGCGAACTCCACGCGACACACCGCGGAGGGCCTCGACGGCGGCCAACCCTTCGCCGAAGACCTTCCGGAGGTCGACCGCGCGAGCGGCGGCGGTGCGGGTTTCCGTGAGCATGACGATCCCCCTCGAGAGCAGTAGCCGGGGAGCTTACGGCACGCGCGTGAACGAGTTGTGACGGAGTGAGGCGGTCACGGGCCTCGCTCTCGTCTACTCACCCGGGAGACACGTCGATCAGGACCTTGCCCACCGCGTTGGCCTCGACGGCCGCGTGCGCGTCGGCCGTGTGTTCCAACGGGAACCGGTGGATCGGCAGGCCGGCATCCTCCCCGATCCGAAGCACGCCGTCAGTCAGTGCTCGAGTGATGTCGGCGATCGCCTGCTCCTTGGCCGCGGTCGGCATCGTGTACACCAGGACGAACTGGTACCTCGTGTTCACCTGCATCGCATCGCCGACGTCGATCGACAGGTCGTCGGGGTCGCTCGCGTAGCTCGCGATCGTCCCATTGTCGGCGATCACCGCCCGGTCGAGGACCGCGTTCGCGACCGGGTTCACCTCCACGATCAGGTCGACGCCGTCCGGCGCGGCTTCGCGGATCGCCCGATCCGCTCCGGGCTCCCGGTAGTTCACGACGTGGTGCGCGCCGGCCGCCGTCGCGAGCGCGGCCTTGTCCTGGCCGCTGACGGTCGCGATCACGGTGGCGCCGGCCCAGACCGCGAGCTCGATCGTCGCGTGCCCCACCGCGCCCGCTCCACCGGCGACGAGCACCCGCTGCCCGACCAGCGCGCCCGGGCCGAGCGAGGCCGGCGAGTCAACGCCGACGGTGAGGCATCGGTGCGCGGTCATCGCGGGGATCGGGATGCTCGCCCCGAGGTCGAAGGACGCGCCCTCCGGCAGCGGCACGGCTTGCCTGGCCGGCAACGCCACGAGCTCCTGCGCGGTCCCGTTGGCCCGGTGCCGGGCCGCCTCCCAAAGCCAGACCCGTTCGCCCACGCGTCCCGGGTCCACTTCCGCGCCGACCGCCTCGATCGTGCCGGATCCGTCCTGGTTGGGAACGACTTCCGGGAACCGGAGCGACTGTCCGGGGCCGTCGCCGCGGCGGGCCTTCCAGTCGGTCGGATTCACGCCCGAGACCGCGACGCGAACGAGGACCTCCTCCGGCCCCGGTTCTGGCTCCGGCCGCTCCACGAGCGCCAGCACGTCGGTGTCGCCGGTCTCGCGGTAGACGATCGCTCTCATCCGTGATCAGGCGCGCCGTTGCCGGCGTCGACTCAACTGCGACCAGAGTCGCTCCCAGACACGAGCAGAGCCACCCCGACCGCGAGCACGACTGTCAGATCCGCGCCGGTGCGGGGAAGGGCGGCCCGATCTGCCACGTAGTCGCGCAGAGGGGTGAAGGTGATCTTCCCCACTTCGCTCGACGGCGGCGTACCGGGTGGCGGCGTGCTCACTGATGGCGACGGTGCGGGCGTCGGAGCTCCGGAGGGCGACGGGGTGGGAGTGACGGAGACGCTCGCGCTGGCCGAAGGCGCCACGCTCGCGGACGGCGAAGTGCTGCCGCCGGGTGGAGCGACCACCCGGATGACCTTCTGCTTCCCCGTACCCGACTCGAAGTCGTACACGAGCTTGTACTGGCCAGGCGGCACCGTGCCCTCGACCAGCTCACAGCGGTTGCCCTGCTCGTCGACCGTCACAGCCCGATGACCCACCTGTACGCCGCCGGGCTGTGTGAACGCCGTGACCTCGCCCGTTTCCCCCGGCTCGAAGCCGGTGAACAGCGCGCTGAACGGGAAGTACACGGTGGAGGCGGTGCCCGTACCCGAGCAGTCAGTGCTTTGCCGAACGAGCATCGTTCCCTCGCCCCGTATCTGAGCGGAGGCGGACGACACGACGGTCCCCGCGAGGGTCAGCGTCAAGGCTGTCGCCGCGAACCGAAAGAGCCGGACCATGCGACCACCTTGGCATGGCAGCGGAAGGCTCGCCACGACATCGGTGCGATCTCGCTGACCTCCGACGTAGCCGTGATCTGTACTGGTGGGCGCGGGAGGTTTTGAACCTCCGACCTCTTGCGTGTGAAGCAAGCGCTCTCCCACTGAGCTACGCGCCCCAATCGCAGGAAGGATAGGCGACGTCGCGCCGATGGTCGCCTCGGTCAGCCGGGGCAGTCGCGGGTCTTGAGGATGGTGCGAGGGAGCGGATCGGTGAACTGGAACGCCCCGATCGTCCCGTTCGTTCCGAGAAGGTCGTTCTGGGAGGGATCCTCGGCGGGCTCGAGGTTCGGATCCGCCACCCGCTGATCGTAGAGCGGATCCACCCCGAAGAGCCTTTCGATGAGGTTCAGCACGGAATCCGGCGACATGCTCTCGTGGTTGATGGTTCGTCGTGCCCACGGCGAGATGACGATCGTCGGGACCCTCGGGCCGTATCCGTAGATGTCCGAATGGGGCGGCGGAACGTGGTCGTAGAACCCGCCGAAGTCATCCCACGTCATGATCACCGCCGTCGTCCGCCAGAGCTTCGGCTTCCGCATCAACGCGTTCAGCATCTCGACGGTCCAGTTCTCGCCCTCGCAGATGCTGCTCGGCGGATGGTCCGAGAGGGGCAAGGGTGGGGTCAGCCAGGACACGCTCGGCAGGAACCCCTTGGCCACGTCCTCGAGGTACTGCTCGGGGGAGGTGCGATGTTTCCAGATGTCCGGATCGTGACGAGCCGTCCAGAACTGGCGCAACGGATCGACGTACTCGTTCTCACCGCGGTAGTGACGCCAGGACACGCCGTTCGCCGCCAGCTTCTCGGGGAGCGTCTGGAATCGAGGATCGCCCTTCACGCACGGCCACGCAGCCTTCCAGTAGCGAGATGTCGGCAGCGCTCGCGGGGTCTCGTACTCGACGGCCATCACTTCCGGGTTGCGAGCATCTCGCCACCGGACGAAGCGGAACGCTCGTTCCTCGGGATCGTCGCAGTACTCGCGGGGCGGTCCGGTTCCGTAGCTCTGGGGCGCCTCGTCCGACTCGAACGACGTGAAGCCGGCGCTGGAGCCGGCCATACTCCACATGAGTTCTGGTCCGGTCGGTCCGTAGACGGCGCTGAAGAACCGATCGGCGAGCTGGTACTGCTCTGCATAGGCCCAGTACGCCGGGATCTGCCCCGGCGAGTACCACACGTAGGGTGCGAGAGGATCACCCCTGCCGAGGGCGGCGTACCCGTCCATCTCGCCGCCGTTGATGCCCAACAGCCCCGAGACGAAGTTGTGATCGACGTCCGGGGTCCTATCCCTCGCCGGTCGGAGCCGCACGAGGTCGACTGAGCCGTCGGGACGTCGGAGCGGAACCCGCGCTTCCGGTCCATCGGCGCCGGGGAACCGTCCGAACAAGTGGTCGAACGAGCGGTTCTCTTTGATGAGGAAGATCACGTGTTTGATGTGCGTGCGAGCGAGCTCGAGCGAGGTCGGTTCGCCGGTCTCAGGTCCGATGGGAGTCGGTGAGACGACGGAGGGGTCGCCCGTCGCCTCCGGCGTCTGATCGGGTGCCCGCTGCGTGCACGCGGCCATCACCACGGCCGCGCAAAGGATCGACGACCAGATCCGAGGACCACGTCGCGTATCGGATCCACCCATCCCTAGGACCTTGATGATGTCAGGCCCATCCTCACGCAACACGCGACCGGACGGTGTCGAGGGCTCCTCGACGAGCGAGCTCGATCAAGGCCGACGAGCTTCGCTTCCAGGTCCTCGGTCGCTTGTAAGAGATCACCCGAGCACAGTAGAGGCATCGCAGGGCCTCGATCAGCCCTTCTTCAGGCGACGAGATGCAGCGTCCAACCAGTGGCGAGTTGGAGACCTGACCTGCGGATTTCCTGGGTGGGCGCGGGAGGTTTTGAACCTCCGACCTCTTGCGTGTGAAGCAAGCGCTCTCCCACTGAGCTACGCGCCCTCAACCGCAGGAAGGATAGGCGACCACGCGCTGATGGTCACGTCCTCCAGGCGGCACGGCTCCTCAGCAGCGGAAGCGTCTGATCGCCGTGCTGGACGCGAACGTCGTTCCGCCAACGAACGTGGCGATCACCCTGCACGAACCCGGCCTGGGCCGTGGGAACCGAGTGACGTACCTGCTGTCCGTGTACCCGTCGCCGTTCACGTCGCTCGTCCCGATCAGCCTCGGCCGATGGGTGGAGAGTCGAACCCAGACGCCGTTCCTCATCCGGAAGAGCTTCACCACGACCCGCTTGCCCGGTCGCGCGGGACTGACCCGACCACGGGCCACGATGCGGTTGGCCGACTTCGTGACGAAGAGCTTCGTCCGTGTGTCGTCGTTGACGATGTGCCCGGTCGCTTGACCGTGTTCGATCGCCGCTCCGATGGAGGGGTCGAGCAGGCTGAGGAAGAACGTTTCCTTGCGTTCGAGGCGTCGATCTCCCACGACGGTCACGTCGACCGTCTTCGTCGTCTCGTTCGCCCCGAACGCCACGTTGCCGCTCACCGAGAGGTAGTCCGTCGGGGCGATCGCCGATCCGTTCGTCGTCGCGACGTCGACGTCCACGGCGGTCGTCGTTTCCCCCGACCGCACGATCGTGAAGGTGAGCACGCGGGTGGTGCCGATCTTCCCCTCACGAACCGACGCCCCCGTCACGTTCAGGATCGCCGAGCCCGGAGGGATCGGATCGTTGTTCGTGATCGTCACCACCGTGGTCGCGTTGCCGAGGGTGGCATGGACGGGCGAGGAGAGCTGGACGGCGAACGTCTCATCGAGTTCCAGGGCGTCGTCACCGGTCACCGAGACGAGGACCGTGTGGAGCGTCTCGCCGGGGGCGAAGTCGATCGTTCCCGACTTCGCCACGTAGTCGGAGTCCGCGGTCGTGGCCGTCACGTCGACCGTGGCGAAGTCAACCGAGACCGGCCTACCGCTCGCCGTGGACAGGGTGACGTCGACGGATGCGGACGGGTGGTCACCGGTGTTGCCCTCCGGCACGGTGATGCTCGGCACGACGGAGACGGTGGGCGACGCGTCGTTGTCCGTGATCGTCGCCTCGCCGCGGTCGTCCGCGATCGTGGCACCCACCGCCTGCGAGAGATCGAGGAAGAAGTTCTCGTTCGCCTCGTCGATCGTGTCGCCGACCACGGTGATGGCCACGGTCTTCGTGAGCTTGTTGCCGGCGAAACGGATCCTGCCGGTCTTGGTGATGAAGTCAGCGGGCGCCTTCGCCGTCCCCTCGCTGGTCGCGAAGCGCACCGTCGTCTTGCCTCGTTTGTCCTGAGACAGGTGGAACACGGCGGAGACCGTGCCGCCGGTGCCCTCCGTGACGGTGACGTCGTCGACGGAGATGGTCGGGAGGACCGCCGCATCCGCCAACTGGCTCAAAGGCGCCATCGGGAGGAAGCCGACGAGGAGGATGAGGATGGACACTCCGAGGCCGGACATGCGGCCAGATATGCGGGAAGACATGCGGGACGGGATGAGCTGCTCACGATCTGTGCTCCTCTGAGATCGGGTGGATGGTTCTTGCCTGCTGTAGGTCAATCGGACGTTCCCCGCCGACCTTGAATACCTCGAATGAGGGGGATTCGGTCCTACTGCCGAGCGGCCTCGACGAGGCGCCCGTCGGCCATCGTCAGCACGCGATCGAGGTGGCGCACCACCTCCGGGTTGT
The DNA here is from genome assembly GCA_963724415.1 of uncultured Actinomycetota bacterium. GTDB lineage: Bacteria > Actinomycetota > UBA4738 > UBA4738 > HRBIN12 > JAJNBA01. Next base: position 32,086 of record CAVRUS010000005.1, on the reverse strand, counting down.
GGGTGGCGACGATGACCGCCGTGCCTTCGTGGGCCGCCCTGCGGAGTGCCGAGAACACGCGTTCCGCCGATGCCGTGTCCTGGTGTGCGGTGGGCTCGTCGGCGAGCAGGACGCTCGTCGGGATCGCGAGGGCGCGGGCGATCGCCGTCCGTTGCTGCTCCCCCACCGAGGCCTCCCGTGGGTACCGCGATCGCAGCTCGCCGATCCCGAGCTCCCCGATCAGCTCCTCGATGGCGTCGGATCGATCCTCGAGCACGCCGCCGAGCCGAGCCGGGTACGCGATGTTCTCCTCGACCGTGAGCTCCTCCATCAGTCCGAGCTTCTGCGGGACCGCGGCGACGCTGGACCACGGGGGCGAGGACGCGTCGACCGGCTCGTGCCATCGGACCTCCCCGGACGTGGGTCGCTCCCACCCCGCGATCACGTTCAGCAGGGTCGTCTTCCCCGAGCCGGACCGCCCGACGAGACCGACGAGCTCCCCGGGCCTCGCCTCGAAGCTGACGGACTCGAGCGCGTGCACGACGTCGCCTCCGTGGTGCCGGAAGATCTTCGTGAGCTCGTGGACCGACACGGTCGCCTCGAAGTCGTCGCCGGGGAGATGACCGGCGGCGTAGTACCGAGCGGCTGAGCCGGGACCCGTGGAGGGCTCCGCGTGCGACCCCCTCACCTTCCCGTGTTCGAGCTCGATCACGTCGTCGGCGAGCCGTCGGACCGCCCCGTCGTGCGTGGCCACCACGAACGTGACGCCCGCATCGACCAGCGCTCGCACGCCGTCCATCACGAGCGTCCCGGATTCCGAGTCGAGCTCCGCCGTCGGCTCGTCGGCGACGACGACGGCGGAGCCGGCGACGACCGCCTGCGCGAACGCCGCTCGCTGCTGCTCGCCACCGGACAGCTCGTCGGGCAGGTGGTCGATCCGGTGACCGATCCCGAGCCGCTCGAGGATGTCGGTGTCCTCGGGCGCCCCCGACCCCCGCGCGGCGAGGCGGAGGTGCTCGCCGATCGTGAGGTTCGGCAGGAAGTTGTCCGACGGGCGCTGGAACACGAAGCCGACCACGTCTCGCCGAAGGCCACGCAGGCCACGCGCCGACGCCCGCGCCAGGTTCCGCGGACCCACCCAGACGTCGCCCGACGTGGCGCGATCGATGCCGGTGAGCACCCGCAGGAGTGAGGACTTCCCGCTCCCCGAGGGACCCACCACGGCGGTCAGTGCACCCGGTACGAAGTTGAGGGTCACGCCGCGGAGCGCGTGGACGGCGCCGGTGGGCGTTCGGTACGTCTTGACGAGGTCGACGCAACGCGCGGGCACCGGTTCATTCGGCAACGCGGAGCACCTCCCCGAGGTCGATCGCCGAGGCCCTCCGGTGGACGAGCCATCCGCCGACGACCGACACGACCGCGAGGCCCACGAGGGTCCACAGGGCCGCGGCGATCGGCGGCTCGAACAGCGGAGGCGGCGGGATCGTCTGGAGGGGGTCGAGGAGCGGCGAGATGAGGCGGCCCGCGACCACCCCCATCGTGGCACCGAGGACGAAGGCGGTGAGCAGCATCGCGGCGAGCTCCAGCACGAGGGCGGCACGGGCCTGCCCGTCCCGCATCCCCATCCGCATCGACAGGACGTTCGAGACCGTTCGCGCCCTCTGGCGCGCTTGCAGGTAGACGACCAGCACGCCGATCACCAGGACCGCCGCGGCCAGCCCCAGGACGTTGAGCATCGAGAACGTGTCGATCGAGGCCGCGATGAAGGGCACGTCCTTCACTTCGTCCGCGGTGAGCGTCCCGAGCGGGAACGCCTCGAGCTCCCCGACGGCGGCCAGCGCTTCGTCCGTGGGACCGGCGATCCAGTACTCGGTCCGTGCGCCCGGTCGGAGGAGTGGGTTCCCGGCGTCCAGCCGGCGCTCGAGCGAGCGGGCATCCACGACCAGGACCGGGTCGTCGGAGGACACACCCGGGAACGCGGTTGCCCTGCCGACCACCTCGATCGGCGTCTCGATCTGCCCGATCGCGATCCCGGTCGGGTCACCCTCGCCCTGCACGAGGAGCGCCGGGAGCGGGCCGCTCTGCGAGGGCAGCCGCGCCACGAGGTCCTCGAGCGATTCGTCCGAGAACGCGTCGTCCCAGAAGGCGGCGCCGACGATCGTCTCCGGATCGATCGCGACCATGTCGAACGGCACCTCCCCGGGGAGCATCGTGCCGGCGTACTTGACCCGCGTCGCCCGTGTGATCGGCAGCGGGAAGACCTCCTGCTCCGGCGCGCTCGGATCGATCATGACCTGCACATCGCTCCCGACGAACACGCCCGCCTTCGCGTCCACGGTCGATCGCATCGATCCGACCATCGTCTGGGAATCGATGAAGATGCCGAGGCAGAGCGCGGACGCGCCGACGAGCAGCACGGTCAGCTTCGGCAGACCCGTCAGGCGGTGGAAGGCGAGGTACGTGACCGGTGATCTGCTGGAAGCCCGCGAGCCCGTCCTCCGGAGCACCTCGACGAGGATCCGGGCCCCGAGCGTGGCGAAGCCGGCGACGAAGAGCACGGGGAACACCAGGAGCAGCGCGCTGGGCCGCAGGATGTCCAATCGGGTGTCCTCGATCAGGGCTCCACCGGCGTTGAGCCGCGACAAGACCAGCAGCGACCCGGCGATCGGCAGGATCTCCCACGGCACCCACGAGAGCCGACGCGTCGAGGAGTGGGCCTCGAAGGTCCGGATGAAGGAGACGCCCGACACGACGCCGAGCACGACCAGGCCGGCGGCGCCGGCGGCCACCGCCCATGTGATCGAGACCGTCCGGGCCGATGGGGCCACCGGCCCCGGCGGCCCGAATGTGGCGATCAGCCATGACGCCGCCCCGAGCCCTGCGGCCGCCCCCATCCCGATCGGGATAACGGCTTCGACCGTGGCCTTCACGGCGAACCGGCCAGGCCCCCAGCCGTGGGCGTGGAGGAACGCCCCTTCGGTGCGTCGCCCGGCCACCGCGAACGCCGCGGCCGCGGCCACCACGGCTGCGGCCACGCCGAGGCCAGCGATCAGGAGTAGTCGGAGTGGACCTGCGGCGGTGGCCGTCCTCCGATCGACCTCATGGAGGACGAGCGGCATCGACGAGCGGAACTCCGTCTGTCGTCGAAGGGCGAAGAAGCCCGGCCCCGCCACATACCCCTGACCGCAGCACGCGAAGAGACGACCCAGCCGGGTGCGTCGGTGCGTGACCTCGCCCAGCACGCGCGATGCGTACACCTGGACCTCGCGCGCCTCGTCCACGTTGACTGACAGGTCGTCGATCGGCGCGACCCACCCGTAGTCCACGTCCCGCACTTCCGGATCGTGCAGCTCGCGTGTCAACCGGACCGCATCCTCGGGCCCGACGAGGATGAATTGGGGCAGCTCCGGGCAGTCAGGGCATGGACGGTAGATCTGCTCGCTCCACGGTGACCAGTACCCGGACCTCGGCGATTTGTAGAGAGCGCGGTAGACGCCGCCGACGCGGAGCACGGACCCTCCGTTCAGCTGGATCTCATCACCCGGGCCAACCCCGACGAAGTCCGCCACCGAGTCCGGCACCAAGGCTCCGTTCGACCCGTCACCCGCGATCACGTCGACGTGCTCCTCCGCGTCCGTCGCGGAGACGATCCGACCGGAGACCGGGCCGGACTCAGGCTCTCCCTCCCCTGGGAGGGTGACGAGCACATCAGCCCCGAGGACGAACCGGAGCGGGGACCCGAGGTGCGGGCCCTCCGCGGCGATCCGGCCGAACGCTTCGTCCAACCGGTCGGCCAGGAGCTCCCGGCTGTCGCCGGCCTTCTCCCGGAAGCCCACGTTCGTGATGCTGTAGAAGAGCCCGGCGCCGTTGCGACCGACCGTGGGATCCATGATCCTCGCGCGAAGGAGATCGCCCTCCGAGCGCGAGAGGAACAACGGGAACGCGGCCGCCACGAGAGACAGGAGCAGCGCGCCGACCACGACGGCGGCGAGGAGGCCCGGATACCGGACGAGCGCCAGCGGGGCTTTGGTCCACAGAGGGCTGCCTCGTGATCGGCGTCCCTCGGCCCGTCGCCCCGCCGGTGCCTCCTCCTTGTCCGCTGTTCTCGTCTCCGCTGTCATCGGCTCCGGTGTTCTTGACTCAGCTGGTCGGCCGTCTGTTCGGTACCTACGTTCGTCGCCGCTGGTTCGGTTCCGAGCGTAACGGCATGGCGCGTGGACACCGACGACCGTCGGACGAGGCGTACCCCTGGGCCGCGAAGCGCGCTTCCGCGTTCTTGCTCCGGATCAGCCCGAGCCGCCCGGTGGGTCCATCCAAACGGGTATCGCGGCGGCCGGCTGCCATCGTTCCGCGAACTCGCTAGAGTTGACGTGATGAGCAACAGGCGTCGGACGACCTCTCGACCCGCGGCTCGCGGCATCCGTCTGATGCTCCTGGTGATCACGGGAGCGATCGGAGCTACGGCGCTCGCGGCGGCACCCGCTCTGGCGCAAGACGGTTCGGCACGCCCGGACGACCAGATCGTGCTGACCGGTCGGCTGATCGTCGCCGAGGACGAGACCGTCGAGATCGCGGCGATCGGCGACGGACCCGCACAGGTGGAAGGGACCGTCCAGGAGGACCTCGTGGTCCTGAACGGGGATGTGGATGTTTCCGGAACCGTCGAGGGAGACGTCTTCGTCTTCAACGGCGACGTGGTGATCCGCTCCACTGCCGTGATCGGGGGCGACCTCGTCACCCAGGCCACGCCGACGGTCGAGGACGGTGCCACGATCCGGGGCGATCGGGGAAGCCCGACGACCCGGTTCGACTACGACTTCACCCTCGGCTTCGCCGGACGGATCGCGTGGTGGATCGGCTACTCCGTCTCGGTCCTGATCCTCGGCATGCTGTTGCTGGCGTTCGCGCCTCGCCTGTTCCCGAAGGTTCGGGACGTTGCGGCCGCGGATCTCGGCGCATCGATCGGATGGGGCTTCGGGCTCTTCTTCCTCCTCCCGATCGGTTCCGTGCTGCTCCTCATCACCGTCGTCGGCATCCCCCTCGGTGTCTTCACCCTGCTCGCGCTCGCGTTCCTGTACACCGTCGGCTACGTCGTCGCGACGATCGGGCTGGGGAGCCGGGTGCTGAGCGCGACACCGTCGCGGTTCGTGGCGTTCCTCGGCGGCTGGGTCATCCTCCGACTGCTCGCCCTGATCCCGTTCGTGGGCGGATGGCTCTGGTTCCTCGCCAGCGTCTGGGGTCTGGGATTGCTGGCCGTGGCGATCCGTCGCGACCGGGCCGATGTGCCGGTGGGACCGCCACCACCGATGCCCCCCGTGCCCGCCGGCGCGGCCTAGCTCTCCGCCGCGGTCCCGACGACCGCCGGCCGCCCGACGAGGTGCGACCGCCCCGTGACGAACGCCAGGCCGTAGACCGCGGCCACGACGATCAGCAACGCTCGGTAGCCGATCACGAGCGCTCCGTATTCCAGGACCCCGCCGACGATCGCGCCGAGGAGGTTCGTGCCGAACGCGACCCCCGACGCGCCCACGTCACGGAACCGATCGGCGAACACCAGGTTCGCGATGAAGACCGGCGTGAATCCGAGCGCGACCGCGGCCGCGAAGCGCGGGACGAAGTCGAGTCCGAGGAGCGCCTCGGGAGGCACCATCCAGGCGATCGACACCGAAACGAACAGGGGCACGTACAGCCACTCCGGGTGTCGGAACCGCACCCGTCGCGCGACCTCGATCGCCAGGTACACCGAGACGAGGATGCCCGCGAAGACGAGCGCGTTCACGAACCACGTCGTGCCGAACAGGAGCGCGAACCGAACCACGTTGGACGTCTCGAGCAGGAGGAACGCCGCTCCCATGAAGAACAGGTCGACATAGGGGCGCATCTGTCCGAACGGGCCGGCGGTCACGCGTACGGCGAGGAGCGATCCGAGCACGATCGCGAGCAGGGTGACGAGGTAGAACGCCGGGATCCCGTGCCCGACGAGATACGCGAACGGGTGGTCGTCCGTGACCGGCGCGGGCAGCGTCGCCGGGCGCTCCCATCGGCGCGTCACACACGAGATCCTCGGGCCGCATGCTCGCGGTCAGGACGGTCCGGCGCCGCGGGCCGACACCCTCGCTGAGCTCGAGGCACGGTGGGTCGCCGAACGTCCGGGTGAGCGCGTCCGCGTAGCGGTCCACCACCACCGGCAGGTAGTAGTGGTACATCGAGACCACTCCCCCGGGCTTCAGGTGCTCGTGGACCTCCTCCATCGCTTCGCGGGTGAGCAGGTAGCTCTCCAACCGCAGCGACGACTGACCGGCGAGGACCGTGAGCGAATCGGGGATCGCGTAGAGGACGAGGTCGTAACGGCGCTCGGTGTCGTGGAGGAACGACCGACCGTCCTCGATGTGCACGGTCACGCGCGGGTCCTGATAGGGGTGGTCGGGGTGACGGTCGCGACCGAGTCGATACAGCAGCGGGTCGATCTCCACGGCATCGACGTGGGCCGCGCCCTGGGCGAGCGCGATCGTCACGTCGTTGCCGCTGCCGGCGCCGATGATCAGCACGTCCGTGAGAGGGTTCTCCGGCGCGTGCTCGTAGGGCTCGAAGCGATGGGTCTGCGTCTCCTCCATCACGGCGAGCGGCATGATCCGCTGGTGCGGCCGGCCGTTCACTCTGATCCCGATGCTGTCGTCCGCCGTCGACGCGAGCGTGGTCACGCGGTAGTACGGCGACCACTGCGTGTTCGGCGCGAAGGACAGGATCCCGAGGACGACGACCGCGACGCCGAACGACACGACCTGTGTCAACCGAGCCCGCGGACCCACCGTCAGGTAGATCACCGCCGCGATCGCACCCCATACGAATGGGGACGCGTGGAGGAAGGACAGCGCGGAGAACGCCACGATGCCCAAGATGCTCCCCAGGATGTCCCACCGGTACGCCTCGAGCGGTTCGAACCGGACGAAGAGCCGGCCCACCCCTTCGGCGATCGCGGCCATCAGCAAGAAGGCCAGGAGGAACACGATGCCGAGCGAGAGCCACTTGGGGAGCGCCGGCCATCCGAACGCGCCGACGAATTGCAGACGCCCGGCGACGCGCCCGCCCTGGACCGGGAAGACCGCGAGGAACAGGACGAACGCCGCCAGCAGCCAAGGGACGTGACGGAAGAGATCGCCGGCCGCACGCGCCCGGAGGAACCCGACGCCGACACCCAGGAAGCTCGCGAGCAGCACGAAGTTCGTGAAGAACGAGAGATAGACGACGTACGCGCCGCTCCATCGGATCAGCCCCAGCTCGACGAACAGCATCAGGAAGCTGAGGAGCACGAGTCGAGCGGGAGAGGGCCGGTCGATGGCGAGGGGCACGTGCTGCTGACGCTCGCGCTCGCTCATCCGGGCGCGGATGCTAGCAACCTAGACTTCCGCGCGTGACCGGGCCTCTTCGCGTCGGCGTCCAGCTCCCCGAGGTGGAGCGCGAGGTCCGATGGCCCGAGTACCGCTCGATGGCGAAGGCGGCCGAGGAGGTGGGCTTCGACTCGATCTGGGTGGGCGACCACTACCTCTATCGAGGTGACGACCGCCCCGAGCGAGGGCCGTGGGAGGCGTGGACGCTCCTCGCGGGACTGGCGTCGATCACGGAGCGGGTCCGTCTCGGACCGCTCGTCGCGTGCCTGAACTTCCACAACCCGGCGGTCCTGGCGAAGACGGCGGCCACGGTGGACGAGCTGAGCGGTGGGCGGCTCGTCGTGGCGCTCGGCGCGGGATGGAACCGCACGGAGTTCGATGCCTTCGGGCTCCCGTTCGACCACCGCGCCTCGCGCTTCGAGGAGGGCTTCGAGATCGTGCGACGGCTCCTCGACGGCGAGCGCGTCACGTTCGAAGGACGGTTCCAGCACGCTCGCGACGCGGTGCTCCTCCCCCGCCCGGCGCGACGCCCTCCGCTGATGGTCGGGTCCACCGGCACGCGCGTCCTTGCCGCCACGCTGCCGCACGTGGATGTCTGGAACACCTGGTACGACTGGTACGGCAACACGGCGGAGGGGTTCGGCGAGAAGGTCCGGGAGATCGACGAGGCGTGCGGACGCGCCGGACGCGACCCGGCGACGCTGGAGCGAAGTGCCTGCGTCCTGGTCCGCCTCGGCGACAGCGACGAGCGTCGAGCCGAGGCGGGGGTCACCCCGCTCGAGCGGTTCCCTCGACGCGATCGGCGCCGGCCTCCGCGCGATCGCGGACGCCGGCGCCGACGAGCTGATCCTCGTGCTCGACCCGATCACCGAGGAGTCGATCCGCACCCTCGAACCGGTGGTCGAGGAGCTGCACGGCTGACGATGGCTCGCAAGCGCGGCGAGCCGCCGATGCTATCGTCGCTCGCCGAGCGTCTGCCTCGGACGCGAGACCCGTGACGATCCACGGAGGGACATGACGAACGAGGTCGGAGTGGAGCGGTGCACGCAGCACGCCTGCTGCCTCCGGGCCTCCGGTGTCGTCGCGGCGGCAGGCTCGCCGCACCTCGCCGGCGAATGGCACCTGGAGTGGATGTCGAACGACAGCGCCTGGTTCCTCGTGCCACCCCACGGCAACGTCTGGGAGATCCGCGTGCTCGGTGGAGCGGACCCGGTCGGCGAGCTCGAGGTCGAAGGAGTGCTCTTCGACGGCATCCGCGAGGAGATCGCACGCAGCGGCCTCTTCCCACCCTGCTGATCGCCACGAACCCTCCTAGGGCCCCCGCGAGCCTCGAAGTGCTCGCGAGGTAGCCTGCGCCTACCGACAGGAGGAGGCGGTCTGGTGTCCCAGCAGGCAGGCGCAGACGAACACATCGGCTTCCGGGTGAGCCGGGTGCTCGTCCTGTTCATCTACGGCTTCGCGATCGTCTGCACCGTGATACTTGGCGATGGCGTTCTTCCTCGAGCTGTTCAACGCGAACGAGGGGACGCCGTTCGTTCAGTGGGTGTTCCGGGCGACCGATCGGATCATGCAGCCGTTCCGCGGGATCTTCCCGGCGCTCGAGGGCGAGAGCGGCTCGCTCCTCGATCCCGCGCTGCTCTTCGCGATGTTCATGTACTGGCTGCTCGCGGTCGGGATGCATGCCTTGGTCGGTTGGATCGATCGGAGGATCGCGGCCGCCAGGTACCAAGAGCGGTTGGAAGCAGCTCACGCGTCGACGACCCCGCCGACGGCGCCACCAGCGGTCGGGCAGCCAGGAGAGCCGGAGTCCGACCGGGATGATCGCGGCTACGGTGTGTCCTCCCCTGGCCCGAAGAGTTGTTCGATGCGGTCCGGCGATACCACGTGGCCGATGTTGTGGCCGGCGATCACGAGACGCCATACGTGGTCGCGGTAGGCGCACCTTGGGCACCCGGACGACGCCGTGCCGATGTGTCGGCCGTCGGCGTGAGCGACGATCGCCGCGATCTGTTCGACGGTCACTCGATCATCCCCCGACGGAACGCCTCGGCCACGGCGTGAGTCATGGACTTGACTCCCAACTTGCGGTACGCGGACGCCGCGTGCTTCCTCGCCGTGTCGGGCGCGACGAACAGTTGAGCGGCCATCGTGGCGAACGTGTGTCCCTCGGCGGCGAGCGCCAACACATCACGTTCACGTTCGGTCATGGTCATCGCGTTCCATTCCTTTCCGTGTCCACAGCGTGCGAAGCCCACTCGGCTGGGACACGACGTAGATGCCGAAGCGATCCCCAGCGGGGTTCTGGATCGGTAGATCCCTGAAGTTCTCAGGGGATGGATCTCCAAAAGCGCGGCGACGTCATATCAACAACTAGGGGAATGACCTGCCTGCAGATTGTTCGACACCGGATCCGTGGCGGTTCAACTCCGCCAGCATGGAGTCCCCCGTCTCGTCCCGCCTGGTCGGTCCGGCTCAGGAGCCCTGCAGGGCGGACAGGTTCCCCGCCGGCTCACGAACGGCGATCACGTTGAGGGCGGGGATCGGCCGACGGAACCCCTTGAGCGTGAGCTCGCCGACAGGTTCGACCTCGATCTCGTCCTCGACCTCCGCGTGGAGACGCTGCGTGATCAGGATCTGGCCGGCCGTCGCCTCGTCGGCGAGCCGGGCTGCGAGGTTGGTCACCGCTCCGATCGCCGCGTAGTCGGAGCGGCCCTCGAAGCCGACCTCGCCGCACGTGGCGTGGCCGAGCGCGATACCGGCTCCCATGTCCAGGTCGTACCCGCGCTTCCTCCACAGGGGTGTCAGGGTCGCCATCTCCTCTCGGAGCGCACACGCCAGCCGAACCGCTCGCAGTGGCCCGTCCGGGACCTCGTGGGGGTCGTTGAAGAAGAGCTGGACCCCGTCGCCCTCGAGGAACCCCACGGTCGCGTCGAACCGCCTGACGAGACCCCCGACCGTGTCATGGAACTCGCGGAGCACCTGCATCAGCTCCTCGGGCTCGACCGCGTCGACGAAGTTCGTCCAACCGCGGAGGTCGGCGAAGAGCATCGAGACGTTCCGTCGATGGCTGCGCAGGATCGAGTCGTCACCGGAGGAGACGAGGGCGTCGGCGAGTTGTGGCGAGAGGAACCGGCGCAGCTTCCGCGTCCGCTCGAGCTCCAGTACCTGGGCTTCGACCCGATCCTCGAGCGTTCGATTCAGCTCGATCAGCTCGGCGGACTGCGCCGCGATGGTGTCGTGGTAGCGCTTGATCCGGAGGAGGGACCGTACGCGAGCCAGGAGCTCGTCGTGGTTGAACGGCTTCGCGATCAGATCGTCGGCGCCCGCCTCGATCACCTTCGTCTTCTCCGTCGTGCTCGCCGTGACCATGATCACCGGCAGCACCGCGGTCTCCTCGACCTCCCGCAGCCGTCGACAGACCTCGTATCCGTCCGGGGGCGGCATCATGACGTCGAGCAACACGAGATCCGGCTTCGCCGAGGCGACGAGCTCGAGCGCGGCCTGGCCATCGTTCGCGGAGACCACGTCGTAGCCCTGCGGGACGAGGACGGCCTCGAGCAGTCGGACGTTCTGGGGGACGTCGTCCACGACCAGGATCCGGGCGCCGTCGCTCATCCGAGCCGTCCCTCGCAGTGCTGCCGAACGATCTCGATCAGCTCCCGCACGTTCACGGGCTTCGACACGTAGCCATCGAAGCCCTCCGCCAGGAACCGCTCACGATCCCCGTGCATCGCTTGTGCGGTCAGGGCGAGGATGGGGATCGCCGCCGTTCGCTCGTTCTCCCGCAACCGATGGAGCGCTTGGACGCCGTCGAGGTCCGGGAGTTGGATGTCCATCAGCACGAGGTCCGGCGTGTGCTCGGATGCCATGTCGACCGCCTCGCCGCCAGTCGTCGCCTCGAGCGTTCGGTAGCCCTTCGCGACCAGGACATCGCGGAACAGCTTCATGTTCTTCTCGTTGTCTTCGACGACGAGGATCCGCTCGCCCGTCATGACGTGGTCGACCCCGCGGGCAACGCGAACGTGAACGTGCTCCCGTGTCCGACCTCGCTCTCCACCCAGATCCGGCCACCGTGGAGCTCCACGAACCGCTTCGAGAGCGCGAGGCCCAGACCGGTCCCCTCGCGCAGCCCGACCCCCGTCTCGCTCTGCTGGAACTCCTCGAAGATCCGATCCCGATCTTCGGGAGCGACGCCCGGGCCGGTGTCGGCGACGGAGACCCTGACCTCGCCGTTGGCCCGCGTCGCGCTCACGTCGACCTCTCCGCCGGCGGGCGTGAACTTCACCGCGTTCGAGAGCAGGTTGAAGATCACCTGCTTGATCCGTCGTTCGTCGCCGTCGACGACGTCGACCTCCGGATCGGCGTCGAACGCGACGCGGACCCCGTCCTCCGTCGCGCGCTCGCGCACCATCACCACGCCGCGCTCGAGCGCCTCCCGAAGGGAGAACGGGTGCATCTCGAGCTCGATCTGCCCTGCCTCGACCTTGGAGAGATCGAGCACGTCGTTGATCAGCGAGAGCAGATGGTTGCCCGAGGAGCTGATGTCGTCGAGGTACTCCGCCTGCTTCTCGTTCACGGGACCGACCATCTCGTCGCGCAGCACCTGCGAGAAGCCGATGATCGCGTTCAGCGGTGTCCGAAGCTCGTGGGACATGTTGGCCAGGAACTCCGACTTGTGCCGACTGGCCGCCTCGAGCTCCGTGTAGAGACGCCGCAGCTCGTCGTTCATCCGGTTGACGTTGGCAGCCAACGCGCCCAGCTCGTCTCGGTTCTCGACCTCGACGCGGCCGGAGAAGTCGCCCGACGCGATCGCGGCCAGCCGAGTGTCGATCTGCTGGATCGGGCCGATCAGCGACCACGACAGGACGAACCCCAGCAGGAGGGCGAGGACGAGCGCCCCCGCCGCGACGCCGATGAAGAGGGTCCGTGAGCTCGCGAACGAGCTCGCGTTCCTGGCGATCAAGCGGTCGATCTCGTCGGTCGTCCTGTTATCGAGCCTGGAGGCGTCCTGAAGGAGATCGCTGGCGAGTCCCTCCGCATGCGCTCGGTGTGGCCGCATCTCCGCGTTCTCGTTCGAGATCGTCCTCCGATCGCCGTAGAGGGGGATGATCTCCTCCACGAGCAAACTCGAGAGCTCATCGGCCTTGTTCCTGATCCCGCTCAGGATCATCTCGTCCTCGAGAGGCGGCGTGAACAGGAGTCGATCCGAGGCAGTGCTCGCCCCGATCCGACGGGCCGCGTCGACCGCGAACAGATCCACCGCGAGCGAGTACCTCCCGCGGATCTGTGGAGGCGCAACATCCGGCCAGACGGTCCTGAAGTCGGTTCGCGACGTTCACCGACAGGACATCCCGGAGGTACCCAGCCTGTGCCTGGAGCTGGCTGTACTGGACGGCCCGCTCTTGGAGAGGCCCGACGCTCGCGACGCGGTCGTTCGACTGCCCGAGCACGAGTTGCCCCAGCAGACCGACCGCGACCAGCAGCAGGGACGTGCCGACGAACGCGATCAGCAGCTTCGTTCGAACGTTGACCGGCAGGCGCGCGACGGCCCGGACGAGCGGATCGCCGATCCGCCGCCGCCCCTCCCGGGCGACCCGCGACTCCTGCTCCTCGGCCAAGATCTCAGACTTCCAAGACGGTCGTCCCGCCGACCATGTTCGTGATCAGCCACTTCCCGTCGATCCGAGCCACATCGAAGTCGGCGGTGGTGGCCGACACGATCTCGCCGGTGTCGATGTTGATGTAGTGGCACTCGAAGTGCAGCGTGCCTCGGTCGCCGTTGACCGTGATCTCCAACTTGTACGCCGGGTGATCCGACATCCAGTTGTTCTCGGGCGCGAAGGGCGCTGCCTCCTCCAACCAGAATCGCCGGATCTCGTCCAGCCCCGACGCGGTCGCTCCCGGACCCACCGTCATCGTGGCGTTGGGCGCGTACAGGCTCACCATCAGCTCGATGTCCTTCTGCGTCTGGGCGCGGTGGAAGTCCTTCTCGATCTGGTCGATCTCCCACATGTCCTGGAATCGTCGGGCCTGCGCGTCGGTCGAGCCGGCGCCCGAGCCGCCGCATGCTGCGAGCACGACCGAGATGATGAAGACCCCGAGTACGCCGCCGATCACGAACCTCCGCATGTGATGCCCCCTTCTCCTCAAGCTGCTGGCCGTCTGTGCTCGACGATGCTCACACCGCCGAGCCGATCCGTCTAGAGGCTAAGGAGCACAACGGACCCGGCCCACCAGGCCAACCGTCCACCTTCGGGGTGCTAGCACGGTACTGCCGCTCGAACCCGTCACTCCGCCCTGTCTCGCGCAGAAGCGGCGGACCTGCTCCGGAAACGTGGCTCACGTGGATCGGCTTCTCGAGCCATCCGGCGAAGCCGGCCTCCTCGAGCCAGTCGTCGACTCCCCTCCAGCGGCGATGCGCTCAACGCGACCACGGGGATGTCGAGCCGTTCGCTCGTGCGCCGCGAGCTTCCTCGTGGCGTCGACGCCGTGCATGTCGGGGAGCTGGAGATCCATCAAGATCACATCTGGCACGTGCTCCCGCGCGAGCGCGATCCCCTGCGCGGCCCGTGCGGCTCCGAACGTCCGGAACCCGGCTGCGGCCAGGACGTCGACGGCGAGCTTCCGATTCATGTCGTTGTCGTCGACGACGAGGACGCTGGTCACAGGCGTATCCTCGCGCCATGCCGCTCCGGCTCGTGATCGCCGACGATCATCTCCTCGTGCGCGAGGGCGTGCGTCGGCTGCTCGAGGCCGATCCCGATCTCGAGGTGGCAGCGGTGTGTGGGGACCTCGATTCCCTGCTCGCCGCGGTGGAGGCGGAGCATCCGGACGTGGTCGTGACGGACATCCGCATGCCGCCCGGCAACAGCGACGAGGGGATCCAGGCGGCAGAGCGACTGCGCACGACGAACCCCGACGTCGGCGTGGTCGTGCTCAGCCAGTACGCGACGCCGAGCTACGCCCTCGCGCTCCTGGAGGGCGGCAGCGCGGGGCGTTCCTACCTCCTGAAGGAGCGCGTCCAGGAGCCGGACCAGCTCGTGGCGGCGATCCGGGCGGTAGCCACCGGCGGTTCCGTGATCGACCCGAAGGTCGTCGAGGCGCTGGTCGCCGAGGACGCCCGAGGCGAGCAGTCGCCGATCCGCGGGTTGACCGAGCGTGAGCGCGACGTGCTTCGCGAGATGGCGGCGGGCAAGAGCAACGCGGCGATCGGTGAGTCCCTCTTCCTCGCCGAGCGGTCGGTGGAGAAGGTGATCCATTCGATCTTCATGAAGCTCGGGCTCACCTGGGAGCCGTCGGTCAACAAGCGCGTCAAGGCCGTGATCCTCTACCTCGCGGAGAGCGACTAGCGTCATCGCGAGAACGGCAGGGATCCTGCCACGGTGGTCCGGTCGTCCCGCGCGGTGATCGTCACCTGGCCGCCCATCGCCTCGACGCGATCGTGCGGGGCGCGGTGTTCCGATCCCAGGTCGCCGTCCGCGTCGATCTCGAACGCGAGCGCGCCCTCCTCGCCCCGGACCATCACCACGACCTGGGTGCCGGCCGGCGCGCGCTCGAACGCGTCCAGGGCGCAGAAATAGACGGCGCCGGCGATCTCCGGCGGAGGGGACGCGTCCACGTCGACGTCGATCCGCGCCTGCACGCCGGCGCGGCTCGCCGCCGCGCGGAGCTCCGCGACCAGTCCGCCCGCCTCGAGCAGCGGAGGGAAGATCCGGTTGGCGAGCTCCTGCATCTCCGTCAACGCTCGCCGCACTTCGCGCTGCATCTCCTCGAGGAGCCCCTTCGCCGCCGCGGGATCGGAGTCCATCGATCCCGCGGCGACCTCGAGGATGGCGGCGAGCCCCACCAGATCCTGCTGCACGCCGCCGTGCAGTGCACGCTCGATGCCGCGACGTTCGGCATCGGCGGCCAGCGCGAGTCGCTCCCGAGAGGCTCGGAGCTCCTCGATCTCACGGCGCAACCCATCGAGGGTTGACTGGTCATCGGTCTGCTCGGTCTCCAGCGGATGCCCCCCTGTGGCCGGATCCACGGCAGTTGTCCGTCATCGCTCGGGCGGCGTCAAGCGGCCAGCACGGTACGGAGGCGGATGGCAGCATCCCCGCGTTCGCCAGGCCGCCACCGTAGAGCCGGACGGAACGACCTCCTAGCGTCGCGATCAGTACCCATACGGAACCGACGCGCGACGAGGAAGGGGGTGAGGAGCGCGCCAGGGAACGTAACCCAACCACCCCCAGGAAGAGAGGAAATGATGTCGCACACACGAAGGGGAGCCTCGCTCGTGGTGGGGATGCTCGTCCTCACGACCGCGCTCATGCTCCCGACGTCCGGAACGGCGGCGGCCGTCGACGTTCCGGATCAGGTACTCGCTTGGAACCAGCACGCGTACGACGAGCTGGTTCTGACCGCAGCCGACGCTGGTCGCGATCTTGAACCTCGCGAAGGTCCACGGCGCCGTGTACGACGCCGTGAACGCGATCGACGGCGGATACGAGCCGTATCTCGGCGCGCCGGCCGCACAACCGACGTACTCGCAGGACGCGGCGGCCGCGGCGGCCGCGTACCACGTGCTCCTACACATCCTGCCGGGGCGCGCCGACCGAGCTCGGCGCGTACTACAACGCATCGCTCGCTGCGATCCCGGACGGGGACGCCGAGGACGGCGGAGTCGAGGTCGGGGAGCTCGCCGCGGCCGCGATGATCGCCGAACGAGCCGGTGACGGCACGGTCGGTGGGAACCCTCTGTTCTCGGAGGGTACCGACGCCGGTGACTGGCGACGCCTCGCGCCCACGGCGAACAACTTCCAGTGGGTCGGGGACGTGGACCCGTTCCTGATGCTGAGCCCGTCGCAGTTCCGGTCGCCGGGGCCACTTGCGCTCGGGAGCGACAAGTACGCGGCCGAGTTCAACCAGGTCAAGGCCCTCGGGACGGTGCCACGGGGTCCACGCGGACGCGCCGACCAGACGGCGATGGCGCTCTTCTGGTCGGACAATCCGATCGCGATGTGGAACCGGATCTTCCGGCAGATCGCGGTGAACGAGGACCTCTCGTCACGGCCGAGAACGCCCGGCTCTTCGGCGATGTTGTTGCTGACCGGGGCGGACGCCGCGATCGGGTGCTTCGAGGCGAAGGAGCGACTGGGGTTTCTGGCGTCCGACCACCGCGATCCGGGAGGCGTTGCACGACGGCAACCCGGCCACGTCGCCGGATCCGGACTGGACCGCGCTGCTCGCGGTTCCCGCCGTACCCCGACGACCCGTCCGGGCACAACTGCGTCAGCAACTCGCTCGTGCAGACGCTGCAGGACTTCTTCGGGACCAACCAGATGTCCTTCAGCGCGACGCACGCGACGCTCGGGATCACGCGGTCCTATCACGCGGTTCTCCCAGGCGATCTCGGAGATCCGGCGAGCTCGGGTGTACGGGGGTCTGCACTTCATGACCGCCGACGCCCAGGGGCGACGCTGGGTAGGAAGGTCGCCGACTGGCGACTGGCGAACTTCTTCCAGCCGACGGACTAGGAGAGGGGGGTCGCGGATGGTGGGGCTGCCTCCGGCAGCCCCACCATCGCGATGCGGCAACCCCTCTTGACCGCCCTACGTCTTCTTTCGTAGCCTCCCTGTCTCACATCCCAAGGGAGGGGACATGGTTCGGCGACTCGTACTACTGGTGTTCATCACCGCAGCTTTGATGCTTCCAGCGGCCGCAGCATTCGCCGGGGAGGTCACGGGCAGCGGGGTGAGGACCGATCAGAACCAGGGCATGTCCTGGTGCTCATTCTCGGGACTGAATGACGATCCTGAGGGAACCAACCCCGACAACGGCCCAGGTGGCACGTCCCAGTCCTACGGTCAAGAGGTGCGGCTCGGTATCTCGAGCCCGCACGAGTTGACCCCGGGGATCGCCTGCAACCCGAACCGGACGTTCCTCCCTCCGAACCCGAATCGTCACTAACCGGCGAGGCGCTCGCGCTCGGGCGCCGAGAGGATCCGCCGAAGCCCCCCAGTCGCTTGTCGACTCCCGGGGAACGAGTGAAGATGCGCCTGTGGAGGTGCTGAAGACCCGCACGCGAAGTCGCCCCAGGGCGTGACCGGGGAGACGAAGGTCCCGCCTCGGTCGGGCACCCAAACCCACGCCGGGTGGACCTACCGCGCGATGGCACGGCTCGCCCGGATCGGTGCGGATCCCAGGGACGACGGGGATCTGCGTCAGAAAAAGGCACTCCTCGTGCCGATCGTGGTGCTGATCCTGCCGGTGTCCCTCGTGTGGGGCATCCTCTACATCGGCTTCGGTTCGTGGGCGGGCATCACCGCGTTCATCTACTTCGCCGTCTCGCTCGGCTCCTTGGTGGTCTTCGCGCGGACCGGCAACTTCCGGCTTCTCCTCGTCACCCAGCTCCTCGACATCATCCTCAGCCCGACGGCCGGGCAGATGTTCGTGGGCGGGTTCCTCCCATCCGGGGGAGTCGCGCTGTGGGGGATCCTGGCTCCGCTCGGCGCCCTCGTCTTCCTCGAGGTGCGACGCGCCGTCCGCTGGTTCGTCGCCTTCGTGCTGGTCTTCCTCCTCACGGGGATCGCGGGCGAGCTGTTCTTCCCCGACGCGCCCTTCCCGACCTGGTTCCCCAGCACGATGTTGGCGTTGAACATCGTGGGTGCCGGGGCCATCTCCTTCACCCTGCTCGCCTCCTTCGCGAAGCAGCGCAATGAGGCGCTCGGGGCGCTCCGCGTCGAGCAGGAGAGATCCGAGTCGCTCATCAGGAACGTCCTGCCGAGCTCGATCGCGGACCGCTTGAAGGCCGCGACGGGGTCCATCGCCGACCACGTCGAGGCAGCCTCGATCCTGTTCGCCGACGTCGTGGACTTCACACCGCTCTCACAGCGCCTCTCGCCGGCCGAGGTCGTGGGCACCCTCGATCAGCTGTTCTCCCACTTCGACACGCTCGTCGAGCGGCACGGGCTCGAGAAGATCAAGACGATCGGCGATGCCTATATGGCCGCCGCGGGCGTGCCGGATCCGTGCGCCGATCACGCGAGCAGGGCGGCGTTCCTGGCGCTCGACATGCAGGCCGCGGTCGCGACCTCGGTGATCGCCGGGCGAGATGGGCTCGAGCTGAGGATCGGCATCAACTCCGGGCCGGTCACCGCCGGCGTGATCGGAACGAAGCGCTTCCTCTACGACCTCTGGGGCGATGCCGTGAACACGGCGAGCCGTATGGAGTCGAACGGCTCGCCCGGTGAGATCCAGATCACGCGAGCAACCTATGAGCTGCTGAAGGATGCGTTCGACTGCAAGCGACGGGGGACGATCGAGGTCAAGGGGAAGGGCCCGATGGAGACCTGGTACCTGCTTGGACCGCGCTCGGACGACGGCCGGACGGACCTCGGCGTCCAGGAGGCGCGGAGCCACCCCGAGGAGTGATGCTCGGCGCCCCCGGCGTCAGACTCCGCAGTCCCCCGCGACCGATCTCCAGGGGTGCCAGCCATAGTTCGCGACCGTCCATGCAGCGACGGCGACGTTCGCCCGTGCGTCGAACACGGAAGCGCCTCCCCGGCCGGCCAGCTCGGACAGGCTCGCCCAGGTGGAGGGGATGAACTGGAAGACACCGGCCGCTCCGGTGGCCGGGTTCACGGCCAGTGATTGGAAGTTCGACTCTCGTTCGGCGACGCACAGGGCGACATCGGTCGTTCGCGCTCCCAGGGAGGCGAACCCGTCGCGGATCAGCGCCGTGACCACGGCCCTCGGAGGCGCCAGGGTCGGCGCGGGCGGACTCGGAGGAGGAGACGAGCTCGGGGACCCGCCGGCGGAACCGCCATCCTGGGCGCTCTCCTCGCTCCGCGCTTGGAGAGCCTGTTGCTGCTCCAGCTTCTCGACGAGGTCGGCAACGGTCGCCTCCAGCCGCTCCCGCCTTCCCCGGAGATCCACCTCGAGCGCTTCGAGGCGGACCCGCTGCCGCTCGATCTCCGCCTTCCGTCGCTCGAGTCCGATGAGCACATCGTGGTCCCGCTGGGAGACCGCATCGAGGAACGCGAGAGCGTCCTGGAGATCAGAGAACGAGCTCGCGCCGAGCGCCGAATCGACCCCGCCGGCGAGCCCGGTCATGTACGCCTCCGCGGCGCGGCGGTTCAGGATCTCTTGCTTCGCCTCGATCTGCCGTGACAGCTCCGAGATCCGAGTACGAGCCCACTCGATATCCGCCCCCACGTTCTCGATGTCGTGGCTGACGCGGTCGAGTCGGTCGAACAGGTGGACCACCTGCCCCTGAAGGCTCGCAGGCTCGCGAACGGTCCCCTTCATGTTGGGCGTCGCCGGGGCGCTCACCGCGGTCGTCAGGGTCGCGAGCACCACCGCCCCGAGGGCGAGCACGATCCTGTTCATGGGGATACGTCCGCGAACGCTACTCAACAGGGTGGAGCCTATCCAGTCGACGGCGTCTCTAAACACCGAACGGCGATGCGACTCGACGAGCTCGCGACGATCACCTCGATCGTCGATGCTCCCAAGAGAAACACGAGCCCATCGCCTCGGTCCTCAGGGGGAACCGGCGCGCATCACGTTCGCGGCGTGGTCGGGCACGTACGTGTAGATCTCGCGCGGAGGCCGCACGTAGCCTTCGTCGTCTTGGCGCTCGGGCAGCTCCAACTGCTTGAGCGTCTTCGGTACGTACGGGAGTCGGCTCAGCAGATGCGCCATGCAGTTGAGACGAGCCCGACGCTTGTCGTCGGCGGGGACGACGAACCACGGTGCCTCCGGGATGTCGGTGTGCACGAACATCTCGTCCTTCGCGCGCGAGTAGTCGACCCAATGGGTGCGCGAAACGAGATCCGTCTTCGAGAGCTTCCAGCGACGCATCGGGTCGTCGATCCGCGCCTCGAAACGCCGCCCCTGCTCCTGGTCGCTCACGGAGAACCAGTACTTCGTCAGGTGGATGCCGTCGGCGACGAGGAGTCGCTCGAAGATCGGACATTGTTGGAGGAACATCCGGTGCTCCTCGGGAGTGCAGAACCCCAGGACCTTCTCGATGCCGGCGCGGTTGTACCAACTGCGGTCGAACAACACGATCTCGCCCCCGGCTGGCAGATGCTCCACGTACCGCTGGAAGTACCACTGTGTCGTCTGTCGTTCCGAGGGGACGGGGAGCGCGACCACCCGCGCGATCCTGGGATTCAGATGCTCGGTGATGCGCTTGATGGCGCCGCCCTTGCCCGCGGCGTCTCGCCCCTCGAAGAGCACGACCACGCGCTCGCCCGACGCCTTCACCCACTCGGCCATCTTCACGAGCTCCTCCTGGAGCCGGAGGAGCTCAGCGGCGTAGACCTTCCTCGGAACCTTGACGGGCGACGACGGAGTTGCACCTCCGTCTTGGATGTGATCCTTCGCTTTGACTTTCGAGCTGCTCACCTTGCACACCCTCCTGGGGATACCGTAGAGCATCACTCGCCTCGCGTGGTCGGCGGAGTCGGCCGACACCGCCTTGTAGCCTCGGGTGTATCGAAGGAGGCTCGTCGGTGATGGCATCCGTCGAACGATCGCGACGCAAACGAGTGATCCGCGTGGCGCAGGCTTCCCTGTCCGCGATGGTCGTCGTGGTGATCTTCGGACTGATCCTGCCGCAGATCGCCAGCTACGCGGATGTGTGGGCGACGATCAGGGCACTGACGTGGATCGAGATGTTCTCGTTGATCGCGGCAACCGTCTTCAACCTCTTCACCTATTGGTGGCAGATGCAGGCGGCGATGCCCGGCCTCACCCTCGGACAAGCAGCGGTGAGCAACCAAACGTCAACCACCGTCTCGAACCTTCTCCCTGGAGCTGGGGTGGTCGCGACCGGCCTCATGTACGGGATGTTCCACTCCTGGGGGTTCACGGGCTCGGAGGTCGCCCTTCTCGCGTCGACGACCGGTATCTGGAACCTGTTCCTGAAGCTCGGTCTCCCGATCGCGGCAGTCGCCCTGCTCGCGATCATCGGGCGGGCCACGAATACCCTCCTCGTGCCGGCGCTGATCGGGCTCGCGTTCCTCATCGGCAGCGTCGTCCTCTTCGCGATGGTGCTGTGGAAGAAGTCACTCGCGCGGGCCATCGGGAACTGGCTCGGCGGGATCTGGTCGAAGGTTCGGCGGCTGGCTCGCAAGAGCCCGGTCGACACGTGGGGCGAAGGCGCGGTGCGGTTCCGGAAGCAGACGATCAGGCTGGTCGTGAAGCGGTGGCCCGCCCTCACGATCACGACGATCGTCAGCCATCTCGCCCTCTGGTTCGTGCTGCTCCTCGCGCTTCGGCACGTCGGGGTGTCCGTCCACGAGGTGAGCAACATCCAGGTCCTCGCGGTCTTCGCCTTCTCCCGGTTGATCTCGGCGATCCCCATCACCCCCGGCGGCGTGGGCCTCGTGGAGCTTTCATTGATCGGCGGTCTCTACGCCGCCGGCAGGACCCACGCAGATGTCCCGCTCGACGAATTCAAGGTCCAGGTGACGGCTGCGGCGCTCCTGTTCCGGACGTTGACGTACGGGGTCCAGATCCCGCTGGGCGGCTTCACGTACCTGATCTGGCAGCGCAAGAAGAGCTGGCGGAAGCCGCAACCGGAGGCGTCCCAACCGTCCACCGTTCCCGCGGGATCCCCAGGATGAGGACTCGGATCCGGGGCACCGCTCCCCACCTCATCAGCCTTCTCGTTCTGCTCGCCGCTTGCACGGAGAGCGCGTCCGCGCCGCCACCTCACCAACCCGACGCCATCAGGGTGGCCGCGTTCGGCTTCACCGAGAGCGAGATCCTCGCCGAGCTCTACTCGCAAGCCTTGTCGGCGAAGGGCTACCCGACCGACCCGGTGCTGAACGCCGGCCCGAGGGAGCTCGTGCAACCGGCGCTCGCGGAGGGGCTCATCGATGTCGTCCCCGAATACGCGGGCTCGGCCCTCGCCTTCCTCACACTCGGTGCCCTGGAAGGAACCGCGAGCGTCAGCGAGACCCATGACGCGCTGACGCGGGTGGTCACGCCAACAGGTGTGATCGCGCTTGCGCCGGCCCCCGCTCAGGACGCGAACGCGATCGTCGTGACGCAGGCGACGGCCGATCGGCTCGGGGTACGCGACATCAGCGACCTCGCTGCCGTCGACTCGCAGCTCGTGTTCGGCGGCCCACCCGAGTGCGCGCAGCGGCGCCTGTGTCTGGTCGGCCTCGAGGACGTGTACGGGCTCGGCTTCCGTGAGTTCATCCCGTTGGATACGGGCGGGCCCTTGACCCTTCAGGCGCTGCGTTCGGGAGGCATCGACGTCGCCCTCCTGTTCACGACCGATCCCGCGATCGTGTCCGAAGGACTCGTCGTGTTGACGGATGACCGAGGTCTCCAGCCGTCCGAGAACATCACGCCTCTCCTGCGACGAGAGGTGCTGTCCACGCACGGCGAAGGAGTCATCCAGACGCTGAACGCGGTGTCGGCACTCCTCACGACCTCGGACCTGCGAGCGATGATCGGACGGGTCGTGGGGGGAAGCTCTGCGCGCGAAGTGGCAGCGTCGTGGCTGCAGGACCATCGATCGGTCTTGATGGAGGGCTCGTGACGGACGACCCCAACGCGATCCCGCGCGGCGCGGCCGGAGCGTCCGAGCTGGTGACCCTGCCCGATCACGAGGACACGATCCGGCGAACGCGGAAACAGCGACGTCCGACGGGCGCTCCCCCACCTCTGCGGCGCAGGATGGGCGCGAGCGGCCGGTTCTGGCTCGCGATGATGGCGTACGCCTCGATCGCCACCGTGCTCGTACTGCAGATCGACGCGGTGCTGCACTTCTCGGATCGCGTCGAGACCTGGTGGTTGCTCCGCGTCGCGAACCTCCGCACGGACTGGCTGACGCCGATCATGCGCGGGATCAAGGCGATCGGGTCCGACTGGGGGATGACCGTTCTCGGCCTGGGTCTGGTGTGCGCCCTGATGATCCTCCGCAGGTGGCGTCACCTGCTGGTGTTCCTGGCAAGCCTCTTCGTCATGCAGATCGTGGGAGAGATCGTGTACGAGCTGCTCTCCCGACCACGTCCGTACGGCGTGACGATCATCGCCGGGTGGGGTGGGTTCGCGTTGCCGTCCGCGCCCGTCGCCGCTCTCACCGCCGTCCTGATCGGCATGGTCTATTCGCTCGTCGTCGCCGGACGCCCCCGCTGGTACGCGAAACTCGCGATCGCCGGCCTCATCGGACTCTTCGTGGCCGCGCGGATGTACCTGGCGGTCGACGGACCTTCCGGCGTGGTGTACGGCCTGATCCTGGGCGTGGCGTTCCCGCTCACGGCGTTCCGCTGGTTCACGCCGAACGAGGCGTTCCCCGTCGCCTATCGGAAGGGCAGCACGGCGCACCTCGACGTGACCGGCCTCCGAGGCGAGGCGATCCGGGAAGCGGTGCAGGAGCAACTCGGGCTCACGGTGCTCGAGATCAAGCCGGTCGGGCTGGAGGGGTCGGGAGGCTCGACGCCGCTTCGTCTCACGGTCGCCGGCGATCCGGACACCTATCTGTTCGCGAAGCTCTACGCGAAGAGCCACGTGCGCGCGGATCGTTGGTACAAGCTGTCGCGGATCGTCCTCTACGGCGCCCTCGAGGACGAGGCGTCGTTCCAGTCCGTCCGTCGCTTCGTCGAGTACGAGGACTACACGCTTCGGCTGATGACGGATGAAGGCATCCCCGTGCCGACCCCGATGGGGATCGTCGAGATCTCGCCCGAGCGCGAGTACATGATCGTCATGGAGTTCTTCGAGGGCGCCGAGGAGATCGGGGATGTCGACGTCGACGAGGGCATCGTGGACGAGGGGCTCTCGCTGGTCCGCAAGCTGTGGGACGCGGGTCTGGCGCATCGCGACATCAAACCGGCGAACCTGATGGTCAGGGACGGACGCGTGCTCCTGATCGATGTCTTCTTCGCGCAGGTGAAGCCGTCACCGTGGCGGCAGGCGGTGGACCTGGGCAACATGATGCTCGTCCTGGCGGTCCGCTCGGACGTCGACCTCGTCTATCGGCGCGCGCTCCTGTTCTTCACCGACGACGAGATCGCCGAAGCGTTCGCCGCCACCCGTGGGATCGCGAGCCCCACGCAGCTCCGAGCCTTCATGAAGCGGGACCCTCGCGACCTCGTGGGGCAGTTCCGGGCACTCGCGCCCGAGCGCCGGCCGATCTCGATCCAACGATGGAGCGTCCGCCGGGTGCTCCTCGCGCTCGGGATGCTCATCGCGTTCGCGATCGCGGTCTCATCCAGCATCAACGCCTTCCTTCCGGCGCAGAACCCGGGGGTCGTGCACCCGCCCGAATGCGGAGTGAGCAAAGCATCTACCCTCTCGGCACAGGCCGTGCCGAGTGCGGCGGCGATCCCCTGTTTGGACGTCCTGCCCTCCGGGTGGACCTACGGGGGCGGCGACATCCACACCGGCGAGGCGAGCTTCTGGCTGCACTCCGATCTGGCCGGGATGCGAGCGGTCACGGTGACGCTCATGTCCTCGTGTGACGTGTCGGGCGCCCACGAGGTGCCTTCCGACGAGGCCGGCACGCGCAGGTTCGAGGCTCCGTCCACCCTCACGCCGGAGCTCCACAACGTCCGCTCCTACGTGTTCCCGGGCGGATGCGCCACGTATCGGTTCGCCTTCGCTGAAGGCGCTTCCACGGCGATGGTGTTCGACGTCGACGAGGCCGTGTCGTTCGTCCCCCGAGCCGACCTGGTGGCGCACCTCCAAGAGACGGAGGGTCTCGCCCTGTGCGGTCGAGGCGCCCCGTGTCCGCCGTGAGCCGCCGGCCGGTGGTAGCGAAGGATCCGGCGGACGAGCAGGAACACCCGCTCCTCGGGATGCCGCGACGCGACACGGTGGTCACCGCGGCCCTCGCGACAGCGACGCTGGTCTTCTTCGCTCTCATGGCCACCGATGCCGGCCGGAGACTGATCCAGCCGATCGACGACGCGTTCCTCCGATGGATGGTGTCGCTCCGGACCGGAGGGCTGACGGTGGTCGCCCATCTCCTCAACGTGGTCGGGCTGACCTACGTGATGGCGCCGATTCGACTCGGGATCGCCGGATGGTTGGCCATCCGGCGGAGGTGGTGGCACTTCGCCGCGTTCGTCTCCGCGGTCGTCGTCTCGGAGGTCGCGATCGGGACGCTCAAGGCCCTCTACGACCGGCCTCGGGCGCTCGGATCGCTCGTCGAGACGAGCAGCGCCTCGTTCCCCTCAGGGCACGCCGTGGCCGCCTCGGTCACCGCCGTGGCAGCGGTGATCGCGTTGGTCCCCGAGGGTCCGCGCCGCTATCGGTGGGGAGCGGCGGCGGTCGGGTTCTCGTTCCTGATGGCCCTGTCGCGGACCTACCTCGGAGCGCACTGGCTGTCCGACGCGATCGCCGGCGTGTTGCTCGGTACCACGATCGCGCTCGGGACCGCCCTGATCGTCCACCGCGTCCGTGAACGGCGGACGTCAGGCGACGTCACGCCGCTGGAATAGCACCATCCCCAGGATGACCAACCCAGCGGTCCACGTCGACCGATCGCCGGCGTGCTGCTCGGGACCACGATCGCGCTGGGGACCGCCCTGATCACGCACCGCGTGCGCGAGCGTCGAACGTCAGGCGACGTCGTGCCGCCGGAATAACAAACGGACCCCCTTCGTCGCTCATACAGCCGTTTTCAAGCGCCTCGCCCGATGCTCGAGCCCGTGAGCAAGCGCCAGGAGGACGCGGAGCCGGAGCAGCCGGAGACCGGAAGGTCGATACTCGGCCGTATGCGGCAGATCGGTCAGTCTCCCCATGGACTGGAGAGGAAGCCTGGCCGCGACGCTGAACAGAGCACGGCTCCGGACGACAACGCCGAGGAGATCAGGATCTTCCTCGTCGCGGACATCCGCGGCTACACCGTCGTTCACCCAGGAGCGCGGCGACGAAGCCGCCGCCCGGCTGGCGGCGACGTTCGCCGAAATCGTTCGGCAGCACGTGCAGGATCGGAACGGCTCCGTGGTCGAGCTCCGCGGTGACGAAGCCCTCGCGGTGTTCCGCTCACCCCGCCAGGCCGTCAGAGCGGCGGTCGATCTGCAGGCGGGCCTCCTTCAGGCAACGAGGGCGGCCCCGGATCTCCCCCTCCCCGTCGGGATCGGGCTGGACGCCGGTGAGGCGGTGCCGGTCGAGAGCGGGTTCCGCGGCGGTGCGCTGAATCTCGCGGCGAGGCTCTGCAGCGAGGCAGGTCCCGGTGAGATCCTCGCCAGCCAGAGCTTGGTGCACCTCGCTCGCGCGATCGAGGGCGTTCGATACGACGATCGCGGCGAGTTGCACCTCAAGGGGCTCTCAGATCCGGTCCGCGTCCTGGCCATCGCTTCGGAGGGCGACGACGTCGCGGAACAGATCCGAGCGCTCCTCCCATCGAAGCCGGCTCGTCCCGTGTATGGAGGCAGGATGCAGTTCCGCGTCCTCGGGCCACTCGAGGTGGACGCGGGGGATGGCCCCATCCCTCTCGGCGGGCCGAAGCAGCGCGCGGTCCTGGCGCATCTCCTCGTCCGCGCGAACCAGCTCGTGCCCGCCGATACCCTGGTCGACGAGATCTGGGGCGAAGAGCCGCCCGAGCAGGCGCGGAACATCATCCAGACCTACGTCTCGCACCTCCGGAAGGCCCTCGGCCGCGACCGGATCCAGAGCCACGCACCCGGCTACCGCCTGAGGCTCGATCACTCCGAGTTGGACGCCACGCGATTCGACGAGCTCATGAGGGACGCGAGGAAGGCCCTCCCCGTGGATCCCGACGATCGCGGTCGGCACGCTCGACGACGCGTTGGCCCTGTGGCGCGGGCCGGCCCTCGCCGACCTCGCCGACCAGCCCTCGCTCCTCGCCGAGGCCGCTCGGCTCGATGAGCTTCGCCTCGAGGCGCAGGAAGTCAGGATCGAAGGGCTGCTGGCGGGCGGCGCCCAGGCCCGGGCGATCGGGGAGCTGGAGGCCCTGCTGGCACGGCATCCCTGGCGGGAAAGCCTCTGGGGCCTCCTGATGCTGGCCTATTACCGAGATGGGCGCCAGGCCGAGGCGCTGCGCTCCTACCAGCGGGCCAGAGAGATCCTGGCGGACGAGCTGGGCATCGACCCCTCCCCGGAGCTCCTGAGGCTTCACGAGCGGGTCCTGCAGCAGGATCCCGGACTCGATCTGCGCGGAGAGCCCCTCCGCGGCTACCGGCTCCTGGAGAAGGTCGACGACGGCCCCACCGGGGTCGTCTTCCGGGCGATCCAGCCCCACGTCGAACGCGACGTGGCCGTCAAGATGTTCCACGAAGCGCATCGCCGCCGACCCGGAGTTCGTCCGTCGCTTCGACCCGGATGCCCAGGCCGATCGCCGCCCTGGAGCATCCGCACATCGCCCCGATCTACGACTACTGGCGGGAGCCGGGTCGTGCCTACGTCGTCTCTCGGTACCTGCGCGGCGGGAGCCTTCGAGCCATCGAGGAGCGAGGGGAGCCGCTGGAGCGAGACCGGGCCCTTCGCGTCGTCGAGCAAGTCTCGCTCGGCGCTCGCGTTCGCCCACCGCCAAGGCGTCGCGCACGGGAACGTCGGATCGTCCAACATCCTGTTCGACCCGGAGGGCAACGCCTATCTCGGGGACTTCCTGATCAGGGGCGGACCGGCGCCGAACCCTCGGAGGACGTCCGGGAGCTCGCCCGGCTCGCCAAGCGCCTGCTGCCGAACGAAGCCCTCCTTCGAAGAGCTCGCGGAGAGCGCCGAGCTCGGAACGGGTGCGCCGGAGGCTGACGCGTTCGCGGTGGCGGCCCGCGCGGCCCTCGAACCCACGGCCATCGTCGCTCCTCGACGAGCGGAGGAGCGGAACCCCTACAAGGGCCTCCGGGCGTTCACCGAGGCGGACGTCCGCCGACTTCTTCGGGCGAGGGGAGCTCACTCGGCGCCTCGTTCACCAGGCTCGCGGAGGCGGGGCCCGGATCCAGGTTCCTCGCCGTCGTCGGCCCGAGCGGAGGCGGGAAGTCCTCCGTGGTCCGCGCGGGACTCGTTCCGGCGATCAGGCACGGGGTCCTGGGGACACGAAGAGGACCCTTTCATCGCCGAGATGTTCCCCGGAGCGCACCCCATCGACGAGCTCGAGGCCGCGCTCCTTCGGATCGCGGTCCGCCCGGTGCCCCGCCTGCACGACCGGCTCGATTCCGGATCTCGAGGCCTGCTCGAGGCGGTCGATCTGGTTGCGCCGGGCGAGGCGGAGGTCGTGCTCGTCGTCGATCAGTTCGAGGAGGTCTTCACGCTCACCACGGACGAGCGGGAGCGGGAGCAGTTCCTGGAGTCGCTCCGCGTCGCGGCCGCCGACCCCGAGAGCCGGCTCCGCGTCATCGTGACCCTCCGGGCGGACTTCTACGACCGCCCGCTCATCTACCCGCGCTTCGGGGAGCTGCTCGCCGAACGGACCGAGGCCGTTCCTCCCCTCACGCCCGACGAGCTCGAGCAGGCGATCCGGGGGCCGGCCGAACGGGTCGGCGTCCGGCCCGAGCCCGGGCTGGTGGCGGAGATGATCGCCGACGTCGCCCATCAACCGGGCGCCCTCCCGCTGCTGCAATACGCCCTCACGGAGCTCTTCGAACGTCGGGACGAGGACCGATTGACCCTCGCCGCGTACCGGGAGCTCGGCGGGATCACCGGAGCCCTGTCCGCCCGAGCCGAACACATCTACGAGGCGATCGACCAGAAGGGCCGGCGGGCGACCAAGCAGGTCTTCCTGCGGTTGGTCACCCTCGGAGAGGGCCGGCAGGACACGCGGCGCCGCGTCGCGCGGAGCGAGCTCGACGCCCTCGAAGTGGAACGGGACGCGATCGACGACGTCGTGGACACCTTCGGGCGCCACCGGCTCCTCACGTTCGATCGAGAGCCCTCCACCCGGGAGCCCACGGTCGAGATCGCACACGAGGCGCTGCTGAGCGCCTGGGGACGGCTGCGAACGTGGATCGACGACGCGAGGGAGGACCTCCGTCAGGAGCGAGGCCTGGCCCGGGCGGCCGCCGAGTGGCGAGGTTCCGACGGCGACACGAGCTTCCTCATGCGGGGTGCCCGACTGGAGCAGCTCGAGACGTGGGCCGCGACCACGGACCTAGCGATCGGGCGACCCGAGCGTGCGTACCTGAAGGCGAGCGTCGATCAGCGCGACCGGGAGCGAGAGGAAGAGGAGCGGCGGCGGCGAGCGCGAGGCGCGGATCGAGCGGCGATCGGCGCGCCGTCTGCGGGGCCTTGTCGCCGTCTTCGCGGCCGCGGCCCTCATCGCCGGATCGCTCACCGTCGTCGCGACGAATCAGAGCAACAGAGGCGAGCAGCGCGAGGCCCGGATCGCGACGGCGAGGGAACTCGGCCGCGGCCGCGGTGGCGAACCTGGAGCTCGACCCGGAGCTCAGCGTCCTGCTCGCGATCGAGGCCGTCGAGACGACGCGTTCCTCGGACGGGACGATTCTCCCGGAAGCGGAGGAGGCGCTCCATCGCGCCCTCGTGGCGTCACGACTCGAGCTGGAGGTGCCCGGGGTGGGAGGACTCCTCGCGTGGAGCCCCACGGGAGTCTTCGTGACCGAAGGCCCTGAGAACTCGGGCATCGATCGACATCAGGGACGGCGAGACCGGAGAGAGCGTCCTCTCGTTCCAGGGACACGATGGGGACGTCAACGACGTCGCGTTCAGCTCGGATGGCTCGAGGCTCGCCACCACCGGGGACGACGGCACGCTGAAGGTGTGGGACCCCTCGACCGGGCGGCTCATCTCGAGCGTGTCCGGGGCGATGGCGGTGCATGGGGCCCGTCCTTCGGCGCCGACGATTCGCTCGTCGCCGCGGCTTGGCGTCGACGGGGAGGTCCGGGTCTTGGACCTGTCCACGGACCGGGTGGTCTCGACCGTGCGAGTGACGCGTCCGAACGACACCGCCCTCAGTCCTGACGGGAGATACCTCGCCGTGGCGTTCGATCTGTCATGTCCGAGAAGCGGATGGTGCCGTGTTCGACGTGAAGACCGGCGAGGAAACGTTCCGACTGAGCGCGACCCAACTGTTGCAGCACCGAGAGTCTTCCGGGGCGTGTCCTGGAGTCCCGATGGCCGATACATCGCCGCGGGCAGCGAGGACGCCACGCACGTGTGGGATGCGGAAACGGAGCGGCTCCGCCACACGCTGCTCGGTCACAACGGATTCGTCCGCGGCGTCGCCTGGAGCCCGGACTCCTCACGCCTGGTCACGGGAGGTTCGGACGGCACCGCGAGGGTGTGGGAGATCCGGGAGAGCGGGCGTCCGAGAGCTGTGGTCGCTGCCGGCTCAAGAGACGACCAGCGGCGATCGTGGGAGTGGCCTTCTCGCCCGACGGAACCCGGGTGATGGCCGGCGACGGGGGCATCTCCGCCGTGAAGATCTGGGACCTCGGACCGACCGGCGACGCCGAGTGGGCGAACCTTCCTGCCTCCGGTGCGATTCCAGGTGGAGTTCATGCCCGACGGACGGCACCTGGCGGTGACGAGCCGCATTCGCGACCCCCGCGGGAGCAGGGCGGTGACGATCTGGGACCTGCAGACCGGGCGTGACCTTCGAACTATCGGACCGGCGACCGACTTCTTCTGGTTCCAATCCTTCGATGTGAGCCCGGACGGCAGCTCGATCGCACTCGGCGGCGGGAGCAAGCCCAAGGCTACGGCGGCGCGTCAGGCGGTAAGGGTCTGGGATACGTCGACCGGCGAGGAGCTTTACGGGTCGGGCACGATTTCGACGTCAACGACGTCTCCTTCAGCCCGGATGGGGAGTACCTGGTCACCGCGAGCTGGGACGGAGCGGCGAAGATCGTCGATCGCTCTGGCCGCGTGATCCAGGTCTTCAGTGAACCTGGGTCCGATATCGTCGCCGCCCGGTTCAGCCCCGACGGCCGCTTGGTGGCACTATCAGCGGCCTACGAATCCGAACCCAGTCGCGTGAGGATCTGGGACTGGGAGCGAGACGAGGTCGTCCGCACGATCAGTCGACGCGTTCGGAGTGGCATTCGATCCCACCGGCCCTCGTATCGCGACGCTTGGTCCCGAAGGACTCGTGGAGATCAGGGATGTGGAGAGCGGATCGCGCGTGGTTCGGCTTCGCGGGCCCTCGGGCGGCGCCGAGAAGCGGCTTCGCCTTCAGTCCCGACGGATCGCGCGTCGCCGTACCGCACAGCGATGGAACGGTGCGGCTGTTCGCAGCGGACACGGGCGTACAGCAGCTGGTTCTGCCGAGCCTCGGATGCGCCGTATCCGAGAGTGGCCTTCAGTCCGGACGGAACGAAGCTCGCCTCTGCCAGCCCGTGCGGCGGTCTTCGGATCTGGGCCCTCGACATCGACGACCTCCTCGAGATCGCCCGCCGGGCAGTCTCGAGGACGCTCACCGACGAGGAGTGCCTCCAGTACCTTCACGGCCCTTGTCCCGAGGCGTAAACGAGTCCTTGCGGCCCAGGCAAGATCTTGCGATGGGAGTCTCCTCGTGAGCCCTAGAGGATCTTGAATCTGCGACCTCATCCGCATCAAACCCGTGCAGCCCTCTGACCAGCTCCTTCGGAGCTCAGTCGACCTTCGAGGCCCCAGAAGTTCCGTCCGGTACCGCTTGGTTCGGTCAACTCCTTGACCGGTTGTTGACCGATCGAGGTGGGAGAGAGCCGTCCCGGTTGGAAACCAGCGGAGGGCGTGATCCCTTCAGCTCCGCGCCCAGTTTCCCGGCCCTTGTCGCGGAACCTCCTCCGCCGGCTCACCAGCTAGAAGGT
>CAVRUS010000004.1:0-19856 GCA_963724415.1 uncultured Actinomycetota bacterium | reverse complement strand
GGCCGTCATCCCGTCACGGCGCCGTGATCCGCGCCGCCCACGAGCTTGGCGTACTTCGCGAGGGCGCCCCTCGTGTAGCGCGGCTCCGGTGCCACCCACGCCCGGCGTCGCGCCGACAGCGTCTCGTCGTCGACGAGCAGCTCGAGCGACCGCGCGTCGGCGTCGATCCGGATCCGATCGCCCTCCTCGACCTGGCCGAGCGGTCCGCCGACGAACGCCTCCGGCGCGATGTGCCCGACGCTGTAGCCCTTCGTCGCGCCCGAGAACCGGCCGTCGGTGATCAGCGCGACGTCCTTGCCGAGACCCGCGCCGGCGACGGCGGCGGTGACGGCGAGCATCTCCGGCATCCCCGGCGATCCCTTCGGGCCCTCGTAGCGGATCACGATCACGTCGCCGGGGTCGATCGCGCCTGACGTCACGGCGGCGAACGCGTCCTGCTCGGAGTCGAACGGCCGCGCGACCCCTTCGAACGTGAGCCCTTCGGCGCCTGCCGCCTTCACGACCGCGCCATCCGGGGCCAGGTTGCCGCGGAGGATCGCGATCCCGCCCCAGGGGTGGATCGCGTCGGCGCGCGCGTGCACGATGTCGCCGTCCGGCGCGGGTGGGTCCAGGGCGGCGAGGTTCTCAGCCTGCGTCTTCCCCGTCACCGTCAGGCAGTCGCCGTGCAGCAGTCCGGAGTCGAGCAGCTCCCGCATCACGACGGGCACGCCGCCGACCCGGTCGAGATCGCTCATCACGAACTTCCCGGCGGGCCGGACATCGACGAGGTGCGGCGTGGCCCGGGAGATCCGGTCGAAGTCGTCGAGCTGCAGGTCCACGCCGGCCTCGCGGGCGATCGCCAGGAGGTGGAGCACGGCGTTCGTCGAGCCCGCGAGCGCCATCACGATCGTGATCGCATTCTCGAAGGCCTCCTTCGTGAGGACGTCCCGCGGCAGCGGTCCCCCGGCGGCGACGAGCTCGGCGGCGCGGATCCCGCTCTCGCGCGCGAAGACCTCTCGCCGGTAGTCGACGGCCGGTGGGGACGCGGCACCCGGCAGCGAGAGGCCGATCGCCTCCCCCACGGCGGCCATCGTGTTGGCCGTGTACATCCCGGCGCACGAGCCGGTCGTGGGGCACGCCGCGCGCTCGATGCCGAGCAGCTCCGCGTCGTCGATCGTGCCCTTCGCGTGGGCGCCGACGGCCTCGAACACGTCCTGGATCGTGATGTCGCGGCCCCCGTAGGTGCCGGGGAGGATCGTGCCGCCGTAGAGGTAGACGCTCGGCAGGTTCAGCCGGGCCATCGCCATCATCATCCCCGGCTCGGACTTGTCGCAGCCGGCGATCCCGACGAGCGCGTCGAACCG
Source organism: uncultured Actinomycetota bacterium (assembly GCA_963724415.1). Lineage (GTDB taxonomy): Bacteria > Actinomycetota > UBA4738 > UBA4738 > HRBIN12 > JAJNBA01. Next base: position 18,513 of record CAVRUS010000004.1, on the reverse strand, counting down.
CTCGGCATGCATCACGAGCTCCACGGAGTCCGCGATCAGGTCGCGGCTCATCAGCGAGGCCTTCATCCCCTCGTGGCCCATCGCGATGCCGTCGGAGACGGCGATCGTGCCGAACTCGATCGGCACCGACCCGCCTTGACGCACGCCTTCCTTCGCGAGCGCGGCGAGCTTGCCGAGGTGGTAGTTGCAGGGCGTGACCTCGTTCCACGACGAAGCCACGGCGACCTGCGGCTTGCCGAAGTCCTCCTCCGAGAACCCGACCGCGCGGAGCATCGCGCGGGCCGGCGCGCGGTGGGGCCCCTCGGTGACCTCCCAGCTGCGGGGACGCGAGTGGGACGGAGTGGGATCGTCTTCCCTGACCAAGGGGGTCCTTCCGTCGAGGGAACTGCGAAGATGCGGGGCCAAGATGCGAGGCTGAGCCTAGCAAGGAGGGTGAACCGCACGTGACGACGATCCCCCCCGACGCCGGTCGCAGCTGGTGGCTGCGCGAGGCTCTCGGCCGACGATCCCGGCGAGCCGGCGCCGCCGCTCCGCGGCGATCTCACGGCGGACGTGGTGATCCTCGGCGGCGGCTACACCGGGATGTGGACGGCCCTCCAGCTGAAGGAGCTCGATCCCGGGATCGACATCGCGATCCTCGAAGCGGACATCGTGGGTGGTGGAGCGAGCGGCCGGAACGGCGGCTTCGTGAACTCGTTCTGGGGCGACCTCGAGTACCTCGCGCGTCACTTCGGGGATCGGGCCGCCGTGGCGCTCTGCGAAGCCGGCGAGGAGAGCGTGAAGGCGATCGGTCGCTTCGCGAGCGACGAGGGGATCGACGCGTGGTACCGCGCCGACGGCGAGTACGTCGTCGCGGCATCCGAGGAGCAGTTCGGCCACTGGGCGGACGACGTGATCACCGCCGACCGGCTCGGCGTGAGCGAGCACTTCCAGGTCCTGTCCGCGGAGGAGCTCCGCGAACGGATCTCCTCACCGGTGTTCCGCGGCGCCCTGTACCGCACGGTGGGAGCCACGGTGCATCCGGCCCGACTCGCGCGCGGCATGCGGCGGGTGCTCCTCGAGCGCGGCGTGCGGATCTACGAGGACACGCCGGTGACGCGGTTCGGGGCCGGCGATCCCGCGCGCGCGGAGACGCCGGGAGGGACGGTTCGGGCGGGCGCGGCCGTGGTCGCGCTGAACGCGTGGGCCCATCACTGGAAGCGGTTCCGGCGGACCGTGGTGGTGCGCGGTTCCTACATCGTGATGACGGAGCCGGCGCCCGACCGGCTGAAGGAGATCGGCTGGACCGACGGCTCGGGGGTCGCCGACATGCGGTCCGCCGTCCACTACGTGCGCACGACTCCCGACGGCAGGATCTCGTTCGGCCTCGGGGGCATGCAGCCCAACCTCGCGCGGCGGATCGGGCCGCGGTTCGCGTACGACCCCGCGGCGATCCGGATCGCGATCGCCGACCTCCATCGGATGTTCCCCGGGTTCGTCGAGGTGCCGATCGAGGCCGCGTGGGGCGGCCCGATCGACGTCTCCGGCCACCACCTCCCCACGTTCGGGACGCTCGGCCGCGGCAACGTCCACTACGGACACGGCTACACCGGCAACGGCGTGGGACCGGCACACCTCGGGGGACGGATCATCGCGAGACGGATCCTCGGGAAGACCGATCCGATCCTCGACCTGCCGCTCGTGGATCTCGAGCCGCTGCGCTTCCCGCCGGAGCCCGTTCGCTCACCGGGCGCGCTCGTCGCGAACGCGGCGATCCGCCGCAAGGACGAGGCAGAGGACGACGGCGATGAACCGAACCCGTTCGTCGATTTCGTCGCGAAGCTCCCCCGGCGCCTCGGCTACAACCTCGGTCCTTAGGACGGGAACGGTTCGTAGCCGGGCGCGACGAGCGGCCACGGGTTCGTCCGCTCCCACGCCTCCGCGACCATGAGCGCCATGTCGTCGCGGAACCGCGGCGCGGTGATCTCAAGACCGAACGGGACGCCATCCTCCGTGACACCCGCCGGCACGCTGACCGCGGGATGGCCGGTCATGTTCTGCGGATCGGTGTTGAAGGCATCCGCCGAATCGCCCGCGCCACCGGTCGTCGGGTTCGTGCCGTCCGCCCGGATCCAGGAGGCGCAGTTCGTCGGCGTCAGCAGCACCGCGTCGGCGCCGAGAAGGAGGTCGAGCTCCCGGACGTACTCGAACCGGCGTCGGCGGGCAGCTATGTACTCCTCGGCCGTGATCTTCCGCGCGAACTTCACCACGCCGCTGAACACCGGGGAGAACCTGTCGAGGTTCGCCTCGCAGAACTCCCATCCGAGATGATGGACGTGCTCGAAGGCACAGATCACCAACCAGTCGTCGCTCACGTTCCCCGCCCGGAAGATCCCCGACTCGATCCGCTCGACCGGCACACCCGCATCTCGCTCGAAGGCCTCGACAGCCGCGTCGAACGGCGCCTGCACGGCCGGCGGCAGCGGTCCGAAGTCCACGAGGCGCGGGACGGCGAACGCGCGCGCTGGCATCTCATCGCGCATCTCCAGCGGCCGTGGCAGCGCACTGGGGTCGCCTGGGACGGGACCTGCCTCGATCGCCAGCAGGAGTCGGACGTCCGCCACGGAGTGGCCGAGCGGTCCGAACGTCGAGAGATCGATCCACTCCGGGATCGGCTCCCGGCCGATCACCCCGTTCGTCGGCTTGTGCCCGACGAGTCCCGACCAGCCGGCCGGGATCCTGATCGAGCCGCCTCCGTCGGTGGCGGTCGCGATCGGGGCGATCCCGGCCGCCATCGCCGCGGCCGATCCACCCGAGGAGCCGCCGGGCGATGCCTCGAGGTTCCACGGGTTCCGCGTCGCCCCGTACACGAGGTTGTCGGTGAACCCTGCGAACGCGAACTCCGGCTGGTTGGTCTTGCCTACCACGATCGCGCCGGCGGCCTTGAGGCGCCGGGGGATCAGTCCGTCGGCGGCGGCCGCCGGCGCGTCGGCGAACACCTGAGAGCCGAACGTGGTGGGCACGCCCTCGACGGCTTCCATGTCCTTGACGAGCAGCGGGATGCCGGCGAGCGGGCCCGGGTCCTCCCCGGCGGCGACGCGAGCGTCGAGCGCGCGCGCCTCGTCCAACGCCTGCTCGCGCACCGAGATCACCGCGTTGATCTGCGGGTTCAGCCGCTCGATCCGCTCGAGCGAGGTGCGGACGAGCTCCTCGGCCGACATCTGCCGGTCTCGCACCGCACGTGAGAGCTCCTCGAGCATGCGGCCGAGCGTAGCCGAGACCACCCGATGGCGGCGGCACGCGCTCCGGCGCCAGGAGCTGTCATCTCAGGCGAGCATCACACCCCACCCGAACGTTCGGTGCCCGAAGCCAGCTCCCGCCGCAGGGTCTCTGCCGACAGCGTCTCGCTCCGCGCGCGGAGGTCCAGGTAGAGAAGGACCGAGACGAGCGACGCGAACGGAACCGTCAGGATCTGTGCGATGGCGGTGAAGATCCATCGCACGGCCCAGTTGTTGCCGCCGATCGCCCCGATGACACCGGAGATGATCCCGACGATCAACGCCGCGACCACGATCACGCCGAGCGCATGCCAGAAGTGTCCCTTCACCAGGTTCCACGATCTTCCCATCGCCTCGGTCCCGCGCCGGCCCTCGACGATCAGCACCGGGATCGACATCGACAGGAGCACGAGGAGGATGATCCCGGGGATCACCAGCAGCACGAAACCCACGGCGACGATCAGGCCCACCAGAAGCGACACGAGGATCACGCTCCACAACCGCTTGAGCCCGTATCGGTAGCTCGCCTCGACATCGACCGGGTCACCGATCGTGGCCTGCGCGGCGGCGCGCAGGATGGCAGCCTGCAGGATGGCCGAGATGAGCACCGCGATCAATGCGCCGATCGCCCCAACGAGGAGGAAGACACCGAGGCCACGCCCGGCGTAATCGAACGCAACCACGCCTCCCGTGTTGGTAACCCGGATCCGCTCGGGAGCGAACACCACTCCGGAGAACAGAGCGCCGATCAGCGACAGCGGGACGACCACGACAGCGACGACCAGGATCAGCTGCGACGCGTTCGCCTTATAGATGTTGAAGGCTGCAGACAGGATGTCGCCCACCGTCTTCGGTGGGATGCCGCCCTGGGGTCCGCCCATCATCGGCGGCGGTGGAGGGGGAGTCGGCGGCGTTGGGCCGCCGGGGACATCGCTCATGCATGATCCCTTCCGCTCGTGGAGCTGAAGCCTAACCTGTGAGTGCCCGACTTCGTCCCGCGCTCCGGCGTGGGCAGCAGCCCTCGTCGCACGCTGCGTACTGCCGAAGTCGGGCGGTACATTGGCCGCATGAGCAAGTCCCTTCTGGAGGATGCGTTCGCCCATCACGTGTGGGCGACGCTGCGGTTGGTCGATACGTGCCTCGCGCTCAGCCCGCAGCAGCTGGAGACCGACGTCCCCGGGACCTACGGCTCGATCCTCGACACCCTGCGCCACTTGATCGGCAGTGACGCCTGGGACCTGTTCGTCGCGACCGGAGACCGCGCCTCCCTCATCGACGAGGACGACATGCACCTCCCGGAGCTCCGGACCGCGATGGAGAGCCACGGCCCCGCGTGGTCGCGACTCCTGGCACAGGACCTCGATCCGGATGCCTCACTCAACGAGGTCGACGAGGATGACGGGTACGAGAGGAACATCGCGATGGGCATCGAGCTCGCGCAGGCGCTGCATCACGGCACCGATCACCGGAGCCAGGTCTGCACCGCCCTCACGGCGCTGGGCGTGGAACCGCCGCGCATCGATGTCTTGGACTTCGGCATGCACGAGGGCCGAGTCGTGGAGATCACACCCGCGTCCTGACATGAGTTCTCTCGTTCTCAACGTCACGTTCGACTGCCAGGATGCTGGCGCGGTCGCCCAGTTCTGGGCGGCGGTCACCGGAGACCCCAAGGAGCAGGTGCATCAACCGGGCAACGACCACTGGGTGGTGGGCCCGCCCGATGGGAGCTCGCCGAGGCTGGTGTTCGTCACCGTGCCCGAGAAGAAGTCGACCAAGAACCGCGTGCACGTGGACCTGCTGCCGGATGATTCGAGCCAGGAAGAAGAGGTCGCCCGCCTCCTCGACCTCGGCGCCAGCGTCGTCGACGACCGTCGCCGCTCCGACCCCGGGGGCTGGGTCGTGATGGCGGATCCCGAAGGCAACGAGTTCTGCGTCGAGCATCCGCCAGGCTGAAGCCCGGCATCGATCACAGGCGGTCGATAGCATCGGTGGACTTGGAACAAGCCGTCGATCCTCGATCGCCTGCTGACCGAACGGTGATCAGTTCTCCGCGTTCTTCGCGAGCTCACATCCCGTGACCATGTCGACTCCGTCGCCTCCGTTGCAGCGGTCGAAACCCTCTCCACCGTCTACCGCGTCGTCTCCGGAGCCTGCGTGGATCTCGTCGTCTCCGGCATCACCCAAGACCGTGTCGTTACCGCCCCCGGCCGTGGCGTCGTCGTTCCCCGATCCGCCACTCACGAAGTCGTCGCCGTCGGACGACTGGAGTGTGTCGTTCCCCTCGTCGCCGTAGAGCGATTCTGCACCCTGGTCCTTGCCGAGCGTACGGAGCAGATCATCGCCTGGGCCTCCGTGCACGTCGTCGCCTGCGCCGCTTCGCAGCACATCGGCATCCTCGCCCCCGAAGAGCGAGTCCGCTCCCCCGTCACCGATCATGGTGTCCGTGCCCGACCCGCCCTGAAGAACGTCGGCACCCAACCCACCGCAGATCAGGTCCGCACCACCGAGTCCGTCGATGACGTCGTTGCCCCCGCGGCCGTCGATCACGTCCGGCCCCTCGGTCCCGGTGATCGTGTCGCTGTCGTTCGTTCCCGCGATCGTGGCGGTCAGGTTGAAGCAGGCTGCTCCGTCGGTCTGCGCCGAAGCCGTCCCAGGGACGATCACCCACAAGACCAGAAGCGATGCCACACCCGCACGCCACGTCTGCCTGGAAACCCTCATCCCCTACCTCCTCGCAGGTGAGTGATCCTGGACGCCCTGACACTAGGAGGGGCCGTCGGCGGGGTACAGCGCGGTCTGGGGCAGCTGATCTGCGCTCGGAACGTAGCTCGGATGGGGGGTGTCCCGTCCGCACAGGACCTCGTGGAGCCGAGCCTCCTACACTCCGCCGATGGATCTCCGTTTGAGCGCCGCGGACCGGGAGCTCCAGCAGAAGGCCCGCGACTTCACCGACCAGGTCCTCGTACCCCTCGAGGACGAGTGCGAGGCGAACGACGGCCTCACGCCCGAGAGTCACGCGGCCGCGAAACAGGCGGTCCTCGATTGGGACTTCCACGCGATCAACCACACGGAGGCCGAACGGCGGCCGAGGCCACGACCTGTTCGCGCAGATGCTGATCGAGGAGCAGTGGGGCCGGGCCACCGGGGCGCTCTGGGACATCCCCTGGCGGCCCTCGATCCCACTCGCGGCGGGCAGCGAGGACCAGAAGGACCGGTTCCTCCGCCCCGCGTGCCGCGGCGAGCGCCGCGACGCCTACGCGATCACCGAGGAGGGCGCCGGCTCCGACCCCACGATGGTGGAGACCACGGCGATCCGCGACGGCGACGACTGGGTGCTCCGCGGCGAGAAGTGGCACGTGACGTCGGGCGACGTCGCGGACTTCTTCCTCCTGCACACCCACGTCGACGGCGATCCCGCGAAGGCCACGATCTTCCTCGTCGACAAGGACACGCCGGGCGTGCGACTCGTCCGGACGCCGAAGTACATGCACACGTTCGTGTTCGAGCATCCGATCTTCGCGTTCGAGGACGTCCGGGTCGGCGACGACCGGATCCTCGGCGAGATCGGCGGAGGCTTCGAGCTCACGAAGGACTGGTTCGTCGAGGAACGCCTGATGATCGGCGCGAGGACGGTCGGCGCCGCGACGCGCGCGCTCGAGCTCTCGCTCGCCTTCGCGAAGGACCGCCGCCAGTTCGGCCGGCCGATCGTCGACTTCCAGGCCGTGGAGTTCATGCTCGCCGACATGGCCGCCGAGCTGATGGCCGCGAAGTCGATGCTCTACCGGGTCTGCTGGGAGGCCGCGCGCGGCGGCGCCGACCGCAAGGAGCTCCACGCGATGGCGGCCGCGGTCAAGCTCGTCTGCAGCGAGACGGCAGGGCGCGTCGCGGACAAGGCGGTCCAGATCCACGGCGGTCGCGGGTACATGCGCGATCAACCGGTCGAGCGACTCTGGCGGGAGCTCCGGGTCGATCGGATCTGGGAGGGCACCTCCGAGATCCAGCGGATGGTGATCGGCAACGAGCTCCGCAAGCGCGGCGCCGGCCGGTACACGGGCTGGCCCGCCGAGTGACCTAGAAGATGTCCGGACGCAGCGGTCCCGACACGATGTCGAGCCACGTCAGCAGCGGATAGGACAGTCCCGCGAGACCGAGGACGAGACCCATGAAGTAGCTGCCGCCGCCCTCTCCGCTGCTCGAGGTCGCGACCGACGCGAGGACGGCCATCAGGCCCAGGACGGCGGCGAGGGCGGTGAGCTGCTCGGCCAGCTGGCCGCCGGCCGCGATCTCGGCGGAATAGCTCCCCATGATCTGACTCCCGGGCGCCACGTGGTAGATCCACAGCACGGCACTGGTGAGCGCGGCGATCAAGCCCGAGACGATCGAAACGACGCCCAAGGGATTGGACCGCTTGCCCGAGCTCTTGAACACCCCCGCCATCAGTCGCCATCCAAGCATCCGCGGACTTCCGCGGGCAAGCCCGGGATGTCGAGGCCCGCGCCGCCCTGCACGAAGTCGTACCGCGTGCCCTCCCAGACGCCCGGCAAGCCCGGGTAGGCACGGGGCTCCGACACGCCGCCGTCCCACTGGAACCCGCTCCAGTCCGGCGAGCGGAACCCGTCGGTGTCGTAGGGCGCCACGGCGGCGACGCCGTCCCCGAAGTCACGCGACTCGATCAGGAACCGGCCCTGGAAGCGGAGGTCGTCCTCGGTGAAGAGCTGCACGTACCACCGCTCCACGACCAAGAGGTACCCCTTGTCCGACGGCGGGGATTCAGGGCCCGTGAAGTACCGCATCTCCACGACGGTCGGCTCTCCCGGGAGGCGCACGGTCCGGTTGAGCACGCGGAGAGGCCTCTTGAACAAGGGCGAACCCTCGGCGGGCGAGATCCAGCCGTTCACGCAGGTCTCCGACGCCTCGCCGCTCGTCGGAAGGCCGTCGGGCGGGAGGGCGGGGGGCGTCGGCGACGCGAGCGTCGGCGTCGAGGGGAACGGGGACACGGTCGTCGGATCGTCCGTCGGTTGCTCGAACGGATCCTCGTCGCAGGCGGCGAGGAGGACGAGCACGGTGGCAACGATCATGCGTTTCTTCATGAGATGACCCCTCGTGGACCGAGCGAGGATAGCGGGCTTGATACAAAGGGGGTCCATGGACATCGGACCCTACGGGCACACGCACGACGAGCGGCACCCGATGCCCGTCAGCCGGCGACGGTTCCTCCGCACGAGCGCGATGGCCGTGGCGGGCGGGGTGCTCTTCTCCTGCACCGGCGGACGCCGGATCCCGCAGGTGGACGACGAGATCCCGAGCACGGACACGCGCTGGCCGATCAAACGCGTGATCTACGTGATGCTCGAGAACCGCAGCTTCAACAACGTCTTCGGGAATTTCCCCGGCGTCGGAGGGACGACGACGGGCTTCGAGAACGGCGTCGAGAAGCCGCTGATCCGTTGCCCCGAATGGCTGCCCGGCGACATCCCCCACGACCTGGCCGCGCACCGGAACTGCGTGAACGGCGGGGAGATGGACGGCTTCGGCGCGGGGCCCTACGGCTCGACGTACGGCTACACGCTCTTCGACCAGGACCAGATCCCGAACTACTGGCACTGGGCGCGCGAGTACTCGCTCTCGAAGAACTTCTTCGCGTCGGCGGCCGGGCCCAGCTACCCGAACCACTACTACTTCATCGCCGGCTCATCGGGCGGGGTCGCCGACAACCCGGAGAACATCCGGACCCGCCAGGACGACGGCACGAGCTTCAAGAGCTGGGGCTGCGACGCCTACGGTGACGACGTGTTCGTCTTCGTGACCGACGATGCCGGGAACCTCACGAAGCACGGCACCTGCTTCGAGTTCCCCACCGTCGGCGAGCAGCTCACCGATATCGGGGTCGACTGGGCGTACTACTCGGCGGTGCCGGGGCAGCCCGGCTACTTCTGGAACGCCTACAACGGCGTCTCGAACGTGTTCCACACGGACCTGTGGCACGAGCACGTCCGTTCGGTCGACACGCTCCTCGACGACATCGACGCGAACGCGCTGCCGCCGGTGACCTGGGTGACCCCTCGCTTCCAGCTCTCCGACCACCCCCCGTTCTCCACGGGACACGCCCACAACTGGGTCACGCAGATCGTGAACAAGGTGATGCGCTCGGACATGTGGGAGCACACGGCGATCTTCCTGACGTGGGACGAGTGGGGCGGCTTCTACGACCCGGTCGTGCCACCGTCGGTCGACCACCTCGGCCTCGGCATCCGGATCCCCCTCCTGACGATCTCCCCGTACACGCGCCGCGGCGTGATCGACGACGAGGTCGGGGAGTTCTCGACGCCGCTGCGGTTCATCTCGGACAACTGGGGACTGGAGCCGCTCACCGATCGGATCAGGAACACGCACAACTTCGAGCACGTCTTCGACTTCGCGAGGAACCCGCGGCCGCCGGAGCTCGGGAAGGAGCAGGCGCCGACGACGAGCACGATCTGGGAGTTCCCGGGGGATACCTACACGGGCTGGGAGCCCGGCACGGTCCCGGTGGCCAACCCGCTGTAGCCGCTAGAGCGCCCAGCGACGGTCCGCGTACTTCCAGACCGTCCCCCGCTTGACGCGCACGACGTCGGGATCCCGAGGATCGAGCGGGAGCACCATCTCCGGCTCGCGCGTCGAACGTGGCTTCTGCTTCTCGATCCGGGTGCGCTTCATCCCGCTCACCTCCTGCCTTCCGCTTCGCCCTCCCCGAACGGTTCGCGTCCGGGCCGGTGGCGGATCACGTGTGAGGCCATACCCCCTCGATACACGTTGTATGCCGGGCCGGCAGGCCAGGGCCATGACCTGCGTCACAAGACGGGTGTGACCTTCGCGCGGCTAGGCGGGGACGACGAGGGCGTCCACCGCGACGCACCCCGACGGCGAGACGATCATCGGGTTGATGTCGAGCTCGGCGATCCGACCACCGAGCTCGACCGCGAGGACCGACAGCCGGGAGACGGCGCGCGCGAGCGCGTCGACGTCGCACGAGGGGGCACCGCGGACGCCGTCGAGGAGAGGACGGATCGCGAGCCGGTCGATCAGGCGGCGGGCGGCGTCCTCGTCGATCGGGGGGAGGGCGAGCTTCCGGTCGTGCAGGAGCTCCACCAGGACGCCGCCCGCCGCCACCAGCACCAACGGTCCGAAGGTCGGGTCGCGCACGATGCCGAGCGCCACCTCGACGCCGGGCGGCGCCATCGCCGCCACGGTCACGTCCGGTCCGAGGCGGTCCTCGAAGTCCCGGTACGTCTCCCGGAGCTCGTCGGGGTCGCCGATCCCGATCCGCACGCCCCGGACCTCGGATTTGTGCAGGATCCCGGGCACCGCGGTCTTCAACGCGACCGGATAGCCGATCCGGTCCGCCGCACGCTCGGCGTCGGCGAGAGAAGCCGCCTGCATCGACTCGACGACCGGGATCCCGATAGCCCCCGAGCAGACCGAGGGCGGAGACCTCCGACACGAGCTCGCTCGACGGCAGCAGTCGCCGCCGCGCCTCCGCCTCAGGTCCGATCTCGGGCGTCATCGACGACGACGAGCGGCGGCGCGCATGCGGGTCGGCGAGGAGGTACCCCAGCGCTCGCAGACCGGTCGCCGTCCCCTCGAGCACGGGGATCCCTGCGTCACGGAGGATCCCGACCTCGTCGTCGGCGATCGTCGCCGGGAGGTTCGAGATCACGCAGAACGGCTTCGTCGTGGCCGCGAACACGTCCCGCGCCACCTGGAGGTACCCGACGTCGTACGGCTCACCCTGCCGGGTGAGATCCACGACGAAGGCGACCGCCGCTGTCTCGGGATCGTCGTGCAGCGCCTTGAAGCTCTCGACGTAGATCCGGTCCGCGTCGATGCCGGTCCCCCACGCGTCGAGCGGGTTCTCGGCGACGAGCCCCGGATCGAGCACCTCGTCGATCCGGTCGCGCGACGCCTCCGAGATCTCCGCGAACGGGACGCCGAGGTCCGCCGCGAGGTCGACGAAGAGCGCCCGCTCCCCGCCCGAGTCGTGCAGCGATGCGATCCCGGTCCCGCTCGTCACGCGGCGCGGGCTCGAGAACAGCTCGAGGGCGTCGGCCATCTCCTCGAGGTCGCGGCACTCGTGGACGCCGAAGGCATCGAACACCGCCTCGTAGGCGCCGTGCTCCCCCGCGAGCGCGCCCGAGTGGGCCACCACCATCTGCTTCGATCCCTCGGTCCGGCCGACCTTCAGCGCGAACACCGGGACGTCGCGCTCGGCGGCCTTCGCGAGCGCCGCCACGAACCCCTCGGGCCGGCGGACCGTCTCGAGCAGCAGCGCCACGACCTTCGTCGTCTCGCGGTCCAGGGCGTAGGACAGGTACTCGTCCATCGTCGTGACGATCTCCTGCCCGCTCGAGACCAGGAGGTTGAACCGGATCTGCCGGTCGTTGAACAGGAACGCCGCCCACCCGGAGCCGGAGTGCGACAGGAACGTCACCGGACCCGGACGGAGGTCGTCCGGCGTGAGGAACCCCGTGGCCCGCAGGTTCGTGTCTGCGTGCACGAAGCCCATCCCGTTGCCACCGCAGAGCGCCATCCCGTGCTCTCGGGCGATCGCCGCCACCCGGTCTGCGAGCGGCGGCATCCCGGGCTCCGGAGGCTCGTCCTCGAACAGCGAGGAGAACGTCACGACGCTGCCCGCGCCCGACTCGCCCGGCATCCCGCACCGCCTGCTCGAGCCGCTGGTTCGCGACGCCGACGATCGCGAGGTCGACCGGTCCGGGCACGCTCGGCCAGCGACGGGTAGCACCGGTGCCCGAGCACCTCGTCGTAGCCGGGGTTCACCGGGTAGATGTCGCCGTCGAAGCCTCCGCGCTCGAGCTCGAGCAGCATCTGTTGCCCGAGCGACCCTTCCTTCACGGAGGCGCCGACGACCGCGACCGAGCGCGCCTCCAGCATCCGCTGGAGCGGCGTCCGTTCTGCTTCGGTCACGAGCGCTTCTTGATCGCCCTGTCCTTCACGGCCGCACGGTACGCCTTCCAGCCGGGGATGCCGTTGACCCCGCCGCCCGCGTGGGTCGCCGAGGAGCCGTGGTACAGGCCCTTGATCGGCGTGCGGAAGTCCGCGTAGCCCGGCGCCGGCCGCATGTGGAACAGCTGATCCACCGAGAGCTCGCCGTGGAAGATGTTGCCGCCGATCAGCCCGAGCTCCTGCTCCATCTCGTACGGCCCGATCACCTGGTAGTCGATGATCGCGTCCTTGAAGTTCGGCGCGAGATCGTTGTAGAGGTCGAAGATCCGCTTCGCGTAGGCGTCGAGCTCGTCACGGTGCGGCTCGTTCACCCAGTCGTCCGGCACCCACTGGGTGAACATCGAGAACACGTGCGTGCCCTCGGGCGCGAGCTTCTTGTCCATCGTGGTCGGGATCACGCCGTCGACGAACGGGGCCACGGACGCCTTCCGGTCCATGTGCGAGTCCTGGAACGCTCGCTCCGCGTAGGCAGGCGAGAAGCAGAGCTCGACCGAGCCGGTGTGGTGTTCCTGCAGCTCCTTGCCGGGCATCGCCGTGAAGTCCGGCAGCTCCGACATCGCGACGTTGATCTTCACGACGCCGGAGCGGGTCTTCCAGCGCTGGATGTCCGTGACGAAGTCGGCCGGCAGATCCGAGGGCGCGATCATGTCGAGGAACCCGATCTTCGGGTGCACGCAGGTCACGCCGATCGGCGCGCGGAGCTCGGTCCCGTCCTCGAGCACCACGCCGTGGAAGCGGCCGCCCGAGGTGAGCATCGACTTCACGCGGGCGTTCGTGCGGACCTCCGCTCCGAACGATTCCGCCGAACGGCGGATCGAGTCGGACACCCCGCCCATGCCGCCCTGCTGATACCCCCAGGAGCCGAGGTGGCCGTCGCCGACGTCGCCGATCGAGTGGTGGAGCATCACGTACGCGGTGCCCGGCTCGTCAGGCCCCGCCCACGTCCCGATGATGCCGTTCACCGCGAGCATGCCTTTGATCGCGTCGGACTCGAACCAGTCGTCCAGGAGATCGGTGATGCTCATCGTGAACAGCCGCGTGACGTCGCCGACGCCGCGGACGCCGAGCTTGCGGACCTTCCACGCGGTTCGGGCGGTCTCCAGCAGGTCGCCGACCGCGAGCGAGCCGGCGCGCGGCGGGCTCTGCAGGAGCAGCGGTCCGAGGATGTCGGCGACGCTCTTCAGCCACGCCTCCCACTCGGGAAGGGCGTCGGCGTCCTTCTTCGAGAACTGCGCGATCGAGTCTCGCGAGCGTTCGGCCTCGTCGGCGTACACCATGATCGCGCGACCGTCGGGGAACGCCTGGAAGTAGGGACCGAACGGCGTGACGTCGTAGCCGTGGCGCTTGAGCTGCAGCTCGTTGATGATCGTCGGCGGCATCAGCGACATCACGTAGGAGTAGGTCGTGACGTTGATCTCGGGGTGGTCGGGGAACGGGGCGCTGGTATCGGCGGCGCCGCCGGTCTTGTGCCTCGCCTCCAGGACGACGGTGCGCGCCCCGTGCCGGGCGAAGTACGCGCCCGCCGTCAGGCCGTTGTGCCCGCCACCGATCACGATCACGTCGTAGGTGTTCGTCGCCATATCCGCTCGATCCCTTCCGTCGACTCTGCGAATGATGCCCCATTCCTGAACGGCGAGTCAAACCCACCGGGCGCGGGCCGCCCTTTGATTTCTGCTGCTCAACGGGGTACGGTTCGCGGGCTCCCCGGATCGGCCGGGGGCTGGATCCGCCCCGAACTCTGTATGTCGTTCAGGAGTCCGATGGCCAAGCAAGTGAAGACGCCGAAAGCCGGCGCGAAGGCAGGCAAGGACCGACGCCAGGAGATCCTCGCCGCCGCCGCCCAGGTGATCACGGACCGTGGCCTGTTCGAGACGAGGATCCAAGACATCGCCCAGAGCTGCGGCGTGTCCACCGGGCTGATCCTCTACTACTTCGAATCGAAGGACCGGCTCCTGGTGGAGGCGCTCACGCACGCGAACGATCAGTTCTATCTCCGGCTCTCGCGCGAGCTCCGGAAGACCCCCTCCGCTCGAGCCCAGCTCGACCGCCTGATCGAGCTCTCGGTCCCCGGTCTGCTCCCCGAGTTCCAGTTCCTCGACGAATGGGCGCTCTGGGTCGAGGTCTGGGTTCGCGCGCTCCGCGACCCCGAGATGGCGAAGGAGCATGAGGTCCTGAACCGTCGGTGGCGTCGTTCGATCGCCGACATCGTGCGGCACGGGCGGTCGACCGGCGAGTTCCCGGACGGCCTGGATGCCGACGAGCTCGGGATCCAGATCGGCGCGGTGGTCGATGGACTCGCGATCCAGGTGCTGATGGACCACGGCGACGTGACGCCGGAGGACATGCTGCGCGTGAGCCGCGAGGTCTCGGCGAAGCTGATCGGTTTCGCGCTCGAGCCCGCCGGCGCGTAGTCCGCCTGCCGCGCGCCGGTCTCTGAGTACCCTGTGCCGGCCATGGCGCCTCGTCCCCTGATCCTCGACGTCGACACCGGGGTCGACGACGCGCTCGCGTTGCTCTACGCGGTGGCCTCACCCGAAGTCGAGCTGATCGGTGCCACGTGCGTGATGGGCAACATCTCGGTCGAACAAGCGACGGAGAACACGCTGGCGGTGCTGGAGGCAGCGGGGCGAGGCGAGGTGGAGGTCGCGCAGGGGGCGGCCCGGCCGCTCGCCCGCGACCATGTCCCGTTCCCGGTCGTCCACGGGGAACGCGGACTGGGTCGGGCCGACCCCCCACAGGCCACGGCGTCGCCTTCCTCTCGCACCGGGGTGGAGCTGCTCGTGGAAACGGCGCGGGCCCGGCCGGGCGAGGTGCTGCTCGTGGCGACGGGACCGCTCACGAACGTCGCTCTCGCGATCCGTGAGGAACCGGGGCTGCCCGAGCTGCTCGGAGGCTTCGCGCTGATGGGCGGGGCGTTCGCGCGCGGCGGGAACGTCACGCCGGCGGCGGAAGCCAACATCTGGGTCGACCCGCTCGCGTCGGCCGAGGTATTGACGGCGTTCTCCGGTGTGGACGAGGAGAAGCTCCCGATCTGCGTCGGACTCGACGTCACCGAGAAAGCGATCATGCGACGGCCCGACCTCGACGCGGTCTGCTCGCCGGCGCCGGACTCGCCGCTCGGTCAGCTGATCGAGGGCGCAACGAGCTTCTACATGGACTTCTACGCCTCCGTCGTCGGCGAGGACGGGTGCCGTCTGCACGATCCGCTCGCGGTAGCCATCGCGATCGACGAGTCCCTCGCGCAGCTCGTGACCACACGGGTCGAGGTCGAGACCGAGGGGCGGTGGACGATGGGCGAGACGGTGGCGGACCTCGCGGGGGTGCGCGGGAGCCCGTGGCCGGTGGGCTGGGAGCCGGAGGCCAACGCGCGGGTGGCGCTCGAGGTGGCGGCCGACGAGTTCATGGAGCGGTTCGTGGAACGCGTGCGCTCGCTCGTGGAGGCGAGGGCGTGACGGGATCGGTCGTCGTGATCGGCGCGATCAACGTCGATCTCGTCGTCTCCGGGGCGGCATTGCCGGCACCCGGTCAGACGGTCACCGGCGGCGTGTTCGCCCAGCACCACGGGGGCAAGGGCGGGAATCAGGCCGTCGCAGCATCGCGAGCGCTGGGCGGCCAAGGGGTCGTGATCGTGGGGGCCGTCGGGAACGACGCCCTCGGTCACGACGCGCTCGAGGCACTGCGGGTGGAGGGCGTGGCGACCTCGGTCGCGATGCGGCCCGGCGTCCCGACAGGGGTGGCGCTGATCTGCGTCGGCCCCGACGGGGAGAACCAGATCTCGGTGGCCCCCGGTGCGAACGCGGAGCTCACGGCGGCGGACGTGACCTCGGCGTTCGGACAGGTGCACGAGATCGCGGTCGTGCTGGCGAGCCTTGAGGTGTCCACGGCGGCGGTGCGAGCGGCGGCCGCCTGGTGCACCGAACACGAGGTCCCGCTGATCCTGAACCCGGCGCCTGTCCAGCCGTGGGCCGCGGAGGTGGCGTCGCTGGCCAGGTTCGTCACGCCGAACGAGCACGAGCTCGAGGCGCTGGGCACCCTCCCCGACCGTGTCGTGGTGGTCGAGACCCGCGGCCCGGAAGGGGTCGTGATCCGGCGCGCCGGCGCGGAGGAGCGCATCGAGGCTCCGGAGGTGGAGGCGATCGACACGACCGGAGCCGGCGACTGTTTCAACGGCGTGTTCGCGGCCGGTCTCGCCGAGGGCATGGATGTGCACGAGGCCGCCAACCGCGCCGCGGTCGCCGGGGCTCTTTCGGTGACGAAGGTCGGAGCACGCGAGGGGATGCCCACCCGCGACGAGCTCGACGCGTTCCTCCACCGAGCGTGATGCCGACCTTCACGCGGAGCGGGTACGGTGCTGACGTGAGCGAGGAACGGCGGACGCCGGCGTGAACGTCGTCGTCCTGACGAAGTGGGTGCCGGAGCCTGAGGGCACCCCGAAGCTCGGCGATGACGGGCTCCTGGTCCGCGAGGGGGCCGACGGCGCCCTGGATCCCGGCGATGAGTACGGGCTGGAAGCTGCGCTGCAACTCGTCGAGGCAGCGGGCGGGGACGGCGAGATCACGCTTCTCACGATGGGCCCTGAAGTCGCCCAGGCGGCGTTGCAGCGAGGCCTCGCGATGGGCGCGCACAAGGGCGTGCGGGTCACCGACGACTCCCTCCGCGGCGCCGACTCGCTCGTCACCGCGCGCGTGCTCGCCGCAGCGATCAAGCGGCAACCGTTCGACCTCGTGGTCGGCGGCGTCGAGTCGACCGATGGCTACACGGGGATCGTTCCGGCCGCGATCGCCGAGTTCCTCGGCGTGCCGAGCCTGACGTTCGCTCGCGAGCTCCACCTCTCGGACGACACCCTGACGATCGAGCGGCAGACGGCGGCCGGCTACGACGTCGTCCTCGCCCCGCTCCCTGTCGTGATCACAGTGACGGCCGGCGCGACCGAGCCCCGCTACCCCTCGCTGAAGGGCGTGATGGCCGCGAAGTCGAAGCCGGTGGAGACACTGGGCGTCGCCGATCTTGGGCTGTCGAGTGATGACGTCGCCGCCACACAGACCGTGGCCGAGGTCACCGACGCCCCGCCGAAGCAAGGCGGCGAGACCATCGAATACGACGACACGACCGCCGCGCGGATCGCGGATCTCCTCGTCGAGGCGAAGGTGATCTGACGTGCCAAGGAGCATGACATGAAGGTGTGGGTCTGGGCCGACGTGACGCCCGGC
Organism: uncultured Actinomycetota bacterium; assembly: GCA_963724415.1. Taxonomy (GTDB): domain Bacteria; phylum Actinomycetota; class UBA4738; order UBA4738; family HRBIN12; genus JAJNBA01. Next base: position 1,046 of record CAVRUS010000004.1, on the reverse strand, counting down.
GGGCCAGCGCCGAGCGCCCTCGAACTTCTGGCGAAGGCACGCGAGCTCGGCGACCAGGTCGCGGCAGTCGCCCTCGGTCCCGGCGCGACAGCGTCCGCGCAAGCGCTCGGTGAGCACGGCGCCGCGAAGGTCTTCGCGAGCGACCACGAGGTCTTCGCGAACCACCTCGCCCAGCCGGCCGTGCACGCGCTCGCCGGACTCGTGGAGGAGCACGCCCCCGACCTGATCCTCTTCCCGGCGTCGTACGACGCCCGTGACGTCGCCGGCCGCCTGCAGGCGCGCACCGGCTCGACGCTGATGGCGAACGTCACCGACGTCCTGGGCGCCGACAAGGCCCGAACGGAGATCCTCGGCGGCACGAAGATCGTCGACGTCGAGCTGAAGGGGCCAACGCCCCGGCTGGTGATCGTGCGCCCACAATCGTTCGCCGCGGAAGCCTCCGGCGGAACCGCCGAGGTAGTGGATGTGAAGGCGGACGTCCCGGACGAGCTGAAGACCGCGGAGCGGGTCGAGCGGCACGAGGAGGCCGCCTCCGGACCGAAGCTCGAGAGCGCGAAGGTCGTCGTCGCCGGCGGCCGCGGGCTGGGCGGTCCCGACGCGTTCGAGCACCTCGACAAGCTCGCCACCGCGATCGGGAACGCGGCGGTTGGCGCCTCGCGGGCTGCCGTTGACGCCGGTTGGGTGCCGTACAGCTATCAGATCGGGCAGACCGGCAAGACCGTGAAGCCCGAGGTCTACCTGTGCGCCGGGATCAGCGGCGCGCTCCAGCATCTCGTGGGCATGAAGGGCGCGAAGCGGATCGTGGCGATCACGAAGGACCCCGACGCGCCGATCCTGAAGATCGCGGACCTGGGCGTGGTGGGCGACCTGTTCAAGGTCGTCCCGGCCCTCACCGAGGAGATCGAGAAGCGACGGACGGACCCGTAACCGCCGCGATCCTGGCGGCCGTCGTCGCCGTGGCGGTCGTGCTGTTCGTGCGGCGCGTCCGGCCACGGGTTGCCCTCGTCGCGAACGCGCGGCCTGCGGGACGTGGCACCCCGACCTCT
>CAVRUS010000003.1:0-29312 GCA_963724415.1 uncultured Actinomycetota bacterium | reverse complement strand
GACTCGGCCTGGTTCGCGATCGATGTCGACGCGGAGCTGATCGGCATCTGCGGTCTGCACGAGATCGATCACTACCAGCAGCTCGCCGAGGTGGGGATCCGCATCGGGAAGGACCACTGGGGCAAGGGTCTGGGCCAGGATGCGGTCCGCACGTTGGTTGAGTACGGCTTCCGCCATCTCAACCTTGCGAAGATCTTCTGCGGGTGCTCGCCGACGACGAGCGGGCGGTGGGCGCGTACCGCAAGGTCGGGTTCGTCGAGGAAGGCCGACTGCGCGCGCATGCGTGGTACGACGGCGCGCGCCACGACGAGCTGGTGATGGCCGTGCTCCGCGAGGAGTGGACGCAGCCCGGCACGTAGAGGTCCCAGGGGCTATCCGGATTCGACGGTACGCTCATGCCTATGGGGGTGGTCATTTGAAGGCTCGTCGCGCCGTCTTGGGTGTGTTCCTGTTCTCGTTCTGCGTCGGCCTGGTCGGGGTCCCGTCGGCATCGGCCACGTTCGCCACGCAAGGCGAGAGGATCGCGTTCTTCCGCACCCCGGCCGGCGAGAGCGACACCGAGCTCTTCACCATCAGGCTCGACGGAACCGGAACCAGGCGCCTCACGCACAACGACATCGACGAGTACGACCCCCGGATCTCCGCAGACGGTTCGCGGATCGTGTTCTGGTCGATCCCGGCGGACGGAACGGACTCGGAGCTCTTCACGATCTGGTCCGACGGAACGCACCGGCGCCGGCTCACCGACGATGATTTCTTCGACGGCAGCGCGACGTGGTCGCCCACCGGAGGTCGCATCGCCTGGATCAGCACACGTCGGAGCGACCAGGAAGACATCTTCACGATGCATCCGGACGGGACGCACATCCAGCGGGTGACGTACTCGGAAGGCCCGGAATGGTTGCCGAGCTGGTCCCCCGACGGTGACACGATCGTGTTCGGCTACCACGACGGCGAGGACTGGGAGGTGGGTGTCGTCTTCCCCGGCCAGGGTGGACGACCCGGACCAACAACGAGGGCATCGACGATCTCGCGGGCGACTGGGCGCCGGACGGGAGCCGGATCGTGTTCTTGACCGACCGGGACGGCGACTTCGAGGTCTTCACGATGCTGCCGGACGGAAGTCAGAAGCACCGCGTGACCGAGAACGACTTCACGGACCTCTACCCGTTCTACGAGCCGGACGGCTCGGGTTTCTTCCTCAACCGGTTCCTGGGTTCCGACTGGGAGATCGTCTCGATCCGCCGGGACGGAACGCAAGCCCGGAAGGTCACGGACAACGATCTGAACGACTTCCTGGCCGTCGACTGAGGACGGTCACTCCAGCAACTCGTCGATCTCGGCGAGCTCGTCCTCGCTGAGCGCCCACGCATCGACGGCCGCGGCATTCGCCCGGACCTGCTCGGCGCTCGTCGCCCCCGCGATCACGGTGGCGATCTCCGGTTGGACGGCCAGCCAGGACATCGAGAGCTCGAGGATCGTATGGCCGTGCTCCCCGGCGAACGCGCTCAGGCGCTCGACGACGTCGAAGCGTTCGTCGGTGAGGAACTCGTCCCAGCCGTCGCGACCGGCCATCCGCGTCCCCGGCGCCGGCGGCTGGCCCCGCCGGTACTTGCCCGTCAGCATCCCCGACGCGAGCGGGAAGTACGGCATGAAGCTGAGGCCGAGCCGGCCACAGGCGGGGAGCACCTCCTCGCGAGGCGCCCGTTCGAGGAGGCTGTATTCGTTCTGGACCGTCACGAAGGAGTGGACCTCGAGCTCCCGCGCGGCCTCGGCCGCCTCATCCAGCTGCTTCGCGGAGAAGTTCGAACAGCCGATCTCGCGGACCTTCCCCTCGTCGACCATGCGTGACATCGCGGTGAGCGTGTCGCCGATCGGCGTCGCGTCGTCGGGGGTGTGGAGGAGGTAGACGTCGATCCGGTCGGTCCCGAGGCGGCGGAGGCTGTCCTCGCACGCCCGCACCACCCAGCGGGGATCGCCGCCCGTCATCCCGTCCGGTGGGGTCCGCATCCCGAACTTCGAGACGATCACGGCCCGGTCGCGCCGGGAGCCGAGCGCCCGTCCGAGGAACTCCTCGGAGTGGCCGTCGCCGTAGAGATCGGCGGTGTCGAAGAGCGTGGCGTCGGCCTCGAAGGCCGCATCGACGACCTCTCGCGTGCGCTCCTCATCGATCCGCCGACCGAAGTTGTTGCAGCCGATCCCCGCCAGCGGCACCGGGATCGACCCGATCGTGCGCAGTTCCATCAGGCCATGTTCCCAGCCGGGGCTACGGTTCGGCGGTCTCCCGGGGGTGGAGCAGGCCGAACAGGTAGGCGTCTGTGAGCGCCTCCCACGACGCCTCGATGATGTTCTCGCTGACGCCGACCGTGGTCCACGAGCGCTCGCCGTTGGAGGAGTCGATCAGGACGCGCACGACCGCGCCCGTCCCGTGCGTCTCGGCGAGCACCCGCACGCGGTAGTCCTCGAGCTCGATGTGCCGGAGCTCCGGATAGTCGTTCGTGAGCGCCTTGCGGAGCGCGTCGTCCAGCGCGCCCACGGGCCCGTGGCCCTCGGCCGACTCGATGTGGCGCGAGCCCTTCGTGCGAACCTTGACCGTTGCCTCCGCGAGTGGCGACTCGTTGTCGCCGACCCGCTCCTCGACGTGCACGCGGTAGCTGTCGATCTCGAAGAACGGCTGGGTCCAGCCCGACGCCCGACGCATCAGCAGCTCCAGGGAGGCGTCGGCGAGCTCGAACGTGTACCCGCGCGACTCGCGCTCCTTCAGCTGCTCGAGCACCACCGGGACGGCCGCGTCCTCGATCGCGAGGTCGAACTCGGCGGCCTTCATCTTCAGGGTCGCGCCGCCGCCGAGGTCGGAGGCGACGACACCTCGCCGGTTGCCCACGGCGTCCGGCGAGACGTGCTCGTAGGCCTCGCTGAAGCGGGCGACGCCGCTCGCGTGGAGCCCCGCCTTGTGGGTGAACGCGAAGCGGCCCGCGTACGGCTGCCGCGAATCCGGCGCGACGTTCGCGACCTCTGCCACGTAGTGCGCCACCTCGGTGAGGCGCTCGACCGCGCCCGCGCGGCAGGCAGTCCGCGTCCATCTTCAGCACGAGGTTCGCGGCGATCGGCACGATGTCGGCGTTGCCGGTCCGCTCGCCGTAGCCGTTCACGACGCCCTGGACCTGGAGGACGCCGGCCTCGACGCCGGCGAGGGCCGAGGCCACGGCGCAGCCGGCGTCGTTGTGGGTGTGGATCCCGAGGGGGACGCCGTCGACGCGCGCGCGGACCTCCCCCACGATGCGCGTGACGTCCGACGGGAGCGTGCCGCCGTTCGTGTCGCAGAGCACGAGCCGCTCGGCGCCCTCCTCGGCCGCGGCTTCGAGCACGCGGACGGCGAAGTCGGCGTTCCCGAGGTAGCCGTCGAAGAAGTGCTCGGCATCGAAGAAGACCCGGCGCCCCTGCGCACGGAGGTGACGGACCGTGTCCCGGACCATCGCGACGCCTTCATCGAGATCGGTCCGCAGCGCCTTCTCGACGTGGACGTCCCAGCTCTTGCCCACGAACGTGACCGTCTCGGTGCCGGCGTCGAGGAGGTCGCGCAGGATCGCGCTGTCCTCGGCCTTCTCGCCCGCCCGCCGCGTCATCCCGAACGCGACGAGCTCCGCGTGCTCGAGCGTCTCCTTCGCGGCGAGGCGGAAGAACTCCGTGTCGCGCGGGTTCGCGCCCGGCCAGCCGCCCTCGATGAACGGCAGGCCGAGCTGATCGAGCTTGCGGAGGATCCGCATCCGGTCCTCGACGGAGTAGGACAGGCCCGGCGCCTGGGCGCCGTCGCGCAGCGTCGTGTCGTAGAGCTCGACGCGAGGGCCGCGGCCGTGAGGTCACACCGCCGGTCATACCGCGGCCGCCTCGACGACGAGGTCGCCGACCTCCTGGGTGGAGTAGCCCATCTCGCCGGCGCGCATCGACGCGAGCTTCGTGCAGGCGAACCGGATCCCGGCGTCGATGCGCCCCGCGGCACGCTCCTCACCGAGCTGCGCCAAGAGCATCCCGGTGGCGCCGATCGCCGCGAGCGGGTTGATCGTGCCTTTGCCGGTCTCCGACGGCGCGGTCCCGCCGATCGGCTCGAACATCGACACGCCGGCCGGGTTGATGTTGCCGCCCGCGGCGATCCCCATCCCGCCCTGGATCATCGCGCCGAGGTCCGTGATGATGTCGCCGAACATGTTGTCCGTGACGATCACGTCGAAGCGCGAGGGCTGATCGAGGAAGTAGATGCACGCGGCGTCGACGTGCACGTAGTCGGTGGCAACATCCGGGTACTCGGTCGCCACCTCGTGCACGACGCGCTGGTAGAGGTCGCCTGCGAACGTCAGGACGTTCGTCTTGTGGACGAGGGTCACCTGACGCCGGCGCTCCGGACGCATCGCGTAGTCGAACGCGTAGCGGACGATCCGTTCCACGCCGTGCCGCGTGTTCACGGAGGACTGCACGGCCACCTCGTGGCGCGTGCCCTTCCGGTGGAACCCACCGACGCCGCTGTACAGGCCCTCCGAGTTCTCCCGGATCACCACCATGTTCACGTCGTCCTCGCCGTGGGACGGCACGAGCGTCTGCACGCCCGGGAACCGGATCACCGGGCGGAGGTTCACGTACTGGTCGAGCTCGAAGCGGATCCGCAGCAGCAGGTCACGCTCGAGGATGCCGGGCGGCACGCGCGGATCGCCCACCGCGCCCAGCAGGATCGCGTCGAGGCCACGCATCGTCTCGAGGTCCTCATCGGGCAGGGTCTCGCCGGTGCGCAGGTAGCGGTCGGCGCCCAGGTCGAAGTCGACGAGCTCGATCGGGATGTCGTCGCGGACGGCGTCGAGCACCTTGAGCGCTTCGGCGATCACCTCGGGGCCGGTGCCGTCACCCCGGATCACGCCGATCCGGTACGGACGCCGGCCGGTGGTGACGCGCTCGGGGCGCACCTCGGTCGCGACCGCCGCAGTCACCGGGCGGCCCTTCGCAGGTCCTGTTCCATGAGGTGGAACCGAGTTCCACTATCTGGAACATGAGCGGCGCCGCACGGCCGGGGTGGCCAGACCCCGTCACGGCGCGACCTCCGACGCCTCGGCGACCAGCGCCGCCCGATTGATCGCCGCGAGGTAAGCCCGCGCGCTCGCCTCCACGACATCGGTGGCGACGCCGCGGCCGGTCACCCGCCGTCCGTCGATCTCGAGCTGGACGACGACGTCTCCTAAGGCGTCCGAACCGCCCGTGACCGACGACACGTTGAACGTGATCAGCCGGGCCTCGACGCCCGCCGCACGCTGGATCGCGCCGCACGCGGCGTCGATCATCCCGTCGCCCATCGCCGACTCCTCGAAGACCTCGTCCCCGCGGCGGAGCCTCACGGTCGCCGTCGGCGCGAGGTGGGTGCCGCCGCCCGAGGCGAGGGACTCGAGAACGAGAAGATCCTCCTTCCCGCTGCCGACCTCCTCGGAGACGATCGCCGCGAGGTCCTGATCCGTGATCTGGATCTTCCGGTCGGCGAGCTCCTTGAAGCGAGCGAACGCCCGCTGCATGTGGTCGCCGTCGATCGAGATGCCCACCTTCTCGAGCGCGTCTGCGAAGGCGTGCCGCCCCGAATGCTTGCCGAGGACGATCTGGTTGCCCTCCAGGCCGATCTCGACCGGGTCCATGATCTCGTAGGTGGCCCGGTTGGCGAGCACGCCGTGCTGGTGGATCCCGCTCTCGTGGGCGAACGCGCTCGCTCCCACGACCGCCTTGTTCGGCTGCACCGAGTAGCCGGTGAGCGCGGAGACGAGCCGCGACGTCCGCACGATCTCCTTCAGGTTGAGGCCGTGCCGCACGCCGAGCGCCTCGCGTCGTGTCCGCAGGACCATGGCGATCTCCTCGAGCGAGCAGTTCCCCGCGCGCTCGCCGATCCCGTTCACCGCGACCTCCACCTGGCGCGCGCCGTGCTCCACGCCCGCCAGCGAGTTCGCGACCGCGAGACCGAGGTCGTTGTGGCAGTGCGTCGAGATCACCACGTGGTCCGGGGTCCGCTCCCGCACGATCCGCACGAGCTCGCCGAACTCCGCCGGCGTCGCGTAGCCCACGGTGTCGGGCACGTTGATCGTGGTGGCGCCCGCCTTCACCGCCACGTCGAAGCACTCGAGCAGGAAGTCGAGCTCGGTGCGGGTGGCGTCCTGCGCGCTGAACTCCACGTCCTCCGTGTAGCCGGCGGCGAGCTTCACACCTTCGCCGATCCCATCCAGCACCTGCCGGTGGGACATCCGGAGCATGTCCTCCATGTGGATCTGCGAGGTGGAGATGAACACGTGGATCCGGAACCGGTCGGCGCCCTTCAGCGCCTCGGCCGCGCGCTCGATGTCGCCGGGCACGACGCGAGCGAGCGACGCGATCACGGGGCCCTTCACGCTCGTCGCGATCTCGCGGACGGCGTCGAACTCACCATCCGAGGAGATCGCGAAGCCTGCCTCGAGGATGTCGACCTGCAGGCGGGCGAGCTGCTCCGCGATCTCGACCTTCTCGTCCTTCGTGAGCGCGATGCCGGGAGCCTGCTCCCCGTCGCGCAGGGTCGTGTCGAAGAACCGGACTACGTCGGGGTCGCTCACGACGGCGGCACCTTGTCCTCGCTCCGCAGCCACGGCATCATCGGCCGCAGCTGTCGCCCCACCTCTTCGAGCTGGGAGGACCGCGCCTCGCGACGCTTCGCGAGGAACTCCGGGAACCCGCCGTCGGCCTCGGCGATCCATCGCTTCGCGAACGAGCCGTCCTGGATCTCACCGAGGATCTGCCGCATCGTCTCGCGCGTCCCGTCGTCGATCACGCGGGCACCGGAGACGTAGTCACCCCACTCGGCGGTGTCGGAGATCGAGTGGCGCATCCAGGACAGACCGCCCTCGTAGATCAGGTCGACGATCAGCTTCACCTCGTGCAGGCACTCGAAGTACGCGATCTCCGGCTGGTAGCCGGCCGCGACCAACGTGTCGAAGCCGGAGCGGATCAGCTCGGACAGCCCGCCGCACAGCACGGTCTGCTCGCCGAACAGGTCGGTCTCGGTCTCTTCCTTGAACGTCGTCTCGAGGATGCCCGCGCGGGCCGCGCCGATCCCGTTGCCGTAGGCGAGCGCCCGCTGCTTGGCCTTGCCGGTGGCGTCCTGCTGCACCGCGACCAGTGCGGGTGTGCCGTTCCCCTCCTCGTACGTCCGGCGCACGAGGTGGCCGGGTCCCTTCGGGGCGATCATCGTGACGTCGACGTCGGCAGGTGGCGTCACGGTGCCGAAGTGGATCGAGAAGCCGTGCGCGAACATCAGCATGTCGCCGGCGCTCAGGTGCGGGGCGATGTCCTCGGCGTACACCTTCCCGTGCGAGGTGTCGGGCAGAGGACCATCGCGACGTCGGCCTCGGCGACCGCCTCCGCGGTGTCGACCACCCGGAGCCCGGCCTCCTCGGCCTTCGCGCGGCTCGACGAGCCGGATCGCAGGCCCACGCGCACGTCGTGTCCCGAGTCCTTCAGGTTCTGGGCATGCGCGTGGCCCTGCGACCCGAACCCGAGGACCGCGATCTTCTGTCCGGCCAGCGCGGATACGTCGGTGTCCTGCTCGTGGTAGATCGTCGCCATCTCCTCCTGGTGTCCCCGTCCAACGTCCGTCCGACCGGCTACACGCCGCCGCCCGTCCACTCCGACGCGTCCTCGGCGCCCGCGGCCTTCGCCATCCGCAGCCCGCCCTTCTCCCGGATCCCGCGGTCGCCGCGCGCGAGCGCGATCCGCCCGGTGCGTGAGAGCTCCACGATCCCGTACTCGGACAGCAGCTCACGGAGCGCCTCGAGCTTCTCCGGCTTGCCGGACGCCTCGACGGTCAGCGTGGTCTTCGTCACGTCGACGATGCTCACGCGGAACACCTCGGCGATCTCCATGATCCGCGCCCGGGCGTCGCCCTTCGCCCGCACCTTCGCGAGCATCAGCTCCCGCTCCACGGCCGTGCCCGACTCGTGCTCGAGGATCTTGATCACGTTGATCAGCTTGTTCAGCTGCTTCGTGACCTGCTCGAGCGACTTCGACTCCACGTTCACGACGATCGTCATCCGCGAGAGCCCCTCGGCCTCCGTGGGGCCGACCGCGAGCGAGTCGATGTTGAACCCGCGCGCCGAGAACAGGCCGGCCACGCGCGTCAGGACGCCGGGCTTGTCCTCCACCAGGACCGAGATCGTGTGCAGGCTCATGCGATCGGTGCCTCCGCCGGGTCGTCCTGCGGCTGCAGCCCCTCCGGGCCGGTGATGATGTCGTCGTTCGAAGCGCCCGCCGGGACCATCGGGAAGCACATCTCCTTCGAGTCGCAGCGGAAGTCGATCACGACGCTCCGGTCGTCGACCGACAGCGCCTTCTCGATCACCGCGTCGACCTCTTCGGGCCGCTCCGCCCGAAGGCCGACGGCGCCGTAGGCCTCGGCGAGCTTCACGTAGTCGGGGACGTCGTAGCCGAGGTGGACCTGCGAGTAGCGCTCCTCGTAGAAGAGCTCCTGCCACTGGCGGACCATCCCCAGGTAGGCGTTGTTGATGATCGCCGTGATGAACGGGATCTTCTCCGTGGTCGAGGTCGCGAGCTCCTGCGAGGTCATCTGGAAGCATCCGTCGCCGTCGATCGCGATCACGCGGCGATCGGGCTGCCCCGCCGCGGCGCCGAGCGCCGCCGGGACCGCGAAGCCCATCGTCCCGAGACCGCCTGAGTTGATCCATGTGCGGGGCTTCTCGAAGGACCAGAACTGCGAGGCCCACATCTGGTGCTGCCCGACCCCGGCCACGACGATCGTGTCGCCGTCGCTGTGCGCGCGGAGCCGCTCGATCGCGTACTGCGGCTTCAGCGGCCCGTCGGCCTGCTGGTCGTAGCGGAGCGGCTGCTCGGTCTTCCACGCCGCGAGCTGCTCGAGCCAGGGGCTGCGGTCGGGGATGCCGGCCTCGTCCTGACGGCGCGTGAGCTCCGCGACGAGCTTCGTGGTCACGTCCTTGCAGTCCCCCACGATCGGGACGTCGGCCTTGCGGTTCTTGCCGATCTCCGCGGGATCGATGTCGATGTGGACGATCTTCGCGTCCGGCGCGAACGTCGACAGCTTGCCGGTGACGCGGTCGTCGAAGCGCGCGCCGACCGCGACGAGCAGATCGGCTTTCTGCATCGCGGTGACCGCCGTATAGACACCATGCATCCCCGGCATGCCCAGGCAGAGCTCGTGCGCGTCCGGGAACGCGCCACGCGCCATCAATGTGGTGACGACCGGGAGGTGTCCGACCGTCGCGAGCTCGAACAGCTCCTCGGTGGCCTCCGCCTTGATCACGCCGCCGCCGACGTAGAGGACGGGCCGCTTCGCCTCGAGGATCAGCTTCGCGGCCTCGACGACCTGGCGCATGTTGCCCTTCGTCGTCGGCTTGTAGCCGGGCAGGTCGACCTGATCGGGCCAGCTCCACGTGGTCTCGTTCACGAGGACGTCCTTCGGGAGGTCGACGAGGACCGGGCCGGGCCGGCCGGTGCGAGCGATGTGGAACGCCTCGCGGATCGTCACGGCGACATCGCCGGGGTCCGTCACGAGGAAGTTGTGCTTCGTGACCGGCATCGTGATGCCGGTGATGTCGGCCTCCTGGAAGGCGTCGTTGCCGACGACGGGCGTGGGCACCTGCCCGGTGATCGCGACGATCGGGACGGAGTCCATCTTGGCGTCGGCGAGCGCGGTCACGAGGTTGCAGCCGCCCGGGCCGGACGTCGCGATCGCGACGCCGACCTTGCCGGTCGCCCACGCGTAGCCCTCGGCGGCGTGACCGGCGCCCTGCTCGTGCCGGCACAGCACGTGGCGAACACCCGACTCGATCAAGGGGTCGTAGGCAGGCAGGATCGCCCCGCCCGGGATCCCGAAGACGATGTCGACGCCTTCGCCCTCGAGGGCCTTGAACAGCGCCTGGGCGCCGCTGACCTTCATCCGGCGACCGCCGCCCGCTGAGGATCCTCGACCGGTCCGGTCTCGACCCGCTTCACGGTGGCGCCCAGTTTGCGGGCCAGGTTGCGGCATGCCCGCTCGAACTCCCACGGCGTCCAGTCACGACGCCTGCTCTGCAGGTCCTCCCCGCCGAAGCCGCTCAGGTAGGTGACCTCGGAGGACAGGTACCGCTCGACGGTCGACCTCGTGCTCGGATCCTCGGTCTCGACGCTCACCTGGCCGGGTCCTTCCCACAGCACGCTGGCGACGGTGGCGCCGTCCTTCTCGAACTCGTAGCGCATCTGGTGCTCCTCTCTCACTCTCTCTTGCACTGGGGCAGAAAAAAACCCCCGCGTAGCGAGGGTATCGGCGCGGGATCGCGGGCCTCTTAGGCCCGGCCGCGCCTAATGAATAAGTACGAGGACGCTGCTCGACGTGCTCCTCGCGCTCTTCATGGTCGAATCAGTGTCGGCGCTGCGTTGGGGAGTGTCAACCCCCGACCGGCCGATGGCGGGCCCAGTGGGAGGACCAGCTACGATGACTCGATGGAGTCGCCTCCCGACCAGCGACGCCGAGTTCCGAGGATCCATCCCCTCGAGATCCCGTTCGTCTGGTTCGGGATCCAGTTCATCGAGTTCGCGATCGTCTTCCTCCTGATCTCGACCTTCGTCCCGGACGATTGGCCCGTGGTCGTGCCGATCACGCTCTTCTTCGGTCTCATGGTCGGCATCTCGGTCGCCAACTACCGGATCCGCCGCCGCTTCATCCCCCGCTAGTACATCTCCACCGGAGTCCTCACACGAGATCCTGGTCAGCGGCGAAGTGATCCCCGACCACGAACCCATCGGCGGTGATCTCGAATTCGCGGATCTGCGCGTCGTGGGCGCTCCCCCGCGTCTTCATGACGGTGACCCCCCTCTTGACCCGAGACTCTCCTCGGAGGAACTGCAGGAGCACGACGTTGTCGGAGATGTGAGAGATCCCGAACTCGGACAGTCGCGTGACACCGAAGAGGTCGCCGACCTCCTGGGTCATCATCACGCTCACCCCTTGACGGGAGCACCGCTGGAGGAGTGAGTACACGTACTCGCGGAAACGGGTCTCATCGGTCGAGGCAACCCTCAGATCGCCGAGACTGTCGATCATGATGCGGCGCGCTCCCGTCGCTTCGACTCTCTCCAGGAGCTCATGCACCCATTCATCCAGGTAGAGATCGACAGGCGTGCGATACATGAGCTCGACGCCCTCCTCATCGAGAGACCAGCCGAATCCGCTGACGATCCGCTCGAGTTGGGCGGCGTTCTCCTGGAGGGTTGCGATCACGCCGGGCTCGCCCTGCCGAGCCCCTTCGAAGATGAAGTGCAGGCCCATGAGCGTCTTCCCCGATCCCGACGGACCGGCCACGAGGGTCGAGGCCCCGGGCCAATAGCCCTTCCCGAGCATCTCGTCGAGGATCTTGATGCCCGACGAGATCTTGACGTCGTCCAGCTGATACGGCGTCTGGTCGACCGGGTCGGCCAATCGAGGGAAGAACTCGACCCCGTCGCCGGAGAGTCGGTACGCGTGCTTGCCGGAGAGGAAGTCGCTCCCACGGAGCTTGAGGACCTGGAAGACGCGGAGCTCGCGGCCCCCTGCTCGCTCGACGGAGAGCGACAGGATCGAGTCGGCGACGGCGAACTCGGCGGATCCCGCGATCTCGTCGTGGCCGTACTCGCCGACCCAGAACGACGTCACCGGGAACGCGGACAGCCGACCGGCGAGCTCGTGGAGGAACCGTCGGAAGTCCTCGTCCCTCCGCGCGTACGGATGCAGCGCTTTGAAGCTGTCGATGATGATCATCCCGGGGCGTCGCTCCTTGATGAGCTCGCTGATCCTCTCGAGCACGCCCGGAAGGCCTTCGTCGTTCACGGTCCCGCCCAGATCCTCGTAGAACACCGCGGTGCCGATCGCCCGTTGGTCGAAGAAGCTCAGCGTCTGGCCGTATCGCAGGATCTTCTCGAGCGGCTCGGAGACCGTGGAGAGGTAGATCGCGGGCCGTTCGGGCGTGGCGTTGTGGAAGGCGTACTGCTGCGCCAGGATCGTCTTGCCGGATCCGGGGAGTCCGATGATGAGGTTGATCCCGTTGCCGGGCAGGCCCCCGCCCAACATGTCGTTCAATCGTTCCGAGCCGCTGGACACCCGATCACTCATGGCAAGAGCACCTCGGTTCGGAGGAACGCGCTCTGCCCGAGCAGGTCCTTGACGGTCGACACCAGTTGCAGGGGGTCGAGGGGCTTCTGAAGGAACGCGTCGGCCCCGTATTCCAGGGCCTCGTCGCGGGACTCCAGCGGCGATATCGCGAGAACGAGCGCTCCCCGTTCCCGGAAGGTTCGGCAGAGACCCGGCCCCGCCCCCCCTGAGATCAGGAGGTCGACAACGGCGAGGTGAGGCGACCGCTCCTCGAACACGACCTCCGCCTCGCGCGCCTCCAGTGCCATGAACGTCTCGTAGCCCTCGGTCCGCAAGAAGTACTCGGCGAGCTCAGCGGCGTGCGGGTCGCGTTCCGCCAGCATGATGACCAACCGGGTTTCGGATCCGCCGATGGCGACCTTCCCACCGGGATCGTCGCTCAGTCGGTCCGTCAGGAGCCGATGTGCATCGGCCGGCTGCATGCCCTCCTCGATGCTCCTGAGGATGAAGCGCAGCTGCTCGACGTGGTCCCGTGTGTACAGGCGGTGGCCACCAGGGCTCCGATCGGGCATGACGACGCCGTACCGCTCTTCCCAGGTGCGCAGGGTGGCGGTGGGCACGCCGAGCATCCGGGCCACCGCCCCGATGCTGTAGATGGCAGCTGTCACAGCGCGTGAGCTTAGCCGAATGTGAATCAGTTTGCCATCAAACTTCCTCAGAAAACCTTCAATCCTTCGGCAACCAGTCCTTATGAACGTCCGTGCCACCGCTTCCGGGTTTGCTTTCCTGGAGATGAGGAAGTAACCTCCTCAATCTTGGGCCAGGTCAGGTCGTCGCTGTTGTAGGAAAGGCAGGAGGGGGTGGACAGCCCAGCTGTGATCGATACTGAACGCCCCTCCGGCACCACCGATCGACCCGTTGAGGGATCGAACAACAAAGGTGCTTCCGCTGAGGCGAGGTACCGGGCCCTGTTCGAGAGCGCGGGTGACGCGATCCTCATCGTCGACCGAGAAGGCCTGTGCATCGATGCGAACCCACGAGCGACCGAGCTCGTCGGGTACCAGCGACAAGAGCTGCTCTCGATGACCGTCCTCGATCTGGTTGCGGCCGAACCGGGTTGGGCGGATGAGGAGTTCCGACGCTTCATCGATCAGGAGCGCTGGACGGGGGAGGTGGACCTGCGGCGGAAGGATGGGTCCCTCGTCCAGGTCGACGTGTCCGCAACCCGGGTGGATACCGGATCGGGGGGGCCGGATATCTACTTGGCGGCGTTACGCGACATCAGCGAACGGAAGCGGCTCATCGAAGAGGGCGCCGAGCTCGTCCGAGCGGAAGCGGAGGCCCAAGCACAAGCTGAAGCCGCGAGACAACGGGTCCGCTTCGTCTCCGACGTCAGTGAGCTCCTCGCCGTCTCACTCGACTACCCGGCAACCTTCGTGCGTCTGGCCGAGCTGGTGGTACGAGAGATCGCCGATCTGTGCCTCATCGACCTTGTCCAAGAGTCGGGCACCCTCAAGCGCGTCGCGGCAGTGCATGCGAACCCGTCGAAGCAACCCTTGGCCGCATCGCTGGGTGACTACGCGCCTCGACCGGGGAGCTCGCACCCGGTCGCCCGAGCCCTGGCGACCGGCGAGGCGCAGACGTACTCCGGGTCTGCGAGAACGTTGCGTGCCATCACCCAGGGCGAAGAACACCAGCGGATCGTGCGGGAGCTCGGTATCCAGTCATTCCTGTCCGTCCCGTTGATCGCTCGAGGTCGCACGCTCGGTGTCCTCAGCCTGGTGTCCACGACACCAGACATCCGGTACAGCGGATCGGACGTGCCCCTGGCGGAAGAGATCGCCCGCCGCGCGGCCGTCCGGATCGACAACGCGCGGCTCTACGAGGAACGGGATCACACGGCCAAGGTGTTGCAGAGGAGCCTGCTGCCTCCCAGACTTCCCTCCATCCCGCATGTCGAGCTCGCAGCCCGCTACCTGCCGGTGGGCGAGGGGAACGAGGTCGGCGGAGACTTCTACGACGTCTTCGATTGCGGCGACGGGAACTGGGCGGCGGCGGTGGGAGACGTCTGCGGCAAAGGACCCGAGGCGGCCGCGGTGATGGGACTCGCTCGACACACGTTGCGTGCCGTTGCCCGTTTCGAACACAAGCCGAGCGCGTTACTCCGCGAGTTGAACCGAGCGCTCATCGAGCAGAGCGTCGAGGAGCGGTTCTGCACCGTTTGTCATCTGCGCCTACGGCCGAGCCGAGATCATCTCCGGATCACGCTGTGCTCTGCAGGTCACCCCCTCCCGTTGCTCTTGCGGCGGGACGGGCGCTTGTCCTCGGTGGGGGAACCGGGGCAGCTCCTGGGCGTCCTCCCCGAGGTCTCACTGGTGGACTCCGTCGTCGACCTGGATCCCGGCGATACCTTGCTGATCTACACGGACGGGGCTACCGAACAGCGCCGCGAAGCTGTCGCCGGGGAGAAGAGACTGCGCGACGCCTTCGCCGCTTCACTCGGCCGGGACGCCGAAGCGACCGCTGCGGGGGTGGAAGAGGCTCTCCGTGCCGCTCGCGGATCCTCACCGCAGCGCGACGACGTGGCCCTGTTGGTCATCCGCGCCGCGGAGGCATAACGAACTCCGGTTCGACCCTCGAAGGGCACCGGTGCTAGCGTTCGGCCGCCATGGCCACGGATGCCTCCACCGATCCCGCGCTCGACGCCGCGATCCGCGCGATCTCGTCCTGGGAGGGCCAGGAGCTCGAGATCCTGCCGATCGCCGAAGGGCGGACGAACCGGAACTTCCGCGTCGCCGTGGGCGACGAGACCTTCTTCCTCCGCCTCTCGGAGAAGTCCACGGAGCTCCTCGGGATCGACCGGAACGCCGAGCAGGACTCGGCCCGAGCTGCGGCGGAGGCCGGCGTGGGACCCGAGGTCTTCGTCTACCTCCCGGAGCTCGGCTGTCTCGTGACGCGGTGGATCGACGCAGAGGCGCTCTCCGAGGGCGACCTCGAGCGACAGGAGATCCTCGCTCCCGTCGTGGAGGCGATCAAGGCGATCCACGCCGGCCCGGCGCTCGCCTGGTCGTTCGATCCGTTCCGGATCGTCGAGGACTACCGCCGCATCTCCGAGGAGCGAGGCGTCGCGGTGCCCGACGCGTTCGACCCCGCTCACGAGAAGGCCTCTCGGATCGAGGCTGCCTTCGCGAGCGAGCCGATGCCTGTCCGCCCGTGCCACAATGATCTGCTCGAGTCGAACTTCCTGTTGCGCGACGGCCATGTGTGGGTCGTCGACCACGAGTACGCGGGGATGGGCGACCCGTTCTTCGACCTCGGGAACCTCTCGATCAACAACGCGCTGTCCGACGACGCGCAGGAGCGGCTGCTCGCGCTCTACTTCGCGGAACCGACCGACGCCCATCGTGCCCGTCTGAAGCTGATGCGGATCATGTCCGACTTCCGGGAGGCGATGTGGGGCGTCGTGCAGCAGGGCCTGTCGACACTCGACATCGACTACGTGGAGTACGCGACGAAGCACTTCGATCGGCTCTCGACCACGATGGCGGACCCGCGCTTCGACGACTGGCTCGAGACCGCGCGAGGAGTCTGAGCGGGTGGCCGACGATCGAGCGCGCGTCGTCGTGATCGGCGGCGGCGTCGCGGGAACGAGCATCGCCTACCACCTGACGCGCCTGGGCTGGACCGATGTGTTGCTCGTCGATCGCGGGGAGCTCACGAGCGGCTCCACGTTCCACTCGGCGGGGCTCGTCGCCCAGCTCCGGAACTCCGTGAGCCACACGCGGATGATGATGTACGGCGCGGAGCTGTATCCGACGCTCGCCGAGGAGACGGGGGTCGATCCGGGCTGGCACCAGGTGGGCACGTTGCATCTCGCATCGTCGCCGTACCGGATGGAGGCGCTCGCGCGGCAGGCCGGGTGGGCGAAGTCGTTCGGCCTCCCGGTCGAGATCGTGTCGACGGAGGATGCGCTCGAGCGGTTCCCGTTGATCGACGCGTCCCGCGTGCTCGGCGCGCAGTTCGTCCCGACCGACGGCCACATCGATCCGACGGGGCTCACGCTCTCGTTCGCGGCAGGCGCGAAGGCCGCCGGCGCACGCGTGCGAACCGGCATGCGCGTGGAGGAGATCGCCGTCAGCGACGGCCGGGTGACGGGCGTCGTCACCGACCACGGCGCGATCGAGGCAGAGGTCGTGGTGAACGCCGGAGGGATCTGGGCGCACGAGCTCGGCCGGCTGGCGGGCGTGGAGATCCCCGTGGTCCCGATGGAGCACCAGTACCTGATCACGCGGCCGATCGAGGGTGTCCGCGCGGACTTCCCGACGCTCCGCGACCCCGACAACCTCGTCTACGTCCGCGAGGAGGTCGGGGGCCTCGTCGTGGGCGGCTACGAGCGGAACCCGGACCCGTGGCACGTGAGCGATCCGATCCCGCGCGACTTCAACCACCGGCTCCTGCCCGAGAAGTGGGAGCGGTTCGAGTCGATCGCCGACGGCGCGTTCCGACTGATCCCGCCGCTGCAGACCACCGAGATCAACCGGTTCATCAACGGCCCGGAGGCGTTCACGCCCGACGACGACTTCATCCTCGGCGAGACCGAGGTGCGTGGGTTCTTCGTCGCGGCGGGCTTCTGCGCCCACGGCGTGACCGGCGCGGCGGGGATCGGGCGCTGGACCGCCGAATGGATCGTCGAGGGCGAGCCCTCGATGGACCTGTCGAGGATGGACATCCGGCGCTTCGGGCGCCAGTACGCGAGCCGTGACTACTCGTTGGCCAAGGCCTACGAGATCTACGCGAAGCACTACGACGTCCGGTACCCGGGCGAGGAGAACGAGGCCGGCCGGCCGCTCCGGATGGCGCCGACGTACGGACGCCTCGAGAAGCTCGATGCCGAGTTCGGCGAGAAGGCGGGCTGGGAGCGGGCGAACTGGTTCCGGTCGAACGAGGATCCGGCGCACGAGGACCGGCGGCCGCGCGGCTGGGCGGGCGAGCAGTGGTCGACCGCGATCGTCGCCGAGCACCTCGCCGTCCGAGAGACGGCCGCGCTTTTCGACGAGACGAGCTTCGCGAAGTTCGAGGTCTCCGGCCCGGGAGCCCTGAGCTTGCTCCAGCGGCTCTGCGCGAACGACGTGGACGTGCGGGTCGGCCGGATCGTGTACACGCAGATGCTGAACCGCCGGGGCGGGATCGAGACCGACCTGACGGTGACACGCCTCACCGACGATCGGTTCCGGCTCGTGACCGGGACGGGATCCGGGAGCCGCGACCTCGCCTGGATCCGGCGGCACCAGGAGGGCGAGGAGGCGCTCGTCCGCGATGTCACGTCGAGTCTGGCCTGCCTGGGGATGTGGGGGCCGGCGGCCCGCGACGTCCTGAAGAGCGTGACCGACGACGACCTGTCGCGGTCAGCCTTCCCGTACATGAGCGGTCGCGACATCGAGGTCGGCGACGTGCCGTGCTTCGCGGCGCGCGTGACGTACGTCGGCGAGCTCGGCTGGGAGCTCTACCCGCCGACCGAGTTCGCCGTCCGACTCTGGGACACGATGCTCGAGGCCGGCGCTCCCCACGGCCTCGTCCCGGCGGGTACCGGGCGATCGATTCGCTCCGGCTCGAGAAGGGCTACCGCTCGTGGGGCGCCGACATCACGCCGGACGACTCGCCGCTCGAGGCCGGCCTCGGCTTCGCGGTCGCGTTCGACAAGGACGCCGATTTCCTCGGTCGCGACGCGGTGCACCGGCTCCGCGACGAGGGCGCCACCCGGCATCTCCGGTGCCTCACGCTCTCGGACCCGCGGTCCTCCACGCTCGGGAACGAGCCCGTCCGGGTCGGCGACGAGATCGTCGCCCGGATCACGTCGGGCGGGATCGGCTACGCCGTCGGGAAGAGCATCGCGTTCGCGTACCTGCCGGCCGGGCTCGACGAGGTCGGCACGAAGGTCACGATCGAGGTCTTCGGAGAATGGGTGGACGCCGAGGTCGTGGACGATCCGCTCTGGGACCCTGCCGGCGAGAGGATCAGGGTCTGATGGAAGCTCCACGGTTCGATCTCGACGGGCAGGTGGCGCTCGTGACGGGCGCCGGCCGCGGCATCGGTCGCGACCTCGTCCTGGCGCTGGCCGCGGCCGGCGCCCGGGTTGCCGCCGGCGTGCGCTCGCTCGGCGACGGGGAGTCGGTGGTCGCGGAGGCTCGCGACGCCGGCGGCGACACCGCGGCGATCGCGATGGACGTCACCGACCGCGCCTCGATCGAGCGCGCGGTCGAGGAGACGGTCACGCGCTACGGCCGCCTGGACATCCTCGTGAACAACGCCGGCCTGGGGACGAACCACGACGCCCTCGACGCCACCGAGGAGGAATGGGACGCGCTGTTCGCCGTGAACGTCCGCGGGTTGTTCTTCGCGAGCCAGTCCGCGGGACGCCGCATGGTGGAGCAGCGCCACGGCCGCATCATCAACATGGCGTCGCAGGCCGGTCTGGTGGGGATCCCGCGGCACGCCGCCTACAGCGCGAGCAAGGGCGCGGTGATCGCGCTCACGAAGGTGCTCGCGCTCGAATGGGCGCCGTTCGGGGTCACGGTGAACAGCGTGGCGCCGACGTTCATCCGCACCCCCGGAACCGCGGAGCGGCTGGACCAGCCGGAGTTCCTCGCCGACGTCCTGGAGCGCCTCCCGGTGGGGCACGTGGGCAGCACGACCGACGTCGCCGGCGCAGTGATCTACCTCGCGTCGCCCGCGGCGAGCCTCGTCACGGGGACCGTCCTGGTCGTCGACGGCGGCTGGACGGCGCAGTAGCGGCGCGGGTCAGGCGCCGGGCGCCGGGATGTCGTCGCCGACGAAGATCGCCCCGTTCCAGTACGCCTCGAGCCGGTGGGTGCCGCGGCGCCAGCCCTTCCGGTCCAGATGGAGCTCCTCCGGCGGGGTCTGCCGGCCGAAGTCGAAGTGCAGCGTGATCCCCTCGGCGGTCATCGACTCGAAGCGGTGCGGGCGTCGTGATGACCGCGTGAACTTCGTCCGGCGGCTCGTGCGGGGCGGCTCCGCGTGCGCCTCCAGGTAGATGTGGGAGCCCACCAACCCCCGATGCGGATCGAGCCACACCCAGGCCGAGCCGCCCCGCTCCGCGATGTAGGCGGCGGCGCGTTCGGAGACGACGAGCTTCATCACCGGATGATGGCACGGCGGGCGGGGCCGCCGTCCCGGCGGCCCCGCCCCTCCGTCACGCTTCGACCGGGGCGATCCCGGAGAGGTCTTCTTCCTCGGGCGGCCTCACCGGCTCGAACGGCTTCTTCTTCTGGACGGCGAAGTAGTAGATCGCGCCGGAGAGCGCGATCAGCGAGAACACGGTCCAGATCACGGGGATCTCGTTCAGGAAGTCGATCTTGAAGTCGACGAGCTGGTCGCCTTCGACGTAGTAGTCGGTCTGGATCGGCTTCGGGTTCGAGATGATCCGCATGTACGAGGCGCCCTCGGCGTTCGGGTCCCACGCGGAGTCCACCGGGGACGGCGTGAGGAAGTTCAGCAGCATCGCGGCGCCCCACAGGATCGCCACGACGTTCACGACCTTGCCCCAGCCGCCGAGGGAGAAGGGAGCCTTGGTCTTCGGCCACCCCTTCGCCCGTGCGCGCATGAACGCCAGGTTCCCCAGCAGGTAGCTGAGGTAGATCGACGCCGTCGCGCCGACCGCGATCACCGCGGCGCCCGCGAACTGGATGAACGGGAGCGCCGCGAGTCCGCCCACGATCACGCAGGTCCACACGGGCGTGTGGAGGGTGGGGCTGACCTTCGACATCGTCTTCGAGAACGGGAGCTGGTTGTCCCGAGCCATCCCGAACGCGAGCCGGATCGTCGACGTGAGGATCGACATGCAGCACACGAAGATCGCGGCGACGACGACGAACAGGTACAGGGTCGCGCCGAACGTCGACATCACGCCCTCGATCACCTGCTGCGGCCCGGTCGCGAACGAGGCGACCGCCTCGCCCATGTCGGGGACGGCGATCAGCACACCCCACAGGAAGATCGCCCCGATCACGAACGAGCCGATCACCGACGCGATCACCGCCTTCGGCGCACCCACGCGTGGGTTCCGCGTCTCCTCGGCGAGCGTGGATGCCGTGTCGAAGCCGTAGATCACGTACAGGCTCATGAACATCCCGACGAGGAAGAACGACGCGGTGAGCGGCGCGGGGAACTGGAAGATGTTCCCGCTCTTGTCGGCGTCGAAGATCACCCCGAAGCCCTGGTTGTTGTGGACGATCGCGAGGAAGACCGCGAAGACGACCATGCCGAGGATCTCGAAGAAGACCCCGGTGTTGTTCACGATCGCCACGACCTTCACGCCGTAGATGTTCAGGATCGTGATCAGCGCGAGCGTGATCAGGGCGGCGATCCGCTGGTCCGCGCTGCCGAGCTCCGTGTTCAGGTTCCAGTCGAACATGTTGTTCAGCATCGGGAGCAGGGCGATCGGCAGCGTGGCGCACACCGAGGCGACCGTGAGGATCCCGGCGAAGATGTAGAACCAGCCGGTGATCCACGCGTACCCGCGGTTCGCGAGGTACTTCGTCCACTGGTAGACCGAGCCGGCGACGGGGAAGTGGCTGGAGAGCTCGGCGAAGTTCAGCGCGACGATCAGCTGCATCCCGGCGACGACCGGCCAGGTCCAGAACAGGAACCCGCCCAGCGCCGACATCCCGAGGAAGAAGAGCGTGAAGATCCCGGTCGACGGGGAGATGTAGCTGAACGCGACGGCGAACGAGCTGAAGGTGCCCAGCTCGCGCTTCAGCTCCTGCTTGTAGCCGAACCTCTCGAGGTCGCTCGCGTCGCGAGCGATCTGTTCCTCGTGCGTCGACATCCGTTCCCCCTCCCTGGGCCCGGGTCACCCGAGCGAGCCGGGGGAAGTCTGAACCCGATGCCCAGCCGACGCAAATCGGTTGGGAGGGAGTCTCAGCGATCGAGCGCGGCCAGGAACTCGTCGAGGTCCGGCGCGACGTGGAAGCTGGGCTCCACGGAGCCCTCGAACGCCTCGACGGTCTTGAACCCGTTGCCGGTGACGAAGGCCACGACCTCCTCCTCGGGCCGGATCACCCCCTGCTCGACGAGGCGCTTCAGGTTGGCGATCGTCACCCCGCCGGCCGTCTCCGTGAACACGCCCTCGGTGGAGGCGAGGAGAGCGATCCCCTCGAGGATCTCCGCCTCGGTGCACCACTCGATCGCGCCGCCGGTCTCGCGCGCCACCTGGAGCGCGAAGTACCCGTCGGCGGGCGAACCGATCGCCAAGGAACGGGCGATCGTGTCGGGCTTCACCGGCGTGACCTCGTCCGCGCCGTCCCGGAACGCCTGCGCCACGGGCCGGCAGCCCTCCGGCTGCGCGCCGCTCACCCGGTACGCCTTCTCCTCGACCGCGCCGACGGCGACCAGCTCCTGGAACGCCCGATGGATCTTCGTCAGCAGAGCACCGCTGGCGATCGGCACGACGACGTGATCGGGCAGGCGCCACCCGAGCTGCTCGGCCGTCTCGAACCCGAGGGTCTTCGAGCCCTCCGCGTAGTACGGCCGCATGTTCACGTTCACGAACGCCCACGGCAGCGTCTCCGCGACCTCGGCGCACAGGCGGTTCACGTCGTCGTAGTTCCCCTTCACCGCGACGACCTTCGCGCCGTAGGTCTCGGTCGCGAGGATCTTCGCGCGCTCGAGGTCGTCCGGGACGAACACGTAGCACGGCATCCCCGCGTGCGCTGCGTGCGCGGCGGCGGCGTTCGCCAGATTGCCGGTGGAGGCGCAGGAGAGCGCCTCGAATCCGAACGCCCGCGCCATCGTCGCGGCCACCGAGACGACGCGATCCTTGAACGAGTAGGAGGGGTTGACCGAGTCGTCCTTGATCCAGAGATCCTTCAGGCCGATCGCCGCGGCGAGCCGGTCGGCGCGGCGGAGCGGCGTGAAGCCGGCGCCCAGATCCACCCGGTCGAGGCCGGGCCCACCCGGCAGGAGCATCTCGTAGCGCCACAGGCTGGCGGGGCCGGCCTCGACCTGCTTGCGGAAGTCGGTGCCGTCGATCGCGTCGAGGTCGTAGGAGGGCTCGAGCGGTCCGAAGCACTCCTCGCAGATCGTGAGCGGCTCCACGTTGTACCGGGCGCCGCAGATCCGGCACTGGAGCGCCGCCGGGCTCGTGATCGTGGCCGTCATCCCGTCACGGCGCCGTGATCCGCGCCGCCCACGAGCTTGGCGTACTTCGCGAGGGCGCCCCTCGTGTACCGCGGCTCCGGTGCCACCCACGCCCGGCGGCGCGCCGACAGGGTCTCGTCGTCGACGAGCAACTCGAGCGATCGCGCGTCGGCGTCGATCCGGATCCGATCGCCCTCCTCGACCTGGCCGAGCGGTCCGCCGACGAACGCCTCCGGCGCGATGTGCCCGACGCTGTAGCCCTTCGTCGCGCCCGAGAACCGGCCGTCGGTGATCAGCGCGACGTCCTTGCCGAGACCCGCGCCGGCGACGGCGGCGGTGACGGCGAGCATCTCCGGCATCCCCGGCGATCCCTTGGGGCCCTCGTAGCGGATCACGATCACGTCGCCGGGGTCGATCGCGCCTGACGTCACGGCGGCGAACGCGTCCTGCTCGGAGTCGAACGGCCGCGCGACCCCTTCGAACGTGAGCCCCTCGGCGCCGGCCGCCTTCACGACCGCGCCATCCGGGGCCAGGTTGCCGCGGAGGATCGCGATCCCGCCCCAGGGGTGGATCGCGTCGGCGCGCGCGTGCACGATGTCGCCGTCCGGCGCGGGTGGGTCCAGGGCGGCGAGGTTCTCAGCCTGCGTCTTCCCCGTCACCGTCAGGCAGTCGCCGTGCAGCAGTCCGGCGTCGAGCAGCTCCCGCATCACGACGGGCACGCCGCCGACCCGGTCGAGATCGCTCATCACGAACTTCCCGGCGGGCCGGACGTCGACGAGGTGCGGCGTAGCCCGGGAGATCCGGTCGAAGTCGTCGAGCTGCAGGTCCACGCCGGCCTCGCGGGCGATCGCCAGGAGGTGGAGCACGGCGTTCGTCGAGCCCGCGAGCGCCATCACGATCGTGATCGCGTTCTCGAAGGCCTCCTTCGTGAGGATGTCCCGCGGCAGCGGTCCCCCGGCGGCGACGAGCTCGGCGGCGCGGATCCCGCTCTCGCGCGCGAAGACCTCTCGCCGGTAGTCGACGGCCGGTGGGGACGCGGCACCCGGCAGCGAGAGGCCGATCGCCTCGCCCACGGCCGCCATCGTGTTGGCCGTGTACATCCCGGCGCACGAGCCGGTCGTGGGGCACGCCGCGCGCTCGATGCCGAGCAGCTCCGCGTCGTCGATCGTGCCCTTCGCGTGGGCGCCGACGGCCTCGAACACGTCCTGGATCGTGATGTCGCGGCCCCCGTAGGTGCCGGGGAGGATCGTGCCGCCGTAGAGGTAGACGCTCGGCAGGTTCAGCCGGGCCATCGCCATCATCATCCCCGGCTCGGACTTGTCGCAGCCGGCGATCCCGACGAGCGCGTCGAACCGCTCGGCATGCATCACGAGCTCCACGGAGTCCGCGATCAGGTCGCGGCTCATCAGCGAGGCCTTCATCCCCTCGTGGCCCATCGCGATGCCGTCGGAGACGGCGATCGTGCCGAACTCGACCGGCACCGACCCGCCTTGACGCACGCCTTCCTTCGCGAGCGCGGCGAGCTTGCCGAGGTGGTAGTTGCAGGGCGTGACCTCGTTCCACGACGAAGCCACGGCGACCTGCGGCTTGCCGAAGTCCTCCTCCGAGAACCCGACCGCGCGGAGCATCGCGCGGGCCGGCGCGCGGTGGGGCCCCTCGGTGACCTCCCAGCTGCGGGGACGCGAGTGGGACGGAGTGGGATCGTCTTCCCTGACCAAGGGGGTCCTTCCGTCGAGGGAACTGCGAAGATGCGGGGCCAAGATGCGAGGGTGAGCCTAGCAAGGAGGCTGAACCGCACGTGACGACGATCCCCCCCGACGCCGGTCGCAGCTGGTGGCTGCGCGAGGCTCTCGCCGACGATCCCGGCGAGCCGGCGCCGCCGCTCCGAGGCGATCTCACGGCGGACGTGGTGATCCTCGGCGGCGGCTACACCGGGATGTGGACGGCCCTCCAGCTGAAGGAGCTCGATCCCGGGATCGACATCGCGATCCTCGAAGCGGACATCGTGGGTGGTGGTGCGAGCGGCCGGAACGGCGGCTTCGTGAACTCGTTCTGGGGCGACCTCGAGTACCTCGTGCGTCACTTCGGGGATCGGGCCGCCGTCGCGCTCTGCGAGGCCGGTGAGGAGAGCGTGAAGGCGATCGGTCGCTTCGCGAGCGACGAGGGGATCGACGCGTGGTACCGAGCCGACGGCGAGTACGTCGTGGCGGCCTCCGAGGAGCAGATCGGTCGGTGGGCCGACGACGTGATCACCGCCGACCGGCTCGGCGTGAGCGAGCATCTCCAGGTGCTGTCCGCGGACGAGCTCCGCGAACGGATCTCCTCACCGGTGTTCCGCGGCGCCCTGTACCGCACGGTGGGAGCCACGGTGCATCCGGCCCGACTCGCGCGCGGCATGCGGCGGGTGCTCCTCGAGCGCGGCGTGCGGATCTACGAGGACACGCCGGTGACGCGGTTCGGAGCCGGCGATCCCGCGCGCGCGGAGACGCCGGGAGGGACGGTTCGGGCGGGTGCGGCCGTGGTCGCGCTGAACGCGTGGGCCCATCACTGGAAGCGGTTCCGGCGGACCGTGGTGGTGCGCGGTTCCTACATCGTGATGACGGAGCCGGCGCCCGACCGGCTGAAGGAGATCGGCTGGACCGACGGCTCGGGGGTCGCCGACATGCGGTCCGCCGTCCACTACGTGCGCACGACTCCCGACGGCAGGATCTCGTTCGGCCTCGGGGGTATGCAGCCCAACCTCGCGCGGCGGATCGGGCCGCGGTTCGCGTACGACCCTGCCGCGATCCGGATCGCGATCGCCGACCTCCATCGGATGTTCCCCGGGTTCGTCGAGGTGCCGATCGAGGCCGCGTGGGGCGGCCCGATCGACGTCTCCGGCCACCACCTCCCCACGTTCGGGACGCTCGGCCGCGGCAACGTCCACTATGGACACGGCTACACGGGCAACGGCGTGGGACCGGCACACCTCGGGGGACGGGTCATCGCGAGCCGGATCCTCGGGAAGACCGATCCGATCCTCGACCTGCCGCTCGTGGATCTCGAGCCGCTGCGCTTCCCGCCGGAGCCCGTTCGCTCACCGGGCGCGCTCGTCGCGAACGCGGCGATCCGCCGCAAGGACGAGGCAGAGGACGACGGCGATGAACCGAACCCGTTCGTCGATTTCGTCGCGAAGCTCCCCCGGCGCCTCGGCTACAACCTCGGTCCTTAGGACGGGAACGGTTCGTAGCCGGGCGCGACGAGCGGCCACGGGTTCGTCCGCTCCCACGCCTCCGCGACCATGAGCGCCATGTCGTCGCGGAACCGCGGCGCGGTGATCTCAAGACCGAACGGGACGCCATCCTCCGTGACACCCGCCGGCACGCTGACCGCGGGATGGCCGGTCATGTTCTGCGGATCGGTGTTGAAGGCATCCGCCGAATCGCCCGCGCCACCGGTCGTCGGGTTCGTGCCGTCCGCCCGGATCCAGGAGGCGCAGTTCGTCGGCGTCAGCAGGACCGCGTCGGCGCCGAGAAGGAGGTCGAGCTCCCGGACGTACTCGAACCGGCGTCGGCGGGCAGCTATGTACTCCTCGGCCGTGATCTTCCGCGCGAACTTCACCACGCCGCTGAACACCGGGGAGAACCTGTCGAGGTTCGCCTCGCAGAACTCCCATCCGAGATGATGGACGTGCTCGAAGGCACAGATCACCAACCAGTCGTCGCTCACGTTCCCCGCCCGGAAGATCCCCGACTCGATCCGCTCGACCGGCACACCCGCATCTCGCTCGAAGGCCTCGACAGCCGCGTCGAACGGCGCCTGCACGGCCGGCGGCAGCGGTCCGAAGTCCACGAGGCGCGGGACGGCGAACGCGCGCGCTGGCATCTCATCGCGCATCTCCGGCGGCCGTGGCAGCGCACTGGGGTCGCCTGGGACGGGACCTGCCTCGATCGCCAGCAGAAGTCGGACGTCCGCCACGGAGTGGCCGAGCGGTCCGAACGTCGAGAGATCGATCCACTCCGGGATCGGCTCCCGGCCGATCACCCCGTTCGTCGGCTTGTGCCCGACGAGTCCCGACCAGCCGGCCGGGATCCTGATCGAGCCGCCTCCGTCGGTGGCGGTCGCGATCGGGGCGATCCCGGCCGCCATCGCCGCGGCCGATCCACCCGAGGAGCCGCCGGGCGATGCCTCGAGGTTCCACGGGTTCCGCGTCGCCCCGTACACGAGGTTGTCGGTGAACCCTGCGAACGCGAACTCCGGCTGGTTGGTCTTGCCTACCACGATCGCGCCGGCGGCCTTGAGGCGCCGGGGGATCAATCCGTCGGCGGCGGCCGGCGGCGCGTCGGCGAACACCTGAGAACCGAACGTGGTGGGCACGCCCTCGACGGCTTCCATGTCCTTGACGAGCAGCGGGATGCCGGCGAGCGGGCCCGGGTCCTCCCCGGTGGCGACGCGAGCGTCGAGCGCGCGCGCCTCGTCCAACGCCTGCTCGCGCACCGAGATCACCGCGTTGATCTGCGGGTTCAGCCGCTCGATCCGCTCGAGCGAGGTGCGGACGAGCTCCTCGGCCGACATCTGCCGGTCTCGCACCGCACGTGAGAGCTCCTCGAGCATGCGGCCGAGCGTAGCCGAGACCACCCGATGGCGGCGGCACGCGCTCCGGCGCCAGGAGCTGTCATCTCAGGCGAGCATCACACCCCACCCGAACGTTCGGTGCCCGAAGCCAGCTCCCGCCGCAGGGTCTCTGCCGACAGCGTCTCGCTCCGCGCGCGGAGGTCCAGGTAGAGGAGGACCGAGACGAGCGACGCGAACGGAACCGTCAGGATCTGTGCGATGGCGGTGAAGATCCATCGCACGGCCCAGTTGTTGCCGCCGATCGCCCCGATGACACCGGAGATGATCCCGACGATCAACGCCGCGACCACGATCACGCCGAGCGCATGCCAGAAGTGTCCCTTCACCAGGTTCCACGATCTTCCCATCGCCTCGGTCCCGCGCCGGCCCTCGACGATCAGCACCGGGATCGACATCGACAGGAACACGAGGAGGATGATCCCGGGGATCACCAGCAGCACGAAACCCACGGCGACGATCAGGCCCACCAGAAGCGACACGAGGATCACGCTCCACAACCGCTTGAGCCCGTATCGGTAGCTCGCCTCGACATCGACCGGGTCACCGATCGTGGCCTGCGCGGCGGCGCGCAGGATGGCAGCCTGCAGGATGGCCGAGATGAGCACCGCGATCAATGCGCCGATCGCCCCAACGAGGAGGAAGACACCGAGGCCACGCCCGGCGTAATCGAACGCAACCACGCCTCCCGTGTTGGTAACCCGGATCCGCTCGGGAGCGAACACCACTCCGGAGAACAGAGCGCCGATCAGCGACAGCGGGACGACCACGACAGCGACGACCAGGATCAGCTGCGACGCGTTCGCCTTATAGATGTTGAAGGCTGCGGACAGGATGTCGCCCACCGTCTTCGGCGGGATGCCGCCCTGGGGTCCGCCCATCATCGGCGGCGGTGGAGGGGGAGTCGGCGGCGTTGGGCCGCCGGGGACATCGCTCATGCATGATCCCTTCCGCTCGTGGAGCTGAAGCCTAACCTGTGAGTCGGCCGACTTCGTCCCGCGCTCCGGCGTGGGCAGCAGCCCTCGTCGCCGCTGCGACTGCCCGGGAAGTCGGGCGGTACATTGGCCGCATGAGCAAGTCCCTTCTGGAGGATGCGTTCGCCCATCACGTGTGGGCGACGCTGCGGTTGGTCGATACGTGCCTCGCGCTCAGCCCGCAGCAGCTGGAGACCGACGTCCCCGGGACCTACGGCTCGATCCTCGACACCCTGCGCCACTTGATCGGCAGTGACGCCTGGGACCTGTTCGTCGCGACCGGAGACCGCGCCTCCCTCATCGACGAGGACGACATGCACCTCCCGGAGCTCCGGACCGCGATGGAGAGCCACGGCCCCGCGTGGTCGCGACTCCTGGCACAGGACCTCGATCCGGATGCCTCACTCAACGAGGTCGACGAGGATGACGGGTACGAGAGGAACATCGCGATGGGCATCGAGCTCGCGCAGGCGCTGCATCACGGCACCGATCACCGGAGCCAGGTCTGCACCGCCCTCACGGCGCTGGGCGTGGAACCGCCGCGCATCGATGTCTTGGACTTCGGCATGCAGGAGGGCCGCGTCGTGGAGATCACACCCGCGTCCTGACATGAGTTCTCTCGTTCTCAACGTCACGTTCGACTGCCAGGATGCTGGCGCGGTCGCCCAGTTCTGGGCGGCGGTCACCGGAGACCCCAAGGAGCAGGTGCATCAACCGGGCAACGACCACTGGGTGGTGGGCCCGCCCGATGGGAGCTCGCCGAGGCTGGTGTTCGTCAGCGTGCCCGAGAAGAAGTCGACCAAGAACCGCGTGCACGTGGACCTGCTGCCGAATGATTCGAGCCAGGAAGAAGAGGTCGCCCGCCTCCTCGACCTCGGCGCCAGCGTCGTCGACGACCGTCGCCGTTCCGACCCCGGGGGCTGGGTCGTGATGGCGGATCCCGAAGGCAACGAGTTCTGCGTCGAGCATCCGCAAGGCTGAAGCCCGCCGGCATTGATCAGAGGCGGTCGATAGCATCGGTGGACTTGGAGACAACCGTCGATCCTCGATCGCCTGCTGACCGAACGGTGATCAGTTCTCCGCGTTCTTCGCGAGCTCACATCCCGTGACCGTGTCGACTCCGTCGCCTCCGTTGCAACGGTCGAACCCCTCTCCACCGTCTACCGCGTCGTCTCCGGAGCCTGCGTGGATCTCGTCGTCTCCGGCATCACCCAAGACCGTGTCGTTCCCGCCCCCGGCCGTGGCGTCGTCGTTCCCCGATCCGCCACTCACGAAGTCGTCGCCGTCGGACGACAGGAGTGTGTCGTTCCCCTCGTCGCCGTAGAGCGATTCAGGCACCCTGGTCCTTGCCGAGCGTACGGAGCAGATCATCGCCTGGGCCTCCGTGCACGTCGTCGCCTGCCCCGCTTCGCAGCACATCGGCATCCTCGCCCCCGAAGAGCGAGTCC
>CAVRUS010000002.1:0-198573 GCA_963724415.1 uncultured Actinomycetota bacterium | reverse complement strand
GCCTGCCTGCGACGATACTCGGACCCATGCTCCGGGTCGCCGTCGTCGGGCACGTCGAATGGATCACCTTCGCACGTGTGGAGCAGGTGCCCGCCGCCGGCGGGATCGCGCACGCGAGCGAGACGTGGACGGGCGCCGGTGGCGGGGGCGGCGTTGCCGCCCGGCAGCTCGCCAAGCTCGCGGGATCCTGTGACCTGTTCGTCGCGTTCGGTGAGGACGAGATCGCGGATCGGGCTCGCGAGGAGCTCGTCGCGGACGACGTGCGGGTGTATGCCGAGACGAGACCGCAAGCCACCCGTCAGGCGGTCTGCCTGATCGATCCGAGCGGCGAGAGAACGATCACGACGCTCGGTCCGCGTCTGCAGGCCCGCGGTTCGGATCCGCTCCCGTGGGACCGACTCGGCGAGGCCGACGCGGTCTACGTGACCGCCGGCGACGAGGAAGCGATCCGCCGAGCGCGTGCGGCCCGGATCATGGTCGTCTCCACGCGGCACCGCGAAACGCTGGCGGCATCCGGGGTCCAGGCGGACGCGGTGGTCGGGAGCGATCGCGATCCCGCCGAGCGGTACCAGCCCGATCTCCTGGCGCACGCGCCGCCCGGTCTCGTGGTCCTGACGCAGGGTGCGGACGGCGGCCGGTTCCAGACCGCCGAGGGGGAAACCGGTCGATGGCGACCGACCCCGCCGCCCGGGCCGATCTCCGACACGTACGGCAGCGGCGATTCGTTCCAGGCGGGGCTGACCTGGGCGCTCGGGAGCGGCCTCCCGCTCGCGGAGGCGCTCGACCTGGCCGCCCGGTGCGGAGCCGCGGCCCTGACGGGACGCGGCCCCGCCGATGGACAGCTGACCGCGGGAGATCTCTGAGGCGGGTCAGGCGAGCAGCTCGGCGGAGCGAGCCCAGAGCTCGCGGTCGTCGTCGCGGAACGCCTGCACGTCGGCCATCGTGGTCGGACCGAGGGCCATCGTGTTCCCGGGGAGCGTCCGGCGGAGCTGCTCGAGCTCCCGCCGAGAGAACTCGCACGTGGAGGTGTTCGGCTCCACGCCGTAGAGCGCGGCGCCGTTCAGCCCCAGGATCTTCGCCTTGAGCTCCTTCGTGAGCTTCGGGTAGCCGTGCCGCTCGCGGAGCTCCTCGGAGATCTGGAACGTGCGCATCGCCTGGATCAGCGGTTGCGGTGAGCCGTAGAAGAGGCAGTCGGTCCCCCACAACACGTTGTCCTCGCCCACGTGCTTCAGCAGCTTCCCCAGGACGTGCGCCGCCTGGTCCGGATAGCGCATCACGTACCACCAGGTCGACCCGATCTCCGCGTACACGTTCTCGTTCGGACCGATGCCCTCCCGCTCCATCGAGGCGATCAGCCGGTTCACGCCGAGGTGCGCGGTCGCCGGTGTGTACGGACCCTCGGTGAGACCCGCCTCGAAGCCGGAGTGATAGGCGACGAAGTTGACGTCGGGATGCCGCCGCGCGACCGGGCCGATGTCGTCGGGCGACGCGTTCGCGTTCCCCAACGACAGGCCCTTGTGGGTGCAGATCGTCGGGATCTCGAGCTCCACTGCCTTGCGGATGAACCGCTCCCCCAGGTTCCCTCCGTCGCGGTCGTCGAGCCACCAGACGTTGCCGTCGCCCTCGAACGCCCCGGGGAAGTGCGTGAACGTCTTCCACGCCGCCACCGGATAGCGCCGGGCGGTGTGCTCCATCGCGTCCAGCGCAGCCGGCTGCGAGCCCACGTTCGGGAGCGCCTGCGCGTGCAACAGGATCCGCTCGTCCCGGCAGAGTCCTTCCACTGTCTTGCGGGTGATGTCCATGATCTCCGGCGACAACGGGCTGCCCTCCGGGAAGATCGGGAGGGAAGACAGCACGAGCATGTTCGTGTCCGAGCGCAGGAACATCAGCTCGAGGAAGTGCTCGATCGAGTAGCAGACGCGCGGGTCGTCCTCCCCGCAATCCTTCTGCGGGAACGCCTCCCAGAAGCTCTGGCCGTTCAGCACGGGATTCAGGTGGTACTCGAGGAGGTGACCCTGGACGTCGAACACGAACTCCTCGCCTCCGAGCGCCTCGTAGGCGCTCGGAGGCTCGACCGAGGCGCTCGGCGGGATCTCGTAGGAGCCGCCGGGCTCGCTCGTGGTCGCCGACGGGTTCGCTCGGTGCGCCTCACGCGTACAGGCGTTGAGGGCCAGGAACGTGGTCGCCGCGCCGCACGCGGAGAGCAGGAACTCCCGGCGGCTCATGCCGAGCCGGCGGGCGTTGCGTTCGGCATCGTCGCGGGCCCGCCGGATCGTCTCCTGCAGGACGGTCGGAAGGACGGGTTCCGGATCGTATTCCGCGTTGGACACCGGGCCGAACTCGATCGGGAGCCCGGGGTCCTGCTCGGTCCAATCATCAGGCGGCTGCCTGGGCCGGTCCATCTCGCCTCCCCTCGGCACCCTAACGGGCGTCCGGCCCCGCGCGGTTCCCTAGGCGTGCAGCGACCCGGTCACCGAGATCCGGCCCGGCTCGCCCACGACCACCTCGCCGATCATCGAGAACGGCACCTCATCCTCGCGGAACGCCGCCTCCATCGACGGCTGATGCTTCGCCGCGATCAGGAGGCCGCCCGAGGTCTGGGCGTCGGCGAGGACGCATCGTTCGGGTTCGGGGAGATCGCCGAAGTCCGTGTGCGGCCTGACGTGGGCGAGGTTCCGCTTCGTCCCGCTCGGGACGACGTCGCTCCGGGCGAGGTCGAGGATCCGTGGATCGAGCAGCGGGATCGCGCCCGCGTCGAGCTCGGCCGCCGTCCCGGACGCGAGGAGCATCCGGTGCAGGTGGCCGAGCAGCCCGAACCCGGTGACGTCGGTGGCCGCCTCCGCGTCGGTGGTGCGCATCGCCTCGGCGGCCGCTCGGTTCGTCGTCGTCATCAGCTCGATCGCCGCGGCGACGAGGTCGTCGTCGGCGATCCCCCGCTTGATCGCGGTCGACACGATCCCGAGGCCGAGCGGCTTCGTGAGATAGAGCGCCGCCCCCGCGGGCGCGGTCGAGTTCCGGACGACCTCGTCGGGCGCCACTATGCCGATCGCGACCATCCCGTACTTCGGCTCCGGATCGGTGATCGAATGCCCGCCGGCCACCGCGACGCCTTCAGCCCCCGCGACGTCCGCGCCGCCCTGCAGGACGCGCGCCAGCATGTCGAGGGGGAGGTCGTCGACGGGCCAGTTGACGATGTTCAGCGCGAGGAGCGGGCGCCCGCCCATGGCGTAGACGTCCGACAGCGCGTTCGTGGCGGCGATGCGACCCCAGTCGTACGGGTCGTCGACGATCGGGGTGAAGAAGTCGAGCGTGGCGATCAGCCCCTCCCCGGAGGGCAGGCGATACACGGCGGCGTCATCTCCCGTGTCGGCGGCCACCAGGAGGTCGGCGGATGCCGGCGGCATCGTCACGCTGCCCAGGACGGTCAGGAGATCGTCCGGTCCGAGCTTGCAGCCGCAGCCCGCGCCGTGGCTGAAGCTCGTGAGTCGCCGGTCGGTCATCGCCTCGGGCATCCTGCCTCCATCGCTGCAGCATACGGAGCCCTTGCATCTCGGATCGGCACCGTCCACGCTCCTGCGATGGAGCCGCCGCCGAGACCCGACTGGTCGATGCCACCCGGAGGCCCGGCCCCGACCCGGCCTCGCTCGGGCCGCGGGCCGGTCCTGGTCGTCGCGATCCTCCTCCTGCTCGTCGGCGTCGGCGCGCTGATCGTCTACCTCACGCAGCGAGGCTCCGACGGCTTCCCCGATCAAGCGCTGGGGTACGAGCGGCTCCACACCCAGGAGGCGGAGCGCGCGGAACGCGCGGTGGAGGACATCCGGATCGGCGACGTCGAGATCAGCGTGGCCCTCTACGGCACCGCCGGAGATCCCGAGCTCCTCGCCGCGCTGTACGACAACTATCCCGGCGGCGTCGCGGCCGAGACGATCATCCAGGGAGCCGCGAACGGTGCGGAGGCGACCGGCGGGGAGGTCGACCGGGAGTCGTTGCAACTCTCCGAGTCGAACGGGTACTCGTTCGCGTGCATGAGCGGCGGTGGCCCCGGCTTCCTCGTCCCGGGTGGCCCGAGCGAGCAGGGCGTGATGTGCGTCTTCCAGGGAGAGCTGGTCGGCGTCACCGTGACCACCCGCACGCAGGAGCCCACGGCCGGCCTGTCCGACGTGCAGGCGTTCGTCGAGGCGCTGGAGGCGGCCTAGCGGGCGGGCGGCCTCAGTCGGGCACGCTCGACGGCGGGCCCGGCTCCGTGCCCATCGCGTGGAACCCGCCGTCCACGTGGAGCAGCTCCCCGGTGATCCCTTTCGCGAGATCCGAGAGGAGGAACGCGATCGCGCCGGCGACCGGGCGACCGTCGGTCGTGTCCCACCCGAGCGGGGCTCGATCGGCCCAGCTGCCCGCGATGCGGTCGAACCCAGGGATCCCCTTCCCCGCCATCGTCTTCATCGGTCCCGCCGACACGGTGTTCACCCGGATCCCCTTCGGGCCGAGGTCCCGCGCCAGGTAGCGCGTCACGGACTCGAGCCCGGCCTTCGCGACGCCCATCCAGTCGTAGACCGGCCAGGCGACCCGTGCGTCGAAGTCCAGTGACACGATCCCGCCACCGTGGGACTCCATCAGCGGCAGCATGCCGGCAGCGAGGGAGCTGAGCGAGAACGCGCTCGTCTTGAACGCGGTCGCGACGCTCTCCCACGGCGTGTGCAGGAAGTTGCCGCCGAGGGCGTCCTGTGGCGCGAACGCGATCGCGTGCAGGAACCCGTCGAGCCGTCCCCAGCGCCGGCCGAGCTCCTCGCGCACGGCGTCGATCTGCTCCGGCTCGTTCACGTCCATCTCGAGGACGTCGGGGGGGTCGGGGAGGCGCTTGGCGCTCTTCTCGGTGAGGCTCACCGTTCGTCCGAAGTTCGTGAGGACGATCTCGGCGCCTTGCTCTTGCGCGACCTGCGCCGCCGAGAACGCGATCGATCGGGGCGTCAGGACGCCCGTGATGAGGAGCTTCTTGCCCTCGAGCAGCATCGGCCAACCTTACCCGGCCGCGCCTGCGATCTCCCAGGTCACGTTGCCGTCGTCGTCGACCTGGGTCACCACGATCCGGAGGCCCGCGGTCTCACCGGGTGCCCGGGCGATGCAGTCCAGCGTCGACCCCTCCCGGGCTTCGGCATCGGGACACTCGACCTCGATCCCGGGAACGTCGAGCTGGTCCGAGAGCTCCCGGGAGAGCCGGCGCTCGAGCTGCTCGCTGTCGAGCATCCGCGGCGCGCACGCCCCCGTCGCCACCGACAGCACGAGGAGGAGGACGAGCGTCGGGTGGGGGGATCCCGATGACACCGCGCGGGAGCGTAGCATCGCACGCGATGGATCTCGGACTCGAAGGGAAGGTCGCGCTGGTGACGGCGGCGTCGAAAGGCCTCGGTCGCGCCTCGGCGCAGGCGCTCGTCGACGAGGGCGCGCAGGTCGCGATCAACTCGCGGGACCCGGAGCGCGTCCGCGCAGCCGCGATGGAGATGGGCTCGGATGTCCTCGCCCTCCCGGATGACGTGACCGACCCCGACGCGCCACGCCGGCTGGTCGCCGCGACCGTCGAACGGTTCGGCGCGCTGCACGTCGTCGTCGCCAACGCCGGCGGCCCCCCGAAGGGACGGGCGATCGACGTCGACGACGCGACGCTCCAGACGGCGATCGACGCGAACCTCCTGACCTCGGTCCGCCTCGTGCGCGAGGCCCTCCCGCACCTGCGCGCGGCGGGCTGGGGTCGCATCTGCCTGATCACGTCCAACGCGGTGAAGCAGCCGATCCCGAACCTGTCGACCTCGAACACCGCTCGCGCCGGTCTCTGGGGATGGGCGAAGACCGCGGCGCAGGAGCTGATGGACGAGGGCATCACGCTGAACCTCGCCTGCCCCGGCCTGCATCGGACGCAGCGCGTCGCCGAGACCGGCTTCACCGGACGGCTCGGCGAACCCGCGGACTTCGGGCGCGTCGTTGCGTTCCTCTGCTCCGAACCGGCCGGGTTCATCTCGGGCGCTGCCCTGCAGGTGGACGGCGCGGGTACGCTTGGCCTCTTGTGACCCCGATCGAGAGGTTGACGACGACGTGAACGACACCGACCGCGCGCAGGCGCTCGCCGACCGGGCGTGGGAAGAGCTCCTCGAACGGGAGCCGACGTTCGCCACGGCGATCGGGGACGATCGCTACGACGACCGACTCCCCGACATCGGTGAGTCGGGCCGCGCGATCTCCGAGACCCGGAACCGGGCGGCGCTCGACGAGCTCGCGGAGATCGACCGGGCCGCGCTCGACGTGACCCTCCGGACGACGATGGACGTGCTCGAGGCGATCGCGACGCAGGCGCTCGCGGCGGTGGAGCTCCGGACCGACCGCCTGTACGTCGTGAACCACTTCATCGGGCCGGGCGTGCTCCTCGGCGACATCGCGTCGATCCAGCGCACGGACACGCCGGAGCACCTCGACCGATACGAGCAGCGGCTCCGCGCGCTTCCCGGCTACCTGGAGGCGTGCGCGGAGATCGCGCGGGAAGGGATCGCCACCGGGGTCGTGTCGCCACGGATCGTGGTCGAGCGGGCGGTGGCGCAGGTGGAGCGGATCGTGGCGTCGTCCGCCGACGATTCGCCCCCGCTCGCCGCGGTGGCCGAGGACGACGCCGCCGCGAGAGAGCGGGTCGCCGGCGTGTGGACGGACGTGGTCGCTCCCGCGTTCGCCCGCTACCTGGAGGTGCTCCGCGACTACCTCCCCCACGCCGCGGAGGATCACGCCGTGACCGCGCTCCCCGGCGGCGACGCGATCTACGCGGCCGAGATCCGCTCGTGGACCACGCTGCCTCTGGACCCCCAGGAGGTCCACGACCTCGGCAACGAGCGCTGGGAGGCGATCCAGGCCGAGCGGTTCGAGATCGCCGCCCGGCTCGGCTATCCCGACCCGGACGCCGCGATCGCGGATCGGCGGGCGTCCGGGCGGGACACCCCCACGTCTGCAGGAGCGCTGATCGAGCTCGTGGAGAGCCAGGTCCAGCGGAGCTGGGACATCGCGCCGCAGTGGTTCGGGAGGCTGCCGAAGGCGAACTGCCGCGTGCGCGAGATCGAGGCCTACCGGGCGGCCGATATGGCGCTCGCGTTCTACATGCCGCCCACGGCGGACGGCGAGCGGCCCGGCACCTACTACATCAACACGCACGACCTGCCCGGCAAGGCGTTGCATCAGATCGCGTCCGTCACCTATCACGAGGCGAACCCGGGACATCACTTCCAGATCGCGCTCGAGATGGAGTTCGACGACCGTCCGGCGATGCGGCGCTTCGGCGGGCTCCTCGCCGGCGCGTCCTTCGCCGAGGGCTGGGGGCTCTACAGCGAGCGTCTCGCCGACGACATGGGCCTCTACGTCGACGATTGGGAGCGGCTGGGGATGCTGGCGGCGCAGGGCCACCGAGCCGCCCGCCTGATCACCGACACAGGCTTGCACGCGTTCGGCTGGACCCGGGACCGGGCGATCGAGAAGCTCGTGGCCGGCGGCTCACCGCGCGGTGAGTCGGAGGTCGAGGTCGACCGGTACATCGCCCTGCCGGCCCAGGCCCTCGCCTACATGGTGGGGATGGTCGAGATCGAGGACGCGCGGCGCCGGACCGAAGAGAAGGAGGGCGCCGCCTTCGACCTGAAGGCGTTCCACGACCGGCTGCTCGCGCTGGGGCAGCTGCCGTTGCAGGCGCTCCGCCGCGAGCTCGGCTAGGGCTTCCTCTCGGGCTTCTGGCCGTCGAGCAGCAGGTAGTCCAGGAGACCGCGCTCCCACAACGTGTCGGCCTGCGCCAGCATCGTGCGGGCCGCCAGCGCCAGCGATCTCGGCTCGCGGTCGCGGCTCGCGTCGAGCCGGTCACGGACGAAGCGCAGCGCCGGCGCGACCACCCGGTCCCCCACCAGCTCTCCGCGGATCCCTTCGAACCCCGCCGCCGCGGCCGCGGCGACGATCTCGTCGGCCGATGCGGCGGCTCCCGGCCGGAGACCCCACACGCGCAGCGTCGCGGCGGCCGCGACCGCCTCACGGAACCCCTGGGGCCGCCGGAGCGGTGGGGACGTCCGACATCGTGAGGACGCCTCCGGGACGCAGGACGCGGAAGGCCTCCTCCAGGAACCGCTGCCGTGAGGAGAAGTGGAACGCGGCCTCCACGCTGATCACGCCGTCGACGGTTCCGTCGGCGAACGGCAGCCGGCAGGCGTCCGCGCACACGGCGCGCGCGTCCGCCTCCCGCAGGCGGCCTCGTCCCGCCTCCAGCTGGGACCAGGTGATGTTCACGGCCGTGAGCGAGCGGGGCCGCGCGACCTCCGCGATCACGGGATCCTGGGCGGCCAGGCCGTTCCCGACGTCGAGGACGTCACCGCCTGCCGGCAACGGAGCTGCGATCCGCTCGACGAGGCGACGCACGGCGATCGCGGCTTCCTCCGGATCGCTCCCGTCGCCCTCCCACAGCCCCAGGTTCAGCCAACCGGGCGCGAGCGCCAGGAAGAAGTCGGGACCGATCGAGTCGTAGACCGTCGCGGCGGGGTTCGCGCCGTAGCGCAGCATCGCGCCTGCGTGCCGCAGGTTCGCCCTCGTCCAGGATGCGGGCACCTAGGCGCCCGCCCGCCACGCGTCGCGGATCCTCACCTTCGCTCCGGTGCGGAGGATCGCGCCCGCGTAGACGCGGCCGGCGAGCGGGATCAACAGCGCGGTGGAGCCGATGACGATCACGAGCGATGCCGCGATCTCCCACGGCGTCGCCGACCCCAGCACCATCCGGACCGGCATCGCCAGCGCCGAGGAGAACGGCAGGAGCGAGGCGATCTTGGCGATCCCCGAGTCGGGGTCGTCGACGGCGCCGATCGAGATGAGGAACGAGACGAACACCACGAGGTTGATCGGCACGATCACGTTCTGCAGCTCCTCCATCCGGGAGACGAGCGCCCCGGCCGTGGCGAACAGCGCCGCGTAGAACGAGAAACCGAGGACGAACCATCCCACCGTGATCGCCGCGGCCGAGAGCGAATCGGCGGGGATGTCGATCGCACCGGTCACGGTCGCGAGCGTCACCGCGAAGATGGAGATCACGATCAACTGGAGCAATCCGAGCGTCCCGATGCCCGCGATCTTGCCGGCCATCAGCTGACGGGCGCGGATCGTGGAGAGCAGCACCTCGACGACACGCGAGGCCTTCTCCTCGATCACGCCCGTGGCGACCCACACCCCGTAGCCGAAGAGCTGGCCGTAGAGGATGAGCACGGCGGCGAGGGCGACCGCCGCCTTCGCGTCGCGGTTCGGATCCGGCGGGAGGATCGGCACGGCGTCGACCGGGTGCTGATCCTGCAGGGCCTCGATCGTCGCGTCGGACACGCCCGCATCCGCGAGCGCGTCGTCGATCCGCGCCGCGATCGCGGCGGCCTGGACGACCTGGTCGAGGAGGTTCGGCGCACCCCGGAGGACGCGGAGCGTGACGGAGCCGTCGAGGACGTCGGCCTGGTCGCCGATCAGCGCCGCGTCCACGCTGCCCTCGCGCAGGGCCTCCTCCGCCGCGCGCTCGTCGGGCAGCGGGACCACGGACACCTCGATCCCGGCCCGCTCGCCGATCGCGGCCGCACGATCGGCCACCGCCCGATCACCCACCACGGCGAGGTCGAACGAGTCCGGACCGCTCGCGAACGCGCGCAGGAGGATGAAGATCGAGAGCACGGCGACCGTGATCGCCGTGGAGATCACGAACCCCTTGTCGCGAAGACGCACGGAGAAGTCCCGTGCCGCGACGATCCGCCACATGCCGCGGTCCGTCGCGGCGGGATCGTCACTCACGTGGCGGTCACCTCCCTGAACAGCTCGGACAGCGTGGGGCGAACCCGGCTGAAGTGCCGGACCTCGCCGACCGATCGGGCGAGATCGAGGACGCGCTGATCGTCCGCGTCGTCCTCGAGCTCGACGATGATCCCGCCAGGGACCTCCCCGTCGAGCCGCACGCCGGGGATCGACTCGTGCCAACCGGCCGGGGCCCCCGAGACCTCGACGCGCACCAGCCGTCGCGCGCGCGACGCGCGCAGCTCGTCGATCGCGCCATCGGCGACGATCCGCCCGTCGACGATCATCACGACGCGGTCGCACACGCGCTCCACGAGCTCCAACTGGTGGCTGGAGAACACGATCGGCACGCCCCGCGACGCCCGTTCGCGATCCAGCACCTCGATCAAGACGTCGGTGCCGACCGGGTCGAGGCCCGAGAACGGCTCATCGAGCACCAGGAGGTCGGGCTCGTACACGAGGGCGGCGGCGAGCTGCACCCGCTGCTGGTTCCCGAGCGACAAGCTCTCGACCCGGTCCTTCGCGCGATCGGCAACCCCGAGGGTCTCGAGGATCTCCAGGCCGCGGATCCCCGCGGCCGCCCGGCCCACACCGTGGAGCCGCGCCAGGTAGACGAGCTGGTCGAGGACGCGCATCTTCGGGTAGAGGCCGCGCTCCTCCGGGATGTAGCCGAACCTCCGCCTGGCCACACCGTCCACCGGCCGCCCTCGCCACCGGACCTCGCCGGCGTCGGCGCCGAGCACGCCGAGGGTGATCCTCATCGCCGTCGTCTTGCCGGCGCCGTTCGGACCGACGAACCCGACCATGGATCCCTCGCCGACATCGAAGCTGACGCCGTCGAGCGCCACGACGTCGCCGAACCGGCGGCGCAGATCGATCAGCTCGAGACCGGGGGGCACCGGGTCAGGATAGGGAACGGATCGGTCGGCCCGAAGCACCCGAGGGCGTCAGACCGGAACGGAGACCTTGATGACCTCCGCGGAGTCGATCAGGGGGAACCAGAACGCCCCGCCCGCCTCGACGACCAGCTGGTTCGCGTTGATCGCGCCCTGGTCGGAGACCACCCAGGTGCCGCTGATCTCCCCGGCCGCGGGATCGATGCGTTGCAGGATCGGACCAAGGTCAGTCGCCACCCAGAGCGCGCCGGCGTGCGCGAGCAGCCCATCGGGGAGCGCCTCGGTCGTGATCGGGGGGTCCGGCTCGCTCGTCGCGGGGTCGATGCGTTGGACCGAGTCGGTGTCGACCGAGGACACCCACAGCCCGCCATCGGCTTCGACCATCACCTGCGGCCCGAACTCGGTCGCC
This sequence comes from uncultured Actinomycetota bacterium, assembly GCA_963724415.1. Classification (GTDB taxonomy): domain Bacteria; phylum Actinomycetota; class UBA4738; order UBA4738; family HRBIN12; genus JAJNBA01. The sequence goes on along the minus strand of CAVRUS010000002.1, from coordinate 187,449 downwards.
ACCTCCGCGACCACCTCGCCCGTGCCGAGGTCGATCCGCGAGAGGGTCGAATCGACGTAGTTCGAGACCCACGCGCTGCCGAATGCGACCGTGACGAACCGAGGCTGGAGACCGACCTCGATCGGGTTCCCGACGCGCTCGGCCGCCGGATCGATCCGGACCACTGCGCCGCTCTCCTCGCAGACGACCCACAGCCCGACGTCGTCAGCCGCCATCCCCTCCGGGGCCTCGCACACCTCGATCGTCGCCGTGACCTCGTTCGTCGCGGGGTCGATCCGGGAGACCGTGTCGTCCTCGGAGTTGGACACCCAGACGGAGTCGAAGGCGACAGCGACCTCGAGCGGGACGGAGCCCACCGGGATGGTCGCCACCACGGCGCTCTCGGTCGGGTCGATGCGAGAGACGCTCGGCTCGCCTCCGCTGTCGAACTCCGAGTTGACCACCCACACGCTGTCGAACCCCGTGGTGATCCCGATCGGCTCGCCGCCGACGGACACGCGCGCGAGCTCCTCGAGCTGGGGTGGAGTCGTCGGCGTTGCCGACGGGGGCGGCGTTGCCGACGTCCCCGCCTCGGGGTCGGACCCACCGCAGGCCCCCAGCAGGAGCACCGCGGTGACCGCGAGGACGGAACGACGATGCGGGGTGGAACGAGACGCCATCGAACGGCGACGCTACGCGAGCCCACCGGCGGGAACCAGGGGGACGCAAGGAACCGACAGGTGCGACGGCAACATCGCGAAAGCGAGCGGGACAAGGAGCAGGGATCCGAACCTCAGGACAGACGCGGTCCTTCTCGGTATGCCGACATGGTTCTCGGCGGGCTTCCGCCCCGCCTCCGCCTCGAGCCGGGGACGGTCCATCGACCGCCGATCCCGAACAGCGCGAGGAACACGAGCACGGGGGTGAGATCGAGGGGGCCGTCGGGCTCCGTCGAGGCGGCGTTCCGCCAGGCGGTCAGGCTGGCTGCCGGGAGCGGGTCGTCCAGCAGCGACCGGATGATGTCCCGGGTAGGCCCGCCTGAATCGGGCGGGCCCCCAGTTCCGACCGCCGCCCTCGAGAGCAACGCGGGGAGGTCGACCTCGGCGTCGTGGAGCCAGGAGAGGAGGAGCCGCATCGGATCGATCGCGGCCCCGTCGGGCCCGTACCGACCGAAGTGCACATGCGGGACCGTCGCGTTCCCCGTGTCCCCGCAGAAGCCGATGACGTCGCCGCGGTGGACGTCGTCGCCGTCGGAGAAACGCCGATCGTTCCAATCCACGAAGTGGGCGAAGTAGTAGTAGCCACCGTCCGGGAGGAAGAGGTGGGCGGACCGGCCACCGAGCAGCCCCGTCTCGAACTCGATCGTCCCGTCCTCGGGCGCGAGCACCTCGGTGCCGTGCTGGCAGAGCACGTCCTGACCTTCGTGCTGGCGGACGATCGATCCCGGCCCGTACCGACGAGCGTGCCAACTGTCGACCCAGCTGGCCGGGCCAACCAGGATGAACGGCGCGTAGATCTCTCGCCGGATCCGATCCTCGGACCAGCCGGCAGCCCGCAACAACGAAGCCGCGGCGACCAGGCGCTCGGTCGAATAGGTGCCGCTGAGCAACTGCTCGGTCGAGAGGTCCTGCGTCGGGGCCTGGTTCGGGGAGCCCCCTTCGGGAGGGTGGTCGAACGCACCCGGAGCTTCGCCGACCGGAACAGGTTGTCCGGGAGCCTGGGCCGGCCCGAAGGACGGCACGATCCTGACGCCCCGCACCGTCGGGCTCGGGAGCGGCGTCGGGGTCGGGGTCGGGGTCGGTGATGGGCTTGGCGAGGGAGACGGCGAGGGGCTCGGCTCAGGCGAGGGCTCGGGCTCCGCGGACGGCGACGGGCTGGGCGCCTCATCGGGGAGCACCGACGCGATCGCATCCACCGCGCCCCAGGGTGCCGCGAACGCGAGCAGCGAGGTGAGGAGCGCGACGACGCACAACCTCGACGTGCTTCGAATCGGTGCCGCCGTCCGCCCCTCCCTCGGAAGGTGAGGAGTTCGAGTCTTGCTAGCGATCATCGCGAGGGTCGCCCTCACCTCCAACCCCGTCTCGGACACGAGGTCTCGCCGCCGCCCCGGGCCGCAACGAGGACCAGACTTCGACCCTACCGCGGCTCGGGGCTAAGCGGCATCCGGCTCGGCGAAGCCCTCCGGGGTTCCGCCGAGCGCGATCGCCAGCACGTCTCCCGCGTTGTCCGCAAGGTGGAACGTCATCTCCTCACGCACCTGCTCCGGCACGTCGTCCAGGTCCCCTTCGTTGCGCACCGGGAGGATGACCTCCTTCAGGCCCGCGCGGTGCGCGGCAAGGACCTTCTGCTTGACGCCGCCGATCGGGAGCACGCGACCCTGCAGGGTCACCTCGCCCGTCATCCCCACCTCGGCCCGGACGGACCGGCCGGTGAGCAACGACACGAGCGCCGTCGTCATCGCGACGCCCGCGCTCGGTCCGTCCTTGGGAACGGCCCCTGCGGGCACGTGCACGTGGAACCGGCCGCGGAGCCGCTCAGCGGGGATGTCCAGCGCACCGGCGTGCGAACGCACATACGACAAGGCGATCCGCGCGGACTCCTTCATCACGTCCCCGAGCTGTCCCGTGAGCGTCAGGCCGTCCTCGGGAACATCCTCCCGGGTCGCCTCGATGAACAGGACGTCGCCTCCGGTGCCGGTCACGGCGAGGCCGGTCGCCACGCCGGGAACCGCGGTCCGCTCCGCCGCCTCGAAGAAGAACTTCTGGCGGCCCAGGTACTCGCGGAGATCGGTCGCGTCGACGTGCGCGGGACCCTCCTCCCCCGCCGTCAGCTTCGTGGCGACCTTCCGCATGATCTTGCCGAGCTCGCGCTCGAGGTTGCGGACGCCGGCCTCTCGCGTGTAGTCGCCCACGACACCGCGCAAGGCGTCATCGGTGACCTCGACCTCCTCGGGTCGCAGGCCGTTCCGCTCGACCTGTCGGGGCAGCAGGTGTCGGCGCGCGATCGCGACCTTCTCGTCCTCGGTGTAGCCGTCGATCCGGATGACCTCCATCCGGTCGAGCAGCGGCCCGGCGATCGTCTCGGCGACGTTCGCGGTCGCGATGAACAGCACCTCGGACAGGTCGAGATCGACGTCCAAGTAGTGGTCGCGGAACGTGTGGTTCTGGGCAGGGTCGAGGACCTCGAGCAAGGCGCTCGACGGGTCGCCCCGCCAGTCGGCGCCGACCTTGTCGACCTCGTCGAGCATCATCACGGGGTTCTTCGTCCCCGCGTCCTTCAACGCCCGGACGATCCGGCCGGGAAGGGCTCCGACGTAGGTCCTGCGGTGACCACGGATCTCGGATTCGTCGTGGACACCGCCGAGCGAGACGCGGACGAACGATCGCCCGAGCGCACGCGCCACGGACTCTCCGAGCGACGTCTTCCCGACGCCCGGAGGTCCGACCAACGTGAGGATCGCCCCGGAGCCCCGGCCCCCGGCCTCCACGAGCCCTCGCTCGCTCCGGAGCTTCCGGACGGCGAGGTATTCGAGGATCCGGTCCTTCACGTCGCGCAGTCCCTCGTGGTCGGCGTCGAGCACCTCTCGTGCGGCGGCGATGTCGAGTGTGTCCTCGGTCGTCTTCGACCAGGGCACGTCGAGCAACCAGTCGAGGTAGGTGCGGATCCAGCCGTACTCCGGCGACTGCTCAGACGTCCGCTCGAGCCGGCCGAGCTCGCGCTCGGCCTGCGTGCGCACGTCCTCCGGCATCCCGGCGTCGGCGATCTTCGTGCGGTACTCGGCCACGACGTCTTCGGCGCCGTCCTCGCCGAGCTCCTTGCGGATCGCCGCCATCTGCTCGCGCAGGAGGACCTCCCGCTGTCGTTCCTCGAGGCTGTCGGCCACCTCATCGCGGATCCGCTCCTTCACCTGGATCTCCGCGAGCGTCTCCTTGGCCCACCGGAGCACCTTCTCGAGCCGCGCTTCGACGTCGAGGGTCTCGAGCACGTCCACCTTCTGGTCGAAGGAGAGGTCCGGCGAGTAGCCCGACGTGTCGGCGAGCTGGCCCGGGTCGGTCACGCCTCGGAGGAACTCCGCGACCGCGGGCACGCCGCGGGCATCGGTGATCGCCTCCACGGCCCCGCGGTACTCCTTGGCGAGCTCGTGTGCACGCTCGCTCGCAGGCTCCTCCGGTGCCGGCTCGATCTGCACCCAGGTGGCCTCCCCGGTCCCGGGGACCCCGAGCCCGACGGTGGCGCGCCGTAGCCCCCGGATCACGATCGCCTCGACGCCGTTGCGCATGCGCCCGACGTCCTCGATCTTGGCCACGACGCCGACCCGCGCGTACCGGCCCTCGATCCTCGGGACGGTCAGCAGGAGCCCGTCGTCGCCCTCGGCGGCCGCGCCGATCGCGGCCCGCGCCTCGTCCGACTCGATCGTGAGGGTGACGACCATGCCGGGGAGCACGACGCCGGTGGTCAGGGGCAGCAACGGCAAGGCCTGGATGTCGAGTTCGTTCATCTGGATGATCCTTTCTCGCTCAGTGCTTGAACCGAGAGGCATTCCCATCCTATTCCAGGCTCGTAATAGTGATTACCTCCTTGCTTGGGAAGCGCCTCCGACCACCGACCCCTGCTCGGAGGCAACCGGAACCGGTCCCCTACCGGCGGACATGTCGCTGTCATCGGCCGTCGATATCCTCGCTCGCATGGAGAACGCGATCATCAAGACCGATGGCCTGACCAAGTCGTTCGGGAAGGTGCGGGCCGTCAAGGGCGTGGACATGGCGGTGCAGGAGGGCACGGTCTTCGGGTTGCTCGGGCCGAACGGCGCGGGCAAGACCACCACCATCCGCATCCTCACCACCCTCCTCGAGCCAGACGAGGGCAACGGCCACCGTGGCCGGCCTCGACGTCGTGCGCGACGCGGTGCGGCTGCGCCCCGTGATCGGCCTCGCGGGGCAGTTCGCGGCGGTCGACGAGAACCTCACCGGCTTGGAGAACCTGGAGATGGTCGGCCGGCTCTACCACCTCCCGGCTGCCGAGGCCCGGAAACGCGCGGAGGAGGTGCTCGAGCGGTTCGAGCTCTCCGACGCCGCCCATCGGACCGCCAAGACCTATTCCGGCGGCATGCGGCGCCGGCTCGACGTCGGCGCGAGCCTGGTCGGTCGGCCGAAGGTGCTGTTCATGGACGAGCCGACCACCGGGCTCGACCCGAGGAGCCGGCTGGTCCTGTGGGAGCTGATCCGCGACCTCCAGAAGGGGGGCACCACCCTGCTGCTCTGCACCCAGTACCTGGAGGAGGCGGACCAGCTGTGCGATCGCATCGCGGTGATCGACCTCGGGACCGTGATCGCCGAGGGGACGTCGGAGGAGCTGAAGGACAAGATCGGCGGCGAGGTGCTCGAGCTGCACGTCGCGGCGGAGCACCTGTCCCGGGCGGGCGACACCCTTCAGGGGCTCGGCTCGGGTGCGCCGATGGTGGATCAGGAAACGCGGTTGATCCGGGTGCCGGTCGGCAGCGAGGGACCCACCGTGCTGCTCGAGACGGTGCGCCGGCTCGACGACGCCGGTATCGCGATCGAGGACATCGCGCTGCACCGGCCCACGCTTGACGACGTGTTCCTCTCCCTGACGGGCCACGCAGCGGAGATGGAGCTGCAGGAGGAGCAAGAGGCAGAGGAAGCCGAACAGGAGCCGAAGAAGCGCGGCAGGAGGAAGGATCGATGAGCGCAGTCGCTGTGCCCAGCAAGCTCACCACGTCACGCGCGATGCTGTCGTTCTTCGACAGCCTCGTCGTGGCGCAGGCGGAACCTGACGCAGATCGTGCGGATCCCGGCGGTCCTCGTGTTCGAGCTGGTTCAGCCGGTGATGTTCGTCCTGCTGTTCGTCTACGTGTTCGGTGGCAACATCATCCTTCCGGTGGGTTTCTCGACGTACACGATGTACCTGATGCCCGGGATCATCATCCAGAACGCGATCTTCGGATCGACCACGACGGCGATCGGCATCGCCGAGGACCTGAAGTCCGGCCTGGTGGATCGGTTCCGTTCGCTCCCGATGGCGCGCTCGGCGATGCTCGCCGGGCGGGCGACCTCCGACCTGGTCAAGAACTTCATCCTGCTCCTGGTCGTGATCGGGATCGGCTACCTCGTCGGCTTCTCGTTCGAGGAGGGGTTCCTCAACGCGCTCGCGATGATCGTGCTCGTGATGGCCGTCAGCTTCACGTTCTCGTGGGTGATGGCCGCGATCGCGCTGTGGGTCAAGAAGCTGGAGGCGGTGCAGGCCGCTGCCTTCACGGGGATCTTCCCCTTGGTGTTCATGAGCTCGGCCTTGGTGCCGGTCGAGGGGATGGAGGGCTGGGTGCAGGTGATCGCCCGGAACAACCCCATCTCGCACTGGGCCAACCTGGCACGGGTCTTCACGGTCGGCCAGTACCCGACGAGCGGCGGCACCACCGAGGAGCTCATCTTGATCTCATCCCTGTGGATCATCGGGCTCCTCGCGGTCTTCATGCCGCTCTCGATCCGGCTGTACTCGAAGCTGACGTAAGGAACAGACCCGGCGCCCCGGGTCGTTGCCACTTGGGTTGACCAGAGAGGACCGAGGGATGCCGCTGCTGGGATTCAAGGGGGACAACGCCCGCGAGAAGGTCGCAGTCCTGCTCACGATGTGTTTCGCGCTCGCGATGGCGATGCTCGACAACACCGTCGTCAACATCGCCCTCCCCACGATCCAGCGTGAGCTCGGGGCGACGGTCTCCGACCTGCAATGGATCATCGACGGCTACGTCCTCGCGTTCGCGTCCTTGCTCCTCACGGGCGGGATCCTGGGAGACCGCTACGGCCGCAAGCGGATGTTCCTCACGGGCCTCGCGATCTTCACGCTCGCCTCGCTCGGGTGCGGCCTGTCGGGATCCGGCGGCCAGCTGATCGCGTTCCGCGCCCTGCAAGGGGTCGGCGCCGCCCTCCTGATGCCCGGGACGCTCTCGATCCTCACGGTGACATTTCCGCCGGAGGAGCGCTCGCGGGCGATCGGCCTCTGGGCGGGCGTGAGCGGCCTCGCGCTGGCGCTCGGGCCGACGCTCGGCGGCTACATCGTGGAGCACGCGGGATGGGAGACGGTGTTCTTCATCAACGTTCCCATCGGCGTGCTCGCGTTCGCGATCGCCTTGCGCACCGTGCGTGAGTCGGTCTCGGAGGAGACCCGGCATCTCGACCTGCCCGGTCTGGCGCTCGGCACCGGAGGACTCTTCGCTCTCACGTTCGGCCTGATCGAGGCGAACCAGCGCGGGTGGAGCGACCCGTTGATCGTCGGCTCGCTCGTGCTCGCGGGCATCCTCCTCGTGGCGTTCCTCGTGTGGGAGCACCGGAGCCCCAAGGCGATGATGCCCCTCGCGTTCTTCCGGATCCCCACGTTCAGCGCCGGCAACACCGTGGCGTTCTCGGTCTCGCTCGGGATGTTCTCGATCTTCCTGTTCGTCACGCTCTACATGCAGGCGATCCGGGGCTACACGCCGTTCCAGACCGGCCTGCGGTTCCTCCCGATGACCGTGATGATCATCGTGACCGCGCCGATCGCCGGCCACGTCGCGCAGCGGATCGGTCCGAGGATCCCGATGACCTACGGGCTCACGATGGCGTCGGCCGGCCTGCTCGGCCTGACGTTGATCACGCCCACGACCCCGTTCTGGATGATCGGGGTCCTGTTCGTGATGATGGGACACGGCCTCGGCGCGACGATGGCCCCGATGACGGCGGCCGTGATGGGGTCGGTCGGTTCGCAGCGGGCCGGCCTCGGCTCGGCGATGACCAACACGAGCCGCGAGGTGGGTGGCGTCGTGGGCATCGCGCTCCTGGGAACGGTGCTGTTCGATCGACTCGGTTCCACGTTGCTCCCGAAGCTCGCAGACCTCGGGCTCACGGCCGGCCAGGCGAGCGCGGTCTCGCAGGCCGCCTCCCACGGCTTCGTCTCCCCCGCCGAGCTCGCCGGCCTCGGGCTCACCCCCGAGCAGATCCGTGGGTTCGGAACGGCGTTCCAGGAGTCGTACATGAGCGGGTTCCACCTCGCGCTGCTGATCGCCGCGCTGGTCCTGTTGACCGCCGCGGTCGTCGCGAACCGCTTCATCCCCGGCCGGGCCCACGCGGACGAGATCCATGCCGCCGCAGCCGCGCGAGAACAGGTGTCCGCGCCGGCAGGCTAGCGAAGTCCTACCATCCGACCGTGATGGCGCTGCGGATCCTCGCCGTCGTCGGCGGAGCGCTCCTCGTGATCGCCGCGATCGGCTCTGCGGTGAAGACGGTGGTCCTGCCGCGCGCGACGCCCTCGCGGATCACGCGATCGGTCTTCCTGCTCCTGCGATGGCTCTTCCGGGCTGCCCTCCGACCGTCGATGGACTACCGCCGCCGCGATCGATTGCTCGGCGCCTACGGCCCGCTCGCCTTGATGGCCGCCCTCGCGACCTGGCTCACGCTGGCGCTGACCGGCTTCACCCTGATCTTCTGGGCCACCGAGGAAGCGGGCTGGCGGGCGGCGTTCGACCTGTCGGGGTCCTCGCTGTTCACGCTCGGCTTCTCCCGGCCGGTCGGGCTCGGCAGCACCGCGCTGATCTTCCTCGAGGCGGCGATCGGTCTGTTCCTCCTGGCGTTGCTGGTCACGTACCTCCCGAGCATCTACGCCGCGTTCTCTCGTCGCGAGGTGGGGATCACGGCCCTCGAGGTCCGCGCAGGCTCGCCACCGTCGGCCAAGGAGATGATCTGGCGCTACTGGCGGCTCGAGCGGCTCCCCGAGATCCACGAGGTCTGGGCCGAATGGGAGCGGTGGTTCGTCGACGTGGAGGAATCGCACACCTCGCACCCGTCGCTCGTCTTCTTCCGCTCGTCCCACCCCGATCGCTCGTGGGTCACGGCCGCGGGTGCAGTGCTCGACGGCGCCGCGATCGTTCTGTCGTCGGTGGACGTCCTCCGTGACGTGAAGGCGGAGTTCTGCATCCGGGCCGGGTTCCTGTGCCTGCGCGGCGTCGCGGACTTCTTCCAGATCGAGCACGACCCCGCTCCCCGCCCCGACGACCCGATCTCCGTCGGCCGCGACGAGTGGGAGGCCGTCCTGGCGGAGCTGGAGGAAGCCGGCGTGCCGTTGAAGGCCGACCGCGACCAGGCGTGGCGCGATTTCGCGGGGTGGCGCGTGAACTACGACCGGGTGCTGGTCTCGCTCGCGAACCTCACCGAGGCGCCGCCGGCGATGTGGTCCTCGGACCGGCCTGACGAACGGATCCGCCCGCCCGTCTTCGGACGGATCCGCTAGGCGGCCGGCTGCGCCGCGTCGTAGCGCCGATACTTGGGGAGGACGAGCGCGAGCACCCCGGCGCCGAGGATGCACGCGATCCCGCCCGAGACGATCGAGAACCGCACGCCCCTGAGGGAGGCGAGCAGCCCCGCCTCGGCGTTGCCCAGGGACGGTCCCGTCCCGACGACGGCGAGGCTGACACCCTCCATCCGTCCGCGCATCTCGTCGGGGGTGACCGTCTTCAAGATCGCGTCTCGATAGAGACCGCTCACCATGTCCGAGGCGCTCGCCAGCATCAGGAAGACGATCGCGACCCAGAGGTTGGGGGAGAACCCGAAGCCGATGATGCCGGCACCCCAGCACATACAGGCGACGATCGTGACGAGCCCTTGTCGCCGGACGTGCTTCGCGCGGCCGCTGAACAGCGCGACGAGGAGGGCCCCGGCCGCCTCCGCCGCGTAGAGGAAGCCCAGGACCGCCACCGATCTCCCGAGCACATCGAGCACGAACGCCGGGTAGAGCGCGACGGGGATCCCGAAGATCATCGCGACCAGGTCGATGTAGAACGTGCCCTGCAGGACCTGCTTCCCCCGGAGGAACCGAAGGCCCTCACGGATCGCAGACCACCCGACCGAGAGCCGTTCCGCCGTCGGAGGAGACGGACGCATCCCCGCCAGCGCGAGGATCACGCCGAGGGTGCTCGCGGCGTCCAGGAGGTACGCCCATCCCACCCCGTACTTGTAGATCAGCAGGCCGGTGAGGATCGGGCCGGCGATCGCGGCCGACTGGTAATACACGACCTCGAGGGCGAGCGCGGATGTGAAGAGATCGGGCGTGAGCAACCTGGCGGGCCATGCGCGGAACGCCGGCGAGTAGAGCGAGTACGCCGAGGCCCACACGAACGAGAACGCGAACAGGACCCACACCTGCGGGTCCGGCCGGAACGCGTTCACGGCCAGCGCGACCGAGAGGACGGCGACCGCCCCCTGCGCGATCATGAGGAATCGTCGGCGCTCGACGGCGTCGGCGATCGCGCCGCCCACGACCGGAAGGACGACCAGCGGCAGCACCTCGGTGAGGGCGAGGAGACCGACCATCGCGGTCGACTTCGTGATGTCGTAGACCTGGAACGGGACCGCGACGAACGTGATCTGCGTCCCGAACTCCGAGATCGCTTGCCCGACGAAGAGGCGACGGAAGTCGGCGGAGACCTTGAGCGGCGTGAGGTCGATCCCGTGGCCGCGGAATCGCCCGAGCCAGCCGGGGTGCCGGGCCTCCGGCGGCACCGGAGGCGGAAGCTCGTCGTCCTGGTCGTCCGGGAGCCAGCGGTCGTCGCTCACGCGGCCGGACGCTACCGGATGAGACGGGACAGGCGCCGGTCGGCGAGGACCTTGCCGCCGGTCTGGCAGTCGGGGCAGTACGTGACCTCGTGGGACTCGTAGGAGACGCGGCGGAGGTCGGCGCCGCAACGGGGGCACGGCTGCCCCCAGCGATTGTGGACGGTGAAATGGTCCCCGAGCTTGGTGGGGAGGCCTCCGCTGCGGCGCCGCTCCATCTCGAGGGCTTCGGCGAGGATCTCGCGGAGACCGGTCACCAGTCGCTCGCGCTCCTCTGCATCGAGCTTGCCGAGGACGGCGTAGGGCGACAGGCGCGCGTGGTGGAGCGCGTCGTCGGAGTAGCCGCGGCCCACGCCGGCGACGGTCCGCTGATCCCGAAGGATCGTGTGGACCCGGCGTCCGTCCGTGCTGTCGCGGAAGAACGCGGACGCCTCATCGGACATCGCCTCCGGGCCGAGGACCGCGAGCGGGCCCTCGTCGCCGGCCGCGAGCGACCACACACCAGCCTTGCGCTCTTTCCCGAACTCCTTGACCAGGAGCGACGGCCGCTCGGCGAACCGGAAGCGCGCCACCGAGCCCCTCGGCTTCGTCGACTTCGGCGGGGCCTCGATGTCGAGCCGACCCCCTTGCGACAGGTGCACGAGCATCCGATCGCCGCCCTCGTAGTCGAGGATCAGGTACTTCCCCCGTCGCCCGACCTCCTCGAGCTTCCGTCCCACGAACTCGGCGGGACGTGGCGTCACCGTCTTCAGCGAGGAGAACTGCAGGAGGTCGAAGGCCTCGAGCGTGGCCCCGCCGACGGAGTCGCCGACCCGCTCGGCGAGCGCCTGGACCTCGGGCATCTCGGGCATGCGCGGGGCGCCCGCTATCCGGTCTGAGGCTGGATGTCGGCGCCATGAGCGGCGCCACGGATGGCGCCACGAGCGGCGGAACGGATGATCTCGATCGCCTCGTCGATCCGGTCGCGATGGGTTCGGTGGTTGACGATGCATGCCCGGATGATGTGACGGCCCTCGATCGTCGTGCTGGACAGGTACACGCGCTTGGGTTCGTTGATCCGCTCGAGGAACGCCCGGTCCTCGTCGTCGGTGGCTCCCCGGAGCCGGAACGGCACCACCGAGAGCTGCGGCGGCCACGGCAGCTCGATCTCGGGGATCTCTGCGAGTGCCGCGTACAGGTGGTCCGCGAGGTCGAGCTTCTCGTCCAGCGCCTGCCGGAACGCCCCCACGCCGTGCAGGACGAGCGGCAGCCACACGCGGAAGCCTCGATGGTCCCTCGACAGCTCTGGCGAGTACTCGTTCCAGTTGGGCAGCTCCGCCTCGGGCGCGCGGTCCTGGAGGTACTCGGCGCCGACGTAGTGAGCGTCGCGGAGCGCGGCGCCGTCGCGGACCACGAGGGAGCCCGTCCCGTACGGAAGGAACATCCCCTTGTGCGGGTCGAGCGTGATCGAGTCGGCGCGCTCGATCCCGCGGAAGCGCTCCCGACCGCGCTCGGTGAGATGGAAGAAGCCGCCGTACGCCGCGTCGACGTGCATCCAGAGGTCCTCGGCCTCCGCGACGTCGGCCACCGCGTCCATCGGATCGATCGCGCCGGTGTTCGTGGTCCCCGCGGCGGGGACCACGAGGAACGGTCGCCGTCCGGCGGCCCGGTCCTCCGCCACCATCGACTTGAGCGCCTCGGCGTCCATCCGCAGCTCCGCGTCGACGGGGACGAGCCGCATCGCGCGGCGCGGCATGCCCGCGATCGCCGCCGCCTTCGGGACCGAGGCGTGCGCCTGCTCGCTCACGTAGTAGGTGCCGTCGCCGAACTCCTCCCCGAGCTTCACGTGGCGCGCCGTGACGACGGCCGACAGGTTCGCGATCGAGCCGCCGGTCGTGAGGATGCCTCGCGCCTCGTCCGGATAGCCGAAGAGGTCGCAGAGCCATCGGATCACGTTCTGCTCGATCTGCACGAGGCCCGGGGCGACCTCCCACAGGTTCGGGAAGCGGTTCACTGCCATCGCCAGGAACTGCCCGAGGGCCGATGCGTACAGACCGCCGCCCGGCACGTACGGCAGGTAGCCGGGACCGCACGTCTCGTAGGCGCGCGCCGCCGCGTCCCGGAACTGGGCGAAGACGTCCTCGAACGTCCCGCCCTCCTCCGGCGGCGACGCCTTCAACGCGAGCGCCGCCTCCAGCGCACCCTCGACGTTGCGCGCCGGGGCCTCGGGCAGGCCGTGGATGAAGTCGATCACGTAGTCGACCGCCGCCTGCCCCATCGCCCGCATCTCCTCGGGCGAGGGATCGAGGGGGTAGCCGGTCACGCGGTGCTCCGCAGCGTGGTGTCGATCGTCTCGAGGAGCCGCCGCGACGAGTCGGTCACCTCGTCCACGGCGGCCTCGAACGCTTCGACGTGTCGGGACGACGGCGTCCCGAAGCCACTGACCTTGCGCACGAACTGGCGCGCGGCCTCGCGGATCTCCTCCTCGCTGGCGTATCCCTGTCCGTGCGGTTCCCGGAGTCGCTTGATGCTTCGGCACATGTCGGCAGGGTACCGCGCGACGGCGTTTCAGCCCCTGGCGGCGGCGCGCGCGCTGATCGCTTCCATGATCACGTTGACCGCGAGCATCGCCGTGATCTCCGCATGGTCGTACGGGGGTGAGACCTCCACGACGTCCATCCCGACGAGGTCGACGGCCCCCGCGATCCGTCGGACCGCACGCAGCAGCTCCCGGCCGAGCATCCCCCCGGACTCCGGCGTGCCGGTGCCCGGCGCCATCCCCGGATCGACGACGTCGATGTCGACCGAGAGGTAGATCCGGTCGGGACCGTCCAGCGCCTGCGCGATCGCCTCGTCGATGACCGCCTCGACGCCGCGTTCCTCCATCTCGGCCTGCGTGTGCCAGCGCATGCCCTGGCCGCGCATCCAGTCGAACGTGTCCCGGTCCGGCCAATAGCCGCGGAGCCCGACCTGGATGAAGTTCGGCCCGGCGACCCATCCCTCGTCGATCAGCCGGCGCATCGGCTGCCCGTGGCCGATCAGCGATCCCCACTGATCCATCGCCGTGTCGGCATGCGCGTCGAAATGCACGATCCCGACGCGCGCGGGGTCGTGCACCCGGGCCACGGCGGCGGCCGAGGGGAACGTGATCGAATGATCCCCGCCCAGGACGATCGGGATCGCACCCGTGCGGGCGACGCGCCGGACCTTCTCGTGGATCACGCGGAGGCTGCGTTCGGGGCGGCCGGGCACGACCGGCGCGTCGCCCGCGTCGACCACCGTCAGGACGTCGAAGGGGTACGCCTCGGTCTGGAGCGACCACGCCCACGGGCTCCCGGTCGTCACGTGGGCGCTCCGGATCGCCATCGGCCCGAACCGCGCGCCCGGCCTGGCCGAGGTGCCTTCGTCGTAGGGAGCGCCGACGATCGCGATGTCGGCACCGGCGCCGCCGATCGCCTCCTCGTCGAGGGCCCACGGGACCTTGTAGAAGGACCCTCGGAAATCCGAATACTGCGGCAGGTCGTTCGGGCCGAACTCGGCGAACTCCTCGGCGTGGTCGCTGTAGAGGGTGCTCTCCGGGATCCGGAACGGTCGGTCGCCGGCTTCGCTCATCCGTCCTTGCGGATCTGTCGCGCGGCGTTCGCGCCCGGTCCACCCGTGATCCCGCCTCCGGGATGTGCCCCGGACCCCGCCAGGTAGAGCCCGTCGAGCACGAACCGATACCGGGCTTCTCCGTTCAACGGGCGCCAGGCGAAGAACTGGTCGAGCCCGGGCTCCGCGTGCTGGACGTGGCCACCCGAGAGGCCGTACTCGTTCTCGAGGTCCTCCGGGGTGATGACCTGCCGGGCCTCGACGAGCTCGCCGAATCCCGGCGCGAACCGCTCCAGCGTCTTGACGGTCACGTCGCCCAGCCGCTCCTTCTCCCGCGACCAGTCCCCCTCGCGGAGGACGCGTGGCGCGGACTGCACGATCGCGCTCATCACGTGGCGACCCTCGGGGGCGAGCGACGGATCCATCAGCGACGGGATCGTCGCTTCGATCCAGGGCTCCTCGGCCAGCTCCCCGTACTTCCTCGCATCCGACGCCTTCTCGACGTAGTCGATCGACGGGCCGATCACGATGCGCCCCTGCAGACGCTCGGGGTCCTCGTGGAACGCGGGGAGACCGGAGAGGGCGAGGTTCACCTTCGCCGTCGCTCCCGGCTGCCGGATGTTGCCGGCCCGCCAGAGCATCGTCGGGCCGAGCTCCACCGGATCGCAGAGCGCCAGCGTGCGTTTCGGGTCCGCCGCGGACACGACGAGATCGGCGTCGATCTCGGTGCCGTCGGCCAGGGTCACACCGATGACGCGCCGGTCCTTCGATCGGATCGCCACCACGTCGGTGGACGTGCGGATCTCGGCACCCGCCCTCGTCACAGCCGCCGACAGCGCCGCCGCCAGCGCCTGGGTCCCGCCCCGCGCGAACACGGTGGTGCCCGCGGCACCCCCGTCGTTGCCGGCGGAGTCGTTCAGGAACACGGCACCCGTGCCCGCCGACCACGGTCCGCACGCCGTGTAGAGCACGCCCCGTGTGGAGAGCGGCCCGCGCACGGCCTCCTCCTCGAACGCCTCCTGGACGAGATCGGCCACGGCCATCGGCATCATGCGGATCGCCTCGCGGCCGTACCGGGCGCCGAGGCCGCGGAACGCCCATCCAACCTTGAGACCCGAGATCGCATCCGCGAGCGTCGGCGCGCTGATGTCGGGAGGGATCGCGACGTTCACGTACGCGAGGAAGGACGCCACCGCCCGCATCTTCCGGTCGAACTCCGGGAACGCGTTCGCGTCACGCGGGTTCCGCTCGCGCAGCTCCTCGGCCGTCCGCTCGGCGTCCCCCCAGAACGTCACCGAGGATCCATCGGGCTGGGGTGCGAACATCCGGACCGCCGGCGTGAGCAGGGAGAGCCCGTGATCGTTCAGCTGCAGATCCTCGATCACGGAACGGCGCAGCCGGCCGACGGTGTGGGCGACCCCGGGGGCGGTGAACCCGGGCGCGAACTCCCCGCCGCGGAGGATGCCGCCGACCTCATCCGCACGTTCCAGGACCGTCACCCGGCGGCCGTCCTTCGCGAGCAGCGCGGCCGTCACCAGCCCGTTGTGGCCCGCGCCGATCACGACGACGTTCGCGCGGGAGGGCATCCCTACGCCGCCCTCCCGCCACGTCCGCGGCCCAGCACCTCGAGCGCCGCGATCCGGCCGGGGGCGCCCATGATCCCGCCGCCCGGATGCGTCGCCGATCCGCACATCCACAGGTCGCGGATCGGCGTGCGGTAGCGAGCCCACCCGGGCACCGGTCGGTTGAAGAACAGCTGCTCGAGCGAGAGCTCCCCCTGGAAGATGTTCCCCTCGGTGAGCCCGGTGATGTCCTCGATGTCCTTCGGGGTGATGAACTGCGATCCGACGACGTGCTGCCGGATCGTCGGGAACCGCTCCGCGATCGTGTCGATCACGTTCTGGCCGAACGACTCGCGGGCGGCGTCATCCCAGACCTGGTTGCCGGCCAGCCGGTACGGCGCGTACTGGACGAAGCAGCTCATCACGTGCCCGCCGGGCGGCGCCATCGTCGGGTCGACGAGCGTCGGGATGATCATGTCGATGTACGGCCGACGCGAGGGACGTCCGTACTTCGCGTCGTCGTAGGCGCGCTCCATGTAGTCGAGCGAGGGCGAGAACGAGATCGCGCCGCGGAGCCACTCCCCTCTCCCCGGCTTGCAGGCGAGCTCCGGGAGCCCGTCGAGCGCGAGGTTCACCTTGCCGCTCGAGCCGCGGTACTTGTACCGGAGCACTTCCTCGCGGAACGCCGGGTCCAAGACGCCGTCCTCGAGCAGCTTGATGAACGTCCATCGCGAATCGAGCGAAGACAGCACGATCCCCGCTTCGATCTCCTCCCCGGACTCGAGCGTCACCCCGGTGGCGCGATCGCCCCGGACGTCGATCCGCGCGACGGGCGCCTCCGTCCTGATCTCCGCGCCGGCGGCGAGCGCGGCGCTGCCGATCGCATCGGAGATGCTCCCCGTGCCACCCCTCGGCACACCCCACGCGCGGAACGCCCCGTCGATCTCACCCATGTAGTGGTGCAGGAGCACGTATGCCGTGCCGGGCGACCGAGGCCCCTGGAACGTCCCGATGATCCCGGAGGCGCTCATCGTGGCCTTGAGCGGATCCGTCTCGAACCATTGGTCGAGGAAGTCGGCCGCCGACATCGTCATCAGCTGGATGAACGTGGTCTGCAGACGCTTCGGCAGGTCCTTGAACGTCTTCGCCAGCGGCGTCAGTGGGAGCCAGTCCCGGACCGACACCTTCCCCGGGTCCGGCGGGACGATCGACAGGATCGGCTTGATGAATCGCGCCATCTCCGCCATCAGGGGGCCGTACTCCTCGTAGGCCTCCGCGTCGTTCAGCGACCAGCGCCGCAGCTCGCGGACCGTCCGCCCGTGGTCGTTCACGCGCCAGAGCGAGTCGTCGTCGAGCGGGGTGATCGTGCCGTCGAGCGGCAGGATCTCCAGGCCGTGCTTCGGAAGCTCGAGCTCGCGGATGATCTCCGGACGCAGGAGGGAGACGACGTAGGAGAAGACGCTGAAGCGGTAGCCCGGCACGATCTCCTCGGAGACGGCCGCACCGCCGAGGACGTGGCGGCGCTCGAGGACCAGGACCGACTTGCCGGCCTTCGCGAGGTAGGCCGCGGTCACGAGGCCGTTGTGGCCCCCACCGATCACGACGGCGTCGTAGCGCTGCGGCATCCCGCTCCCTTTGTTGTTCTCTGGCTTCGTGCTGCTGTCTGGGCCCCGGTCCGGAGAAGGCTATCCGAACGCCCGCGGGCGCACGGCCGCCGATGCTAGCCGCGGTCTCCCACCTGCAGCGAGACCCCCCTGACCTGTAGTCACTCATAGCCACCGATCCCGGCGGGCCGGCTCGGCTAGCCTTGGCGCGGATGAGCGTCGGGACGGCCTTCTTCGAGCGACAGCGGGAGCTGAACACCAAGCTCGCATGGGGCGATTGGTCGGGCTATCACGCCGCCGCCGTGTTCGCGGACTTCGTGGACATCGAGTACAACGCGATCCGCGAGGCCGCCGCCGTGATCGACGTCTCGCCCCTCTACAAGTACGAGGTCAGCGGCCGGGACGCCACGACGCTCCTGGACCGGGTGATCACACGGGACGTCTCCCGCGTCGCCGTCGACCAGGTGATCTACACGCCCTGGTGCGACGAGGAAGGCAAGGTGATCGACGACGGGACCGTGACCCGTCTGGATCAGCAGCGGTTCCGTGTCACGGCTGCGGACCCCTCGTACCGATGGTTCGCCCTGAACGCGACCGGCCTCGACGTGCGGATCGACGACATCTCGGAGGCGACCGCGGCGCTCGCCCTGCAGGGGCGCCTTTCGCGCCAGGTCCTGGAGCGCGCGACGGGACAGGACTGGTTCGACCTCCGCTACTTCCGGCGTCGACCCGGCTCGATCGAGGGCGTCGACATCGACGTCACCAGGACCGGGTACACGGGCGACCTCGGCTACGAGCTGTGGATCCCGAGGGAGGGCGCGCTCGCGGTGTGGGACCGGCTCTTCGAGGTCGGCGCCGACTACGGCCTGCGGCCTGCCGGGATCCAGGCGCTCGACATCTGCCGGCTCGAAGCGAGCCTGATCCTGATCGAGGCCGAGTACACGAGCGCCCGGCACGCGTTCGCGCCCGAGCTGAAGTACTCACCGTTCGAGATCGGGCTGGGACGCCTCGTCGCGTTCGACAAGGAAGCCGAGTTCACGGGCAAGCGGGCGTTGGTCGCCGAGCGCGAGGCGGGCGGCCCCGCACGGCGCCTCGTCGGCCTGGACCTCGACTGGTCCGCGATCGAGGCGATGTACGCCCGGCACGGCCTCGCGCCGCAGATCTCCGCGCTCGTGCAGCGCGCGCCCGTCCCCGTGTCCCGCGAAGGCACCCAGGTGGGCCGGGCGACGTCCGTGGGATGGGGCCCGACGATCAAGAAGATGGTCGGGTTCGGTTCGGTCGACAAGGGCCTCACGGCGCTCGGCACGCGGCTGTCGGTGGAGTGGACCGTCGAGGGCGAGCGCGGGAAGGTCGGGGCCACGGTCGTCCCGATGCCGTTCCTCGACCTCGAGCGGAAACGTACCTAGCTCAGCCGCTAGGTGCGAGAAACTGGGTCGTGACCTCCCGTCGGACCCTCACGATCGTCAGCCTCGTGCTCGTGGCCGGGCTCGTCGCGTTCGCCGTCGGGCTGGCGGGGAGCGCTCTGCTCGGGGTGATCGCCGGGCTCATCTGCCTGGCGGTCGTCCTGCTGGGCACCCGGTCCGTCCAGCGGATGTCCACCCCCACAGACCCGTCGCGGCGGCGGATCCTCCTGCTCGGCGGGCTGTTGGGAGCGGCCGCAGCGACGGGCGGCGCCGCGCTCGGCCGGACGATCCGGCGGGTGACGCGCCCGAACCCGCGGCCGGTCCAGGAGGCGATGGCCCGCGACCTGGGCGCCGAGTACATGGAGCTCGTCGCGCGCGCGTATCACCCCGACCGGAGCGGCGACATCCAGCTGCTCGCGGCGCCCTTCAACAGCGCGAACTACCCCCAGGAGTCGCTTTCGCTGGTCCCCGACGATCCCCGGACGAGCCACGCGAGCGTCTGGATGTACCTCGAACGCGTGCCGCTCGTCGTCTACGGCGCGGCGATCGCGCCGTCCGACTCGGAAGACCGCGTCTCGCTCGCCGACGTCGCCCCGACGATCGCCGAGCTGATCGGGTTCGACGACTTCCTCGACCTCGGGCGGGAGGGTCGACCGCTGCCCGGCATCTCCCGTCCGGCTGTGGCGCCGGAGGTCGTCGTCACCTTCGTGATCGACGGGGGCGGATGGAACGTCCTGCAGGAGTACCCCGACGCCTGGCCGAACCTCCGGCGCCTGATGCGCGACGGCGCGAACTTCCGCAACGCGCTGCACGGCTCGTTCCCGGCCGTCACGGCCTCGGCCCACGCCACGATCGGGACGGGCGCGTTCCCGCGCACCCACGGCATCACCGGGCACAACCTCCGCGACGGCCGGCGGGTCCGCAAGGCCTACGGCGAGCTGGGCCACGTGAACCCGGGCGACATCCTCGTGCCGACCCTCGCGGACCTCTGGAGCGACGCGACGGACGATCGGGCATGGATCGGCGAGCTCGGCTACCAGGTGTGGCACCTGGGGATGATCGGGCGCGGCGGGCCGTCGCGCAGTGGCGACGGGCGGCCGGTCGCGGTCTACTGGGACGAGGAGAGCGACCACCAGGACTGGCGGAGCCAGAACGAGGAGCTCTACCGGCTGCCCGACGTCACCCCCTCGCTCGACGCCTTCGAGGGCTATCGCGCCGGCTACGTACCGAACCCCGCTCGCAACGCCGCGTTCGACCCCGTGAAGCCGAAGAACATGCACTGCTGCAGCACGCCGGTGATCCGCTACCAGGGCGACCTCGTCGAGACGACGCTCGCGAACGAGCAGGTGGGGTCGCCCGACGCGGCCGGTCTGCTGTTCGTGAACTACAAGGCACCCGACTACACGGGACACGTCTTCGGGATGTTCGATCCGATGACGGGCGACGCCCTGCGCGACGTCGACGAGCAGCTCGGCCGGCTCGTGGCCCAGCTGGACGCGCTCTATCCGGGCCGCTACGCGCTGATCGTCACCGCCGACCACGGCCAGTGCCCCCTCCCGGACGCGTCGGGCGGCGTGCGACTCGACCCGATCCAGCTCTGGGAAGACATCGAGCGCGAGTTCGGGGGCGGCGTGTTCGACCTCGTGCAGAACGTCGTGCCGTCCGAGGTCTACCTGCACGCCGACGTCCTCTGGGACGTGGGCGCCACGCGAGAGGACGTGGCCGCGTTCCTCCGCGACTATCCGTATCGGCGGAACATCGGGCCGTACGTCCCCAAGGACGCGATCGAGCAGGAGCTGCTCGACCGGCAACAGTTCGCCGCGGTGTTCGCGACGACCTTCCTCGATACGCTGGCCG
This sequence comes from uncultured Actinomycetota bacterium, assembly GCA_963724415.1. Lineage (GTDB taxonomy): Bacteria > Actinomycetota > UBA4738 > UBA4738 > HRBIN12 > JAJNBA01. The sequence continues at coordinate 166,876 of CAVRUS010000002.1, read as the reverse complement.
GTGGGGACCCGGGCGAGTTCGGGCCGGGCATCTACCCGGAGGCCGAGATCGGCGTCCCGGCGCCGGTCCGGTAGATGGTCGAGCTCGAGGATCGCGACCGAGCACTCCTCGACGGCGAGGACGGCGAAGGCGCGGCGCTCGCGATGCGGCTCGTCGTGAAGATGGCCGAGGTGGCGCGAGCGCCGCGGCTCCGCGACATCACCCGGGCGCACATCGACTCGTGCCTGTATCACGGACACGCAGGGCTGGACTTCGCGGAACGCCTCCTCGCCGGCGGCGCGACCGCGTCGGTGCCCGCCACGCTCAACGTGAGCTCACTGGATCTGCTCCATCCCGACCTCGTCCAACTCGACGACGACACGCGCGCCCGCGCGAAGCGACAGATGGACGCGTACGTGGCGATGGGGTGCCGACCGACGTGGACGTGCGCCCCGTACCAGCTGCCCGAGCGCCCCGCGCTCGGTGAGCACGTCGCGTGGGCGGAGTCGAACGCGATCGTGTTCGCGAACTCCGTCCTCGGCGCGAGGACGAACCGCTACGGCGACTTCATCGACATCTGCGCGGCGATCACCGGCAGGGTGCCCGACCACGGGCTCCACACCGACGAGGCGCGCCTCGCCACGGTGGTCGTCCGCCTGGAGAGCCTCACGGATGCGCTCCTCGACGACGAGCTCCTCTACCCGGTGCTCGGGCACCTCCTCGGTCGCCGTGCCGGGAGCGACGTGTGGGCGATCGACGGCCTCCCGTCGAACACGTCCGAGGATCGCTTGAAGGCCATCGGCGCCGCGGCCGCGAGCTCGGGATCGGTCGCCCTGTTCCACGCGATCGGCGTCACGCCCGAGGCGCCGACGTGGGAGGCCGTCGCCGCGGAACGGACACGCGAGGAGACGATCACCCTCACCGATCTCCGCGCCGCGCGGGATGAGCTCTCGCCGGTGGGGGTCGGCGCGGAGATCGGCGCCGTGAGCGTGGGAACGCCTCACGCCTCCGAAGAGCAGCTCCGCCGCCTCGCGGCGCTCGTCGCGGAGACGCCCCCGCGCATCCCGTTCTACGTCAACACCGGTCGCGCGCAGCTGACCGGGGTCGGTGCGATCGCCGAGGACCTCGCCGAGGCCGGCGTCACCGTCGTGACCGACACGTGCACGTACATCACACCCGTCCTTCACGAGATCACCGGCCCGGTGATGACCGACTCCGGGAAATGGGCGTGGTACGCGCCGAGCAACCTCGGCTTCGACGTCGCCCTCGGGAACCTCGAGGACTGCGTCAGATCCGCGGCCGAGGGCCGGGTCGTCCGTGTCGATCCGCACTGGGCCAGTTGATGGAGGCGAGGACCCTCGTCGAGGGAAGCGGCACGGGTTCGGCACTCGTGCTCGAGGAGCCCTTGAGCTTCTGGGGAGGCCTCGACCCCGCGACCGGCAAGATCGTCGAAGCCTCCCATCCGCAACGCGGTCAGACGGTCACCGGATGCATCCTCGTCCTGCCTTCGGGCAGAGGGTCGTCGTCCAGCGCGACCGTGCTCGCCGAATCGATCCGCCTCGGGACCGGCCCCGCCGGGATCATCCTCGGCGAACCGGACGAGATCATCGCGATCGGCGCCATCGTCGCTGCCGAGCTGTACGGCGTCGCGATCCCGGTCGTCGTCGCGCCTCCGGACGAGTTCGGATCCATCCGGTCCGGCGACCGGATCGCGCTGCCCTAGCGCCACACCTTCGGGAGCGTGGGGAGTTCGATCCCGTCGGCGCCGACCCATGCGGCGAGCTCATCCAGCTGCTTCCGGATCGCGGGCCACGCCGCCGCCGGCGCGCCCTCCTCCGCGAAGACGCCCTGCACCCGGAGCACGTTCGCGACGCGGTCGTGGACGGGGTCGAGCCGGCCGACGACCCGGTCGCCGTGGAGGATCGGGAACACGAAGTAGCCGTACTCGCGCTTCGCCTTCGGGACGTAGATCTCGAGCCGGAATCGGAACCCGAAAAGCTCCTCGGAGCGGGCCCGATCGTGGATCAACCGGTCGAACGGTGACAGCAACACGGTCCTGGGTCGGAACGCCCGGTCGAGGACCTCTCCGTGCGCCCACCGCTCTCCCGGCAGACCGTCCACGGTCACGCGAACGGCCTTCCCCTCCCGCTCGAGCCGCGCCAGGGCCCGCTCCCACCCGGGGGGTCGATCGCCCGCGAACGTCAACCCGAACCGCGTGACCTTGGAGATGCCGAGCGCACGGAGCTGCACGTCGAGGAGGCTCCGCGCCTCCTCTCCCGCGCTCGGCCGGGGTTCGTCGAACGGGAGGCTCCTCGTCGCCAGATCCCAGACGCGCTCCTGGCCGGCCCTGCCCGCGATCATCACCTCACCCTTGGCCCACAGGACCTCGAGCATCATCGAGGTGTTCCGTCCTTCGTCGTTCCACCCCCCGGTCTGCCAACCGACCGCGGAGCGATCCTCGAACGCCCGGGTGGGCAGGGGACCCTCGTCGCGCAGCCGCTGCAACACGTATCGCCGGAACCGCGGGTTCTCGCGGAGGTACCTGCGGACGTACTCGTGCCGTCCACCGCTCGGCCCCGGGTAGCGCCGCATCGTCTCGCGGTGCACGGAGAACTGCGAGGTCGGGAGGATGAACGCTCGGTACTCGAACAACGAGCGGTCCCGCCACAGGAGCCGCTCGAGCTCTTCGACGCGGAACCGTCGACCGAGCCGGGACCAGAACACGAGGTGCTCGGTGCGCGCGACCGTTCGTGTCGGGTCCATCTGCACGCTGCCCAACCGCTCGACGACCTCCAGGATGGACGTCGGACGCGGCGACGACAGCAGCTGAGCGGTCACGGCCAGTCGGCGTGCCCGCTGCAACGAGATAGAACGAGGTTCGGCGGGGCTCACCCGGCGTGCTCGGCCGCCTCGGCGTCCGCCTTCGTGCGATGCACGGTGCCGTCGGGATGCTCCGGCGGTGCGTAGAGCGAGTAGAGCTTGAGCTCGCCAGGCCCAGTGTTGATCACGTTGTGCCAGGTGCCCGCGGGGACCACGATCGCCCAATCGTCGGAGACGTCGTGAGACTCGTCGACCCCGTCCTCGTCCCGGCCGAACTCGACGCGAGCCTGCCCCTCCTCGATCCGGATGAACTGGTCCCGATCAGGGTGCACCTCCTTGCCGATGTCCTCACCCGAGCGGAGTCGCATCACGGTGAGCTGGGCGTGCGCGCCGGTGAACAGGACCGTGCGGAACGTGTCGTTCTCGAGCGTCAGGCGTTCGATGTCTCCGACCCAACCGATCATCGACGCTCCTCCTCACCGGAAGTGACGGCGCGAGCCTAACGAACGGAGGCCCTCCCCGAGGGAAGGGCCTTCGTGATCGCTGCAGCACATCCAGGTCTCGTGGAGGTGAGGGGATTCGAACCCCTGTGACAGGACGACCGTCTGGGTCTTCTACGGGCGTAGCCGGTGGGTAGATCTCGCCTCGGGGCTCCCACCGGCGGAGGACCCCTTGGCCAGCCCGGGTGCGGTGTCCCTCGAGGGCCCCCGGGCGGAGCCCTCTCGGTGAGTCCTGCTTACGATGCCCTGTCCGGGCCGCAGGCCCTCCCGGACGGACAGCTACCTAGTGACTAGGCAGCGAGCGCGTACTCATCGTTGGCGCTTGTGTTGGTCCGGCGTTTTACGAGACTCCGGATCTCGGCCCGCTTCTCCCAGGCGATACCCGCCCTGCTCGAAGCCAGTACACCCCCATATGCGGTTGTCGGTCCAGTATACGAGCGGCTCGCCAGCGGCTCTAGGCTGCCGAGGCCACCTCATCGCACTCGGGCACGTCGTCCGCCGCCTCGTCCAGCTCGGACGAATCGAGCTGGCCGAGCTCGTTCCCGATCCCCGACATCGAGGTCTGGATATCGTTCCCGATCGTCTCGAGCTCAGTCCCGAACGCCGCGGGGTCGGCGGTCGACAGCCCCTGGACGCTCTCGCGAGCATCCACGAACACGTCTCGGGAGTCGCGGAGGAACGCCAACATAGTGTCGGCTGCGGCCTGCCCGTCCTCGACGTCGGGGACACCGATCGCCTCCACCTCATCGATGACGGCGTCGGTCGCGTCCGTGACGTCCCCGAGGAACCCGACCGTCATCTCCTTCAGGGAATCGAGGCTCGCCGTCGGATCGAGGTTGGCCTGGAGATCCGCGTTCAGTCTCTGGATGTCTTCGATCCATCCGGCGATCGCGCCGCACATGCCGGTCGCGTACTCGGTCGCGGAGACGGTGTCCGTCTCCACCTCGCCGCCGTCCGTTTCCCCATCTCCCCCTGAGCACGCACCCATCACCAGCATGCCCAGCGAAACCACCACCGTTGCGAGCTTCCTCCGCATCACCCATCCCTCCATCGAGATCAGCGCCAGAGCCTACCGGCGTCGGCCCAGCTCCTGTTGGATCTCCCGCTGGTGCTCCCGCTCGGCGATCGCCTGCCGCTTCTCGTGGCTCCGTCGACCTCGCGCCAGCGCGAGCTCCACCTTCGCGAGGCCGTGCGTGAAGTACACGCGGAGCGGGACGAGCGCGAGCCGATCCTGCTGCTGGGCGTCGGTCAGCTTCGCGATCTCCTGACGGTGGAGGAGGAGCTTCCGCGGACGCACAGGAAGGTGCGCCTTCGTGTTCCCCGCCTCGTACGGCGGGATGTGCATCCCCTCCAGCCAAGCCTCTCCGTCCCGCACCCGAGCGAACGCTTCCGTGAGTGACGCTCGACCGCCGCGCAGGGACTTCACCTCGTCCCCCGTCAGGACGATGCCGGTCTCGAACGTCTCGAGGATCGCGTAGTCATGTCGCGCCTTGCGGTTCGACGCGACGGTCTTCTCGCCCTCGAGATCCTTGCGACCCATCAGGCCGGCCTAGACGTCGAGGAAGCGCCGCATGCCGATCGTGCCCGCGACGATCGCCACGAGCGCCGCCGCCACGAGGATCCACGGCATCACGACGACCACGTCGCTGTTCTTGATCAGCGGGAGCCACGGTGCCGTCCCTCGCAGGTTGTCGACGACGAAGACCTTCACGAGGAACAGCCCGGCGATCGCCGCGGCCGCCCCGAGCATCGCCTCGACCAGACCCTCGATCAGGAACGGCACCCGGATGCGCCAGTTCGTCGCCCCGACGAGACGCATGATGCCGATCTCCTTGCGACGGGCGAACATCCCCATCCGGAGCGTGTTGGCCACCAACCCGATCGCCGACGCGAGCATGATCACCGCGATCCCGAACACGCTGAGTGAGAGCACCCGCGTCAGGGCGTCGAGTCGATCGAGGAGCTTCGTGTAGTCGGCGACGCTGCGGATCCCGGGCTCCGTGCACTCCTGGTGTTGGTCCCCGTCGGGCTCGATGATCACGGTGCAGCCGAGCGCGGCCGTGATCTGCCTGAACTGCGCCACGTCCACGAGCTTCACGCGGAACGAGGTGGGGATCACCTCCATGCAATCCACGTTCTCGAGCATGGTCGGCTGGTTCTCGAACAGGATCTCGAACTGTTCGCAGGAGCGCTCCTTGTTCCAGTAGTCGACATGTGCGACCGCCGGCACCTCCTGGAGCGTGTCGGTGAGCCTCGCCACGGTCCCGGTGTTGACGGGGTCGGTCAGATACACCTGGACCTCCACGTTGCCGGTCAATGCGCTGGTCACGAGGTTGAACTCCCGTGCGATCAGCAGCGACAGCCCGAAGAGGAACAGCGCGATGAAGGACGTGGACATCGCCGCGAAGGCGACGACGCCGTTGCGCCGGAGCCCCGCGGCGGTCTCCTTGAAGAACGACTCGAATCGAGGCGCCATCAGCTGTACACCCCGCGGGACTGGTCGCGGACGACCTTCCCCTTCTCCAGCTCGATGACCCGCTTCCGCATCGCATCCACGATCGCCTGGTCATGGGTCGCCATCAGGATCGTCGTGCCGATGCGGTTCACCTTGTCGAGGAGTCGCATGATGTCGACCGACGTGTTGGGGTCCAGGTTGCCGGTGGGCTCGTCCGCCAACAGCACGAGCGGCCGGTTCACGCACGCACGGGCGATCGAGACCCGCTGTTGCTCGCCGCCCGAGAGCTCGTCCGGGTACGCGTTCAGCTTGTCTCCCAACCCGACATATTCGAGGATCTCCGGCACGCGCTGATCGATCACGTGCTTGGGCTTCCCGATCACCTCGAGCGCGAACGAGACGTTCTCGAACACGGTCTTGTCCTGGAGGAGCTTGTAGTCCTGGAAGACCGTCCCGATGTTCCGTCGCAGGTGGGGAACCTTGAACGACGTGATCTTCGAGAGGTTCTTGCCGGCGACGAAGACGTCGCCTCGAGAGGCCTCCTCCTGCTTCAGGAGGAGGCGGATCATCGTCGATTTCCCGGAGCCGGACGGGCCCACGACGAAGACGAACTCGCCTTTGTCGATCTCGACCGAGACGTCTTCGAGGGCGGTGACGCCGTTCCGGTAGACCTTGGTGACGCGTTGAAGACTGATCATGACATGTTGAATGCGACCGGGTGTTGGGGTCGGCCCACCCTACCAGAGGTCTTCCGGGAGAGCGGGGAGGGTGCCGTAGGCTGACTCGCATGGACGCCGCGGATGCGAGCCCGCTCGCGTCGCGGCGCACCGCGGCGTGGCTCGGGCCCGCCCTGATCGTCGCCTGCGTCCTGTTCGCGTTGCGCGGCTTCGTCGCCGGCGGGGCCCTGACGAACCAGCATCCGGACCTCCTGACCTTCTGGTTGCCCCGCTGGTCCTTCCTGGGCGATTCGATCGGCGCAGGGCAGATCCCGCTGTGGAACCAGTTCGAGATGGCGGGGTACCGCTTCGCCGCCGACCCGCAGAGCGGTTGGTTGTACGCGCCGCCGATGGCGCTGTTCTCGACACTGTCGCCGGGACTCGCCCTCCGGTTGGTCATCATCCTCAACCCGCTGCTCGCCGGCCTCGGGTTGTACGCGTTCCTCCGGATGGAATCGCTCGGGCGCGCGGCGGCGACGGCGGGTGGCCTCGTGATCGCGATGATGATCTCCACCTCGACGATCGCGATCTCGCTGCCGTTCGCCGGCTCGCTGGCGTGGACCACCGTCCTGCTGGTCTCGGCGTCCGGGTACCGGCGGAGCGAACGATGGTCGGGGCGGCTCGGGTGGCTCGCGCTGGGCGCGTTCTCGTGGACGCAGGTGGCGGCGGCGCACATGAGTCACGGGCTCGTGATCGCGACGGCGTTCGCGGCCGCCTACCTCATCGTGGGCGCCGTCGCGGATGTCCGCGAGGGGTCGATCGCCGCGAGGCGCGCGGTGGGATACGTCGCGCTGTTCGTCGTCGTGCTGCCGATCGCGGCGCTGCCGATCCTCGTGCCCCATGTGGACTTCTTGGGTGAGTCCAGCCTGCGCGGCGGCTACGGCGCGCTCGGCGAAGCCGGCCAGACGGAGATCGGCGATCCACTCGGCTCCGATGGCGTCTGGGCGGCGTGGCCGCTCGGGTTCGCCTCGGCGCCCGGGGCCTACGCGGGCGCGGTGGCGCTCTCGTGCGCCCTCCTCGCGGCTCGCGCTCGCCGACTCCGTCCGCTCGTCGTGGCCGTCGGCGGACTCGCGTTCGCGGCCTACGTCCTCACGTCTTCGTTCCTCGTCGGAGCGGGGTGGTTCCGGTCGCTCATGCTCGGGATCCCGTTCGGCGACGTGTACCTCCATAACCCGGGCCGTCTCCGCTACGTGGTCGTGCTCGCGCTCCCGATCCTGGCCGCGGCCGGGATCCAGGGCCTGGTCGAACGGCCGCTCGGACGGCGGACGGCGATCGCGTGGCTCGGCGCCGCAGCGGTGGCGTTCTTCCTCTGGCCTCTCGCCGCCGGAGGCAGCAGCGTCCGGTTCGGGATGTTCGCGCTCGTCCTGGTGGTCGCCACGCCCCTGCTCTTCGGGTTCGCCACTCGCTCCTGGCACTGGGCGTCGGCCACCGCGCTCGTCGGGGTGCTCGCCCTGGAGCTCCTCGGAAGCGCCGTCTACGCCCAGGCGTACCAGGGCGGCACCGTGTTCACCGGGCTGGAAACCGGCGAGCACCCGTCCCTCGTACCGCAGGTCCTGCGATACCCCGATCTGAGCGAGAGGGACTACCTGGCGGTGACGCCGATCGTCGAGCATCTCCGCGCCCACCCGGGGCGGTTCGCCACGTGGGCGCCGCCCGCCGCGTACTTCGAGAAGGGCTACCTCTGGATGAAGTCTCCCCTCGATTGGCCGGCGCTCGCCCCGTCGCGTGGCTCGCTCTTCGGTGTCCCGGACGCACTCGGCTACAACCCGGTGCAGCTCCCCCGCTACTGGCGCTACATCCGCACCACGAACGAGCTCTCGGTCTTCTACAACGCATCGGTGCTCAACGTGCCCTCAGCCGAGGACGTCCGGCTCCTCGGCCTCCGCTACCTCATCGTCCCGAGCGGGGTGGCACCGCCGCTAGACGGTCGCCTGGTCGAGGATGCCGATGGCTACTCGCTCTGGGAGCTCGGGGATCGTCAACCGCTCGCCACCGTGTCGGATCAGGCGGAGTTCGTCGACGGCCTCCCAGCGGCGATGGATGCGATCACGGAGCCGGGATTCGACCCGTCCGAGCAGGTGGTGATCGATCTGCCGACGGATGTTTTCACCTGCGTCGGGGACTGTGTCTCGCCCGACACGCCGACGACCACCACGACGATCTCCGCCTCCGAGCTCTCGATCCACCTGCCGCCGCAGAGCGAGGGTGTCCTCACCGTGCGCAACGCCTACGACGCGGGCTGGCGTGCGACCGCGGACGGTCGACCGGCGGAAACGATGCCCGTGGACGGGTTCCTCCAGGGAGTGATCCTCCCCTCGGGGACGCGGGACGTCGTGCTGACCTACCACGACGACGCGGTGATGCTCGGCCTCGCGCTCGGAGCGGGCATCTGGTCGGTCCTCCTCGCGGCGCCGCTCCTCGCGCTCGCCTTCGAACGGCGGCGGCGTCGGCCGGGTGCCCCTCTCGCTGGCGCCGCCGAACGCTAGACCGATCCGCCCACCGACGCCCGGCGCCGGAGCTCGCCCTCGATGAATCGGTCGATGTCACCGTCGAGGACGCGCGAGGGATCACCCACCTCCACGTCGGTACGGTGGTCCTTCACCATCTGATACGGCGCGAGCACGTAGGAGCGGATCTGCGAGCCGAAGTCGACCGCCTTGCGCTCGCCCCGAAGCTCGTCCATCTCCTCGTCCCGCTTCCGCCGCTCCAGCTCCGCCAGGCGCGCCTTGAGGATCCGCATCGCGACCGCGCGGTTCTGCAGCTGTGACCGTTCGTTCTGACACGCGACGACGATCCCCGTCGGCAGGTGGGTGATCCGCACCGCGGAGTCCGTCGTGTTCACGGACTGCCCACCGGGCCCGGAGGAGCGGAAGACGTCGATCCGGAGCTCGTCCTCGGGGATCTCCACCTCCTCCTCCTCGGACGCTTCCAGCAGCGGGATCACGTCGAGGGCCGCGAAGGACGTGTGACGCCGCTTCTGGGAGTCGAACGGGCTGATCCGCACGAGGCGGTGGACGCCGCGCTCGGCCGAGAGGAGCCCGTAGGCGTTCGGGCCGTGCAGCATGAACGTGGCGGACTTGATCCCGGCCTCCTCGCCGTGATGGATCTCGTCCACCTCCATCCGGAACCCCTGCTTCTCCGCCCATCGCCCGTACATCCGCAGGAGCATGTCCGCCCAATCCTGGGACTCCGTCCCGCCCGCACCCGCCTGCAGCGTCGCGATCGCGTCGTGGTCGTCGTAGGAACCGGACAGGAGCGCCGTGAGCTCGACCCCGGCCAGCTCCCGCTCGAGCCGCTCGAGTCCCGCCGCGAGCTCTCCGGTGAGCTCGGGATCCGCCTCGTCCTCGAGCAGCTCATCGGTGGCCTCGAGGTCCCCCAGGGCGCGCTCGAGGCGCTCGTAGCGATCGATCCGATCCCGCAGCCGGGCGAGGCGCTGGGTCAGCTGCTGGGCGCGGGCGGGGTCGTCCCAGAGCGAGGGGTCGGATGCGTCGCGTTCCACATCGACGAGCTGGGCTCGCGTCCCGTCGACGTCAAAGGAACTCCTTGGCGGCCAGGATGCGGTCGTGGAGCTTCCGGATCCGTTCGGTGTGATCGCTCATGGGCCCGAGTCTAGTGGCCCACCAGTCGTCGGCCCCGCGGCGAGCGTGACGAGCGACACCATCACGATGTGCTCCGCACCACCGACCGGGCCATCCCGGCTCGCTACCGTGGGCCGCGAGCCGGGACGACAAACCAGACCCGACGGAGGGACGAGCAGATGAGTGCGAACAGCGAAGCCCTACGACCCGGGATCTCGTGGAACGCGACCCGCGCCGCGAGCGTACTGATGATCGTGATCGTCGCGGTCATCGCGCTCGTGTTCTGGCCCTCCCTCACGTCCGAGCGTCCGGAGCCCCCGGCTGCGCAGAGGTCGACCGGAGTGGCAGCTCCGCACCAACCGATCGTGGTCAACGGCGAGGTCTGCGTGCAGTGCCTGCCGTGACCTGACAGGAGAGAGGTACCCCCCTCTCATCGGCGGCCGGCCGGGCCGAAGGCCCGGCCGGCCGCCTCCTTTCCCGGGTCGCGACTCCAGGAGCTACCCCCTCATCCCCTCCCCGCGAGCCCTCCCCCCCAAGCGTTCTCACCGAACCGGCGACACGCGATCGACGTGGCGGACATCACCTCCGATCCGTGCGACCCGGCACCGACCCCGGAAGTGGGGGTCCCTAGGGTCGGTCTATCGATCAGATCCCGAAGGGATCAGAGAGGAAGGGGGAGCCATGAGCGCCCAGGGAGCAACCCTCGGAAGAGGGACCGTCCACATCCCGATCTGGCCCGTGGCCGTCGTCGTTCTCGCCGCCACCGCCGCCGTGATCGGGCTCTCAACCCTCGACACGGACACGATCGCGCCGGCCCGGCCGGTCACGGTCGTGACCGACGCAGAGCGTCTCGCGAGCTCGAGCGCCGCGATCCGTGAGCAGGGTGCCGTGGCCCCCGTCGTGGTCGGCATCTCACACGTGACCCCGAAGGCCGTCATGCCGGTCGGATACGTGGGGCTCGAGAACCCCGGGGCGTATCTCCCCCGGTCCGCCTATCCCAACGGCCTGGAGAACCCGACCGCCTACGCACCGAGTGAAGGTGCACCTGCGGTCGCCGCTCCTGCCACCGCCGGGATCATGGTGAATGGCGAGATCTGCCACCAGTGCCGCTGACGATCGCCACTGGAGGGCCGAAGGGGTCGGCGCGAAGCGCCGGCCCCTTCGTCATGCTCGACCCGATCCGGACGATCTACGCCACCGCGCCGTGGCACTTCTTGTACTTCCGGCCGCTGCCGCACGGGCACGGTGCGTTCCGCGGCACCTTGTCGCTGATGACCTGGTTGGGGTTCGAATCCTGCCCCGTTCCACTCGCCGAAGCTGCGTCCTCTTCGTCCCCGTGGCGCTCGCGCACGGCGGCGACCTTCTGGGCGGCCGCACGCCGCTGCGGCTGCTCCGGCCGGACCAGCTCGACGCGGTAGATGTAGCGGACGAACTCCGCCTGGATCGTCGCCGTGAGCTCCTCGAACATGTCGAAGGCCTCACGTCGGTACTCCGTGATCGGATCCTTCTGGGCGTAGCTCCGCAGGTAGATGCCCTCTTGCAGGTAGTCCATCTCGTAGAGGTGCTCGCGCCAGCGGGTGTCGATGATGTTGAGCAGGACCATCCGCTCGAGGTCCCGCATCATCTCCGCACCGAGCGACTCCTCCTTCGCCGCGTAGGCGGTGAGCGCGTCCTCCACGAACGCGGCCTGCAGCGACTCCGTATCGGTGATCTCGTCGACCTGCTCCTCCGTGAGCGAGACCGGATAGACCTCCGAGAGGGCGGTGCGCAAGCCCTCGCGATCCCATTCCTCGGCGAAGACATCGGCCGGGCAATACGTGGCGACCGTCGCCTCCACGACGTCGCGCACGAACCCCAGCGCTTCCTCGCTCAGGTCCCCGCCCTCGAGGATCTTCCGGCGCTCCCCGTAGATCACGGTCCGCTGGCCGTTCATCACCTCGTCGTACTTCAGGACGTTCTTGCGGCGCTCGTAGTTGAGCTCCTCGATCTGCCCCTGTGCGTTCTGGACCGCCCGGGTGACCATCTTCGCTTCGATCGGTTCGTCCTCGGGCCACTTCAGCCGCTCCATGATCGACGCCACCCGATCCGAGGCGAACATCCGCATCAGGTCGTCCTCGAGCGAGAGGTAGAACAGCGACACCCCGGGGTCGCCCTGGCGGCCCGATCGTCCGCGGAGCTGGTTGTCGATCCGGCGCGACTCGTGCCGCTCGGTGCCGAGCACGTACAGACCGCCGAGCTCGACGACCTCGTCGTGCTCCCCATCGGTCTGCGCCTTGAACTTCGCGAAGATCGGCTCGTACTCCGCCTCGTAGGCTGCCCGCTCCTCCTCGTCCATCTCGAAGAGGAGGTACCGGTCGTTGTCGAAGTCGCGGGCCGCCATCTCCTGCCGAGCGAGGAACTCGGGGTTGCCACCCAACAGGATGTCGACCCCGCGGCCGGCCATGTTCGTCGCCACGGTCACCGATCCCTTGCGCCCCGCCTGCGCGACGATCATCGCTTCCTTCTCGTGGTTCTTCGCGTTGAGGACGTGATGCACCACCCCGCGGCGGTTCAGCATGCCCGAGAGCTTCTCCGACTTCTCGATCGAGACGGTGCCGACGAGGATCGGCTGCCCCGTCTCGTTCCGCTCGATGATGTCGTCGACGAGCGAGTTCCACTTCGCCTCTTCGTTCTTGAAGATCAGGTCCTGGTCGTCCGCGCGGATCATGGGCCGGTTCGTCGGGATCTCGGTGACACCGATCTCGTAGGTCTCCTCGAACTCGGTGAGCTGCGTCTTCGCGGTTCCCGTCATGCCGGCGAGCTTCTCGTACATCTTGAAGTAGTTCTGGATCGTGATCGTGGCGAGCGTCTGGTTCTCCTCCTTGATCCGGACGCCCTCCTTCGCCTCGATCGCCTGGTGGAGTCCCTCCGAGTACCGGCGTCCCTCGAGGATCCGTCCCGTGAACTCGTCGACGATCTTGACTTCGCCGCTCGTGACCACGTATTCGTCGTCGCGCTTGTACAGCTCCTTCGCACGCAGGGCGTTGTGCAGGTGGTGGACGAGCATCGTGTTCTCGTGGTCGTAGAGGTTGTCGATGTTCAGCAGCTGCTCCACCTTGGCGACGCCGGATTCCGTCACGGCGACCTGGAACTTCGCCTCCTCGACCTCGTAGTGCTCGTCACGGGTGAGCTGCGGCGCGATCCGCGCGAACGTCTGGTACCACTTCGCGCTGTCTTGGACCATGCCGCTGATGATCAGCGGGGTCCGCGCCTCGTCGATCAGGATCGAGTCGACCTCGTCCACGATCGCGAAATGGTGGCCGCGCTGGACCGTGTGCTCCAGGCGCATCGCCATGTTGTCGCGCAGGTAGTCGAAGCCGAACTCGTTGTTGGTGCCGTACGTGATGTCGGCGTCGTAGGCCGGCCGACGCTGTTCGGGGCTCATCTGCGACTGGATCAATCCGACCTCGAGTCCCAGGAACCGATAGATGCCGCCCATCCACTCCGAGTCGCGCTTGGCCAGGTAGTCGTTGACCGTCACGAGGTGGACGCCCTCGCCCCCGAGGGCGTTCAGGTAGCCGGGGAGCGTGGAGACCAGCGTCTTCCCCTCGCCGGTGCGCATCTCCGCGATCCCGCCGTGGTGCAGCGCGGCTCCGCCCATCAGCTGGACGTCGAAGTGACGCTGCCCGATCGTGCGGCGCGCGGCCTCGCGTGTGCTGGCGAACGCCTCGGGAAGGAGGTCGTCGAGGGGCGCTCCGTTGTCGAGGCGCTCCCGGAACTCGACCGTCTTGTGCGCGAGCTCCTCGTCGGAGAGCTCCTCGATCTCGGGCTCCCAGGTGTTCACGAGCTTGGCGAGATGCTCGAGCTCCTTGCGCCGGCGGCCTTCGCCGATGTTGCTGAAGCGATCGATGATGGGCACGGTGGGTCCTCTTCGTGGTCGGAACCTCGATTCTACCGGCGCCCCACGTCAGACCCGGAGAGGGCGTGGATCCGGACCGCTGTGAACGGTCCGGACCCGACTCCACTCACCCGTACAGGCCGCCTCCGGAGCCGCCGCTCGACTGCAGGATCAGGTAGACGAGCCCATAGATCAGCGCACCGGCCACGAGGTAGATCACGAGCCACTTCTTCCAGTTGCGACCGTAGCCCTTGGTGTCCCGGCGTTGCTCTGCCATGTCACACCTCCGTTCGTCGTCGTTCTCGTCAACGACGTCGCTTTATCCACAACCTCGACCGACCTGATCGGCTTCCCGCCTCGATACAGCGCCTTGCCGTACCTTGCGGCTCGTTGTTTCGGCGAACCTCGGGTCTCAGAGCGGGTCCGTGAGCGCGCCGAGACGTTCGACGAGCCGCGCGTTCTCCCCGTAGTCGACCGGCACCGCGATCACCGACACGGCGTCGTCCTCGAGCGCCGTCCGGAGCGTGGGCAGCAGATCCGCCGCTGCGCTGATCTCGTAGCCCTTGGCCCCGAAGCTCTCCGCGAAGCGGACGAAGTCGGGGTTGTCGAACGATACGGCCGACCGCCGCCCGAAGTGGATGTCCTGTTTCCAGCCGATCAGGCCGTAGCCGCCGTCAACCCACACGAGTATCACGAAGTGCACCTTCTCCCGGACCGCGGTCTCGATCTCCGCGGCGCTCATCAGGAAGGCCCCGTCCCCCATCACCGCGAGCACCTTCCGCTCGGGGTGCACGAGCTTCGCGGCGAACGCGCCCGGGAGCGCGAACGCCATCGTGGCCAGACCGTTCGAGATCAGGCACGTGTTCGGCGCGTACGTCGGGAACAACCGCGCCATCCAGATCTTCACGGCGCCGGTGTCGCAGAGGACGATGTCCTCCCGTCCCAGCGCCTCTCGCACGTCGTGCACGATCCGCTGCGGACGCACGGGGAACGCGTCGTCGTCCGCCCCCGACTCCAGCTCCTCGCGCACGAACCGCTCACCCGGTGGCTCCCGATCCCGGTCGGGGGTCCCGGACGCGGCATCCGCGATCGCGTCGAGCGCCGCCCCGATGTCCCCCTGCACGCCGACCTCCAGCGTGTAGGCCTCGTCGACCTCCGCGACCGTGCGATGGATGTGCACGATCGCCTTGTCACGCCCCGGGTTCCACCGCTCCGGGGCGTACTCGACGAGGTCGTAGCCGACCGCCACGACCACGTCCGCCCGATCGAAGCCGAAGTTCGCATAGTCGCGGACCATGAACCCGATCGTCCCGAGCGCGTTCGGATGGTCATCGGGGAAGACGCCTTTGCCGAGGAACGTCGTCGCCACGGGCAGGTTGAGGCGCTCCGAGAAGCGCACGAGCGCATCCATCGCGCCGTCGCGCGCCACCCCTGGTCCCGCGAGGACGACCGGCGCCGCGGCTCGCTCGAGGACCTCCACCGCGCGCTCGACCTGCGCTTCCGACGGCGCCGGGTCGACCGGCACGTTCACGCGCAGCGGGACGCCCTTCGTCTCCTGCTCGGCCACGTCCTCGGGGAGGATCAGGAACGTCGCGCCGGGACGTTCGGTCCGCGCCTGCTTGAACGCCTTGCGCACCATCTCCGGCACGGCCTCGTCCACCGTGATCATGCCGCCCCATTTCGTGATCGGGCGGAACAGCTGGACGAGATCGACCGCCTGGTGCGACTCCTTGTAGAGGCGATGCAGGCCCGCTTGGGCCGTGATCGCCACGAGGGGATGCGAGTCCAGGTGCGCGTTCGCGATCCCGAGCATGAGGTTGATCGCGCCCGGGCCGAGCGTCGCGAGGCACACGCCCGGGCGGCCGGTGAACGCGCCGTAGGCGTCGGCCATGAACGCTGCCCCCCGCTCGTCGCGGGTGGTGACGAACCGGATGGAGGAGGCGGCGAGCGCGTCGATCACGTGGAGGTTCTCCTCCCCCGGCAGGCCGAAGACGTACTCGACCCCCTCGTGCTCCAGACACTCGACGAGGAGCTGAGCCACCGTCCGTGTGCCGTCGCGCTCCACCCGGTCAGGCTACTTGGCTGCGAGCGGCTCTCGGGCCGGCCCGGGGCGGCTACGCTCCGCGCGTGGAGTTCCGAGATGTCGTCGGGCACCGGCGGATGGTGCGACGCTTCGCGCAACGGCCGGTCCCGCGCGAGGTGATCGACCGGATCGTCGATACGGGACGACGCGCTCCGTCGGCCGGGTTCTCGCAAGGGCTCGAGCTCCTCGTCCTCGACGCCCCCGAAGCGATCGCCACGTTCTGGGAGACGACCCGCGACCCCGAGTTCGGTTGGGAGGACGAGACGGTCGCGCACGGGCCCACCGTGTTGATCCTGCCGCTGCCCGACGCCCGTCGGTACCTCGAGCGCTACGCGGAGCCCGACAAGATCGACTTCGGGATGGACGAGGAGGCGAACTGGCCGGTGCGGTTCTGGGAGATCGACGCCGCGATGGCGTCGATGCTGATCCTCCTCGCCGCGGTCGACGAGGGTCTCGGCGGCTGGTTCTTCGGCATCACCCATGGGGAGCGGGAGCTGCTGGACGGATTCGGCGTCCCCGCCCACCTACGCCCGGTCGGCATCATCGGGCTCGGCTACCGGGCGGAGGATGAGGAGCCGTCCGGCTCGTGGACGCAGCGCCGGCGGCGCGACCTCGACGAGCAGATCCACCGCAACGGCTGGTGAGCGATCCCCGCTAGCCCTCGTGCTCCCAGAGCTGGCGCGTGAGCTGCGCCTGCGCGACGTGCTCCCGGAGGTGCTCCAGCGCGTGGAGGAGCGCCCACGAGGACGTGACGGGCTCGTCGTCGGGGACGGATCGTTCGGCGCCGGCATCGAAGGGTTCCGCCGGATCGAGCCGCTGCCGGCACTCCCCCACCATCCGGTCGAAGAACTCCAGCAGCTCGGCGTCGCCACCCGTCTCGGCGACGAACTCCGAAGGCCGGTCCCGATCCGGGAGCGGCATCCCTCGCGAGATCGTGAGCCACCAGCGGGTGCTGTGCATCGAATGGACGGCCAGGACCGTGATCGTGTTGGAATCCTGGGCAGGCGGTCGCCATGCGAGCGCCTCCGCGGGGAGCCCCTCGATCGCGTCGCGCATCCCGCCGAACGCTTCGTCGAAGAGCTCTCGGGCGGTCTCGATCAGGGGATCGGCCATCAGGGTGACCGGCGCCTCACGTGATCTCGATCATCTTCTCCCGCACCGCGTAGACGACCGCTTCCATGCGCGAGTGCAGGTGGAGCTTCTCGAGGATGTTGCGGATGTGGTTCTTCACCGTGTTCTCGGAGATGAACAGCTGTTTGGCGATGTCTCGGTTGTTGAGCCCCTGCGCGACGAGCCGGAGCACCTCCATCTCGCGGTCGGTGAGCTTGGGCGCGGGCATCTGCGGCCGCTCGTCGGCCTCCTTCGAGATCGCGGCGAACTCGGTGAGCAGCTTCGATGCCATCGACGGCGAGATGCGCGACTGCCCGGCCCACACGCTCCGGATCGCGTCGGCGACCTCCTCGATCGGGATCTCCTTCAGGAGGTAGCCGGCCGCTCCGGCCTTGATCGCGTCGTAGAGATCCCCCTCGTCGTCGGAGATCGTGAGCATCAGGATCTTCGCGTGCGGGAGCAGGTCCTTGATGTGACCGGCCGCCTCGATCCCGGAGCGCTTCGGCATCCGGACGTCCATCAGGACGACGTCGGGCATCAGCTCCTGGGCTTTCTCGACGGCCTCCTCGCCGTCGGACGCCTCTCCGACGAGCATCAGATCCTCCTCGTCCTGGAGGACCATCTCGAGGCCCCGGCGGAACAGTGCATGGTCGTCCACGATCAGGACACGCAGTTTCTCGTTGGGACTCTTCTCGGTCGGCGTCATGTCACCTCATCGGCCCCGGCGGAGGGCGGAGCCGCACCCCGCGGGAATCGTACTCCCCTTCGCCATCGGCGGAGCCGCTTCCCATGGTGATCGCGGATCTGGCGCTCGAGCTTCTCGGCCACGTGATCGAGCGCCGTCGGCACGTCCGGGGCCTCCGCATGTGCTCGGAACGTCTTGCGCGGGATCTTCAACGCCGCCTTCACCAACTTCAGACCGTCCGGGCTCGGATGGTGCTCCGCCACGAACTCGAGGTCGAGCCGCATCGTCCGCGGCTCCAGCCGCTCCAGCCGCGCCAGCTTGTGCTCCGCTTGCTCGCGGACGTCGTCCGAGAGCGGCACACCACGCCCCGTGTAGCGCACATCCATCAGCGGCCCTCGTGGGAAGGGTGCTCCCGCCCGGCTGACCTGGTCTTTGACCCCACACTCGCCTGCGGGGGCGTCCGCCGGCGGCCCATGTGGTGACGGAGGACCGCCGACTCGCACCCTCTCCCGGCGCCTCTATCGAGGTCCGGGGCAGGGCTTACTTCTAAACCGCTCCATGCTCGGCGACCAAGGGTCGCCTTACGTGGGTCGCTTCGCCCGCGGCTGGCATCGACTACCGGGGTTTGTCCCCGGGCAACCACAGACCCGGACGGGAGCACCTCGCGAGTATAGGCACGGCTTCACGGCCGGCGCGAGCCGCGTGGTCCCGGCGGCCGGTCCGTGCCGAGGTCGCTGAAGGAGCGGCACGCCGTGAGCACGTGGATCTCGCGCGCGCCTGCCTGGACGAGCGCTGCGGCGCAGGCAGAGACGGTGGCCCCTGTCGTGAAGACGTCGTCGATCAGGAGGAGCCGCGGAGGAGGCGACCGATGTGGGATGCGCGCGAAGACACCCGCCATCGCCAAGAGCCGCTCCTCTCGGGCCCTGCGCGACTGTGGGGCGGTGGCGGTCGTCCGGCGGACGTACGCGGCCGCCGGGAGCTTGAGGTCGCGTGCCAGCGCCTGTGCGAGCACGCGAGCCTGGTCGAAGCCGCGCTCGGCCCGCCGCCGGGGCGCGAGCGGCACCCAGGTCACGGCGTCGGCCGGCGGTGGACCGATCTCGGCCAGAGCGGATGCGAGCGCCTCCCCGACCCCCCGCCATCCCGAGAACTTCAGGCGATGGACGGCCTCCCGCGCCGGTCCCCGATAGGCGAACGCCGAGCGGACGGACGCGATCGACCCCGGCGGGCAATCGGGGCACCGATCGACGTCCGTGCGCGACGGCCGGCCGCAGCGACGGCACCACGGCGGCTCCAGGGGGATGAGGGCGGCCACACATGTCTCGCAGAAGGGCCACGATCCCGCGCCGCACCCCGCGCAGGCCCGCGGGAACAGGATGTCGACCGCCCATCCGATCGCCGTCGCGCGCACCGGCGCACGCTACGGCGCGCCGCCGACATACCTCAGGGCAGAGGCACGTCCACCGGATCGGCGCCCTTGATCGCGATCGTCACGACCGAGTGGGTCTTCAGGAGCGGGTACGCGAGGACGGATCCGGCCCCCGTCTCGCTGTCGAAAGTGGCGTCGAGCACCGGGAGTCGGCTCCCGTTCGCGGTCAGCGCGATCGACGTTTCCGTCCCCTCGTAGCGGAGCTCGACGGAGTCGCTCCTGCACAGCAGCTGATCGATCCGGACCTTCCCGTCGTCGACGGCGATCGACCTCCCGATCCGGATGTCATCTCGCCGTGTCGCGCCCCTCGGCCACGGCACCGCGAAGCGGGCCCCCGGACGCACCGTCTCGGGCGCTCCGTCGATCGCCACCTCGCATTCGATCGCGTACCACCCCGACGCGAGCTCGGCGACGGGGAACTCGAACGGCACGAACAGATCTCGATTGGGTGCGACCTCGAGCGTGGCCTGCGGCATCCCCATCGGGACCGGCCCTCGCCCCGCGAGCTCCACCGCACGCGCGTCGTCCAGCCGGACCTGGTGCGGGTTCCCGTCGGCTCCGCGCATCACGAGGGATCCCTTCAGCGATGCCGGGAAGCGTTCGAAGTGCGCGCGGATGCGGACTGCCTCGTCCAGGGCTACGTTCCCTCTTCCCAGCTGCGGAGGTACATCTCCTGCTCGGAGGTGAGGGTGTCGATCTCCACGCCCATCCCCCGCAGCTTGAGCCGTGCGACCTCCTCGTCGATGTCGGTCGGCACCGGGTACACCTTCGCCTCCAGGTCGCCGTGGTTCTTCACGAGCCACTCCACGCAGAGCGCCTGGTTCGCGAACGACATGTCCATCACCGCGGCGGGATGCCCCTCCGCGGCCGAGAGGTTCACGAGCCTGCCCTCGCCGAGGAGGTTGAGCCGGCGGCCGTCGGCCAGCGTGTGCTCGTCCACGAACTCCCGGATCCGGCGCACCCGTCCATCCGAGAGCGCGGCCAGAGCCGGCTTGTCGATCTCCACGTCGAAGTGCCCGGAGTTCGCGAGGATCGCGCCGTCCTTCATCCGCTCCATGTGCTCGCTGCGGATCACGCCCTTGTCGCCGGTCACGGTCACGAACACGTCGCCGACGCGTGCCGCCTCGAGCAACGGCATCACGCGGTAGCCCTCCATCACCGCTTCGAGCGCGGCGGTCGGGTCGACCTCCACGACGATCACGTGCGCGCCCATACCGCTCGCACGCGACGCGACGCCGCGTCCGCACATCCCGTACCCGCAGACGACGACCGCGCGGCCGGCGAGGAGCCGGTTCGTCGCGCGCA
The DNA here is from genome assembly GCA_963724415.1 of uncultured Actinomycetota bacterium. Classification (GTDB taxonomy): domain Bacteria; phylum Actinomycetota; class UBA4738; order UBA4738; family HRBIN12; genus JAJNBA01. The sequence continues at coordinate 146,342 of CAVRUS010000002.1, read as the reverse complement.
TGATGGCGTCGATCGTCGACTGCCCGGTGCCGAAGCGGTTGTCGAACAGATGCTTGGTGTTCGCGTCGTTCACGCTGACGATCGGGTATCGGAGCGCGCGATCGGAGGCCATCGCGCGGAGACGGATCACGCCCGTGGTCGTCTCCTCGGTCCCACCCATGATCTCCTCGATCTGGTCCACGCGCTGCTTGTGGAGCACGCTCACCATGTCCGCGCCGTCGTCCATCGTGACGTGCGGCTTGAGGTCCAAGCACGCGTTGATGTGCTTGAAGAACATGTCGGTGTCCTCGCCCTTGATCGCGTAGACGTCGATGCCGCTCTGCTCCACCAGTGACGCGGCCACGTCGTCCTGGGTGGACAGCGGGTTGGAGGCGCAGAGCGCCACCTCGGCGCCGCCCGCCGCGAGGGTCTCCATCAGGTTCGCGGTCTCCGTGGTCACGTGGAGGCAGGCCGCGATCCGCACGCCCTGGAGGGGCTTCTCCTTCTCGAACCGTTCTCTGATCTGGGCGATCACGGGCATCTCGCCCGCCGCCCAGTCGATCCTGCCGCGACCGGACTCCGCGAGCCCGCCGTCCTTGATGTCGTGTCCCACTGGGTCCTCTCCGTCAGAAGGCGTCGACGAGCTCGGCCACCACCAGGCCGATCGCCTCCGCTGCCGTCTTCGATGCGAGCAGCACCTCCTCGTGAGAGACGGCGCCGCCTGCGGCGTTCGTCACGAAGCTTAGCCCGAGGACGCGCATGCCCAACGCCCGGGCGGCGACGGCCTCCGGGACCGTGGACATCCCGACCACCGTCGCACCCATCCGGCGGAGCATCTCCGTCTCGGCCGGTGTCTCGTACGCGGGACCCCCCATCGCGGCGTAGACGCCGTTGGCCGCGGCGATCCCCTGACCCCGGAGGGTGCCGAGCGCGGCGTCGGAGAGCGCGGCGTCGTAGACCGCGGAGACGTCGACGAACGCCGGCGAGCCGTCGGGATACCGCCACCCGGTGAGCGGATTCGTGCCCATCAGGTTGAGGTGATCGCGCACGACCACCATCGACGCGCCCGGCAGGGAGGGATCGAGACCGCCCACCGCCGCGGAGAGCACCATCGTCCGCGCGCCGAGCCCGTAGGAGACCCGCGACGTGATCGACGCGAGGGGCATCGGATGCCCCTCGTAGAAGTGGATGCGCCCCCGGAAGATGGCGATCGGCCGCCCTGCGATCGTGCCGAGCCAGAGGGTGCCGGCGTGCCCCGGCACCGTCGGAGGTGGGAACCCCGGCAGCTCCGCGTAGGGGATCTCCAGCGGCTCGCCCGACCCGGCTCGCTCCCAGACGTTCGCGATCGCGTCGCCGAGCCCCGATCCGAGGACCACGCCGGCGACGGGCACGACGTCGGTGCGCTCGCGGATCGCGTCCACGATCGTCTCGGCGACGCCGTCCCCCGGCGACGGCAGGCGTTCGTCGCTCACGGGGCGAGCGCTGCCTTGAGGCGGGTGATGACGTCGACGGGGGTCGGATCGACGCCCCGACGGATCCCGACGTAGGCGCTCACGTGGTCGCCCCGCGTGATCAGGTCGAAGATCTGGGCGAGCTTCGAGCGTGCGTGGGTGCGGACCTCCTCGGTCGATGCACCGGCGTCCGCGGCGATCGCGAGCGAGAGCGGGAACCGGTCGGCGACCTCCGGGGCTTCCCCGTCGTGCCGAAGGGCGATCACCGCGTGCGAGCGGCCGAAGGGCTCGGTCCAGCCCACGACCTCGTTGTGATCGAGCTCCGACATCGACGACCACCAAGCCGGGACCTTGCCGTTCTCGTTGAACTGGGTCTTCCAGCGCGCCGCGGCGACGGCGCCGATCCCCTCCTCCCCCCAGACGACCGGCACCCGCCCGTCCAGATCGATCGCCATGCGCTTCGCCGGGTTGTCCGCCACGGGAACCTCCGCGCCGCAGGCCGCGGCGCGCGCGCCCAGGAGCTCGACCGTCTCCGCGACGTCGGCCGCGAGCGGCGGGAGGAGTCCGGCGGCTTCCAGCGCACCGAGCGTCGTGAACCCGAGCCATCCGAGCGCGGCGCGCGGCTGGAAGCCGCCGGGCACGGAGACCACCGGCACGCCGGCCTCGACGGCTTCCTCCGCGATCGTGCCGCCCGACGTGATCACGATCGACCGGCAACCTCGTTTCATCGCCTCCCGGAACGCGGCGAGCGTCTCCGAGGTGGTGCCCGAATACGAGCACGCGACCACGAGCGAATGCGGGCCGGCATGCTCCGGCAGCTCGGCGGACCGATTCACCTCGACCGGCAGGCCGAGCCGGTCGCGGAACACCGATCGCAGCACGTCGCCGGCGACCGCCGATCCGCCCATCCCGCAGTACACGACGCTCCGCACGTCGGCGAGATCGGGGAGGGAGACGGCGCCGACTCCGTTCGCGTACCCCTCGCGGCAGTGGGATCCGAGCTGGCCGACCACCGACAGCATCCCGCCGGGGTCGTGTCCCTGAACGGCCCCGAGGTCGTCCAGGTCGACCGTCATCCCTTGGTACCTCCGGCGGGCTTCTCCGCCTCGTCGACCAGCATCACGGGGATCCCGTCACGCACCGGGTACCGATAGCCGCAGGTGCGACACACGATCACCTGCTCGTCCTCGAGGTAGTCGATGTCACCGCGATCGTTGGGGCACACGAGGATCTCCAACAGCTCCGCATCGAGCGTCACAGCCCGTCCTTTCCGTTCTCTCCGTTCATTTGGCCGTTCATGGTGTCTCCGGTCATCGCCCGCCGACGTCGTCGTCGCCGCCGCCGATCACGGCGAGGACCTCCACCGTCCTGGCCGCGAGGATCTCGTCCGTCCGGGCCTCCACGTTCAGTCGCAGCAACGGCTCCGTGTTCGACGGCCGGACGTTGCACCACCAGTCGTCGAACTCTACCGTCAGGCCGTCGAGGCGATCCTGGCGGCCGTCGCGGAGCGCCTCCGCGATCTCCTCGATCGTCGCCTCCGGGTCCCCCACATGGGAGTTGATCTCGCCGGAGCTCGCGTAGCGGCGGTACTGCGCCAGGAGGCCGGACAGCGGTTCCGAGGCCGCCGACAGCTCGCCGAGCGCGATCACCGCCGCGATCAGACCGGAGTCGGCACCGTAGTTGTCCCGGAAGTAGTAGTGGCCCGAGTGCTCGCCGCCGAAGATCGCGCCCGTCTCCGCCATCACCTGTTTGATGAACGAGTGACCGACGCGGGTCCGGATCGGCTCGCCTCCGTGTTCCCGGATCACCTCCGGCACGGTCCAGGAGCAGATCAGGTTGTGGACCACCTTCGCCCCGCGCTCGCGCTCCAACATCGCCGCCGCGATCAGCGCCGTCATCACGGATCCGCTCACGTCATCGGCGTGCTCGTCCACCAGGAACACGCGATCGGCGTCGCCGTCGAACGCCATGCCCAGGTCCGCGCGGTGCTCGAGGACGGCGCGCTTGAGGTCGCGCTGGTTCTCCGGGTCGATCGGGTCCGCCGGATGGTTCGGGAACGTGCCGTCGAGGTCCGCGTAGAGATGGTGCAGCGTGACCGGGAGGCGTTCCATCACCGCCGGCACGACGAGACCCCCCATCCCGTTGGCCGTGTCCACGGCGACGGTGAGGGGTCGCATCCGTGCCACGTCCGCGAACGTGAGCACGTGATCCACGTAGGCATCGAGGACGTCGCGCGTCCGGATCGTGCCGTGCCCCGTCCCGAGGATCTCGTCGCCCTTCTCGGTCAGCGCACGGATCTCGCCGAGGCCGGACTCCTCCCCGACGGGCTTGGCGCGGGCGAGGCAGAACTTCAGGCCGTTGTACTGCTTGGGGTTGTGGCTCGCCGTGATCATCACGCCGGGACGGTCGAGCGAGCCCGAGGCGAAATAGAGGAGGTCGGTCGAGGCGAGCCCGAGGTCGACGACGTCGACGTCGCGTGAGGTGGCGCCTTCGATCAGGGCTGCGGCGAGCTCCGGAGAGGAGAGACGGGCGTCGCGCCCCACGAGGATCTCACTGGCGCCGCTCCATCCGGCGAACGCGGCGCCGATCCGCCGGACCACCTCGGGGTTCAGTTCGTCGGGGACCGTGCCGCGAACGTCGTACGCCTTGAAGATGCGGGAGAGGTCCACCGGCGCCATCCTACGGACGGCCTCCGGTGGGCGTCAGGCTAGGTCTGGACGACGGTTTCGATCACGTCGGAGAGCACGATCTGCTCGCCGTCGCGGTGCCACCACTTGGCCTCGCACGCGTGACACGTGGAGAAGGACAGGTCGCGACCGCTGACGCTCATCGAGATCGAGATCACGTCGCCTTGCTGGCACTCGGGGCAGGTATTGACCTTGGGCATCGTCCACGCTCCGTGCTCGGGGATCGTCCTCGCTTGATGGACGAACGCTAACAGTGGACCTCCGTCAGTTTCAGACACGCCGGAGTCATTCTCTGCTCCCCCAGGGCACGGCCGTGCGGGACGTCGAACGCCGAGCTCCCTGGCCCGAACGGGCTAGTTAGGTCCGGTCGCTCGACGCGGTCGCGAGCCGGGTGTCATCCACCACCCACCCCACAGGCGGTGTCATCGCGGCGACATGGCGGCTGCAGAGATCGATGAGCCGTGGGTCACGTTCCGGACGCAGCGGATGGATCATCACCGTCCGGTCCGCGTAGCGGAGCGCGATCGTGGCGATCGGGCCGGCCGGGCAGCTCATCCGCGCGCAGCGACGCATGCACGAAGGGTATGCAGGGTTGCGCCTGTTGCAAGCACCTCGGCGAGAACGGTGCGGGGGTCTGGCTCCGCGGGTCAGGCAACCGTGTCGGAACCGTCGGGCGTGTCGGGGAAGTCGCCTTCCGATGCCCAGGAGGGCCGGGAGCCCATGATGATGACCTTCGTCCCGACGGGCACGAGGTCGTACAGCTCCTCGACCTGCTCGTTGTGCATCCGGATACAGCCGTGCGAGGCGTACCGACCGATCGAATCGGGCGAGGTAGTCCCGTGGATCCGGATCAGGCCTGGCGCGGTGATGTACAGGGCGCGCGTGCCCATCGGGTTGCCGGGGCCACCGGGGACCACCGCGGGCAGGTCGGCTCCCCAGCTGTCCAGCGCCGGGTTGTGCCACGTCGGGTTCTCGGCCTTCTGATACATGGACCATTCCCCGACCGGCGTGGTCCATCCGGGCTTCGCCGTGGCGACGTCCCAGCTGTGCGTCACCTCGAAGCCCTCGTACAGATCGAGCCGGTTCGTGTCGACGTGCACGACGATCGTCGGCAGCATCGTCTGCGGGGTGATCTCCGGCGTCACCGCATGCACGGGCAATCGCACCAACGAGGACCCGTCGTCGAGGGCGGCGGCCAAGAGTCGCTCCGCCTTGCGGACGGAGAGGGCCGAACCTGGCTTCGCCTGCTGGAAGGCGAGGCTCCCGGATCCGTCGACCTCGATGGCGGCGTTCCGGGGGTCGACGCTCACCTCCCGCGCCGTGCTGCGGACGAAGGCCTCCACGCCTCCGGACCCGGCCAGCGGCAGGTCGATGTCGAGGTCGACGGGATCGTTCCTGAGCCGGCGCCATGCCCGCTCGACCCAACCGATCCGTTCGGATGCGTCCATCGCTCGGCCGACGGAGCGGCCGACCCAGGTCCGTCGGCCGAGCTCGCGCGCCGTCGTGGTGAAGCGTTCGCCGTCGACGACCACGACGATCTCTCGGTCGAGATCCGATCGGGCGAGGCCGCGCACCGCCGCGGTGGCCTCGGCCCTCGTCATCCCCGAGACGTCCACGCCGCCGATCGTGGTGCCGGCCAGGAGGCGGTTGGCGTTCGCCTGCTCGTAGCGGAACGTTGCGAACGCGACCCCACCCAGGGCGAGCACCAGCACGCCGGCGACGAGACCGACGATCAGCGGCCAGCGCTTGCGGGCCGCGCGTACCTCGTGACGTCCTTTGGCCATGGGGAGGATCCGCGCTCACCCCGGGATCGAGACCCGGAACGAAGATGATACGCCAGGAGGCAACCCCCTCCCTCGTGCGCCGGTCCTACGCCTCTTGTGGGAGCCGGACACCCATGCTGAGCGCGAAAGCGTCGGCGTCGGGAGATCCCCGAGAGGTGGTCGCGGCGAGGGCCACCAGGGGTCCGTCGGCGTGGACCACGAGCGCGGACCCCGGCGCCGACGCCCACAGGTCCGGTGGCACGGCGGCCGCGCCGTGCGCGGGGACCCGGACCGTGACGGCGGGGGGCGCCGTGCCACCGGCTTGGGGCAACAGCTCGACCGTGGCCACGACATCGGCGTCTCCGTCGTTCACGAGCACGGCTCCGGGGTCGGCCGGGATCTGCGCCGAGGCCGGCAGGAGGACCCACGCGTCGGCGGCCTCGACCGCTCCACCGGTCGAGCCGAGGTCGACACCCGGGCCGAGCGCGCGGAGCGCCCCCGCGACCGGTGCTCCTTCCAACGTGAACAGCTTCACCGCCGATGGCCCGGCGTCGCCGGGGATCGCGTATGCGCGGGCGGCGGTGGGGCCGTGCTCTCGCTCGGTGAGTCCGCCGGCCGGGCGCGGTTCATCCTCGCTCAGCGCGGTGGCTCCGAACCGGATCGACCCCGACGCGGTCGACAGCAGGAGGAGCTCGGTCTGCCCGGACCCGTGCAGCATCGGGAAGATCGCGGAGGACGCGGGCTCGGTCCAGCCCATCGAGCTCCGCACGGTCGTCCCGTCGCTCTCGACGAGCGACGCCGCCGCGACGCGCCCGACGGAGACCTCCAGCGTCACCGCGACCACGGACTCCCCCTTGACCATCGAGTTGAGCTGCAGCGCGATGCTCCGCCTGGCCGGGACCACGAGCTCGGTCCACTCGGACTCGCGGATCGGCGGGCGATCCGCGGTGTAGAGCACCGCGTCCAGGACCGCGGGACTGGAGAACGGGTTGGCGACGATCACGGAGGACACCTCGCCGAGCTCGGTCGACGCGTCGGCGAGGAGCCAACGCAGCGAGGCCTCCGGCGCGCACGGCTCAGCCGCGACGCCACCGTCCGTGAAGGCCACCCATCCGGCACCGATCCAACCGCCGAAGAACTCCACCGACGTCGCCGCCCCGCGGTCCCCCGGCGGGAGGTTCACGCGGACGGTGGAGCCGGCAGGCACGTCGAGCGACGTCGGTGCCGGCGGTGCCTGCGGGCCGAGCGACGTCACCCGCGCGGTGACCGTCGCCTGGCCCGGATTGGCGAGGAACAGCGCCACCGACAGGTCCGGCCCGCCCCCGTGGGGGCAGATCCACGACCCGGACGGCGCCGAACCGGCTTCGAGCGGGGCCGGTTCCTTCGGGCCGACGCGATCGAGCCACGTCATCGCCACCACCAGGAACGCGACGGACGCGAGCGCGAACAACGCTTGTCCCCTCGCGGGTCCTTCCCGCAGCGCTCTCATCGAGCCACCGGCTTCCTCGTCACCCAGAGCGCCACGAGCCAGATGATCGTCAGCAACACGGCCTGCATCCGTGCCGGGAGCGACTCCGTGTGTGTGATCTCGACCGGCGCACCATCGGTCGGGAAGCTGGTCGCCCACCCGAACGCCACCTCCGGGGGTCGCGACGTGCCCTCGAGCTCCCATCCCGTGTCGTACTCCGTCGAGAGGAACACCGTCCCCTCGGCGCCGGGGCCCTCCCACCCGCCGGGGACGGGCTGCAGCGCCGCTGCCGGAACCGACCGCCACATCTCGATCGCCGACGGGTCGCTCGAGCCGAGGATCTCGCGGTCGACGGGGTCGGTCTCGAGGCTGGCGGCGGGCGGAAGCGCAACCGAGTTCCGATAGATGAGGAAGCCGGCCGCCGGCACGAGGTTCACGTCGATCTGCGCGTCGATGGACTCCCGGGCCGCGTCCGGGATCGTGCCGAGCTCGGCGACCACGAAGCGGATGCCGAACGGTGCGAGGAGGGCGCCGCCGTGACGGGTGGACCCCGCCAGGATCTCGTGCAGTGCCTGGTCGAGATCGTCCGGACCGGGGCCCGCGAACGGCCGGCCGAGGTCCAGGACGGTCGCACCCTCTCGATCCGTGACGGCGTAGCGGATCGTGGCGGGTCCCGCTTGCAGCCGGCGCTGGGGATCGCCGGCCGGCGGGGGGAGGCCGTCGCCGCGATCCCCCGTGAGCCACAAGACCCGGAACGCGCCGTTCGCCGCGCCGTCCACCACCGTCCACGCGGGCGGGATCCGTTCCGCGGGCGAGCCGACGCCCCAGGTCCCAGCCATCACGGCCACACATTGCAGGAAGATCCCGGCTCCCAGGACGACGGCGAGCACGCCGCCGGAGACCTGCCGCATCCCGAACGACTCGAGTCGCAGCGAGCCGGTGAACGAGGTGAGGCCGAACCCGATCAGGGTCGCCATCGACACCGCCGCGGCGGCGGCGAAGGCCGGCGGGTTGGACAACGCCGGTGGGAGATAGTTCGCGGCGGCGAGCCACGAGAGGATCAGGCCCGCTCCCGCGGCGACGGCGGCCCGGACGGCCGGGCCCCGGAGGGAGCCACGGACGAGTCCGAGGCCGAGGGCCGCCCCGATGGGGAGGAACGCGGCGATCGTCCACGTGCCCGGCCCGGGCCCGAGCGCCAGCCGGGCGAGACGCTCCGGCTCGGTGGTGCCGACGAGGGAGGTCAGGGCGCTCCCGCCGTCGGCCAGCAGCGTCGGCACGAACGGGAAGAGCAGCACGGCTGCGCCGAGGACGCTGAGCGAGACCAGCAGCAGCCCGCGCAGGCGGGCGGGGCCCAGGCCCACGCGGATGCCGACGAGCAGGGCGATCGCCAGCGCGATGCCCGGGTACGCGGCGATGCCGACGGCGAGGGTGACCGCCGATCCCGCCACGAACCGCCGCCGACCGCCCGGGGGCTCCTCCCGGCCGAACGCCGTCTCGACGCGTTCCGCGGCGGCCGGGAGCACGGCGAGCGCGAGCAACAGGCCCAGCCGGCCCTCGGAGAAGGTCCAGAGCGTCAGCGCTCCGAGTCCGTAGGCGGCCGCGGCGACGACGGCCGGCCCCGGCCGGACCGACTGCCGGACGGCCGCCCGGTACAGCAGGATCGCGGCCAGCGGCGGCCCGGCGAGGAGGACGGCCTTCTGCACCGTCGACGGATCCCCGAACGCCACCCAGGAGAGCGCCCCCAGCGCGCCGATCGCCGGGGAGGGCGCGAGCGGACCGCCGAGCGGCGTCGAGCGCACGGCGGACGTCAACTCCGCGATCAGATCGCCGGCTCGAGCGGGGAACGCGGGAAGCGCGCCGCCGGCGAGCACGTCGAGCCCGAGCAGCTCGCGGACCGCCACCGCCCCGACCACGATCGCGAGCAGCGACGCGACGATCACCGGATGCGTCCCCACGAGCGAGGCGGTCCGGTCTCGGAGCCGCCGTTGGATCGGCTCCCCTTCATCGGCCTCGTCGATCGCGCGCTGTTCCTCGAGGATCCGCTCGGCGGTCGCGAACCATCGCGGTGACCGCACACCCGGGGATTCCATGAACGGACGGAGGTCACGGTCGCGGACCCGCCGTGCCTTCTGGATCCGTCGGCGTCGCGAGACGGTGCCGGGGAGATGCGCGAGGTTCCACCACCACGCGGCGACGACGTCGAGCGCTTCGTCGAATCGTCGGCCGAGCGAGAGGTAGACGATGCGGATCGCCCCCATCAGGAGCGACGCCGGGACGAGCCAGGCGAGCGACAGGATGCCGTAGTTCTTGAGCATCGCCGTGATCGCCGCGCGGTCCTCCTCGAAACGGACACCGCGCCCTGTCTCGCGACCCGGTCCCGCCGTGCTGGTGTCGCCCACGCGGACACGGGCGAGCGGCGTCATCAAGACGCGGTACCCGGCGACGCGGATGCGCCAGCAGAGATCCAGATCCGCGTGCGCGAGATCGAGGCGTTCGTCCCACATCCCCGCCCGCTCCCACGCGTCGCGCGCGATGAGCATCGCGGCCGACGACACGCACAGCACCTCGAGGACGCGATCGAACTGTCCCTGATCGATCTCCCCCGGTTGCAGGGCCGATGCGGGGTGGCCGAAGCGGTCGGACGAGCGACCGATGTCACGCAGCGATCGTGGATCGTCCTTGTCGACGATCTTCGCACCGACGATCCCCACGTCCTCGACACCGATCCCCACCGCCGCCTCCACCAGCCGCGCCACCGCATCTCGATCGAGGGCCGCGGACGGCTCGAGGATCAAGATGAAGTCCGCGCCCTTCGCCATCGGGCGGTCGAGCGCTTCGCGCACGGCGTGGGCGGCCCCGAGGGGTCGCTCGTTGCGCAACACGCGGCGCGGCCCCAACGATCGGTTGAGGAGCTCCCGCGATCCCTCATCCGCGTCATCGTCGACGGCCAGCACACCGAGTCGCGGGTAGGACTGGTTCGCGAGGGCGAGGAGGCAATCACGCAACCAGGGTGCGGGTCCCGGCCCGACCACGATCAGCGCGAGCACGCTGGGTGTGGCCGTGCCGGTCGACGTGATGGTTGCGGTGGCTGGCGAGGTCATCCGGATGGGAGCGCCGAGGCGCTGCGGGAGCCTAGCAGCGGTGCCAGGGAACATCGAAGCGGGGATGTCGAAGGGGGGCGTTGCCGCCCCCCTTCGAGATACAGCGAGCTCGCGATCAGCGCTTCTTCGCGGCGCTCTTCCTGCGTGCGGGCTTGCGCGCCGCGGTCTTCTTGCGGGCCGTGGCCTTCTTGCGGGCCGGCTTGCGGGCCGCGGTCTTCTTGCGACGCGCCGGCTTGCGAGCGGCGGTCTTCTTGCGGGCCGTGGCCTTCTTGCGGGCCGGCTTGCGGGCCGCGGTCTTCTTGCGAGTCGTGGTCTTCCGCTTCCTGGTCGCCGCAGCCTTCTTGCCGGCGGTCTTCCTCCGTGCGGTCGTCCTCTTCCTCGTGGCGGCAGCCTTCCTCCCGGCTGCGGACCGCTTGGCGGCTGTCCGCTTCCGGGTGGCGGCGGCCTTCTTCGCTGCCGTCTTGCGACGTGCCGGCTTCCGGGCCGCTGTCTTCTTCGCGGCGGGCCGCTTCCTCGCGGCTGTCTTCCGTGCTGCCATTCCGTCCCCCTTTCCTTCGTGGGTAACGAAGGGTCCTGCGCTTACGACGCCATCCGTTTGAGGCGCCGTCGTTCCCGTTCGCTCATCCCGCCCCACACGCCGTACCGCTCGTCGCGGCGGAGCGCGTAGTTGAGGCACTCGATCCGAACGGGACACTCGGAGCAGATGCGTTTGGCCTCCCTGGACGATCCCCCCTTCTCGGGGAAGAAGACCTCAGGGTCGTGGTCTCGGCACCTGGCCCGTTCCTGCCATGGGATGTAGTGATGCACGCCGCTCTCCCCCCCAAATCACATCCGTGTGATTCTGAGGGAAGAACCGCCTCTCTGGCAAGAGGGAATTTCAGGTGGTTCTCTGCCTCGACCCTCATCGAAGTCAATCGTCCCCAAGCGGGAGCACGAGTGCAACCCTTTCCACCAAGAAACTCTGTGGTCAACCCAGATGACGATTACCGTCAGCGAACCTGACGGATCGGGGTCAGGAAGCGGCTTTCGTCTCGATCCGATCGTACGTCGTCGTCCGCACGCCCGGTGTGCGACCCATCGAACGGATCGCATCGTCGAACTCCGATGGCGTCATGCGGATGCCCCACCCGGCGCCCGCCATGCGACTGATCGTCTCCTCCATCAACGTCCCGCCGAAGTCGTTCGCGCCCGAACGCAGGATCTCCTGCGAGGCCGCGACGCCGAGCTTCACCCACGAGACCTGCACGTTGTGGATAACTCCGTCGAGGAGGACGCGCGCGACCGCGTGCATCCGCAGGCTGTCGGAGAACGACGGACCGGGACGCGCGTGGCCGGCCAGGTAGATGGGCGCGTTCCGATGCACGAACGGCAGGGGGACGAATTCGGTGAATCCGCCCGTGTCCCGCTGGATGTCGGCGATCCGGCGGAGGTGCGCCACCCAGTGCGGCGGCGCGTCGACGTGGCCGAACATGATCGTCGAGGAGCTCCGGAGCCCGACGTCGTGGGCGGTCCGGACGATCTCCTCCCAGGTGTCGGCGGGGAGCTTCCCCTTCGTGAGGAGCCAACGGACGTCGTCGTCGAGGATCTCCGCCGCCGTGCCCGGGATCGTCCCGAGGCCGTGCTCCTTGCAGGCGGTCAGGAACTCCCGGAAGGAGACCCCCATCTTCGTGGCGCCGTTGAGGATCTCCATCGGGCTGAAGGCGTGCACGTGGATCCCCGGGACGCGCGCCTTCACGGCGTCCAGGAGGTCCAGGTAGAAGGTGCCGGGGAGGTCGGGATGGATGCCGCCCTGCATGCACACCTCGCTCGCGCCCTCGGCCCAGGCTTCCTCCGCGCGGTCGGCGACCTCCGCGAGCGTGAGCGTGTACGCCTCCGGATCCACCTCGCGCTGGGCGAACGCGCAGAAGCGGCACCCGACGTAGCAGACGTTCGTGAAGTTGATGTTCCGGTTGATCACGTAGGTGACGACGTCCCCGACGGCCTCCCGTCGGAGGCCGTCGGCGACCGATCGGAGCGCGTCGAGATCGGCGCCCTCGGCCTGGAACAGCGCGAGCGCCTCGGTATCGGAGATCGGGCGGTGGCGCTCGGCCTTCCGGAGCGCGTGGCGGATCTCCGCGCCGAGGCGCGGCGGCGCCACGGGGCGGGCCGCCCAGGCCGCCGTGACCGGGTCCTCGGAGGCGATCTCGCCGTAGACGGCGGCGGCGTCCGCCCGCAGGCCGGCCTCGGGACCCTTCGCGAACGTGAGATCGATCGTCCGCGGCTTCCACGTGACATCCGGGTCCTGCCACGGGACCGGCTCCGGAGCCGTGCCTTCGCGCGCGAGCCCGTCGGCGTCGGCGAGCGCATCGACCGGGCGCCGCATCTTGCCCGCGATCGAATGGTGGGGGTCGAGCGCGAAGCGCGGGTAGATCGTGAGGCGCTCGCGAAGCGTCTTGCCGCGCGCGGCGGTCGTGGCCGCGAGCGCCTCGATCGCCGGCCAGGGCCGCTCGGGGTTCACGTGGTCCGGCGTGAGCGGGGAGACCCCGCCCCAGTCGCTGATGCCGGCGTCGAGCAACCGGAGCTGCTGGGACCGGTCGGAGAGGTTCGGAGGAGCCTGCACGCTCACGTGCGGGCCGAGCACGATCCGCGTCGTCGCCACCGCGGCGAGGAACGCGTCGGCATCAGGCTCCGGTGCATCCGCCATCGCGGTGCGGGGCTTCGCGCGGAAGTTCTGCACGATCACCTCTTGGATGTGCCCGTAGCGCCGGTAGAGGTCGCGGATCGCGAACACGGACTCGGCGCGTTCCCGTGCGTCCTCTCCGATCCCCACGAGGATGCCCGTGGTGAACGGGATCGCGAGGCGGCCGGCGTCCTCGATCGTCCGCAACCGCACGGCTGGATGCTTGTCGGGCGAGCCGAAGTGCGGCCCTCCCCGCCGTGAGAGGCGGTCGGAGGACGTTTCCAGCATCAGCCCCATCGATGCGCTGACGTGCCGTAGCCGCGCGAGCTCCTCGTAGGTCATGACGCCGGGGTTCAGGTGCGGGAGGAGGCCGGTGCCCTCGATCACGCCGATCGCCGATGCGCGGACGTACTCGAGCGTCGAGCCGAACCCGCGGGCCGCGAGCCACCGCCGCGCGACCTCGTACCGTTCCTCCGGCCGGTCACCGAGGGTGAACAGCGCTTCCTTGCACGCCCGCTCGCGACCTCCCCGGGCGATCGCGAGCACCTCCTCCGGTGAGAGGAACGGCGCATCGAGCTTCGCGGGCGGCTTCGCGAAGGTGCAGTAGTGACAGTGGTCGCGACAGAGCATCGTGAGCGGGATGAACACCTTGCGCGAGTACGTGATCAGGTCGTTCGACCCGAGGTCGCGGAGGTGGGCGGCGGTCGAGGCGAGCCGCTCGAGATCCGCCCCCCGCGCGGACATCAGCTCAGTGGCCTCGGCGACGGACACCGCCTTCCCCTGCTCGGCACGCGCCAGCGCCCGGCGCAGGGCGTGAGTCGTCACGGCCGCCACGGCGGGAGGCTACTACGCTCTGCGCTCGTGAAGATCGTCGCGCTCGCAGGGGGTGTCGGTGCGGGGAAGTTCCTGCGCGGCCTGGTCCGCGCGGTGCCGGCGGTCGACGTCACGGCGGTCGTGAACACCGGCGACGACATCGACGTGCACGGGCTCCGCGTGTGTCCCGACCTCGATTCGGTCACGTATTGGCTCGGCGACGCGTTCGACCGGGAGCGGGGGTGGGGCCGGCGTGGCGAGACCTTCCGAGCGACCGAGGAGCTCGCGGCCTTCGATCCCGACGCCGCGTGGTTCGGGCTCGGCGACCTCGACCTGGCCACGCACCTGTTCCGTACGCGATCGCTTGCGGAGGGCCTGCCCCTGTCGGAGGTGACCGCGCACGTCGCCGGGCGGTTCGATATCGAGGTCGCGATCCTGCCGATGACCGATCAACCCGTCGAGACGAGGCTCGACGTCGTGGCCGAGGGGCGCGAGCTGGATCTGCATTTCCAGGAGTACTGGGTCCGGCGCGGCGCCCGCGACGACGTGAAGGCGATCCGCTTCGAAGGGGTCTCGGCCGCGCCGCCGGCTCCGGGTGTGCTCGATGCGATCGGGTCCGCCGACGCGGTCGTGATCTGCCCCTCGAACCCCGTCGTCTCGATCGGGCCGATCCTGGCGGTCCGCGGCATCCGGGAAGCGGTGGCAGCTCGGCCCGTCGTGGGGATCTCCCCGATCGTGGGGGGACGCCCGCTCGCGGGCATGGCCGACCGGTTGATGCCCGTGGTCGGGCTCGAGGTGTCCGCGGTGGGCGCCGCGTACGCCTACCGGGATCTCCTGGACGCGTGGGTGATCGACCGAGCCGACGACGGTCTCGCGGCGCGCGTGCGCGCCGAGGTCGGCGCGAGGGTCGCCGTCACCGACACGGTGATGCGCGACGACGACGTGGCGGAGCAGGTCGCGCGGACGGCGCTCGCGGCCGTGTCATGACGATCGAGCTGATCCCCCTCGAGGGGATCCCCGAGGTGAAGCCCGGCGACGATCTGGCGGCGCTGCTCGAGCCCGCACTCGTCCCCCATCGCCCCCGCGAGACCGACGTCATCGCGATCACACAGAAGATCGTGTCGAAGGCGGAGAACCGCATCGTCCCGGGCGAGGACCGTGCGACCTGGGTGGAGCGGGAGTCCGTCGCCGTCGTCGCCCGCCGGGGTGACCTCGTGATCACGCGCACGAGGCACGGGCTCGTATGCGCGAACGCGGGCGTGGACGCCTCGAACGTCGCGCGAGGGTTCCTCACGTTGCTCCCCGAGGATCCGGATGCGAGCGCCGAGCGCGTGCAGAAGGAGCTCGCGGCGCGGTTCGGCCTCGTTCGGCTGGGGGTCGTGATCACCGACACGTTCGGCCGCCCCTGGCGGGAAGGGGTCGTCGACGTCGCGATCGGGTGCGCCGGCCTCCCCGCGCTGCTCGATCTGCGGGGGACGACGGACGATCACGGAGCGGTGCTGGAGACCACCGTGGTGGCGCTCGCCGACGCCGTGGCGGCAGCCAGCGGGCTGGTGATGACGAAGACGGCACGGGTTCCGGCGACGCTCGTGCGCGGCCTGGACGCCATGAGCGGGGACGCACCGCCTGAGCCCGCGCGCTCCCTGGTCCGGACACCCGCGGACGATCTGTTCCGTGAGTCCGTGCCGGTCGCGGTCGCGGCGGCGAGCTCGAGCGATGCCTTCGGGCCGGGCGTGGTGTCGCGCGAAGTCCTGGAGGACGCGATCGTTGCCGCGAGCACCGATCCCGGCGCCGCGCGATGCTCCTTCGTCGCGGTCGACTCCATCACCGCACGCCGCCGGCTCCTCGCCGTCGTGCCGGCGATCGACGATCCCCTTCGATCGGCTCCCGCCCTGGTCGTCCCGTGCGTGCCGGCGTCCACGGGGCAACCCGATGCCGCGACCTTCCTGGCCGCCGGCGCCGCGATCCGATCGCTCGTGATCGCGCTTCGCGGGCACGGTCTCGCGTGGGCGTGGGATCCGGATCAGGCGCTCGACGCGGATCGAGCGCGAGCTGCGCTCGCGCTCGATCCTGACCTCCGTCCGATCGGCATCGTGGCGGTGGGCCCGATGCCGGGGGTCGGGGCCTGACGGCCGGGCCCGGCCACCGCGCGACGCACGATGTTCGGTCGCACGCCGCAGGGCCGGTAAGCTTCCGCGACCCATCCGAGAACGCTGAGGAGCGGAGTTGACCGACGATGTGCCCGGACGGCCCGGTGAACACCGGCGCCTCACCAAGGCGGAGCGCAAGGAGCAGGCGCGGCGCGAGCGCGAGGAGCTCGAGCGGCGGATGGCGTCGAAGCGCCGCGCCCGCAGGGTGGGGATCGTCGCCGGCGCCGCCGTGATCGCGGCGGTCGTCTTCGCCGCGACGCTGCTCCCCTCGGGTGGCGATTTCCCGGAGCCCGCCACGCTGCTCCAACAGGCGGCGAACGCCGCCACCCAGGCCGGGTGCAGCGAGGTGGCCGAAACACCGGAATTCGACCCCCCCGAGCAGGATCGCGTGCACATCGATCCCACCGCGGGGCCGCCCCTGTCCTCCTACCCGACCATCCCACCGGCATCGGGACCCCACGCGGACATCCCGCCGGGGCCCCTCCCGGCCGGCGTGTACGACTCGCTCACCCTCGAGGAGCTCTACCGGGCGATCCACTCGCTCGAGCACGGTGCGACGATCGTTTGGTACGACCCGTTGGCCCCCGCCGGCCAGGTCGCTCGGCTTACCGGGTTCTACGAACGTCGCTTGCAGGACGCGCAGGTCGGCCAGGACCGCGTGATCGTGGCGCCGTTCGACTTCCCCGAGGACCCCGCGGGGATCCTCCCGGAAGGAACACAGATGGCCTTGGTCGCGTGGCACCGTCTCCAAACGTGCGAGAGCGTGGATCTCGCGGTCGCGCTCGACTTCACGTCGCAGTACAGCTCACCGACGGCCCTGAACCGCGAGTACGTGGGTGTTGCCCCCGAGCCGGGCGCATCCCTCTGATGGTCCGCGCGTCGATGCCCGAGGGGACCTGAATGGCGAAGAAGAAGAAGCGGCCGCGCCGACCGCCGTCCGGCGGCCCCACCTCTGCCCCTCGCGGCGGCGCCAACCTGGAACGGCGCGATCGCAAGGAGGAAGCGCGCCGGGCCCGGGAGGCCGAACGACGCCGCATCCGCCGCGCGTCCGCGCTCCGCCGCACGGTCACGTCCGCCGGGATCGCCGTCGTAGCGGTCGCGGCGATCACCGTCTTCCGTAGCCTCCAGGGGCCGAACGACATCCCGCCGGCCGCCATCGAGGCCGCGAGCCGGGCGGGGTGCACGGGCGCCGAGCACCGGCCGGACCTGACACCGGCACAACCCCATCTGGCTCCCGGGGAGACGATCACGTATCCGGATCCACCGGCGACGTCCGGCAAGCACAGCGGCGCGCAGCCCCCGGACGAGCCCAAGGTCTCCGACGCACCCTTCGACGAGACCCTGGCCGTCCACGCGTTGGAACACGGGGGCGTGTTCATCTACTACCTCCCGACTGCGGACGGTGGGCTCCCGCAAGAGGTGATCGACCGGTTGGCGGAGATCGCCACCGGCAGCAACGCGACCTTCCTGGCTCCGTACCCGGCGCTCACTCCGGAGACCGCCCTCACGCTCACCGCGTGGAACTATCGGCAGGCCTGCCCGGTCGCGACGACCGGAGGGACCGCGCTGACGCCGGAGGCTGCCGCGACGATCGTGAACGGCTTCGTCACCGGCTTCGAGTGCACCGGGGAAGCACCGGAGAACGGGGCGGTTCCGTGCTGAGACTCAGCTCACGCTGACGTCGCAAGACCCGTTCGCGCACGAGATCGAACCGTGCTCGAAGGAAGCCGTCCGGACGCCGTTCACCACGCGCATCCGTGTCGTCGGGTACCCGAGCGCTCCCTGTGCGCCACCGTGGCCGAGGTAGGCAGACAGCACCGGTCCCCAGAGCGCGTGCGCGCCCACGCCGGCCTTGAAATAGATCCGCCCGCCCTCGAGGACGATCCGTCGGCAGGACGAGCAGGTCGTGGCGGAGGAGGTGCGCTGCACGGGGGCGGCGTTGGACACCGGGAGGCCGAGACGGCCGCGCGCGCCGCCGGCTCCCAGGTACTCGTCGTGGATCGCGCCCTTCAGCCAGACCGTGAGGCCGACCTGGCCGTTGCGGTAGATCCCGCCACGCTGGAAGAGCTGCCGTGATCCGTGGTCGAGGGTGACGACGGTGGACCGCGGGAGTCCGGGACGGCACATCAGCGCGTCGTACTTCGCCCGGACCGCGCCCACGATGTTGCGATCCGTGTTGATCCAGACCCGGCCGTCCGGCAGGCCCAGTGCGCTCCGGAGCTCGCTGCCCGAGACGGAGGCGGACCCGTTGGTGCCGCGTGCGATCGCGCGGACGATCCGTCCCGATTCGCCGCGACGCACGTCGGTGAATCGCCTGATCGTCCCGATCCCACCCGTGTACGGAGCCAAGCGTGAGGAGACGCTCGACGCGGAGAAGGTCCTCGTCCAATCGGTCCACGGGTTCGCGGACGTGTATTCGCCCGGATCGCAGACCCCCCGGAGGTACGGGATCGCGTACGCCGGGTTCCCGCCGTGCCACACGTCCTCCACGTCCTCGGAGTAGCCACCGTCCGAAGCGGCGTAGAAGGCCTGGATCACGGAGCCCTGGTACCGGACGACCTGCCCGGCCGTCCCGACCACAGCCGCGACCCATCGGTCGCCGTCCACGCCGATCTCCTTGTTCCACCCGACGTAGACCTGGTCGCCCGCCCCGTCGAGCAGGTGACAATCGCAGTCGCTCCGGAGCCCGTACCGACGGATCTTGTACGTGGCGAACGTCCGGGCGGCGACGGCCTGGGTCCGCAACGCCTCGGCCGGCCAGCTGCTCGGCATCTCCCCCATGCCGCGGAGGTACTTCTCGAGCGGGAGCTCCAGCGTGAGCCGCTCCACGCATCGGTCCGCACACCCGGTGAGATCGAACTCGAGGAACCCGTAGGCGTACGCGTACCCCTGGTGCCACACGTCGTCGGCTTCGGGCACGAAGACCCGGGATCCGGTGCCGGCGAACGTGGCGAACAGCGGGCGCGCGGGACCACCCCATCGGGTGCCGCCGACCAACGCGCCGGCCTCGTTCCGGATCGTGTACTTGCGCAGCTGAGGTGCCGCCGCCACCGTCCACGTGTTCCCGGACGGGATCTTCGCCACGAACGTGTCCCCGGGACCGTCGAGCCACAGCCGCACCGGGCCGTTCCGCGCGCCGAGATGGATCGTCGAGCGTCCGCTCGCGAGCCCGACGCGGAGCTCCTTCGGCAGTGTCGACGATCTGACGACGCGGGTGCCGGAGTAGAAGTGGGTGAGGATCCGCCGGTGCGACCAGCCCTTCGTCGCCAGCCCGTACGCGCCCCATTGGGACATCCCGATGCCGTGGCCGTAGCCGGAACCATGGAAGCGGAACGTGTCCGCAGCCTGGGCGACTGCGCCGCTCAGCAGTGCTGCGAGGACCACAAGGACCGTCGCCAGCACGCGCGCACGTCGAAGCATCGGGCTTCCCACGGTCGAGTCGAACACCCTACACACATCGGTGCCGGGTGCCGACCGGTTGAGCGACGGTGCCGGATTCCCTCAGGGGGCGCTGTCGGAGCTCATCCGCACGCCATCGAGCTGCGCTCCCGGGCTCGCCCCGGCACCGTCACCCAGCACGCTGCCGACGAGGGAGGCGCCCGCACCCACCGTCGCACGCGACCCCACGATCGAGCGCAGGACCCGCGCGCCCGTCCCCACCACCGATCCGGGGAGGAGCACGGCCTCATCCACCTCCGCGTCAGCCTCGATCCTGGACCCGGCACCGATCGCCACGGCCTTCCCGACATGGGCCGACGGATCCACCGCCGCGCCCGGGCCGATCCACGGGGCGTCGTACGCGCGACCCCGAACCTTCCCGCCGAGCAGATCGGCGTGCGCCCGGAGGTACTGCTCCGGCGTGCCGAGGTCCAGCCAATAGGCGTCGGAGGCGAACCCGACCATCGATCGTCCACCCGCGATCAGCGCGGGGAAGATCTCGCCCTCGATCCAGATGTAGGTCCCAGCGTTCCACGCCCGCAGCGCGGAGGGTTCCAGGACGTAGGTGCCCGCGTTGATGTGGCCCGCGATCGGATCGGGGGGCTTCTCGCGGAACTCGGTGATATGGCCGGCGGCGTCGGTCGCGACGAGTCCGAACGCGCGCGCATCTTCGACCCGGTGGAGCGCGATCGTGACGTCCGCGCCGCTCGACCGGTGGCGCTCGAGCATCGCGGTCAGGTCGAGGTCGGTCAGGATGTCCCCGTTCAGCGCGAGGAACGGCTCGTCGCCGACGCGGTCGAGCACGCTCACGATCGCGCCGCCGGTCCCCAAGGCCTCGCGCTCCGTGACCCAGGTGACCGTGGGGTGACCGCCCCTGGCTGCGAGGAACGGATGGAACGTCTCCTCGAGGTACGGCGACGACATGATCACCTCTCGCACCCCGTGCGCCACGAGATGATCGAGGACGTGGTCGAGGATCGGCCGGTCGACGAGCGGGAGGAGTGGCTTCGGGACGGTCTCGGTCAGCGGACGGAGCCGCGTTCCCTCGCCTCCCACCAGGACGACCGCCTTCACGCGGATCGCCCCGATCTCATGCGTGGCGGGTCTGCGCCACCAGGATGATCCCGACGACGATGCACGCGACGCCGGCGTACCGGAGCGCGGGGATCTCCTGGTCGAGGATGAACCGGTCGGCCAGCAGGATCAGCACATACGTGAGCGACACGAACGGGTAGGCGAACGAGAGGGACGCGCGCGACAGCACGGCGAGCCACACGACCGCGGACAAACCGAACAGGGCGAGCCCGGCCCACACGGCGGGGGTCGTCACGACGTCGCGCACCGAGTCCGCGCTGAACCGCAGCACCCCCGTGTTGGCGGCGACCTGATTCATGCCGTGCTTCAACGTGAGCTGCGCGACGGCGGCGAGCACCACCGAGAACAGGATCAGTGCGATCAACATGGGTTGACTCGTCTCCTCGGGAGCGGGCTGGATGGGAGCGTTGCCGGAGCGACCGTCGGAGATCGCCCCGGTCCGGTCGGCCTTCACAGGTCCTCGACCTCCACCGTCGGCCTCGCGGCGAGCGCGTGCACGACGTGATCGACGTCGGGGACGGTCAGTGGGTAGTGCTGCGTCTGCACGTGGAACAGGCGGCCGTCGGCGGAGTCGAGCCCCACCGTGACGAAGTAGGTGCCGCTCACCCACGGCGCGGGGGGGATCCGGAACCGGACCCGCTTCTTCCGGTCGACCGGGCCGAGGGCGACGCCGAGCTCCGACGTCTTCCCCTCGAGCACCGGATGGTTGGTCGTGGCCGACACGACCGCGAAGGAGACCGCCGCGTCCGCGACCGGCTCGTCCGCCCGGAGGTCCACCGTGATCGTGAGCCCTTCGCCGGGGCGCACGGTGTCCCGGAGCCCGCCCTCCGACTCGATCACGACCCCGGAGATCTCCACCTCGCGGCTCCCCTGTTCCGGGACGAACGTGGGATCGTCGCTCAGCATGCGGTGCCGCATCGTGCGCACCACGTCGTCCGGGGTCCCGATCGCGTGCATCGTGCCGTGGTCGAGCATCACGGCCTCGTCGCAGACGTCACGGACGACGTCGAGCGCGTGCGTGACCAGCACGATCGTCCGTCCATCCGCCTGGAACCGGCGGATGCGATCGAGGCACCGGCGCTGGAACGACTCATCGCCCACCGCGAGCACCTCGTCGATCAGGAGCACTTCCGGATCGACGTGCACGGCGACGGCGAACCCGAGGCGCACGAGCATCCCCGAGGAGTAGAACTTCACCTGGTTCTCCATGAAGTCCTCCAGCTCGGCGAAGGCCACGATCTCATCGAAGATCCGGTCGGTCTCCTTCCGCGAGAGCCCGAGGAACGATGCGTTCAGGTAGACGTTCTCCCTGCCGGTGAGGTCGGGGTGGAACCCGGCGCCGAGCTCGAGCAGAGCGGCGAGCCGGCCCTGGTACCGGATCGTGCCGTTCGTCGGACGAAGGATCCCGGCGATGCACTTCAACAGCGTCGTCTTCCCCGAGCCGTTGTGACCGATCAGGCCCATCGAGGAACCCTCCGCGATGTCGAACGACACGTCGCGGAGCGCCCAGAACTCCTCGGATCGGGACCGGGACACGAGCAGCCGCTGCTTGAGCGACGTCGGGCGCTCACGGAAGAGCCGGAACATCTTGGAGATGCCGTCGATCCGGATGGCGGTCGTCATAGCTCCTCCGCGAAGTCCCCGGATCGCCGGAAGAACGAGCGCCAGGCGAAGAACAGCAGCACTCCGGAGACCGCGAGCAGCGCGAGCATGGCACCCGTCAGCCCGGACAGGCTCATGACCGGCAGGACGGGGTCCTCGCCGGGTGCGGGTGCGGCGACCCCGTACAAGGCGGTCTGGAACCCGAGCACGATCACCGTCACCGGGTTCAGGAGGTAGAGGGTCCAGGCGTCGATCCCCATGATCGAGATCGTCTCGAGCTTCTGCTGGACGAGGTAGCCCTGGTAGACGATCGGCGTCGCCCAGAACCACACGATCAGGGCGAGGTTCAGGAGGTGGCCCACGTCCCGGTACCGCACGTTGAGGGCGGCGATCCATAGCGTGAGGGCCGTGGCGAACACGACGGCGAGGACGATCGCGAGCGGGTACAGCCACAGCTCGGGCAGCTGGAACCCATGGCCCGAGACACCGATGAACACGAGGAAGACGGCGGACTGCAGCGCGAAGTCGAACAGCGCGACGCCGATGGAAGACAGGGGCAGGATCTCCCTCGGGAACGCCATCTTCTTCACGAGGTTCCCGTTGTCGATCACCGACCGCGACCCCGCCTGCAGCGCGTTCGAGATGAAGTTCCAGGCGAGCAGCCCCGACAAGAGGAACACCGGGAAATCCGGAACCCGGTTCTGGAAGACCTCGGCGACGAACCAGAAGACCGCGAGGAAGACGAGCGGGTTGAGGAGCGACCAGACGGCGCCGAGGACCGACGCCGTGTACTTCACCTTCAGCTCCTTGCGGATGAGGTTCAGGAGCACCTCGCGGTGAGCGAGCAGCTCGCGGAGCCGCGGACCCACCCGGAGGTGGGGCGACTCGGACGTGCGTTCGACGGTGGCGGTCGAGGCGATGGCGGGCTCCTGTTCGCGGCGAACGCCCTGGTCAGGGCGACGTTCGCGAGTCTAGCAACGGCCCTGCGCCGCACCGCGGAACGTTCATGGCGTTCGTTCGAAGCTTTCGAGCGCCCGCGCGTAGGAGACGCCGAAGCCCTCGTCGACGAGCGCTTCGTCAACGCCCACCGCGGCGAGGCTCCCGGCCCACCGGGTGAGGATCGCGCGGGTGGGGTCGGCGACGACCTCGCGCGTGGCGACGATCGCCCGCTCGTAGCCGCGTGCCGTCGCGTCCGTGTCGCGCAGCGAGGCCATGTGCGCCCGCGCGGCGGCGCCGATCCGTGCGCGCCGCTCCGGATCGTCCCGGAGCTCCAGGATCCGGCGGGCGAGCTCCTCGGCGTCGGCCGGTCCCGGAGCGACGCGCACCACGAGGTCCTCCGGGATGTCGAGGTACGTCCCGGTCGCCGAGACGATCGTGGGGAGGCCCGCGACCATCGCCATCGAGAGCGACCCGCTGACCTCGCCTCGATGCGGGAACCGGAGATCGACGGCGACATCGCCGGCGATGAGCCACGCCCGGAAGTCGTCGTCGGGGACGTCGTGGTGCACGGTCACCCGATCCCCCACCCCGTGGGCGGCGATCGTCGCGGCGATGTCGGTCCCGGGGATCCGACGTCCGACGAGCACGGCGTGGACGTCCTGGGGCAACGCCGCGATCGCCTCCACGAGCGCCGGAAGGCACTTCGCCTCGTTGACGTCGCCGGGCGCGACGACGACCGTGCGGGCCCCCGCCGCTTCCAGCGTCGCCCGGAGCTCGCGCGCGCGCGGCTCCGCCCGACGCATCGATACCTCGTCCTCCACCACGGGGTGCGGCACCGTGAAGATCGGCGTGCGGACGCCCGCCGACTCGAGGTACCGCTTGCAGAACGCGGAGTGGACCACGATGCCGCGGGACGCCCGAGCGACGGCCGCGGACCACACGGATCGGAGCGGCTCGTGCATCGCCATATCGGGGTCGGTGATCCGCGAACGGAGGGCCGCAGCCTCGCGCGCCGCTGCGAGCGCGGCGGGGTCGCCCTCCTTCGCGAGACGGAGGACGAGCCCGTCGAGCGCGAGATCGTGCAGGACGACCAGCCCGGGCGACCCGATCGCCAGGCGGTAGATCTGCCCGTGGAACCTCGCGTTGTTGCCGAGCTGGTAGATCCCGAGGTCGTAGGTGGCGACCCTCCGGTCCTGCGACGTGCGCACCGGCCAGATCACGTCCGTCCGATGCCGCTGGAGGAACCCGGTGCGCCGCAAGCCGTCCATCACCGCCCGGTCGTAGGACGCGATCCCGGTGGGCGCCGGCGGCATCGGACCGACGAACGCGAGCCGGCCGTTCGACCGGCGGTGTGCACTCGCCGGGCGGCGCAGTCCGACGCGTCGCGCCATCCGTCCCGCGAACCTGCGGAGCCCCGGGTTCATCCGAGCAGCCGAGCGACGACCGCCGGCCACTCCGGCACCGTCTCGCGAACGAGGCGGAGCCCCTCGAGTCCCCAGGCGCGCGCCGCCTCTCGGTCGGACCAGAGCCGGTCGAACGCGGCGGCGATGGCCTTCGGCTCGGGGGTCGCGACGAGCCCCGACTCCTCGTGCCGGACGAACTCGAGGGGCCCGCCGCTGTCGGTGAGCGTCACGACCGGCCGCGCGGCCGCGTACCCCTCGATCGTGACGTACCCGAAGTCCTCGTCGAACGGCCCGAAGTAGACGCCGAGCGCTCCCCGGTACAGCTCGTGCAACCGCTCGTCCGAGACACCGACCTCGAGTCGGATCCGGTCCTGCAGACCGTGCGCGGCGATGCGCTCCTGGAGCGATCGCTCGTCGGGACCACGTCCCACCAGGACGAGCTTCACCGGGGTCGTCACGTGACGCATCGCGTCGATCGCGAGCGACTGCCGCTTCAGGATCTCCAGCCGGCTCGGATAGAACAGGTAGTCGCCCAGCTCCTCCGGCTCCTGCGCGAGCAGCGCCTCCGTCGCCGGGGATCGGTGGTACAGCACGTCGCCGTTCAGCCCGAGCGACGTCCGCAACCGCTCCGCGACGTTCTTCGAGTTCGTGAAGATCTGCTTCGCTTCGCCGAGCCCGAGCCGGTCCGAGTTCCAGACCAGCGTGCGGATCGTGGGTCCCTCCTCCTGCCGAGAGAGGTCGGCGAAGTCCGGATGGTCCCAGAGCTCGTACGCCGAGCGGTGCTGATGGATCAGCCACACGATCTTGCGCTCGTGGGGTGCGAGGTACGCGGGGAACTTCAGGGCGATCACGGCGTCGACCTTCAACCCGTTCGACTCGGAGATGTCGAAGCTCCGCCACACGGCCATCTGGTGCGCGAGCTCGGTCGCCGGGTACCACTTGCCGGCGATCGTCACCTTTTCGGCCTCGTGCCCCGACTCCCGGAGGGCGCGCACCAGCGCCTCGGTGTGGAGCTCCGCGCCGCCTCGCGTGAACGCGGTCTGCGGATGGAGGACGGCGACCCTCACGGGGGATCACCATCGCGATCCTCGAGCTCGGCGCGCAGACGGGCGACCTCCTCTTCCGTCGCCACGAGACGGCGGGCCAGCTCGCCGTTCATCTCCGCGAGCTCGGCGAGCAGCCGGTCGTAGCGCATCGTCGAGAACCGCGTGAGCCGCCACACGAACTGCTTCAGCCCTCGTTTCCAGCCTGCGCTGGAGCCCAGGAACGTCTCCCCGACGGGAACCGCCTGCTGCTGGTCGGCGCGCATCTGGTACGTGAACGCATCGAGTCGCTCGCGGAGCGCCCGGGAGTCGGCGGGGAGGCGGGAGATCCCGTCCCCCGCCCAGTAGACCTCGCGGGCCAGCGCCGCGGTCACGTCATCCGTCCCGCTCGCCGTGACGTCGGCGGCATCACCGTCGGTCCCACGGCCCGCGTCCTCGCCCCCGGTCTGCGTCACGTCGCTGCCTTGACCGCCCAGATCGCCACGTCCTGCGCTCTGCCCCGGTGGTCCTCATGGAGGAACCGCACCTCGACCCGCTCGAATCCGGCGTGCTCTGCCATGAGCCGCAGCGTCTCGGGATGTCCCGGCCAGGTGTGGGTCACGTCGGCGACGAAGTAGTCGGCGATCGCATCGGGGTTCTGACCGTTGATCGTCTCGAGGAGGAGCGCGCCGCCGGGGGCCAGCGCACGATGGATCTCTTCGAACAGATGGACCCACGCGCGCCGCGGGAGGTGCTCGATCAGCTGGATCGCGCTGACGCCGCCGACCGGATCGTCGGGCCGCGTCTCCAGGTAGGCGAGCACGTCCCCCAGCGTCACCTCGATCCCGCGGGCGCGGCACGCCTCGACGGCATCCGGGGACGCATCCACGCCCTCGACGTCCCATCCCCACTCGCCCAGGAGGGTGCAGAACTCCCCCTGGCCGCATCCGAGATCGACCCAGCGGGGCCGCTCGTCTTCGGACCCCTCGAGGGTCTCGCGGAGGGGGACGACCAGATCCTCGTAGCCGCGCAGACGCTCCTCGATCGACCCCGCGGCCCCTCGCATCCGCTGCTCGAACGCCCAGTAGTAGGCGTCCGGGATCTCGGTCCAGACCCCGCTGGCGCTGGTCGACGCCCCGGACGGCGCGAGGGCGCGGAGCGCCACCTCGAGTCGCTCGTAGTCGCCCCGGGCCTTCCGCGTGACCTCCTCGGCCTCGGCGAGGCGTGCGGCGAGATCGGCGGCGATCGTCGCCAGATCGGCCGTGAGCCGGTCGTAGCGGCGCGTCGCGGGCCGGGTGGTGCGGAACACGAGCGTCTTGAGACGGCGGCGCAGCGAGGAGGGCGACTGGAGGAACGCCTCACCCTCCGGGAGCGGCTGACCCTGTTCCTCACGCAGGCGCGCGACGAGCTCGCGGAGCGCCGAGGCGAGCTCCCGAGTGGTTCCCTCCCAGGGTTCCGTGCCAGGCACGGTCGCGCGCGGGCGATCGTCCTCCATCGCGCGACAGGCTACACCGGAGCGTGAGGCGGGCTTCCGGCGGCCGTGCGCCGCTCAGTCCTCGGGGAACTGCGGACCTCTGCAGTCCTCGCGCTCCGGCAGCGGCAGCGGCGGCCGTGGAGGCTGGGAGAAATCGAACGCGGACAACATCGGCGTCGCCTGCCGGTCCCGTTCGGTCAGCTGGCGCAGGCTCCAGTTGTCCTCGATGAACCGCAGGACGCTGGAGAACTCCCCGAGCTCGTGGCTGACCGCTCCCTGCCGCGCGTAGGGGCTGAGCACGATCGTCGGCACCCGGATCCCGAACCCGAACCCGTCGACCTGCGGTGGGGGGACGTGGTCGTAGAAGCCGCCGTAGTCGTCCCAGGTCAGGAAGATCGCCGTGTCCTTCCACATCGGGCTGCGCATGATCGCGTTGATCACACGGGTGGACCAGTTCTCGCCGTGGCAGAAGCTGTACTCGGGATGCTCCGAGAGCTCGAACCGGGGGGTGATCCAGGTGACCGCGGGGAGGCGCCCGGCGCGGATGTCCTGCACGACGCTGTCCACCGGGAACATGTGCTTCTGCCAACGCGCCGGGTTCTCGCGGTAGCGACGGATCGAGGCGTACGCCGACCAGATGTAGCCACGCTGGTCCTCCTCGGCCGCGTAGTACGCCCACGGGACCCCCGCCCGGTTGAGCAGGTCGCCCTCGGTCAGGAAGTCGAAGCACGGGGGGACGAACTCGACGTCGCCCTCCGAGTCGATCACCTGCACCACCGCTTTCTCGGGCAGGTCACATCCCCAGCTGAACGACTGGACGCCGTTGCGGAGCGGGTTGTCGACCGCTCCACCCGACTGCGCGGCGATCGTGTACAGGTGGTTCGGGAACGACGGCCCGTGGGCGCTCGCGAAGAAGCGGTCGAACAGGACGTATTCCCTCGCCCACCGCCAGTAGTTGGGGAGCTGATCGCGGCGGAGCTGGCTGTACGCCCACTCCCCGTGCAACCCCTGTTCGAAATCGTCCATCGCGCCGTTGTTCCACGCGGCGATCGCGCAGGAATAGCAGTGGGGCAGATCCCCCGGGAGCCGGTCGATCCCCCGGATCAACGGCCGAGGGGCGCCATGGTGCACCCCCACCGTGGCCCCGTTCGCCCCGGGAAACCGTCCGAACATGTTGTCGAACGTGCGGTTCTCCTTGATCAGGAACACGACGTGCTTGATCGGGAACCGCGTCGGGACCTCCGGCGGAGCCGGGTCGACGGCTTCCGTGGGGCTCGGGGACGCGGTCGGGTTCACGGGGGCGGTGGCGGTGCACGCGACGACCACCGCGAGCAGCGCCAGGATGGACCCCCGCAGGCGTTTCACGCGAGGCCGGACGGGAGTCGTCGGGTCATCGGCCACAGGGTACGGTGAGCGCGGGATGGATCGCCAGGAGTGCGGAGACCGTGGACGTCCCGATGGCGGTCCCGATCGGACGGCGAAGGGCTCCGGCTGATGTCGAGGATCTTCGGTGTCCGGCTCGATCACGTCGGCTCGGAAGAGCGACTGCGTGAGTTCTGCGTGCGCGCCCTGGAGGGAGATCGGACGACGCGGATCTTCACGCCGAACCCGGAGATCCTCCTCCAGGCGCAGGCCGATCCGACGTACGCGGAGACGCTTCGGTCGGCCGATCTGGCGCTCCCCGACGGGACCGGCGTGGCGTTGATCGAGACGCTGCGCGCGGGCCGGCGGATCCGGCGATGGCCCGGCGTCGAGATCGGCGAGCTCCTGGTGCGGCTCGCGGCCGAGCGCGACGTTCCCGTCGCCTTCGTCGGAGGCGGAGCCGACGTGGCGGAGCGCGCCGCCGCCCGATGGCGACGACGCCTCCCGGGCATCCGCATCGCGGTCGCCGGCGCCAACACCTCGATCTCGGAGGACGGGGTCGTCCTGCCGGCCGAACGCGATCCCGATCTCACGAGCTCGGTCGCCGCGACCGCACCGGCGGTCGTCCTGGTCGCCTTCGGCGCGCCGAAACAGGAGCGGTGGATCGCGCGGCACGCGGACGCCCTCCCGAGCGCGCGGATCATGATCGGGATCGGCGGCTCGTTCCACATGTGGGCGGACGAGCTCCGACGCGCACCCTCGTTCCTCCGGAGCCTCGGCCTCGAATGGGCGTGGAGGCTGGTGCTCGAGCCGGCCCGCTGGCCGAGGATGTTCCGGGCGACGATCGTGTTCCCGCTGCGCGTGTTGTTCGATCGGGCGGACTGAGGCGGGAGCATCCGCGAGGTCGCGTTCGCGACGCCCGCTAAGCTGGACGTTCGATGCGGATCGCCATCGTTTCGTCCTACCCCCCACGTCATTGCGGCATCGGGACCTACGCGCACGCGCAGGCCGCGCGGCTGCGTGCGGAGGGGCACACGGTCACCGTGATCTCCCCACCGGACGGCGACGGGGATGTGCGGGTGCCGTTCGCCGACGGCCGGGAGTTCCGCGAGGCGGCCCGCCGAGACGCCTCCTTCGATCGCATCATCGTCCACTTCCAGCCCGGTCTGTACTACCGACCCGGAGCGACGGCTGCCGTGTCGAAGATCCGGACGTCGCTCGGGCTGCGGGCGTTGGTCCGCCGCTGTCCGCAGACGGAGATCCTCGTCCACGAGGCGCACCGGCCGACGTGGTGGCGACCCGATCACGTGATCCTGCGACGCGCCTTCGCGCACGCGCGCCTCGCGTTCCACACGAACGCCGAACACCAGGCGTTCGAACGGGACTACCGGATGCCGGTGCCCGCACGGATCGTGGACCACCGAGAAGGGGTCCGCGTCGACGGACCCCGAGACCGGGATGCGGCCCGGCGACACCTCGGTCTGGACCCTTCCGAACCACTCCTCGTGTGCGCCGGCTACCTCCATCCATGGAAGGGCTTCGATCGAGCGGTGCGTGCGTTCGCGGCATCCGAGGGTCCCGGGCGACTCGTGATCGTGGGGTCGGTGAGGGACGCCGTCCCGGCGAACATCGACTACGCCGCGGAGCTCAGGCGGCTCGTCGACGCGACCGACCGGGTGACCCTGCTGGAGGCGTTCCAGAGCGACGAGGACTTCGACGCGTGGGTGAGCGCCGCGGATCGCCTGATCCTCCCGTACACCCGCGCTTGGTCCTCCGGGGCGCTGGCGCGGGCCCGCTTGCTCGGGACACCGTCGATCGTGTCCGCCGTCGGTGGCCTCGTGGAGCAAGTGGGCCCCGAGGACGAGGTGATCCGATCCGACGACGAGCTCCGTCAGGCCATCCAGCGGATCCGTGGATCGGAGCGGTCGGATGCCGCGACTAGCCGCGACGCAGCACGCCCGCCGTCAGCCGGGCCGTCTCGTCCCAGCTGAACGTGGCGGCCCGTGCGGTCCCCGCCGCGCGGAGCCGCTCGCGCAGCGCGGTGTCGGTGAGCAGTCGCTCCATCCCCGCCGCGATGTCCTCGGTGTCGTTCGGATCCACCAGCAGGGCGGCGCCTCCGGCCGTGTCCGGTAGCGCCGAGACGCTCGACGTCAGGACGGGTGTGTCGCAGGCCATCGCCTCGAGGATCGGCAGCCCGAACCCTTCGTAGAGCGACGGGTACACGAGCGCCTCGGCCCCACCGAGCAGCGCCACCTTCTCCTGCTCCGAGACGTAGCCGGTCACGACGACGCGGTCGCGGACCGAGACCGGGAGCGCCTCGAGCGACGGGCGCACGAGGTCCCACCCCTCCGGGTTCCAGGGAGCGACGGGTCCGGCGATGACGAGCGTCGGTCGCACGTCCTCCGGGAGAGAGGCGTAGGCGCGGATCAGTGCGGGGAGGTTCTTCCGCGGTTCGATCCCGCCGAGCGAGAGCAGGAACGGACCCTCGATCGAGTAGCGGCGTCGCACGCGCTCCACGTCGTCGGCGTGCGGGGGACGGAAGAACGCCGTGTCCACCGCGAGCGGCACCACCGTGAGTCGATCCGTGAGGCGGGCCGCACGCGGTGAGGACTCGAGGAGGTCACGTCGCGTCTGCTCGGAGACCACGATGACCTGGGACGCGCGCGCCAGCGACGCGTCCAGCCGGGACAGCCATCGGCGCGTGGCCAGGGGCGCCGTCTCCGGGAAGCGCTTGAACGCGAGGTCGTGCACCGTGAGGACGACACGACGGCTGCGCGTGGGTGGAGGCACGAAGTTCGGCGCGAACAGCACGTCGAACCGCACCATCCATTCGAGCCTCGGGACGTCCAGACGCAGGGCGATGCGGTCGAACCACCTCGACGGGATCGGCATACGGCGATCCACGAGGTTCGGCGCTCGCACGTCCTCGAAGAGACGACGCCGCTGCTCGAGACCGAGCGCGGCGCGCACGTCCAGGTACCACGCGAGGAACGTGATCTCGGGAGCTGCCTTCGGGAGCCGGCGGATCAGCTGCCACGTGTAGGTGCCGACCCCCGTGCGCGCCTGCGGCATCGCGGACCTCGCATCGATGACTACGCGCACGACGTGGGCGGAGACGGTGTGGACGGTCGGCTCACGCGGGCGAGTCTACGTGTGGCGCAGCTGCGCAGCGGCAGCAGCGGCGCAACGAGAACCGCGAACGGCTCCCGTATCCTCCTGGGCGGGCGACCGATCGCGGCCGCCGTGGCCGCGCGAAGTCAGGATGACCGCCACCGATGTCGTCTTCCGCTCAGGACAACGGTTCGTTCTGCATCGACCTCTCGGCCGCGGCCCACGAACGAGCCGGGCTCGGGCGGTACGCGACCGCGCTCGCGGAGGCGATGCTCGCGCGGGGCGTGGAGCTCACCGCGTTCGTCAACGACCCGCGGGAGTCGCACCTGCAGCCTCCGCTCAGCGAGCTCCCGACCCGGAGCGCCCGTCTCCCGCGCAAGCGGTGGCGGCTGCGCGCCGCGGCGTCGTACTTCGGCGCCCCGTCCCTCGACCGGATCCTCCCGGGCGTGGAGCTCTTCCACGCGACGGAGCATCTGCTCCCGAAGCTCACCCGGGCGCGCAGCGTGTTCACCCTCCACGACGTCGCCTACCTGCTGTTCCCCGAGCACCACCTTCCGCGGAACCGGATCTACCTGCGCACGATGATGCCCAGGTTCCTCCGCCGCGCGGACCGGGTCATCGCGGTCTCGGAGAGCACGCGGAGGGATGCGCTCCGCTCCTACCCGCTGGATCCGGAGAAGATCGAGGTGATCCCGGAGGGCGTGGAGCCTCGCTTCCGGCCCGGCGTCGATCCCGACCGGGTCGCCCGCGTCCGCGACCGGTACACCCTCCCCGAACGGTTCATCCTGACGGTCGGCACGATCGAGCCGCGGAAGAACCATGCGACCCTGGTCGAGGCGTACGCCTCGCTCCGCGCCCGGCACCCCGAGGTGGGCCTGGTGATCGCCGGCGGGAAGGGCTGGCTCTACGAACGGTTCTTCGAACGCGTGCGAGCGCTCGGACTCGACGATCGCGTCGTGTTCACCGGCCACGTCTCCGACGAGGACATGCCCGCCCTGCTGAACGCGGCCGAGGTGTTCGCGTTCCCGTCGGAGTTCGAGGGGTTCGGCCTCCCGCCGCTCGAGGCGATGGCCTGCGGGATCCCTGTCGTGTCGTCGGACGCCGCGAGCCTCCCCGAGGTGGTGGGCGATGCGGGGACGTTGGTGCCGCCCCGGGACGTCGCCGGCTGGGTGGAGGCGCTCGACCGCCTCCTGGACGACCCAGCGCTCCGCGCCCGGTTCGCGGCCCAGGGCGTGGCACGTGCAGGACGGTTCAGCTGGGACACCGCGGCGGAGCGAACGCTCGAGGTCTACCGGTCGGTGATGGAAGGACGCTGAGGAACGGCCGGACGCATCAGTCCGGTTGGATGCACTCCGGTTCCGAGCCGCCCCCGCCCAACGCGTCGGGTTGGTATCCCGGCGTCGCGATCACGGCGACCTCCCACGGCGCCGAGCCTCGCGCCACCTCTCGCAGCTCGGTGCCGGGGATGTATTGGGCCACGACCTGTGCCTCCTCCGAATGGCCGCGCGTGTACACGATCGCCGGCCCGTCCACGCGGATCCCGGCCTCATCGAACGGGATGATGCCCGGCGACACGTCGAAGCCGGAGGTCGAGAGGATGCCCTCGACGTCTCCGGCGACCTCCCCCGAGCCGTCGTCGAGCACGGCCACGGGGATGTTCGCCGGCGAGGTCGGCGTGTTGATCAGGTCCGTTCCGACCTCCGGGAGGGGCGAGCCGTTCCGAAGGGCCCGGAAGATCGCCTGGGCCGAGGGATCCACCCGGAGGATGGAGATCTCGCTGGTGAAGCCTGACGGCAGGACCGTGTCGGGGGTGGCCGGCACGGCGCGGAACTCGACGGCTCCCGTGGAGATCCCCTGGAGACGACCGACCAGATGCGCGAGGTCGGCGATCGTCAGATCCTCATCGCGTTTCAAGCTCGCGAGCACGGGTTGCACGAGACCCGGTGCCCGCACCAGTTCCCCCGGCTCGAGCAGCTGGTTGATCACCGCTCGGAGGAACTGCTGTTGCCGTCCGATCCGGGCCAGGTCGGGCGCCGCCTCGTCGCACGGCAGGTGCCGCGTGCGGACGTACCCCAGCGCCTGCCGCCCGCCGAGCGTCTGGCACCCGGCTTGGAGGTCGAGCGCCGAGAGCGGATCCTGCACGGCGAACGGGATGCACATCTCGACGCCGCCCAACGTGTCCACCACTCGCTGGAAGCCGAGGAGGTCCACGTAGAGGAAGTGGTTCACCCGCAGTCCCGTGAGGCGATGGACCGTCTCGGCGACCCGGCGAGGGCCTCCCCCGTTCACGCCGCCTTCGAAGGACGTGTTGATCTTGTCCTCACCCCGACCGGGGATGTCCACCCACAGGTCGCGCGGGAACGACAGGACCACCGCCTTCTCGCGGCGCGGGTCGAGCTGGACCAGCATGATCGTGTCCGACCGGAAGACCCCGCCGTTGTTCTCGTCGGTGCCGAACTGCTGCTGTTCCTCCGGCGTGAGCCCCTTCCGCGAGTCGCTGCCCAACAGGAGGTAGTTGCAGACGTCCTCGACGCAGGGGCCGACCGGGGCGTTCGCGGTCCCGTCGGCCGGGTCCTCGAACCCTTCGACGGTGCCCTCACGACGGGCGTCGACGTAGGAGACCATCGCGTAGGCGGAGAAGGCCCCGACCAGCAGCGCGAGCGTCGCCGTCGTCCCGACGACCACGCGCGTGATCCGCCCGATCGTGCGCGGCGAGCTCTCGTCGCTCATACGTCTTCCAGCGTACCGGCGGGAGGGATGCGCTCCCGACGACGGACGTGGCGTTCCTGTGGAGGATCGAGGCCGGGATAGGATGACCGGCCGGGAAGGGGGAGACGTGGCGGCGGACGCGATCCGAGTGCTCTTGATCGGGACCGGGGACGGGTTCGGGTCCGAGCTGGACGTCGAAGGGTTCGAGCTCGCCAGGATCCCGGAACTGTCGGCTCTCGGTCCCGGGTCCGATCAGGACGCGGTGATCGTCGCGCTCGACGATGTCGGGCCGCTCGAAGCCCTCGAGACGCTCCGTCTCAAGACCCCCGCTGCCGCCGTCCTGGTGCTCACCACGGTCGGCAACGAAGCCGCCGGCGCCGTCGCGATCCACGCGGGGGCGGAGGATCACCTCGTCCGTGACTCGATCGTCGATGGACTGCTGCCGCGTGCCGTGCGCTACGCGGTCGATCGGCGCCGGCTGCGGCGCGAGCTCGTGACGATCGACGAGCGCACCCGCTTGCCGAACCTCCGCGGCTTCGTCGCGATCGCCGAGCATCAGCTCCGCATGGCCGACCGCGCGGGCACGCCGTTGGTCCTGCTCTTCGTGCGGTTCGAGGCCACCGACACGACGACCCAGATGCGACCGCCGGGCTCGGACGAGCTGGCCGCCGACGCCGCCGAGGTCCTGATCAGCGCGATCCGCGACGCGGACCTGCCCGCGCGCATCGCGGACGACACGTTCTGCGTCCTGCTGTCGGGAGACGCGAGAGGATCGGAGGTCGCGGTGCTCTCGAGGCTCGTGGAGGCGATCGCCCTGCACGACGCCACGAGCGCCGACCCGCAGCCGCTGGCCCTGTCGGTGGGGAGCGCGATCTACGACCCGGCCGAGCCGGCCGGGCTCGAGGACCTACTCTCGGCGGCGGAGGCCGGCTTGCGCCCACACTCATCCGAGCCCCGATGACGCGCGAATACCTCCCGCCACCATCCGGCCGTACAGGAGGCGGGGACCACGAGCGCATCGATGACGATCGACAGAGGGCGGAGACCGCCGATGCGCTCGATTGACCCCGCCGGACCTCGGGACGAGGACCTGCTGCGTCGGGTCGGCGCCGGCGACGAGCAGGCGTTCCGCGAGCTCTTCGGCCGGTACGCGGCCGTGGCGCACGCCCTCGCGTTCCGCTTGGTCCGGCAGGCGCAGGTGGCCGAGGAGATCGTCCAGGAAGCGTTCCTCGCCGTCTGGAGGAACCCGGACCGGTACGACGGCGCTCGGGGATCCGTCCGCTCCTGGCTCATGGGGACCGTGCATCATCGGGCCGTCGATGCCGTCCGACGGGAGCAAGCCCAGCGGCGTCGCGCCGAGCAAGCCGCGGGGCTCGGCCCCGGGATCGTGGAGGATCCGATCGACGACGTCCTCGCCGCGATCGATCTGCCGCGCGAGCGCAAGCTCGTCCGCTCGGCGCTCGGCGAGCTCCCGGACGAGCAGCGCGAGGTGATCGAGCGCATGTACTTCGACGGTCTGTCGCAATCCCAGATCGCGGAGAGGACGGGACTCCCGCTCGGCACGGTGAAATCCCGCACGCTGCTCGCGATGCGACGGCTGCGCGCCGCCATCGGGGAGGACTCGCGATGATCCGCGACCACGCGTTGATCGACGAACTCCTCGCCGCCCGCGCCCTCGACGGGCTGGACGACCACGATGCGGCCGTCTTGGAGCGAGAGCTCGCCACGCACGGCGACTGCGACGAGTGCCGCCGCCTCGAGACCCAACACGCGGAGGTCGCCGGCATGCTCGCCTTCGCGCTGGATCCCCGTCCGGTGAGCGACGAGATGGCTGATCGGATCCTGTCGGAGCCTCGGACCGGCGTGACCACGACCGACTCTGCCGCCCCTGCTGCCGCCGCGCCGCCCGATGCGCTCGCCGCCCGTCGCGACGCCCGTCTCGTCCGGTGGCAGGCAGCCTTCGGCGTCGCGGCGGCGGTGGCTCTGGTGCTCGCCATCATCCTGGCGACCGATGCCGGCGGGCCGAACGTCCCGGGGAGCGTGGTCGTGGCCTTCGACGGCGACGCTCCGGGCGAGGTCGCCCTCACGTACACGCCCGGCGAGGCGGGGGCCCTGCTGTGGGCGACCGGCCTCCCCGACCCTGGGCCCGGGAACGTCTACGAGGTGTGGATGTTCGAGGGTGACCAGCCGGTGCGCAGCGCGTGTCTCACGCCGGATGACGGAGCGGTCGCGGCGTACCTCGATGCGGACCTGTCCTCGGCCGAACTGATGGCGGTCACCGTCGAGTCGGCCGCGTGCCCGGATGCTCCGACGACCGACCCGGTCTTCACGGCCGAGCTCGACACCTCGATCCAGTAGGGCCGGCGACCGGCCGACCGATGCGGGCTCGGGGCTCGTCCTACGCGTCGCCGAGCGCGTCGCGCAGGACCATCGGGAGGATGCCGCCGTGGCCGAAGATCGCGACCTCCGCCGCCTGGTCGATCCGGACGGTCACCGGGAACGAGTCCGACGATCCGTCGTCCCGCGTGACCGCCACCGTGGCGTCCTGTTTCGGGACGATCCCCCCCTCGAGACCGACGATCGAGTAGATCTCGCGGCCGGAGAGACCGCGGCTCTCCGCGGACTCGCCGGGCTTGTACTGGAGCGGGAGGATCCCCATCCCCACCAGGTTCTGCCGATGGATCCGTTCGAAGGACTCCGCCAGCACGAAGCGCACGCCGAGCAGCGCGGGACCCTTGGCCGCCCAATCACGGGACGAGCCGCTGCCGTACTCCGCGCCGGCCAGGACACCGAGCGGTGTTCCCTCCTCCGCGTAGCGGAGCGCGGCGTCGTAGACGGTCATCACCTCGCCGCTGGCGAGGTGCGTCGTCCACGGGCCTTCGGTCTCCGGGGCGAGCGCGTTGCGGAGCCGGACGTTCGCGAAGGTTCCCCGCAGCATCACCTCGTGGTTCCCGCGTCGGGCCCCGTACGAGTTGAAGTCCCGTTGCTCGACGCCGTGTTCGAGGAGGTACCGGCCGGCGGGCGAGTCCGGGCGGATCGCTCCCGCCGGTGAGATGTGGTCGGTCGTGATCGAGTCGCCGACCGAGACCAGGATCCGGGCGCCCTCGATCCGCGCGCCCTCGATCCGCGCGCCCTCGATCCGCGCGCCCTCCGACGCACCGGCGCCAAGAACAGACCCGGCGTCGATCGAGCTGAAGAAGGGTGGTTCGCGCACGTAGGTGGAGTCCGGGTTCCACTCGTAGTCCGGCCCGATCGGGGTCGGGAGTGCGGCCCATCGTTCGTCGCCGTCCCAGATCCGCTCGTACTGGTGCACGAACTGCTCTTCGGTGACCGCCCCCGCGATCACCTCGGCCACCTCCGCCGGGTTCGGCCACAGGTCCCGCAGGTACACCGGCCCGTCGTCGCCGTGCCCGAGCGGTTCGGTCGTGGGATCGAAATCGATCCTGCCGGCGAGGGCATACGCCACCACCAGCGGGGGCGAGGCGAGGTAGCTCGCGCGGACCTGTGGGTGGATGCGGCCCTCGAAGTTCCGATTGCCGGACAGCACCGCGACGACGTTCAGGTTCGCCTCGTCGATGCGGGCGGCGACCTCGTCGGGCAGCGGCCCCGAGTTCCCGATGCACGTCGTACAGCCGAACCCCACGAGGTTGAAGCCGAGCTTCTCGAGGTACGGCGTCAACCCCGCGCGATCCAGGTAGTCGGTCACCACCCTGGACCCCGGCGCGAGCGAGGTCTTCACCCACGGCCTGGACTCGAGTCCCGCCTCGATCGCCCGCTTGGCGAGCAACCCCGCGCCGACCATGACCGAGGGGTTCGACGTGTTCGTGCACGAGGTGATCGCCGCGATCACGACCGAGCCGTGGCGCACGTCGTCACCGTTCGGGGTGACGTCCTCGGTCCATCTTCGCTCGTCCGCGCCCCCGTCGGGGTTCCCGCCCTCCCCGACGAACCGGCCGAGCTCCGTCGGCTTCGGATCGGGCTCGAGGTGCTTCTGGAACGCGTCGACGAAGGAATCCCAGACCTTCGGGAGCGCCACGCGATCCTGCGGGCGGCGAGGGCCGGCCATCGACGGCTCGACCGCGGTCAGGTCGAGATCGAGCGTCTCGGTGAAGGTCGGCGGATCGTCGGCGTCGGTCCGGAAGAGCCCTTGCGCCTTGGTGTAGCGCTCCACGCGATCGATCAGCTCGCCGCGGCCGGTGAACCGGAGGTACTCGAGCGTCCGCTCGTCCACCGGGAAGTAGGCCGAGGTGGCGCCGTACTCCGGGCACATGTTGGAGAGCGTCGCCCGGTCCGCGATGGTGAGCGAGGAGAGACCCGCTCCGTAGAACTCGACGAAGCGCCCGACCACCCCGTGCGCCCGCAGCATCTGCGTGAGGGTGAGGACGAGGTCCGTCGCGGTCGTGCCCGCGGGGAGCGCGCCCAGGACCCGGACGCCCACCACGTCAGGCTGCGGGAGGAACGTGGGCTGACCGAGCATCGCCGCCTCGGCCTCGATCCCGCCGACCCCCCATCCGAGGACCCCGAGGCCGTTCACCATCGTCGTGTGGGAGTCCGTCCCCATCAGCGTGTCCGGGAAGGCGACGCCGTCTCGCACGCTCACGACCTGGCCGAGGTGCTCGAGGTTGACCTGGTGGCAGATGCCGGCGCCGGGGGGAACCACCCGGAGGCCGTCGAACGCCTGTTGCGCCCACCGGAGGAGCGCGTACCGTTCACCGTTGCGCCGGTACTCCCACTCGATGTTGGCTTGGTAGGCGTCTGGAGACCGGAAGAGATCGACCTGGACGGAATGGTCGATGATCAGGTCGACCGGGACGAGCGGATTGACCGTGGAGGGATCGCGACCCGCCCGCGCGACGGCGCTCCGCATCGCCGCCAGGTCGACGACCGCCGGCACGCCTGTGAAGTCCTGCATCAGGACGCGGCCCGGCATGAACGCGACGTCGGCGGAGGGCTCCGGCCAGCGCGCGAGGGCACGGACGTCCTCGTCGGCGACGTCCCTCGTCCCGGCGCGGCGGAGGAGGTTCTCGAGGAGGATCGCGACCGTGTGCGGCAGCCGGCTCACGTCCGCGACACCGGTCTCCGTGAGCCACGGGAGCGAGTACCGGTCGAGGGTCCCGCCTGCGATCTCGAGCCGCGTTCGGGCGCCCGCGAGTTCCGAGCTCATGGGAACGGTCCTCTCGTGGTGTTCCTTTCCCCTTCTTCGGCCAACGTCTCCTTCGGCCATCCTCCCACGCGAGGGAGAGAACCCCCTCTGCGGGCACGGCGCTAGGCGTGACTCAGGTGGGGCCGAGCCCCTCCTTCGCCGCCCGCGCCGCGTCGATCGCCTCCTTGTGCGCGATCCGGCGCTCCCGCCGGAGCTTCGCCTCCCGCTGGCGACGCTGCTGGGTGTCGGTCTCCGCGAGCAGGGAGGGGACCGGACGTGGCCGTCCACCGTGGTCGACCGCGACGAAGACGAGGTACGCGCTGTTCACGTGGCGGACCATGCCGGTGATCGGGTCCTGGGCCTCGACCCGGACGCCGCACTCCATCGAGGTCCTGCCGACGTCGTTCACGCACGCCTTGAGGACGACGACCTCGCCGATGTGGACCGG
This sequence comes from uncultured Actinomycetota bacterium, assembly GCA_963724415.1. GTDB lineage: Bacteria > Actinomycetota > UBA4738 > UBA4738 > HRBIN12 > JAJNBA01. Next base: position 106,525 of record CAVRUS010000002.1, on the reverse strand, counting down.
CTCGAGGAAGGACATCTCGTCGATGCCCACGGTGAGCGCGACACCTCCGGAATGCTTGATCGCGGCCAATGCCGCCGCGGTGTCCACCAGGCGCATGATCACCCCGCCGTGCACGTTGCCGGCGACGTTGGCGTCGGTGACCTCCATCATCTGCGTGAGGGTCACCTCCGAGGCGGAGGCGCTGCGAGCGCCGGCGGTGGACACGCGGCGCATCCTACGCGGCCTCCCGGTGGGCGTCGGAACGACCGCTAGCATCGGGCCGATGCTGAGACGAGCCGCGCTGGTCGCCGTGGTCCTCGTGCTGGCCGCCTGCGAGGGGACGCCTCCGGCGCCACCGAGCCCGACGTCGGTACCGACCGCCTCCGAGACGGTGACGCCGTCGCCCACCCCGGACCCCTCACCCAGCACGGAGCCCTCGCCCAGCTCCGAGCCAGACCCGGGAGAGATGCCCACCTCGATCGCCGCCGACCTGTCGCCCCCCGACCTCGTCCCGGAGGACCTGGTCCCGGCCGGAGCCGACGTGACGGGCGAATGGTTCGCGTTCACCGACCGCGGCGTGATGGTGGTGATCGCGTGGGTGGAGCCCGGCTCCGACTTCTCCCGACTCCCCCGCGGGTTCGCGGTCTGGCGCCGTTTCCCGTCGTCCCCCCACTGGCGGACCGATCTGGTCGAACGCCACGATGCCGAGGACGAGATCCAGGAGATCCAGATCACGACGGCGGAACTGACCGGTGACGGCTCGGATGACGCGCTCGTCGTCCGCGGCGTCGGTGGTTCGGGAGCGTGCGGCCGCTGGTCCGTGATCGACCTCGCTCGCGGGGAAGAGACGTACCGGCGCGAGCTCTGCGACGCCCGTATCGAACCGGGACCGCCCGGGGCGCCCGGGCTGATCCTCACCGAGTGCGTGTATCGACCGGGCGACGCACACTGCTGCCCGAGCGTCATCCGGACGACGACGTTGACCTGGACCGGCACGAGGTGGCAGGTCACCGACAGGACATCGGTCGAGACCTAGCGGGCCGACCGCTCGCTCCCCCGAGGCACGGTCCCCCCGCCGGGCTAGGCCGTTCGGCCCCTCCGAATGACCAAGAGGAATCCCCCGGTCGGCACTGAACCTGCTCGGGAGCGCTGCCGATAACGAGTCGGGAGACCGCACAGGGGGCTAGCTGGCCACATGTTGACTGGGAACGGCCTGGCACGCAGGGTCCATATCGCGCTCATCGCGCTCCTCGTCCTCGGAGTGGCGGGTTCGTATTGGATGAGCGTGCGCGCACGCGGCGCGGCGCGCGACGGCGTCGCCGAACAGGCGGAGGCGCTCGTCGACAGCTCGCTGACATTGGTGTTCCGCCCCGACGACCTGCAGCACGACGCATCGTCCGACCGCGTCAGAGAACTCACCCGCGCGATCGACGACGTCGTGTTCGATCCCAGCGACTTCGAGAGCGTGACCCTCTTCGGGGCGAACGGGGAGATCCTGTTCTCCACCGAGGACGGCAACATCGGACAGCGGCTCACCGGAGAGCGTTCGCGGATCCGGGCCGCCTTCAACGGCCCACCGCAAACCCGCGTCGTCGACGACCGCCTGGTCGTGACCGTCGGGCTCCATTTCCCCTCGGGCGCGGGCAGCACCTCCGCCGTCGAGCTGTCCCGACCCGCCGACGACATCGCGAGTGCGGCCGGACCGTGGCGGACGAACATGTTCTTCCTGGCCGGTGCCTTGATCCTCGTCGTGCTCGCCGCGGGAGCCCCCGGTCGCCGCGGCGCCGAGACGTCGCACGAGCCCCCGCAGCGCGTTGCCGTGATCCCGGGACGGATGCCCGACGCGGCGCCGAAGCGCCCGATCCAGGCGCCACAGCCGGGGATGAAGGAGGAAGCGGAGGCGCGCCGCCGCGCGGAGACCCGCGCGCAGGAGGCCGAGCAGCGGGTGACCCTCTTGCAGGACCAGTACCGCGCCACCCTCGACGAGCTGCAGACGGCGCAGCGGATGATCCGCGAGCAGCCGGTCGGCGGCGGGCGCGAGGTCGAAGAGCGAGCGATCAAGGCGGAGGGCGCCGCGCGCGCGCTGGAGCAGCGACTCCACAGCGTCACCGCCGAGCGCGATCGGATCGCGGGCGAGCTGCTCGCGCGCCGGGACGCCATCGCGGGCCCCGGACCCGAGGAGCTCAAGCAGGTCGAGGCCGAGGCGATGGGCCTGCGCGCCGAGCTCGAAGGAGCCCAGACCCAGCTCTCGTTGACGATCCAGCAGGTGGAGGCCCTCCAACGCCAGGCGGAGCGCTCCCGGGAACTGCAGGAGGAGCTCGACGCGGCGCAGCTCGAATCGCTCCACGCCCGCGACGCGATGGACGCGATGCAGTCAGAGCTGCGGGGCGCCCGCACCGAGCTGGACGATGCGCGGAGCGAGCTGCGGGCCCTCCGCAGCGAGGAACAGCGCGCGGCCGAGCTCACCGAGGATCTGCGCACGACGAAGTCCGAAGTCGAGAGCTTGCGGGCTTCGCACCGGGCGGAGCTCGTCGAGCGGGAGGCGGAGCTCGAGGAACAGGTCCGCTCGCTCCGCGAGGAGTTCCAAACGCAGCTGGCCGAGTCCGAGACCCGGCACGCGGTGGAGCTCGCGAAGACGGAGAAGGAGTACGCCGATCGCGTGGCCGCCGCCGCACGGGGGGCGGAGGAAGCCAGCGAGCGGGTCGCCGCCGCGGGTGCCGACCTCGAAGCCGCCCGCTCGGAGTCCGAGGCCCGCGTCGTGGACCTCCAGAGCGCCCGCGCGGAGCTCGAGACGGCGCACGATCGGATCGAGGTCCTCCAGCAGGCCCTGGCCGAGCACCAAGGTGCCTTCGACGGCGCCGCCGACGAGGTCCGTCGCGCACAGGAGGATCGTCACGCGCTCGCCGAGGAGATCGCGAAGCTCAAGGGCTCGCTCGACAAGTCGGAGGCGGAGCTCGTCACGGAGCGCGCCACCCGCGAAGCGCTCGAGAGCTCCGACGCCTCTGCACAGGAAGAGACCGCACGCATCGCCGAGCGCGCCGAGCGCCTCGCGGCGGAGCTGGAAGCCGCGGCGCTGGCGAACACCGAGATGAACCGTCGTCTCCAGGAGATCGAGGCCAGGCGTGCGCTGGAGGTCGCCGAGGACGAAGGACGTGCCCACCTCGACGAGCTGCTCACCGCGACCCAGGATCGGCTCGCGGGACAGAGCGAGAAGCTGATCGCCGCAGAGGAACGACTCCGGGAGATGGAGCGGCAGAGCACGATCGACACGGAGCGGCTCGAAGAGCTCCAGGCGGACCTCCGACAGCACCAGATGGCCGACCAGATGCGCGAGCTGCAGGGCCCGAAGCACGAGCCGCGTGAGGCCGAAGACGTCCCGGTCGAGGACGGCCAACCGGCGTCGACGCCGTTCATCAAGGAGATGTCGATGGACGCGCAGAAGACGATCTCGCGAATCATGGGCGTCGCCCAGCTGCTGAAGCACAAGCCGGGGGCCAAGGAGCAAGCCCAGCTCGTGCAACAGCTCACCGCCAACGCTCGGCGTCTCGACAACACGGTCCGGGACCTGTCCGACATCGATTCCCTCGTCACCGGCGCGATCACACTCGAGCTTCGGAACACCGATCTCGAGTCACTGATCCGCCGCGTCGTGGAGGAATCGGGGATCGAGGCGGAGCAGGACGTGCGCGTCGAGGCGGAGCCGGTCACGATCTCTATCGACCGCACACGGACCGAGCAGATCCTCCAAGGTCTCCTGCGCAACGCCGCCGATCGCACGCCCGCCGGCAAGACGATCACCGTGCGGCTGCTCCACGAGCGGAACGGCGCGCTGATCGCCGTCGAAGACGGGGAGTCCTCCTCGGAGGCCTCGCTCAGCCCGATGGTGCGCCGGCTCGCCGAGGTGCAAGGGGGATGGGCCAAGGTCGAGGCCCGGGACGGCGGGGGCTGGACCGCCCAGGTCTTCCTCCCGGCGGGAGGCACGGACGCGCAGGACTCGACGGAGCCGGAGGAAGGGCAGCCGGAGCCCGAACCGGTCAGCGAAGAGGTCGAGCACGACCCGAATCACTGGGTGAAGGCGGAGCAGGCGCTCGTCCGAGAGCTGCGTGAGCTCTCGCAGGGGAAGGCGCGGTAGCCGCTAGGTCGTCCTCACGACCAGCGCGTCGCCCTGCCCCCCACCGCCGCAGATCGCGGCTCCCCCGAGGTCCACGCCGCGCCGCCGCATCTCCGCGATCAGGGTGAGGACGATCCGCGAGCCCGACGCCCCGATCGGATGTCCGAACGCCACCGCTCCCCCGTTCACGTTCACGATCTCTTCGTCCACACCCAGCAGACGCGCGGAATGGATCGGCACGGCCGCGAAGGCCTCGTTGATCTCCACGAGCCCCAGGTCGGATGACGCCAGCCCCGCCTTCTTGAGCGCTCGCTCCATCGCCATCGCCGGGACCGTGTGGAGCGACGGGTACCGATCGGACGACATCCCGTAGGCGACGATCTCCGCGAGCGGAGCGACGCCGAGTTCATCGGCGCGTTCCGCGCTCATCACCACGACGGCGGAGGCGCCGTCGGAGATCTGCGAGGCGTTCCCCGCCGTGATCGTCCCGTCCGGCCGGAACGCCGGCCGCAACCCCGCGAGGGTCTCCGGCGTCGTGTCGGGGCGGATCCCTTCGTCCCGATCGACGCGCTCGGGCACGCCCCGGCGTTGCGGGACCTCGACGGGAACGACCTCCTCCACCATCCGTCCCGACTCCCAGGCGGCGTGGGCCCGCATGTGCGAGCGAGCCGCCCACGCGTCTTGCTCCGCACGGGTCAGGCCCAGCTCCGCGCTCACCTCGTCGGTGCCCTCGCCCATGTGTTGGTCGAGGAAAGACGACCACAGTCCGTCGTGGATCATCGAATCGATCAGCTCCGCGTCTCCGAGCCTGGCGCCCTCCCGACCCTTCGGGAGGAGGTACGGCGCGTTCGTCATCGACTCCATCCCGCCGGCGACGGCCACCTCGATGTCCCCCGCCCGGATCATCTGGTCCGCCATCGCGATCGCCGACATCCCGGACAGGCAGACCTTGTTGATCGTGATCGCGGGGACGTCCTTGGGCAGCCCGGCGCCGATCGACGCCTGGAGCGAGGTGATCTGCCCGGCGCCTGCCTGCAGGACGTGGCCCATGATCGTGTAGTCGATCTGCTCGCCCGCGATCCCGGCCCGCTGGACGGCCGCCCGGATCGCATGCGCGCCGAGCTCGACGGCCTGCAGGGAGGCGAAGGCCCCACGGAACCTGCCGATGGGCGTTCGCGCGCCGGCGACGATCACGGAGCGGGTGGACGGGCTCACGGAACGAGTCTACGGCGGGCTCTGGATGGCGCCGGTGGGTTGGGTTCCGTTCCGTTCAAGTGCGCATCAGATCAGAGGCCGGTCAGGCGCGCGCAGCGAGGGCCTCGCGGATCACCGCGAGGATCTCGTCGCGGATCAGCTCGTCGCGTTCCACGAGCGCCTGGACGAGCGCCGCGTGGACGTCTCGATTGGCGTCGAGGACCTCGAGGACGCGCTCTTTCTGGGTCGCGAGGATGTCCTCGACGCTGCGCTTGCCCTTCTCGTCCGCGAGCACCTTCGCGACGAGGTTCGCCCCGCCGATCGGGCCGTGCGACACCGCGTCGAAGGAGATCAGCGAGCCGGCCATCCCGAAGGAGCCGACCATCTGCGCGGCCAGCTGCGTGGCCATCATCAGGTCGCTCGCGGGACCGGTCCCGGACTCCCCGATCACGAGCTCTTCGGCGGCGAGGCCGCCGAGGGCGATCGCGATACCGGACTCGATCTCGGTCCGGGTCCGTGTGAACCGTTCCTCCTCGTCGCCGTGGGCGAGCAGCCCGAGCGATCCGCGGCGCTTGATGATCGACAGGACCTCGAGCCGGCGGTTCTGCCCGAGGAAGTGCGCGACCACCGCGTGGCCCGCCTCGTGCACCGCGACGGCGCGCCGGTCGTTGTCCGTGTACGTGACCGCTTGCTTCAGCCCGATCTCCTCGGCGAACTTCGCCTCCATCACGTCTTCGAAGTTCATCTCCCGGCGCCCGTCGCGCAGCGCGACGAGCAACGCCTCGTCGAACAGATGCTCGATCATCACAGGTGTGTACCCGAAGCACTCGTGCGCGATCCGCGATCGCGCCTCGGCCGCGTCCAGCTGCTCGTGGTGCTTCTTCCGACCGAGGAAGTAGTCGATCAGGTCCTCACGCTCGCCCTGGGTCGGCAGGTCGAAGTACAGCCTGCGATCGAACCGACCCGGCCGTAGGAGCGCCGGATCGAGGACGTCGGCGCGGTTCGTGGCCGCGATCAGCAGCAGGTTGTGGTACTCGGGTCCGAGCATCTTGAACTGCCAGTTCGTGGGGAGATACCCGTTCAGCCAGGCGAGGAACTTGCCGCGCATCCGCGTCCTGAGCCGTGGTTGGTCGAACGACTGCATCTGGATCAACAGCTCGTTGACCATCCCGCTCTCCGCCGAGCCCATGAAGTGGGTGACGCTCCGCTCCATCGCAACGGGCGTCGCCTGACTCACGCGATCCCTCGATCCGGCGATCGCATCGATCTCCTCGATGAAGCCGATCGCGCCCCCTTCCTTGCGCGCGGCCTTCCGGAGCGCCTTGAAGAACGACCGGATGCGGTAGGCGGTCATGCCCTGGAACATCGACACCATCGACGACGCCGAGATGAAGAGGAACGGCACCCCGGCCTGCTTCGCCATCGCCTTCGCCAGGTAGGTCTTCCCCGTTCCCGGCGGACCCTCGAACAGGATGCCCCGGCGCGGCGTCCCTCCGAGCTCGTCCCGGAACGTCCCGTAGCCGAGGAAAACGTCGAGCGTCCGGATCACCTCGTCGACCTGGAGGTTGAGCCCCGTCACGTCTGTGAGCCCCACCTCGACCTGTTCCGGATACACCGTGATGTGGGGGGAGCGCCCCGTCATCAGCGGCAACGCGATCATCAGCCCGATCGCGACGATCAGGAGGAGGCCGGGCAGGTAGATCTCCCACGCGAAGCCTTCGGGGATCGTGGGCAGGTGGAGCGGCCGGCCCGAGGAGTACCGCCACCAGAGGTAGGCGTCCAGCGAGGCAACGACGATCAGCGCTCGGATGAGGCGCTTGCGCTTGGTCCGCTCCCGCTGGCGGAAGACGTCGGCGCGCCCGGCGCGGAGTGTGCTCGAGCCCGAGATGAGGGCTGCCGCTGCGGCGCTGTGGTTCTTCTCCGTCACCGTGCCTCCGGGATGATCTGTGCTGGTCGGCTTCTGGCTCCGCTCCGAGATCGCCACGTGGTCACCGTATACCCATCGTCTCACCCGTGAATCAGACCTTCGGCCCCCACTTGGGGGACATCCTGCTCAGCCGAAAGTCGCAGGTGGGTCCGCTATCTTTCCGCCGTGGCCAGGACGAAACAGCCCCCGATCAGCACGGAGGACCGCCGGCTCGTGGGGGCCCTCCTGCGGGATCTCCGGAAGGCCGCGGGATACCGGTCGGTCGATGCCGCGGCGGCGGAGGCCGGGGCGCCGTCCTCACGGCAGACGATCTACGCGTACGAGCGCGGCGGTCTCACCCCCTCGCTCGTCCAGTTCCTCGATCTGGTCGAGTTCTACGTGCTCCGGGCTCCCCACCGCGACGGGGCCAAGGCGGACGAGGACCTCCGTGCCCAGGGGATCGCGGCGGTCTCCCGAGCCCTGGGACTTCCGCTGTACCACGTGGCGGCCGCGCAGGACCTGATCGCGCGGATGCAGCCGGGGGCGAGGAGGAAGCGGTGATCCTCGACATCCACCACGTCGGGATCGCCGTCACGGACCTGGAAACGTCCGTCGAGTCGTACCGGAGGACGCTCGGCGTCGAGCCCACCCATCGGGAACGCGTCGACGATCAAGGTGTGGAGGAGGTCATGTTCGCGGTCGGGACGTCGAGCATCCAATTGCTCGGCGCTCTCGGTGAGGAGACCCCCGTCGGGAGGTTCCTCGCCACCCGAGGCCCCGGCCTGCATCACGTGGCGTACCGGGTCGACGACGTCGCGGAGGCGCTCTCTCGACTGCGGGACGAGGGCGTGCGGCTGGTGGACGAGGCACCCAGGCGCGGGTCCCGGGACACGCTGATCGCGTTCGTGCACCCGAAGGACATGGGCGGCGTCCTGATCGAGCTGGTCCAGGACGGCTAGTCGAGCCCCGTGGCGCCGGGGCGAGGCGCATTGATCAGCACGGCCACGTTCCCCTCGGGGAGCTTCCCGTCCCCCATCAGCTGGTGGGCGAGACCGGCCTCCTCGTACCGATAGGTCTTCCCCAGGGTGGGACGGACCTTCCCCGTTCGCACGAGATCGTTGAACGCCGCGGCCTGTTCGTCGTTGAACAGGTGCGAGCCCTGATACCGCTTCTGGAGGTACCAGAGGTAGCGGACGTCGATCATCGTGTCGTAGCCGGTCGTCCCCGCGCAGATCACGATCATCCCCCCTCGGTCGCAGACGAAGTTCGAGGTCGGGATGGTGTCCTGCCCCGGATGCTCGAAGACGATCCGCGGGCTCGCCTTCTCGCCAACCGCCTCCCAGATCGCCTTGCCGAACGCCTTCGCACCGTCGAACCAAGCCTTCCACGCCGGCGAGTCCCACGCCGGCGGCACGCCCCAGTGTGAGAACCCCGTCCGGTCGACGGTGCCGACCGCGCCCAACTCGATGCAATGCTCGGCCTTCTCCTTCGAGGACACGACCGCGACCGCGCGACCGCCCGCGAGCGACACGAGCTGGATCGCGAGTGACCCGAGCCCGCCGGCTCCGCCCCACACGAGCACGACGTCGCCGAGCTGCACGGTGTTCGGCGGCCATCCGTGCAACATCCGGTACGCGGTGGCACCGGTGAGCGTGGGGGCGGCGGCCTCCTCCCACGTGAGCGCCTCGCCCTTCGGGAGGCATTGATGCGCCTGGACCTTCGTGAACTGCGCCATCGAGCCCCAGCAGGTGTCGTACCCCCAGACACGGAAGGTCGGAGCGAGGCCGGGGTCGTTGCCCCCGACCACCCATGGGTCGTCCGGGTCCCACTGTCCCGCGTGGACGACGACGTGATCGCCGACCTCGACGCCGCGGACGTCAGACCCCACCGCGGAGACGATGCCCGCCGCATCCGATCCCACGATGTGGAAGTCCGTCGGCTCCCCCCATCGCGCCTGCGTCGTCGTCACGTCGATGGGGACGCCCCGGGCCGCCCACACGTTGTTGAAGTTCACCCCTGCCGCCATGACCAGCACGAGCACATCCGTCGGACCCAGCTCCGGCACGTCCACCACCTCGTCACGGATCGCGTCCTGCGGCTCCCCGTAGCGGTCCGGACGGACGAGCTGGGCGTGCATCCGAGCGGGGACCTCACCGACGGGTGGGATCTCGCCGATCTCGTAGAGGTCCTTCGCCATGGGCTCCTTTCCTGATCTTTGGCCCTGAGCCTTCGGAGCGGTGCGGACGACCGATGCGGCGGGAACCCTAGCAACGAGGAAGCGGTCCTGGGTCAGCCCTGAGACGATGTCCCCATGGACAGCCTCCAGGGCCACCTGCTGATCGCCGGCTCCGGCCTGTGGGATCCGAACTTCCGGCGGACGGTGGTGTTGATCGGTCATCACGACGACGAAGGTGCCGTCGGGGTGGTGCTGAACCATCCGCTCGACACGACCGTGGAGGAAGCCGCGCCGCCCCTGTCCCCACTCGTCCCCCCCGGTGAGTCCCTCTTCCGCGGAGGTCCCGTGCAGCCGGAAGCGGCCGTCGTGCTCGCCGACTTCGAGGACCCGGATCGGGCCGGGGTCCTGGCGCTCGACACGATCGGCTTCCTCCCGGAGGAGAGCGACACCGAGTCGCTGGGCGGACTGCGGCGCGCCCGCGTCTTCGCGGGCTACGCCGGCTGGGGCGCGGGGCAGCTGGAGGCGGAGATCGCCGAGGTTGCCTGGCACGCGACCCCGGCGATGCCCGGCGACGTGTTCACGAACGACCCCGGGGGGTTGTGGTCGACCGCGGTCGGGCGCCTCGGCCCCGACTTCCGGTTGCTGACGACGATGCCCGTGGACCCCACCCTGAACTAGGCGGGACGGGGCTCGGCGCTCGGGCACACGAGCGCGCGCGGGCACCACCCGCACCACGAGCCCGGCGTGAGCGTGGGCTCGCGACCGCCGAGGAGCGCGCCGGCGGATCGAGCGGCGGCCACGACCCGGTCCGCGGTGTGGAACAGGGTCTCTTCCGCGACCTCCTCGGCCTGCCACTCACCGGAGTCGAGGAACAAGGAGGCGACACGGTAGGGCGGCACACCGAACCGGAGGGTCATCAGCAGCGCGTAGAACCGCATGTCCTCCGCGTACTCCGGCCAAGCGCCACCCGTCTTGAGGTCGACGGCCAGGCGCGTCGCGCGGCCCGGCTCGAGCCGATCCGGCACCCCGAGCACCAGGTCGATCTTCCCCGAGAGGGTGAGGTCGCCGCCGAGAAGCTGCGCTTTGACGGAGAGCTCGGTGATCGGGGCCATCTCGCGCCGGAGCTCGCGCAGCGGTGGGAACGAGCCCTGGAACAGGGTGACCTTCCTGACCACCTCCATCAGGAGCTCGTCCTGTTCGGGTCCCGAGCAGGCTCGCCAATAGTCCGCGAAGCGTTCCTCGCGCTCCGTGAGCCGTTCGGCCGCCGTGAGGGCGATGGCGTGCGGCTCCAACCCGTCCCGGGCACCGACGTCGACCTCGATGGCCTTGTGGACGAGCACGCCCGCCGCCGTGTGGACCGAATGCTCGAACGGAGGATCCTCCCCTTGGAGCCGGGCGGCGAAGCGACCCTCGCAGCGACCGAGCTGATTGAGGGCTTCCTTCCCGAGCCAGAGCGGCTCCCGGAGCTCGAGCTCGCGCGCCGCTCCCTCGATCCGATCGACGAGGCGCTGCCGGAGATCCGCGGCGAAGACCGGCCGCTCCGTGGTGCCGATCAGCCGGTCCAGGGTCCGTCGCTGCGGGTCGGTCAGGAGCATCGCATCATGGTAGGCACAGAGACCGACATGACCGAGCATCCCGACGACATCCTTCGAGCGCTGGCCGACCCTGAGCGCCTGCGGATCGCGGGCGCCCTGGCGGGGGGCGACGCCGCGGCCGCGACCCTGGCCGAGGGCCTCGCGCTCCCGCTCGACCGCGTCCGCCGTCATCTGACCCGGCTCGCAGCGGCCGGCGTCGCCCGACTGCAGCCCGACCGGCGGACCTATCGGCTCGACCCCGAGACCCTGCGATGGGCGGCGGAGCAGGTGGGACCACCCCGCGATGCGGGCATCGCCCTCGGCGCGGCGAACGAGGACGAGGAAGCGGTGCTCCGGTCTTTCTTCCGCGACGGGCGCCTCACGGAGCTGCCGACGAAGGCGTCGAAACGCCGGATCGTCCTCGAGCGCGTCGCGCTGGAGTTCGAGCCCGGTCGCCACTACGACGAGCGCGAGGTGAACGCGATCGTCGGAGCGTTCTTCAACGATCACGCCGCCATCCGCCGCTACCTGGTCGACGAGGGATTCCTCGATCGCGAGGCCGGGACCTACTGGCGGTCGGGCGGGCGTGTGGATGTCTGAGCCTTGGTGACACCGATCCTCGGAGGGCGGTAGGGTCCTGCCAGAGCCGCCGAACGGGACCTTCCCATCGGCGGTTCCGCACGTTCACGGGCGAGATGATGCGTTGACGAGGACAGGCACAGTGACGGTGACGCTCCTGCTGCTGGCAGGCGTCCTCCTCGGAGCGACCCCCGCGGTCGCGCACCACCTCCCCGGACCGTGCGACTTCCATCGCCTCGACGGCGAGTCGAACGAGAGCCTTTCACGGCGGCGGATCATCTGTGCCGTGGAGCGGTTCGGGCCGGTCCCAGGTGGTACCGAGCGGGCGACCTGCATCGCCCGCCGCGAGAGCGGCCTCGATCCGACGGCGACCTCTTCACCGACCGGCGAGTACCGCGGGCTGTACCAGCACGATCGCGACATGTGGCCGGCTCGCTACGACGGCTACACGCAGCCCGTCTGGGAGCTCTCGCGGCGCGCGCTCAACGGACGGACGAACGCGATCGTCACGATCCGCATGGTCGCCGCTTACGGGACCTGGCACGAGGCAGGCTGGCCACCCGAGGAGTGCTGAGCGGCCCGGAGTCGTGAGCGGCCGCGGAGTCGTGAGCGGCGCGGAGTCGCGAGCCATCCGCGTCACGGCCGCCATGCATAGACTCCGGCCCATGGCGACCACCGGCAAGGATGTCGAGCCCGCGAAGACGATCACCGTCGAGGAACGGATCGATGAGCTCCAGAAGCGCAGGAAGGCCGCGCGCACACCCGGCGGCAGGGATGCGGCGAAGAAGCAGCACGACCGCGGCAAGCTGACGGCGCGCGAGCGCGTGGAGTTGCTGATGGATCGAGGCTCCTTCGTGGAGACCGACCCCTTCGCGGTACACCGCGCGCACGACTTCGGGATGGATCGCAAGCGTCCCCCAGGCGACGGCGTCGTGACCGGGTACGGGACGGTGGACGGCCGGAAGGTCTTCGTCGCCTCCCAGGACTTCACCGTCTTCGGCGGGTCGATGGGTGAGGTGCACGCGCAGAAGGTGTGCAAGGTGATGGACCTCGCGATCTCGACCGGTGCGCCGTTCGTCCAGATCAACGACTCGGGCGGAGCGAGGATCCAGGAGGGGGCGGCGTCGCTCGCCGGGTACGGGTTCATCTTCGAGCGGAACGTGCGCGCCAGCGGCGTGATCCCGCAGATCTCGGTGATCATGGGCCCGTGCGCAGGCGGCGCCGTCTACTCGCCCGCCATCACCGACTTCACGTTCATGGTGAAGGAGACCTCGCACATGTTCATCACCGGTCCCGACGTGATCAAGACGGTCACCGGCGAGGAGGTCACGTTCGAGGAGCTCGGGGGTGCGATGACGCACGCGACGAAGTCCGGCGTCGCGTCGCTGATCGGGGAGGACGACGAGGATGTCCTGAACCGTGTGCGCTACCTCCTCTCCTTCCTCCCGTCGAACAACCTCGAGGATCCGCCGGCCTACGCCACCACGGACGATCCCGAGCGGATGGACGAGGGCCTCACCCACGTCGTCCCGGACCGCGCCAAGGAGCCGTACGACATGCACGAGGTGATCCGTCGCGTCGTCGACGACGGCGAGTTCCTCGAGATCTTCCCGTTGTGGGCGATGACGGTCGTCACCGGCTTCGCTCGCCTCGACGGTCGCTCGATCGGCATCGTCGCGAACCAGCCGAAGGTGAACGCGGGCACCCTCGACATCGACGCGTCCGAGAAGGCGTCGCGCTTCGTCCGCTTCTGCGACTCCTTCAACATCCCGATCCTCACGTTCGTCGACGTCCCCGGCTTCCTGCCCGGCACCCAGCAGGAGTTCGGCGGGATCATCCGACACGGCGCGAAGCTCCTGTACGCGTTCGCCGAGGCGACCGTGCCCCGGATGACGGTGATCACGAAGAAGGCCTACGGCGGGGCGTACCTGGTGATGAACTCGAAGCACCTGCGCGCGGACGTCTCCTTCGCGTGGCCGACGGCGGAGATCGCGGTGATGGGCGCCGAGGGCGCCGTGAACGTCGTCTTCCGCAAAGAGATCGAGAAGGCGGCCGACCCGGAGGCTCGCCGTCAGGAGCTGATCGAGGAGTACCGCGCGAAGTTCTCCACGCCGTACGCCGCGGCGGAGCGTGGGTTCATCGACGACGTGATCGAGCCGGCGGAGACGCGCCCCCGTCTGATCAAGGCCCTGCGGATGCTGTCCACGAAGCGCGAGACGATCCCGGCCCGCAAGCACGGGAACATCCCCCTCTAGGCTATGCATGGTGCCCGCGCATGAACGGCGTTCGCGTATGAACGGCACGGATGACGGGCGCTTCGAGATCCCCGACGACATCTCGCCGGAGGAGGAACGGGCGATCCTGATGGCGCTCGAACGCTACCTCTCCGCGGAGAACCCCAGACCACCGGCCTGGGTGCTCCAGGGGCGCATCGACGCGACGGGCTACGGAGCGCTCCAGGTCAGGCGGTTCGCCCGGGAGCCCTGGCACGGGCAATGGGTGGAGTTCGCGCGCAAGGGCGTCCCTCCGATGAACGGTCGCGGCGACGTCCGTTGACGGCAGACGGTTCGGGAGCGGCGGGCGCCACGAGGCGAGCCGCGTCCGCGACCCGCGCCGACGCGCTCGCCGCGTTCGAGTCCGAAGGGTGCAGCGCGCCGCGTTCCTGGGCGAACGGCCCCGGCGACCGCTACGGCCGCCACGAGCACGCCTTCCACAAGGTCCTGTTCTGCTTGGAGGGGTCGATCGTCTTCCACACCGATGACGGTGACATCGCGCTGACCGCCGGCGACCGCCTCGACCTCGAGCCGGAGACCGGCCACGCGGCGATCGTCGGGCCCAAGGGGTGCACCTGCATCGAGGCGTCCCGCTGAGGACGGCTCAGGCGTCGGTGAAGCCGCCGCCGGTCTTCTTCCCCAGCTTCCCCTGGGCGACGAGGTCGCGGAGCAGCGCCGGCGCCTCGTAGCGGGGATCGCCCGGGAACGCCTCGCGGAGGACCTCCCCGATCGCGAGCAGGGTGTCGAGCCCGATCAGATCCGACAGTGTCAACGGTCCCATCGGGTGCGCGAGTCCCAACCGCATCGCCGTGTCGATGTCCTCACGGCTGGCGAAGCCGGACTCGTAGAGGCGGATCGCGTCGAACAGGTACGGGACCAGGAGCCGGTTCACGATGAACCCCGCCTGGTCGCCGGATCGGACGCAGGTCTTGCCCAACACGTCCGTCCCGAAGTCCCGGACGAGCTCGAAGGTCTCCTCGGTCGTCGCGTCCGACGGCGTGAGCTCGAGCAGGGCCATCACCGGCGGTGGGTTGAAGAAGTGCATCCCGATGACGTTCCCCGGCCGACCGCTCGCGGCGCCGAGCTCGCCGATCGGGATCGACGACGTGTTGGAGGCGAGCACGACCTCCGGCCGGGTGCGCCCGCCCAGCTCGTCGAAGATCGCCGCCTTCGCGCCGCGATCCTCGGTGGCCGCCTCGATCACGAGGTCGACGTCGGCGAGGCCGGCCAGTTCCGTGGTGGCGTCGATCCGCTCGAGGGCTTCCTCGGCCGCGGCCGCGTCGAGCTTCCCGCGCTCCACGGCCCTCCCGATCGACCGCTCGATGCGGCCGCGGCCGGCCGCCACGAGTTCCTCCGACCCCTCGACGAACGTCACGCGGAGCCCTGCTCTCGCGCACACCTCGACGATGCCCGACCCCATCAGGCCGGCGCCCACGACCCCCACGTGACGGATGTCTACTGGTCGCATGGACCCCAGGATAGAGAGCAGGAAAGAGAGCGAGAGGTCGGCGCTACCCGCAGGCTTGGAGCAGCAGCGGGTACGGGTTGATCGCGTCCTCGATGGCGCCGTAGTGATAGAAGCTCAGGTACCAGTCAACCGGCATCACGTTCGGATGGAACTCGAAGTGATCGTGCGGCGTCGTGCTCGACCCGGTGCTGCCGACGTAGCCGATCACCTCGCCGGCGGAGACGGCGCTGTTCGAGTTCTCCGAATATTGCAAGAGGTGGGCGTTGTAGACGGTGCCCTGTGCTCCCACCACGAACACCACGTTCCCGCCGAGGGAGTTGGAGCTCGTGTAGGCCTGTCCGTCGAACGGCGCGTAGATCTCCGTGCCCTGCGGGGCGACGATGTCGACCCCCTTGTGGAGGTGGTACCCCCCCGCGTACCGGGGCGCACCGAAGCCGTCGCCGTAGGCACGCGGCTGGCCCACCGGACACACCTCGAGGACATGGTCGAACGGCGCGAGGGAACCTCCGTTCCACACGCGGCCGCCGACCGCGTTGCCGATGTCCGCCTGTTGCTCCGCGAGCCAGTCCGCGTAGCTCTCCTTGATCCGGTTGAAGGTCCGTTCGGCGACGACGAGCAGACGCTGCTGGGCTCCGAGCAAGCGCTGCTGCTCGTCGAACAGCGCGGTCACTTCGGCCTTCTCGTTCCGCGCGCGCTCGAGGGCTCGGACCTCGCGCGCCTGTTGCTCCTCGAGCTGCGCCTGCAGGGTGGTGAGCTCGTTCTTGCGGTTGGCCACCTTCACCGCCAGCTCGGCGTCCGACTGCGCGAGCGCGTCGACGTAGGCCATCCGGTCGGTGAGATCCGCGACGTTCTCCGCGTTCAGCAGGAAATCGAGGCTGGAGGCCGGGCCCGTCATGTAGGCGGCGACCGCGCGCTCGTTCAGCCGGGTCGAGACCCTCTCGTAGCTCGCCTTGGCGCGATCGAGGTCTTCCTGCGTCTGGTTGAGCTCGGCCGTCACCTGTTCCACCGCTGCCTGACGCCGCTCCACCTTGATCGTCGCCGCGTTCAGGAGCTCCTGGGTCGCGGCGAGCTGACCCTGGATGCCGCTGAGCCGGCCCTCGATGCCTTCGAGCCGCGCCCTCGCTCGCTCCACGTCCTCCCTGGAAGGTGCGGCGCCGGCGACCGTGCTGACGACGGACACCATCGCGAGCAGCGCAGCCACGACGGCGACGCGCGTCGATCGGGGGAAGCGTCGGACGATGTCGGTCATGGATGAGCGCCTCCGGCCCGGGGGAAGGTGACGGACCGGCCGGAACAGACTGCCAAGCGACAGGGCCCCTTGCAACCATCCTCTACGGCCGATCCCGATCCGCGGCTCCCCTCAGGGATCTGGGCGAGCGAGGTATTCGATCAGCTGCACCGGGTTACCGTCCGGGTCGTGGAAGGTGGCGAATCGAGCGACCGCGGGGACCTCGGACTCATGTCCGTCGAACACCACGCCTCGTTGCTCCAGAGACCATCTGGCCTCGTCCAGGTCCGGGACCCGGAAGACGACCGTCCCGCTCGGCGGCACCGAGGTGTCCTCGGTCCGGTGCAGGGCGAGCCGGATCGGACCGGCCCGGAACTCCGCCCATTCGTCGCCCGCACGGCTCGAGACCGGGAGACCGAGCACGGCTTCGTAGAAGGCCACCGCGCGATCCATGTCGCGGGTCCAGTAATAGATGTGGTCGAGCGCACCGATCGGCCCGGCAGGCGGCATCTCAGCCGAGGAGCCTGCGCTTCTGGGCCTGGAATTCCTCCTCGGTGAGGACGCCTCGGGCCCGAAGGTCGGCGAGCCGCTCCAGCTCCGACGTCGACGAGTGCGACGGCCGTCCGGCGCCCCCGCCCATGCCGCGCTGCTTGTTGAGCTCCCCCTGGTGATAGATCGTCTTCTGGACGTCTTCGGGATTCCGGATGTGATCGAACACCTGCCGGCCCGCTTCGGACGCCGACTGCACGACGAGCGTCCCGGCCCCGATGACGCGGTCGACGATCCCCTGCTCGAAACGGACGTCGTTGATCGCCTCCAGAGGCACCTCCATCGAATACTTCGCGATCCAGCCGCGTCGGTGGATGATGCGATCGCTCGTCACGACGAAGTGCGACGTGAGCCAGGCCACCAGCTTGCGGACCGGGAAGAGGAGGAGGAAGAGGCCGCCGGCGATCCCCACGACGTTGTCGAGGATGGACTCGTCGAAGGTGTCGTAGAGGACCAGCATGATCGCGAGCGTCGCGATCGTGGTGACCGCGGGCATGATCAGCGCGATCCAGTGCGGCCGCAGGTCCAGGATCAGCTCCTCGCCCTCGATCAGCAGCCTCGTCGGGAACGCCATGCGCGGAACCTAGCGCGACCGGCCGCGGGCCCGCAAGCGCGAGAGCGTCGGGCTCCGCGTCGGCGAGCTCACCGAAGCCGCGTCAACCTTCATCGACCTCGAGGTGATGGATCTCTCCGGACGCCACCCGGACTGGGCCGTCGGTCGAATCGACGAGCAACGCCCCGGCTTCGTCCAGGTCCACGGCGACACCGCGAGCGATGGCGCCGCCGACGGTCATCGCCTCGACGTGCCGACCGAGGGTGTCGGACACCGCGCGCCAGCGCGATCGGATCTCGGACGGGTGCCCCTCCACCAGCGCGCGCAGCCGCCGGAGGAAGGCCACCAGCAGCGCCTCCGGATCGACGTGCCCGATCGCCCCCGCGCCGGGGACGTCATCCGGCGCCTCGAGGTTCACACCGACCCCGACGACGACGGGGCCGCCCGGCTCCCACGCCTCCGACTCCGAGAGGACGCCGCCGATCTTCTTCCCATCGGCCAGGAGGTCGTTGGGCCACTTGCACCGGACGTCCACGGTCGACACCTCGGCGATCGCCTCTGCCATGGCCACGCCGGCTGCCAGGGGCACCAGGCCGATGCGGTCGGGCTCCCACGGAGGCCGGATCACCACGCTGCACAGCAAGGCGGCGCCGGGCCGGTCCACCCACGTCCGGCCGAGCCGCCCGCGACCGGCGGTCTGGTGGCCGGCTCCGACGAGCGTCCAGGCGGGCGTTCCCTGGGCCGCGAGCGCGAGCGCGAGCGCGTTCGTCGACCCGGTCACGTCGTCCCATCGGACGGGGGCGGACAGCCCCGCAGCGCCCAGCGCTCGCGCGAGCGCGTCCTCGTTCAGCACGTGTCCACCGACGTCGACGCTATATCGTTGCGCCACATGGCGCGGAAGCAGAAGCTCCTGATCGCGAACCGCGGCGAGATCGCGATCCGGATCGCGCGCACGTGCCGCGACCTCGGCATCGCGACGGTCGCCGTCTACTCCGATGCGGACCGGGACGCTCTCCACGTGGAGATGGCGGACGAGTCGTTCCGGATCGGACCGGCTCTGTCGTCCGCGTCCTACCTCGCGATCGACCGCATCATGGAGGTC
The DNA here is from genome assembly GCA_963724415.1 of uncultured Actinomycetota bacterium. Taxonomy (GTDB): domain Bacteria; phylum Actinomycetota; class UBA4738; order UBA4738; family HRBIN12; genus JAJNBA01. The sequence goes on along the minus strand of CAVRUS010000002.1, from coordinate 87,833 downwards.
GCCGCGAAGTCGAAGGCGACGCTCGTGCACCCGGGGTACGGATTCCTCGCCGAACGGGCGGCGTTCGCCGAGGCGGTCGAGAACGCGGGGTTGGCGTTCGTCGGCCCACCGTCCTCGGCGATCGAGACGATGGGCGACAAGGCCGCGGCGCGGCGCGTCGCCGATGCGGCCGGGATGCCGATCGTGCCGGGGACCCGCGGATCCGTCGACCTCACGCAAGCGAAGAAGGAGGCCGCCCGGATCGGCTTCCCGCTCCTGGTGAAGGCTGCCTTCGGCGGAGGCGGGAAGGGCATGCACGTCGTGCGCGACGCCGACCACCTGGAGGAGTCCTTGAAGCGAGCGGCGCGCGAGGCGAAGTCCTACTTCGGACGGCCCGAGGTCTTCCTCGAGCGCTACGTCGACCGGGCCCACCACGTCGAGGCCCAGATCATGGCCGACGCTCACGGCAACGTGTTCTTCCTCGGCGAGCGCGACTGCTCGGTGCAGCGGCGGCATCAGAAGCTGATCGAGGAGACGCCGTCGCCGCTGTTCGACGACCGGGTCCGCGAACGGTTCGCCGAGGCGGCCACGAGCCTCGCGCGGGAAGCGGGCTACGTGAACGCCGGCACGATCGAGTGCGTGATGGACGAGGACGGGGACTTCTACTTCCTCGAGATGAACACCCGGCTCCAGGTGGAGCACACGGTGACCGAGATGGTGACCGGCCTCGACCTGGTCGCTCTCCAGATCCGGGTGGCGCTCGGCGAGAAGCTGGCCCTTGATCCGGACCCTCGGGGGGCGTCGATCCAGTGCCGCATCAACGCCGAGGATCCAGGCCGGAACTTCCTCCCAGGCCCCGGCCGGGTCACCCGGTATCGCGAGCCGGCCGGTCCGTTCGTGCGGGTCGACGCGGGGATCGAGCAGGGTCGGGAGATCTCAGGCGACTACGACTCGATGTTCGCCAAGCTCGTCACGCTCGGTCACGATCGCGAGGCGGCGCGGATACGGATGCTCCGCGCCCTCGACGAGTTCGTGGTGGAGGGGGTGCCGACCACGATCCCGGTGCACCGCTGGATCCTTGAGTCGAAGGAGTTCCGGGCGGGCACGCACACGACCACGTGGCTCGAGCGCGCGCTCGCGGACGTCGAGCTCCCCGCCCACGCGGACCTCGGTTCGGCCGGCCCCACCCCGAACCGGCCGGCCGACATCCTGGTCGAGGTCGACGGGCGCCGGGTCCCCGTCCGGATCTTCGACGAGCGGCGAGCGCCCGCCCCACGAGCCCCGGTCTCTCCGGACGCGCACCACGGCGAGCACGTGCACGGCGAGATCCTCGCCCCGATGCAGGGCACGATCGTGAAGGTGCTCGTCGAGAAGGGCCAGGAGGTCCGCCCGGGCGACGTGATCTGCATCCTCGAGGCGATGAAGATGGAGAACCACGTGCCGTCGACCCGCGACGGCGAGGTCACGGACCTCCCGATCCACGCCGGCCAGGTGGTGGAGACCGGCCAGGTCCTCGCCGTGATCGACTAGCGCGACGGTCCCTCAGAAGGTCCCCAGGAATCGCGTCCGACGATCCGGAAGCCGGAGTCCTTGATCTTGTAGGTCCGGTTGATCGAGACGAGCAAGGCCGTGAGTGGCTCGGCGACCCGCGCCATCTCGAGGCGGCCGGCATCCACCCATCGCATGCCGGGGATCCCCTCGATCAGTGTGCCGACGCGCGCCTTCGCCTCCGCATCGTTCGCACACAGGAGGACGTCGCTGTCGATCTCCTGATCGAGCGCTCGCAGGGACTCGGCCGCGACCGTATGGAAGCCGGCGACCACTCGGGGGCCGTCGCCGAGGATCGCCTGCGCCTGCTCGGCGGCCGAGCCGTGCCAGGGGCGGAGCACCTGCCACGGCCGGCCACCGACGGCTGTGGCGAGAGGACTGGTCGCGTCCAGGACCACCGCGCCGGCCGCGACGGCGTCCTTGATCGAGCGGTAGATCTCGGCCTGACCCGCGAACGGGACGGTCACGGCCACGACGCCGTCTCCCCCGGCGCCGGCCGCCGCGGTGGGGTTGTCGGTCCCGCCGACGGGTGCGCCGGCGAGCTCGGAGGCCTCTGCCGCGGACGCCGCGCCTCGCTCGGCATCGCGCGAGCCGATCGTCACGTGATGGCCGGCCGCGGCGAGGCGTATCGCGAGGCCGAAGCCCTCCGCGCCGGTCCCCCCGATCACCGCGACGTCCACGGCGCGAAGCCTAGTAGGCCAGGGCTAGTAGGTCGGTCGATACTCACCGAAGACGCGGCGGAGCACGTCGGACACCTCGCCGAGGGTCGCCCGGAGCCGCAGCGCCTCCCGCATCGGTGGGAGCAGGTTCTCCGTGCCGCGTGCGGCCGCCTCCACCGACGCGAGGGCAGCATCGACCGCCGGCTGGTCCCGAGATGCGCGGAGCGCTCGGAGCCGCGTCAGCTGCTGCGCGGTCTCCTCCGCGGAGATGCCTTGCAGCTCCACGTCCTTCCCGTCGGCGTCGACGAACCGGTTCACACCGACCACGATCCGCTCGCCGGTCTCGATCCCCTGCTGGATGCGGAACGCCGCTTCGTGGATCTCGTCCTGGTAGTAGCCGGCCTCGATCGCCGCGACGGCCCCGCCCATCGCATCGACCTTGGCGACGATCTCGGTCGCCGCTCGCTCCAGCTCGTCGGTGAGCGTCTCCACGTAGTACGAGCCGCCGAGCGGATCGACGGTCTCGGCCACCCCGGTCTCGTAGCCGAGCACCTGCTGGGTCCGGAGCGCGATCTTCGCCGCCTGCTCGGTCGGCAGCGCGAGCGCCTCGTCGAACGAGTTCGTGTGCAGCGACTGGGTGCCACCGAGCACGGCCGCCATCGCCTCGAGCGCGGTCCGGACGATGTTGTTCTCCGGCTGCTGCGCGGTCAGGGTCGCGCCGCCCGTCTGCGTGTGGAAGCGGAGCGTCTGGGACCGCGGAGCGATCGCCCCGAACCGGTCTCGCATGATCGTCGCCCACATCCGGCGCGCCGCGCGGAACTTGGCGATCTCCTCGAAGAAATGCATGTGGCACGCGAAGAAGAACGACAGCCGGGGCGCCACGTCGTCCACCGCGAGGCCCGCGTCGACCGCCGCCTGGACGTACGCGATCCCGTTCGCCAGCGTGAACGCGATCTCCTGCGCTGCGGTCGCGCCGGCCTCGCGCATGTGGTACCCGCTGATCGAGATGGTGTTCCACCGAGGGATCCGCTCACCCGCGTAGGCGAACAGATCCGTGATCAGCCGCATCGACGGCTGCGGTGGGTAGATGTACGTCCCGCGCGCTGCGTACTCCTTCAGCAGGTCGTTCTGGACGGTCCCGGAGAGCATCGCCGGGTCGATCCCCCGCTCCTCGGCGACGAGCTCGTAGAGGAGCAGGAGGATCGGCGCCGTCGCGTTGATCGTCATCGAGGTGGAGACCTGGTCCAGCGGGATGCCGTCGAAGAGCCCTTCCATGTCCTCGATCGAATCGATCGCGACCCCGGTCTTGCCGACCTCGCCCTCCGAGCGGGGATGATCGGAGTCGAGGCCCATCTGGGTGGGGAGGTCGAACGCGACCGAGAGCCCGGTCTGGCCGTGGTCGAGGAGGTAGCGGAACCGCCGGTTCGTCTCGTCGGCACTGCCCATCCCGGCGTACTGCCGCATCGTCCACAGACGACCGCGATACATGTCCGGATACACGCCGCGGGTGTACGGGAAGGAGCCGGGCTCGCCGACGCGCGTCGGCGTGTGCTCCTCCGGGTGCGGCCCGTAGATCGGCTCGACGACGATCCCCGCGTCCGTTCGACGCGTCTCCTCAGCCATGGTCGGAAGCTTACGGCGCCGCGATAGGGTGCCCGGATGGACATCGTCGACCCTCGCATCGAGACGTACATGGAGGAGCGGCTCCGCCGGTTCGACGAGCCCGTGCTCCTCGAGATGGAGGCCTACGCCAAGGAGGAAGGGTTCCCGATCGTCGGTCGCAACGTGGGTGTCACCCTCGAGGTGCTCGCTCGCGCCGCCGGCGCCCAGCGCATCATGGAGCTCGGCTCGGGGTTCGGGTACTCGGCCTACTGGCACGCTCGCGCGGTGGGCAGCGGAGGCGAGGTGCACCTGACCGACGGGGACCCGGAGAACGAGACGCGGGCGGCCGAGTACCTCGGTCGGGCCGGGCTGGCGGACCGGGTGCGGTTCCACGTCGGCGACGCGGTGGAGGAGCTCCGCGAACTCGACGGTGACTTCGATGTGATCTTCAGCGACATCGACAAGGACGGGTACCCGGACGCCTGGCGCGCGGCGAGCGACCGGATCCGTCCCGGCGGTCTCTACGTCTGCGACAACGTCCTGTGGTACGGACGGGTCGCCGTCGAGGATCCGGAGGACGCGCGCCCGCACTACACGGAGGCCGTCCTCGAGCACAACCGGCTGGTCGCAGAGGACGAGCGATACGTGTCCACGATCGTCCCCACCCGCGACGGCGTGCTGGTGGCGATCCGCATCGCGTGACGAACCACGACCCCGACGAGGGACGACCGACGGGCCCGGGGGAATACCCCGGCCGACGATAAGCTGAGCCTCGGTGAGCAGCGAGACCAAACGCAAAGGTCAGCTCGGCCCGCTGTACAAGGGCCACGAGGGCCAGTACAGCTGGCTCCTCCACCGCGTGACCGGGCTCGCGATCATCCTGTTCCTGTTCGCGCACGTCGTGGATACCGCGGTGGTGGGCTGGGGCCCGGACGCGTACAACCGGGTCGCCTCCGTCTATCACAACCCGTTCATCCGGATGCTGGAGCTCGGGCTCGTGGCGGCGGTCCTGTATCACTCCTTCAACGGGGTCAAGATCATGCTGATCGACTTCTTCCCCGGGCTGACGCGTCACATCCGGGCGCTCGGCATCGCGACCGCGGTGCTCTTCCTCGGCTCGATGATCCCGATCACGTGGATCATGGGCTCGGCCATCGTCGAGCTCCTCCTGGAGGGCTGACGGGATGGCCACCGCGACCGAGACCCGGCCCGGCGCCCCGGTCCCCGAGGGGAAGCCGATCGGTGGGGGGCGCAACCGCCCGGTCCGCGGCTTCGAGCTCTGGGCATGGCTGTTCATGCGGCTCTCGGGCATCGTCCTGCTCTTCCTCGCGGTCGGGCACGTCCTGATCATGCATGTCTTCGAGGAGGGTGTGGACCGCGTCGACTTCGCGTTCATCCAGCTCCGGTGGGCGAGCCCGTTCTGGAAGACGTGGGACTGGCTGATGCTCGTCCTCGCGTTGCTCCACGGGGTGAACGGCCTGCGGATGATCGTGCTGGACTACGTGCGGCCCGCCGGGGCTCGACGCACGATCAACGGCTTCTTCACCGTCCTGGGAGCCGCGCTGATGGTCCTGGGAACGATCATCGTGGTGACGTTCGACCCCACCAAGTGGCCCGCGTCGTGACGATCACGCATACGTACGACGCCGTGATCGTCGGCGCGGGGGGCGCCGGGCTCCGCGCCGCGATCGAGGCGTCGGGCAGGGTCGAGACCGCCGTGATCTCGAAGCTCTACCCCACCCGGTCCCACACCGGTGCGGCGCAGGGCGGGGTCTGTGCCGCACTCGGCAACGTGGAGGAGGACTACCCGGAGTGGCACGCCTTCGACACGGTCAAGGGCGGCGACTACCTCGTGGACCAGCCTGCCGCCGAGATCCTCACGAACGAGGCGGTCGACGCGATCTACGAGCTCGAGCGCTGGGGATTGCCGTTCAACCGGACGCCCGACGGCCGCATCGACCAGCGGCGCTTCGGCGGCCACACGGCGAACCACGGCGAGCGGGCGGTGAAACGCGCCTGCTACGCCGCGGACCGCACGGGACACATGATCCTGCAGACCCTCTACCAGCAGTGCGTGAAGCGGGACGTTCGCTTCTTCAACGAGTTCTACTGCCTCGACCTCCTGCTCACGGACGACGGTCGCACGGCGGGGGTGGTGGCGTACGAGCTCGCGACGGGCGAGCTCCACGTGTTCCGCGCGAAGTCGGTCCTGTTCGCGACCGGCGGCTACGGCCGGATGTTCCGGGTCTCCTCGAACGCCCACGCCCTCACGGGTGACGGCCTCTCGGTGGCGTTCCGGCGCGGCATCCCGCTCGAGGACATGGAGTTCTTCCAGTTCCACCCGACCGGCCTGTACCGGCTCGGCGTGCTCCTGTCCGAAGGCGCCCGCGGCGAGGGCGCGGTGATCCGCAACCGCGACGGGGAACGGTTCATGGAGCGATACGCCCCCACGATCAAGGACCTCGCGCCCCGTGACGTGGTCTCCCGCTCGATCTATCAGGAGATCAAGGAGGGACGCGGCCTCGGACCGCGAGGCGACTACGTCCTCCTGGACCTCACGCATCTGGACCCGCGGATCCTCGAGGAGAAGCTCCCGGACATCACCGAGTTCGCGCGCGTCTACCTCCAGGTGGAGCCGACGAAGGAGCCGGTCCCGATCCAGCCCACGGCGCACTACGCGATGGGGGGCATCCCGACGGACGTCCACGCGCGGGTCGTGGCCGGACCCGACGAGACCGCGGTGCCGGGCCTGTACGCCGCGGGCGAATGCGCGTGCGTGTCCGTCCACGGCGCGAACAGGCTCGGGACGAACTCCCTGCTCGACATCGTCGTCTTCGGCCGCCGGGGCGGAGACGACATGGCGAGGCACTGCGAAGAGACCGACCTCCCCGCGCTCTCCGGGGATGCCACCACGCACACGCACGACCTGCTCGACGCGATCCTCACCCGGCGAACGGGCGACAACGTGGCCGACATCCGGGCCGAGCTGCAGGACTCGATGTTCGACCTCGCGTTCGTGGTTCGGACCGAGGAGAGCCTCGCGAAGATGGGCGAGATCGTGGGCTCCCTCCGCGAGCGCTACGACCGGATCGCGATCACCGACAAGAGCAGCGTGTACAACACCGACCTGATGGAGGCCGTCGAGGTGGGGTTCCTGCTGGACTGCGCCGCGACCCTCGTCGCGGCCGCCGCGGCCCGCGACGAGAGCCGCGGCGCGCACTACCGCGAGGACCACCCACTGCGTGACGACGCCCACTGGCTCCGCCACTCGCTCGCGTATCGCAACGACGACGGCTCGATCCGCCTGGATTCGAAGCCGGTGCAGATGGGTCCGTACGTGCCGATGGAGCGGAAGTACTGATGGCGACCGCCATCACCCCGGCCGAGGTCCTGAACACCTCCGACGAGCGCCGCGTGGGGGCCTCCGCCCTCGTGACGCTCACGCTCAGGATCCGGCGGTTCAACCCACAGGTGTCCGAGGAGCCGTGGTGGGACGAGTTCACGATCCAGGTGGACCCCTTCGAGCGGCTCGTCGAGGCGCTCCATCAGGTGAAGTGGCATCACGACGGCACGCTCACGTTCCGGCGCTCGTGTGCTCACGGGATCTGCGGGTCCGACGCGATGGTGATCAACGGTCGGAACGCCCTCGCATGCAAGGTCCTCGTCAAGGACGTCGCCCCGAAGGTCACGATCGAACCGATCCGGGGGCTCGCCGTGCTCAAGGACCTGATCGTGGACATGGAGCCGTTCTTCGACGGGTACCGCGCCGTCCTCCCGTACCTCGTGAACGACGAGGAGACGGAGCGGGAACGCGTCCAGATGCCCGACGAGCGTGAACGGTACGACGACACCACGAAGTGCATCCTGTGCGCGGCGTGCACGACCTCGTGCCCGATCTTCTGGTCCGACGAGACCTACATCGGCCCCGCCGCGATCGTGAACGCGCATCGGTTCATCTTCGACTCGCGCGATCGGGCCCCACGGGAACGGCTCGGCATCCTGTCGGAGAAGACCGGCGTGTTCCGATGCCGGACGACGTTCAACTGCACGGATGCGTGCCCGCGCGGGATCGAGGTCACGAAGGCGATCCAAGAGGTCAAGCGGGCGATCCTGTTCGATCGACCCTGACGCCGGGGACGACGTCCGGCCGCACGCCGATGCCTCAGCCCTGACCCACCGGCTGTCCGCGGTGCAGACACGTGTTCACGTGGAGGTTCGGGGCTTCCTCGACCCCCATGATGTGGATCACCCTGCCCAACTGCTCACGGACCCCGTGGAGCACGAGGCACCCGGTCGGCAGCCCTTGCGCGGATCGCACGATCGCTCCGATCCCGGACGAGTCCGCGAACGTCACGTCGGACACATCGATCAGGATCGATCCGCCTCGCGCGACGCTCTGACCGATCGCCGCATCCAAGAGGGGCGCCGAGGCCAGGTCGAGTTCTCCCTTGAGCGTGAACATGGCCGGACCGCTCGCGGTGATTCCGAAATCTGCCATCGTGGCCCCTTCGTAGGTGTCGGGAGGGCTGCCAGTCAGGCGTGCGCCGACGGTCCAGGCGACCTGGGATCCGTGCCCTCCTAGTCTACGACTCTTCCGATGCCGCCTCGCTGCGTCCGTGATGGACGAGTTGGGTGGCGGAGCTCCGAAGATCGTGCACGTCGGCTGCGAGGCAGCCTCCTGCGCGAGTTGACGACTTCGTTCCGCCGGTCGTAAGGAATAGGTGGATGGTCGATGGCACTCCTTCGGAGCTCCTCCTCTCGCCGAGCCCTTCCGCCCCGGGCGACATCAGAGAAGCTCTCGCGAAGAGCATCCCGACCGACTCCGCCGCCCTGCTCGATCGGGCGATGGAGCTGATCGGCGAGCTCTTCGCGAGCCTGGGGGAGGTCCGCACGGCCGGAGGCGACGACCACATCGCCTTGAAGGTCCTCCCGGTCGATGGATCGGTCCGCATCGAGATCAGGGACCACGGGACGGGCGCCGTGCTCGGTGGGCTCCGCAAGGTCCACCGTCCGTCATCGCACGGGTGGAGCCCTCATCTCCTCAGCAGGGTCGCCGACCGCTGGGGCCTCGTGTCGAGCGCTGAGGGCGCGTGGATCTGGTTCGAGCTCGATGCGCCGTATCCGCGGAGCTAGTCAACGGGAGCGGACCGCCCTCTAGGCGGGGCTCACCGTCACGATCCGCACCGGCGACCAGCCGGAGACCTGCCCGAACACATGCGTCCGAGCCCGGTACCGGAAGGTGCCGGCCCGCAGCGGTTGGACGTCGAAGATCGGGTCCGTCGTCGCCGTCTTGAACTGGATCCAGGGCCCGTCGTTGCGACGCCGCTGGACATCCCAGGTCGGAGCTTCCACCGAGGCCCCCGACGGGCCGACCGTCAGCTCGAAGGTGTCCCCCACCGCGATCGAGGCATCGCTCGCGGCCGGTCGGACGTTGAACCTTCCGTCCATCGACGGGTGGATCTCGCAGTGGTACCGATAGGTGCCGGCGCCGTAGAACGTGCTCCCGACCTCGGCACCGGGCGCGATGGCGTTGGTGTCGAACAGCCCACTGTCCGATGTCGCGGTGTGGTTCACGCCGTCCTCGTTGTGCCAGCAGATCACGAGGAGATCCGCCTGCGCGGTCTTCGCGGTGGGTGACGGGGAGTACCGGAAGTTCTCGATCGTGATCGTCCGCGCACAGACGAGACCCGCGCTCGACGGGGGCGCGGCGAGGCTGAGCGAGAGGAACGCGACCGCAAGGACGGTGAGACGGCGCACGGGGTCTCCCTTCGACGACGCTGGAGGGTAGTACGGACGGCGGGCGCGGAGAGACCGTTGGCCGGGGATGCCCGATAGGGTGCCCCGGTGACAGGACGGCACCGCATCACCCTGATCCCGGGCGATGGCATCGGGCCGGAGGTGTCGTCCGCGGCCAGGCTCGTGCTCGACGCCGCGGTCCCCGGCATCGCGTGGGTCGAGCGGACGGCGGGGACGACGGCCCTCGCCGAGCACGGCGAGCTGCTGCCGGAGTCAACCCTCGATGCGATCCGTGCCTCGAGGGTCGCCCTCAAGGGGCCGATCACGACGCCGGTCGGCTCGGGGTTCCGGAGCATCAACGTCGCGCTCCGCCAGGAGCTGGACCTGTTCGCGGCCGTTCGCCCCGCCCGGTCGCTCCCGGGCGTCCCCACCCGACACGAACAGGTCGATCTGGTGGTGATCCGCGAGAACACCGAGGACCTCTACCAGGGGATCGAGTTCGCGGCCGGGTCGCCACAGGCCGATGCGCTGCGGGCAGAGCTGCGCGCCCTCGCCGGGATCGAGATCGAACCCGATGCCGGCGTCACGGTGAAACCCATCTCGGTGGCGGGGACCCGCAGGATCGTCCGGTTCGCCTTCGAATACGCGAAGGCGAACCGCCGCTCCCGGATCACCCTCGGGCACAAGGCAGGCATCATGCCGACGTCCGACGGCTTGTTCCTCCGGACCGCGCGGGAGGACGAGATCGATCGAGGCGACGTCTCGTTCGAGGACGTGCAGATCGATCACCTGACCGCCCGCCTCGTGCGCGACCCCGGTCGGCTCGACGTGCTCCTCCTCCCCAACCTCTACGGAGACATCCTCTCCGACCTCTGCGCCGGACTCGTCGGCGGGTTGGGGCTGGCCCCGGGCGCGAACATCGGCTGGGAGTACGCGGTGTTCGAGCCCGTCCACGGAAGCGCGCCGGACATCGCCGGGAACGGGGTGGCGGATCCGATCGCGATGATCCTGTCCGGCGCGATGATGCTCCGCCATCTCGGTGAGCTGACGGCCGCATCCACGGTGGAGCGGGCGGTCGACACGGTGCTCGGCCGGGGCAGCGTGCGGACGCCCGACCTCGGCGGCTCCGCGTCCACGATGGACGTGGCCGAGGCGGTCGCGCACGCGCTCCCGTCCTAGTCTCCGTGGTGCGGAGACCCCCGACCGGGGTCCGGGGGAAGCCGTCAGCAGCCGGGCTCGCCGTGATGTCCGCAACACCCCTTGTGCAGGAACGAGCGTGCGCGGTTGCGGAACGTCAGGGCCACTTTGCGCGCGAACGGGAGGTCGGACTCCGACCAGTTCGTGAAGAAGTTGCCGACGTGCTCGCGCAACGGACGGGCGAACGGAGCCATGCTCGGCATCGTAGTCCTTGGTCGCGAGCTCGCCCGATGGCAGACTCGTCGGGTGCGGGAAGCGAGGGGGCTATGGGTGGCGAGCGTCGCGTTGATCGTCGGCGGCGCGCTCCTCGCAGCCGGCTGGACGACGGCCGTCTGGGTGAGGACCGGGTTGAGCAGTGACCTGCGGGGCGTCCTCGACGTCGAGTTCCGTGGGCTGGACCTGGCCCAAGGGATCGCGGCGCTCATCGTCTCCGGCCTGGCGCTGGCGCTCTTCGTGATCGTGCGCCGGGGCCGTGGCGACACCCGCATCCCGGCGGTCGTGCTCCTCCTCAGCGGAGTCGCGCTCGTCGCGCTCCCCGCGTGGGTGGCGCTCCGAGCCGAGGATCGCGCCGTCGACGAAGTGGCACAGGTGGTCGCGGTCTCGGCGGGGATCTCCGTGGAGGAGGCGACCGAGCGGGTCAGAACCGAACCCGACCTCGCCGTGCGCACGGATACGACCGGCGTGTGGCCCTCGATCGCCGCCGGCGTCCTGGTGACGATCGGCGGCGTGACGACGCTGTGGTGGATCGGCCGGCGACCGGCGGATCCGGAGGAGGACCGGCCCTAGAGCCCGGCGAGGTCAGCGCACTTCGCCCGGATCCCCTCGGCGGCCTCGCGCAACCGGGCGAGCTCGTCGTCGTTCAGGTCGAGCTCCACGATCTCCTCGACGCCGGCCGCGCCGAGCCGCGCCGGGACACCGACGTAGGTGTCGGAGATCCCGTACTGCCCCGTGGTCCAGGCGCACACGGGGAGGACCTCCTTCGTGTCGCCCACGATCGCCGCGACCATCGCGACCACCGACGCGCTCGGCGCGTAGTACGCCGAGCCCGACCGCAGCAGCGCGACGATCTCGGCGCCGCCGTCCCGCGTGCGCTGGAAGAGTCGGTCGAGGGTCGCCTCGTCGACGAGCTCGGGCAGCGGCCTGCCGTCCACCGTGGCATGGCGCGGCAGGGCCACCATCGAATCCCCGTGGGAGCCGAGCGTGATCGCCTGCACGACGGACGGGGACGTCGACAGCTCCTCGGCGATGAACGAGCGCAGCCTCGCCGAATCCAGCACGCCGGCCATCCCCATCACGCGCTGCCGAGGGAACCCGGAGGCCTCGGCGGCGAGGAACGTCATCTCGTCGAGCGGGTTCGAGACCACGATGAGGATCGCGTCCGGCGAGCCTGGGACCACCTGTGCGACCACGTCCCGCATGATCGCAGCGTTCTTCCCGAGGAGGTCCATCCGGCTCATCCCCGGCTGCCGCGGGAAGCCCGCGGTGATCACCACGAGATCCGAGCCGTGTGTGTCCGCGTAGTCGTTCGTTCCGACGATCGAGGGCTCGAAGCCCTCGATCGGCGCCGCCTGCCGCAGATCGAGGGCGAGGCCTTGCGGCTTGCCCTCGATGATGTCGATCAGGCAGACCTCCGCGAGACCCTTCTCCAGGATGCGCATCGCGGTGGTCTGCCCCACGAAGCCGCTCCCGACGACGGTGACCTTCATCGCTGCCTCAGCTCCTCGGACTCGGGTGGGGCGTCATGCTATCGAGCGCCACGGAGCCGCTCCGCGACGGCCTCGGCCATCCGCCGGGTCCCGACGGCGGGCCGCTCGTCACCCGGAGCCCGCAGATCCGGTGTGACGTCCCGCCCGTCGGCCAGCACGGCGGCGACCGCCTCCTCGAGGCGATCGCCGGCGTCCTGCTCGCCCAGGTGCCGCAGCATCATCGACGCGGAGAGCATCACACCCGCCGGGTTCGCCCGGTCCCGCCCCGCGAGTCGCGGGGCGGTCCCGTGGGTCGCCTCGAAGACGGCGACGCCCTCCCCCAGGTGGCCCCCCGGCGCCATCCCCGGCCCGCCGATCAGCCCCGCGCCGAGCTCGGACACGATGTCGCCGTAGAGGTTGGGGAGCACGAGGACCTCGAAGCGCTCGGGTGTCCGGACGAGCTCCATGCAGAGTGCGTCGATGATCCGATCGTCGAACGCGACATCGGGGAACTGGGCCGCCACGCGTCGGGCCACGTCGAGGAACAGGCCGTCGGAGAACTTCATGATGTTCGCCTTGTGCCCGGCGATCACCGTGCCCCGCCCCCGTCGGACGGCTTCCTCGAAGGCGAACCGGACGATCCGCTCGCTCCCCCGCTGCGAGATCGCTTTCACGGAGATGCCGCTGTCCCGCCGGATCCGCACGTCGGTCGTCTCTTCGATGAACGCGATCAGCCGCTCGACCTCCGCGGTCCCCACCTCGAACTCCACGCCGGTGTAGGTGTCCTCGATGTTCTCGCGCACCACCACGAGATCGACGTCCCCGTAGACCGACGGCACGCCCGGGTAGCGGCGGCACGGTCGCACGTTGGCGAAGAGGTCCAGCTCCTGCCGGAGGGCGACGTTCGCGTTGCGGACGCCGCCGCCGACCGGCGTTTCGACCGGCCCCTTCAGCGCGATGCCGGATCGCCGGATCGAGGAGATCGTGCGGGCGGGGAGCACCTCTCCTCCCTGGTCCCACGCCCGCAGGCCGATGTCCTGCACGTCCCAGTCCACATCGACGCCGGCCGCCTCCACCACGAGGCGCCCCGCGTCCGTGACCTCGGGTCCGATCCCGTCACCGGGGATCAGCGTGATGCGATGGGTCAACGGAACGGCCTCCTTCGTGGCATCTGGCAGCGCATCTGGGGCATCGGGGTCAGCGGAACGGGGTGCCGACTATCCTGGCAGTTCGCATCCAACCAGGCCCGTTCCCTTCGCGAGGAACGGCCGGAGAGCGGCCAGAGAGCGAGGAGGACCGTGGCGGACAGAGGGCTCCGAGAGGTCATCGCGGCGGACACGCACCTGTCCGACATCGACGGGGAGAAGGGAACCCTCTCCTACGTCGGCTACGAGATCGAGGATCTCGCCGCGCGCTCCACCTTCGAGGAGGTCGTCCATCTGCTCCATCACCTGGAGCTGCCGACGGCCGCCCAGCTCGACGAGCTCGCCTCCTTCCTGGCTGCGGAACGCGACCTCCACCCCTTCCAGGTCCAGCTGATGGGGACCCTCGCGGAGCAGACGTCGCCGATGTCGATGCTCCGCACCTCCGTCTCGGCCGCGTCGGCGTTCGACCCCGACGGCTGGGACGAGTCCCCCGATGCCCAGGCACGCAAGGCCCTCCGGCTGATCGCCAAGACGGCGTCGTTGCTCACCACGTACCACCGGCTCCGCACGGGGCTGGACATCGTGGCGCCGAACCCCGCCTTGGGGCATGCCGCGGACTTCCTGTGGATGCTCCACGGAGCGGAGCCGGACGCCGACGACGTCCGCGTGCTCGACACCACCTTCGTCCTGTACGCCGACCACACGATGAACGCGTCCACGTTCACGGCGCGGATCGTGGCGTCCACGCTCGCCGACATGTTCTCCGCGATCACCGCTGCGATCGGCACGCTGAAGGGGCCGCTGCACGGTGGCGCGAACGAGGAGGCGATGAAGAGCTTCGAGGAAGTGGGCAAGCCCGAGAACGCCGAGGCGTACGTCCGCGACCGCCTCGATCGCCACGAGAAGATCTTCGGGTTCGGGCACGCCGTCTACAAGACCTACGACCCGCGCGCGAAGGTGCTCAAGCGGCTGTCGCAGGAAACCTGCGAGCGCGCCGGCAACCCCAAGCTCCACGAGATCGCCGAGGCGATCGAGCGGGCGACGTTCGAGCAGAAGGGCCTGTACCCGAACGTGGACTTCTACGCCGCGGCAGTGTTCCACGTCCTCGGCATCCCGACGGACCTGATGACGCCGGTCTTCGCCGCCGCGCGGATGGCCGGGTGGACCGCGCACGTCCGCGAACAGTACGCGGACAACAAGGTGATCCGTCCCGGCTCCCGCTACGTGGGACCTGCCGATCGCGCCTGGGTGCCGATCGACCAGCGCGGCTCGCGCTAGGCGCCCGTCGGGCGGGGGAAGAGACCCGCCTCCTCGAGCAACGCGCGGACCAGGTCGTCGCGGCCGACGCCCATCAGGTGCAGCCCGGCGATCCCGTCGATCGCCTGGATCCTCTGCATCACGGAGAGCGTGAACTCGAGCCCCGCCCGTTCCGCGTCCTCCCCGGCCGCTCCGAGGAGGTCCACGGCCGCGGCCGGCACGTGGACGCCGAAGAGTCCGTCGAGGAACCGAGCGTTCTTGAGACTCCGGAGCGGCACGAGGCCGACGATCACCCGGGCGCGTTCGAGGATCCCCCGAGGGCGGATCAGATCGACCCACTCCCCGAGGCGATCCGTGTCGTACACGATCTGCGTCCAGATCACGTCGCCGCCTGCGTCCAGCTTCGCCTCGAGCTTCGCGGGGTCGTACGGATCGGCGAGGGGGACGTCGGCCACGCCGATCAGGTAGCGCGGCGGATCCGTCGATCTCCGCACCCGCGCCCGTCGTCCCGTCATCACGGATCCGCCGCGCGAGGGCGACCACCTCGTTCGGTGAGAGATCGAAGACCGGCGTCGCGTCGGGATGGTCCCCCACCGTCATCGGGTCTCCCCCGAGGACGAGCAGGTTCCGCGCGCCGAGCGCCCATCCGCCGAGGAGGTCCGCGGTGATCGCGAGGCGGTTGCGGTCCCGACACACGAGCTGGAGCGTCGGCTCGGCGCCGGCCTCGTGGACGAAGCGGGCGCCCGCCAGGGCGGCGAGGTGAGGCGAGGCAGCCGGGTTGTCCGTGACGTTGATGGCGTCGACGTAGCCGACGAGTCCCCGTGCGGCGTCTCGGACCGCGGCGCCGTCCCCCGCGCGCGGCGGGACGACCTCGCTCGTCACCACGAACTCGCCGGCGTCGAGCAACGCCCCCAGCCGCCCGCCGGTCGGGCTCACCCTCCGTAGGCCTGCGTCTCGGCCGCGCTGACCGTGTTCACGAGGAGCATCGCGACCGTCATCGGTCCGACCCCGCCCGGAACGGGGGTGATCGCACCGGCCACGTCGAGCGCCTGCTCGAAGTCGACGTCGCCGACGAGCCCGTCGTCGGTGCGGTGCACGCCGACGTCGATCACGGTTCCCCCCGGCTTGATCATGTCGGCGGTCACGAGCTTGGGCACGCCGGCGGCCGCCACGAGGATGTCGGCCCGCCGTGTGTGCGCGGAGAGGTTGGCGGTCTTCGCGTGCGTGATCGTGACGGTCGCGTTGCCGCGCAGTGAGTCCTGCGCGAGCATGATCGAGAGCGGCGCCCCGACCAGGTCGCCGTACCCCACGACGACGACCTCCGCGCCTTCGAGCGGGATGCCGCTCCGCAGGAGCAGCTCGACGATCCCGTACGGCGTCGCCGGCTGGAACGTCGCTTCCCCGCGGACGACCATCCCGACGTTCCACGGGTGGAGGCCGTCGACGTCCTTCTCGGGCGCCATCGTGCGCTGGACCTCGAGCTCGTTCACGTGCGCGGGCAGCGGCAGCTGGACGATGATCCCGTGGATCTCGGGATCGCGGTTCAGTCGGCGGATCGTCGCGAGCATCTCGCCGCCCGTCACGTAGCCCGGGAGGTTGACCTGCTCCGAATGGATCCCGACGTCGGCACACGCCTTGTGCTTGGCGCCGACGTAGATGCGTGAGGCCTGGTCGTCCCCCACCAGGACGGCGGCCAGGCCCGGGGTGATCCCGTGGTCGGCGAGGGCCCGTACCCGCTCGGCGACCTCCGAGCGGATCTGGGCGGCGACGGCTCTGCCGTCGAGGATGCGGGCGGTCACGGGCCCGGATGCTATCGGCTGACCATCGCCACGCGGGGACGTCGATGCCCGGGAGTCAGTGCCGGGGGATCAGTGCCAGGAGATCAATGACGGAAGTGCCGGCGCCCCGTGAGGACGACGGCCATCCCTCGTTCCTCCGCCGCCTCCAGCACCGCGTCGTCGCCCTTCGATCCGCCGGGGTGGATCACCGCGGTCGCGCCGGCGTCGCCGGCGACCTCGAGCGCATCGGGGAACGGGAAGAACGCGTCCGACGCCAGCGACGCACCCTTGGCGCGATCGCCCGCCTTCCGCGTCGCGATCCACGACGCGTCGACCCTCGACATCTGTCCCGCGCCGATCCCCACGGTCGCTCCGTCGCGCACGAGCGCGATCGTGTTCGACTTCACGCGCCACGCGATCGTCCATGCGAGCAGCAGGTCGCGCCATTCGTCCTCGGTCGGCTGCCGGGAGGACACGACCCGGAAGTCGTCGCGGCCCTCCGTCACGACGTCTCGATCCTGCACGAGCGCGCCTCCCGGTACCACGCGGACGTCGAGGCCGCCGGCCTCGGTCACCGGAGCTTCGATGACCCGGAGGTTCGGACGCTCCCCGAAGGCGGCCAGGGCAGCGGCGTCGTAGCCGGGAGCGATCACGACCTCCGTGAAGACGTCGCGCATCGCGTCGGCCGCGGCGACCGTGCACGGCGCGTCGAAGGCCACGATCCCGCCGAACGCGGACACGCTGTCGCAGTCGAACGCGCGCCGGTAGGCCTCGTCCAGCGAGCCGGCGACCGCCACGCCGCAGGGGTTGTTGTGCTTCACGATCACGCACGCGGGACCACGGAGCGCGGCGACGAGGGAGGATGCGGCCTCGGCGTCGAGCCAGTTGTTGAACGACATGTCCTTGCCCTGGAGCACGCGCGCCCCGCCGAGCGCCCCGGTCGCGGCTCCGGCGTCGGCGTAGAGCGCTCCCCGTTGATGCGGGTTCTCCCCGTACCGCAGGTCGACGATCTTCTCGAGTGCGAGGCCGACGAAGCCCGGGAGCGCGTCACCCGCCTGCTCGCGCGCGAACCAACCGGCCACCGCGGCGTCGTAGGCGGCCGTGTGGGCGAACGCGGCCGCGGCCAGCCGCTCGCGCGTGTCGCGGGACAGTCCACCGCGGCCGCGGATCTCATCGAGCACGTCCGCATATCGCGAGGGATCCACGACCACCCCCACCGACTCGAAGTTCTTCGCGGCCGCTCGTACCATCGCCGGTCCGCCGATGTCGATCTTCTCGATCACGTCGTCGACGCCGGCGCCGGAGGCCACCGTCTCCCGGAAGGGGTAGAGGTTCACGACGACGAGGTCGAACGGCTCGATCCCGTGCTCCGCCAGCTGCGCGAGGTGTTCGGGCTTCCGCGCGTCTGCGAGCAACCCTCCGTGGATCCGCGGGTGCAGCGTCTTCACGCGACCGTCGAGCATCTCGGGGAAACCCGTCACCTCCTCGACGGGCGTGACCGGGATCCCCGCGTCGCGGAGGGTTGCGGCGGTCCCACCGGAGGACACGAGCGAGACACCGAGCTCGTCGAGCGATCGCGCCAGCTCGGCGATGCCCGTCTTGTCGTAGACCGCGAGCAGGGCTCGGCGCACCTCCCGGACGTCCGTCATGTCGTTCCTCCCTCGATCCGCACGATCCGTCCATCGACCTGGATGCGGCCCTCGACGAGCGCCGCCGTCGCCGCCGGCAGCAGGCGATGTTCGACCTCGTGCACGCGCGCCTCGAGCGAGTCCCAGTCATCGTCGTCGAAGACCTCGATCGCCTCCTGCAGCACGATCGGGCCGGTGTCGGTCCCCTCGTCGACGAGGAAGACGGTCACACCCGTCACCTTCACTCCGTGTGCGAGGGCATCGGCGACGCCGTGCATCCCGGGGAAGGAGGGCAGGAGCGATGGGTGCACGTTGAGCCAACGTCCCGCATAGGCCTCGAGGACCGCGGGACCCAGCAGGCGCATGTAGCCGGCCGAGACGACGACGTCGATCGCGCGCTCCCGGAGGAGGTGCACCACGGCACGGTCGAACTCCTCCCTGTCCGCGACGTCGCTCGGGTCGAGCACCGCCCACTCGACGCCGTGAGACTCCGCGCGCTCGATCGCCTTCACGCCCGGCCGATCCGATAGGACGAGCGCGATCCGAGGACCGCAGACCGCGTGATCGAGGAGGGCCTGCAGGTTCGTCCCGGACCCGGACACGAGGACCGCGATCCGCTCTCCGAACGTCCCTCCCATCGGTCCGGTCACGCTATCAGAGGCGCCGGCCGATCAAGCCGTACGCTATCCGGCGTGGAAGCCGAGGAGCGCATCCGTGAGTCCTCCGATGTCTCCGATGGGTCTTCCGAAGGCTCCTCGACGGATCGGACGGCAGCAGGCGCCGATCAACCGGGTGGCGTCGCGCACGAGCGATGCATCCATCATCCAGGGCGAGGCGCCGTCGCTCGCTGCGGGGCGTGCGAAGAGCCGATCTGCCTCGCCTGCGCCGTCCCGGTCCGGGGCCGCACGATCGGTCCCGAGTGCCTCTCATCGGAGCTGGGCGATCCGGACCTCACGGTTCCGCCGGAGCCCACGCCGGCCGCCGGATCGAGGATGGCCCTCGTCGGCGCCGTCCTTGCCCTCGCTTCGACGGTCGGTCCGTGGACGAGGACGGGAGCCGGCGACCGGTTGTTCGGGGCGTGGGTGCCGAGCCTCCGATGGTCGACGGTGGCGGCGGTGTCCGCGGTCGCGTTGGTCGCGGCGGCGTGGTGGCTCCGCAGCCGTGGCACCAGGGCAGGCGCGACGCTCGTGCTGCTCGCGAGCATCGGGGTGACGGCTGGATCGGTCCTCGCGATCGCCTATCCCCCGACGTTCCAGACGGCATCCTGGGGCCCGTGGGTCGGGGCGACCGGTGGGGCGATCGCCCTGATCGGAGCTCTCACGAGCCTCAGGCAGGGATCGCGTCCTCCGCAGGGTGTTTGACTCCTGCGTCGGGCCGCTCTTGGATATCGCCTGAGAAGCGCCCGGCCGCGCGAGCGCGCGGCGGTTGAAAGGAGCGGTGGATGGAAGGTTCTCGCTCGTCCGGCTTCGACATGTCGAAGATGTCGACCGCCGAGAAGGTCCTCGCAGGAAGCAGCATCCTGCTCCTGATCGACAGCTTCCTCCCCTGGCAGCGGTCGTGCTCGGCCCTCGGCGAACTCGGCGAGCTCATCGGTCAAGAAGATGTCTGCTTCTCCCTGAGCGCATGGTCGGGCAGCGGCTCGATCTTCGGGGTGTTGATGGGTCTCCTCACCGTCGTGCTCATCGTCGCGGGCGTGCTGTCCATGACGGATGCGATGAAGAACGTGAACATGGGGTCGATGTCCCCCGACAAGACCCTCGGGTTCATCGGCCTGGCCGTGGCCGTGTTCGGGCTCCTGAAGTTCCTGTTCGTGCTCACGGAGTCCCCGGGCTATGCCGCGTTCATCGGCTTGGTGCTCCTCGTCGCGATCGGATGGGGCGCCTGGCAGAAGATCCAGTCCAGCGGTGGCTTCCAGATGGCCGGCGGGACCGGCGACACGATGGGTGGCGGGACACCGCCCCCGAGCGCCCCACCACCGAGCATGCCTCCGACGGAGCCCCCGCCGAGCGGTGGGATGCCCCCGTCCGGCTCCTCGGACATGTGAGCTGAACGTTCCGTACCTCCGCAAGGGGCGGGCCCGTGAGCCGGGTCCGCCCCTTCCGTTTTCGGGGTAGCCTTTCGACCTCGACATCGTCGGCCTTCACGTCGGCCACAGACCGAAGGGATGCGCGATGAAGAAGTGTCCGTACTGCGCCGAAGAGATCCAGGACGACGCGATCAAGTGCCGGTATTGCTTCAGCGATCTCCGCACCGATCCCGAGACGGCGATGCAGCAACGATCCGAAGGCGCCTCTCCCGCAGCGGGATCGACGCCCGCCGAGTCACCCAGCCCGTCGGCGACCCCGGTGCCGGCGAGCTCGCCTGCCGGAGCCGGCGGCTCCGACGCCCCTCCACCGTCGACCGCGCAGTACACGCACTCCGGGTATCGCTACGTGCTCGGCTACGGCGCCGACCTGTTCGGGATCTGGGACCGCCAGGCGCCCGGAAGCCCGGCCGAGACGTTCCCGCGCACGGACGAAGGCTGGCGGAACGCGTGGGTCAGGTTCGTGAACCTCGAGCCGAACAACGTCCCGGTCGGGGCGGGCCAGGGATCGACGTCGCCGAGCGGCATGGCCGCATCCCCGCAGACGGGAGGGTTCGGCATGCAGGCGTCGCCGGGCGTTCCCGATCCCTCCGACGACCAGGTCCTGCAGTACACGCACTCGGGGTCGACCTACCTGTTGGGGTACGGCCGGACGTTCTTCGGGATCTGGCAGCGGAGCGACCCGACCCGTCCCGTCGAACGGTTCCCGCGTGACGACGACGGATGGGCGGCGGCGTGGCGGCGCTTCACGGCGATCGAGGCGACCTACGCCGAGGTCGGTCTCGGCCCGGGAGCCTCGTAGGCCCTCCCGGCGACCCACCCGCCGATCGCTCCTCCGATCACGCCCCACAGGCAGAGCAGCCCGGCGGTCCGCCACGACCACACGCTGATCTCTACCGGCAGCCACCCCGCGAGGGAGGGCACCACGATCCGGGGTGAGGCGAACGCCGCCCCGAGCATCGCGATCGCCCCGAAGACGACGCCCGACCCGGCCCCTCGCACGATCGCGGATCGCGGCTCCTGAGATGCACCTGCCCGATGCCCACCGAGGAACGCCGCCAACGGCGGAGCCGCAGCCAGGATCCAGAGCGTCGGCGAGAGCTCGACCGAGCCTGACGGGAGGGGGAGGATCGCACCCACGGCCGACCGGGTCGCTTCGAGCGTCCACGGGCACAAGCGGGCGGCGACGGAGCCGGCCGCGACCAGGTCGATGCACGAGCCGGACGCGGGCACGAGCAGCAACGCGCTCTGGGCCGGGAGCGCGAGGAGGTGCCCGCCGAAGAGGGCGGCCCCGGCCGGTCCGAAGCCTCGCAGGCCGTCCACGTAGGCACGGGTCGCTTGCGGTTCGAGGGTCGCGATCACGAGCACCCCGATCACCAAGAGGCCGAGTGCCCACAGGTACGCCGCGACCCCACCGCGGAGCACGTCGGCGGTGACGCGGCCCCGTGCGCCTTCCATCGCGGCCCCCGCGCCGGCGCCAACTCCCGCGAGCACCCCGGCCCAGAGGGCCGCGCTGGCCGCGTCGGCTCCCACCGTCAGCTGCGCTCCCGGGAACGAGCCGAGCAACGGGAGGCTGGCGAGACCCGCCGCCAGCGCGGCCACGATCCCCACCGGGACGCCCGCGCCGGCCGATGCGACGACGACACGGGCGAGCACCGGCGCCTCCGGCCACACCCTGGTGGCGCGGCGGCCGGCCCGGGCGGCCAGCCAGACGAACCCGATCGTGAGGGCCATCGGCACGAGGTGATATCCGAGTTCGGCGGCAGGCAGGACCTCGAGCCCCGCGACCGGAGCGAACGTGACGACGATCTCGGTCCGGACCGCCGCCAGCGACACGAGCAGCCCGATCCTGACGCCCCCCCAGACGTCGATCCCGCGCAGCAGCAGCGACGTGGTGATCCCGAGTGCCTGGCCTGCGACGAGGAGAGCCGCGAACGCGAGCAGCCCGCCGACGGCGGCGGAGGCCAGGGTCCACGCGGCCCGGGCGAGCGCTCCCCCGCGTCGAGGGGGCGCCGGTGAGCTCACCCCAGGCGCTCCGCGACCAGATCGGCCACCTGCGACGGGTTGCGGCCCACCGCGGCGCCGACGGCCTCGAGCGCCTCCGCCTTGGCGGCCGCCGTGCCGCTCGACCCGGTCACGATCGCGCCGGCATGGCCCATCCGCTTGCCCGCCGGCGCCTCGAACCCGGCGATGTACCCGACGACGGGCTTCGTCACCCGGTCGGCGATGCACGAGGCCGCGCGCTCCTCGTCGTCGCCACCGATCTCACCGGTCAGGACGATCAGCTCGGTCTCGGCGTCCGCCTGGAAGAGCTCGAGGGCCTCGACGAACCCCACGCCGTGGACGGGATCTCCGCCCATGCCGACGCAGGTGGACTGGCCGAGACCGCGTTGCGTGAGCTCGTGCACGATCTGATACACGAGTGTGCCGCTGCGGGAGACGAGCCCGACGGATCCCGGCGCGCAGATCTCCCCAGGGATGATCCCGACGTTGGCCGCCCCCGGGGAGATCACGCCGGGGCAGTTCGGCCCCACCAGCCGGGTCCCCGATGCCTCGAGGTAACTGTGGACCTTCGCCATGTCGCGGACGGGGATGCCTTCGGTGATGCAGACCACGAGCCCGACGCCGGCATCGGCTGCCTCCAGGATCGCCTCCGCCGCGAAGCGGGGTGGCACGAAGATCATCGAGGTGTCCGCGCCGGTCTCCGCCACCGCGCGAGCGACCGTGTCGAAGACGGGGATCCCGTCGACGTCCTGGCCGCCCTTGCCCGGGGTGACGCCGGCGACGACGCTGGTCCCGTATCGGCGGTTGCGCAGCGTGTGGAACGTCCCCTCGTTCCCGGTGATGCCCTGGACCACGAGGCGCGTGCGCTCGTCGACGAGGATGCTCACCCGGTCGCTCCCGCGAGATCCGCTGCCTCTTCCGCCGCCTCGAGCATGTTCGCCACCGGCACGATCCGCGGATGCGCCGCCTCCGCGAGGATCCTCCGCCCGTCCTCCGCGTTCGTGCCGTCGAGGCGCACGACGATCGGGACCCGGGCCTCGACCCGCTCCAGCGCCTCGAGGACGCCCTGCGCGACGAGGTCGCACCGCGTGATGCCTCCGAAGATGTTCACGAGCACGACCTTCACGGCGGGATCGGAGAGCACGACCTCGAGCGACGTGGCCATCTGATCGGCCGATGCGCCGCCGCCGACGTCGAGGAAGTTCGCGGCCCGCGCACCCGCCTGCGCCACGACATCGAGGGTGGACATCACGAGTCCGGCGCCGTTGCCGATGATGCCCACGTCTCCGTCGAGCTTCACGTACTGCAGGCCCTGCTCCTTCGCGCGTGCCTCCACGTCGTCGATCGGGAACTGATCGGCCAGCTCGGCGATGTCCGGGTGACGCCACAGCGCGTTGTCGTCGATCGTCACCTTCGCGTCGAGCGCGACCACCCGGTCGTCCTCGAGGAGGACCAGCGGGTTGATCTCCACGAGGGTCGCGTCCCGCTCGACCACGAGCTCGTACATCTTCCGGAACACGTCGGCCGCGCCTTCCCACGCCTCGACCGGCAGCGTGCCGACGAGCTCGCGCACGTGGTACGCCCGGAGGCCGAGCAGCGGATCGATGTGGATGCGGCGGAGCGCCTCGGGTCGGGTACGGGCGAGCTCCTCGATGTCCATCCCGCCCTCGGCGGTCATCATCGCGAGGTCATCACCACGGGAACGATCGAGGAGGAGCGACGTGTAGAACTCTCGCGCGATCGGCAGCAGCTCCTCGACGAGGACGCGAGTCACGGCGAACCCCTTGAACGGCGTGCCGATCATCCGGTCGGCGGCCGCGGCGGCCGCCTCCGGCGTCTCGCAGAGCTCCACACCGCCGCCCTTGCCGCGGCCGCCGACCTGCACCTGGATCTTGACGACCGACCGACCGCCGAGCTCCTCCGTCGCGGTGGCGGCCTCGTCCCCGCTGGATGCCACGAACCCCCGGGGCGTCGGGATGCCCTGGGCGCGGAACAGGTCCTTGCCCATGTGCTCGTAGAGATCCATCTGCGTCTCCTGGGCGACTCTCCGTCAGGCCTTCGCGCTCAACCGATCGCGGAGCCACGTGGCGATGTCACCGGTGTTCGCCCCGGGCGTGAAGACCGCCTCGATCCCCGCGTCCTTCAGCTTGGGGATGTCGTCCGCGGGGATGACGCCGCCGGCCACGACCACGACGTCGTCGGCACCCCGCGCGCGGAGCTCCTTCACGACCTTGGGGAACAGCGTCATGTGCGCGCCCGAGTGGCAGGAGAGCCCCACGGCGTCGGCGTCCTCCTGGATCGCGGCCTCCGCGATCTGCTCGGGCGTCTGGAACAGGCCCGTGTAGATCACCTCGAACCCGGCGTCGCGCAGCGCACGGGCGACCACCTTGGCGCCCCGGTCGTGGCCATCGAGGCCGGGCTTCGCGACGATCACCCGCAGCTTCTCCGCCATGCGGCGAGTCTACCGAGCCCCTCGCGAGATCCACTCGGGGACGCCGCGATCTGACGTCGGCCTCGACTGGGATACTCGGCAGCGTGGCCAGGAAACGCCTCCAGTTCCGTCCACCGGGCTTGAAGCCGACGACGAAGGTCGGCACGCTCGGTCCCTACCGCGGCCGGCTCGGGCTCGCCTGGGTCATCGCCCCACTCGTGGCCGGCGCCGTGATCGTCGTGGCCGGCATCCTGATCCTCACGCGGTAGGCCGGATGCTCGAGGGTTACGCCTGGCCCCAGAGCGTGCTCCCCGGCGAGGAGATCGCGCTCCACGTGTCGTCGACCGGTCCGTTCGCGGTCGAGGTCACCCGTGAGGGTGGCGAGCGCGACGTCGTCTGGCGGACGGACGCCGTCGCCGGGACCGAGCATCCGATCCCGGCGACCGCGTCGGCCGACGGGTGCGGCTGGCCGGCGACCCTCTCGATCCCGGCCCATCCCGGATGGCGCTCCGGCTTCTACACCGTCCGGATGACGGCCGGCGACGAAGAGGCCCACGCGTTCTTCGCCGTCCGGCCTGCGACCGACCGCGCGCCGATCCTGCTCGTGGTGTCCACCTCCACCGCGAATGCGTACAACGACTGGGGCGGCCCGTCCCTCTACACGGGCGGCACACGCGTGTCCTTCGAGCGACCGCTCGCTCGGGGCTTCCTCGCGAAGCCGGAACCCGCGGCGCGGAAGGCCGAGGCCGTCCCCGATCGCGAAGCCCTCGGCTACTTCGCCTGGGCGGAGGAGCATGCCCTGTCCCCCTGGAGCGGTGGGGCGGGCTGGTGGACCTGGGAGCGCCCGTTCGTGGCCTGGGCGGAGCGAGAGGGTTTCGCGATCGACGTGGCCGTCTCCCAGGATCTCGAGACCCATCCCGAAGTGCTCGACGGGCACCGCCTCCTGCTCTCGGTGGGGCACGACGAGTACTGGTCCTGGGGGATGCGTGACACCGTCGAGGCGTTCCTCGGCAGTGGCGGCCGCGCCGCGTTCTTCGGCGGGAACACCTGTTGGTGGCAGGTGCGGTTCGAGGACGGGACGATGGTCTGTTTCAAGTACCGAGCGGACGAAGACCCCGTCGTCGGCTCAGACGAACAGCGCCTCCTCACCGGCGTCGTGGTCGGATCGGCGGATCGGGCGCCCCGAAACCTCGATGACCGGGCTGTCGTTCTCGCGTGGTGGCTACTCCCGATACGGGGCGGGCGTTCCTCGAGCGAGCGGTGCCTACACGGTCTGGCGACCCCGTCACTGGGCGTTCGCCGGGACGGATCTTCGCTACGGGGACGCGCTCGGCCAAGCCGATGCCATCGTCGGGTACGAGGTCGACGGATGCGACCTGATGATCGTGGACGGCCTCCCGGTGGCGACGCACGAGGACGGAGCTCCCGCGACCCTGGAGGTGCTGGCGACGGCCCCGGCTCGCCTCTGGTCGCGGCGGGAGCAGCCCACGCGGTACGCGGGTGAGCCCGGCGAGCTCGAACACGTCGCGACGGCATTGTGGGGTGAGTTCGCCGACGCGAACGTGCACAAGATCCAGCACAACAACGCGGTCCTCGGATGCTTCACGCTTCCCGGAGGCGGCACGGTCTTCAATGCCGGGTGCACCGACTGGACGTACGGGATCGAGGGAGGCGACCCGATCGTGCAGCGCGTCACGCGGAACGTCCTGGAGCGGCTGTCCACGTGACGACGGAGCCGCAGGGTCTCCGGTGGGACGGGTTCGCCGAGGCGTGCCCCGAGATCGCCGACCGCGCGGCCGAGCGCTTCCGTCGCCAAGAGCTCTGCATGCTGGGCACGCTGCGCGCCGACGGCTCACCCCGGATCAGCCCGTGCGAGCTCGACTTCTGCGAGGGCCACCTGATCCTCGGCATGATGTGGCAGAGCCGCAAGGCGCTCGACCTCCTCCGTGACCCGCGGTGCGTCCTGCATTCGTGCACGACGGATCGGATGGGCACCGAGGGTGACGCGAAGATCACCGCGCGGGCGCGGGACGTCCGGGATCCGGAGCTCCGGCACGCCTACCGGGAGGCGGTGAAGGCCCGGATCGATTGGGCACCGGACGAGCCCTCGTTCCACGCCTTCTCGATCGAGGTCGTCTCGGCTGGCTTCATCACGTTCGCCGAACCCCGGACCGTCATCGCCTGGGATCCGATCCGGGGAACCCGCACACTCCCCTTCCCCACCGTGGACTGAGGTCAGCCCACCTTCGTCAACGGCGCGTAGGAGAGCAGCAGCCGCTTCTCCCCCGCGTCGGAGAACGCGATCGTCGCCTCGGTGTCCTCGCCGTGCCCCTTGATGGCGAGCACCACCCCCTCGCCCCATCGCTCGTGGACGACCGTGTCTCCCTCGGCGACCGAGGGAACCTCGCGTCTCGGTGGCGGCGATGGCGCCCACGAGCCGCTGGGCGGCACATCGACCTTCCCCTTGCCCGGGAGGCCAACCACCGTGTAGCCGCCCTCGGACCGGCTCGCCCGGCCGCCCCGTGAGGCATCGCGTGGCCGCGATCCACCCCGGCCTCCGGATCCCCCTTCCTCCCGGACGTCGAGGAGGCTCGGCGGGAGCTCGTGCAGGAACCGGGACGGAGGGTTGTAGTTGGTCTGACCGAACAGGGTTCGCCCCCACGCGTGACAGAGGTACAGCCGCTTCTGCGCCCGGGTGATCCCCACGTAGAGCAGACGGCGTTCCTCCTCCAGCTGGGCGGAGTCCGTCATCGACCGGTAGTGCGGGAAGATCCCGTCCTCGAGCCCGACGATGAACACAGCCGGGAACTCGAGCCCCTTGGCGATGTGCAGCGTCATCAACGTCACCGAGGACTCTTCCTCGTCGTAGTCGTCCTGCTCGCCGATCAGCGAGACCTGCTCGAGGAACGCGTCCAACCCGGCGTCGGGGTCGCGCGCGAGCAGCTCCGCCGCCACGCCGGAGAGCTCCTGGATGTTCTCGATCCGTCCCTGGGCTTCGACCGTGCGATCCTCTTCCAGCTCCGCGAGATAGCCGGACTCCTGCGCCGCGAACTCCACCATGCGTGCCGGCCCGGCGCCGTCCTCGAAGTGGCCGGCGATCGCGGTCATGATCTGGTTGAACCCCGCCACGGCACCCTTCGCGCGCGCGGCCAGCGACGCGATCTCGTCCACCCGGCGACAGGCCTCCATCACGTCGATCTCCTCGTCCCGCGCGAACGCCTCCACCGCCGCCACGGTGGCATCTCCGATCCCCCGCTTCGGCGTGTTCACGACCCGCCGGAACGAGATCACGTCCTGCGGGTTGGTGAGCAGCCGCAGGTAGGCGAGGACGTCCTTGATCTCCTTGCGCTGGTAGAACCGAACGCCGCCGAAGACGCGGTACGGCATCCCCAGGCGCATCAGGATGTCCTCGATCACACGGGACTGCGCGTTCGTGCGGTAGAAGATCGCGACCTCCCGGTAGCGGAACCCCTCCTCGTTGCGGAGGCGCTCGATCTCCTGCGCGACGAAGTACGCCTCGCTGTGCTCGTCGTTCGCGCGGACGCGGACGACCGGATCCCCCGACCCTGCCTCGGTCCAGAGGTTCTTCGGCTTGCGCTGGACGTTGTTCTCGATCAAGGCGTTCGCGACCGTCAGGATGTTCTGCGTCGAGCGGTAGTTCTGTTCCATCAGGAAGACGGCGGCGTCGGGGTAGTCCCGCTCGAAGTCGAGGATGTTCTGGATCGTGGCGCCTCGCCAGGAGTAGACACCCTGGTCGGCATCGCCGACGACGCAGATGTTCCGGTACTTCGCGGCGAGCATGTTCACCAGCTCGTACTGTGCGCGGTTCGTGTCCTGGTACTCGTCGATCAGGACGTACCGGAACCGCTCCTGATAGTGCTGGAGCACCTCGGGGTGATCGCGGAAGAGCCGGACCGCTTCGCTGATCAGGTCGTCGAAGTCGAGGGCTCCCGCATCGCGCTTGCGCCGCTCGTACTCCGTGTAGAGCCGTGCGACGGTCTCCTCGTACAGGTTGGAGGTGAGGTCGGCGAACTCCGCCGGGCCGAGCACGCGGTCCTTCGCCTTCCCGATCGCGGAGGCGATCGCCTTGGCCGGGTAGCGTTTGGGGTCGACGTCCATGTCGCGCGCGATGCCGGCGATCAGGCGCTCCGTGTCGCCGTCGTCGTAGATCGTGAAGTTCGACGGCACGCCGACGTGAGCGTGCTCCTTCCGGAGGATCCGGGTGCAGGCCGAATGGAAGGTCAGGACCCACATCCCGCGGGAGATCGGTCCGCCCAGGAGCTCCCCGACGCGCTCGGCCATCTCCCGGGAGGCCTTGTTCGTGAACGTGATCGCCAGGATCTCTCCCGGCGAGACGCCGCATTCCCGGATCAGGTAGGCGATCCGGTGCGTGAGGGCTCGCGTCTTGCCCGACCCGGCTCCGGCCACGATCAGGACGGGGCCCTCGGTCTGGAGGACGGCCTGCCGCTGGATGTCGTTCAGGCCCTCGAGGAGGGGGGACGTGACGCTCACGCGACGATGCTAACGCGGGCTCGCGACCACCCCGCCCATCGGTGCCGTGACCAGCGACCTTCGGCAGATGTCGCAGCGCGCATCCGGGGTTACGGTGGGCGCATGCAGGAACGATCGCGGATCCGCGCTGCGCTGCGGGCCTTCGGGTTCGGCTGCCTCATGCTCGCGGCCGGCCTTGCCGGGTACGTCGGCTGGCTCCTGTGGGGAACCGGACTCGAGACGGCGCGCGCGCAGGAGCAGCTCGGTGACGAGATCCGGCCGCTCTTCGAGCATCCGACCCCGCCCGGGAAGGACGAGCGCTACCTCCCCGGTGAGGCC
The DNA here is from genome assembly GCA_963724415.1 of uncultured Actinomycetota bacterium. Classification (GTDB taxonomy): domain Bacteria; phylum Actinomycetota; class UBA4738; order UBA4738; family HRBIN12; genus JAJNBA01. The sequence continues at coordinate 58,271 of CAVRUS010000002.1, read as the reverse complement.
TACGCGGCGATCGTGATCCCCTCGATCGACATCGACTTCATCGTGGTGGAAGGCACCGACTACGTCAGCCTGAAGAAGGGGCCCGGCCACTACCCGGCGTCGGCGAACCCCTGGGACGGCACCGGCCAGGTCGCGATCGCCGGTCACCGAACGACCTACATGCATCCGTTCCTGAACCTCGATCAGGTCCGCGTGGGCGACCGGATCGAGCTGATCACCAAGCACGGGACCTACCGCTACGAGGTCGACCGCGTCTACGTGCTGCCGGAGGCGGAGTCGGGCAGGGCGATCCGGGACACCGTCCGACCGACGCTGGTCCTGACCACGTGCAACCCGAAGTACTCGAGCCGCGAGCGACTGATCGTGACGGCGACGCTCGTGGAGGGACCGTAGCGCTCAGTCGTCCTCGGGCGGCGATGCCAGCAGCATCTGTCTCGCGAGGTCCTCGATCGCCGCGTCGATCCGCTGCTCCTGCGACTGGTGGATCTCGTCGTGGTCGAGGAGTTCGTCCACCTTCTCCTCGAGGCGGGCCAGTTCCTCGATGGCCCGCTCGGTGTCACCCTCGGCGAACCTCTCGAGCGCGTGCTCCAGGCCTCTCCCGATCTCCTCCTCCGCTTTCGAGGAGATCCGTCCGGCGGCCACCCCCTCGGCCACGACCTCCTGCAGCGCGGCAACCGCCTCCGCGAGGGGGCTGACGGCGGGAGCCTCGGACGGCGAGGGCGACGGTGACGGTGATGGCGATGGCGATGGCGACGGCGACGGCGATGGCGACGGCGACGGTGCTACCGACCGACTCGGCGACGCGATCGCGCCACTGCCGCCGGACGGATCTCCCGACAGCAGCGCGAACGCCAGACCGCCGACGAGCGCGAGCACCACGGCGGCGATGAGGATCGGCATGAGCCTTCGACGTTGTGGCGGACGGTCGCTCCTGCGCGGGAGGGAACCCGTCGGTGATGTGATGGGGCTCCCCGTCGTGGAGAGCGGCTGCGTGACCTCGACCACGGGAAGCGGACCGGTCGCACCCTCGAGGGCCGCCGTCATGTCCGCGGCGGTCGAGAACCGCGCCTCGGGATCCTTCTCCATCGCCCGCAACGTGACGGACTCGAGCGCCGGCGGGATCGACGGCACGAGCGACCTCGGCGGGGTCGGCGTCTCGTGGACGTGCCGATAGGCCACGGCGACCGGATTGTCGGCCTCGAACGGCTGGCGTCCCGTGAGCATCTCGTAGAGGACGCATCCGAGCGAGTAGATGTCCGAGCGATGGTCGACGGGCTCGCCGCGCGCCTGTTCGGGCGAGATGTAGCCGGCCGTCCCCAGGATCGACGAGGCCCGAGTGATGCTGTCCTCGTCGATCCCGCGGGCGATGCCGAGATCCATCAGCTTGACACGGCCATCGGGCGTGAGCATCACGTTCGCCGGCTTGACGTCGCGGTGCACGATCCCGGCGGCGTGCGCCACCGCGAGCGCGTCGCCCACCCGGGCCGCGATCATGGTCGCCCGGTCGGCCGGGAGCGGTCCCTCCTCTCGGACGACGGCCGCGAGCGTCGTCCCCGGGACGAGTTCCATGACGATGAAGTGAAGGTCTCCCTCCGAGCCGGCGTCGTAGACGGCCACCAGGCCCGGGTGGGAGATGCGGGCGGCGGCGAGGGCCTCGCGCCGGAACCGCTCCACGAAGGAGCCGTCGTTCGCCAGCCAACTCCCCAGCACCTTGACGGCGACCGGCCGGTCGAGGACCCGATCGGTCGCCCCGTAGACCTCGGCCATCCCGCCGCGGCCGAGGAGCTCGTCGACCGCGTAGCGGCCGGCGAGCACCGTGCCTTCGATGCCCATCGGTCCAGGCTACGGGAGGCTTCCCTAAGCGGCCCCTAAGCCTCCGACCCCCGCGAGCGGCGTGCCGCGGATCACTCCCACTCGATCGTGCCGGGGGGCTTCGAGGTGACGTCGTAGGCGACCCGGTTCACGCCGGGAACCTCGCGGACGATCCGCGACGAGATCCGGTCGAGCACGTCGTGCGGGAGCCTGGCCCAATCCGCCGTCATCGCGTCTTCGGACGTCACGACGCGCACGATCACCGGGCTCTCGTAGGTCCTGCCGTCGCCCATCACGCCGACCGTCCTCGTCTCCGCGAGGAGCACGCAGAACGCCTGCCAGGTCTCGCGCTCGAGCCCGGCGCGGCGGATCTCCTCCCGGACCACGCCATCCGCGGCGCGGACCCGGTCGAGATGCTCGGCCGTGACCTCGCCGACGATCCGGACGGCGAGACCGGGGCCGGGGAACGGCTGACGCTGAACGACCTCCTCGGGCAGGCCGAGCTCGGCGCCGACCTGCCGGACCTCGTCTTTGAAGAGGTCGCGGAGCGGTTCCACCAGCTGGAGATCCATCTCCGCCGGGAGTCCGCCGACGTTGTGGTGGCTCTTGATGTTGGCTGCGGTGCGCGACCCGCTCTCGATCACGTCGGGGTACAGGGTGCCCTGTACGAGGAACCGGGCGTCTCGATGGTCCCGCGCGACCTCCTCGAACACGCGGATGAACTCCTCGCCGATCACCCGCCGCTTCCGCTCCGGATCCGTCACGCCCGCGAGCTTGGCGAGGAACCGGTCCGCAGCCTTGACGTGGACGAGCGGCACGCCGAAGTGTCGGCCGAACGTCTCCTCGACCTGATCCGGCTCTCCCTCGCGATTCAGGCCGTGGTCGACGAAGACACACGTGAGCTGATCTCCGACCGCGCGATGGACCAGCAGCGCGGCGACGGCGGAATCCACGCCGCCGGAGAGCGCGCAGAGGACCTCCGCCGAGCCGACCTGGTCACGGATCCGTTCGACCGCGTCGTCCACGATGTTGACGGGCGTCCAGTCGGGCAGGAGCCCGCATCCGTCGTACAGGAATCGCTTCAGGACGTCTTGGCCCCGGGGCGTGTGCGTCACCTCCGGGTGGAACTGGACGGCGAAGAGGCCGCGCTCCGGATCCTCCATCGCGGCGATCGGGATCTGCTCGGTGCGCGCCGTCACGCGGAAGCCCACGGGCGCCCGCGTGACCGCGTCCCCGTGGCTCATCCAGACCTGTTCCTCGGCGGCGAGGTCGGCGAGGAGCACGCCTCCGGGCCGTTCGACCGACATCGCGGTCCCGCCGTACTCGCGCTGGCCGGTCGCGGCGACCTCCCCGCCCAACGCTCGCGCCATCAGCTGGTGCCCGTAGCAGATCCCCAGGACCGGCACACCCATGTCGAACAGTCCGGGGTCGACCGAAGGAGCGCCGTCCTCGTAGACCGACGCGGGCCCTCCCGAGAGGATCAGGCCGGCGGGGCGGCGCTTGGCCAGATCGGCGGCCGTGGCGTCGTGCGCCACGATCTCCGAATAGACGTGCGCTTCCCGGACACGCCGGGCGATCAGCTGGGCGTACTGCGCTCCGAGGTCGACGACGAGGACCGGTCTGGCGGGATCGTCCGTCCGCGACCCCAGGGCCACCTAGTGCCCCATCCCCACCCGCTGGGCGGCTTGGTACGTCTTGCCCTCCGTCTTGATCGACGGCGCGATCACGAGCTCGGCCTTCTGGAACTCCTTGATCGTTGCGTAGCCGGTGGTGGCCATCGAGGTGGCGAGGGCACCGAACAGGTTGAAGGTGCCGTCGTTCTCGTGCGCCGGCCCGACCAGGATCTCCTCGAGCGAGGCGACCTGCTGCGTCTTCACCCGAGCTCCGCGCGGCAATGTGGGATGGAACGTGGCCATCCCCCAGTGGTAGCCGCGGCCCGGCGCTTCGTACGCGCGGGTGAGCGGCGAGCCGATCATCACCGCGTCCGCGCCGCAGGCGATCGCCTTCGCGATGTCGCCTCCGGTGCGCATCCCTCCGTCCGCGATCACGTGGCAGTACCGGCCGGTCTCGTGGAGGTGCTCGCGCCGGGCGGCGGCCGCGTCCGCGATCGCGGTGGCTTGCGGCACGCCGACGCCGAGCACACCCCTGGTGGTGCACGCGTTGCCGGGCCCGACCCCGACCAGGACACCGACGGCGCCGGTCCGCATGAGATGCAGTGCGGTGGAATACGAAGCGCAGCCGCCCACGAACACCGGAAGGTCGAACCCGGCGATGAACCGCTTGAGGTTGAGGGGCTCGGTCTGGCTGGAGACGTGTTCGGCCGAGACGACCGTCCCCTGGATCACCAGGATGTCGAGACCGGCCTCGAGCACGACCGGCGCGTACCGCTCGACCCGCTGCGGCGTGAGCGACGCACACGAGACGACCCCGCCGGCCTTGATCTCCTCGATCCGACGACCCAGCAGGTCCTCCTTCACGGGTTCCTTGTAGAGCTCCTGCATGCGGCGGGTGGCCTTGTCGTCGTCGAGGCCGCCGATCTCCTCGTAGATCGGCTCCGGATCCTCGTAGCGGGTCCACACGCCTTCGAGGTTCAGGCAGGCGAGCCCGCCGAGCGTCCCGATCGCGACCGCGGTCTCCGGGGAGACGCTCGCGTCCATCGCCGACGCCATCATCGGCAGCCCGAATCGGTACGCGTCGACCTCCCAGCTGATGTCGACGTCGTCGGGGTCGCGCGTCCTCCGTGACGGCACGATCGCGACCTCGTCGAACCCGTAGGCCCGCCGGGCCGTCTTGCCGATCCCGATCTCGTACTCCACCCCGACCTACCCCCCTGAAAGACGCGAAACGCCCATCCGGGAACCCGGATGGGCGTCAGACCGATGCATGGGCTCAGCGTACCAGCCGCCCCCGACGCGACCGATCAGCGAGCCGGAGATCAGCCAGGAGATCAGCCAGGAGATCAGGAAGACACGGCGTCGAGCGCGCGGCGAGCCTGCGCCATGTGGAAACGGTCGTGCCCCGCGAGCATCCGGAACAGGAGGCTGAAGCTCTCGCGCCCCCGTTCCGCGTGCAGCCCGACCCGGGCGCGATCCTCCTCGGAGGATCGCGACCACAGCTCGACGTTGGCGACGCGCAGCGGCTCCAGCAACCGGAGGAGCTCGTCGGGATCCTCGTCCCGACCCGCGTGGAGCGTGTCGACCCACAGATCCTGGTCGTAGCCGATCAACGGCGGCTCGTCGTGGGCGAGGACCCAGCGGTAGCGGGCGGTGGACACGACCTCGGCGTCGAGGGCGTGCGCGAGGCACTCGATCACCGACCACTCCGAAGGTGCCGGTCTCGCGTGCCCTCGCTCCCCCGCGTCGGCGACGAGCGCGCGCCAGAGCTCCGGCGCGCGAGCCTGCACCTCCGCGGGGTCGTCCTCACCTAGGAGGGAGAGCAGGTGTTCCTGGTAGGCCTGCGGTTCGGAGACGGGATCCGGGGAGGCGGGAACGTCCATCCGCTTGACTCTACTGGCGCTCGACTCTACCGGGCGACGGTGACTCAGCTCTCCTCGACGACGTGGCCGGATCCGGTCACCCGCAGATCGGTGAGACCGGAGTGGAGGCGTTCTCCCTCCACGAGGAGTCCCGGATCGTCGATGTGACCGAGCCGCGCGAGGGTATCCATCACCTTCTGGAGGGACTCCTCGGGCGTCTCGACCAGTGTGTCCACGACGAGCTCGGGATCCTCCGGGGCCTCGTAGGGATCGTCGACCCCCGTGAACCCGGTGATCTCCCCGGCGAGGGCCTTCTTGTAGAGCCCCTTCGGGTCGCGGTGGGCCGCGATCTCTTCGACCGTCGCATGCACGTAGACCTCGACGAACGTCCCGATCTGGGCCCGCACGGCGTCCCGAGCGGCCTTGTAGGGCGAGATCGGGCAGCAGATCGTGGCGACGCCGTTGCGGGTCAGAAGGTCGGCGACGAACCCGATGCGGAGGATGTTCGTGTCGCGGTCCTCCTTCGAGAACCCCAGGCCCTTCGACAGGTTCTGGCGGACGACGTCGCCGTCCAGGATCTCGGTCTTCAGCCCGCGCGCCTGGAGCTCGTGATACAGCATCTCGGCGATCGTCGACTTCCCCGAGCCCGACAGGCCCGTGAACCAGACCGTGAATCCCTGCCGCTCCGATGTCGTCATAGGAAGCTCCTCGAGGGCCCCTCGGATGGCTCGATGCCGTACAGGGACAGGATCGTGGGACCGACATCGACGAGGTTCAGACCCTCCACCTTGCCGTTCGGCTGCCCGGGCGCGCCCTTCATCGCGAAGACGCCCGTTCGGTCGTGGTTCGCTCCGTCGGGGCCGATGTCGTTCTCGAAGGTGTACACGCTCGGGTTGCCGACCGAGCCCACCGAGCGCCACTCGAGATCGCCGAAATACACGAGGAGATCCGGGGCCACGCCGCGCACCTCCGGGTAGACGTCCTGCGGCTTGTGGACCTTCGTGCCGAGCGGCCTCCCGTCGGGCCCGGGCATCGCTTCGAGCTTCGTGACGAGCTCGTTGCGAACGGTCTCGTAGTCGGCGGGCTGGATCACACCCTGCGGCTCGCGCCCCGCGACGTTCAGGAAGAGCCGGCCGTAATAGCCGCCGTCACCCCAGGCCATGGTCCGCCCCCAATCGATCGCCGTCTTCGCGATGGGAGTGAGCTCGCTGACCGGCTCCTTGAGGACGAGATAGCCGTTCTCGATCAGCCAGTCGTTGAAGCAGATCCCCCCCATCATCGCGCGGGCGCCGTGGTCGCTCATCACGATCGTGATCGCGTCCTCCGGGAGGAGCTCCAACAACGTACCGACCTCGTCGTCGAGCGCGCGGTAGTACCGCTGGAACGCGTCCTCGAAGGGGTTCCCCGGCTTGTAGAGCGGATGCTTCGGGTCGAAGTAATGCCAGAAGACGTGGTGGAGCCGGTCCATCCCCATCTCGACCATCATGAAGTAGTCCCACGGCTTCTCCTTCACGAGCCGCCGCGCCACCTTGAACCGACGTTCCGTCATCTTGAAGACCTGGTCGAGGACGAAGTCCATCCCCTGCTGCCGGAAGTTCGTGATGTCGAAGATGTATTCGCCCTTCCCCCCGAGCTCCTCCTCGATCTCCGTCTCCAGCTCCTGCGGGTAGGCGTAGTGCTCGGCCGAGGGGGGCGTCAGGAAGCAGCCCACGCGCCAGCCGGGGAACTCCTTGGGTGGCGGGAAGCCCGGCGGGACGCCGATCAGGAGCGAGGACTTCCCCTGCTCCCCGAGCGTGTCCCAGACGGCCGGGGACCCGATCGAGCCCGAGTGGGCGATCGACAGGCCCTCGTAGCTGGTGTCCTTGCGGTTCCGGAACCCGTAGATCCCGAGCTCGCCGGGCGTCTTGCCCGTCATCGAGCAAGCCCACGCGGGCACGGTGATCGGCGGGGTGATGCTGGCGAGGTCGCCGTACATCCCCTCGGACATCAGCTTCGCGATGTTGGGGACGTCGGCCGCCAGGTCGTCGAACAGGAGCTGCGGGGTTCCACAGTCCAGACCGATGACCGCGACCCGAGGGCCTTGTTGCATGCGCCGAGATCCTCCCTAGTCGTTGCCTCGGCCGTGCGTCCGCCGAGCCGAGCGTCGGAACCGTGGCCGGGCGCGCCGGAACGCGGGGCGGCTCAACGGTTCTCGTATGCTACCAACCCCCCCGAAACGCCGACCAAGAGCCTCCCGGAGACCGCGTTCGATGACCGTGCTGCGCCGCGCGCTGGGTGTGGGTGCCCTCCTGCTTCTCCTGCTGTCGGTTCCCCTCATCGTGCTGCCGCGAACGATCGTCGAGGATCTCCTCGGGCAGACGCCGGTCGGCGACGACGTCTGGATCAGGCTCCTCGGAGCCGGATGTCTCGCCCTCGGCCTCTTCCACGTGTTGATCATCCGGAGGCTGGAGGACCTGTGGTGGTGGTGCTGGGCCTTCGTGGTCTTCGATGCATCGGTCGCGGTGATCTCCCTCTCGCATGCCGCCGTCGGGATGCCGGAAGGATCGGCGGCGTGGCCCTGGTGGCTCGTCGGATCCACCGCCGCCGTGTTCACCGCGCTCTACCTGATCGGCCTGGCGAGGGCCGGAAGGGAGAAGCCGCTCGCCTGATCCCGAGCGGTCAGCCTGGAGCCAGCGTCCTGACGAGCAGCACGGCGGTATCGCCGCCGTCCCACTCGCCGGGCAGATCCCTCGCGAGCACGAAGCCCGCCGATCGGTAGAACGCGCGGGTCGACTGGTAGCCGTCGTCGGGCTCGGGTCCGGGATCGCTCGGCGAGACCGTGAGCACGATCACGACCCGGCACCCCGCCGCTTCCAGCTCCCGGGTGAGCCGGTCGATCAGCGCGTGACCGATCCCCCCGCGTCGCCGATCGGCGCGGACCGCCATCCACGTGATCTCGGCGGCCTCGTCGAAACGGGCGACGTACGTGAGGAACCCCACGATCTCGCGCCCTTCGACGGCGACGAGACCGGACTCGCGTCGCACGGCGGCTGCGCACGATCGTCGCCCTTCCTCCTGCCCGAAGTGATACGGCAGGCCGGCGACGATCGCATCGCATGCGGCCGCGTCCTCCTGCTGGAGCGGACGGACCTCGGCGGCGCTCACTCGCCCTGCGCGCCCGCGACGCGCTCGCGCGCCATCCGATCCGCCGCGGCCGCTGGCGACAGTCCGTCGCGCTCTGCCCGGTCGAAGATCCGAAGGAGCCTGTCGCCGATCCCCTCGAGCTTGTCGGCCGTCGTCGCGTCGTCCCACCCGAGCGTCTCGCGGCCCGCGAGGTGGATCACGCCACCGGCGTTCACGACGAAGTCCGGGGCGAAGAGGACACCCGCATCGCGGAGCAGGTCGCCGTCCTCCGGGGTGGCGAGCTGGTTGTTCGCCGCTCCGGCGACCGTGCGGCAGCGCAGCTCGGGGATCGTGTCCCGGGTGAGCACCTTGCCGGTGGCACAGGGCGCGAAGACGTCGCACTCGGTGCCGATCACATCGTCGGCCCCCACGACCTTCGCGCCGAGCTCGTCCGCGAGCGTCGTGGCCCGCTCCGCGTCGACGTCGGCGAGGAGGAGGCTCGCGCCGGCGTCATGGAGATGACCGGCGAGGCGGCTCCCCACCGAGCCGAGGCCCTGCACGAGCACGGACCGCCCTTCGAGCGCATCGTCCCCGAACGCTCGGCGGACGGTCGCGCGGATCCCGTGGAACACACCGAGGGCGGTGGCCGCACCGGGGTCCCCCGACCCGCCGTTCGCGGTCGACCGGCCGAGAACGTGCGACGTCCGCTCCCCGAGCGTGTCCATGTCGGCCTCGCCGGTGTTCATGTCGGCCGCGGTCACGTAGGTGCCATGGAGCGACTCGACCAGCTCCGCGTAGCGGAGGAGGAGGGCACGACGCTCCTCGCTCCCGCGTGCAGGGACCGACTGGACGGCGATGACCGCCTTGCCACCGCCGTACGGGAGTTCGGCCGCCGCTTGCTTCCATGTCATCGCCTCGGCGAGCCGCAGGACGTCGTCGAGAGCCTCGGCGGGACTCCCGTACGAGGTGAGCCTCGTACCGCCCATCGCCGGGCCCAGGGTCGTGTCGTGGACACCGATCAGCATCCACGAAGAGGTCGGCTCGTCACGATGGACGACGGCCTCTTCGCCGTCCCAGGCTTCGATCAGCTCCTCGAACCCCACGAGCATCGAGTCTAGACGGGCCCGCGAGACGCAACCCAGAGCGAGGAGCGGCGGGCGCGCATCCGCGCGCCCGCCGCCCGCGACGATCCGCTACGTCAGCGCCGGGTCACGCCACGATGTGGGCCCGCGACGTCCCGATCCCGTGACACGAGAAGATGTCGCGCGCCGCTCTCGGGCGTGTCGTCGCCGTCGTCCCACCACTGCCCGGCGACGCCGACGACGTTCCATTCGTCTCCCGGCGTCGCACCGGCCTTCGCCTTGATGTTGACCTCGACGAGCGCCTTCTGCTCGTACTTGTTGCCGTCGCCGATCTTGGTCGGCGTGACGATACGCCTTGAACGTCATGCCGGTGATGTCGGTGAAGTTGAGGCCGTTGCTGCCGCACCCGTTGCCCATGATCGCCGTGAGGAGCGTTCCGTTCGCATGCCATCGTCGTCGGCCCACCGAAAGTCCCGTTCGTCCCCCACTTCGCCGTCCCTGCCGACAGCCCGCCGTCCGTGGTCACGCCGACGAGGACGAACTCGTACTGCGCGCCCCTGAACCCATCGGGGTTGGCGCTTTCGAAGTTCGTGGCGCGCAATGTGAACCGCGCCTTCGTCACCTGATCCGGCTCCAGTGTGTAGTCCAGCACGAGAAGCCTGGAGCATGAAGCACGAGCTCGAGGAACCAGATGAGCGTGACCCCGCCCAGCCCGAACACGACCTTCCTCCGCATGCCGCTCTCCCTTCCAGACCAGTCGTCAGGAAGCCACCGGCCCGTGGCGCTCCGCAGCGCATCGTGACACCCGTTGTGCTCCCAAGCAAACAGGAAGGGCGGGCCGGATCGGCCCGCCCTTCGTGCGATCGATCGACCCGCGAGGAGGTTCAGTGCATGTGACCCTGGCCGCCCGCCGCGGCGGGCTCCTCCTCCTCGGGCTTCTCGACGACCGCGCTCTCGGTCGTCAGCACGAGTGCGGCGATCGACGCGGCGTTCTGCAGCGCCGACCGGGTCACCTTCGTCGGGTCGACGATCCCCGCCTTGAGCATGTCGGTCCATTCGCCCGTCGCGGCGTCGAAGCCGCGCGCGTCGCTCTCCTCACGGATGTGGGAGACGATCACCGAGCCCTCGTAGCCGGCGTTCGCCGCGATCCGGCGAGCGGGCTCCTGCAGGGACTCGCGCACGATCTGCGCTCCGGTGGCCTCGTCGCCCTCGAGCGTGAGGGAGTCGAACGCCGACTCGGCGCGGATCAACGTCACCCCGCCTCCCGGGACCACGCCCTCCTCCACCGCAGCGCGCGTGGCGGAGACGGCGTCCTCGATCCGGTGCTTCTTCTCCTTGAGCTCGACCTCCGTCGCGGCGCCGACCTTCACGACCGCGACCCCACCGGCCAGCTTCGCGAGCCGCTCCTGGAGCTTCTCGCGATCCCAGTCGGAGTCGGTCTTCTCGATCTCGGCCTTGATCTGGTTGATCCGGCCCTGCACGTCCTCCGTCGAGCCGGCACCCTCGACGATCGTGGTGGTGTCCTTCGCCACCACGACCTTGCGCGCCTGGCCGAGCAGGTCGAGCGTGACGTTCTCGAGCTTCAGTCCGACCTCCTCGGAGATCACCTGACCACCGGCGAGGATCGCCATGTCCTGGAGCATCGCCTTGCGACGATCCCCGAACCCGGGCGCCTTCACCGCGACGGACGAGAACGTCCCTCGGATCTTGTTCACGACGATCGTCGCGAGCGCCTCGCCGTCGACGTCCTCGGCCACGACCACGAGCGACTTGCCGGCCTGCATGACCTTCTCGAGCACCGGCACGAGCTCCTGCACGCTCGAGATCTTCTTGTTGACGAACAGGATGTACGGATCTTCGAGGACGGCCTCCTGGCGATCCGGGTCCGTGATGAAGTACGGCGAGATGTAGCCCTTGTCGAACTGCATCCCTTCCGTGAACTCGAGCTCGATGCCGAACGTGTTCGACTCCTCGACCGTGATCACGCCGTCCTTGCCGACCTTGTCCATCGCCTCGGCGATCGTGGAGCCGATCTCCGGGTCCGCCGCGGAGATCGAGGCGACGTTCGCGATGTCGTCCTTCGTCTCCACGTCGTTGGCCTGCGCCTTGATCGCCTCGACGGCGGCCTCGACACCCTTCTCGATGCCCCGCTTCAGCGCCATCGGGTTCGCGCCGGCCGCGACGTTCTTCAGCCCCGCCTTCACCATCGCGCGGGCGAGCACCGTCGCCGTCGTCGTGCCGTCACCGGCGACGTCGTTCGTCTTGGTGGCGACCTCCTTGGTGAGCTGGGCGCCCATGTTCTCCCACGGGTCGTCGAGCTCGATCTCCTTGGCGATCGTGACGCCGTCGTTGGTGATCGTGGGCGCGCCCCACTTCTTGTCGAGGACCACGTTCTGTCCCTTGGGACCGAGCGTGATCGCGACCGCGTCGGCGAGCTTGTCGACGCCGGCCTCGAGGCCGCGCCGCGCCTCCTCGCCGAACTTCAGCAGCTTCGAAGCCACTGGTGTCCTCCTCTTCCTCTCGACTTCCCTCGGAGATGCGGTCGGGGCCCGCGTCCCGCGAGCCCCGCCGTCCTGCTCGGTTGGTTGCTACCCGACGACCGCGAGGACGTCGCGAGCCGAGAGGATCTGGAACTCGGTCCCGTCGGCGTCCTTCCACTCCGTGCCGCCGTACTTCGAGTAGATCACGAGGTCGCCGACGGCCACGTCGACCGGGACGCGGGCGTCGCCGTCCTCGTTGAACTTCCCGGGGCCGACCGCGACGACGGTGCCCACGACCGGCTTCTCCTTCGCCGTGTCGGGGATCACGAGCCCGGATGCCGTGGTCTCCTCGGCCTCGCTGGGCTGCACGATGATCCGGTCCTCGAGCGGCTTGAGCTTGAAGTCCTTCGCCATGCCTGTGTCTCCTCCCTTGTGCCTGCCGGGGCGCCGTTAGCACTCGCCCCCCCTGAGTGCTAGCAGGATAGCCGGGAGAGCGCCGAAGGGTCAATCGGGAGCACACGTCATGAACTCGCCGGAGTGACTCGGGTGGCTCAGGTCTCGCAGCGGATGATCGCGTCGTCGGGTCGGCCGTGCAGGTGTCCGTTCCGTTGCTCCCCCACAGCTGGTCGTTGCCCTGGATGCCGTCGACGCCGTTGATGATGTCGTCGCCGCCCCACCCGATCAGGCGATCACCCTGGGATCCACCGACGATGAGGTCGTCATCGACCCCGCCCCTGGCGACATCGACGCCCCGACCGCCGCGCACCTCGTCCGCGCCGGGTCCTCCGAACAGGTGGTCGCCTCCGCGCCCGCCGACGACACGATCGGCCCCGATGTAGCCCCGGAGCGTGTCGCCGCCTCGCTGCCCGAGGATCACGTCGTCGCCCTCGTCGCCGTAGAGCACGTCGCGCCGGAGACCCCCTGTGATGCGGTCGTCGCCACGGTCACCGTGGACGATGTCGAGCCCGTCACCCGCGCGGATGATGTCGTTGCCGGGTCCGCCGCGGATCACGTCATCGCCGTCACCTCCGCAGATCACGTCGTTCGCAGCGGTGCCCTGGAGCGTGTCGTCGCCGGCCGTCCCCCGGATCGTGCACCTGGGAGCTCCGGTCGACGTTCCAGGGAGCATGAGGAGCAGGCCGAGGGACGCGATGAGACCACGGATGAGCAGGGCACGCACGATCGTCCTCCTGAGTATCGGGGGCAGGTTGTATGCCAGCCTACCCGCTCCACCGTAGGTCCAAACGGGGACCCAGACCCCGACGGGCCGGCAGCCGGGTCCCCCGCCTATCATTCCGATCCCACCCGTCCGGTACTCGTCACCGGGCGACGGACCGATCGGGGCACCCTGAAGACGACCTTCCCACCTCCAGCCACGCTCCCCACAGGGACCCTCCTCGTGGGGGGGCTGATCGTCGTCGCCGCGGCCGTCGCGGCCGGACTCGCCGTTCCCGGGCACGATCGCACGGTGGTCCTCATCCCGGTGGCGGTCGCGCTGGGGCTCGGGATCGTCGCCCTCGCCGTCACCCGCTTCGAGCTCTTCGTCGCATCGATCCTCCTGGTCAGAGCGAGCCTGGATGCGGCCGACCTCGGTTCGTACTGCCCTCGATGCCTCAGGCGCGATCTCGGTCCTGTTCGTCGCCGCGTCGGCCCTCTGGCTGCTCGCGCAACGGTCGGAAGGTGCGGACCCGTCCCCGACGGCTCCGCTCATCCCACCCGTGACGGCGTTGTTCGCGTGCGCGCTGCTCAGCGTGACCGTCTCGGCCCATCCCCTCGACAGCCTGTTCGAGGTGGTCCGGTTCGGCACGCTCATCGTGATCGTCTCGGTCCTCGGGAGGTTGATCCGGGACGCTCGGGGGCTGCGGCTGATCCTCCTCGCCGCGATCGGATCCTCGATCGTTCCGATCCTGGTCGCGGCGCGCCAGATCATGGGCGAGGGCGGCGTCTTCACGGCGTCGGGTCTGGATCGGATCAGGGGAACCTTCCTGCATTCGAACCCGTTCGCCGCCTACCTGTTCCTGATGATCACGCTGATGGTCAGCATCTATCCGCACGTGGAACGGCGCTGGAAGCTGGCGCTCGTGCCGCTGACGATCGCGTGCGGCGGCTGCCTGATCGCCACGTACTCGCGTGGCGCCTGGGTGGCGACCGTGGTGGCGCTCGTGGTGATCGGGCTCCTGCAGGACCGGAGGATCCTGTGGATGCTCGGCGGCGCGATCATCGTGATCGCGCTCGCCGTTCCCTCCGTCGGCGTCCGGCTCTCCGACCTCTCGGAGTCACAGAAGGCGACCGGAGCACCCGGGAACTCTCTGATCTGGCGGTTCGAGTACTGGCGCGAGGTCCTCGCCCTCCAGGACAACCCTGTCCTTGGGATCGGTTTCAAGGAGGTGGAACAGTCCCTCACGGGCGCCAAGGCACCGCACAACGACCCGATCCGGATCTTCGTGGAGACGGGGATCGTCGGGTTCGCGGCGTACGTCTGGCTGCTGGTCACGCTCGGGCTCCAGGCGCGCTCGACGCTCCGCCGAGCGCCACCCGGCATCTCCCGCGGCCTCGCCGTCGCGTTCGCGGCCTCGTTCGCCGGTCTGCTGCTCCTGAGCCTGACCGCGAACGTGATCACCCAGCTCGTGATCCTCTGGTACTTCGTGACGATCGTCGCCCTGGCGATGGTGTGGTCACCCGCGTCGGACCCTGAAACCGCTCCCGCATGAGGATCCTGCACGTCAACAAGTTCCTGTACCGACGCGGCGGCGCGGAGGGGTACATGCTGGATCTCGCATCGAGGCAGGCCGCCTCCGGGCACGAGATCGCGTTCTTCTCGACCAGGCATCCGCAGAACGAGCCGAGCGACTACGAGCGGTTCTTCCCCGACTACATCGAGCTGAACCCTCCGCCCGCATCATGGTCCGATCGTGCCCGGGCCGCTGCTCGGATCATCTATTCGAGATCCGCGGAGGTCGGCTTCGCTCGGGTGCTCGATCTCCACCGACCGGACATCGTGCACCTGCACAACATCTACCACCATCTCTCACCCTCCGTGCTCCGGCCCCTCCGCGCCCGTGGGATCGCCTCGGTGATGACGCTGCACGACTTCAAGCTGGCCTGTCCGACCCATCGATTCATGGCCAACGGCCAGGTGTGCGAGGCCTGTGTCCCCCGCCGCTTCTACATGGCGAGCCTGAAGCGATGCCACGAAGGCTCGCTCTCGATGAGCACGCTCAACGGCATCGAGCTCGCCGCCCACACGCTGTTCCGGATGTACGAGCCCGTCGACCTCTTCCTCTGCCCCAGCCGGTTCATGATGGCCAAGATGGCTGCAGCGCACGTGTTCCCACGCCGGCTCAGATGGGTTCCGAACTTCGTCGACGCGTCGGCGATCGAACCGAAGCGCACGCCTGGGGGTGGGGTCGTCTACGCAGGCAGGCTGTCGGAGGAGAAGGGCGTCGAGACCCTCGTCCGGGCCGCACCCGACGTCGACGCGCCGATCGAGATCGTGGGCGACGGACCCGATCGCGCGGCGCTCGAACGTCTCGCCCAGAAGATCGGGGCGACCAACATGTCGTTCCGCGGTCACGTCGGACGGGACGAAGTGCACGGACTCGTTCGCGGCTCGGCGATCGGGGTCATGCCGTCTCGTGGATACGAGAACGCGCCGATGGGAATCCTCGAGGCATTCGCGTGCGGGGTGCCCGTGGTCGGGACGTCCCACGGGGGGATCCCCGAGCTCATCGAGCCCGGTGTGGACGGCGACCTGGTCGCACCGGGGGACCACGTGGGGCTCGCAGCCGCACTGAACCGGTTCACGGGCGATCCCGGCACGGCGTTCGCGCAGGGCGAAGCAGGCCGCCGGAAGGTCGAGACCGAGTTCTCTCCCGAGGATCATCTCGACCGACTCGAGCGCGTCTATCGGGAGGCATCGGCGCTCGCAGGGCGGCAGTGACGATGCGCATCGCGATGATCGGTCAACGCGGCATCCCCGCGACGTTCGGCGGAGTCGAGCATCACGTCGAGGAACTGGGCTCTCGACTCGCCGAACGAGGGCATCAGGTCACCGTGTACAGCCGCTCGAACTACACGTCGGAACGACAGACGATCTACCGAGGGATGCGACCCCGCTACTTGCCGACCGTCAGCTCGAAGCACCTCGACGCGATCGTGCACAGCACGCTCTCCACGGTCGACGCGATGCTCGCCGATGCGGACATCGTCCACTACCACGCCGTGGGCCCCGGACTGCCCGCCGTGCTGCCTCGATACCTGTCCGGCGCGAAGGTCGTCCTGACCGTCCACGGCCTCGACGCCGAACGAGCCAAATGGAGCAGGTCGGCGCAGCTGGTCCTCCGATTCGGCCAGTGGATGAGCGCGCGCGTCCCCGACGCGACGATCGTCGTGTCGCGCGACCTCGCCCACCACTTCCGCGACCGCTACGGCCGATCGACCGTCTACATCCCGAACGGCGTCGGAGACCCGACCCACCGACCTCCGGATGCGATCCGTCGACGCTTCGGCTTGCGCGGGGACGACTACGTCCTGTTCGTGGGGCGCCTCGTCCCCGAGAAGGCGCCCGACCTCCTGCTGCGCGCCTTCTCGGCGATCGACGGCGAGACGAAGCTGGTGCTCGCCGGAGGATCGAGCTTCACCGACGAGTTCGTCCGGAGTCTGCGATCGCTCGCGGCCGCGGACCCGCGGATCATCCTCCCGGGCTACGTCTACGGCGATCTCCTCGAAGAGCTGTACAGCAACGCCGCCGTCTTCGCGCTTCCCTCGCTGCTGGAGGGCCTCCCGCTCACGCTGCTCGAAGCGGTCTCCTACGGCATCCCCGTGGTCGCGAGCGACATCCCTCCGCATCGGGAGGTGCTCGGGTCGGACCGACCTCTCGTTCCGCCGGGCGACGAACGGGCGTTGGCCACCGCGATCGAGGAGGCGCTCGAGCATCGTGCGGAGGAACGACGCGACGCGGAGGCCATCGGGCCGAAGATCCTGCAGACCTATCGATGGGACGCCGCCACGGACGCGACGGAGGCGCTCTACGAGCGACTCCTCGCGGGACGCGGCGCCTGACCTGTCACGCGCTGGATGCGCGCAGCAGGACGAGTCCGCTCCGGGGAGGGAGAGTCGCGGATCGGAGGGCGGTTCCCCGGAGATCCACGAAGTCCCCCTCGAGCTGCACCGTCCGGGTCTCCTCCGACGGGTTGACCAGGACGAGGCCACGCGTGAACCGCCGTCGATAGACCCCGTCGACGATC
Organism: uncultured Actinomycetota bacterium; assembly: GCA_963724415.1. Classification (GTDB taxonomy): domain Bacteria; phylum Actinomycetota; class UBA4738; order UBA4738; family HRBIN12; genus JAJNBA01. The sequence continues at coordinate 41,074 of CAVRUS010000002.1, read as the reverse complement.
CCGTACGACCCGATCGACCGGCCGATGTCCGGATCCCACCACGGATGCGGGCGGATCGGATCGGATCGAGGTGAGTAGGAGAAGTGGAAGTAGGCGTCCCCTTCCATCCCGAGGAGGAACGATGCGAGGGCGTACTCGTGCAGGCGATCCTTCTGGTGCCTCGTTCCGGCCGCCCACGCCTTCGTCACCACGAGGACGGTCTTGCCATCCCGTCCGGCGCTCGAGAGCATCTCGATATCGAGCAACCACGCGGCGGCGGTCGGATAGGCATCGAGCTCCTCCCGCGCGGATCGGAGCCACCCTTCGGCGATCCCCCCTCGGACGCCGTGCAGTAGGACGGATGACGGGGCGACGGCATCGAAGAACCGCGGACCGGTCCCCAGCCCGTTCCCGATGACGATCGCCGGTCGCACCAGGCGCTGGACCGTGCGGGCGATCACCGATGTGGCGGCCAGCCAATCCTTCGCGTCGCCATGCCTCCTGCGTTCGCGCATCGATCGGGATGCCTGTCGCGTAGCCCGGAAGGAGCGGAGCCGTGCCGAGCAGGTCGAGCATGCAGCCGTCCAACCCGGCCGCGATGAGTCGCTCGCATGTCCGTGGCCCGATCCTCGATCCACCCCGGCTCCGTCACGTCCATCAGCCAGTTCCCGAAGCCGACGGAGCGGACCTTCGATCCGTTCGCATCTCGGGCGTACCAGGCGTCGGGATACGCGTCTCCCTCTCGGGCTTGGGCGAACGCGCCGTTCATGTACGCGAGGATCGGGAGCTCGGGATCGGACCCGCCGCATCGCCGCGAGATCCTCCGCGTCCACGGATGACGGCGAGATCACGATCAGATCGAAGTGTCGTGCGGCCCACAGCCGCGTCCGGCCGAGAGATGACGCCGCCCCTGCTCGTTCGCCGGTGTCCACGCCCGGAAGATCACGTTCCGCGGGGTCGGACTCGGTGTGGCGCTCGCCGTCCCGCACGTATCGTCATCACCGGTTGGACCGTTGCAGTCCGGCGGCGTCCCACCGGTACAGCCGACGGCAGCCAGAACGAGCACGGTCGCGAGGCCGGCCCGCGCGAGGCCCGGGATCAGGCTCGTCGCGTCACCGTTGCGCTTCGGACGCGTGCGCTCCCCGATCCATCCGGATCAGCGCCGCGCCTCACCCTCCCTCAGACACAGGCGTTGTCCCCCGTATCACGGACGCAGATCCGCGACACGACGACCCTGGTCTGATCGGCTTCGTCATCGGAGTCGACGGCCCAGGCGACGATGCGGTACTTGTGCGGATGATCGTACGTCGGGAACGCGATCGTCCAGTCCGTGCTCTCGGCCGCGGGATCCGACAACTCGGCGGAGAGGACGGTGTACACGGGACTCCATTCGCTCGTTTCGCCGGAACCGGTCGCGCAGCCCAGGGAGCCGCAGTAGTACTCCCCGTGCTCGATGTTCCTGATCACCACGTTCACCCGCTGGATCCCGGGCGTGGCGCCGCCGTCATCCGACGCCGTCCCCGTCACCGTGATCAGGAACCGCTGGCGGACGCCTCCAGGGAAATGGAAGACCTGCTTGAACACCGGCGACGTGATGGTTGTCTCAGGAGGGTTCCCCAACCCCTCCACGGTGAAGTTCGTCATCGCGACGGTCGGATCGTGCTGGCCGTTCGTGTCGACCGCCTCTGCTTGCGCGAAGAACACACCTCCGCTGAAGGGAACGTCGAACGCGTGGTGCCAGGAGGTGCTGGTTCCCGACGGATCCGACAACGTCGCGGGGTTCTGCTCGAACACACTCGACCACGTTCCCGTGGAAGCGTCCCACCATCTGTTGGTGTTCTTGTTCTTGATGGCCACCAGCACCCTCGTGACGCCGCTGTCGTCGGTCGCGGCACCGGACACCGTCAACGATCCGTTCGGGTTCGGGACGGTGGCGCCGTCGGCTGGAGAGGTCAGCGTCGTGGTGGGCTTGGGCCCGGAACCTCCGCCTACCCCGAAGGCGTAGAGGAATCCATCCGAGCTGGCGATGAACACCCGGCCGCCGGAGATCGCCGGCGAACCGTAGATGAATCCCCCGGTGGAGAACCTCCAGAGCCTAGCTCCACCGCCGGCGACGTCGAGCGCGATCACGTCCCCGGCCATGTCGCCGATGAAGATGACTCGGTCTCCCGCCGCCCCCGAGATCGCCGGAGAGGCGATCACCTCCGCGGTCGCCGGCCCGGCGTCTGCACTGCGCCACACCTTCGCCCCGGTGGTCGCGTTCAGCGAGTACACCCCCTCGCCGTATCCGACGTACAGGCGGTTCCCCACGAGCGCGGCGGTCGACCTCGTCGACCCTCCCGCGTTCGGCGCATCATCGCGGATGCGGAACTCCCAGAGCCGGACCCCGGTCCGGAGGTTGAGCGCGTAGACGATCCGGTTCTTCCCGGCGACGTACGCGACACCGTCCGTGAACCCGTTCTCTCCCGGTGGAGAAATCGTGGGCCCCGCGCCCACGTCGTTGTCCGGATGGAAGACCTGCGTCTGGTACCGCCACACCCGCGCGCCGGTCCGCGCGTCGACGGCATAGACGGCGTTGTCCGGACTCGACCCTCCGAAGACGATGAGCGGGCGGCCGTTCACGTCCAGGCCGTACGCGGGTGGTGACCAGACCCCGGCCTGCGGCTGGCTTCCGGGGGTCGCACCGAACCCATCGAACATCCACTTCAAGCTGCAATCCGCCGCCGCATTCGGGTCGACGCCGTTGATCGCCCAGAGATGTCCACCGTCGTCCCCGCCGGTGATGCCGTTGTCACCGATGAAGACGACACGCCCCGTTCCCTCCGGATCCGCGACGACGGGCGATGAGGAGATAACGCCTCCGGTGTGGAAGCGACACCGCAGGCCGCCGGTCGTAGCGTTCAACGCGTAGAGATAGTCGTCCGAGGCGCCGAAGTACACGGTGTTCGCGACGACCGCCGCGGACGAGTTGATCCCGGCGCCTGCCCGGTACCACCACACACGCTCGCCCGACGTGGCGTCGTAAGCCGTCATCGTCCCGGACGAGTTCCCCACGTAGACGAGCCTCTGGTTCAAGGACCCGTTGTGCACGACGGCCGGCGACGTGTACGCGGCCTGGCCGGTGTTCGCCTGCCATTGGATCCCGAGCGAGCCGGCGTTCGTTGCCCCCAGTCCGGTCTCGATCGACAACCCCGTATGCGCCGGATCCCGATGGAACATCGGCCAGTCCTCGGTCCCCGCGGGCGGCGGTTCAGGCGCGTTCGAGTGATCGACCGTGGCCGTGTAGCTGGAGGCACCCGATTTCGCCTTGACGTTGATCCTCCACGAGCCGGTGACCGTGGCCTCGTAGGTGACCGATTCCGGTTTCCTCGCAGACGCCGAGGTTGCCACGATCACCCCACTGGGGTTCTTCAGGAAGAGACTGAGATCGGCCGAAACGGTGGACCAGTCCAGGGTCACCGAGATGGTCCCGAGCTCCGTGACGGTGAAGGTGTGGACGCGGGTCACGGTTCCTCCTGCATCGACGGAGCCGGTGAAGGTCTGCGTCGTCGCGACGGCGGGCGTCGGCTGGAGGAGCGCAACGAGCAGGACCGTCGTCGCGACGACGGCGGCGATCGCGGGAGGCTGCGGATCGATCCTCGTTGTTGTCGTCATCCGATCACCCGTTGATGTCGAAGGCGTAGATGCGCTGATTGTTGTCGCTCACGAAGAGGCGCCCATCCGGGCCGAACTCCATCCACTCTGGCCCCTTGAACTGGCCCTCAGGCGTATCGAGGCCGCGGGTCACCACCTGCGGATCCGTGAACGTGATGCCGTCGGCGCCAACCCGGATCCGGACGACCCGCGCGTTCTTCGTGTCACCGATGTAGAGCCACGTGCCGCTGGGATCGAGCAGAACGCCGCGCGGCCCGCTCAGCCTGGACCCCGCGAACGTGGCGGTCACAGTGCCCACGATCGTGTTCGTGTCCGTGTCCCAGACCGCGATCCGGTTGCGGCCCGTGTCGGCCACGTAGACGAGGTCGCCGTCGACGTCGAGCTGCCGCGGGCCGGTCATCTGGTTCGTCCCCGTGCCGCAGCTGCCCATGTGGTCGACCAGCGTGCCCGTCTCCGTGTGGACCTGCACCCGGCAGCTCGTGGCGTCCGTGGTGTAGACGAGCCCGTCGAGCGTCGCGGGGTTGCCGTCGTCACCGACGATCCTGATCCCCAACGGACCGTTCCCGAACTGGCCGGGTTGCTGTCCGTGCGTGCCGAAGCGGCGCAGGAAGTTGCCGTCCGCGTCGAACACGATCACGGCATGGCCACCGTCGGCCCAGACCTGGCCGTCACCGAAGACGAGGGCGGTCGGGTTGGTGAACCCTTCCGAGTTCTGCCCCACCGACTCCCGCGTGCCGAAGGCGAGCTCGAAGGCGCCGCAGTTGGTGACCGACAGGCAGCGCCAGGGCTGCCCGGTGCCGGGGTCGTTACCCACCGTACGGAACCGCTGCACGCGGTTGCCGAAGTGGTCGATACCGTAGAGGCGCCCGGTCGGCGACACACCGATGCCGTTCACCTGGTTCCACCCCCCGTCCGGCGGCGGCTGCGGCGGCTGGTTCCAGGTCAAGGGGTTGAGGTTCGAGTCGAACTTCCAGATGCGGTGCTGGAACGTGTCCGAGATGTAGATGTTGCCCGACGCGTCGACGGCGGGCCAGCGCACCGACCCGAACGGGAGCGCGCCCCAGCTGTTCCATTTCTGCACGAAGCTCACCGACGTCCCCGAGAACGAGAACTGGAACGCCTCGTTCCGGAACGCGGCCACCACGTACAGGAGGTTGCCGGCGTTGTCGATGTCAAGACCCCGCGGATCGTTCATGTCGTCCCGGCGGGCGGAGACGGCGAGCTGGTTCCCCGCTTCGTCGAAGACCACGATTCGCCGGCTGTTGTGCTCGACGACGTACACGCGCCCGTTGTCGTACCCGATCCCGCGCGGGATGGGGACGTTCACACCGCAGCATGGACCGAGGTCGAAGTCGAAGTCGAAGAGGAAGTGGCCCTGGTGGTCATACACGTACACGTCTCGACAGCGAACGTCGGAGACGTAGATGTCTCTCGTCACGGGATGCACAAAGAGGTGTGTCGGGATCCACATCCTCCCGCCGCCGCAGCCCTGCGGGTAGTTCTTCCACGCCTCCGGGCCGCCGCCCATCCCGATCGTCTGCTTCCACGCGCCGTTGTGGCTGAACTCGACGATCCGAGAGTTGGACTGGTCGGCAACCCAGACGTCACCATCGGGGTCTGCCTCGACGTCGAACGGAGCCCCGATGCCTCCAAGCTCGTTCCGGTCGGCGTGCTGGCTCACGAACCGGACGAAGTCGCCGCCCGTCGTGTATCGCTTCACTCGGTAGTTCCACACGTCCCCCACCAAGATCGTGTTGTCGGTGGGGTCGAAGTCCATCCCGTAGGGGTACTCACCGGCCGAGCCTTTGTAGCCGAACGCCGATGAGTAGGTCGCGATCTCGGCTGGCGGCGGGGTTCCGCCCGGGGAGTGCTGGACGGTCAGCGTGTAGTCGGCGGCCCCGGAGAGGGCTTTGGCAGCCACCTTCCAGCGGCCCAGCGTTCCGGTCGCGTAGTGGATCGTCTCCGGCCGGGCGGTCGTCGAGTTCGCGGTCGCGACAGTCGTCCAAGCGCCCCCCGCGTCTTCCCGGTACAGGAGGAGGTTGAGGTTCGCCGACGTCGCGTTGGTCCAATCCAGCGTCGCGTCGATCGCTCCCGCATCCACGACGGTGAAGATGTGCGACCGATACCTCGTGCCGACCGCATCCACGCGCCCTGTGAACGTGTTCGTGAGGAGGGCGAACGCGGGCCCCGAGACGATGCTGAGCCCGATCACCAAGATGAGCCCGATCGATACCGCACGTGTCGATCGACGTCCCCTCGCTGCGGTTCCGTCGTTGCTCTTCATGTGGTTCCCCCTCATCCGATGTTGAAGACTTCGATCCGCTCGTTCCATTGATCCGTCACGAACAAGAGATCCGGTGAACCCGGCAGGATCTCGAGATGGGCTGGCTTGTTGAAGCGGCCGTGGGCGGAACCGGAGGATCCGAACTTTTGGAGGAAGACACCCGCGCTCGAATACTCCAACAGCCGGTTCCAGTTGGTGTCCGACACCCACACGTCGCCGTTCGGCGCCACCGCGATCCCCTCGATCGTATGCGCCTGAGATCCACCGAACGCATCGACGGATGCCCCGGTGGATCCGTTGAGGCGAACGATCCGATGGTTCAGCGAGTCGGCGACGTACACCGTCCCGCCGGAGACGGTCACATCCTTGGGCTTGGAGAATCCCCCCGCCGTCCAAACGACGGATCCGGTAGCCGGGTCCCATCGCTGCACGCGATCGTTGTTCGTATCCGCCACGATGAGGTCGCCGCCGATCGACACGACGGCGAACGGCCAGTTCAACTGACCGATCGCGGAGCCGTTGCTCCCGAGCACGGTGCCGGTTGCCGCACCGTCCCGCGTGAACTCGAGCAGTCGACTGTTCTTCGTGTCTGCCACCCAGACGGTGCCGGTCGAGCCCCCCATCGTGGCAACGTCACGCGCCCAGTTGAAGCCTGGGTTGCCTTCGCCCCAGCCGCGCTCGCCCCACAGGAGCTCGAAGGCTCCCCCCGCAGCGAACCGTTGGACGCGCTGATTGGTGGTGTCCATCACGAAGGTTTTCGTGTCGACGGCGATCCCGTAGGGCTCGTTGAAGAACCCCGGCGCCCCTGGCGTGCCGCCCAATCCTCGCGAGAAAGCTCCCCCGTGGAAGAAGCAATCGATCTTGACCCCCCACAGGTCGGCCCCGCAGACCTCGGGCGTCGTGCCGGGGCCGACGGCGACCCGCCGCAGGATGAAGAAATGGCCTGGTCCGTCGCCGGGGCTCCCCCAGCTCCTCAGGAACGTCCCGTCTTGCTCGAACTTCTGGATGCGCTCGTTGTTCTCCGACACGTACACGTTGCCGCTGTCGTCCACGTCCACGCCGTAAGGGCGGATCATCTGACCGGGGTTGCTGCCCTTGCTTCCCCAATTGAGCAGCCATGTGCCCGTCGGCGAGAACTTCGCCACGCGCTGATTCTTGTAGTCCGCGACGTAGATCCTTCCCGCGTCGTCGGTCGCGGCGTCACGCGCCTGGTCGAGATCCCCGTTTCCGCTCCCCGGGCCGCCCACCGTGCGGATGAGGCTCCCCCCTGGCGTGAACACCTTGATCGTGCTCGTGTTGACCTCGGCGACCAGGATGATCGGCGACCCGCTCCCGTCCACGCCGGCGCTGATCCCCATGATCGTCCCGAACGGATGGCTCCACGCGCTGAGCGCCTCGCCGGTCGCGGCGTCAAGGACCTGCACGCGCTTGTAGCCCGTGTCAGCCACGTACACCCTTCCGGCGCGGTACGCGACGTCGCGAGGGTTGTCGAACCGCCCCAGGGCCTTCGGTCCGCGGGAGCCGGTGACCCACAGCTCGTCGCCCGAGCCGTCGTAAGCCTCGACCTCGTCGTCCCCCGTGTCGGCAACGTAGATCGTGCCTGCATCGTCCATGTCGAGGCCCGATGGATACATCTGCGCGTGGCCGGCGGTCCCGCCCCCGATCGAGCGGGTGTACGTCGGCGCCACGGGGGCCGCTACCGCCGGGCTGGAGGCCATGCCGCCCGCCACCAGCGCCGCGAAAAGGAGAAGGATGCGGGGCGATCTCGTGTGCGGACCTGTGGTCAGGCCTCTCATGCGGATCGCCCATCCGGAGCGGGAAGCGAGTACCCCAACGCGCGAAGCCGGGATCCGATCACGCCCTCGATCGAGCTGACCTCGGACGGATCGAGGTCACGGCGGAACGCCTCTGCCCTTGACACGTCGAACCGGTACCGGAGGAATCGGTCCTCGAACTCCTCCGACCAGCTCAGGCCTGCGAACCCCGTCACTCCCTTGGTCGTGGCGATCGGGTCGCGGACGAGGTCCTCGTAGCGGACCTCGATCCACCGATCGGGATCGATGGCCGCCTTCGCTTCCGCGAACGCGTCGATCAAGATCTTCCACTCGATAGCGGCGAGCACGGGGAACGAGCGTCCCGCAGACTCCCAGGCTCGTTGATCATCGTCCGACAGCGGTCCCCAGCCCCATCCCGTCGGCCCTTCATAGCCACGCCACCACGGCATCTGCAGCAGGGAGCTGGCGACGGCTCGCCCGTCGCGGATCACGTGGATGAACCGTGTCTCCGGGAGCGCCGCGGCGATGAACCGAGCCCTCGGCCAGCCCGTGAACTTGTGCAGGAAGACGTCTCTGTCCTGCGCGACCGCCCGTGTTTCGAAGAATCGCGCGAAGCGGGCGGCCAGCCATGGGGACGCGTCGGACGCGAGGAGATCACGGACGGGCGTGGCGATGACGTGGCGACACCTGCCGCGTCAAGACGCGATAGCCCTCCGAGGGGGCGAACCGCAGCAGCCGCCCCTTCTCGGTCACGAACGGCGGCATCCGACGATAGAACGGACCGTTCCATCGACCCACCGCGGGTGGGAGCGACAGACGGTCGTCGAGGTTCGAGATGAAGCCGACATCGTCGTGCTGAGCCAAGATCTCGTGGAGCAGGCTGGAGCCGCACCGACCGGTGCCGAGCACGAAGACGAAGGTCGGCGCCTCAGAACCCATAGCCGTGGCTTTCCAATCCAGCACGTTGGATCGCGGTGATGCGCTGGACCACCGATGGCTCGAGCCGTGCCCGCCACCCGTCGTTCTTGTCGGAGATCGGGAGCGTGGCGAGCGACGCCCGCCAGGCGACGTCGTCGGGCAGACCGATGAACTCGGCCACGCGCTGGAAACCGCTCGACGGCTCCGCGACGAGATCCTCGTACCGGATCCGGGTCACGTGCGTCGCCGGGACCCCGCGGAGGCCTTCGTCGATCGCTGCGAGCTCCTCGACCCAGTTCCTGGCGCACATCTCCCACGGGTCCTTCCCTTCGGCCCGCCAAGCCCGCGGCGTGTCGCCGTACCACCAGACGAAGCTGGCGTCCCACCAGTCGACGCGAGACAGCGAATCGGCGACCGCCCGTCCATCTCGCACCAGTACTACGAACCGCGCGTTGGGGAAGACGCGATGGAGGAGCGGGATCCGCAGGTTGTTGGCGATCCGCTTCGACACGAGGCACGACCCCGCGCCGAGCGTAGCGGATCGAGTCGAACGCCGCGGGGAGCGCGCTCCGAGGATCGACCCGAGCCGGCGCCAGGGCCACCGGGCCGTTGCACACCCGCTCGCGTGTACACGGGCTCCCCTTCGACCGGGGTGGGGAACACCCGATCGATCAGTCGTCGGGACGCTCCGTACACGTAGGCATTCGGAGCCCCCGCTGAACCAGGCCTGGCGCGCTCGAGATGGCAGTCGGCGAGCTGCTCGGTTCAACGACGCGACCATGGGGACCCCTGGGAAGCGGGCGCTCCAATTCGAGATGAACGCGACCTCCGGGTGGAGGCAGAGACCCTTGTAGAGGAGCGTCGTCCCGGATCTCGCCGGACCCAGGATGAAGACCGTGTCGTTCTCGACGCGGTTCTTCGCGTTCGGACGCCGCCGATCGGTCACCTGGACCATGACATGCCTCAGTACGCTCCGCTGCCGCGGAGGACCGCCGGGACGGTGCGCAGCAAGAGCAGCAGATCGAGGCGCAGGTTCCATGTCCGGATGTACTCGAGATCCATGTCGACCCACCGCAGGAAGTCCACGTCCGACCGCCCACTGACCTGCCAGATGCACGTGAGTCCGGGCGCCACGAGCGTGCGCTGGCGAACCTCCGCGTTGCACTGGTCGAACTCCTCGGGCAATGCGGGCCGAGGTCCGACCAGGCTCATGTCACCCCGAAGCACGTTGAGCAACTGTGGGAGCTCGTCGAGACTCAACCGCCGGATGACCCGCCCGACCCGCGTGACCCTGGGGTCATCGGGAACCTTGAAGACCGGCCCGGTCGTGTGATGGTTGCGATGCGCGTGCAGGTGGCGGAACTCGTGCGCGTCGCGTTCCATCGACCGGAACTTGTACATCGTGAATGGATGGCCCCCCTTCCCGATCCTGCGCTGCGCGTAGATCACGGGGCCAGGTGAGGTGAGGGGGATCACGACCGCGATCACGAGCATCATGGGTGAGAGCAGGAGCAACAGCCCGAGGCTTCCCACGATGTCGAGGAGGCGCTTCGCGACCAACTGCCAAGGCCTCGCGGCGAGGAGACCGACCGCGCCCAAGGGCTGCGTCGACCACGCATCGTCGACGAGCACATCCGGCGGCGCGACCGCAGGGCGAACCAGATCGATGACCATCGGACGGCTCGCGTCCGTGAGATCGAGGACCGGGGTGGTTGGCGAGCTCTCAGCTTCGGACGCTACTCCGGATGTGTCCTGTTGCGGGTTCACCGGCTCCGCTGAGAGGGTCCGGGAATGAATGGGAACGTCGTCCGCTGCCTGCCGGTCCTCCTCGGGAACTGAAGCGGGGGGAAACATTGCCAAGGAGCACATCCTCCTTTGCGTGCTCGGACGAACCTATTGACCGGGACTCATCACTCCTACCCATTGCCGCCGTGACAGACACATGCCTCAACGAAGAAATGCCTACTCGTCGGATCGTAGAGATGACTACCCACCATCCCCCGTCTGGGCTAGGCCGCACATCCTACACAGCTATCCACCGCACAGCCTAGGTATTTCGAACGGCCTCTGCTCAGGGATTGGCACTGATATGAGCCGTTGCATCTTCCTCGTCGGGGGCCTGGCCGGCGGCGCTGGGGGCGGGTCTCGACGTCGCTGCCGCCATCCTTTGCGCCCCTCGCCCGATGCTCGCCGGGAGGCGAATTGGGTCGGCCTCCTCCTTCGACGCCGACCCCGTCGCCTTCGAGCGCCTCGTCCGCTTCGAAGGCGTGGTGGTCGAGGCCGGTCCTCCTGCGGAGCCGGCCTGCTTCGATCTGCCGGCTTCTTCGCTGCCGTGGCCTTTTGGGCTGCCGCGGCCTTTGTGGGGCGACTCCGCGTTCTTCCCTGCCGTGGCCTTCTTCGCTTCTGCGGCCCTCCGCGTCGCCTCCGCCTCGGCCGCTTTCGCCTTCTCCGTCCGGGCCGCTTCGCTTGGCTTCCTCGGCCCGCTTGGCTTCCTCGGCCCGCTTGGCTTCCTCGGCCCGCTTGGCTTCCTCGGCCCGCTTGGCTTCCTCGGCCCGCTTGGCTTCCTCGGCCCGCTTGGCTTCCTCGGCCCGCTTGGCTTCCTCGGCCCGCTTGGCTTCCTCGGCCCGCTTGGCTTCCTCGGCCCGCTTGGCTTCCTCGGCCCTGCTTCGGCTTCCTCGGCCCGCTTGGCTTCCTCGGCCCGCTTGGCTTCCTCGGCCCGCTTGGCTTCCTCGGCCTGCTTGGCTTCCTCGGCCCGCTTGGCTTCCTCGGCCTTCGCTTCGGCCTTCCTCGGCGGTGACTCTCGCCACCCGCGCTTCGTGCGCCTTCTGCGCGGCCCTCGCCTCTTGTTCCGCCCTGGCCAACCTGGCCTCCCGTGCGGCCTTCGCCCTCGCCTCCTGTTCCGCCCTCGCCTGTTCCTCCTCTCGCGCCTCTCTTGCGGCGATCGCTTCTTGGGCGGCCTTCGTCTCTTCCGCGGCCTTCACCTCCTCGGCCGCTCTGGCGTCCTGCGCCGCCCGAGCTCGCTGTACGGCGACCGCTTCCGGTGCCGCCTTGTCCTCCCGGTCAGCGAGGGAGGCCTCCTCAGGATCAACGCGGATCGGCGCGCTCCTCGCCCCTTCCGCCGGACGACGGCCGGTCGGATCGCGGATCCGTGGCCGCACCGGTCGCTGTCTCGGCCCCCACGGCCTCCGCCGCCACGACCGGATCCGGACCCGGGGTCATGGCCCCATCGCCGTCGGGCCCGACCGAGAGATCGGGTCCGGGGTCAACCGGTGCCTCCTCGCCATGGCGCCGCGCCGCCATCGCCTGGAGGCGGGATACGGACGATCGGTCTTCGACCGGAAGTCGCCTCCGCAGACGGGCCCAGGAGGAAGCGGGTCGCCCAGGGATCAGCTCGAGCAGGACGACGAACACGATCGCCAGGATCGTGGCGAACACCACCGTTGGGACCAGCATCCTGATGAACGTCTGCGTCCTCGAGACCCTCGCGGCCGCCGTTGACGAGATCACGCTTCCCTCGGGCGAGAGGTCATCCTCAACGCTGGAGAGCGCTGAGGCTGCACCGTCATACGCGATCTCGGCCGTCGTGAGCGCTTCCTGCGCTCGACGTTGCGCGGTCGCGATCGTCTCGTATTCGGCCCGCTCGGGGATCAGCTTCGCCGCCTTCTCGTCGAGTCGTGCCTGGAGCTCCTCCGCCCGCTCGTCGTCGCCTTCGGCGCGGGCGACCCCGATCCGGTCGCGCAGATCCTCCATCCGGCTCGCTTCCCGTTGGAAGACCAGCTCCGGCTCCAGATACCCGGTCTCCTCCTGGAACGCCAGCAGGTCCTGTTGCGCGGACTCCGCCCGGTCCCGCGCGAACGCGAGTTGCGCCTCGAAGGGTTGGAGCCGCGATCGCAACAGCAGCACCAGCGCCTCTCGTGCGGCAGTCTCCACCGTATCCTCGGCCAGGTCGGCGTCACCGTAGGTGAATCGGACCTCCACGACCCCGCTGTCGGACACACGGGTGGGTTCGAGGCCCGCCTTCACGTCACCGGTAGGAGATCCCCACCTCCGCCGCGGTTCGCTCGGCGACTCGATCGGTCGAGAGGGCTGCCTGGAAGTCGCTGATCGACTGCGAGACCGCGGCGATCAGGGAGGACGAGTTCGTCGGGGTGGGGACGACGACGGTGGCCGTCGCCGAATACGTCGCTGGACGGAAGAGGAACAGGAGGGTCACCAGCACCGCAGCGGTGGCCACGATGGCCGCCACGACCTTCGTGCGTCGGAGCACCAGTCGTATGTAGTCTGCGATCTCCACGCCGCTCTCCTGTCGACGACCTGGAACGGGATGCGCGCCGCTCGGGCGCGCACGCCCACTTTACCCGTCGGGATGGGTGACGCGGCGAGCCATCGCCGCGTCGAGAGCGCGCTGGAGCTCCTCGCACCGTTCCTGGACGTCGGGATCGATCTCGAGGCCGACGGAGCCACGGTGACGAGGCTCGATGCCCTCGATCAGCTGCTCACGGTACGGGAGGCCGAGGAACGAGCAGAGCGCACGCATCGCCGCCTCGGGTTGCTCGATCATGGACTCGTAGGACGCGAGCGCGACGTCCGGACGCCGGTCGAGCGCGAGGTCGAAATAGAGCGAATTCCTCACGAACCAGAACAGCGCCGCGGCCGACTCCGGCGTCATCCGGTCGTAGTCGAATCGCCTGATCAGCTCGAGGTTCGCCTCGCTGAGACCGCCGGCCTGCCACAGGTGTGAGCCGGTGCCGTCCGCGATCCGACGGAGAGCCCGCCTGTTCGAATCACCGAACTTCGCGACGCTGGAACGAACCCGACCCGGGTAGCCCCGATAGGCCCAGATGGCACGGCCGCTGCTGGGCGTGTTCAGGGCGTCGAGGAGCTCGGTGATCCGGTGGGAGTCGCACAGGGGCTTGAACAGGACGAACGCATGCTTGCTCCTCACGACGATCCCCCGGATGACGTTCGGGTCCTTGAGCCGGAATCGGTCGAACGCCTCCCGGTCGTTCTCGTTGTGGACCTCGAACTCCGGCGCTCGTTCGAAGCCTCTCGTGAGCATGTTCGTACCCGAACGCTGGACGCCGACGATGAACACCGGGACGGCGTTGGGACGGGAGTCGTGCTGTCGGCGCCACCACGCGCGTCGGATCGCGGCCGGGATCCGCTCGAACGGATCGAGCTGGTCTTCCTCGATCAGACGTCCGAGACCCTGGGTCCGCGCCCAGCCGACGTGACGCCGCACACGGAACAGCTGCCAACGGAGCTCAGGGGTCGATGTGGGATCCGGTTCATCGTCGCGGTGGCGATGATCACCCATCGATCCGAGTCTACGGGGGAGCCGTCTTCCGCCGAGAGCGTCGCACCGCGCGTCCGTCAGTGGGGCGTCGTCTCGTCGTGACCCCAGACCAGGCGCCAGATCCGGACGCGAAGGAGCGCGAGCGTGAGCACCAAAGCGGCGGCGGCAGCAGCACCGGGCAGCGCAACGGCCATCACGCGGGAGAAGAGATCGGTCGATGCGGGAAGCGCCGCAAGCGTCGCCGCCGCGACCCCTCCCGCCAGCGCGGATGCCAAGACGATCTTGGCCAGGAGACGGAGCAACGTCGACACGTGGAGCTGGAGACGACGATCCACGGTGAGGTACCCGTGCAACAGATTGCCGATGCTCGACAGGACGTACGCGAGGGCGAGTCCACGGATCCCGAATGGCCACACGAGGATCGCGGCGAACACGACATCCAGGGCCACGCCGAGCGCCACGTTGTGGAACGGAACACGTGTGTCGAGCCGTGAGTACCAGAACGACAGGAAGACCCGTGTGATGGCGTCGAGGGGGAACTGGAGGGCATAGATCGCGAGGACCGATCCGAGCAGCATGGCCGATGTGGCGCCGAACGCCCCCCGCTGGAAGAAGAGACGCACGAGAGGTTCCGCGAGGGCGATCACGATCGCGGTGAGGGGGATCGAGATGAGAGCCATCAGACGGACGCCGTCGCTGACGACCCGCCGGGCGACATCGTCATCGCGACGCGCCTCGGAGAGCCGAGGAAGGAGGGCGACGACGACGCTGCGGAAGAAGATCGCCCCTCCCAAGCTGTTCACGATGACCCAGGCGTAATTCAGGATCGTGATGGAGCCGGCAGGCAGGAACGACGCGAGGAATCGCTCGACGGCGCGCGCGATCATGTTGAGCCCGGTACCGGCCAGCGGAAGGCGGAGGAGGCGGAAGGCGACTCGGATCTCGGGATCGCGGAACCGGACGCGGGGGCGAACGCGCAGGCCCTTCGTTCGCGCGACGGCGTACATGTATCCGAGCTGCACGATCCCGCCCGCGACGTACCCCACCGCCACGGCAGGCACACCGAGGCGGTCGGCGAGCATGAGCGTCGTCCCGAGGACGGTGAGGTTCTCGGCGATCGGCATCGACGCCGGAGCAGCGAACGAGAACCTCGCGTTCAAGAGCGCTCGGATCACCTCGGCCCCGACGCGCGTGATCACGGTGAGGAACAGCAGCGCGGTGATCTCGGAAGCCGACATCCTCGTCGCCGCGGAGGCGCCCGGAGCGAGGATGGAGGGGATGATCGGGGCGAGGGCCACGCCCACGGCCGCGATGGCGGTCGTGATCACGAGGGAGGTCCCCATCAGCCCGCCGACCCGCTCCATCGCGGCGTCGGGGCCATGGTCCTTGAACCACGAGTTGATCAGCGGGACGAGCGCCTGGTTCGCGGAAGCGAGGAGCACGGAGGCCAACGCGAACGGGATCGTGGCGGCGATGAAGAACGCGTCGGTCCGCGCGCTCGCTCCGAAGAGGGCCGCGATCGTCGCGTCCACGGCGAAACCGGTGAGGACACCGGCGGCCGCGAGGACGGCGATCCCGCTGGAGGTACGCGCGAGGCCGTGCCGTCCCCGTGAGGGTCCGCCGTCGCCTGGCGGGTCACTCGATCCCGTCGCGTACCCCCGGCCTGCGGGCCTGGCCTGAGCGGTCCGATCGAGGCCAGCGGCGACCCGTCATCCGGCTCCCTTCTCCGTGACCCCTTGGACAGCCGACCCCGACACGGGGTCGACGGGGCCGATCCGGAGCAGGTCGCGCTCGACGAGGTCCTCGATGAACATCGTGACTTCCTGCGGCATCGTCGGCGGGGCATCGTCGAACAAGGCGGCCACCTGTTGCGCGACCTCGCCGATCGGCTTCCCCTCCCCCACCGTTTCCCAGATCACCGATCCGGTCTGGTTCAGCCCGTGGTAGGCGGCCGTTTCCAGGTTCAGCAGGACCGCGCCACCCCCATCGGCGAGCTTCCGATACTCCACCCGGGGGTTCCGGATGATCACCGCCGTGCTCTCGAGCATGTGCCTCCGCATCTCCGCCGCCCAACCACCGGGGCGATCCCGCGCCAATGCTATCGACGGGGGCAGCCCTCGCGAAAGGGGCGAGGTCCCGACGTGACCCGCCTGGGCCGTCACGTAGGGTGTGCGGTCGAGGACAAGAACTGCCCCAACCCGCATGGCACACGACGTCTGCTTCGGCTACGAGGTGCGGTCCGGCCTCGCCTTCGAGTACCTGCGCGAAGGCGGGGCGACCGACGTCCTCGAGGTGGCCGAGACCCGGCGGGACGACGCCGGCGCGGCCGGCGAACCGTTCCGGGAGTGGCTCCCAAGACCCGGGCGCCCCTTCGCCGCGCGGCTCTTCGGGGAGGACGGCGGATGGCGGCTGTGGGTGGCCGACATGGGCTCCTTCCACATCGACCCGGCCGCAGGCTCGATCGAGGTGCCCCGTGGCGCACCGCCGCTCCTGCGAGAGGAACGGCTGTGGGGGATCCCGACGGTCCTGTGTTTCCTCTCGCGAGGGGATCACTCCCTGCATGCGGCGAGCGTCGAGCGCGACGGACGGGCGATCGTGGTCGGTGCACCCGGCCGGTTCGGCAAGACCACCCTCGCTGCTGCTCTGGTCGGGGCCGGCTACCGCCTCCTGAGCGAGGACTCCACGTGCCTGCGATGGTCTCCCAACGAGGTGGTCGTCGTTCCCGGACCGGCCATGCTCCGGGTGCGACAGGATCCCGACCGCCCCGTGGACGTCCCCGGCGGGCGCGTGCTCCAGGTCGACGAGCGCGTCCATCTCGCGATCGAGCCGCAGCTCCGGGGCACGGGTGATCCCGTCCCTGCTGACGCGATCGTGCTCCTACGGGAGGCGGAGGACGGGCAGCCTCGCCTCGAACGGGTCGCCCCGGAAGAAGCGATCCCCGACCTTTGGGCCTTGTCCTTCAGCACCCCGACGGATGAGGATCGCACCAGATGCTTCGACGGAGTCACGCAGCTCGCGGCGAGGATGCCGATCTGGAACCTCCACCGGCCGCTGCGCTACGACATGCTTGGCGCGGTGGTCCGGGAGCTCCAGGGGGTGTCCGATCGATGAGCCGCAGGGGGCCGCTGCCGCTCGCCACCAAGGCGCAACTCACGGCTCGGATCGGCGGGACGTTCCTGCTCGTGCACTGGCGGCTGCGACGGGCTCCGTTGCCGCGCGTCGTGCAGAGCTTCGCGGGCCCCGACCGCCGGAGCCTCCCGAGGGTGGAGGCGAGGCGACTTTCCCGGATCGTCCACGGGACGTTGCACGTCGGTCCTCTCCGCCCGAGGTGCCTCGTCAACGCCCTCGTCCTCTTCCGACTCCTGCGGGCACAGGGAGATCCGGCGGAGCTCGTGATCGGACTGCCGCACGACCCTCGTGACCATGAAGCGCACGCGTGGGTCGAGGTGGAGCATGTCGACGTTGGGCCGCCTCCGGGAAAGGGATCGCACGAGGAGCTCGCGAGGTACGGATGAAGAGCCGACAAGCCCTCGGTACCGCGCTCGTGGTCTGCACCGCGGATCGCCCTGTCGAGACCCGTCGACGCGTGCTCGAACAGTTCGGCGACGACGAGCTCGCCCAGCTCGCGCAACATGCGGCGTGGCATCGGGTCGTCCCGTTCCTCGCGGCCGCTGTGCGTACCTCGGGCGTGGCGGTGAGTGACGAGGCGGTGGCGTCCCTCGCGCGCACGCACGCGACGAGGACGGCTGCCCACCTGCGAGTGCTGGCCGACCTCGATGCCGTGGTTGCCTCTCTCTCCGAAGGCGCCGTGCCCTTCCTGATCGTCAAGGGACCTGTGCTCTCCGAGTACCTCTACCCGTCGCCGGACCTGCGCACGTACGAGGACCTCGATCTCCTGATCCCGCCCGGCTCGTTCGAACGTGCCGTCGATGCCCTTCGGGCGAGCGGATCGGTCTTGCTCGACCGGAACTGGGCGCTCACCCGGGCAGATACGCGTGGTCAGCTCCACCTCCAACTCCCGATGGGCACGCTCGCCGACGTCCATTGGCATCTCCTGAACCGTGAGAACGTCCGCGACGGGTTCTCGATCACGACGGACGAACTGTTCGAGCGATCCCGGGAGGTTGTCGTTGGCGATCGTTCGGTTCCGACCCTCGACCCGGTCGACACGCTGCTGCACGTCGCGCTGCACGCCGCCCTGTCCGGAGGGGATCGATTGATCTGGCTCAAGGACATCGAGCGGGCGCTCGCCGTCGACCAGCCGGACTGGGACGAGGTGATCCGACGTGCCCGAGCGTGGAAAGCGGGTCGGAGCATCGCGGTCACGCTCAACCGTGCCCGCCGATCCCTGGGGGCCCCGGTTCCCGACGACGCCCTCGACGCGCTCTTCGCGTCCCGTCTCTGGCGACACATCAGCGACTGGATCGATCATCGATCTCCGACCGAACGGTCCGTGGGGCGAGAGACCCCGGCGGTCTTCTGGGCGCAGCTCACTCGCGACTCCGGGATCGCGACCGCCCGGGCCGTGTTCAATCGCGCGTCGCGACGGTTGCGAGCGATGGCCCACGGAGGTTCCTCCCCCGGGGCGATCTTCACCTCGTCCGGGACGGAGGAAGACCAGCGGACGTTCCTCCGACGGGTCGCGAGCGAGGACACGCGATCCGGAGGACCGAAGAACGCTCAGTAGAGCCCGAGCGTCCCGCGGCGACGTTCCCGGGCGATCGCGGCCCGGAACGCGACGGCACCCATGATCATCGTCAGGATCGACATCGGGATCAATCGCACGACCGACGGCCACACGTCC
This sequence comes from uncultured Actinomycetota bacterium, assembly GCA_963724415.1. Classification (GTDB taxonomy): domain Bacteria; phylum Actinomycetota; class UBA4738; order UBA4738; family HRBIN12; genus JAJNBA01. Next base: position 22,364 of record CAVRUS010000002.1, on the reverse strand, counting down.
GCCAGGGTGGCACCGCCCAGGAGCGCATCGCGCATCGCCGTGACGGCGATCGCTACCGGGTTGTAGGCGGCGAGCTCTTGGAGCCATGCAGGGAGAACCGTGAGAGGGAAATACGCCCCCGAGCCGATCGTCGCGATCGAGACGATGAAGCCGACCCCACCCGCGCCTCGCCGGAACGTGAGGGTCGCCGCGGCGGAGATCACCCCGAGCCCCCAGACGAACGGGATGAAGGCGAGGAGCACCACCGACGCCGGCAACACGCCCGAGAGGTGATAGCTCGCATCGAAGAACAGGGCCGTGAGCCCGAGGAAGACGGCGGTCCGCAGAGGCACGTAGAGGATGTCGTAGAAGGCGGAGCCGATCTCGATCGTGGACCACGCGGTCGGCGTGAGGAGCAGAGCTTCGAGCGTTCCCTGGACCTGCTCCTGGCGGATCACCGTCATGAGGCGTGAGAGACCGACCGCGAGGAAGGAGGAGATCGCGATCCCCACCGCCACGAACTCCAGATAGTTCACCGGCTCCCCCCCGTACGTGGGCAGGGACGAAGGAGGGATCAGTTTCCCGACGAGCCCGAAGACGACCGCTTGCAGCACCATCGCCACCCAGTCCGTCACGAACGGGAGGCGATAGCTCCAGGCGACGAGGACATCACGACGGAGGAAGGCGGAGAGTTTCCGCGCCTCCTCGCGGAGGGCTCCCGCGCGGGTCACAGCGTCGGGTCGGCTGCTCAGGGTGGCGCCTCCCGCGTCAGGAAGAGGAAGGCTTCCTCGACCCCGGAGCCTTCCTCGGTGCAGGCCAGGATCGAAACGCCGGCACCCTCGAGCGACGCGATCGCCCGCCCAAGGGTCTCCCCGTCGGCCATCCCGATCACGATGTGTTCGGGATCGCTGCCCTCGCGGAGCTCGGCGAGGCCGGCCACCGCTCTCCGCATCACCGAGGGATCCTCCCCGGGGCGTACACGGATGAGGAAGCGACGCCGGGGTACCGAGGCGAGGAGTTGCGGAACCGTCCCCTGGAACCTGACCGTTCCTTCGTGGAGGAGGGTGACGTGGTCGGCGAAGCCACGGATCTCTTCGACCCGTTGCGTGGTCCAGACGACCGCGACGCCGCTTCGGACCTGGTCGCGAACGAGCTCGCGGATCCGCTCGGCCCCTTGCGGATCGAGGTCGTGCGTCGCCTCGTCCACGAATAGGATCCGCGGCTCGGTGAGGAGTGCGCGCGCCACGGACAGGCGCTTCTGCATCCCGTGCGAGTAGAGCCCCACCCTGCGGTTCGCTGCCTCTGCGAGCCCGACCATCTCGAGAAGTTCGCGCGCGCGGGTCACCGCCTGCCGCTTGCGAAGCCCGTGGAGCCGTGCGAAGAACAGGAGGTTCTCCATCCCGCTCACCCGCAGATAGAAGCTGCGATCACCCGAGGGGACGAACCCGAAGGAACGACGGAACCGTCTCGAGGTCATCGCCTCGAGGGGTTGACCCAGGACGCCCACGTCGCCTGCATCGGGGATGAGGAGCCCGACCAGGACCCGGAGCAAGGTCGTCTTCCCGGCCCCGTTCGGCCCGAGGAGCGCGTGGATCTCGCCGGGCCACACCTCGAGGGTGACGCCCTTCAGCGCCTCGACGTCTCGGAAGCGCCGGTGGACGTCGACGACGTCGAGCGCGGGGAATGCCTCTGCCGCCTCGGTCCTGGGCTCGGTCATCAGGGGTTCCATCGACCTCCCAACGATATCCGCGGGAGCCAGGTTCGCGGGCTTCCTCACCAGCGAGCGAGGTACGCATGGACGGCCGCGAGGTTCTTCGCGCGTTCGTACTCGCCGATCTCGAGATCTCCCGCCTCCAGCCGAGCGCGGAGGATGTCGTAGTCGATCCCTCGCAGGCGATGCGGCGGGTCCACCAACAACTGCCGGAGACGCCCGTGATCCGCGCGCGCCATCACGGCGTCGTTGAAGACCGCCTTCCGGGGCCGATCGAGGAGGGCATCGGGAAGTCGTCCTCGGAGGAAGCTCCGCAGCAGGCTCTTGAAATGCGTGTCGGGGAACTTCTGCTCTGCGGGGAGGGAAAGGAAGAACTCGACGAGGTCGAGATCGGCGAACGGGCGCCGGACGGTCACGCCGGTCACGGCTTCCACGATGTCCTCGGCTTCCGCAGGGAGATCGGGGCCAAGGAAGATCGCCGCCTGATAGCCCCGCCACATGTCCCGCGCTCGCGTGGCCCAGCGAGCCTCCACCCGCCGCAGACGCGTCTCGTCCACCCACGGTGGGATCGCGATCCTCGCCGGGCGCAGGCGCGCCCACATCTTCCGCATGCGAGGAGTGACGAACGCCGCTCCCACCTGCCGCGCGATGCCCCGGACCGATGTGGCGTGCTCGCGACGCTGGCGCCTGAGGTGATCGAGCGCCGGGCCGAAGCGACCCGTGAGGATGAGGTGCGGGATCAGGTAGCTCCTGCGTTCGACGACCCATTCGGCCATCTCTCCCGTGAGCATGTTCCGATAGCCCATCGCGTGTGCCCGCCGGAGGTGCTCCGCCGACTCAGCGACGAAGAAGAGCGGGAGTGGTTCGTCCAGCACGCGCATCCATGCGTCGACCTCATCGAGCGTCTTCGCCGACTCCTCGTACGTGTGCAGCTCGATCCCGAGCTGGCCCGCCACGAGCTCGATCTCCTCCCGCTCGTCGACGGCCGGCAGCTGCGGGTAGACGACCGAGAGGGCGGCGAGGGGGCGGCCGAACCGGTCGAGATGCGCGGGCGCCGCGTACGCCGCCACCGCGGAGGAATCCGTCCCCCCCGAAAGCGAGAGCACATCATCGCCGAGCAACGAGCGCGCCGCCGCCCGACCCATGACCTCGTCGAATCGTTCGGGCAGCTCGGAGGCCTCGTACCGACCGGTCTCCAGGATCTCGCGGGGGTCCCAGTATCGGTGTCGCATGGCCGAGGTACCTCGCAGTCGAACGGTCATCCCACGGGGAACCCGTTCGCCGCCGGCGATCGCGGTCGGCGTGTCGTCGTCGTACTCGCCGAACACGATCGACTCCACCACGTCGAGATCCGGCGCCAAGGGGCGCTCGCAGCCCGCCATCACCTGCTTCAGCTCGGTCGCGACGAAGACGCCCTTCGGATCCCGGCGATAGTAGAGGCATCGGAAGCCGAGGGGATCCCGGGTGGCATGGACGGTTTCCCCGTCCGTCACCACGGCGGCGAAGGGTCCCCGCAGTCGTGCGGGTGCCCGATCTCCCCATCGACGCCACGCTTCGAGGTAGATGTGCGCCGCGGACGGCGCCGAGTGCCCCTCGCTCAGCCCGAGCTCCCGCGCGAGGGACTCCGCGTTGTCGAGGACACCGACGAATGCCGCGGCGTGACGATCCTCTGCGTAGACGCTCGCCTGGTCGCCGTCCGCGGCACGCGTCACACCGAGGGAGGCGTCACGAACCCGCACGGACGGTGCGGGGATGCCCCGGTGCGGGGCGGCCTCGAGCATCCTCGCGACGGTGCCCGGGTCTGAAGACGCCGCTGAACCGACGACGAGCGCGAGGGAGCCCACGATCGGCGCTCGGGGTGGGCCTAACGCAGTCGAAAGGCGCAGCCAGCCGGCTGCGCCTTTCGAGGTTCAGGGTGAAGCGTCAGGAGACGTGCTCCCCGCAGGACTCTTCGTTGAACTTGTCCCACGCGCAGTCGCGCCAGTCCTTGCCCTTCGGGCCAACGCCAGGAACCTGACCTGTGTTCGTGAAGGTGTGGGCCTGGATCGACCCGAAATCGATGATCCGGGGGGATTCGTACGTCATCTACCCTCCTCCTGGTTCGCTCGCTTTCCCTTCCGTGGAACACCGTAGTCCATGCCCCGGAACGTCGTCAATCAAACATCGACCTCAGCCATGCGGAAAGTTGCCCGTTCGCGGTCCTCAGATCCCTTTCAGGTACGCGACGGTCTCCGCCAGCCCATCTTCGAGATGGGTCCACGGCTTCCAAGCGATGGCCGATGTCGCCGCGGAGATGTCGAGGGCGATCCGCCTGAGCTCGGCGGCAGGCTGCGGCCCGTGGTCGGGTTCCCCCGCGAAACCGGTGATCTCCGAGAGCAGCCGGTACAGGTGGTTCACGCTGGTCTCGAGTCCGGTTCCGATGTTGATGAGCTTCCCGGACCCTCCGTCCATCGCCTGGACGAAGGCGTGGACGGTGTCATCGATGAACACGTAGTCGCGGGTTTGGTTGCCGTCACCGAAGATCACCGGGGCCTCGCCGGAGATCATCTTGGAGGTGAAGATCGCGACGACACCCGCCTCCCCCACGGGGTCCTGTCGCGGCCCGTAGACGTTCCCGAGGCCCAGGGCCGTGAAGTCCAGGCCCCGGTAGCGTTGGTAGTAGGACAAATAGTCGAGAGCGACCTTCTTCGAGACCCCATAGGGCGAGAGGGGCCGTGAGCTCGTCGCGGCCGACTCCTTGACGGGCAGTCGGCGGGGCTCCCCATACAGCGTGCCGCCGCTCGCGGCATAGACCACCTTGCGGGCGCCGATGTGGACCGCCGCCTCGAGCACGTTGAGCATCCCCATGATGTTCACGCTCGCGTCGTGGACGGGATCCTCGAGCGACGGTCGGACGCCCGCCTGCGCCGCGAGGTGGAAGACCACTTCGGGACGATGCCGCTCGAACAGCGACGCGAGGCCGTCTGCCCGCACATCCATGTTGAAGAACGAGAACTCCTTGCCGTACCCGCGGGCGTCGACGAGGTTGGCGATCCTCCCCGTCGAGAGATCGTCGACGGACACCACCCGGTGACCTTCGGCGAGGAGTCGATCCGCGAGTTGCGAGCCGATGAACCCGGCGCCCCCGGTCACCAGGACGGTCGTCACAGCGCCAACCTTAGGTTGGGGTCCGCTGCGATGTCCAGCGACGACCGTTCTCCGAGAGCGAGCCTGGCGGCACCGACCGCGGCGATCATCGCGGCGTTGTCCGTACACAGGTCGAGCGGCGGATAGAGGACGCGGAGACCCTCGCGCGATCCGGCCTCAGCCATCCGCTCGCGGAGGCGGGTGTTCGCGACGACACCGCCCCCCAGCAGGATCGTGTCGACGGCGCGTTCCTTGGCCGCCGCGACCGTCTTCGCGACCTGGACGTCGACGATCGCTTCCTGGAACGAGGCGGCCACGTCGGGCAGGGACACCTCCCTGCCGGCCGCCTGTTCGGCGCGGAGGTAGCGGAGCACCGCCGTCTTCAGCCCGCTCATCGAGAAGTCGAGGTCGCCCGAGTCCGCCATCGCGCGGGGGAACCGCACGGCACCCGGATCCCCTCCTGTCGCCAGCGCGTCGAGCGCCGGCCCACCCGGGAACCCGAGCCCGAGGAGTCGCGCGACCTTGTCGAACGCCTCGCCGGCGGCGTCGTCCAAGGTCTGCCCGAGCACCTCGTGGTGGTGCACCTCGCCGATGTGGACGAGCATCGTGTGTCCGCCCGAGACCACGAGCGCCACGTAGGGCGGGTCCGGCTTCCCGTGCGCGAGGAAGTTGGCCCAGATGTGCCCTTCCAGATGGTTCACCCCGATCAGGGGCGCCCCGGTCGCGAGGGAGACGGCCTTCGCGGCCGCCATCCCCACGAGCAGGGCACCGACCAGCCCCGGACCGACCGTGACGGCAACGCCGTCGAGGCTGCCGAACCCGACACCGGCCTCGTGGAGCGCGCGTTCGAGCAGCGGATTCAGCGTCTCGACGTGCGCTCGAGCGGCGACCTCGGGGACGACGCCGCCGTAGCGCTCGTGGAGATGCTCCTGCCGGGCGATCAGGTTCGCCCGGATCTCGGAGCCGTCTTCCACGATCGCGACCGCCGTCTCGTCACACGATGTCTCGATGCCGAGGGTGATCACGCGGGGCGCACGCCCTCGGGGAGGCTCTCCTCGATGTCGTCCAGCCGGCGGCGGTACGCCTCGGTCCGCACGTCGTCGGTCCACATGATGAGCGCGTCCTCGCTGACCTCTTGGTAGTAGTTGCGCCGGATCCCGACGGGCCGGAAGCCGAACCGCGCGTAGATCCGTTGCGCGCCCCAGTTCGTGACGCGCACCTCGAGGGAGATCGCCCGGGCACCGAGCTCGATCGCCTGCGGGAGCAGCTCCGCCATCAACCGGGTGGCGATCCCGTGCCCCTGATGCATCGGATCGACCGCGACGTTGGTGATGTGGGCCTCGTCCCCGTAGCAGATCAGGCCCCCGTAGCCGACGACCTCCTTGTGGACCCGAGCGACGAGGTAACAGCGTCCGTTCGGATCGGTGATCTCGGCCGCGAAGAGGTTGGGGCTCCACGGACGCGCGTAGACCTGCCGCTCGATCGCCATCACCCCGCGCAGGTGCCGCCTGCGCATGGGGGTCACGTCAAGCGCCGGCGCCTCGGTCCCGGTTGTCCCACGCGATCTCCGCATCCGATTTCCTCAGGTACATCGGCACCACCTCGTGCAGCCGGTCGTGCTCCTCCCGGAGGAACCGCGGCACCGCCAGCTCCACGAGCGCAGCGGCCTCCGGGTGCGCCCGGATCGTCGAGGCGAACTCGACACGGCTCCCCAGCTCCTCGAGCTGGTCCCGGTACAGGATGGCACCGTCGCCGACCGCAAGCATCTCTCCCGGCACGGTTTCCAGCTCGGCTCGCAGGCGATCCGGGGCCGCGACGGTGTAGTCGCTCCCCCGCAGAACACCCCCGGGGAGCGCCCGGTAGATCGCCGAGAACACCTCCCGGCGGCGCCCGTCGATCACCGCCACGATCAGCTTGTGGGTGTGGCGGACCGAGTACGCGAGGGCGTCCAGACTCGTGATCCCGACGATCGGCACGCGCAGGACCTGCGCGAGGGTCTTCGCCGTCTCGATGCCGACGCGCAGACCCGTGAACAGCCCCGGCCCGACCCCGACCGCGATCCCGCCGACCTGCCCGAGATCCACCCCGGTCCACCCGCAGAGTCGTTCCAGCGCAGGCGTCACCGCTTCTTGCCGAGCTTTCCCCGCCACGGAGATCGAGCCCAGCAGCTCGCGCTCGGTCCCGATCGCGACGGACGTCTGCGGCGTCGAGGTCTCGATCCCGACGACGATCACGGCGGCGCCTCATCGACGTCGGTATCGACGTCGGCCCGACGGAACGGGACGAGGGCCTGCTCGAGCCGCTCCCAGCGGAGAGCCCACGATCCCCCCTGCGGCGTGATCACGATCCGGCGACCCTCGTCGGCCGGCTCCGTGGTGAGCTCCACACGGAGCCGATCCTCCGGCAGCAGGTCCTGGACCGCATCTCCCCATTCGACGAGGAGCACGCGATCGGGGCCTCCGATCTCGTCCAGACCGAGGTCCACGACGTCTTGCACCCGCTCCAGCCGGTAGACGTCGACGTGCGCGACGTCGAGGCGCCCGGTGTATTCCTTGACCAGGGTGAACGTGGGCGAGGCGACATGATCCTCGACGCCCAGTCCCCTGCCGACCCCCTGGACCAGCGTCGTCTTGCCCGCGCCGAGATCCCCCGTGAGCAGCACCGTGTCGCGGGGCTGCAGCAAGGTCGCGAGGGCGGCGCCGAGGTCCCGGGTCCGTTCGGCGGTGGCGGTCTCCAGCTCGATGCGCATCGTCAGAACAGCTCGAGCTGCTCCTCGGGCGCTCGCTCATCCTCGGCGTCCGGCACCCGCACGGGCTCCTCGATCGTCGACGGCGCGGGGGCGGGTGGCGGCACGGACTCCACTGAAGGCACCGGCTCCTTCGTCAGGCGCAGGCTCCTTTGCAGGCGCAGGCTCTCCGGCTGGCGCGGCCTTGGTCGGCGGCGCCAGGGTGTCGCGCACCAGCTCGAAGTCCTCGCGGAGCTCGGCGAACTGACGCGACTTCTCCCCGCCGCCGTGGAGGATCGCCGCGGGATGGAACGTCGGGATCACCGTCCTGCCGTGCCAGGCGTAGGCGCGGCCGCGCATGCGCGTGATCCCCTGTGGTGTCTGCAGGACGAACTTCGTGGCGAAGTTGCCGAGCGTGACGATGACGTGAGGTTGGATCAGCGAGACCTGCTCGATCAACCACGGGGTGCACGATCCGATCTCGTCCTCCTGAGGGTCGCGGTTCCCCGGAGGCCGGCATTTCAAGATGTTGCAGATGTAGACGTCCGCTCGTTCGAGACCGAGCACGTCGCCGAGCACCTTGGTGAGCAGCTGGCCGGCGGCTCCCACGAACGGCTCGCCTTGCTTGTCCTCGTGGAACCCGGGCGCTTCGCCGATGAACAGGACGTCCGCGGTCGGGTTCCCCACGCCGAAGACCACCTGGGTCCGTCCCTGCGCGAGCCGACACTTCGTGCACCCGGCCGCCTCGGCGGCGACGTCGGCCAGCGTCCGGCTCACGCGGCTCCCTTCCGTTTCGTCCTTTGGCTCGTCCCCTGGCGCTTCTTCCCGCGGCCCGAACCGAGATCGAGAGCCTCGCGCGCGAAGGAGCGGAGCTCGGGGTTCAGTCGCTCGGGCCGCTCCAGCATCGCGATGTGGCCGGCCCCTTCCACGAGGAACAGCTTCCCCTTCGGGAGGGCGGCGGCGAGCTCGACGGCGACGGCGGGCGGCGTCACGCGATCTTGATCGCCCACCGCCACGAGCGCCGGTACGGTGATCCGGGAGAGCGCCTCGCGGAAGTCCATCCGCATCAGCTCCGACAGGCCGTCGGTCCACACGAGGGACGACGTGCGCTCCGCGAGATGCAGGACGTGATCGACGACGTCGTCCGGCGCCTCGGGCGCGAACTGGGTCACCCTCGCCACGATCGCCGGCACCTCGGTGGGTCCCGCGAGGATCGCCCGGCGGAGCCGATCGACCCGTCTCGCGGCCGTCGCGAACGATCCGAGCCTCGGTCGGAGCAGATCGGTGACGTTGCCCATCGCCCCGCGCAACAGGTTGGCGGCGGAAGCGCCGAGGAGCACGACCCCCGCGACCCGCGGCCCGAACAGATCCGGCCGCTGCTCCGCCAAGGCGAGGATCGCGATCGCACCCATCGAGTGACCGATCACCACCACCTGCCGATCCGGCGCGAGAGCGTCCAGCACGGTTGCGAGGTCTCGCCCCATCGAGCGGAGGCTCACGTCGCCGGTCGCCGGGATCTCGCTCTGGCCGTGTGCGCGGTGGTCGAGCGCCACGCAGCGGAACTCGTCGCCGAGGTCGGACCACTGCTCGCGCCACGTCGTCATGTCGAGGCTGAACCCGTGGGAGAACAGCAGGAGCGGCCCGTCGGGCGGTCCCGCCGCGCGCACGGCGAGCTTCGTCCCGTCGAACGCCTCGAGCGGTCCGAGGTCCTCCGGCGGCGCGCCCCACGGTCGGTCGAGGCCGGCCGGTCGCCGGTGTTGCCAGAGCGCGCGTCCCGCGAGGCCGGCGGCGACCGCCCCGGCAGCGGCGGCCGCGCCGACGGCCACCCGGGTAGGCGTGCCCGCCATCCGCTTGCTCATGCGTACCGCCTCGGCACGCGCTCGCCGATCCTGCTCACGATCTCGTATCCGATCGTTCCACACAGTCGCCCGAGCTCGTCCGCGCCGATCGTCTCGTTCTCCTGGCTTCCGATCAGGACGACCTCCTCGCCGACCTGGATCTCCGCGTCGCCGCAGTCCACGAGCACCTGGTCCATCGTGACCGTCCCCGCGACCCCGTGGCGCCGACCCCGGATCAGCACCTCGCCCTGGTTCGTCAACTGTCGAGGGTAGCCGTCCGCGTAGCCGACCGGCACCGTGGCGATCCACGCGTCCCGCTCCAGCCGATAGCGATGCCCGTAGGAGACGGCCTCGCCGGCGTCGAGCCGCTTCACGGCACTCACGCGGCTCCTCCACGCGAGCGCCGGCCGCAGTCCGAGATGCGACCCGACTCCCGGCGCGGGTTCGATCCCGTAGAGCGCGATGCCGGGCCGGACGATGTCGAGGTGCGACTCCGGATGCAGGATCGTGGCACCCGAGTTCGCCGCGTGCAGGACTCGAGGGCTCGTCCCGGCAGCCCGGACGGCATCGGCGGCGTCCCGGAATCGCGAGAGCTGCTCCTTCGTCGTGACGTCGTCGTCTTCGGACCGCGCCAGGTGCGTGAACAGACCCTCGACCTCGAGTCCGGCGTCCTGCACCCGCCGAGCGAACGCCGCTGCGTCGATCGGCGGCCACACGCCGACCCGGTGCATCCCGGTGTCGATCTTCACGTGCACGGGCACCGACCCGCGAGCGACCGCGGCGAGGCGATCGAGGCCGCCGCCGGAGTACAACGTGGGCGTGAGCCGGTGGGCGAGCGCGACGGCCTCCGAGCCCGGAGGCAGCTCGGACAGGACGAGGATCGGCGCCTCGATCCCGGCAGCCCGGAGACGGAGACCCTCCTCGACCAGCGCCACCCCCGCCCAGGTGGCGCCGGCCTCGATCGCGGCCCGAGCCACCTCCACGTCACCGTGCCCGTATCCGTTCGCCTTCACGATCGCCATCAGCTCCGCGCCGTCGGGTGTGAGGACGCGTGCGTTGTGGCGGATCGCGTCGAGGTCGACGTCGACCCAGGTCGGTCGGAACCCCTCGGTCACCCGCCCTCCACGTGCGCAACGGCATCGGGGATGCGCTCGAGCACGTCGCCCGCCACGGTTCCCTCACCGAGTTCCCCGCCCGCGAGGATCCCCGCCAGCCCGTGAAGGTACGTGCCGGCCGCGGCGGACTCCGTCGGCGCGACCCCCCGAGCGAGGAGCCCGCCGATCATCCCGGTCAGCACGTCGCCCGTGCCGGCCGTGGCGAGGACCGGCGACCCGGTCACGTTGACGATCAGGCGCCCGTTCGGCTCGCCGATCACCGTCCGGCTTCCCTTCAGGAGGGTGACGGCCTCCGCCTGGGCGGCGAGCGCCCGCACGTGAGCGGGACGGTCCGCATCGAGGTCGCGAGGCTTCACTCCGGTGAGCCGCGTGAACTCGCCCACGTGCGGCGTGAGCACCGCCTCGGACTGGCGGTCGCCGAGGGCGGCTCCGTCGCCGGTGAACGCATTGAGCCCGTCCGCATCGATCACGAGGGGGACGGGTGAGCGGCGGACCACCTCGCGGACGAACGCCACCGTCTGCTCGTTCGTCGTGAGGCCGGGGCCGATCGCGAGGCCGTCCGCCGCCGCGAGTCGTTCCAGCACGGCGCGCGCGCCCCCCGTCGCGATCGTGCCGTCGTCCGTCTCGGGGAGCGGCAGGAACGTGGCCTCGGTCAACCCTGCCTGGATCTGCGGGATCGCATCCTCGGGTGCGGCAACGGTGACCAGTCCGGCGCCGACCCTGCCGGCGGCCATCGCGATCAGACGGGCGGCGCCGGTCATGCCGCGCGAACCGGCCACGACGACGAGGACCCCCGACGCACGCTTGTGGGTGTCGGTATCGCGCCGAGGGAGCCACCCGGCAACATCCTCGGGCTCGGTGAGCCACGCTCTGGCGCGAACGAGATCCTCGGGGAAACCGATGTCGACGACACGGACGATGCCCGCATGCTCGGCGCCGGGCAACAGCACCGTGCCGAGCTTCGGCGCGCCGAAGGAGACGGTCAGCTCGGCTCGAACGGCCTCGCCCTCGACGACCCCGCTCGCCCCGTTCACCCCGGAGGGGATGTCGACGGCCACGACCGGTGCGCCGGCCTCGTTCAGGCTCGCGATCGCCGCCGCCCACTCGTCCTCCGGCATGCCGCGGAAGCCGGTCCCGAAGATCGCGTCCACGGCGACGTCCGCCCGCGCGAGCTCCCGCCGGAGACCGTGCTCGTCGAACGTCCGCACGCGGATACCGGGGACCTCGTCCAGACGTCGAGCGTTCGTCGCGGCCGGCTCCCGCAGCTCCCCGGGATCCTCGAGCAGCACCACGGTGGTCCGCACCCCCCAACGACCGAGCTCCCGAGCCGTCACCAGGCCGTCGCCGCCGTTGTTGCCCTTCCCGCAGACCACCACCGCTCGGCGGCCGTACGCGCCGCCCGCGAGCTCGCGCGCCGCCCGTGCCACGGCACGCCCCGCTCGCTCCATGAGCACGTCGGCCGCGACACCCCGAGCCTGCGTCTCCCGGTCGAGCGACGCGGCCTCGTCCGGGGTCAGGACGGGTTTCATCGGACAGCGATCGCGAACGCCACCGCGTTCGATCTCTCATGACTGAAGGTGATGAGTACCGCGCCGATGCCGAGCGCATCGGCCCGGCGCTTCGCGTTCCCGTCGAGACGGATCGCGGGAGCTCCGGACTGGGATCGCGGGTGACGCTGATGTCCAACCACCGGCGGCCGCGGTAGCCGCCGAGCGCCTTGATCGTGGCCTCGCGGGCGGCGAACCGCCCGGCGTAGGACTCGGCGGGTCGGGCCTTCGAGTCGCAGTAGGCGATCTCCTCCGGCGTGAAGAAGCGGTCACGGAACGTCGGGTGGCGTGCGATCGCGCGCTCGATGCGCCCGATCTCGCAGAGGTCCACCCCCAGGCCGACGATGTCCACGAGGGAAGGCTACGCCACGTCGCTCCCACCGGTGGTTGCGACGCGACGCCGCCGCGCGAACCACACGAGCACGAGGAGCATCAGGACCAACGCGACCACGATTCCCACCAGGCCCACCTTCGATTCGGTGCTCCATCCGGTTCCGATCGGGGCGATCGTCGAGTTTGGCGGATCGCTGCTCTGCGCGAAGGCCAGGAGCTCGTTCGGCGGCACCTGCTGACACAGGCTCGACTCCCAGACGCCATCGTCCGCTCGATCGAGGAGCAATCCGGCGCGAGGGCCGCCGAAGAGTTCGATCCCGCACGAGGCGCCGTCCCCACTGGTCCGGACGATCGCGGTGGGGCCGAACTGCCCTTTCACGACACGTTCGACGACGAACGTCCAGGCCGCACGTCCACCGCTCAAGGGATCACGATCCACGTAGGTGCCCACGAAGGCTCCGTCAGCTTCTGGGAGCCGGGAGCCGAGGTCCATCTCGACACAGGAGCACGCTCGTGCCGGCGCGCCGGCGACGAGGACGCCCGCCACCAGGAGGAGGACGAACGCGAGCTGGAGACCGCGAGGGAGAGCACCGGGAGACCGCATCACCGGGGCCATGCCCGGACGCTACTCGACCGTGACGCTCTTCGCGAGGTTCCGTGGCTGGTCGACGTCGGATCCCCGCAAACGGGCCACGTGGTAGGCCAAGCAGCTGCAGCGGCACGGTCACGACCACGGGTGACAGCAGCTCCGGCGTCTCCGGGACCTCGATCACGTGCTGGGCGAGCTCCCGGATCTGCTCGTCCCCTTCGGTGGCGACGGCGATCACCTCGGCGCCGCGCGCCCGCACCTCCTGGATGTTCGAGAGCATCTTCGGGTAGACGTGGCACGTCGTGGCCACCGCAACGACCGGCACGCCCTCCTCGACCAGCGCGATCGGGCCGTGCTTCAGCTCACCGGCCGGATAGCCTTCCGCGTGCACGTAGCTGATCTCCTTCAGCTTCAGCGCCCCTTCGAGGGCGGCCGGGTACCCCGTGTGCCTCCCGATGAAGAGCCAGTCCCGCGCGTGCTGGAACCGCTCCGCCAGCCCCCGCACCTGCCCGTCGAGCTGGATCGCGCGCTCGACCTGCGCCGGCAGCTCCCCCATCCTGGTCAGGACCTCCGCGACCTCTTCGGGGAACATCGAGCCGCGGACCTGTGCGAGGTACATCGCCAGGACGTACTGCGACACCATCTGCGTGGCGAACGTCTTGGTGGCCGCGACACCGATCTCCGGGCCGGCGTGCATGTAGATCACGCCGTCGGCCTCTCGAGCGAGCGACGAACCCACGGTGTTCGTGACCGCCAGCAACGGCGAGCCCTGGCGCCGCGCGTGACGCGCCGCCTCGAGCGTGTCGATCGTCTCCCCCGACTGCGAGACCGCCAGTGTGAGCGTGTCGGGTCCGAGGACCGGATCGCGGTAGCGGAACTCGCTCGCGATGTCGATCTCGACGGGCAACCGTGTCCAGTGTTCGATCGCGTACTTCGCGACGAGCCCCGAGTGGTACGCCGTCCCGCATGCGACGACGAACACCTTGTCGACCTCTCGCAGGACGTCGTCGGGGATCCGGAGGTCGTCGAGCGCGAGCCGGCGGAACTCGTCGACACGTCCGACGAGCGTGTCCCTGATCGCGGCGGGTTGCTCGTGGATCTCCTTGAGCATGAACGTGTCGAAGCCGCCCTTCTCCGCCTGGGCGGGATCCCAGTCCACCTCGATCGCCTCGGGATGCGCGGGGTTGCCGTCGAAGTCAGAGAACGTGGCGCCGTCCGCCCGCACTTCGACGATCCGTCCCTCGTCCACGGGGATCACGGTGGTCGTCCGACCCAGCACGGCCGGGATATCCGATGCGAGGATGGTCTCGCCGACACCGACGCCCACCACGAGCGGGGAGGCGACCTTCACGCCGACCAGGAGCCGGGGCTCCTTCGATGACACGACGACGAGGGAGTACGCGCCCTCCAGCTCCCGCACGGTTGCCCGGATGGCCTCCGTCAGCGAACCACCGTCTCGGAGCTGCTCCTCGATCAGGTGCGCGACGAGCTCGGTGTCGGTCTCGGACGCGAGCGTGTGGCCGTCCTTCTCCAGGCGTGCGCGGAGCTGCTGGAAGTTCTCGATGATCCCGTTGTGGATCACCGCGACCGTGCCGGAGCAGTCGACGTGCGGATGGGCGTTCCGGTGGGTCGGCGCGCCGTGTGTCGCCCAGCGCGTGTGCCCCATCGCGACGGTTCCGGCGGGGTGTCCGTCCTCATCGAGTGCCGCCTCGAGCTCCGAGAGCTTCCCGGCTCGCTTGACGACGGTGAGGTCCCCGTCGAGCACGGCGACGCCGGCCGAGTCGTAGCCGCGGTACTCCAGACGTCTGAGTCCCTCGAGGACGATCGGAAGGGCCTCGTCGGGCCCCACGTAGCCGACGATGCCGCACATGGAGCACCGAGGGTAGCAGGGGTTCAGGCGCCGAGCTGCTTGTGCACCTCGCTCGCGATCGTCTCGGCGTGTCGGCGGGCGACTTCCTCCGTCTCGGCTTCGACCATCACCCGGACGAGCGGCTCGGTCCCCGACGCGCGGACGAGCACTCGGCCGTGATCGGCGAGATCCTCCTCGGCCGCCCGGACCGCCTCCCAGACGGATCCGGAACCGTCGAGCTCGGCGAGGCTCCGCACCCGCACGTTCTCCATCACCTGCGGATACCGACGCATCACCGCGCCGAGGTCGGCGACCGACCGGCCGCTCCCTGCCGCGAGGGAGAGGAACCGGACCGCGGTGAGGAGCCCGTCGCCCGTCGTCGCGTGATCGCGGAAGATCAGGTGCCCGGACTGCTCCCCTCCGAGCGTCACGCCCTCCTCCTCCATCTCCTCGAGCACGTAGCGATCGCCCACCTTCGTCGCCGAGACCGTGATCCCCGCGTCCTGCATGGCCCGGTGGAACCCGAGGTTCGCCATCACGGTCGTCACGACGGCATCATGCGGGAGGGCGCCGGCCTCCTTCATCGAGATCGCACACGCGGCCAGGATCTGATCGCCGTCGATCGACCGGCCGTGCGCGTCGGAGAACAGTGCCCGGTCGGCGTCGCCGTCGTGGGAGACCCCTGCATCGGCGCCCCGTTCGACGACGACGGCGCCGGCCACGTCCGGGTGCAGCGCGCCGCAGCCGACGTTGATGTTGCGCCCGTCGGGCGCGTCGTGGATCGCGTGCACGGTGGCGCCGAGCCGTTCGTAGAGCGTGGGTGCGAGCCCGGATGCGGCGCCGTTCGCGCAATCGACGACGATCGTCATGCCGTCCAACCGAGATCCCGCGGCCGCCTCGAGGTGCGCCAGGTACCGCTCCCGTCCGCCGTCGAGCCTCACGGATCGAGCCCTCGTCGATCCCCGGACGGACCGGGTCGCCGAGTCCCGCCTCGATCCTGTCCTCGACGGCGTCCGGGAGCTTCATGCCGTTCTGGCCGAAGAACTTGATGCCGTTGTACTCGGGAGGGTTGTGCGAAGCGGAGATCACCACGCCCGCATCCGCCCCGCCGTCGATCGTCAGGAACGCGATCGCCGGCGTGGGCTCGACCCCCGCCAGGAGGACGTCGCCCCCCGCCTCGTGGATGCCGGCGACGAGCGCCTCCTCCAACCAGGCGCCCGATTCCCGGGGGTCGCGCCCGAGCAGGAAGACGGGGCGATGCTCCACGCCCTCCGCGAGCACGCGCACGGCAGATCGCCCCAACCCTCGCGCGAGGTCTGCTGTGAGCTCGGAGCCGGCGATACCCCGGACGCCGTCGGTCCCGAAGAGACGCGCCATGGGGAGGTGATGCTACTGCGGGAGGCGGGAGGCGGGGCCTCCGGCCCCGCACCCCGCCCCTCACGTGCCTAGCAGCAGCCAGGCGGGCAGCAGTCCGGATCCATCCGGGATCACCTCCCAGTTCGAACCGTGCCATCGCATCGATGGCGGTCGATATGTTGCCTGACACATCGATGTCTGTCAATATGACCTGGTGAAGCTCATCCAGGAACTCGACGCCTGCTGCTCGCCGCTCCTGTCGGCGCCGCTCAGCGAGGACGCCGCCGAGACGCTCGCCGGTGCCCTCCAGGCCCTCGCGGATCCCGCCAGGCTGCGCCTCCTCAGCTTGATCGCGGCGTGCCCGGACTCGGAGGCGTGCGGATGCGACCTCACGACGCCGATCGGCCTCTCGCAGCCGACGGTGAGCCACCATCTGAAGGTCCTCCACGAGGCCGGGCTGCTGGATCGCGAGCGCCGGGGGAAGTGGGTCTACTTCAAGGTCCGGCCGGAGCCGCTCGCGTCGCTCCGAGCCGTGCTTTCGGCCTGAGCCGTCAGCTCCTCGACCAGCCGTCGGACCCGCTCGTCGATCTCGTCGCGGATCCTCCGCACGTCGTCGAGAGGCTTCTCAGCCGGATCCTCGAGCTCCCAATCCTCGTAGCGGATGCCCGGGAACACGGGACACGCGTCCCCACAACCCATCGTGATGACGACATCGGATCCGCGAACGTCCTCAGCCTGGAGGAGCGCAGGACGCTCGGCCGCCAGGTCGATGCCGACCTCCTGCATCGCCTGGATCACGGCCGGATGAAGGTGCTCGGCGGGCTCGGAGCCGGCCGAGCGCACCCGAACGCGGCCGGCGGCGTGCCGCTCCAGGAGGGCGGCGGCCATCTGACTCCGACCCGCGTTGTGCACGCAGACGAACAAGACGCTCGGTGCGGTCACGATCGAGTCCTCACGGAGGAAAGCGTACGCCCGCGACCGAGGTGGGAGGTGTCCAGACCAGGAGCGCAGCGTGAACGTCCGTGGACGTTCCCGGCGGTCCGGGTGATGATGGTCGGGTGAAGCTCGTCCGCGTCTTCGAGACCCGCGACCCCGTCCGGGGTCTGCTCGTGCGCGGGCTCCTGGAGGCCGAAGGGATCGACGTCCTCGCCAAAGGGGAAGGATCCGGCCCGTATCGGATGGGACCCGTGATCCTGTTCGTACCGGACGACGTGTCCGACCGCGCGCTCGAGCTGATCGCGGCCTCGGAAGACGGATCGCTGGCTCTGGCGCCCGGAGAGATGCCGTCGGACGACGAGGCGCTGGCGGCGGAAACCCCCGCCGACTAACGCTTCGAGTACTGCGGAGCCTTCCGAGCCTTCTTCAGCCCGTACTTGCGACGCTCCTTCTCCCGCGCGTCGCGTCGCAGGAACCCTTCGGCCTTCAGCTGTGCGCGCAGCTCCGGATCGAGATCGAGGAGCGCGCGCGCGATGCCGAGCCGCAGCGCGCCCGCCTGACCGTTGACCCCACCGCCGGTGATCGTGGCGACGACGTCGAGGTCCTTGTCCCGGCCGACGGAGCGGAGCGGCGCTTGCGCCACCATCCGGTGGACCCGCGTGGGGAAGTACTCGTCGAGCGAACGTTCGTTGATCCGGAACTCCCCGCTACCGGGAACCAGCCGCACGCGTGCGATCGCCGCCTTGCGCCGGCCGGTGATGAGCTTCGCCTGGGTCGTCGCCACTACGTCTCCTTCTTCTTCGCCGTCGCCTTGTTCGCTGGCTTCCGGGCGGCCGGCTTCCGTGTGGTCGGCTTCCTGGCAGCCGCCGGCTTCTTCGCGGTCGGCTTCTTGGCGGCCGTCGTCTTGGCGGCGGTCGGCTTCTTCGCGGTCGTCTTCGATCGGGCCGACCTCGCCGTGGTCTTGGCCACGGTGGGCTTCTCGGCCTGCTCCGCGGCGGAGGGTGCCTCGACAGCCTGCTCCTTCGCCACCTCGCTCGTCTTCCCGTTCGCGACGGGGACGCGCGGGGCAGGCAGGCCATCCCAAGCGGGCCGCATCCCGATGGTCCAGTCCTCGGGTTGCTGCGCCTGATGGGGATGCTCCGGCCCCGGGACGACGTGGAGCTTCTTGATCATCGCGCGACCGAGCCGGTTCTTCGGCAGCATGCCGCGGACCGCCTTCTCGACCACGAACGCCGGCCGCTTCGCGAGCAGATCCTCGTAGAGGGTGCCCGTGATGCCACCGGGATGCCCGGAGTGGCGCCACGCGATCTTCTTGGTCTCCTTGCCTCCCGTGAGCACCACCTTCGCGGCGTTGATGATGATCAGGTTGTC
This sequence comes from uncultured Actinomycetota bacterium, assembly GCA_963724415.1. Taxonomy (GTDB): domain Bacteria; phylum Actinomycetota; class UBA4738; order UBA4738; family HRBIN12; genus JAJNBA01. Next base: position 3,889 of record CAVRUS010000002.1, on the reverse strand, counting down.
GCCGACGTCCATGTGGGGAGCGAAGATCGGCTTGTGCTTCCCGCGCAAGATCACCGCGGCTTCCGACGCGACCCGCCCAAGCACCTGCTCGCCGGCGTCGAGGACGTACCAGCGGCGTTCGATGTGCTCAGGCTTGGGAGAGTAGGTCTTCATCGGAAAGATGTCGGCCCGAGGGGCCGACGACGCATGCTACCTGCGGAAACGCGCTCCCGTCAAAGCTCGGCTCCTGCTGCGGCCGATGATGCGGCATTCATCGATACCGGACGTGCTCGAGGGTGAGGCCCCGCGCGGCCGCCAGCTCTCCGGCCGCCGCCCGGTCGCGGGCGGCAAGCACGCGCGGCATCGCCTCCGGCTCCAGCTTCCCCTCCCCGACCGCCACCAGCGTCCCGACCAACGAGCGGACCATCTGGTGCAGGAAGGCGTCGGCCACGGCCCGGATGGAGATGCGGTCGCCCGCTCGTGCGACACGCAGTCGTCGCAGGTCCCGGACGGTCGATCGATCCCCTCCTGGACGCCGGCAGAAGCTCGCGAAGTCGTGCTCACCCTCGAGATCTCGTGCTGCCCGTCGCATCGGACCGAGCGCGAGACGTCCGGGTCGATGCCAGGCGAAGCGGCCGGTGAATGGATCCGCGATGGGAGCCTCGTCGATCCGGTACGTGTACTCCCGCGCATTCGCCGAGAAGCGGGCGTCGAAGCCGTCGGAAGCTCGGCTCGCGCGAACCACCACGACCTCGGGGGCAAGGGCCGTGTTCAGGGCCTTCCGAAGGCGATCGGGCTCGACCGAGGAGGCCGTGCGGAACGACGCGACCTGGCCTCGGGCATGAACACCGGCGTCGGTGCGTCCGGCGACCGAGAGCTTGACGGGCTCCCGGAGGACCCGCTCCAGATGAGACGCGAGCTCGCCCTCGATCGTCCGTATCGACGGGTCGCGCTGCCTCGCCCAGCCGTGGAAGTCGGTTCCGTCGTAGGCCAGCGTGAGCACCACGACCGACATCAGGGCCGAGTCCGGTTCACCGGGCGATGGCCTCCTGGATCCCTGAGCCGATCGCGAGACCGGGGAGGAAGAGCGCGACCGCCAGCATCTTCGCCGTCGCCACCTCCGCCGCCAACACCCAGAGGACGACGTTGCGCAGGCGCCCGCGAGGCGGGCCGCCCGGGCACGGCCTACGACCCCTCGCGCTCCACGAGCTCGATCCGCGCCATCGGGGCACCGTCGCCCTTGCGCGGCCCCAGCTTCAGGATCCGCGTATAGCCGCCCTGCCGGTCCTCGAACCGTGGCCCGATCTCGTGGAAGAGCTTCGCGACGACGTCGCGGTCGGGGATGTCGCGGAGGACCTCGCGGCGCGCCGCGAGGTCCCCACGCTTCGCGAACGTGATCAGCTTCTCCGCGAACGGCCGGAGCTGCTTCGCCTTCGCCTCCGTGGTCCGGATGCCCTCGTGCACGAAGAGCTGCGCCGCGAGCGTCGAGAGCAGCAGCTTCTGGTGCGCCGGGCTGGAGCCCAGCCGGGGACCCTTCTTCGGCTTCGGCACGTCGACTACTCCTCCCGAAGCCCGAGGCCGAGCTCCTCGAGCTTGGCCTTGACCTCGTCGATCGACTTCTGGCCGAAGTTCCGGATGTCCATCAGCTCGGACTCCGACTTCTGCACCAGGTCGCCCACGCTGTTGATGCCCTCGCGCTTGAGGCAGTTGTACGAGCGCACCGACAGGTTCAGATCCTCGACCGTGATCATGTAGTCGCTCGGCTGGTCCTCGTCCTCGGCCGGGCCGACGGAGACGCTGGCCGCCTCCGCCAGGTCCGAGAAGAGCTGCACGAGCTCCAGCAGCGTCCCGCCGGCGGAGGCGAGCGCCTCGCGCGGCGTGACCGAGCCGTCCGTCTCGACGTCCAGGATCAGACGGTCGCGGTCGGTCATCTGCTCCACCCGCGTGTCCTCCACCGCGTAGGACACCTTCCGAACGGGCGAGAAGATCGAGTCGACGGGGATCACGCCGATCGGGTCGCGCGACTTCTTGTTCTTGTCGGCCATCCGGTAGCCGACGCCGCGCTCGATCGAGAGTTCCATCTCGAGGGACGCGCCCTTCCCGAGCGTCGCGACGTGCAGGTCGGGGTTCAGGATCTCGATCCCGGCCGGCGGGGCGATGTCGCCCGCCGTGACCTCGGCCGGACCCTTGGCCTTCAGGTAGGCGGTGGTCGGTTCCTCCAGATCGGAGCGGAGCACGAGCTCCTTCAGGTTCAGGATGATGTCGGTGACGTCCTCGTTGACCTTCGGGATCGTCGAGAACTCATGCAACACACCGTCGATGCGGACCGACGAGATCGCGGCACCGGGGATCGACGACAGCAGGGTCCGACGCAGCGAGTTGCCGACCGTGTAGCCGAACCCCGGCTCGAGCGGCTCGATCGTGAACTTGGAACGGATGGGCGAGATCTCGTTCTCGGAGATCTGCGGCCTGGCGACGATGAACACGTGTTTCCTCCTCCGGCGGGGGATCAACCATTCCTTCCCCGCGTGGTTGGTGCGTCCCGGACACCCCGTCGGTGCCGGGCCTGCCGAACGCTAGACGCGCCGGCGCTTGCGAGGCCGGCACCCGTTGTGGGGAACCGGCGTGACGTCTTGGATGACGGAGATCTCGAGGCCCGTGGCGGCGAGGGAACGGATCGCGGTCTCGCGGCCGGAGCCGGGACCCTTCACGAACACGTCCACCTTCTGCACGCCGTGCTCCTGCGCTTGACGAGCGGCCTTCTCCGCGGCGAGCTGCGCGGCGAACGGCGTGGACTTCCGGGAGCCCTTGAACCCCACATTGCCGGCGCTCGCCCACGAGAGCGTGTTGCCCTGTAGGTCCGTGATCGTGACGATCGTGTTGTTGAACGTGGACTTGATGTGCGCCTGGCCGTGGACGACGTTCTTCTTCTCCCGCCGCCGTGCCTTCTTCGCCTTGGGCTTCGCCATCGATCCCTTTCCCGCTGCTCGTCTACTTCTTGGCCTGGGCCTTCTTCCGGCCCGCGATCGTCTTCTTGGGGCCCTTCCGGGTGCGCGCGTTCGTGTGCGTGCGCTGCCCGCGGACCGGGAGCGACCGGCGGTGCCGGACGCCCTGATAGCAACCGATCTCGATCTTGCGCTTGATGTCCTGCGCCACCTCGCGCCGGAGGTCTCCCTCGACCTTCAGGTTCTGGTCGATGTACGCGCGGATCTTCAGGACCTCGTCCTCGGAGAGGTCGCGGACCTTCGTCCCACCTTCCACGCCGGAACCGGCAACGATCTCGTAGGCCCGCGTGGGGCCGATGCCGTAGATGTAGCGCAGCGCGATGTCGAGCCGCTTGTCGCGGGGAAGGTCGACGCCTGCGATCCGTGCCATGCCTTCGAGCCTCCTAGCCTTGCCGCTGCTTGTGTCGTGGGTTGGTGCAGATGACCATCACGACGCCGCGCCGGCGGATGACCCGGCACCGGTCGCACATCTTCTTCACGGACGGCCTGACCTTCATCTGCGTCCCCTCGATCCCTACTTGAACCTATACACCACGCGACCGCGCGTGAGGTCGTACGGCGAGAGCTCCACCTTCACCCGGTCCCCCGGGAGGATCCGGATGTAGTGCATCCGCATCTTCCCCGAGATGTGGGCCAACACCTTGTGCCCGTTCTCCAGTTCCACCCGGAACATGGCGTTCGGCAGGGGCTCGACAACGGTCCCCTCGACCTCGATGACGTCGTCTTTCGGCACGCTCCCACTGTTTCCTTCGAACGGGTTACCCCTGCTGGCCGGACATGCGAACACAGCCACCAGAAGGGGCGGACCAGCGAGTATACGAGGCCTCGAGATCAACTGTCTACGAAGACTGGGCTGCAAGCCATCCGAGCTCTCGAACGTCAGCGGGACGTGAGGATCTCTGGAC
>CAVRUS010000001.1:0-64565 GCA_963724415.1 uncultured Actinomycetota bacterium | reverse complement strand
TCGTCCGTCGGCCACGTGGCGCCCGGATGGAGCCCCCCGGGACCGTGCAGCCACACCGTGGCGGACTCCGCGCCGACCGCGGTCGCGAGGACCTGCGCCATCCGCTCCAGCACGTCGTCGCTCGCGTAGGTCCCCGCGACGCGATCGGAGAACTCGCTGAGCACCTGGTAGGGGGTCGCGCGACGTCCGAAGACGAGCCGATCTGCCATCCGCGTGGCGACCTTCCGGAGCGGCCACACCCCCAGCCCGACAACGATCCCCGCCGCCAGCCAGGCGTAGCCGTCGTCGCCGGCGCCCGCGACGACCAGCCCGGCGAGGATCCAGGCGACGACTCCGCCGAGCGCGAAGAGGAGCACGGCGAGGATCGCGTAGACGACCGTCTTCTTGATCACGACGTCGATGTCGTAGAGCCGGTACTTCAGGATCGCGACGCCGATCGCCACCGGGATCGAGACGAGTCCGGCGACGAGCAGGTACTCGATCAGATCGAGCGAGGTGCCTCCTCCCCCGGAGGTGCCTCCTCCCCCGAGGGTCCAGTACGGGATACCGACGATGAACGCGCCGGCAGTCAGCGCCAGCGAGAGCAACAGCCACTTCAACTGCTGCCGCTCGTCGCCGCGGGACCGGCGATACCGCATCGCCATCGACGCGATCGCACACAGCACGCCTCCGAGGAATACGAGCATCACCAGGTTCCCCGCCGCCTGGATCCACGTCGCCCCGTCGATCCCGGCCGGGTTCGGGATGCCTGGGTAGCCGCCGAGGTCGCCGGGTGCGAGCGCGAAGAGGAGTCCGCCGAAGAGGGCAGCCGTGAGACCGACCACGAGGGGGATCCGCCAACGCGGTGACGGGAGGGTGCCGGTCGGGTACAGCATCGGGATCAGCAGGGCGACCGAGGCCATGTACGGGATCCAGATCCACTCGGTGATCCACGCCCCAAACTCGGCGCCGGGCAGAGAGCCGGGCTCGACGTACAGGCCGTACTGCGCGTAGTGGGTTGCGAGTTCCTGGAAGGCCGTCCCGATCCCCGCCACGAGGAGGATCCAGCCGATCGGGTTCGACGGGACCCTCGTCGCGATCAGGATCCCGGCGACCCCGAACGCCGTCGCGAGGATCAGCCCCCACCCCTTGAACCCGAACGAAGCCTCCGGGAGGGGGGTGCCGATCCCCATGACGAGCAGCACCGCGGCCGCCACGAGGAGCGCCGCGATCACGGCCACGAGGGCCCAGGCGAGTCGTGACGGGGCGTGAGAGACCGGTTCCACACGGGCATCGTCCCACCGGCGCTCCAGCGGTCCAAGGGGGGCGACCTGCGGTTCTGCGTGCGTCAACACCAAGCTCCGGGGGGTGTTGGCACCCGGACGGATCCCGCATGCACGCGCCGTCGCCGTGACCTCGCCGCCGACGTAGCGTCGGCACGACGAACGAAGGAGGCCAACGATGAGGACGATCGTGGTGGGAACGGACACCTCGGCGGCCGCGGATCTCGCGGTCGAGGACGCGGCCCGCCTCGCGCGGGAACGCGGCGCCGAGCTGGTGGTCCTGTACGTCAAGGGAGAAGGAGACGATCGGTCGGTCGTCGATCCGGACCGTGCGGCGGATCCGTCCGCGCACCTTCGGCTCCTCGCGGCGCGATTCCCGGGGGTGTCGACCACGACCCGGATCGAGGACGGTGACGCCGCCAGTCGCATCGTCGACGTGGCCGAAGAGGTCAAGGCGGACACCATCGTTCTCGGGAACCGGGGGATGCACGGGTCGCGATGGCGGGTCCGGGAGAGCGTGCCGAACCTGGTGCTCCGCCACGCGCCATGCAGCGTGTACATCGTGGATACGAGGAAGGCGCAGTGACAGCCCCGTCAGGTCTGATCACGGAGGAAGGCGAGCACCGCCATGACGCGGCGGTGCACGTCGGGTTCCTCCGTCAGGCCGAGCTTGTGGAACAGGGAGTTGATGTGCTTCTCCACCGCGCGCTCCGTGAGGAACAGCGACTTCGCGATCGCCGCGTTGTTCTGCCCCTGCGCCATGTGACCGAGCACCTCGCGCTCCCGGTCGGTGAGCCGCGCCAGCGGCGAGTGCGCGAGGTGCTCCTTCGCAGCGACCAACGCCTCGACGATCTTCGGGTCGAGCACGCTGCCGCCGCGGGCGACCTCCGTCAGCGCGCGCACGAGCTCCTCCACGTCGGCCACGCGCTCCTTCAGCAGGTAGCCCAGGCCGGCGGCGCCGTCCTTCAGCAGGTCGTAGGCGTACTCCTCTTCCGCGAACTGGGACAGCACGACCACGCCGATCTCCGGGTGGGTGCTCCGGATCTGCTTCGCCCCGCGGATCCCCTCGTCGGTGCCGCTCGGAGGCATCCGGATATCCGTGAGGACCGCGTCGGGAACGTGCTCGTCGACCGCCGACAGCAGCTCCTCGAGACTGGCCGCCATGCCCACGAGCTCGACCTCCTCGGCGGTGGCGAGGAGGGCGGCGGTCCCTTCGCGCACGAGGTAGTTATCCTCGGCGAAGACCACCCGCAGCGGCATGCGCGGATGGTACACGCGAGGAACTTGCAGATGTCCCTGGGGGCGGTTGCGTGACGATCCGAGTGGTGCTCGGCGAGGACAATGTCCTGGTGCGCGAGGGCGTGCGCGCGCTGCTGAACTCGTACGAGGACATCGAGGTCGTCGGCGTCGCCGAAGATGCGCCGACCCTCCTCGCAACGGCTGCGGAGCACAGTCCCGACGTCGTCGTGACCGACATCAAGATGCCTCCCTCGTTCCAACTCGAGGGCATCGACTGCGCCCATTCGATCCGCGAGCGGCACCCCGACACCGGGGTCGTGGTCCTGTCGGCCCACGACGACGAGGAGTACGCGATCGCGCTGCTCGGCAAGGGACACAGCGGCCTCGCCTACCTCCTGAAGGACCGGATCGCGCAGGGCGATGAGCTCGCTCGCGCGATCCGCGAGGTCCGCCAGGGCGGGAGCGTGGTCGATCCGTCGATCGCGGAACGTCTCGCGGGTCGCGCGGAGTCTCCGGCGGAGGATCGGATCGTCCTCGACATGATGGCGCAAGGGCTCGGCTACGAGGAGATGGCGGCCCACCTCGGAACGACGCAGGAGGCCGTCGACGGGCACGTGACGGCGCTCTTCCGACGGATGGCCGGCGACGACGGAGCCGGCACCGGTCTGCTGGGGGAGTTCAAGAAACTGCACGCGGCCGTCGTGGAGCAGTCGGCGACCGCATCGTCGCTCAAGTCCTACGTGCCGTCCCAGTTCGTCGACGCGCTGGCGCGCGGCGGCGACGCCGCCAGCCAGCGCGAGCTCGAGGTCACGGTCCTGTTCAGTGACATCCGGGGCTTCTCCTCGATCGCCGAGCGCCTCACGGCTCGTGACATCGCGGAGGTCGTCGGCCGGCACCTCGGCGCGATGGCCGAGGTGATCGCGGAGCACGGCGGCACGATCGACAAGTTCCAGGGTGACGCGGTGATGGCGGTCTTCGGAGCGCCGGAGCCGACGCCGGACCACGCGGAGCGCGCGCTCCGATGCGCGCTCGCGATGCAGGATCGCCAGGGCCAGCTGAACGCGATGGGGTGGGGGACGGACGCGGTGGACGGGCTCCACGTGGGGATCGGTCTGAACACGGGTGTGGTCATGGCCGGGGCCGTCGGCGGCGGCGGCCGGCTCGAGTACACGGTGATCGGTGACGCGGTGAACGTCGCCCAGCGACTGCAGTCGGAGGCCGACGGGGGTGAGGTCGTCGCCGCCGCGTCGACGGTCGCGGCGGCGCCGACCGTCGTCGTCGAATCGATCGGCCCGCGCGTCGTGAAGGGCCGGGAGGAACCCGTCGAGGTCTTCCGGATCCTGGGGAGCGGCGCGTGATGGCGACCACGGCCCTGATCTCGCGGCCGTCGCGATGGCCCTGGATCGTGCTCGGTGTCACAGCCGCCTTCGCGGCCGTCGGCCTGGTCTTCGTGTCGCTGAACGGGTACTCGCTGCTCGGCGACGCCACGAACTTCATCGCGTTCATGGGGATGGGCATCGTGGGCGCGCTGAGTTTGAGCCGGGCCCCCGACAATCGGATCGGCTGGCTCCTCCTCTGGGTCGCCATCACGGTAGGCGCGGCGTTCACGACCGGCGAGGCGTCGATCTACGCTGCCGCGCACGGCGAGGACGCTCTTGCCGGGTGGCTCGCCTGGCCTGGCAACGTCCTGTGGACAGTGGGGCTCTTCCCGCTGTTGATCCTCCTCCCGCTGGTCTTCCCCGACGGGCGGCTCCCGTCGCCTCGCTGGCGATGGCTCGCCTGGGCGGGTGTGGGCGTCTCGCTCCTCGCGTTCATCACGATCGGGTTCGGGGAGGCGACGTTCGACGTCGGTGATGTCGGGACACCGGTCACGATCGCGAATCCCCTCTACGTCCCGTGGTTGGGATCGCTCGGCGGCGTCGACGCCGTGATGTGGCCGGCCCTCCTCGGACTCTTCGTGGCGGCGGGCGCGTCGATGGTCATCCGATTCCGCCGGTCGACCGGCGTCGAACGACAGCAGCTCAAATGGTTCGCGTTCGCGGTCGTCGTGCTCGTCACCTACTTCGTGATCAGCGCGGTTCTCGAGGGCATCGGCGTCTCCGAAGGCGCAGTGGGCGAGTTCATCTCAGGCCTGGCCTTCCTCGGTATCCCTGTGACCGTCGGGATCGCGATCCTGCAGTACCGCCTATGGGATCTGGATGTCGTGGTGAAGAAGACGCTCGTGGCCGGGACGCTCGTCGTGCTCGCCGTGGGTGTGTACGCCGGTGCCGTGGCGCTGATCGGGATGCTGACCGTCGACGATGACCGGCCTGCGCTCCTGTTCGCGATCGCGCTCGGCCTCGGGATCGCGTTCCGTCCCGCGATGCGGATCGGCCGGCGGGTCGCCGATCGCGTCGTCTACGGCAGACGCGCCACGCCCTACGAGGTCCTGACCGAGTTCTCCGAGCGCGTCGGCGATTCCTACGCCACGGAGGACGTCCTTCCGCGGATGGCACAGGTCCTCGGCGAGGGCTCCGGAGCCGAGGTGGCGCGCGTGTGGCTCCGTTCGGGCCGCTACCTCCACCAAGCGGCCGCGTGGCCGGCCGATGCGGTGAGCCACGATCCGGTATCCGTCTCCGACGAGGCCACATCCGGTCCGCCGGATGAGACCACCGTCGACGTGCGAGACCGGGGCGAGCTGCTCGGGGCGCTGTCCGTCCGGATGTCCGCCTCGGATCCCATGAACCCCGCCAAAGAGAAGCTGGTTCGCGACCTGGCCGCGCAGGCGGGCCTCGTCCTGCGCAACGTGCAGCTCGTCGAGGACCTGCGGACGTCCCGGCAGCGCCTGGTGGCCGCCCAGGACGAGGAGCGCCGGCGCCTGGAGCGCAACATCCACGACGGCGCCCAGCAGCAGCTCGTCGCCCTGGCCGTGAAGGCGCGGCTCGCCGGACAGTTCACCGAGCGGGATCCGGCGAAAGCGGTCGAGCTGTTGACGCAGATCGAGGCCGAGACGCAGACCGCGCTCGAGGACCTCCGCGACCTGGCGCGCGGCATCTACCCACCGCTCCTCGCCGACCGGGGGCTCGTGGCCGCGATCGAGGCGCAGTCACGCAAGGGCCAGCACGGCGTCCAGATGGACGCCCAGGATCTCGGACGATTCACCGCCGACGTGGAGGCGACCGTCTACTTCTGCACACTCGAGGCGCTCCAGAACGTCGCGAAGTACGCCGCCGCGGACCACACGGTGATCCGCTTGGTTCGTGCGAACGGCAGCCTCTCCTTCGAGGTCGAGGACGACGGCCAGGGCTTCGACCCGGATGCCGTGGGCTCCGGGACCGGTCTGCAGGGGATGGCCGACCGGCTCGCAGCCGTGGGAGGCTCTCTCGAGATCCGCTCGGCGCCCGGGCAGGGGACCACCGTGGCGGGTCACGTGCCGGTGACCAACGCCCATGATCTTGGCGGCTGATCCGGAGGAGGAGCGATCGTGGAGATGCGAGCCGAGGCCCGCGCGTCCGGAGGTCGGACGCTCGCGTTCCGCATCGTCGGCTGGCTCTTCGGCGTGGCGACGATCGGGTTGTACGTCCCGTTCGTGGTCGTGGCGTTCGTGTCGGACGATCCCGCGCAGACGATCCACCGTTTCCACGTCGTCGGCGCCTTCGCCGGGCTCGCATTGATCGGCGTGTTCTCGATCGCGTTCGTGCTGCGCCCGACGTGGACCTCCGCGTGGCACGTCCTGGTCGCCCAGGCCCTCGCCTACCTGTTCGGTGGTCTGATGGGTGGCGACCTGATGACAGGGTTCTGGATCACCGGCGTGGTGGGTCTCGTGCTCCTGGGGGCGTTGGCACCCGACCGGCGGGCCCTGTTCCGGCTCCCCGGTCACCCGAGCGTGGCCCTGCTCACCTACGCGCTGCTCTGCGCGATCCCGGCCTGGATCTATGCCGTCACCAACGCCGAGCTCCAACGCCTCGGAGCCCCGAACGACCCGCACGTCGAGCTCCACCACTGGTCGGGCGTCGCCGTCGCCGCGCTCGCGATCGCGGGGGCCGGGCTCGCGACGTCGCTCCGCGGAGAGGGCTGGCGGTTCGCGGCCGCGGCGACGGCGATCGCGGCGGTCTGGTTCGGGATCGCCGGGCTGATCTTCTCCACCGAGGCCGGGGCTCCCGGCGACGCCTGGTCCTGGCTCGTGATCGCGGCGGGCATCGGGTTCTGGCTCCTCGCTCGGATCGAAGCCGCGCGGGAGGCACCGGCTCCATGACGTCGGGCGCGCGCACACCGCTCCGCCGCTTCGAGCGCTGGCTCGTCGGCTGCTTCATGGCCATCCTCGTCTTCGTCCTCGAGCGGCTCGTGATGCGACAGATCAGGAAGAAGGAGCTGGCGCGCTCGGCGCCGTCGGCCGGGGCCGTGACCCTGGGGGAGGAGTAGGCCGTGCATCGTTGGTGGGTCCTCCTCCACATCGCCGGAGCGTTCGGGTTCTTGATGGCCCACGGCGTCTCCGCCTACGCCGTCCTCCGGCTCCGCAAGGAGCGTGACCCGGTACGGGTCTCCCAGCTCCTCGAGATGTCGTCGTCCTCGATCGGCCTGATGTGGAACGCGATCGGCCTCCTCCTGATCGGCGGCGTCGTCGCGGGATTCACCGGCCACTTCTGGGGGCAGGGGTGGATCTGGGCGGCGATCGTCCTCCTCCTCGCGATCACCGTCGCGATGTACGCCGTCGCGACCCCGTGGGTGAAGCGGCTCCGAACGGTCGCGGCCGCGATGGCCGAGGGCTCGCGCGCCGTCAGCCAGGAGCAGTTCGAGGACATCCTGCGGTCCAAGCGTCCTCATTCGATCGCGGCGATCGGGTTCGTCGGGCTGCTCGCGATCCTCTACCTGATGGTCTTCAAGCCGACCCTCGGATTCGGCGGCGTTCCGGAGTGTCCGGTCGGCGCGGACGCGGTGACGGTGTGCGCGTTCGACGACCAACGATTCGTCCCTGACACGCTCACCGCCCCGGGCGACGAGGCGTTCGTCCTCGACTTCACGAACGAGGACGCCGGCGTACAGCACAACGTCGCGATCTACCGTGACGCCTCCGCAGAGGAGTCGCTGTTCGTCGGCGACCTGATCACGGATCAGACGGTGGCGTACCAGGTGCCGGCGCTCGAACCCGGCGAGTACTTCTTCCGCTGCGACGTGCACCCGCAGATGAACGGCACCCTGGAGGCCGGGTAGATGCCGTACCGGACGATCATCGTCGGCACCGACGGGTCGCCGACCGCATCCGTCGCCGTCGAGGTCGCGCAGGCGCTCACGAAGCGGCTCCGCGGCAAGCTCGTCCTCGTGGGCGCCCTCGACGCGTACGGGGTCAGCCGGCAGCCGCTCCAAGCCGCCCTGTACGCGGCGGCCGAGGCGGCGCGTGCGAAGAAGGTCGACGCGACCGCCGAGCTGATCGAGGGCACGCCGGGCGAGTCGATCCTCGCCGCGGCGCTCTCGCACGACGCCGACCTGATCGTCGTCGGGAACCGCGGGATGGGGCAGGCCACGCGGTTCCGCCTCGGGAGCGTTCCCGACTGGGTGGCGCACGACGCGCCGTGCGACCTCCTGATCGTCGACACGACCGGTCGCGCGGGTCCACGGGAGCCGGCCCCTCCCTACATGCGGATCCTCGCGGGGACCGACGGGTCGGGGACGGCCACCGAGGCCGTGCGCAAGGCCTACACGCTGGCCTCCGTGTACGCGGGCACGGTCACGCTCGTGCACGTCGGTGACCCGCTGGTGGGAGCGATCAAACTCGCCGAGGTCGAGTCCGCGAAACCGGAGGACGTCGAGATCCAGAAACGAGCCGTCGAAGGCGATCCGGCCCAGGTGCTCTGCGATATGGCCGAGTCGGAGAACGTCCAGCTCGTGGTCGTCGGCAACAAGGGGATGTCGGGCGTGCGGCGCTTCCTCGGTTCCGTCCCGAACAAGGTCGCCCATGAGGTCCCCTCGGACGTCTTGATCGTGAAGACGGTGGACCGCTCGGTCGACGATCTCCTCGCCGGCCACGGCGGCCTCGTGAACGTGGACGGGAAGCAGCTCGCCGTCTACCGCGACGAGGGCGGGGACACGTACGAGCTCTCGCCCCGATGCACCCACATGGGCTGCACGGTCGATTGGAACGACACCGCCAAGACGTGGGACTGCCCGTGCCACGGGTCGAAGTTCGCCGCCGACGGGTCCGTGGTGCACGGGCCCGCCTCCGAGCCGCTCGAGCGGATCGGTGGATCGGCGGCGGCAGACGGGGAGGCCCGGGCGTCGGGTGCGGAACCGGTCGCCGGCAACGGCGGCGCCCGAACGGACCGATCCCGCAGGTTCGTGATCGTCGGGGCGAGCCTCGCCGGAGCAACCGCGGCGGCGACCCTCCGGGAGGAGGGCTTCGACGGCGACATCGTGCTGATCGGCTCGGAGCCCGCGTTCCCGTACGAGCGGCCGCCGCTGTCCAAGTCGTTCCTCCGCGGAGAGTCCTCGATCCAGGAGGCGATGGTCCGGCCCGAGGCGTACTACGCCGACAACCGGATCGAGACGCGCTTCGGCACGACCGTGGTCGGGGTCGACGCCGCGGACAAGACGATCGCCGTCGCCGGCGGCGACCCGGTGCGGTTCGACTCGATGCTGATCGCCACGGGCGCGCGCAACCGACGCTTCCCGATCCCGGGGATCGATCTCGACGGCGTCCTCGACCTCCGCACGCTCGGCGACGCGGCTCGGATCCGCGCCGAGATGCTCCCGGGACGCCGCGTCGTGATGGCCGGTATGGGATTCATCGGCTCGGAGGTCGCGGCGTCGCTCCGGCAGCGGGGGTTGGAGGTTCACGTGGTGGCCGGTGGGAAGGCGCCTCTGGATCGCGTCCTCGGCGAGGAGGTCGGTCGCGTGATCGAAGGGATCCATCGGGACCACGGGGTCGAGATGACGTTCGACGACCAGGTCACGGCGTTCGAGGGCGACGGTCGCGTGGGTGCGGTCACGACGGCCAAGGGGTTGCGCCTCGAGTGCGACTTCGTGGTGCTCGGGCTCGGCGTCGAGCCGGTCACGTCGTTCCTGGAGGGGTCGGGCATCGACGTCGAGGACGGGGTCCTCGTCGACGAGCATTGCCGCGCGAACGCCGACGGCGTCTTCGCGGCGGGCGACGTGGCCAAGCACTATCACCCGGTCTTCGGACAGCGGATCAGGACCGAGCACTGGAACAACGCTCGTCAACAGGGCCGCGCGGCCGCCCTCAACATGCTCGGCAGGGACGTCCCCTACGACGAGGTCCACTGGTTCTGGTCCGACCAGTACGAGCACACGATCCAGTACGCCGGCTACCACCGGGAGTGGGACGACCTCGTGATCCGCGGGAGCCTCGAGTCGCGGAACTTCGCGGCGTTCTACTTCCTGGATGGCCGTGTGCGGGCGGTGGTCTCCGTGGACCGTCCCTCCGACGTGCAGGATTCGATGGAGCTGATCCGCGCCGGCGGCCGCGCCCGCGCCGCGAAGCTCCGCGACGAGGCCGTGGAGCTCGCATCGCTAGGATGAGCGCGAGGCTGGCGAGAGCGAGGCCGGCGAGAGCGAGGCCGGCGAGAGCGAGGCCCGCGAGACGACGGCCGGGAAAACAGGAGAGGTGAGATGACGAGCGAGGCCGACGCCCTCCGGAAGGTCCGCTTCTTCGAGGAGCTCACCGACGACGACCTCGAACGGGTGGCGAAGGTCGGACAGCGCCGCAGCTTCGCCGCCGGCGAGGCACTCGTCGAACGTGACTCCGACCGAGGCGGCCTCTTCGTCATCTTGTCGGGCACCGCAGAGGTCGAGGTCGGAGGGGCCACGCACACGCTCGGCCCCGGCGATTTCTTCGGCGAGATGGCCCTGCTCGAACACACGCGCCGCTCCGCGAGCGTCACCGCCACCGAGCCGGTGGACGCGCTGGTGATCGAAACGATCTACTTCGAGCCGTTCCTGATCCAGAACCCGAGCGTGGCGGTCGCGATCCTCCACGGCGTCGTCGAGCGTCTCCGAGAGGTCCAAGAGCGCGTCGACGGCTCGTGATCGTGAGCTAGCTGTTGCGGCTCCGGAAGAGGTCCAGCAGCATCCCGGCGGTGAGCAGCGTCGCGACCACGCCGAACGTGATCGGGACCCAGCCGGGAACGCGTGCCGAGATCGCGGTCAATCCGCTCGCGATGATCGCTGCCCCGGCCGTCAGGCCGAGTGCCAGGAGGCGCCCGGCCCGGCGTACCGTGGCCTCGAGCGGCGCCGCCCGGAAGTTGATCTCCATCTTCTGGCCGGGCCGGGCGCCGATCATCCGCTCGATCGCCTCGACCACGCGCATCGCCCGCACCTTGAGCTTCTGCGACTGGTAGAAGATCGCCTTCGGATCGAGCCTCCCGGCCATGTCGCGGAGGAGGCTCCGCATCAGGAACTTGCCCGCCACCTCGAACGGATCGACGTCCGGATCGAGCTGCGCGGTCGCGAGCTGCATCTGGGCGAGCGCCTTCCCCGTCAGGGCGAGGGACGCGGGCAAGGGCACGCCGTAGCGGACCGAGATCTCGGTCATCTCCTGCAGGATCGGTCCGAGCTGGATGTCCTTCAGCGACGTCGTCCGGTGCCGCGCCATGATCGACCCGATCTCGGACTGGAACCGGTCCACGTCGAGGTCGCTCCGTTCGATCGCGTTCGCGAGCATCAGGGTGATGTCGGTCAGGAACCCGACGTCTTCCTGGGAGAACGCCATCAGCAGGAGCATCAGCTGCTCGCGCATCTCCGGTCCCACCTCGCCGACCATGCCGAGGTCGAGGAAGTACAGGCGCTCCTCCTGTGGCTGCCACATCAGGTTGCCCGGGTGCGGGTCGGCGTGGAAGAAGCCGTCGACCATGATCTGCTTGTAGAAGGACTCGAGGAGCTGTCGGGCGGCCTCGCGCCGCGGCTCGCCGTCCGGCGCCGTGTCGATCGGGCCGCCCCCGACGTCGGACATGACCAGCAGCCGCGACGTGGACAGGTCGTGGTGCACCGTGGGGACGGCGAGCCGCGGGAACGGCTCGAGGACCTCGCCGATCCGCTGCATGTTCGCGGCTTCCTGCCGGAAGTCCAGCTCGCGCTGGAGGGAGTCCGAGAGGTGTTGGAACACGGCCTCCATGTCGATCACGAGCTTCAAGCCCGGGCGCTTCGCGACCTTCTCCGCGAACACCTCGAGGAGCGCGAGGTCCTGCTCGATCAACTCTCGGGCGTCGGGGCGCTGGACCTTGATGACCACGCGCGCCCCCGTCGCGAGCGATGCGCGATGGACCTGCGCGATCGTCCCCGCGGCGAGAGGCTGCGGGTCGACCGTCTCGAACACGTCCTCCCATGGCACGCCGAGCTCCTGCTCCATCACGGAGACGACCTGTTCCTCGCTCAGGGGCGGCACGTTGTCCTGCAGCGTCGCCAGCTCCTGGATGAATTCCGGCGGCAGCAGGTCGGGGCGGGTCGAGAGGATCTGCCCGAGCTTGCAGAACGTGGGACCCAGCTCTTCGAGCGCGGTCCGCAGCCGCTTCGCCTGCCGCGTGCGGCCGACGACCCCCTCCTCGTCCGGGCGGCCGAACAGCTCGCGCAGCCCGTGCTTGGCGAAGACCACGCCGATCTTGGTGCCGCGGGCCACGAGATGCGGGTGCGTCACCGGTTCGACCGCCGACGAGCGCATCGCGCTGGACGTTCCCTTCCCTCGGATCGCGGTCGTCTGGCCGTTCGTCGTGTTCACGATGATCACCGTGCACCGCGCGTTGTGGCTGATCCGGTTCGGCACGTTGCCGAGGAGGAACTCCTTGCGCCCGGCCATCCCGGCGTTGCCCACGATCAGCACGTCGACCGCCTGGTCCTCGGAGGAGCGGATGATCGCCATCGCCGGGTCGTCGTCGATCACGACGTGCGCGTGCCCACGCTCTCCCGCGAGCTGCGTCGTGTAGACCTGCAGCTCGTCGGCGGCGCTGTGCGCCCGTGTCGCCTCCGCGGCCCCGTGCTCGGTGCCCGCCTGATGCTCCGGGACGATCACCTGCACGACGTGGAGGTCGGCGCCGAATCGCTCGGCGAACGACGCCGCCCATTCCACGGCTCTCGTCGCGGTCTCGGAGCGGTCGGTACCCACCATCACCCGGTGGACCGGACCGATCGGGTCGGTTCCCTGGCAGCCATGGGACGCATCATGGCGCTTCGGGTGCGCGGAGCCAACGGGGGAGCCCCGTGGATCCTAGGTGAGGGCAGCACTCGTACCGGGCACGACCAGGCCCGTTGGTATCCTGCCCCGTCGGCCGGAGTAGCTCAGTGGTAGAGCAACCGCCTCGTAAGTGGTAGGTCATGGGTTCGAATCCCATCTCCGGCTCTCCGCGGACCCAAGAGGATCCGAGCGTGTAGTTGCGAAGGGAGCGAGCGGGTTGCGAGAATCGCGGCGGATGAGGGCCCTCCGAGCGATCGTGCTTGCTCCCGCCCTCGTCGTCCTTTCGGCGGGCGTCGCGATCGCCCAGACGCCGGTCGACCCCTCCGTGACGCCCGAGCTCAACACGGGCGGCTGGGTCCATGGGATGGCGATCCTGCTCGGCATCCTCGGGCTCGTCGTGATCCTGCTCCTGGTGGCCGGCTACGTGCGGTTCGCCCCCCGGTTCTCCACGGACGAGTCCAGCCTGAAGGTGGTCCGCGCCGATCGTGTGCGGCCCGGCCAGGAGCTCCCGCGTCGCACGGTGGACATCAAGGCAGCCGCGCCCGTGATCGTCGCGCCGCCGCCGTTGCCGCAACCGGCCGGCGTCGTCGCCGCTCCGCGCCGCTCCGGCTGCCGCCCCCGCTCCGGCTGCCGCCCCCGCCGCACCCGCGCCGGCACCCGCCGCCGCACCAGCCGCGGCTCCTGCCGCCCCGGCCGAACCGGCCGCGGAGCCCCAGGCGCCCGCCGAGGCCCCCGCCGCACCCGCTCCCGCCGCTGCCGCTCCGCACGCCGAGGTGTCCCTCGATCAGGAGGTCTTCGATGCGACCCTCAAGGAGCTCCTCGACAAGGGGACCGACAAGCGGGTCGCGGAGGGACAGGCTCGCCGCGCGGCGATGATCGCCGCCCGCAAGAAGGCTGCCGGCGAGGCCTAGCCTCGCCGAGCGCGTAGCCTGTCCGTATGGATGCCACCCGTGTCGACTGGTCCATGGGGTCGCAGGCCGCGCGACTGGCGGATTGGGATGCTGCGCTCGCGGTCGGTCGGCGGGTCGCCGGCCCCGGGATCGCCGTCCCCGCGTCGGAACGCGCTCGGATGCGGGAGGACTTCGCGGAGCTGACCCCGTTCGCCGAGGAACGGATCACCGAGTTCACCTCGCTCGATCCGAGCGGGTTCCGATCACGCGCGTGGGTGATGTCGCGGAGCGAGTGGATCCGTGCGAACCTCGGCGGACTCCAACGGATGCTCGAGCCGCTCGCCGGAAGGATCCTCGCGAAGGGTTCCGGCTCCGGCGGGCTCCGGCGAAAGGCTCTGGGCGTCCAGGCGGGGGGGCTCCTCGGCTACGTCTCCAGACGCGTGCTGGGTCAATACGACGCGTTCCTGCCTCCCGACGACGAGGGGTTGCTGTACTTCGTCGGCCCGAACGTGGCCGAGGTCGAGCAGCGGTTCCTCCTCCCACCCCGTGATTTCCGGCTGTGGATCGCCGTCCACGAGGTGACCCATCGCGTGCAGTTCGGATCCGCGCCGTGGCTCCGCGAGCACATCCGGGGACAGGTGGATCGGTACCTGGGCACGGTGTCCCTCGAGTCGAACGACCTCGGGAGGCAGATCCGTCGCGCGATCGACGAGGCGCGTGCCGGCGCCGACGTCCGTGGGATGGGCGGCCTCTTCCTCCTGCTGAACGACGAGCAGCGCGACATCGTGCGACACGTCCAGGGAGTGATGTCGCTCCTCGAGGGCCACGCCTCGTTCGTGATGAACGAGGTCGCGAAGGACCACGTCGCCGATCTCCCTCGGATGCGGACGGCGCTGGCAGAGCGCCGCCGTCGTGCGGGCGGGATGGAGCGTTCCTTCCAGCGAGCGATCGGCTTCGACAAGAAGATCGAGCAGTACGACGCGGGAGAGCGGTTCGTCCGTGAGGTGGTGGCGCGCTCCGGCATGGAGGGCCTCAACCGCGTCTGGCTCGGCCCCGAAGGCCTCCCCACCGTCGAGGAGATCGCCGAGCCGTCCACCTGGGTGACGCGCGTCGCCGGGAGCTGACATGCCCCGCCGGCCTCCGGCCGTCGCGAGGGTCCTGGAACGGGTCACGAAGACGGCGCGCGAGCACGAGATGTTCCAGGCCGGCGACCTCGTTCTCGTCTCCTGCAGCGGCGGTCCGGACTCGGTGTGCGCGCTCTATTCGCTGTGGCACCTGCGACGGCTGTTCAAGATCCAGCTCGCCGTCTTCCACTTCGATCACAAGCTTCGGCCCGATTCCGCGAAGGACGCCGCCTACGTGAAGAACCTCGCCGAGCGTCTGGAACTGCCGTTCTCCATCCGAGTCGCGGACGATGCTCCCTCGAAGGGAGAGTCAGTCGAGGCATGGGGTTGGTCCGCTCGGCGACGCGCTCGCTCCGAGGTCGCGGCTGAGATCGGCGCTACGAAGGTGGCTCGCGGCCACACCCTCGATGATCAGGCGGAATCCGTCCTGATGGCGTTGGTGTCGGGGATGGGGATCGCGGGCCTCGCCGGCATCGCTCCGAAGGCCGACGGGGACATCGAACCTCTGATCGATGTTGAACGTGAGGACATCGAGGCATTCTGCCGCGCCCTGAGGCTCCGACCTCGCCGAGATCCGACGAACATGGACACATCCAAGGCACGAGCGGCCATCCGGCATCAGCTGTTGCCCTCGATCGAAGCGATCTCCGGATCCGGGGCGAAGCGGGCGATCGCTCGGGCGGCGTCTCACGTTCGGCCCTTCGCCGTCGCCGCTGCCCACGAGGGCACCGTGCTGATGGATGGCCGGATCGGCTACCGCGATGACGGGTTCGCTCTGAAGATCGACCCACCGCTCACGTCGGGGTCGGCTCTTCGGGTGGTGGCGCTCTTCGGCTTCCGACACATGGACCATCGGACGACTGAATCCGATGTGGCCGCCGTCGTCGATCTGACCCTCGGTCGACCCGGTCGTCGACGTGATCTGTCCGGGGGATTGAAAGCGGTCCGTGAGAAGGAGTACGTTCGCGTCTCTCGCTCTTCCCCTGATCCCCGCGAGACCTGATGGGTTCCTCGACGGCGAAGGGGGAGTGATGACCGCGGTCTCTACACTGACCGACTACGTGCAGGCCTATCAACCGGACATCGAGCGCGTCCTGATCTCCTCGGAGGAGATCCAAGGCAAGCTCGCGGAGATGGGCGAACGGATCTCCGCCGACTACGCCGGCAAGTCCCTCCTGCTGGTCGGGGTCCTGAAAGGCGCGTTCGTGGTGATGGCGGACCTCGCCCGCTACGTCCGGCTGCCGCTGGAGTTCGATTTCATGGCTGTGTCGTCCTACGGGGCGGCGACGAAGACCTCCGGCGTCGTGCGGATCCTCAAGGACCTCGATCACGACCTCGAGGGGATGGACGTGCTGTTGGTCGAGGACATCGTGGACTCCGGTCTGACCCTCAAGTATCTGCTGAAGAACCTCGCGGCTCGCAAGCCGGCCTCGCTCGAGGTCGCCGCCCTGTTGCGGAAGACCGGGATCCAGAAGGTCCCGCTCGACATCCGCTACGTCGGCTTCGACATCCCGCCCGACTTCGTGGTCGGCTACGGCCTCGACTTCGCGGAGCGATATCGGAACCTGCCGTACATCGCCACGCTGAAGCCGGAGGCCTACGGCGGCTGAAGGAACCACCCGGCTCGTCCTGCCCGTCCAAGGCTCCATGCAGCGGATCATCCCCGTGCTCGTCGCCGTCGCCCTCACCGCCTGCGGCGGCGAGGGCACGAGCGACGGGACGTCGGGCATCCGCGGCCAGGCGCTCGCCGGTCCACAGTGCGCGGTGGAGATGGCCGAGTCTCCCTGCCCGGACCTCCCGTGGGAGGGAACGGTGGTCGCGACGAACACGGCGTCGGGCGAGGAGTTCACCGCCACGACCGACGCCGATGGACATTTCGAGCTGATCCTCGCGCCCGGGACGTATGAGGTCTCGATCGCCGTGAGCTCGTCGCCGCCGTCCGTGGAACCCCAGACGGTGATGGTCGACTCGGGCGTGTTCGCCGCGGTCGACCTGTTCGTCGATACCGGCATCCGGTAGCGGCGTCTGTCGCAGCGGAGGCTGGTGCTACCCTTGCGGACGGGCTCGGGCGCGCACCGCCGGGGCCTGTTCCATCCGTGAAGAGCGGCTTTCCGAGGCACTGACAGGGCACGCCGCGGCCCTGGAAAAGGCGATCCGTGGCTCAACCCGAACCGCCGTTGAAACGTTTCACCCGCATGCCGACGCTGTGGATCGTCGGACTCGTCGTGGTGTTCTTCGCCGTGCTGTCGCTGACGCAGAGACCCGAGAGGGGCGACGAGATCAGCCTCACGGAGTTCTGGTCGTTGCTCGACGAGGACCGGATCCGGAACGCGGAGATCCTCGAGGCCGACCAGGTGGTGCGCGGACAGCTCACGGACGGCACGGAGTACGTCGTCACCTACACCGTGGACCAGGCCGACGACATCGCGAACGAGCTCCGCGAGGCCGGCGTTCCGACCACGGCCACCTCGGCCAAGCCCAACGCGCTCGTCGGGCTCCTCTACTACGTCCTGCCGATCCTGCTCCTCGCCGGCCTCCTCCTGTGGATGATGAATCGCGCCCAAGGGGGCAGCGGGCGCGTGATGCAGTTCGGCCGGAGCCGGCACAAGACGGTCGGCAAGGACCAGCCGAAGACCACCTTCAACGACGTCGCCGGCGTGGACGAGGCGATCGAGGAGCTGGAAGAGGTCAAGGAGTACCTCCAACACCCGGCCAAGTTCCAGGCGATGGGCGCGAAGATCCCGCGCGGTGTCCTGTTGTTCGGTCCGCCCGGGACGGGCAAGACGCTGTTGGCGCGCGCGGTCGCAGGGGAGGCGGGCGTCCCGTTCTATTCGATCAGCGGCTCCGACTTCGTCGAGATGTTCGTCGGCGTCGGGGCCGCTCGGGTCCGCGACCTGTTCGAGCAAGCGAAGGCGAGCGCGCCGGCGATCGTGTTCGTCGACGAGATCGATGCCGTCGGCCGCCACCGCGGCGCGGGGCTGGGCGGCGGGCACGACGAGCGGGAGCAGACCCTGAACCAGCTCCTCGTCGAGATGGACGGGTTCGATCAGCGAACCACGGTGATCCTGATGGCCGCGACGAACCGACCCGACATCCTGGACCCGGCGCTCCTGCGCCCGGGCCGGTTCGACCGGCAGATCGTCGTCGACCGACCCGACCTCGAGGGCCGGAAGGCGATCCTCGGCGTCCATGCCAAGGGCAAGCCGCTCGATCCGGCGGTGGATCTCGCCATCCTCGCCCGGCGGACCCCCGGGTTCACGGGCGCCGACCTCGCGAACGTCATCAACGAGGCCGCGCTCCTCGCGGCCCGGAGGTCGAAGACGTCCATCACGATGCTGGAGGTCGAGGAGGCCGTGGACCGCGTCATGGCGGGGCCGGAGCGCAAGAGCCGGGTGATGAGCGAGCAGGAGCGGCGGCTGATCGCCTACCACGAGGGCGGGCACGCGATGGTCGCCCACGTCTTGCCGAACACCGACGAGGTCCACAAGATCACCGTGATCCCGCGAGGCCGCGCGCTCGGCTACACGCTGACCCTCCCCGAGCAGGACAAGTTCATGATGACCCGCGAGGAGCTGCGGGACGAGCTCGCGATGCTGATGGGCGGGCGCGTCGCCGAGGAGATCATCGCCGGCGACATCTCCACGGGCGCCGGCAACGACATCGAGCGCGCGACCAAGATCGCGCGCCAGATGGTGACGGAACACGGGATGAGCGACGCGATCGGACCGCGGACGCTCGGCCAGAAGCAGGGTGAGGTCTTCCTTGGTCGCGACTGGGCATCCACCCCCGACTACTCGGAGGCCGTGGCCTTCGAGATCGATCAGGAGATCAGCCGCCTGATCGACGAGGCCCACGACGTCGCGCTCGAGATCCTGTCGCAGCACCGGGAGCGGCTCGACGAGCTTGCGGCCCTCCTGCTCGAGAAGGAGACGCTGGATCGCGACGAGGTCGAGGCGTTCTTCAAGGCCGTGGAGAAGCGCGCGCCCCGCGCGCCGGAGGTCCGAAGCGCCGGCCTCGCCGTCTCCCGGACCGAGATGTTCCCTCCCCCCGATGCGCCCGGGCCGCTACGCCGGTGAGGGAACCGACGCGATGACGGACCGCTGGGCGACGTTCGACTGCTACGGCACGCTGATCGATTGGGACCGGGGGGTCCGCCGCGCCCTCGAGCGCGTCTGGCCGGATGAGAACGCGGAGCAGCTGTTCCATCGCTACCACGACGTCGAGCGCCGGGCCCAGGCCGGCCGGGACGTGCCCTACCGGCAGCTGCTCCGGGAGACGCTCGCCGCGATCGCCGAGGCCGAGGCGCTGGACCTCGCGCCCGGCGACGAGGATGCGCTGGCGCGGTCGCTCCCGTCGTGGCGTCCGTTCCCCGAGGTCACGGGCTCGCTCGCGGACCTCCGCGAACGAGGCTGGCGGATCGGGATCCTCTCGAACACCGACCCCGATCTGCTGGACTCCTCGCTGAAGACGATCGGCGTCGAGGTGGACATCCGGATCACGGCCGCCGAGGCGCGCGCGTACAAGCCCGCGTTCGCCCATTGGGACACGTTCTTCCGCACGACGATGGCCGACCGCGAGCGGCACGTGCACGTCGCGGCGTCGCTGTACCACGACGTCGAGCCGTGCGCGCAGCTCGGGCTGCCGTGCGTGTGGATCAATCGCTTGGACGAGTCGAGCGACCTCCCGCGGGCGGGAGAACTGTTCAACCTCGCCGCGCTGCCGGGCACGCTCGACGCATTGGTTCCCCGGTAGCATCCCCGCCATGGACCTCCTCGGACCGCCGGAGGCGTTCGACGCCAAGAAGGTCGAGGAAGGCGTCCGGCTGATCCTCGAGGGCATCGGCGAGGATCCCGATCGCGGCGGTCTGCGGGAGACGCCGGCACGTGTCGCCCGGATGTACGAGGAGACCTTCGCCGGGATCGGCAAGGACGCGTCGCAGCTCGTCACCGTCGTCGAGGGCGCCGATCACGACGAGATGATCATGGTCCGCGACATCCCGGTGCAGTCGTTCTGCGAGCACCATCTGATCCCCTTCGCGGGGCACGCCCACGTTGCGTACATCCCCAACAAGGCGCAGCAGATCACCGGTCTGTCGAAGATCGCGCGCGTCGTCGACCTGCTCTCGAAACGGCCGCAGGTGCAGGAGCGGCTGACGACCGAGATCGCCGAGGCGATCGATGTCGCGCTCTCGCCGCGTGGCGTCTTCGTCGTGATCGAGGCGGAACACCTCTGCATGACGATGCGAGGGATCAAGAAGCCGGGAGCGGTGACCGTGACTTCGACCGTTCGCGGCCTGTTCCGCTCCGACGCGCGGACGCGCCAGGAAGCGATGGACCACATCGGCATGCGCTGAGATCGTTCCCCGCAACTACCATCTCCCCGATGGGGCTCGTGTGGCGCTGCCGTGACCGCGAGCTGCCGCTCGACGAGCGGACGCTCGTGATGGGCATCGTGAACGTCACCCCCGATTCGTTCAGCGACGGAGGGCTGTTCGAGGATGCGGAGGCCGCGGTCCGGCACGGGCTCCGGCTCCTCGAGGAAGGCGCCGATGTGCTCGACGTCGGGGGCGAGTCCACCCGCCCCGGGTCCGATCCCGTCGATGCGGACGAGGAGGCGAGGCGGGTGCTGCCGGTGCTGGACGGGCTCCGGCGCGCAGCGCCGGAGGCCGTCCTGTCCGTCGACACGCGCAGGGCGGCCGTGGCGGAGGTTGCCGTGGCCGCCGGCGCCGACATCGTGAATGACGTCAGCGCCGGGGCAGATCCGGCCATGTTCGGCGTGGCCGCCGCGAGCGGTGCGGGCCTCGTCCTGATGCACATGCGGGGGGAGCCCAAGACGATGCAGGCCGATCCGCGCTACGACGATGTCGTCGCGGAGGTTCGGTCGTTCCTCGCGGAGCGGTCGGAGGCGGCGGTCGCGGCCGGCGTCGGCCGCGATCGCCTCGCGGTGGATCCAGGCATCGGGTTCGGCAAGGACCTCCGGCACAACCTCGAGCTCCTCCGCTCGATCGGGTCGTTCCGGGAGCTCGGCATCCCCGTCCTCGTCGGTGCGTCGCGCAAGCGCTTCGTCGGTGAGTTGTCGGGCGTGGAGGATCCCGCCGACCGTCTCGAGGGCTCCGTCGCCGCCGCCGTATGGTGCGCGACCCAGGGGGTGCACGTCGTCCGGGTCCACGACGTCGCGCCGACGGTGCGCGCCCTCCGGGTCGCGGACGCGATCGCACGGGGGGACCCGTGAGCGCCGGGACCCCGCTCGTGCTCCTGCTCCACGACGAAGGCCGCTCGAGCGAGCAGTGGCGCGAGTTCGTCCCGATCCTCGAGTCGCGGTTCCGGGTGATCGCCCCCGACCTTCCGCGCGGCGACGAGCGAGCCGCGATCGAGCTGATCCGCGGTTCGCTCGGCGGCGAGCCGTGCGGCGTGATCGGCCACGGGACCGGTGGCTCGCTCGCGCAGGCCCTCGCGGCCGGCGGCGGCGTCGAGGCGATGGTGCTGCTCGACGCCCCACGCACGGCCGCGGCCGACGACGGGGTTCTCGCCTCCTTCGACTTCCCGGTCCTCCTGCTCTGGGGCGAGGACGACGAGGTCGTGCCGGTGGCGGTCGCGGAGGAGCTGAACGACGCGATCGCGACCTCCACCCTCGGTCTCCTTCCGGGCTGCGGCCACGACCTCACCGACGAGGCGCCGGCCACGATCGCGCCGATGATCCTCGAGTACCTCCGCGCCCGCTACCTGCGCGAGCCGCATCACCAGGCCCAAGGCCCCGATCACGCGCACGACGGTGTGGTGCGGATCCAACTCGAACGGCGCCCGCCGTGGGTCGATCTCGAGGACGACGAACGCGACGATTGGTTCGTGCCCGACGACGCCGATGCCGACGATGAGGAGGCAGCGCCATGAGCCGAGCTCGCCTGTTCCTGACCGGGATCCGCGCCGAGGGCCGCCACGGTGCGCGCGCGGGAGAGAAGGACGTGCCGCAACCCTTCGTGGTCGACCTCGACATCGAGGTGGACACGACGGGCGACTCGATCGAGGCGACCGCCGATTACCGCGCGATCACCGACGCCGTCCGCGAGATCGTCGAGGGTGGGTCGTTCGACCTCATCGAGGCGATGGCCGACGCGATCGCCGTCCGGATCACCGAATTCCCCCACGTCGAAGGGGTGACCGCGGTGGTCCACAAACCGAACGCCGCCGGCCGCCTCGGGATCGACGGCGTGGCCGCCGGGGCCACCGCGAGCGCGGCGGAGTAGCGAGCCCGTCGTGGGGACCATCGCGTTCCTCGGGCTCGGCTCCAACCTGGGTGACCGGCTGACGAACCTCCAGGGCGCGGTGGACCTCCTCCAGGCCGAGCCCGGGCTGCGCGTCGCCGCGTCCAGCCGGGTCTGGGAGACGGTGCCGGTCGGCGGACCGCCCCAGCCCGATTACCTGAACGCCGTGATCAGCGTGGAGACCGATCTCTCGGCCCGGGATCTGCTCGACGTCGCGCACCGGGTGGAGGCGCGGCTGGGTCGCGTCCGGAAGGAACGCTGGGGGGCACGCTCGATCGACATCGACCTCCTGCTGTTCGACGAGGAGACGATCGACGAGGCGGACCTCGTCGTGCCCCACCCACGGCTTCGCGAACGCGCGTTCGTGGTCCTCCCGCTCCTCGAGCTCGCCGCGGACGCGGTCCTGCCCGACGGCACGCGGTTGCGGGACCTGCGGATCGACACCGACGGCGTCGCGCCATCGGCTTCGCCGCTCGCGGTGCGCCCCTGATCGGCTCGGCCGGGCCGGTCCGGATCGAGTTGCGATACTCGCCACATGAAGGTCGCCGTGATCGGCGCGGGCCGGGTGGGCATCGCGATCGCCGTCTTGCTCGAGCGAGCCGGTCACCGGCTGGTCGGGGTCTCGGGGCGTGGGGAGACCCGAGGGCGTGCCGGCGCCCACCTGCCGAGGGTGCCGGTGCTCGAACCGGCCGCCGCGGCCGCCGCGGCGGAGCTCGTCGTGATCGGTACGCCCGACGATGTGATCGAGCCGACGGTGGAGGCCCTCGCCGCGGCGGCCGCGCTGGCACCCGGCGCCTGGGTGATGCACCTGTCGGGTTCCCTCGGCCTCGACGCGCTCCGGACAGTCCTCGACGCCGGTGCGCGCCGCCTCGCCCTGCACCCGCTCCAGACCTTCCCGGATGTGGGCGCCGCGCTGGACGGCCTGGCCGGGTGTTGGATCGCCGTGACCGCGGACGACGACGAGGGGGCCCGCCTGGGGGAACGGCTGGCCCACGACCTCCACGCGGTGCCATTCCCGCTCGCGGACGAGCTCCGGCCGCTGTATCACGCGGGAGCGGTGTTCGCGTCCAACGCCCTCGTGACCGTCTCGGCGATCGCCGAGTCCCTGTTCACGGCGGCGGGGGTCCCCGACCCGGGAGCCGCGATGGCTCCGTTGCAACGTGCGTCGCTCGCACACGTCGAGGACCTGGGTCCCGCCCGCGCGCTCACGGGACCGGCGGCGCGCGGGGACGCGGGGACGATCCGCCGGAACCTGGAGGCTCTGCGGGTGCACGCGCCGGAGCTGGTGCCGACCTACGTCGCGCTCGCGAGATCGGCGCTGCACCTGGCGGAGGGATCCGGGCGCGTGCCTCCCGCCTCTCGCGCCGCCGTCGAGGACGTGCTCGCCGAGTGGACCTGATCCGGACGGCGGACGACCTCCGGCACCTGACCGCGGCGTGGCGCGCCGAGGGCGAGGTGGGCTTCGTCCCGACGATGGGCTCGTTGCACGACGGGCACGCGTCGCTGATCAGGCGCGCGCGGAGCGAGGCCGCGCGGACCCTCGTGTCGATCTTCGTCAATCCCGCACAGTTCGGTCCCGCCGAGGACCTGGCGGCGTATCCGCGGGACGAGGACCGAGACGTGGAGCACTGCCGCGCGCTCGGCGTCGACGCCGTCTGGGCGCCGCCCGACGCGGAGGTCTACCCCCCGGACGTGGTCCTCCCGGAGCCCGATCCTGGGCCGGTCGGCGAGACGTTCGAGGGCGTGGCACGGCCCGGTCATTTCCGCGGCGTGCTGAAGGTGGTGCATCGTCTCTTCGACGTGACCGGGCCGTGCCGCGCCTACTTCGGAGAGAAGGACGCGCAGCAGCTCTTCCTGGTCCGTCGCATGGTGCGCGAGCGGAACCTCCCGGTCACGATCGTGCCGTGCGCCGCCGTCCGAGCGTCCGACGGACTGGCCTTCTCGTCGCGGAACGCGCGGCTCGGCGAGCAGGAGCGGGAGGAAGCGGGCTGTCTGTTCCTGGCGCTCTCCGAGGCCGCCGAGCTGGCCCGGGCCGGCGAACGCGACGCCGCGATCCTCGTCGCGGCGATGGCCCGTGAGATCGGGGCGACGCCGCTCGCTCGCCTCGACTACGCAGCCGTGGTCCGCGACGAGACGTTCGAGGCGACCGACCGGGTGACCGAGCCCGCCCGCGCGATCGTCGCCGCGCGGTTCCCGTCGGCCCGGCTGATCGACAACCTGTTGCTCCCGCGACCCCCCGACGCAACGCTGACGGAGTTGTCGCCGCCCGGCCGGTGGGCCACGATGGACCGTCCTGCCGCCCACCAACCCGGGAGTGCCATGCTGCTCACCGCCGACGTCGGCAACACCGAAACCGTGCTCGGGGTCTTCGACGGCCCCGACCTGATCCAGACCTGGCGGCTGTCCTCGCAGCCCGAGCGCTCGGCCGATGAGATCGCCCTCGTGTTCGCAGGGTTGCTCGAGCATCGGGGGCTCTCCCTAGAGAAGCTCTCCGGGCTGTGCATCGCCTCGGTCGTCCCCGACGTGACGCAGCAGCTCCGCGAGATGGCCGCTCGCTACCTCTCGTTCGAGCCGCTGGTGGTGGGGCCGGGCACGAGGACCGGGGTGTCGGTGTTGACGGACAACCCTCGTGAGGTCGGCGCCGATCGGATCGTGAACACCCTCGCCGCGTACACGCGCTTCGGTGGGCCGTCGATCGTCGTGGACTTCGGCACCGGAACGAACTTCGACGCCGTCTCGGCCCAGGGTGAGTTCCTCGGCGGCGTGATCGCGCCCGGTCTGCAGATCTCCGCCGCCACGTTGGTTCAGCGAGCCGCGAGGCTCTCCCGCGTGGAGCTGGAGGCCCCGCCGTCGGTGATCGGGAAGAACACCGTCGAAGCGATCCAGTCGGGCCTCGTCTTCGGCACCGCGGGTGAGGTCGACGGGATCGTCGATCGGATCCGGCGCGACCTGGGCGGCGCCACCACGATCGCCACCGGAGGCCTCGCCCCGGTGGTGATCCCGCACTGCCGGACGATCGATCACCACGAGCCGTTCCTGACACTCGAGGGCTTGCGCTTGGTGCACGGGAAGAACCTGGATGACTGACCAGCAGGACGCGGGCGGCCGCTCGCGCGAGGAGGAGGTCCTGCGCGCTCGACGTGCGTCCCTGGACCGTCTCGGTGACCGGGCGTTCGCGATCACGCTCCGCGACGCGATCGGCGTCGAGGAGCCGGTGCCGACCACGGATCTCCGCGAACGCCACCGCGACCTCCCTCCGGATCACCGGGAAGAGGAGCGCGTCACCGTGGCCGGTCGCGTCGTGCTGAAGCGGGACATGGGCAAGCTCAAGTTCCTCACGCTCCGCGACGGTAGCGGGGACATCCAGCTCGTCTGCAACCAGGCGGAGCTCGACGCGGAGCCGTTCGCGCTCCTCGACGAGGTCGACCTCGGCGACATCATCGCCGCGACGGGTCCCGTCGGGACCACGCGTCGCGGCGAGCTGTCGGTCTTCGTCACGGGGTGGGCGATGCTGACGAAATCGCTGCGGCCGTTGCCGGAGAAATGGCACGGTCTCAAGGACCCGGATCTCCAGCAGCGGCGACGGTACCTCCATCTGATCGCGGACGAGACGCCGCGCCGCTACCTCGCCGCGCGCGCGGCGGTGCTCCGCGCGATCCGCGAGGTCCTCCACGCGCGCGGCTACCTCGAGGCAGAGGGCCCGATGCTCCAGACCGTGGCGGGGGGCGCCAACGCCAAGCCGTTCACGACGTTCCACGACGCGCTCGGCATCGAGACCAAGCTCCGGATCTCGCTCGAGCTCTATCTCAAACGCCTGCTCGTCGGGGGCGTGGAGCGCGTCTACGAGCTGGGGAGGAACTTCCGCAACGAGGGGATCGACCGCGACCACAACCCGGAGTTCACGATGCTCGAGGCGTACCAGGCCTACGGCGACTACGCGACGATGATGGAGCTGTCGGAGGCGCTCGTCCGCGAGACCGCGCGAGCCGTGAACCCGATCATGGGACGCGCCGCGGACGACCTGTCGATCCCGTGGAGGGGGCAGGAGATCGACCTCGCCCCTGCCTTCCGTCGTCTCGAGATGCTCGCCGCCGTCTCTGCCGCGACCGGCGAGGAGATCACGCTCGATCGGACCGATCTGCCCGCGATCGCGGAGCGGCACGGCGTGCCCGTCGATGACGGGTGGGGTCCTGGCAGGATCGTGGTCGAGCTGTTCGACGACCTCGTCGAGGAGACGATCGTCGAGCCGACGTTCGTCTGCGACTTCCCTCGCGAGGTCTCTCCGTTGGCGAGACCCCACCGGTCCGATCCGAGCCTCACGGAGCACTTCGATCTGGTGATCGGCGGCGTCGAGCTCGTCACCGCGTTCTCCGAGTTGACCGATCCCATCGAGCAGCGCGACAAGTTCGAGCTCCAGCAGCAGCTGAAGGCGGCGGGCGTCGAGGAGACGCATCCGCTGGACGAGGACTTCCTCCGCGCGCTCGAACACGGGATGCCGCCGGCCGGGGGTCTCGGGCTCGGCATCGATCGGCTGCTCATGGTCCTGACGGATGCGCCGTCGCTCCGGGACCTGATCATGTTCCCGGCCCACCGTCCGGAGTCGAGCGACTGACGCGAACGTGACCCGCGTCACGTTCGCTCCGTGACGAACGACACGCCTCGGTTGTCACGTGCGATACATCCTCGCCGCTGCTCGATGGGTACGTTCGGCTGGGTCAAGGACACAGAGCCCGGATGGCCCGGACGCGCATCGCAGACCACGCAACGGCCGGCGGAGCGCAGCTGGGGATCCAGGGGGTGGCCCCGTCGCACCCGGGGCATCCGTGGGGGCCGGCTCGCCGAAGGCGAGCCGGCCCCCGTTCGTTCAGGCCTCAGCCCTCCGCCATCGCCTGCCCGCGCCGCGGCCTCCGCCGAGCGCCCCCAGGTCCAGCAGGACCCCGAGGATCACCAGGACGAGCCCGATACCGCGCACCCCTCCGTAGCGGTTCTGCGCGACGGCGTAGGCGAGCGTCGTCGTCGGGAGGACGAAGAATCCGATCAGCGGCCAGACCCAGGTCCCGAACGCGGTCGAGAGGTAGTCCGAGAAGAGCCACAGGACGACCATGATCGTTCGTGGCAGGAAGAGGACGAACAGGACGACGAGACAGCCCACGCGGAGGACCCTACCGCGGCGTCAGCTCCCGGCGGTCACCTCGTGCAACGTCCGGAGGATGTCTTGCAGCCCCCGCCCCTTCGCGACGAATCCGGAAGCGCCGGCCCCGCGAGCGGCTCGCTCGACCCCCTCGTCCGCGTGCGCGGTGAGGATCACGACCGGGAGCTCCGGAGTGGCGGAGTGGATCCGCTGCATCGCCTCGATCCCGGAGATGTCCGGCATCGAGAGATCCATCAGGACCACGTCGGGCTGGAGCTCCTTGGCCCCGATGCAGGCGTCCTCGCCGCCCGACGCCTCGCCGGCGACCTCGATATCACCGACCAGCCGCAAGGCAGAGGCGAGCGCTTTCCGGAAGGCGGGGTGGTCATCGACGACGAGGACGCGCACGGTTTCGCTCACTTTCTCTCGGTCCCGAACCTCGGGGGAGCTCGGACCAGCTCGTGTTCCGGTTTCTCACAGCCGGCTCCCGGAGCTCGGGGCCGGACGCGAGCGTCCGTTCCCGGAGGGGAACTCCCGTGCGGGGACACGAGGAGCGGTTCAACCGATGCTGTCAGCCGAGTGCCCGGGCTGCCAACAGCCGTCCGGGTGATCCTTCTGGTCCGAAAGGTCTATGCCCCGTCTCACCCGTCGCAAACATCGCCGCGGACTCATCCTCGGGCTCGGTTCTTCCGAAGAATCATGTGAGAGTCGGATCCGGGAACGGCCAAGGACGAGCCAAGGACGAGATAGGTCCCCGAGCGGACGGAGCAGATGTTGGACGGCGTGCTGGCGTATCGGGGGCGCTGGGTATACTGCGTGCAGAGAGGCGCTGCCACCGGAAGGGAGCGGCGCCTCATGCACCTCGAGGGTAGGACGGAGTCCGAAGATCCTCGGGGCCGGACGGACGGGTCGCCGCCTGGAGGGATGTAGGGCATGTTCGAGCGATTCACCGACCGAGCACGGCGGGTGGTCGTCCTCGCGCAAGAAGAAGCGAGGATGCTCAACCACAACTACATCGGCACGGAGCACATCCTGCTCGGCTTGATCCACGAGGGCGAGGGTGTCGCCGCCAAGGCGCTCGAGTCGCTGAACATCTCGCTCGAGGCCGTGCGTCAACAGGTCGAGGAGATCATCGGCCAAGGTCAAGCGGCGCCGACGGGCCACATCCCGTTCACGCCCCGCGCCAAGAAGGTCCTCGAGCTCTCGCTCCGCGAAGCGCTCCAGCTCGGACACAACTACATCGGCACCGAGCACATCCTGCTCGGGCTGATCCGCGAAGGTGAAGGCGTCGCCGCGCAGGTGCTGCAGAAGCTCGGCGCGGACCTGAACCGCGTCCGTCAGACGGTCATCCAGCTCCTGTCCGGCTACACCGCCGGCAAGGGGGAGCAGGTCGCCGGTTCGCAGGAGGGCGGCGGGCAGGGCTCGATGGTGCTCGACCAGTTCGGCCGGAACCTCACCCAGCTCGCGCGCGACGGCAAGCTCGACCCGGTGATCGGCCGCGAGAAGGAGATCGAGCGGGTCATGCAGGTCCTTTCGCGCCGGACCAAGAACAACCCGGTGCTGATCGGCGAGCCGGGCGTCGGCAAGACCGCCGTCGTCGAGGGCCTCTCGCAGGACATCGTCCGCGAAGAGGTGCCGGAGACGCTGAAGGGCAAGCAGATCTACACGCTCGACCTCGGCGCGCTCGTCGCCGGTTCCCGCTATCGCGGCGACTTCGAGGAGCGCCTCAAGAAGGTGCTCAAGGAGATCAAGACGCGCGGCGACATCGTCCTGTTCATCGACGAGCTCCACACGCTCGTCGGCGCGGGCGCGGCCGAGGGCGCGATCGACGCCGCCAGCATCCTCAAGCCGATGCTCGCGCGCGGCGAGCTGCAGACGATCGGCGCCACCACGCGCGACGAGTACCGCAAGCACCTCGAGAAGGACGCCGCGCTCGAACGACGCTTCCAGCCGATCGTCGTCGAGGAGCCCACCGTCACGCACACGATCGAGATCCTGAAGGGTTTGCGCGATCGCTACGAAGCCCACCACCGGGTGAGCTTCACCGACGACGCGCTCGTGGCCGCGGCGAACCTCGCCGACCGCTACATCGCCGACCGTTCGCTGCCCGACAAGGCGATCGACCTGATCGACGAGGCCGGCTCACGCACCCGGATCCGCCGGATGACGGCGCCGCCGGACGTCCGCGAGGTCGACGAGAAGATCGCCGAGGTCCGGCTCCGCAAGGAATCCGCGATCGACGCGCAGGACTTCGAGGGCGCCGCATCGCTCCGCGACGAGGAGCGGCAGCTCCAGGAGGAGCGTCAGCGCCGGGAGCAGCGGTGGAAAGCCGGCGAGATGGACGTCCTGTCGGAGATCGGTGAGGAAGAGATCGCCGAGGTGCTCTCGGTCTGGACCGGCATCCCCGTCTTCAAGCTCACCGAGGAGGAGACGGAGAAGCTCCTCCGGATGGAGGACGAGATCCACAAGCGGATCATCAGCCAGCACGAATCCATCTCCGCGGTCTCGCGCGCGATGCGCCGGACCCGGAGCGGACTGAAGGACCCTCGTCGCCCGTCGGGCTCGTTCATCTTCCTGGGCCCGTCCGGCGTCGGGAAGACGGAGCTCTCCAAGGCCCTCGCCGAGTTCCTGTTCGGTGACGAGGACGCGCTGATCCAGCTCGACATGTCCGAGTACATGGAGAAGCACACGGTGTCGCGCCTGATCGGCTCGCCTCCCGGCTACGTGGGCTACGAGGAAGGTGGGCAGCTCACCGAGGCCGTCCGGCGCAAGCCGTTCGCGGTCGTGCTGTTCGACGAGATCGAGAAGGCCCACCCGGACGTCTTCAACACCCTCCTGCAGATCCTCGAGGACGGGCACTTGACGGACGCGCAGGGTCACAAGGTGGACTTCAAGAACACGATCATCATCATGACCTCCAACCTCGGCACGCGGGACATCGCCAAGGGCGTGGGGATCGGGTTCACCGCGGCGCGCGACGACGCCGTCACGTACCAGAAGATGAAGGAGAACGTGACCGAGGAGCTCAAGCGCTCCTTCCGTCCGGAGTTCCTGAACCGGATCGACGAGGTCATCGTGTTCCACTCGCTGACGCCGGACGACGTGAAGCTGATCGTCGACCTGCTCATGCGTCGGGTCGAGGAGCAGCTGAAGTCCAAGGACGTGGACATCGAGCTGACGGACGCCGCCAAGACCCTGCTCGCCGAGCGGGGGTACGACAAGGCGCTCGGCGCCCGGCCGCTCCGACGCACGATCCAGCAGATGGTCGAGGACCCGCTCGCCGAGAAGCTCCTCTACAAGGAGTTCCGTGCCGGCGAGACGATCATCGTCGACGTGCGCGACGGCGAGATCGTCTTCGAGCACGGCGTGGGGATCATGCCCCCCGACACACCGCCCGTGGAGCTCGCGGGCTCGACCGAGTAGGTCGAACCCGCGTCACGCGCCGCGCGTCGGAGCGCGGCGTGAAGGCCGAAGCCCGGTCCCCGTTCGGGAACCGGGCTTCTCGGCATCCGGCGGTCTCGTCGGCCGCCCGGATGGTGGTCAGACGACGTCGACCCAGAGGGTGTCCGTCTCATCGTCGAAGGCCAGAGCCCTGGTCTCGGCACCGAACGGGATCTCCGTCACCTGCCGAGTGTCCTCGTCCACACGTCGGATGATCCCGTCCTCGTCGCCGACCCACACCGCTCCGGAGCCGACCGCGAGTCCGGAGGGATCCGGCCCCACCGGCACCTGGTACCTCACGTCGTTCGTCGCGGGGTCGATCCGGGAGAGCGTTCCCACGCTCGTGGACAGCGCCCACACCGCCACGTCCCCAGAGACGATGTAGTCCGCTGCCGTGGGCATCTCGATCTTCTTGACGACCCGCATCGTCCCGGCGTCGTACCTCGTCACCGTTCCACCAACGGTGTCCGCCGTCCAGACCGACCCGTGGCCGAACGCGATCGCATCGATCGGGTCGAGGCCCATCCGGGTCCGATCCTCGCCAGTGCGCGGGTCGTAGCGGACCAGGCGCCCGTCGCTGCCACCGAGCCAGACGAAACCCCCGCCGAACGCGACGTCGTTGGAGACCGACTGCTCCGGCGGCAACCGTATCGCCTCCCGTTGCTCACCGGTCGCCGGGTTCAACTCGTCGAGGCCCCCGGTGTACGCGACCCAGATCTTGTCCGAGCCTTCCGCGAGGTTGACCGAGAACGAGGGCCCGAATTCGAGCTGGAGGCGATCTCGCAGCTCCGAGCGTGAGGGGTCGACGTGGTACAGGTACTGGAACCGGACGGTCCAGACACCCCCCTGGCCCAGCACCATCGAGTGGGCCGAGGTGGGAAGCGTGACTCCGAGCGTGGGTACCCTCGGGACGGGGACGGGGATCGATTTCAGGATGGGTGGCTCCCGCTCGGGATCGACCTGCACGACGGCCTCCGAGATCGGTGTCGGCTCGTCCTTGGGTGCCGCTGAGGGATCCGGCTCCTCGCGCGAGATCGCGTATGCCACGGCGATGATCGTGACGAGTCCGGCGAGTCCTCCCAGAATCAGCGCGGCCTGGCGCGGCCGCTCCCGACGCACGGACGGCTCGATCGCCGCGCGACGCTCCGCCGCTTCCGCCGCCGGGAGCGGCCGCGCCCTCGGCTCGTCGTCCACGCCGGTGACGGCGAACACCTGCCAGGTTCCCGGCACTCCCTTCAGCTCGTGCGCGGAGAAGTCCTCGAAACCGAACCCCGACCCGGTCACGAGCTCCTTGGTCGTACTCGTGACCAGGATGTCGCCGGCATCAGCCAGCGACATCACCCGCGCACCGATCACGACCGCGATGCCGTGGGTCTTGCCGGCCTGATCCTCCGTCTGCCCGGTGTGGATGCCGGAGCGGATCTCGATGCCCAGGCTGCGGACCTCCTCGGCGAGCGCCGCGGCGCATCGGATCGCTCGGTCCGGCTGGGGGAAGGTGGCGAAGAAGCCGTCTCCGGCGTGGTCTTCCTCCTTCCCCCCGAAGCGCTTGAGCTGGGCCCGGACGAGGCGGTTGAAGCGGGATGAGAGCTCGCGGTAGCGGGCGTCGCCCATCTGGGCGGCGACGTGCGTCGAGCCCACCACGTCGAGCATCAACACGGTCGCGATCCGGCGCCCAGGCATCGAGGAAGTATCCGCTCAGCGTGCCGAGCCCTCAAGGCCCTCCGGGCGATCGGCAAGGCCGCAGCCCGGTCCCGTCGGGGACGGGCTGGTCACACAAGGCGTCAGCCGGTCGCGGGATCCGACCTCCAGGGTGAGGCGGAGCTCCTCCGGGATCAGGTCGGCGAACGTCCACGCCGTCCAGAGGTCGTCGGCGATCCTCGCCGGATCGCGGACGACGCCCCGCCGGGCGAAGTGCTCGCAGACCCGTTCGACGTCCCGGGCCAGCAGGGCCTCCGCATGCCGGTTCTTCTTCGGATCGACGGCCTGCGGGAGATCGATCACGGAGATCCCTCCCTCCCACACGAGGATGTTGAACGGGGAGAGGTCGCCGTGGACCACATCGTGGAAGAGCATCCGCTCGACGGCGCGGATGCATTGCTCGAGCAGATCCTCCTCCTCCGCGTCGTCGCGAGCACGGTAGCGATGGAGCTGCGGAGCCGCGTCGTCCTCGTCGCCGATGTACGACATGAGGATCGCTTGGTCGGTGGCCTCGATCGGACGCGGGACGGGCGCCCCCGCCGCGAACAACGCATGCAGGGTCTCCCATTCGCGGCCGACCCAGATGCCCCCCTGCACCTCTCGTCCGAATCGCGTCTTCTTCTCGAGGGCCACGCGGATCCGCCGCTCCTTGATGAACTCGCCGTCCCGGTACAGCGACTCGTCGCGGAAGTCGCGACGGTCCAGGGGGTGGTAGATCTTCAGCGCCGCCAGCTCCTCACCGGTCGTGCGCGGGTTCGCGCGCACCAGGTGCACGCTCGCTTCCTTGCCGCTCTTGATGGGTCGGATGACCCGTTCGATGAGCCCTTCGTCGAGGAAGTGCTCGAGGCTGTCGTCGTGCACCGCGGGTGCTCCTTCTGGTCGGAAGCCGGCTCAGGAGAGCCATGCGTTCGCAGGGATGCGGACATGAGGCGACGCCGCGTCCTTCGGGAGTTACCGCGTGCGAGCCGGACGGCTCAGCGGGAGACGGAGGGACGCTGCGCGCTGACGGTGACCGTGTGGGCAGTCATCTCGCATCCCTCCTTCTGTTGGTAGGTGACGGCGCGTCGATCGCGCCGAGCCGGCCGAGTATACGCCCTCATCGGGCGAGAAGGTCGAACTCGTCTCCCTCGTCCGAAGCGTGGAGCCGAGCGATGGTCTCCACGACGGCGACCGGGATGTGCGTCACGGCACGGAACCCGTCGCCGTCGGGAAGGATCTCCTGGGCGACCGACACGAACCGCGGGCCACTGCGCACGAGGAACCCGACGGTGTCCACGAGGTAGTCCGCGCGCACGTCCTCGGGACTCGGCTCGTCGAAGTCGAACCAGGCGTCCCGCCACGTCACGAGAACGAGGGGACACTCGGACTCCTGCGGGACCGACGCGAGAGGTGGGTCGAGCGGATCCGGATCCCGCGCGCCGTCGAGCGGTACGACCTCCACGGTGCTCCTCCTTCCGCTCCGTCCTCCCGCCCGACCGGCCGTGGCCTAGGCCCACCGACGCGTGGCCCGAAGCCGTCCGGTAGGACACCTATCGGCAGTTCCGACGCGACTCGTAGCCGGTGGCCCCGATCTCCGCCTCACCGACGCGGATCAGAGCCGTTCGTCGTAGTCAGAGGAGGCTATGGAGGGCCGCCGACACCGGCGTCCGCGCCGATGTCAGACCCGGTGGCTAGCGTCCGGCCCCTATGGCCCGGCCTCGGACGATCTACACGTGCTCGGAGTGCCGTCAGCAGGTCGCCCAGTGGGTCGGGCGGTGCCCAGGCTGCGGCGGGTGGGGGACGATCGAGAGCGCCGCCGGCGGGGACGCCGGTCCGGCGTCGCCCGTCGTCTTGCTCGGCAGCTCGGCCATCGGAGAAGAACGGGTGCCCACGGGGATCCCGGGGCTCGACCGGGTGCTCGGCGGCGGGCTGGTCCCCGCCTCGGTGGTCCTCCTGGCAGGCGAGCCCGGGATCGGCAAGTCCACGTTGTTGCTCCACCTCCTGTCGCGCCTGTCGGAAGGCGGCCGCGGCTGCCTCATCGTGTCGGGTGAGGAGTCCCATGCCCAGGTCGCGGCCCGGTCGCGACGGCTCGGCGTGGACGGGGACGGGGTGGGGTTCGCGCCGGGCCGCGACCTGCGGACCGTGTTGGCGACCGCGCGCGAGCGCGCCCCCTTCCTGCTCGCCGTCGATTCGATCCAATCGGTCCGCGATCCCTCCGCCCCGCAGATGCCGGGCGGCGTCACGCAGGTGCGAAACTGCACGGACGCGCTCGTCGGGATGGCCAAGGACGCCGGGATCACGGTCGTGATGACGGGTCACGTCACGAAGGACGGCGACCTCGCCGGCCCGCGGGCGCTCGAGCACGCGGTCGACGTCGTGCTCCTATTCGAGGGCGACGCCCGATCCGGCCTCCGCGTGCTCTCCGGTGGGAAGAACCGGTTCGGTGCCGAGGGCGAGTCCGCCTGGTTCGAGATGGGGGCGGATGGGCTGCACGAGATGGATCCGTCCGCCTTGCTCCTCGAGGGCGTGGGGGTGCCCGGGTCGGCCGTCGCCCTCCCGATGGCTGGAAGGCGAGCCCTCGCGGTCGAGATCCAGGCGCTCGTCGGGTCGGTCGACGGGCCGGCTCGCCGTCAGACCACCGGGCTCGACGCTCGCCGGTTCCAACTGATGGCCGCCGTGCTCGCGCGGGCAGCGGGCTCTCGGCTCGGGAGGGCGGAGCTGTTCGGCGCCACCGCGGGAGGACTCCGGGTCGACGATCCCGCGGCCGACCTCGCGATCGCCGCGGCCATCGCCTCGGCCGTCACGGGGATCCCCACCCCGGAACGCGCCGCCTTCATCGGTGAGGTCTCCCTCACCGGGACCGTGCGCCAGGTGTCCGGCATGCCGCAGCGGCTCGCCGCGGCCGAGGCGGCTGGGTGTCGATACGTCTTCGCGGCGCCCGGACCCGAGGCCCGGCGGCATCCGCTCCTGGTCCCCGTCCGGGACGTCTCCGAGGCGCTGACGTGGGCCAACGACAGTGGTGCGGCAGTCACGCGAAGGGCATCCTGAACGGTCCTTCAAACGTTCCTCCGGGCTCCTGAGAACGCAGGAAAGTGCCTCTGACCTGCGGTTTTGGGTTGCGCCCCACGAGGTTCCGTGCTATCCTTCCTATCCTCGCCCGGCCAGGTCCCGTCCGGGCGCACCTCTCGCGAAGGGAGAACCACTTGTCCGCGTTCCGCAAGGGAGACACCGTCGTCCATCCCGAGCACGGGGCGGCCGTCATCGAAGAACTGAAGGACAAGGAGTTCCTCGGCGAGAAGCGGAAGTACCTGGTCCTGCGGGTCGTCTACGGGGATCTGACGCTCTCCGTGCCGGTCGACTCGGCCGAGCAGGTCGGGCTTCGCCCGGTCATCAGCAAGGCCCAGGTCAAGAAGATCCTCAAGGTCCTCACGGAAGCGGAGACCATCTCCGCAGCGAACTGGAGCAGGCGCTTCAAGAACAACCTCGAGAAGCTCCATTCGGGCGATCCATTCGAGGTTGCCGAGGTCCTCCGGAACCTCTCGATCCGGGACCGCGAGAAGGGCCTGTCCGCCGGCGAGAAGCGGATGATCCACAAGGCGCGCCAGATCCTGATCTCGGAGCTCTCCCATGCGGCGGGCAAGTCCGAGGAGGACGCCGAGCTCATGATCGATGAGGTGCTCGACGGTGCGCACGGCGTGAAGCTGGCCGCCGAGGCCTGATCGAGCTCCACCAAGCGGGTCCGTCTCCCCCCGGGAGGCACTGCTTCCGTGCTCCGGCTCAGGGCGGGCGCCGTACGCGCCGATGACCTCTGGAGGGGCCGGACGGTCCTGCATCGAAGCTTCCCGAGGCGGGGGTGAGCATCGTGACGGACGACGAACAGGGGCGTGGCGGCGAGGTCCTCCGTGGCCGCGTCGCCGGCGGCGTTCGGATGATCTTCGTCGCGCTCAGCGCAACGGTCGGGGCCCGGATCGGTGAGGCCTCCGGAACCACCAGCACCAGCCGCGCCCTCCTGTTCGTCTTCGCCGGTGCCGGGATCGGCTACGTGATCGGTGGCGTCTTCGGGCGTCTCACCCTGCGGGCGGTCCACGGCCTCGAATCCGAGCTGGGGAAGAAGCCGCCGGCGGTCCTCGCCGGTGGCGTGGTGGGGCTGCTCGTGGGACTCCTCGTCGCGGGGCTGATGATGATCCCGCTCCTGTTCCTGCCGGCGTCCGCGTCGTGGCCGGCGATCGTGTTCCTCTACCTCACGTTCGGGACGCTGGGATACCGGCTCGGCCAAACGAAGTACGAGGACATCTTCGGACTGGTCGGGATCAAGCCTCGGGCCGCAGGAG
Organism: uncultured Actinomycetota bacterium; assembly: GCA_963724415.1. Classification (GTDB taxonomy): domain Bacteria; phylum Actinomycetota; class UBA4738; order UBA4738; family HRBIN12; genus JAJNBA01. The sequence goes on along the minus strand of CAVRUS010000001.1, from coordinate 28,053 downwards.
TGACGCGGGGCGACCTGCACGTGCTCGACACGAGCGCGCTGATCGACGGCCGGGTCGCCGACCTCGTCGCGACCGGCTTCGTCGCGGGCACCGTCCTGCTGCACGAAGGCGTCCTGCGCGAGCTCCAGGCGATCTCGGACTCCTCCGACCCGCACCGTCGCACCCGCGGCAGGCGTGGGCTCGACATGCTTGTCGAGCTGCAGAAGGCGCCCACCCTGCAGTTCCAGCTCGTGGAGGAGGCCGGCGTCATGGACGTCGACGCCGCACTCGTCCGTCTCGCCCGCGAGCGCGGCGCCCAGCTGATCACGGTCGATCACAACCTCGCGAAGGTCGCCGAGGCCCTCCGCGTCCCGGTCGCGCAGATCAACGCCCTGGCCTCGCGCTTCCGCGTCCCGTACACGGCCGGCGACGAGCTCGAGGTCCGCGTCGTCAAGGAAGGCCGCGAGCACGGCCAAGCGGTCGCCTACCTCGACGACGGCACGATGGTGGTCGTCGAGCAGGCGGCCGAGCGGATCGGCTCGCAGGTCGAGGTCCGCGTGACGAACGTGATCCAGACGACCACCGGCCGGATGATCTTCGCCGCCCTTTCGGACGACTCCCCGGCGACGGCCGACGCCGACGCCTGAACGTCGCCGTCTGCGATGCTGCGGCGGTGGAGCCCGACGCGGCGATCGTGATCCTCCTTGGCGCCGGCGCCGGCCGTCGGCTCGGCGGCGCGGAGCCGAAGGCGCTGCTCCCGATCGGCGGTCGCCCGATCCTCGCGGTCGCCGCAGCCGCAGCCGCGGCAGCCCCGCCGGTCAACGGACTCATCGTGACCTTCCCGCCGGGATGGGAGGGACGCGCTCGTGCGTGCCTGGAGGACCTCGGGATCGATGTTCGGTTCGTCGAAGGGGGCGAGACGCGACAGGACTCGGTCCGAACGGCGCTCGCGACGGTCCCCGCCTCTGCGGAGTTCGTGACCGTGCACGACGCCGCCAGGCCGTTCGCCCCTCCTGATCTCTTCACGCGGGTCGTCCAGGGCCTGGAGGGCGCCGACGGCGCGGTTCCCGTCCTGGCCGTCGCCGACACCGTGCTCCGTGTTCGCGACGAGGTCGTGGAAGGCGTGGAGTCGCGCGATGAGCTCGTGTTGGGTCAAACGCCGCAGGCGTTCCGCATCGCGGCCCTCCGAGAGGCCCATGCCAAGGCCGAAGCGGCGGGCGCCGCGTTCACCGACGATGCCTCGATGCTCCGGTGGGCCGGCTACGAGGTGCGCGCGATCCCCGGGGATCCGGAGAACATGAAGATCACCACGCTGGCCGATCTCGCGTACGCCGACCGCCGGATGGGAACGGGCGGTGGCTGATCCCTTCGTCGGGCTCGGCTTCGACGTCCATCGCTTCGCCGCCGGTCGTCCGCTCCGGCTCGGCGGTGTCCCGTTCGACGGGCAAGCGGGTCTCGCCGGCCACTCCGACGGCGATGTCGTCTGTCATGCGATCGCGGACGCGCTCCTCGGGGCCGTGGCGCTCGGCGACGTGGGGGAGCATTTCCCCGACACCGACTCCGGAACCGAGGGGATGACGGGTGAGGACCTGCTCGCCCGCACCATCCGGCTCATCTCAGAGGGCGGTCACACACCGGTGTCCGTGGACGTCACCATCGTGTGTGAGCGTCCGGCGATCGCGCCGAGACGACTCGAGATCCGCGAGCAGCTGGCCCGGTACACCGGGCTCCCTCTCGACCGCATCTCCGTCAAGGCGACCCGCCCGGAGGGGCTCGGGCTGACCGGCGAGGGCATCGGGTGCCTGGCGCTCGCGGTGGTCACGTGAGCGACGAGCTCGTCACCGGCCGACGGGCCGTCGTCGAGGCGTTGCGCGCGGGCCAGGTCCGGGAGGTGCTCGTGGCGACCGGGGCGCGCGACACCCAGGGCCTCAGGGCGGTCCGGGATGCCGCCCGCGCGGCGCGGGTGCCCGTCCGCGCGACGGATCGGGGCGAACTGGATCGGATGGCCGCCGATCATCGAGGAGTCGTCGCGCGGACGGTGGGCGGCCGCGCGGGCCGCCGGCAACTGGGGGAGCGAGACCTCGCGTCTCTCCCGTTCGCGTCGGATGCGCTCGTCGTGGTCCTGGACGGGATCACGGATCCCCAGAACCTGGGCGCCGCGGCGCGGACGGCCGAGGCGGCGGGCGCCGCGGCCCTCGTCACACGGAGCCGCCGGGCGGCCGGGGTGACGCCCGCGGCACTCCGTGCCTCCGCCGGCGCGCTGGAGCATCTCCCGCACGCCGTCGTCGCCAACATCGCCCGCGCGCTGGGACGGCTGCAGGACGCGGGCTTCTCCGTGATCGGGCTCGACGACGCCGCTCCTGCATCGATCCTCGACGGATCGTGCCCCCAAGGACGAGTCGCGGTGGTGGTGGGATCCGAGGGAGAGGGCATGTCCCGGCTCGTGCGCGAACGATGCGACCTGCTCGTGGCGCTCCCCGTGAAGGGGAGGGTCGGCTCGTTGAACGCGTCGGCCGCCCTCGCGGCAGCCCTCTACGGTTTCGTACTTCGGCGCGACGTCGTTGCCTCGCCCGGGTCCCCTGGCTAGGCTCGCGGCAGCCGCACCACGCGGCATCACGATGAACGACATCCCGCCTCCCTCATCGGATCCCGTGCCCGGCGTGCCGACGCCGCGCCCGGCGACCCGACCGACCTCACGTCCGCCGGCTCTGACCGGCGCCGCGTTGATCCTGATGATCGCCGGAGCCCTCCTCCTGTACTTCGGGGCGATGGACCTCACGGGTAACGGGGTCGACATCGATACCCCCTTCCTCGACGGGGAGGATGCCGGGCGCATCATCGCGGTCATCCTGATCGTGCAGGGGGGTCTCTCGCTGCTCGCAGGATGGTGGACCCTCCGCCTCCGGCCGGCGGGGCGGACCCTGGGGATCGTGCTGACCGTGGTCGGGATCGTCAGCGCGCTCGCACAGCTGCGGAGGTCGGGGAGCTCCGGCTTCCTCACCCTCGCCCTGGACGCGTTCGTCCTCTACGCGCTGCTGACGTACGGGTTCCTGTTCAAGCAGCGTCCCCCCGACCGGTAGACTCGGTGCTCGGCCGGCGTGGCGCAGCCCGGTAGCGCAAGCGATTTGTAATCGCTAGGTCGTCGGTTCGAATCCGACCGCCGGCTCCGAACTCATCGGCTCCGCCGTTCGGCGCCCGCCGGTATCCGATCCCGGCAGGAAGACGTGGAAGGAAGCACCGCCGCCTTCGCGTTCCTCGGCCCACGCGTTGCCGCCGTGCAGCTCTGCGAAGCGCCGGACGAGGGACAGGCCGATCCCGACGCCGGGGGCGTGCCCCGAGGAAGAGCCCGGTACCTGACGGAACGGCTCGAAGATCGCCTCTCGGAGCTCCGGCGGGACACCGGGGCCGTCATCCTCCACGACGAACAACACCCCGCCCTCGTGCGGCCGGGCGCGGACCCAGATCTTGGCCTCCTCGGGCGTGTGCCGGATGCTGTTCGACAGGAGGTTCTCGAGGATCCTCTCCGTCTTGGCCTGGTCGATCTGGACGCTCCCCGGCTCCACGTCGACCTCGATCCGGCGTCCCTGCGTGTCCATCTCCTGGACGGCTCTCCGAACGAACTCCTCGAGGTCGGTCGCTCGACGCTTCGGCGAGACGATCCCTCGCTGGAGGCGGTCGAGGTCGAGCAGGTCGGAGAGCAGCCGCTCCAACTTCCTGGCGTTGGCGGCGATCCTCCCCACCATGTCGAGCGCGTCGCCCGGAGGGAGGTCGAGCTTCGATCGCTCGAGGGTGAGCGCCGATCCCAGGATGGACGTCAAGGGCGTCCGGAGATCGTGCGAGACGGCCTCGAGGAACGTGTTCTTCATGTCGTCGAGCATGCGGAGGCGTTGCGCTGCTTCACGTTCACGCTTGAACGCGTCCGAGTACTTCCGCTCGCTCGCCCGCAACGCTCGCTCCGCTCGCTTTCGCTCCGTGACGTCGACCATCAGTCCGCGGAGGATCGTGGGGGTCCCGCCGCGGCCTCGGATCACGTGCACCAGGTCTCGGATCCATCGAGGGGCGCCGGCGTCGCTCGTGACGCGGTACTCCAATCCCTCCCCGACCCCGCTCTCGATCGCCGCGAGGAGCGCCGTCATGGCGTCCTCACGGTCCCGCTCGTAGATGTGCGACCCCCAGGTCCGGGCCTCGTCCGGCCATGACTCGGTGTCGCCGCCGAGCAGGTCATGCACGGCGCCCGCCACGAACGTGAACCGGAGATCCGGGATCGAGGCTTCCCAGAACGCGGCGTCCAGCCCGGCGACCAGCTCGTGGAAGCGCTCGAGCTCGGAGATCCGCCGCGCGTTGCCCAGCGCGAGGGACGTCAGGTCCGCCACGCCGCGGAGCAAGCGGACGTCCCGGTCGCCGAAGATGCCGTCGCCCTGATGGCCGATCACCGCGATCGTGCCGGCTCCGTCCGGCTCCCACCGCAGGGGCGCGACGAGCACCTCGCGCGGTTCCGTGGAGACCAGGTACTCCGCGTCCTTCAACACGGGCGACTGCCGGGACAGGACGAGCGGCTCGTCGTGATCGAACACGACGGAGACGGCGACCGCATGCGGGACATCCCCGATCTCGTGACGCGGGCGGATCGCGGCCTCGTCGTTCGTGAGGAGCCGTGCGAGCCGGAAGTCGCCCGTGTGTTCGTCGCGGACGTGGAACGCGACGGCCGCGGCGCCGATCAGCGACGAGACGGTCTCGATCGCGCCCTGGAGGATGTCACCTACCGATCGCAGCTGCGTGAGCTGCTTCGACAACCCGAGGAGGGTCGATGACGTCTCCGCCGCTTCCCGCTCGGCCTGGAGGAGCCTCGCGTTCGAGATCGCGATGGCCGCATGGGACGCGAGCACCTCGAGGAGCCGCTGGTCTTCCTCGTCGAACGCGCCGAAGCCGAGGCTCGACAGCACGATGACGCCCTGGACCGTGTCCCCGACCGTCATGGGGACGGCGAGCATCGACTCCAGGATGTCGTCCGTGTCCGGGATCTGCACGGCGAACTCCACGAGACGCGCGTCCGGGGTGAGCAACGAGGTCCGATGCTCCGCGACCCAGCCGGTGATGCCTTCCCCGACATGGCTGATGAGCTCCTCCAGCGTCTCGTGCTCGTACTCGTAGAAGATCTCGCCGCGGAAGGCGATCGGCAGCAGCGTGAAGCCGTCCTCCTGCATCACGTAGACGCGGCAGTTGTGGTAGTCGAGGATCGTGTGGAGCTCTTCGGTGATCGCGGCGGCGATCTCGTAGACGTCGTCGAGGCTGGCGAGGGTCGCCGCCATGCTGTGCAGCATGTTCAGCTGCGCGACGAATCGAAGGTCCGCCGGCTGGGCGGTTCCCGGATGGGTCTCCTCGCCTCGCGCCATGGACCAGAGCCTCCCTGAACCCTCCTATCCTCCCACCTCCCCTACTCTCGGAAGCGGAGCGCCAGTGCTTGAACCCCGCTAGTGCTTGAACCCGGCTGGTGCTTGAACGCTCGGGAGCGCGGGCTACCCTCGGACCATGGGCGATCGACGACGCGCGGAGGGTTCCGGCACGGCGCATCCCTCCATCCCGGCTTTGGGCCCGGCTTTGGGCCCGGCTATGGGCCCGGCTTCGGGCCGCACGTCGACGCTGGACCAGCGGTCCCGGGACGTGCTCGACTTCGAGCGCGAGGCCTGGAAGCTCACCGTCAGCAAGCAACGCGCGATCCGCGAGCGGTTCGGGTTCTCCCCATCCCGCTACCACCAGCTGCTCCATCGGATCATCGATCGCCCGGAGGCCTTGGCCTACGACCCGATGCTGGTCCGGCGCCTGCGGCGTGTGCGGGCGGTGCGACGACGGTCCCGGACCGCCTCGGGGCTCGGGGTTCGCCTCTGAGCGCCTGCGACGCCGTCCGGGACGATCGCCCGGGACCGCAGGCCGGGGACGGTAGGATGCCGACGTGAATCCCGGTATCGCGCGGCTCGCGATCGTGCTCGCGCTCGTGATCGGAGGTGTCGCCGTGCTCGCGAACGGCTTCACCGACGATGCCGTCGTGGCCGAGCAACCGGACGGCTCGACCACCAGCCCCACGCCGAGCCAGTCGCCCACACCCAGCCGGTCGCCGCAGGCGTCGATCGCCCCGAACCAGGAAGGGGTCCTCGTGCAGGTCCTGAACGGGACGTCGCAGGCCGGCTACGCGGCGACCTTCCAGGAGATGCTCGTCGACGTCGGCGGCTATCTCGAGGCTGGGGAACCAGGCGATGCGCCCGACAAGCCGATCCTGGACTCCATCGTCTACTTCCGTAGGGACGACAACGGCGATCAGAACCGCGCGGACGCGCAGCTGCTCTCCGATGAGTTCCTCGGTGGGGTCCCGGTGGAGCCGATGCCGGCCGACCTCAGGGACTCGGATGCCGTCGCCCCCACGACCGACGTGCTCGTCGTCCTCGGGGAGGATCAGGCCGGGGAGCTCTGACCTCCGGAGAGCGCTTGTTCAGGCTCCTACAGACGGAGCGGCGAGCGAGTCCACCATCTCGCAGAGCTCGTTGGGCAGGAACGGCTTCGTGAGGAAGGCCGAGGCGCCGAGCCCGTGGGACCGTTCCCGATCGGCTCGCAGCGATTTCGCCGTGAGCACCAGGACCGGGATGTCGGTGGTCAGCTCGTCCCGCTGGAGCGCCTCCAGGACGTCGTAGCCGGAGATCCCGGGGAGCATCAGATCCAGCACGATCACGTCCGGGTGCCGATCGCGAGCGAGCGCCAATGCCGTGCTCCCGTCCGCGGCCTCGAGCAGCTCGTGACCCCGCTGCTGGAGGTTCAGGCGGCAGAGCAGCAGCACGTCCGGCTCGTCGTCGACGACCAGTACGCGACCCATCCGACCGTGTCCTCCTTCCGGGGGAAGCCCCACGCAACCTACATCGATTGAGTTATCGGATCGGAGCGGGGTCGTGCTGGATACCCGGAATCCGGGTGATCCGATGCGGAGGAGGCGTTGACGGGGGAAGAGACCCCTCCTACCCTCGATATCGGCCCCGTTCCGAGCCGGGCCAGCCAAGTCAGCCCAGAGCCAGAAGGACGTGTCACCGTGCTGAAGGTCTCCCAGAAGCTCGAATACGCGATGCGCGCCATGATCGAGCTCGCGGACGCCACGCACGCGGGCGTGCTCGTGCCCGCGCGTGAGATCGCAGCCCGGCAGCAGATCCCGCTGCGGTTCCTCGAGCAGCAGCTCGGAGCGCTATCGAAGGCGGGGCTCGTGGAGAGCTTCCGTGGAGGGGGCGGCGGTTGCCGGCTGGCGCGGCAGGCCGATCAGATCACCGTGGCCGAGATCGCCGACGCGATCGAGGGACAGATCTTCCCGATGTTCTGCCTCGAGCCTTCGGACCACACGTGCTTCCAGGACTCACAGTGTGGGCTGCAAGGCTTCTGGGCCGATGTGGCCAGGGCCGTCCAGGCGGTGTTCGCAGAAACGACGGTGGCGGACCTCTCGGCCCGCCACCGCTCGATGACGCCCGGGCTCGTCTTGGTCAGCCCCGAGCAACTCCTGTCTCGTCCCTAGGACGCTGCCACGTCCGCCTTCCCGAGGATCCGCATGACCTTCGTCCCGCAGACGGGACACGTCCCTGAAGCGGCGTTCCGCCCGTTCTTGAGGGTGACGACCGTCCCCTCGAACGTGCGCTTCGCCTTGCACTTCACGCAATACGCCTCGTACTGAGCCACTCCGTGCCTCCCTTCCCCCAACACGCTCCGAAGCCGCCTCGATGGGCGGCTCTGAGCACGATGGTGGTCTCGTCCGTGCTCACATGCAAGCACCCGAACGCTCGGGCGTCATCTCGGGCCCTCCCGTACGATGGGGGCTTCCATGCCCTCACGAGGGAGCACGAGCGCATGAGGAGGACCACGTGACCGACGCCGAGCAGCACATCAGCGCGCTCCTCGAGGAGAAGCGGGTCTTCCCGCCCCCCCAGAGCTTCGTCGAGTCAGCCGTCATCGGCGACCCGGAGATCTACGAGCGGGCCGCGCAGGATCCCGAGGCGTTCTGGGCCGACGAGGCGAGGCGGCTGGACTGGACCCGCCCCTGGGACACGGTCATGGAATGGACGCCCCCGTTCGTGAAGTGGTTCGTCGGGGGGACCTTGAACGCCTCGGTGAACTGCCTCGACCGGCACGTGGCGGCGGGCGGCGGCGAGAAGGTCGCCTATCACTGGGAGGGGGAGCCGGGAGATACGCGGACGATCACGTACCGCGAGCTACTCGACGAGGTCTGTCGGCTCGCCAACGGCCTCCGGTCCCTCGGGGTGCGCAAGGGCGATCGCGTGAACATCTATCTGGGGATGGTGCCGGAGTTGCCGATCGCGATGCTCGCGTGTGCGCGGATCGGCGCGCCGCATTCTGTCGTCTTCGGTGGGTTCAGCGCCGACTCCCTCCGTGACCGGATCAACGACGCCGAGGCGAAGGTGCTCATCACGGCGGACGGCGCCTGGCGGCGCGGACAGGTCGTGCCGTTGAAGGCGAACGCAGACGAAGCGGTCGCGGGGTGTCCGAGCATCGAGCACGTGATCACGCTCCGACGCTGCGAGAACGAACACGCGTTCACCCCGGGGAGAGACATCTGGTACCACGATCTGGTCGGGCAGCAGCCGACGGAGTGCGCCCCGGAGGAGATGGACGCGGAGGACATCCTCTACCTGCTCTACACGAGCGGCACCACGGGCAAGCCGAAGGGGATCATGCACACGACCGGCGGTTACCTCACCCAGGTCGCGTCGACGCATCGGATGATCTTCGACATCAAGGACGACGACGTGTTCTGGTGCGCGGCGGACTGCGGCTGGGTGACCGGTCACTCCTACATCGTCTACGGGCCCCTCGCGAACCACACGACCGGGATCATGTACGAGGGCGCACCCGACTGGCCCGACAAGGACCGCTGGTGGTCCATCGTCGAGACGTACGGGGCGACGATCCTGTACACGGCGCCGACCGCGATCCGCTCGTTCATGCGGTGGGGGACCGAGTTCCCGGAGAAGCACGACCTCTCGTCGCTCCGGCTCCTCGGCTCGGTGGGCGAGCCGATCAATCCGGAGGCGTGGGTCTGGTACTGGAAGGTGATCGGCGGCGAACGCGCGCCGGTCGTGGACACGTGGTGGCAGACGGAGACCGGGGCGATCCTGATCACCCCGCTCCCGGGGATCACCCAGCTCAAGCCGGGGTCGGCGACGGTCCCGTTCCCGGGGATCCAAGCCGACATCTACGACGATGCGGGCAAGAGCGTGCCGCCAGGCGGCGGGGGCTACCTGGTCCTCACGCGGCCGTGGCCCGCGATCTCGCGGACGATCTGGGGCGATGCTGACCGGTACGTCGAGACCTACCTCTCGAAGTACGGGCCCGAGGTGTACGTCGCGGGCGACGGCGCGAAGCGGGACGAGGACGGGTTCTACTGGCTCCTCGGTCGGATCGACGACGTGATGAACGTCGCCGGACATCGACTGTCGACGTTCGAGATCGAGTCGGCGCTCGTGGATGACGACAAGGTCGCGGAGGCCGCGGTGGTTTCGAGACCGGACGACCTCGTGGGCGAGGCGATCGTCGCCTTCGTGACACTGAAGTCCGGCTACGAGGGCGACGACGCGATGGCGACGGAGCTGCGGGAACACGTCGCGACCAAGATCGGGAAGATCGCGCGACCCCACGCGATCATCTTCACCGCAGACCTTCCGAAGACCCGCTCGGGCAAGATCATGCGCCGCCTGCTCCGCGACGTGGCCCATAGGCGTGAGCTCGGCGACGTCACGACGCTCGCGAATGCAGAGATCGTGGAACAGATCCGCGACATGTCGGAGAGCTCACCCACCGAGGAGTAGCGGCGGCCGCTCGGCAACTCAGTCGCCCAAGTGCCGCAGGAAGAAGTCGATCGTCCGGCTCGCGTGGGCGATCCGCTCCTCGACCTGCATCGCGTGATGGCCGCCGGCGTACAGATGCACGTCGACCTCGTGTCCGCGCGCTCGCAGGGCGTGGGCGTAGACCATCACCTGGCCGAGCGGACACCGACTGTCGTGCTCGCCCGCGATCAACAGCATCGGGGCCTCCACGCGATCGACGTACGTCATCGGGTTCCGCTCGCGATAGAGCTCCGGGAGATCCATCGGCGACCCGCCCATCGTGGCGACGTCCCAGGCGCGGAGCGTCGGCGCGCTCTCGTAGTGGGCGGCCACGTAGTCCCCGACCGGGATCCCGGCGCAGGCCGCCCGCCATCGGTCCGGGTGGAGCCCGGCGATCAGCGTGGTGAGGTATCCGCCCCAGGACCAGCCTTCGAGGAACAATGCCTGCGGGTCCGCGAGCCCTTCGGCGACGACGTGGTCGATGCCGGCCACGATGTCCTCGGTCTCCGGGAATCCGATGTTCCCCTTCAGCTCCTCCCGGAAGGCCTTCCCGCGTCCCGTGGAACCGCGGTAGTTGACCTGGAGGACCGCGAAGCCCTCGTCCACGAAGGCCTGGAGCGCCGGGTCCCAGAGATCGGTGTGGTGCCATTCGGGTCCCCCGTGGATCGAGGCGATCGTCGGGAAGGGCCCACTCCCGGGCGGCGTGGTGAGGAAGCCGGTGATCCGGTCACCCGATGGGTTGCTCCACGTCAGCCAGCGGCTCCGTGTCCCCGGGGGCGGCGGCTCGATCGGCAGCGCGAGGATCGTCGCCCCGGACGCGTCCCGAACCGAGGGGGGCTCGACGCTCGAGTCACCGCGGTACCAGAGGGCGCCGCCCGCGCGGAAGCCAGTCTCGTAGATCGTTCCCTCCTGCCGGACGACCTCCTCGACGGACCCGGAGCCGGGATCGATCAACAGGAGCCGGTGCACGCCCTCTCCCGGATCGTTGTGTGCCAGGACGCGGGACCCGTCGGGCGTCCATCCCTGGGGGAGCACCGGACCGGTCACGTCGGGAAGCTCGAGGTCCACTCGCTGTCGCGTGGAGAGATCCCAGATCGCCGGTCGCTCGATCCCGGATCGCTCCTGCGTGAAGAGGAGCCGCCGGGCCCCCCGCGCGGGTGACCAGGCGACCGCCTCCATCCGCAACTCGCGGTCGATCTGGTCGCCCGCGGTTTCACCGGACCGACTGTCCAGCACCCGGAGCGCCTGCCGGTCGATGTCCCCGTGCTCGGAGTGGTGGATGCAGAGGAGGTCGGCGTCGGGCGACAATCCGCCGCCGCCCTGTGGCCACTCGCACCCGACGCCGGCGGGCTCTCGGTTGCGATAGATCTGGCGTGGAGGCTCCTCTCCGACCGCGACGTATACGCGGTAGTCGTCGTCGGTCGCGAACCCGGCGGCGATCCCGCCGTCGATCAGGGAGAGGCCCATCATCCACTCGTCGTGGAACCCGCGGAACAGCGGACGCGCCTCGCCGCCCTCGAAGGGCGTCACCATCCATCGGCCGCGTTCGTTCCCGATCTCGTCGTACCACCACACGACCCCAGAGCCGTCGGGCAGGATGTGTGCCTCCTCGGCTCCGACACCGCCCGTGGACACCCGCCGACGCTCGCCCGCTCGGACGTCCCACGCCCAGGCCTGCGTGCTGCCGTCCTCCGTGGTGACTGCCGCCGCCCGGTCCGGCGCCGAGGACGCCCAATCCACCTGCTCGATCGTGGGGTGGGTGAAGCGGAGGGTCCAGGCCGGGCGTGTGCTCACGGCGCTGAGGATATGCCCCCAGAGGTGCCTCGGGAGCCTCCGGAGGAGTGCACTCTCGCTTGCCACTGACGCTACGGGGCCCCTAGAATCCTTAGCACTCGGGTCTCCCGAGTGCTAGCAGTCGGAGCCCCCGCCTGAGAAGTCGTCGGCAGACGCCGGATCGAGCGGGGGCCCCGAAGCCGAGGAACACAAGCCAAGGACGTATGGAGAAGGAGGTCCGAGGGGATGGCTCCCAAGATCATCAGCTTCAACGAGGACGCGCGGCGCGCGCTCGAGCGGGGCATGGATCAACTGGCCAACGCCGTGAAGATCACGCTCGGCCCGAAGGGTCGCAACGTCGTGCTCGAGAAGAAGTGGGGTGCGCCCACGATCACGAACGACGGCGTGTCCATCGCGAAGGAGATCGAGCTCGAGGACCCGCTGGAGAAGATCGGCGCGGAGCTCGTCAAGGAGGTCGCGAAGAAGACCGACGACGTCGCCGGCGACGGCACCACCACGGCGACGGTGCTCGCACAGTCCGTCGTCAAGGAGGGACTCCGCAACGTGGCGGCCGGCGCCAACCCGATGTCGATCAAGCGCGGCATCGAGAAGGCCGTCGAGCTCGCCGTCGAGGCCATCAAGAACTCCGCGAAGGAGGTCGACTCCAAGGACGACATCGCCCACGTGGGCGCGATCTCCGCGGCCGACCCCGAGATCGGCGAGAAGATCGCCGAGGCCGTCGACAAGGTCGGCAAGGACGGGGTCATCACGGTCGAGGAGTCGAACACCTTCGGCATGGAGCTCGAGTTCACCGAGGGCATGCGCTTCGACAAGGGCTACACCTCGATGTACTTCATCACCGACCCCGAGCGGATGGAGGCGGTCTTCGAGGAGCCCTACATCCTGATCGCGAACTCGAAGGTCTCCGCCGTGAAGGATCTGCTGCCCGTCCTCGAGAAGGTCATGCAGACCGGCAAGCCGATCGTCGTGATCGCCGAGGACGTGGAGGGCGAGGCGCTCGCCACGCTCGTCGTCAACAAGGTCCGCGGCACCTTCAAGTCGGCGGCCGTGAAGGCGCCGGGCTTCGGTGACCGTCGCAAGGCGATGCTCCAGGACATCGCGATCCTCACCGGAGGTCAGGTGATCTCCGAGGAGGTCGGCCTCAAGCTCGAGAACGCGACGATCGATCTGCTCGGGACCGCCCGCAAGGTCGTGGTCACGAAGGACGAGACCACGATCGTCGAGGGCGGCGGCAAGGACGAGGACATCAAGGGCCGGATCAACCAGATCAAGTCCGAGATCGAGAAGACCGACTCCGACTACGACCGCGAGAAGCTCCAGGAGCGGCTGGCCAAGCTCTCCGGTGGCGTCGCGGTGATCAAGGTCGGAGCCGCCACCGAGGTGGAGCTGAAGGAGAAGAAGCACCGCATCGAGGACGCCGTGCAGTCCACGAAGGCCGCGGTCGAGGAGGGCATCGTCGCCGGTGGCGGCGTCGCGCTCCTGAACGCCCAGGTCGCGTTGGACAAGGTGGATCTCGAGGGTGACGAGCTCACCGGCGCGACGATCGTCCGCCGGGCGCTCGAGGAGCCGCTGAAGCAGATCGCCCAGAACGCCGGCCTCGAAGGCGGCGTGGTGATCGAGAAGGTCCGCTCGTTGGACCCCGGCCAGGGCCTGAACGCGGCCACCGGCGAGTACGGCGACATGTTCAAGTTCGGTGTCGTCGACCCCGCGAAGGTGACCCGCTCGGCGCTGCAGAACGCAGCCAGCATCGGTGCGCTGTTCCTGACCACGGAGGCCGTCGTGGCGGAGAAGCCCGAGAAGAAGGAAGCCGCTCCCGCCATGCCCGGCGGCGGCGACATGGACTTCTAGGGCAGCTGTTCGCACCACGCAGGTTCCGAGGGGCCGGCGCGCCGAAGGCGCGCCGGCCCTTCCGCATCTCCGGTGCGCCGGGTGGGCCGGTTCGCGCTACCGTGAGGCTGTGGCGGCCGAGGTCAAGATCCCCATCCGGTGGCGCGACGTCGACGCGTACGGCCACGTCAACAACGCCGTCTTCCTGAACTACCTCGAGGAAGCGCGCGACCGTCTCGTCGAGTCCCTCTTCGGTGCGGAGGCATGGGACTTCGTGATCGCGCGCGTCGCGATCGATTTCCGGAGCGAGCTCCGGCAGGAGGACCGCGAGGTGATCGTGCGCTGCGGGGTCACGAGCTTCGGGACCTCGAGCGTGCAGACCCGGGAGCTCGTCCACGCGATCGACGGAAGGCTCTCCGCGGAGGCGGAGTCCGTGATCGTGGCGAGGGATCCGCGGGCGGGGCGCAGCCGGCCCCTGACCGAGGCGGAGCGCACGATCCTGCAGGGGGCGATCGACGCGGGCGACGCGGTGGGGGTCGGCTAGGGCGCGGGCGCCGGCAGGACCCGCCGTCCGTGCACGAAGTGTTGGCGGTACCAGCCCGTCTTCACCCACATCAGGGTGACCCCGCCGACGCTGCTGGACGAGTCGAGTGACCAGCCGTTGCCGACGAAGACGTCGACGTGATCGACGGTCCCGTCCCCGTCGCCGTCGTAGAACATCAGGTCGCCCGGCAAGAGCTCACCGTAGTTGAGCCTGTCGTCCGTCATCCTCGACATCTCCGCCGAGGTCCGCTGGGGGAGCGACCACCCTTGGTACGGCCGGGGGGGCGAGATCTCCCAGTACGTGCCGTCATCGCGTCGCAGGGCCCACCACGACAGCCCCGAGCAGTCGAACCCCGGGCCCGGCTGACCGCCGAACGCCGGCGGCGACGGTGACTGGAAGCCCCATTCACCGGCCCAGATGTATGGGTAGCCGACGTAGCGGACGCCCCAGTCGACGATCGCTCGGCGACCCGCGCTCATCCGGGGCAGGACCATGTCCGCGTACTGATCCTCGAGGTATCCGACGACCCAGCTCTCCAGGGTCGTCGCTCGATACAGGGACCAGGCGACCTGCTTGCGTCGAAGTTTCGTGCCGGGGGTCACGTCCTGGGACTCGTCCACCCGGTTGTTGAATCGCAGGCCCAGCCGCATCGCCAGCAGATCGGCGCCGAAGGACCGATGCGAGTCGAACCGATACCCGTCGGTGGTCGACAGGCGGTTGAGCGTCGCGGCGGTCGGCCCCATCCCGAGGGCACGGACCAGCGAGCGATGGATCCCTCGGGCGGTCACGACGTTCGCCGGATTGAAACGGCCGCTGGCGCTGCGGGTCATCCAGCCGCGCTGGACCGCGATCGCGGCCCATCGATAGGTCGGAGCCGTCGGGTCGAGATCGGAGAACGTGATACCCGGATCCGGCGTCTCGTTGACCGCGAACGCTCGAACGATCGCCCGGGCCCAGCGTGCCCGCGTCTCGAACGCGTCGGGTCGGAAGCGCCAGTTCCCGTTCTGATCCGGCGCGTAATCGCGCATCCAGGTGTTCGCGCCCGCGACGTGATCGA
This sequence comes from uncultured Actinomycetota bacterium, assembly GCA_963724415.1. GTDB lineage: Bacteria > Actinomycetota > UBA4738 > UBA4738 > HRBIN12 > JAJNBA01. The sequence goes on along the minus strand of CAVRUS010000001.1, from coordinate 12,986 downwards.
TCGCGATCTTGGCCCACATGTCATCCGCCTCCAGATCGCTCCAATTGGAGGTGGGGACCAAGGCCCGTTCCGAGCGCGTGACGTGGACGGGGAAGGGTGCAGGGCCACTGCCCGCCTCTCCCTCCGTCCAGCTCGGCGGGGTCGCGTGCGCGCTCGGCGTGCCGAGCGTCTGCACGGAGAGGACAACGAGCGTCAACAGCACGAACGACGTCAGTCGACGGCGAAGCCCGTGTCCCCGTTCGGCCATGCTTCGAACGTCGGCGCCTCAGATCGGGAACTTGAGCGCCGCCCCCGTCGGACCCTAGCTCGTCGGGCCCTCCCGGCGCACCTCCTGCACCTTCTTGAGGGCGTCCCGGAGGTCCTTCAGCCAGTCGTCCTGGCGTTCGGCAACCAGACGGACGCACCAGGCCAGCGCGTGGCTCCTGCTTCGCGCCACCCCGGCCTCGATCAGGGTGTCCAGCACCCGGCGCTCCTCCATCCGCAGGCGTGTCATCGCCGGTACGGCGAGGGTCGTGAATGCCGCCGTGACGCCCCCGCAGGAAGCGCCCCAGCTGACCTTGCGCCCGAACCGTCTCTGGGCCTCGTCCGCGATCTGCATCCGCTTGCCTCGGGTGTCCTCGCGGAACCCGGAGATGCGCGCGGCGAGCGCCGCCTCCCGCGCCTCCTCGCCGGCGTCCGCCGGGAGCTCGGGCTCCGAGAGAGCCCCTACGACGTAGATCTCCTCGCGGTCCGCGGTGACGGTCGGGGCTCCGTCGAACCACTCGGCCGGGATCCGGCCGGCGAACCACCCGCTCAGCTCCTGCATCACTCCTCCTTCGTCACGGAATGCAAGGGATATTACATCATTACACGAGAAGGGATCGGCGGAGAGCCTCGCTGCGAGCGGGTACGGTCGGGAGGTGAAGACGACGGAGTTCCGGGTCTCCACGGGTGGCCGCCGCGTGGTGGACCTAACCGAGCGAACCCGGGCGTTCGCGGCGGAGGCGGGAGGCGACGGCCTCCTCCACGTCTTCCTCCCACACGCCACGGCGGGGCTGGCACTGATGGAGACGGGCAGCGGCTCGGAGGAGGATCTCGACGCCGCGATGGAGAGGCTCCTCCCGCGCGACGATCGATACGTCCATCGCCACGGCTCGATCGGACATGGCGGCGACCATCTGTTGCCGGTGTTCGTGGCACCGTCGCTCGCGGTCCCGGTCGAAGCGGGTCGCCTCCTGCTCGGGACCTGGCAGTCGATCGTCCTCATCGATCCGAACCGTGAGAACGACGACCGGCGCGTGCGGCTGACCTTCCTCGAGGGCTGAGGAGGGGCCGCCGCGAGAGGAAGGGCCGCCGGGAGAGGAGGGGCCGCCGTGAGAGGAGGGGCGCCGCTAGAGGTACTGCCCGGGGGCGCGCTTCGCGCGCGCGTCCGACGCCGGCGGTGAGGAGACGGCCTGGACGTCCCGCTCGCGAAGGAGCACGAGTTCCTGACCGTCCAGCTCCACCTCGAGGCCCGACGACGGCAGGAACAGGACGCGGTCGCCCTGCGACGCCACCCGCACGTCCGGCCCGACGAGTTTCACGTCCGCCCAGGCGAGCCGTTTCGGCGCCGGCGCCGCCGTCGCGGGGATCAACAGGCCGCTCGCCGACGTGCGCTCGCCGTTCTCCGGCAGCTGGACGACCAGCCGGTCGCCGGTCAGCCGGACGTCGTCTCCGATCGCGGTGGTCTTCTTCGCGCGGGGTTTGCGCGGCTTCGCAGGTTTCGCGGGCTTCGCCGCACCGGTGGGGGTCGAGCCGGGCATGGGTCCGAGTGTAGCGACCGACTCTGGGTAGGATGCCCGGCGTTGAAGGCACGCACGGTCCTGGACGACGCCGTCAAGGTCCTGAAGGCCTCGCCCGCGATCGACCACTGGCAGCGTGGCCGCGAGCGCATCGAGGCGGAGGACCTCCTCTGGCACGTCCTGGGTGAGGAACCGGATCCGCGAGACGAGGTCTCGGCCGAGCAGCGGCGCACGTTCGACCGGCTGGTCCGGCGCCGCGCGACGGGCGAGCCGATCCCGTTCATCAAGGGGTACACGGAGTTCCGGGGCATCGATCTGCACGTGCGACCGGGGGTCTTCGTGCCCCGCGACGCCTCGGAGTTCCTCGCGGAGCAGGCGATACGGCGCCTCCGTGGCCGGGCGCGGCCGGTGCACCTCGATCTCGCGACCGGCGCCGGGACGATCGCGCTCGCCGTCGCGAACGAGGTGCGGAAGGCGAGCGTGATCGGCACGGACCTCTCCGCCGACGCCACGAAGGTCGCGCGCGCGAACGCCAAGCGGCTCGGCCTGCGCGCTCGCTTCTACACCGGCGATCTGTTCGACGGGCTCCCGCGGGCGCTGGCGGGCACGGTGGACGTGGTGACGCTGCATCCGCCGTACGTCCCGATGCGGGAGCTTCGGGATCTTCCCGAGGAGATCCGCGAGTGGGAGCCGGAGCACACCCTCACCGATCGCAGCCCCGACGGGCTCGGGCTCATCTCTCGTTCCGCGCGGGAGGCGCCGGCGTGGCTCTCCCCGAACGGGTGGCTCCTGCTCGAGGTGAGTCCCGATCGAGTGCGTCACGTGAAGGGCGTGCTCACCGGCGAAGCGTTCCGGGACATCCGCAGCACGAAGGGTGGCCCGTTGCCCCTGACGCGGGTGATCGTCGCCAGGCGCCCGGGATGACCGTCGACGCGCCGTACGGCACGTGGCGGTCGCCGATCAGCGCGGAGATGGTGTCGGTCGGCGGGATGTTCCTGATGCAGCCTCGGATCCACGACGGCACGACGTACTGGCTCGAAGGCCGTCCGTCCGAGGGAGGGAGAGCGGTCCTGGTCCGTGCCGCCCCGTTCTCCGAACCGGAGGATGTGACGCCGCCCGGGTTCGACGTGCGCACCACGGTCCACGAATACGGCGGTGGCACGTACCTGCTCCACGACGGAGTCGTCTCCTTCTCGAACTTCGCGGACCAACGCCTGTACCGCCAGGAGCCGGGCGGCGACCCCGTGCCGATCACCCCCGACTCCGGAGGCCGCGACCGGTACGCGGACGGACGCATCACGCCGGACGGTCGCTGGCTGATCTGCGTCCGGGAGCGTCATCCCGAGCCCGACGATCCGTCCGGGGTCGTGAACGAGCTCGTCGCGATCCCGCCGGACGGATCGGCGGCGCCGGTCGTGATCCGTTCGGGCCGCGACTTCTACGCCACCCCGCGGGTGTCCCCGGACGGCGCCCGGCTCTGTTGGCAGGAATGGGATCTCCCGTGGATGCCGTGGGACGGCAACGAGCTCTTCGTCGGCGATCTCGCGGAGGACGGGACCCTCGGGAACGTGCGCGCGGTCGCCGGCCGGGCCGGCGAGGAGTCGATCTTCCAGCCCGCGTGGAGCCCGGCCGGCGACCTGCACTTCGCCTCGGATCGGACCGGCTGGTGGAACCTCTACCGGGAGCAGGAGGGCGACATCCGGGCGCTCCATCCCGCCGAGGCGGAGTTCGGGTGGCCGCAGTGGGTCTTCGGGATGAGCGCGTACGGGTTCCTCGATGACGGACGGATCGCGTGCCTCTGGGAGCGCGACGGCGTGCAGCACCTCGCGATCCTCGATCCCGCGTCCGGCGAGCTGATCGACCTCGACGTTCCCCACACCGCCATGGCGCCGCGTCTCGACGTGGACGGTGACCGGGTGGTGTTCGTCGGCGGCGGGCCGGCCATCCCCGACGAGATCGTGCTCCTCGACGTCACCGCTCGGTCGATCGACGTGCTCCGATCCTCGTCGTCGCTCGAGGTGGACGAGACCGCGATCTCGATCCCCAGGCAGATCGAGTTCCCGACCGACGGCGGCGTCACGGCGTTCGCGCACTTCTACCCTCCGCGGAACGGGGACACCGTGGGCCCGGACGGCGAGCGGCCCCCGTTGATCGTGATGAGCCACGGCGGGCCGACGGCCGAGGCCGTGCCGCGCTATTCCGTGGCGACGCAGTTCTGGACGAGCCGTGGGTTCGCGATCGTCGACGTCAACTACGGCGGGAGCACCGGGTTCGGGCGGGCGTACCGCCAGCGGCTTCAGGGCACGTGGGGGATCGTCGACACGGCCGACTGCATCAACGCGGCGGCGTGGCTGGCCGCCGAGGGCGAGGTCGACGGGAACCGCCTCTTGATCACGGGCGGGAGCGCCGGCGGCTACACGACGCTGTGCGCGCTGACGATGCACGACGGGTTCGCGGCGGGCGCGAGCTACTTCGGCCTCGCCGACCTCGAGGACTTCGTCGGCGGTGGGACCCACAAGTTCGAGTCGGGGTACCTCCGCACGCTCGTCGGGCCGTACCCCGAGGAGGCCGATCGCTACCGGGCCCGGTCGCCGATCCACGCCACGGACGGCATCTCCTGCCCGATGCTCCTGCTCCAGGGTGCGGAGGACCGCGTCGTCCCTCCTCGCCAGGCGGAGATCATGGTCGAGGCGCTCCGGAAGAAGGGCCTGCCCCACGCCTACGTCCTGTTCGAGGGGGAGCAGCACGGCTTCCGGAAGGCCGAGTCGATCCGGAGCGCGCTGGAGGCGGAGCTGTCGTTCTACGCGCAGGTCCTGGGCTTCGAGCGCGACGACGTCCCCGTGCTCGCGATCGAGAACCTCTGAAGGGGTACGCGGGGAGCCGGCCCGTGGCCGGGCTCCCCGCGCCGGAGAGGGGGCGCAGCCTCCACGGCGATGCCAGGCTCGCAACCGCAGGTGAACGCCGCGTGTCGGCGGGATGAGCGCTGGCGGAACCTGTCGGCGGTCAGCCGCCGATCATCGACATCGACCGCTCCGGCTGCACGAAATCCGGATGGTTGATCCGGTGCCCGGACCACTTCGCCCAGAGCCCACGACGGATCAGGAGCTCGAGGTCCTCGTCGGTGGCACCGTCCCGCATCGGTGCACGGAGGTCCGTCTCGTCCATCGCGAACAAGCAGTTGCGGAACATTCCCTCGGCCGTCAACCGGAGCCGGTTGCAGGTGTCGCAGAACGGCTCGGTCACGGAGGCGATCACGCCGACGCGGCCCGGTGCGCCGTCGGCGAACCGGAACGTGGTGGCGGGTTCGTTCGCGTGGCCCTCGGGCACGAGCGGATGGACCGCATCGATCGCCGCGAGGATGCGCGCCGCCGGCACCACCTTGTCGCGTTCCCACGCGTGCTGCGCGTCCAGCGGCATGTATTCGATGAACCGGACCTCGTACCCGGTGTCTCGGGACCATCGCGCGAAGTCCACGACCTCGTCGTCGTTCGTCCCGCCGATCACGACGCAGTTGACCTTGATCGGCGTGAGGCCGGCGGCCTCGGCCGCCCGCATGCCGGCGAGCACCTTCTCGAGGGCGTCGCGTCGGGTCATCTCCGCGAAGCGATGCCGCAGGAGCGAGTCGCACGAGATCGTGGCCCGGTCGATGCCCGCCTCGGCGAGCGGTCCGGCCAGCCGGTCCAGGAGCACGCCGTTCGTGGTCAGGGAGATGTCGAGATCGGGTCCGACGGCGCGGAACATCCGGATCAGGACGGGAAGATCGGCGCGGACCAGCGGCTCGCCGCCCGTGACCTTCAGGCTCCGCACGCCGAGCCGCACGAAGATCCCCAGTACCCGCGTGAGCTCTTCGAAGGTCAGGATCTCGTGCTTCGGCAGCCACGCGAGCCCCTCGGCAGGCATGCAGTACGTGCAGCGGAAGTTGCACCGGTCGGTCACGGAGATGCGCAGGTCATCCGCGATCCGCCCGTACGTGTCGACGAGGGGACCCTCGATGGGCATCGTCGCTGGCTGCGCCGTCATGCACCCAGCCTACCGCCACGCCCGCGGAGCGGTTCAGGTGTCTTCGGGGTCGGGCAGGCGGAGCATCAGCGCGTGGATCGCGTCTTCGATCGAGTCGTCCCGCTTCCGGTCGGCCATCTGGCTGCCGACGGACAGTCCGAGCACGTACATCGCCAGAGGGGTGGCCTTCCGCTCGACCCGGTGGGCGACCTCTCGCGAGACGGACAGGAGATGCTCCTTCTCGTGGGGGGACAGGTGGTCGAGGGAGAGCTCCGCGGCGAGCCGATCGACCCATTCCATCTCGATGCCTCCTGTGTCTGGCGCAGATTGTCTTGGCCCAGACGAGCGTCGCCCGCGCCCGATCGTTCGCCCAATCCTAGGTCGAGCCTCCTCCGTGTCGTGGAGCCGGGGGTCGCCGCTGCAGCGGGCGCTAGGCTCCCTCCATGGAAACGGGCACCCGCGCCGCCGTCCTGACCGTCTCGGACGGCGTGACCGACGGGACACGTGAGGACGCGTCCGGCGACGCCGCGGTCGCGTTGCTCCGCGAAGCCGGGTTCGACGTGTCGTCGCGCCGCGTGGTCCCCGACGAACGCCCGGAGATCGAGGCGGCGCTCCGGGAGCTGGCCGCGGCGAACGGGCTGGTCGTGACCACGGGCGGAACCGGGTTCGGTCCCCGCGACGTGACGCCGGAGGCCACCCGCGCCGTGATCGAACGCGAGGCGCCGGGGGTCGCGGAACTGATGCGGGCGTCCGGCCTCGCCCAGACGCCGATGGCCGCGCTTTCTCGCGGTGTCGCCGGCGCTGTCGGATCGGCGCTGATCCTGAACCTCCCGGGGAGCCCCAAGGGGGTCCGGGAGTCGCTCGCGGCGGTGCTCCCGGTGATCCCGCACGCCGTGGAGCTCCTGGGTGGCGCCACCGGCGCCCATCCCGGCGTCGCCGCCGGTGATCCGGCCCCGCTGGGATCCGCGGCGGCGACCTCCCGACCCTGGGTCGAGGCGAAGGCCGTGCGGGTGATCGGCTCGCCTCCCTGTGCGGTGGGCAACGAGATGGCGATCGTCCCGGGTGGCGAGGTGCGCGGCACGCTGGGGTGTGCGGAGTTCGACGCCGCGGCCGTCGTTGCGGCGGCCGAGATCCTGGCCGCGGGCGTACCCGAGGTGCGCACGTTCCATCACGAAGAGGGCGACGTGGAGGTGTACCTCGAGCCGCACGGGGCGAGCCCGCGGCTCGTGATCGTGTCGGCGACCGACGTCGCGAGGTCGCTTCGGATGGAGATGGAGCGTCAGGGGCGCCAGGTGGTCCTGCTCGAGTCCCGCGCCGAACGGGTCGCCCCCGGCGACGGGCGGTCCGCTCGGACCCTCGAGGAGGTCGGTCCGGGCGACGGCGACGAGGTCGTGTTCACCGACCACGACGCGCCGGGGATCGGGGACATGCTCGCGACGTTGTTGCGCTCCCCGGTCCGGTTCATCGGCGTGATGGGTTCCCGTCGCCACGTCGCACACTACGTGGAGGACCTTCGGAGCCGAGGGTTCGGGGACGAGGACCTCCGTCGGATCCGCAGCCCCCTCGGGCTCGATCTCGGCGGGAGGCGTCCGGAGGAGATCGCCCTCGCGATCGCCGCCGGGCTGGTCGCCGCCGATCACGAGCGCGACGGTGGATGGCTGGATCGCTGATGGCGGACGGGCAAGCGTCCACGGATGGGCCAGCGTCCGCGGAGCACGTGCGGAAGAACCGCGAGCACTGGGAGCGCGAGTCCGCCGAGTATCAGCAGCGCAACCGCGCCCAGCTCAACCGCTGGGACCGGCTCGGGTGGGGCGTCTTCGATGCGTTGGAGGACGACGTCCACGCCCTCGGGGACGTCGACGGGATCCGCGCGCTCGAGCTCGGATGCGGCGCGTGCCAGTTCGGGATCAAGGTGGCGATGCGCGGCGCGGCGGTCACGGGGATCGACTTCTCGATGGCACAGCTGCAGCACGCGCCCGCCCACTTCGAGGAGACGGGCGTCCGTTTCCCGATCGTGCAGGGGAACGGGGAGCGCCTCCCGTTCGTCGACGCCTCGTTCGACCTCGTGTTCTGCGACCACGGGGTGATGGGGTTCGCCGACCCCTCGCTCACCGTGCCGGAGGTGGCTCGGGTGCTGCGGAAGGGCGGGCGGTTCGTCTTCAACGGCACGACGCCCTGGATCTGGGTCGCGTGGGGCGATCAGGAGGAGGAGCAGCCGGCCTCGCGCGAGATGCGGCTCGACTACTTCGAGATGCGCTCGATCGAGAGCCAGGATCCGTCGTGGCGCACCACGGAGTTCCAGCTGCCGTACGGAGGTTGGATCCGCCTGTTCCGCGAGAACGGGCTCGCGATCGAGGACCTGATCGAGCTGCGGCCGCCGGCCGATGCGACCACGACCTACGACGACTACGCGCCGCTCGAGTGGGCCCGCGCGTTCCCCGCGGAGCACATCTGGAAGGTCCGGAAGGAGTGAGGTCGGGGCCGTCCGGCCGTCGGTCGGCCGGCGCGGCGCTCCTCGCGCTTGCGGCCCTCGTGGCCGCGGTCGCCGTGTCGCGGCCTGCGCCTGTCCGCACCGACGAACGGCCGAACGTGATCGTCGTCCTGACCGACGATCAGCGGGCCGGCACCTTCGCGCGGATGCCGTGGCTCGGGTCCCAGCTCGCCCGCGCGGGCTCGGGATGGACCGAGTTCCCGAACACGTTCGCGAACACGCCGCTGTGCTGCCCCGCGCGGGCGAGCCTGCTGACGGGTCTGTACGCCCGACACACCGGCGTCCTCGACAACGGTGACGGACACCGGTTCGACGCCTCCTCCACACTCGCGACGTGGCTGCACGACGCGGGCTACCGGACGGGTCTCGTGGGCAAGTACCTGAACCGCTACCCGTTCGGCCGTCTCGCGTTCATCCCTCCTGGATGGGACCGCTTCGTGGCGAAGGAGAACCAGACGGGGGTGACCGTCTACCGTGACTTCCACGCCGTCGACCAGGGCTCGCCGGTGTTCGTGCGTCGGTACGCGACGGATTGGCTCGCCGAGCGAGCGATCGACTTCGTGAGAACCGCGCCCGCTGCGCGGCCGTTCTTCCTGCTGTTCGCTCCGAGCGCCCCGCATCCACCGTGGATCCCGGCCCCGCGCCACGAGGGAGCGTTCGCCGGGCTCCAGATCGAGGAGCCTCCGACCCTCGTGGGCGCTCTGCGCGGCGCGCCGCCCTGGGTCCGTTCCCTCCCGTTCCCGAGCACCGCGCAGCGCGCGGCCTGGCTCGACGATCAGCGGCGCGCTGACGAGACGCTGCTCGCGGTCGACGAAGCGCTCCGGGAGCTCGTGACCACGCTCGGCGACCGCCTCGACGACACGGTGATCTTCGTGCTGTCGGACAACGGCTACTCGTTCGGGGAGCATCGGTGGGAGGGCAAGACGTGTCCGTACGACGCGTGCGTCCGCATCCCGCTGGCGGTGTACGCACCCGGGGTGCCGGCCGATGCCGAGGGGTTCGTCTCGATCGTGGATCTCGCCCCCACGATCCTCGACCTGGCGAGGGCGCAGATCCCGGCCAGGGACGGTCAGAGCTTCGCGGCGACGCTCGCGGGTGATGTCTCCGGCGACCCCGACAGCGGCGACGATCCCGTGTTCCTGGAATGGGTCGGCGATGAACGGATCCCCGCCTGGGAGTCCGTCCGTACCGCCGAGTTCACGTTGATCCGTTACGACGACGGTTTCGAGGAGCTGTACGACATCGGTGGCCGGTTCGGCCCGGCGGATCCTTGGGAGGCGATCAACCTGGCGAACGACCCGCGCGCCGCGGGTGTGCTGCACCGCCTCCGGGCGCTCCTCGGTGGCGTCCTGGGGCCCGGCTAGACTTGTTGGATGCGCCCCGGGCCGATCATCCGACCTGTCCGCAGGGCACGCGTCCGCCAACGGCGACAGACGTTCGGCGCACTCGTCGTCGTCCTCACCGCGATCATCGCGTGGCAGTTCTGGCCCTCTTCGGGCCAGGAACGCGGGCAGACCCCAGCCCCGGGGGGCACCCCGAGCGGTAGCCCGTCCCGCTCGCCCGCCGCGAACCCGGACTCACCGATCGAGCATGTGATCTTCCTCGTCAAGGAGAACCGCTCCTTCGATCACTACTTCGGGACCTATCCGGGCGCCGAAGGCGCGACGGAGGGGGGCACGATCCAGGACTGCAACGCCACGACGTTCCAGGACGGCCCCGTGGTCCCGTTGACGGAGGCGCCGCTGGTTCTGCCGCACGACCTCGGCCACGCGTTCGCGCCCGGGCTGTACTCGATCAACGGCGGCAAGATGAACGGCTACAACTGCGTGTCGCTGGGTGAGGACATGATCGGCTATTCGCAGCACTCGCGAGAGACGCTGCCCGCGTACTGGGCGTACGCCGACCGGTTCGTGCTCGCGGACCACTTCTTCACCTCGATGTTCGGGCCGACGTTCCCCGAGCACCTGTACACCGTGGCCGCCCAGTCCTACGGGATCGTCGACAACAAGACCACGACCAACGTCGAGGGGAACTACTGCGACGACGAGACCGAGATCACGAAACGCTTCCCGATCGAGGACCTCACGGACGCGGACGTCGAGAAGATCATGGCGCTCGAGCAGGACATCACCTCCGAGGTGCCCGACCAGCTGATCAGGATCGCCTCCTACTGGGAGTCCACGCGGACCTGCATCAACATCAAGGTGCTCCCGGACCAGTTGGAGGCCGCGGGCATCACCTGGAGGTACTACGCGAACGCCGACTCCTGGATGAACGCGCTCCAGGCGGTGCGACACGTCCGGTTCGGCCCGTTGTGGGACAAGGTCCAGCCGCCGGAGACGTTCCTCGAGGATCTCGAGGCGGGCGAGTTGCCGGCCGTCTCCTGGTTGATCCCACCCGAAGGACACCCGAACGAGCACCCCGGGTCGATGACGAACGTCTGCGAAGGCGAGAACTGGACCGTCGAGTACCTCAACGCCGTGATGCGGAGCGAGTTCTGGGAGAGCACCGCGATCGTGATCGTCTGGGACGACTTCGGCGGCTTCTACGATCACGTCGTGCCGCCGCACTACGACGTCATGGGCCTCGGGCCGCGGACGCCGGCGTTGATCATCTCGCCGTGGACGAAGCAGGGTGACAATCCCGACGGCGGGTCGATCGACTCCACCGTCTACGAGTTCTCCTCGGTGCTGAAGTTCATCGAGGACCTCCACGGTCTGAAGCCGATGACCGACCGAGACCGGCAGGCGGACCCGCTGTCCGGAGCGTTCGACTTCGATCAGGAGCCCCGGCTCGACCCGTTGATCATCGAGCCGCGCGACTGCCCGTCCTGATGCGGCGCGCCGGCGCGGCGCGCATCGCCGCCCTGCTCGCGATCGCTCCGCTGCTCGTTGCCGCATCGGACCCCGCGGGCGACGTCACCGGCTGCCGAGGCACCGCAGCCACCGGGGCGCCGGACCTGGTCGACGCTCGCGGAGAGATCGTGGAGTTCGGGACGTCCGCACGCTGGACGCTCACGTTCGCGGAGCCGCTGACCGTCCCCGACGCGGTGGGGCGACCGTTCCGCGTGGACATCGCCATCCGGGATCCGGACGTACCGCCGGTCTCGTTCGCGTACTACCGAGGTGTGAACCGGCTCGTGCGCGTGGACGCCACGGTCGAGCACCCGACGGAGATCTACCTCCTCCCCGAGCGCGGCACGAACGTCTTCAATCCACCGATCATCGAAGGCGCGACGATGACGATCCAGGTCCCGGGACGGACCCTCAGTGCCGACGAGGATCTCACCGGAACGTCGCCCGGGCTCGAGGCGCTCGGGTGGACGGTGATCGTGCGCGACGGCCGCACGTGCGACTTCCTCGGCGATGGCCGACCGACAGAACGGCTCACCGTGCGCGCCGACGAGGTCGGCAACACACCGGCCTCGCCCGATCGGTCCGGCGTGTCCATGTGGTGGATCGTCGCCGGCGTGGCCCTCGCGTTCGTGGGGCTCGGGACCTACGTGTGGCGACGAGCCCGGTAGGGGCGGAGTATCACGTCGCGAGGCCCCTCGAGGAAGTGTTGCCACGGCCGCGTGACGCCCCGCGTGCCTCGACGACGGACCGCGGACACGCGATCCAGATCGACGACCTCGACGAGGAGCTCCTCGCCGGCACTCGCCTCGAACAGGATCCGACCCTCCGGGTCGACACCGACGCTCCGTCCCGGTCCGAACGTCGAAACCATGTTGGGGTTGAACAGGTACACCTGGTTCACGATCGCGTTCGCGCGCGCGAGGACGACCTCCTCCTCGCGATCGGGCGTCGTCGTTGCGGTCGGTTGCGCGATCAGCTCGGCTCCCTGGAGGGCGAGACCGCGCGCCACCTCCGGGAACCAACCGTCGTAGCAGATCATCATCCCGACGACGCCCTTGCCGGGGATCTCGAACACCGGCGCGGGCTCCGCACCGGGATCGGCATCCTCGAACGGACGCCACGGGAAAAGCTTGCGGTAGATCGCGGCGATCTCCCCGTCGGGTGAGAACGCGATCGCGCTGTTGTGGATCTTCTTCCCGCGTCGCTCGTTGATCGATCCGGCGACGATCCATCGTTTCGCGCGAGCCGCGATCTTGCCGACGCGATCGGTGAGCGGGCCCGGGATCTCCTCGGCGACGCGCCGTTCCCAGTCGCCGGTTCCACCGGAGGTGAACCCGTCGACCGCGGTCAGGTAGAGCTCCGGAAAGATCATCAGGTCGACGTCCGGGAACGCTCGGCGCGCGACGCGGACGTGGTCTTCGAACTTGTCCAGGGTGGCGGGCGGGTCCCAGGGGACGGGTGCCACCTGGGCCGAAAGGACGGTGAGGATCCGGCTCACGCTGCGGAACCCTAGCAGTGGGCCGCGAGCCGTTCGTGAGGCGACTCGTGCTCACTGAGAGGGCCCACTCGGGTCGCCGGCAGGAGGTTTCGCTTCGGTGTCCCCCAAATGGGGGGGTGGTCACGTAGGTAGTTGTCCTGATACACATACCTGCTATCGACGTAGGCCATTCCGGCTACGTCGGGTTTCGGGGGTGGGGAAGGAACTCCTTCTCTGCATCAATCGTTTCGGAAGGGGTTCCAATATGCATGCTCGGTCGGGTGGATCATTCTTGGCGCGTCGCGGCCCGCGGCGCGTTCTTTCATGTATCGCGCTGTTCTCGATGGTGGTATCGCTGACCATCGCGAACGGCGGCGTTGGCAGTCGCCGACGAAGGCGATCCG